>JADKAM010000001.1 GCA_016715365.1 Chitinophagaceae bacterium
GTTCGGTGCGGAACTAGCCAATACCTTCAGCTCCAAATTTCTTAGCATGTGCTGCATCTTCCGGAGTTTCGGCATTGGTACGTACACCGATCTGTTTTATCTTATCAACCAGTTTCATCAGGTAATTGTAAGATTGGTTTTTATCCAGGTCGATCTCTGTTAATGCCAGGGTACCTTCATATACCAGGCCCTTGGTTCCGTTCAGACTTAGCCAGTCACCTTCTTTGATGATCTCGCCGTTCTTTGCGTGAAATGTTTTGGTGTCAGCATGTATCTCAATATCTGAGCAGCCAACAATACAGCATTTGCCCCAGCCACGTGCTACCAATGCCGCATGCGATGTCATGCCACCCTTGGTTGTAAGAATAGCCTGCGCCTTATGCATTCCATCCACATCCTCGGGCGATGTTTCTTCTCTAACTAAAATTACTTTTTCACCTTATTGCCCAGGCTACCTCATCAGATGTAAACACCACACGCCCACGGCACCACCCGACCGGCAGGCAATCCTTTTGCAATAGGTTTGGTAACTATTTCTACTTTAGGATCGATCATTTGGAGCAACAATTCAACCAATTGATTTGGCCTCACCTGCAATGACAAAGCCGTTCCAGCATCAATCGGTTTTTCCTTGTGCATTTCTGCAGCTATTCTAACGGCGGCCACACCATTGCGTTTACCAACACGGCATTGCAACATGTACAGCTTCTCTCTTTTCAATGGTAATCTAATATCCTGCATATCCTTGTAATGTTGTTCCAGTTCTTTTGGATAACTGTATAATTCTTTGTACAGCGAAGGTATTACTTTTTCCAGCGAAATAAGTTGTTTGCTCTGGTCATTCATCGAATATTGATTCACCGGTGCCGGTGTGCGTATGCCAGCCACCACATCTTCACCTAATGCATTACTCAGGTACTCGCCATAAAATTTATTTTCTCCGTTTCCTGGATTCCGTAAGGCAAATACTCCGGTACAACTATCGGTACCCATATTACCAAACACCATCGGATCCACATTTACAGCAGAAACATTCTATCCAATCGAATTTTTTCGATCCTTCGGTATTCAATGGCACGTTTACCATTCCAGCTGTTAAATTACGGCGCCAATGCCGCCCCAATATCTGTTTCCAGGGATCATCAGGAAATTCAGTACCCAGCATTTTTCGAACGCCCCCTGCTAATCATCAACGAGTTCTTTCCTAATTCATCAACTGTAGCATATCTGTATCACTGGTGTATATCCTTGTTTTCGCTTGATATGCTCCAGCTTTTCACTCCATCAGTTTGCGGATGCCTTTGCTTTTACTTCAACGAACCTTTCCATCATTCCATCGGTATACATCATGATCAGGCGCTGGTATGCATCATATGCAAAAACGTTCGTCGCCGCTTTGAGCGATCAATCCGCCAATCGTTTTATCTGTAAGCCCCACATTCAATACCGTTTCCATCATACCCGGTATACTACGCCTGGCTCCGAAACGTTAGATACCAGCAGTGATTTTCATCACCAAATTTTAATGCTGTTTTTCCATTTTGAACATGATTCTTCTACCTGGTTTTTAAAATTTTGGATAGTTTTATTGTCATAAAAATATGCAAACCTTCAGAAAAGGACCGTAAACCTGAGGTACCGGTAATCCTGAGTTTTGATGCCCGCCATCTCTGCAAGATTGGCTCCTTTTGCCACCCAACAGGTTTTTCATTGATTCATTTCCATCGGAGTTGCCGCCGCCGAAGAAGTAAACATACTTTCCGGCTGTTGTTGATTTTGCCATGATTTTGTGTTTTAATCGTAATAATATAATATGGCATGTTTGCTTTTAATTTTAAAACATGACTCACCTGAAATGGTGATTGTTATCATTAAAATGACAGGGATATTCTGCAGAAATTAAAACCAAAAGATGGTTGAGAAATTAACTAAAATACGTCTGTAAAATTGAAATGCAGCTAGCTGACATCTTCATAATAAGGAATGTCATCCTGACTCACAGCTTTTCAATGATACCGCATTTGATACCATCAAGCTCTTCAAATTCGTGATTTTTATTTATTGCCATGAATGATATTCTTTAGTTTTCTATTGTATTAAGCTGAGTATATAATCATAAAAGGAACTGAAAAACCAACCTACAATATCGGCACCACAAATAGAAGTCCCATCTTGGTACTGGTTCATGTAGATTTTCCACCGGCGTTTCATTTTTATCCATAAATACTGCCCTGATTACCCGCAGGTAATAGTAGAGTGAAATAATCATATTTACCGCTGCGATGCCAATAAATAAATAGGTGCCAGTAGAGGCGCCAGCGGTGAGCAAAAACAATTTACCAAAAAATCCGGCAGTAGGCGGTATGCCTGCTAAAGAAAACAAAGCTAGTGCCAATATCCAACTCAAAAATGGATTGGTTTGATAGAAGCCTTTATAATCATCAATGTTTTCTTTTCCTGAAAAGAAAGAAACCAAACCGGCAACTCCGAAAGCGGCAAGATTTGAAAAAATATAAATTGAAAATAAAATAAATAACAGAAGTACTGCCCTGTAATGAATTACTGCTGAGACCCACCAAAATAAAACCAACCTGTGCAATGGATGAAAAGGCAAGAAACCGTTTGATATTTTGCTGCCGCAACGCAAATAAGTTACCAATCATCATGGTAAGAATGGATAATACCATCATGTGTATACCAAGTAGCCTGCATAGGTTGAAACACTTTATAAAACTGGTAATAAAAATCAAAAGCAATAGCTCCTTTTGGAAATCACCGATAAAAATGCCGTGACTGCAAATGGTGAACCTTCATACACATCTGCGGTCCATAAATGAAAGGGTACAATGGATAATTTGAAGGCAAAAGCCGTAAACAAAATACAAAAGCCATCATCTGCAACGGACTACCATTCAGGCTGCGGAAATTCTGCAAAGCTGATAGAACCGGTTATGCCATAGATCAATGAAATGCCAAACAATAAAATACCTGAAGAAAAAGCTGAAGACAAGATCATCTTCATGGCCGCTTCGGAAGATTTTTATCCAAGATCAAAATTAGCCATAGCTGCCACCGGAATGGTTGCCAGCTCCAAGGCTAAATAAAACATCAACAAGTTGCCGCTGGAAATCATAAAGAACATACCCAGTAACGCCGATAACATCAACATAAAAAATTCCGGCAAGATGTTCACATTTTTCAACCAGTCGGTAAACAACAAAGAAATCAAGGTAAACACCCAGATTGAGAATATTTTTCTGCAACACAATCAATGCATTGGTTTGATACATACATCCCTCAAACAATGACCTTCCTGTATTCAAAAAGAACCGGCAAGCAAAATTCAGCAACAACAAAACCTGAATATGGGCAACAGGTTTCATTCTTTAACCCTTGCCAACTTTAATAAACAGAATAGAAAATGATGACCGGTATTACCAGTTCATTTTCATCAATATGAAAAAATCATTCATCATAATTATTTTTGTTCCAAATTCCGGGACATTTTTTGCATAATTACTTCTGCACCCGGGCTTACCAGTTCTTGAGCCAGAAAGGCGCAATACCAATTGCCAATATTCCTGCAATAAAAAGATTCCAGCCAGTTTTTCATTCCAGTTTGCATCCTTCAATCCTTCAAACCCTTCTTTAATGGGCCCCATGGCCGTTTTTCTAATGGCCCTTAAAATATATACTGCGGTTACCACAATTGACATGCAGGCTAAAATGGTAGCCACCCGGTGAAAAATATCAGCATGTTCCCATGATCCCATAAAAATGGTCATCTCTGCAACAAAACCACTTAATCCCGGCAAACCTAATGAACACAATCCAACAATAAATAAAACGGTTAATGAAAGGGCATTACTTTCAACAAGCCACCCATTTCATTTACCTGCCTGGTATGTGTTCGTTCATAAATCATGCCAATAACAGCAAAGAAAAGGGCTGTCATTAAACCATGAGATACCATCTGCATCACCGCACCCATAATGGATGCTTTTGTTAACATGCCAATGCCCAATAAAACAAAACCACAATGACTTACAGATGAATAAGCATTGATATATTTCAGATCCTTCTGCATCATGGTGGCAAAGGCACCATATAAAATAGCAATGGCAGAAAGTACAATGATAATATTGGCATATTCCTTTGCTCCATCAGGCATGATGTAAGTAGCCACACGCAAACAACCATAGCCACCCAGTTTCATAGAAATACCTGCCAGAAACATAGAACCCGCAGTTGGTGCCGACGAGTGACCATCGGGCACCCAGGTATGAAAGGGAAACAATGCTGTAAATACACCAAAGCCAACAAACAATAATGGAAAACAGATCATCTGTGTTTGTACAGGAATATTCAGTTGCGATAATTCCAACAGATCAAAAGTACGCAGGCTGCTTGAAAATAAATTCCCAGCAATACCCACCAACACCAACGCAGATCCGCCCATCAACATCAACGCCAGTTTGTTGGCGCTGTATTCCTTTTTACCACTGCCCCAGATACCAATGAGCAGGTATTTTGGTATAACTGCTATTTCCAGAAAGAAAAATAAAATGAACAGGTCGAGCGAAATGAAAAATCCATAAGCGCCCATACTTAATAAAATAAGCAGGAAGTAAAATTCTTTGGTCATTTTGGTTACGTTCCAGGAAACCAGCACACCTGCTATTACAACAAAAGCAGTTAATAAGATCATTGCTACAGAAATTCCATCTACTCCCAGATGAAAACTGATATTCCAGGATGGAAACCAGTTATACCGCTGCTCAAACAACATCTGCACAGCATTACCTGTTGCACGCTCTTTATAGTAAGCAAAAAGTAAAACAAAAGCCAATGCAAACTGTGCTGTTGCGCCGGCCAATGCTGCCACTTTAACCTGTTTGGCGTTCCGCATCAGCAACACAGCTACTGCGGTCAGTAATGGTAATAATATCAGTAACGATAAATTCATGCTTTGTTATTGAATCAAATTTCTATTTCCACCAGTAAATAAACAGTAAAGCCAGGCCAATTACACTTACCAAAAAGTAAATAGCATATTGCTGTACTTTACCCGATTGAACTCCTTTTATTATTTCTGAAATATCTTTTGTACCATTGCCCGTTGCATTCACCAATCCATCCACAATATTTTTATCAATCCATGCTGCCGGGCGGCCTATTAAATTAAAAATTATTTTCTTAGTGATGAAGGTGTAGATCTCATCAATATAAAATTTATGATAAGCAGCTTTATATAATCCGTTCAGCGATGAAGCAAACTTATCTGGTTTATTGTTTTCTGTTTTATACATCCACATGGCAATAAAGATACCTGCCAGTCCCAATGCAACAGGCGCTATGGAAAACTGCAGGTGAAAAGCCGTTTCCAGTCTTTTTCCATCAGAGCTAACAAAATGTCCGAATGGAATGAAACCGGCAACTGCTGCACCAACAGCTAATAAAACCAACGGCATCATCATTGCAAAACCGCCTTCGCCCTTATGCTCTCCGTGTACATGTGCTTGCTTATTCCAGAATATATTAAAGTACAACCTGAACATGTAAAAGGCAGTTAAGCCTGATGTGATCAATGCTATCCAGTAAATGGTTGGGTTATGCTCATAAGCAGCCAGCAAAATTTCTTCTTTACTAAAGAAGCCTGCAAATGGCGGCACGCCTGCAATGGCCAGGCAGGCAATTAAAAATGTAATGTGGGTGATGGGCAAATATTTTCTCAATCCGCCCATGTCTTTCATTTCGTTGCTGTGTATATAATGTATCACTGCGCCTGCGCCTAAAAACAACAAAGCTTTAAACATAGCATGCGTAAACAAATGGAACATAGAAGCGGTATAACCCAATCCATCTTCTCCCCATATTTTGAAACGCCCAATGCAAACATCATAAACCCTATCTGCGTCATGGTTGAATAGGCCAGCACCCTTTTAATATCTGTTTGTGTGCAGGCGATTAGCGCAGCAATCAATGCAGAGATGGCGCCAACATAGCCCACCATGGTTAACGCATTGGGAGATGAAATGGCAAACACAGGAAATAATCTTGCTACTAAAAACACACCAGCCACCACCATCGTTGCCGCATGTATCAATGCCGAAACCGGCGTTGGACCTTCCATCGCATCTGGCAGCCAGATATGTAACGGGAACATGGCACTCTTACCGGCTCCACCAATAAAGACCAAAGCCAGGCCCCAGGTTAATGCAGACACACCGATGAAAGATGCAGCAGCCGCACTTTTATACCCTGCCGTTTCAGGTGACGTTAATGTGTCGATCAATGTATTAAAATCAAGTGTACCGGAATGAAAAGAAAGGATCAATATGCCGATCAGAAATCCAACATCGGCAAAGCGGGTAACAATAAAAGCTTTTTTACAGGCAGCAACTGCACTTGGTTTATCGTAATAATATCCAATCAATAAAAAAGAGGAAACGCCAACCAGTTCCCAGAAAATGTATATCTGGAAAATGTTTGAAGAAACAACCAGTCCCAGCATAGAAAAAGTAAACAAGCCCAGGAAGGCATAATAAACCGGGAACCTTTCATCGCCTTTCATGTAACCCAGGCTGTAAATATGTACCATCAAAGAAATAAATGTTACCACCACCAGCATCATAGCAGATATCGGATCAAGGATGATGCCCATATCTATTGAAACACCTTCAGAAAATTGTAACCAGGTATATTTAAGCGGAACCAGTTTTTGATAAATGCCATCCACTTTTCCGTACTCAAAGAAATATCCATAGGCGGTATACAAAGCCAGTACAGTTGAAACCAATAATAATGTTGTTCCTATAATGCCCGATGTATTCCTGAAATATTTTCTTCCAAATATTCCGAGCATTAAGAATCCTGCCAGTGGCAGCAGGGGAATAAGTGCTATGTAAGTTGCGTTTGGCATTTAGTATTTCATTTCTTCTGCATTCTCTACATCAATTGATTTATGACTGCGGTATAAATTTATAATGATTGCGATGGCAACAGCAGCTTCTGCCGCGGCAATGGCAATAATAAAAATTGTAAAAAACAAGCCATCCATTTTATCGTACCACAAATATTTATTGAAGGCGATAAAATTCAGGTTCACACTATTCAGAATCAGCTCAATACTCATAAGCATGGTTACCAGGTTGCGCCTGGTAAAAAAACCATACACACCAATGAAGAACAGTGTGGTACTGATAAAAAGCATATGATATAGTCCTGGTTCTATCATGTAGTCTCCGGTTTCGATTTTAATGCAATTACAATACAACCGATCAATGCTGCCAGCAATAACATACTCACCACTTCAAATGGCAATGAATATCCACCCTCATCAACTCCTAACATCTGCGTACCGATATTGGCAACAGTTGGTTCAATGGCTTTATTAGCTGTTGCAACAAAGTCATGCTGCACAAGTTGCAGCATCACCAGCGCCAGTCCGCAAAATGCAGCCAGTGCAGCAAATAACTGTCTGCCTAATTTTTGTTTAGGCAATTGCTCTCCTGCCTGTTGCGTAAGAAAAATTGAAAAAATGATCAGCACAACAATACCGCCAACATAAACCACGATTTGTACAGCAGCTATAAATTCATATTGCAGCCAGAAATAAATTCCGGCAATACCTATCAGTGAAAATAACAGGTAAATAGCTGCCCGGAAAATCATCCTGGTGGTAACAGCCATCAGTGCACTCACTAAAGTAAGTGCTGCCAGCAAATAAAATATGATGTTTGATCCACTCATTATTATTCTACCCCGTCCATTATTTTGGATCCGGGATTGTTTAAGATTTTAGTTAAGTCGGCCCTGTTAAAAACACTGTGCTCAAAAGTCTGTGCCATTACAATTGCATCCGATGGACAGGCAACGATACACAGGTTACACATGGTACACAGTTCTAAATGGTAAACCAGTTTGTCTATTGCTTTCTTTTTTTTGCCTTCGGGAGTTATATCAAATTTTGTAACCACTTTTAATGTTGCATTAGGGCAAGCCAGTTCACAGGCAGTACAACCGGTACAACGATGCTCATTATTTTCATCATGCGGCATTACCACTTCGCCTTTAAACCTGTCGGCCAATACCAAAGTATCCCTGTTATCAGGGTATTGCTCGGTAATGATTTCCTTATGATGTGTAAAATAATAACCGGTACGGCGCATGCCTATCAGCAGTGATTTCAATCCACCAAAAACATCCTTTATGTATTTTACTATAAACATGTATACAATTTAAAAATGCCAGCCCAGTATTGCTACTGCTGTTGCCAGCAACAGGTTAAACATACTGATGGGCAATAAATATTTCCATTCCAGGTTCAACAACTGATCAATACGCAAACGTGGGAATGTCCACCTGAACCACATGATCACAAATATTAAGAAAAACGTTTTGCCAAAAAACCATACACTTGATGGGATATAATCCATCGCATGATTAAATGCTTCCCAATGCCCGATATGAAATGGCATCCATCCACCCAGGAATAATGTAGCACCAATAGCGCACACAATAAACACGTTGATATATTCTGCAAGGAAGAACAAAGCGAATTTCATTCCCGAATATTCAGTATGAAAGCCGGCTGTTAATTCTGATTCTGCTTCTGCCAGATCAAACGGTGCCCGGTTTGTTTCTGCAGTTACCGCAATAATGAAGATCACAAATGAAATGATCACCGGTATATGTCCTTTAAAAACCCACCAGCCATCGGCCTGTGCGTTGATGATATCTGTGATATTTAAACTGCCTGTTAAAACAACAATGGTAAGAATGGATAAGCCTGCAGACAATTCATAACTCACGATTTGTGCACCGCTTCGCATGGCACCCATCAATGAATATTTATTGTTACTTGCCCAACCGGCCATTAAAATACTGATGACCATGATGGATGAAACTGCGGAGATATACAGCACACCAATATTCATATCCCACAATTGAAATCCTTTTGCAAAAGCGATTGGTGCCATCAGCAACATGGCCACCATCATAGCAATGAACGGAGCCAGGTTGAATAAGAATTTATCTGCTCCATCGGGCGTCATCCCTTCTTTCACCAATAATTTCAACGTATCTGCCATTGATTGCATTAGCCCGAACGGACCAACACGGTTTGGACCCAGTCTTATCTGCATCCAGGCAGCCACTCTTCTTTCCATAAGCACCAATACCAAACCCAGTACTGCAAACAAACCAATCACAGCAATACCGGCAATGACCATTTCAATGATCAATGCCCATGTTGGATTGAATGTTTGATTCAACCAGTTATGAATTGCACTTGATATGTCTGTTAAGCTCCACATCTTTTGAAGTTTGAACAAGGAACAAGGAATAAGGAATGCTGAAGTTAACAGCATTACTTCCTTGTTCTACATTCCGTGTTCCTTGTTCATTATTTTATTTTTTATCTGTCTATATCCGGTATTACTAAATCTAATGTTCCCATCATTGCCACCAAATCGCCCAGCTTACTTCCCCTCGCCATATGATCCAAAGCTGAAAGATTTGAAAATCCCGGTGAACGGAATTTGATCCTGTATGGAGTGGTTCCACCTTCACTTACAATATAAACCCCCAGTTCTCCACGTGCCGTTTCCACTCTTGTATAAAATTCTCCCTTGGGTAATTTCAACACGGCTTTTGTTTTTGCCTGGAAATCGCCTTCCGGTATATTATCAATCAGTTGTTCTATGATGCGTATCGATTGTTTCATTTCTCTTATCCTGATCATATACCTGGCCAGCGAATCGCAACCGGTTTCCAGTACCTCATCAAACTGCACTTTATCATAAACGGCATAAGGATAAAGTTTCCTGATATCGCTGTTTACACCGCTTCCTCTTGCTGCCGGGCCGCTGCAACCATAGGAGATTGCATCTTCTTTGGATAAAAAACCAACGCCTTTCATCCTGTTTATAAAAATGATATTGCCCGTAACCAGTTCATCATATTCATCGATCTTTCTTTTAAACAGTACAATGAATTCTTTTACTTTTTTCTGAAAGTCGGGATGCAGATCGGCCATTAAACCACCGGGCACATAATAGTTCATGGTAAGCCTGGCACCGCAGGTTTCCTCCATGATCTCGTTGATCTTTTCTCTTTCTCTAAATGCATGAAAGAAAGGTGTGAATGCACCAATATCCATTGCCATAGCACCCCACCACAATTCATGCGAAGCAATTCTGGTAAGTTCATCCATGATAACCCGGATGACCTGTGCCCGTTCAGGAACTTCTATCTGCATTCCTTTTTCAACACACATGGCACAGGCATGATTATTTATATGGGCAGAGAGATAATCCATGCGGCTGGTAACATAAATAAACTGCCGGTAGGTAAGGCTCTCACACATTTTTTCGATAGAGCGATGAATATAACCAAGATGCGGCTCAACCTTTTTAATGGTTTCACCGTTCAATGTGATCACCAGGTGCAATACACCATGTGTTGCAGGATGTTGAGGTCCTACATTTATGATCAGATCACCTTCGGTGGTTGTGCCTATTTCTTCAAACATATCAGAGCTTAATCATGTTAATTGGGTCTTCAAAATCCTTCCGCATCGGGTTCTTTCCTTCCCAGCCATCGGGTAATATCAATAACCGCAGGTCGGGGTGATTTAAAAAATTAACGCCAAACATTTCATACACTTCCCTTTCATGAAATTCGGCCGTTTTCCAGATATGGCTTACCGATTCAATCTCCGGCCTGGCTACATCCAGTTTTGATTTGATAACAATATTATGGCGATACTTTGTAGAGCTGAGATGGTACACCATGCTAAGATGTGTCTTCCAATCTATACAGGTAAGGCAAAAAAGATAGTCGAAGAATAAAGAATCGTCGTTGCGGAGTTTACCGGCAAAAGATAACCAATCAGCAGGCTCTACGTTAATGTTGAGCCATTCGCCCGTTTCATCAAACGTGGCGGCAGGGAGCAGTTCGGCTATTTTGGTTTTCAGTTCCTCGTTATTCATACAATATTATATACCTGACTTTATTTGTTCTCTTGTCATACCGGCTTTTATCTTTTCCTGTAAACTTATCAAAGCATGAAGCAATGCTTCGGGCCTTGGCGGGCAACCTGCTACATATACATCTACCGGTATGATATGATCGGCACCTTTAACTACAGAATACGTATTATAAAAGAAGGGGCCGCCACTGATGGCGCATGCACCCATGGCAATTACATATTTAGGATCACCCATCTGGTCGTATAACCTTTTTAATACCGGGCCCATTTTATTTACAATGGTACCGGCAATGATGATCACATCGGCCTGGCGTGGCGAGGCTCGTGCTACTTCAAAACCAAATCTTGAAAAATCGTATTTGGCGCCGGCAACGGCCATATATTCAATACCACAGCAACTGGTAGCAAAAGTAAGCGGCCATAAAGAGTTTGACCTGGCCCAGTTGATCACGTCATCCAGTTTGCTGAGCACAATGCCGCCACCCGGGGTTTCATGAATCTGTCCCGGAAAATCTTTTGCCTTTGTATTTTGTTTTACATCCATTTTAATGCACCTTTTTTATGTGCGTATAAAAATCCCATAAATAAAATGAAAAAGAAAATTACAATTTCCACCAGGGCAATCCAGCCCACTGATTTAGCAACTACTGCCCATGGAAAAATAAATATCAGCTCTACATCAAAAATTAAAAACACCAATGCAAATAAATAATAACCCACGTTTAACTGTATCCATGTTTTACCTTTTGTGGGAATACCACATTCGTAAGGCTGACCCTTCTGCGGATTTTTAGTATATTTTGTAACAAGCCTGGCGATCATTACAGCAATTGAAGAAAATGCCAGCGCTGCAATTATCAAAACAATCATGGAAGATGCACCCATAGTGAGATTATTATTGAATTTTTTTAATGGTACAAGTTAAGGAAGAAATGTCTATTTTGAATCAATTGGCTTATATCGTTCTTATCACCACCTTTCCTGATTAAAATCATTTTTTATCTGTATCGTTTCATACAAATGCCTACCCGTATATCTCTACGTGAATATCCTTTGCGTCATAACCCATATCAAGAATCCTTTGCTTAGCCTCATCAATCATACCACGCCAGCCACATAGCATAAAAGCTGCAGGTTTTTTATCACTGCATAATTCCTCATAAACAGGATGTACATAGCCTGTCCGGCCCTCCCATTCTTCCCGGGATAATGTTGGTATATAATTAAACCCTGGTAAAGATGCAGTCAGTTCTTTCATTTCATTGTAATATAATATAGTATCCTTTCTGCGGCACCCGAATATTAATGTTATATTTTTATGGGGGATGTTTTTGTTTTTTATATGCTGAACCATACTACGAAAAGGAGCAATACCTGTACCTGTGCAAATTAAGAACAGGTCTTTATCCAATGGTTCCTTCAAAGTAAAGACTCCCTGTGCGCCACGAAAGATAAGCTCTGAGCCAACTGTAACTTCTTCAAATATATAATTGGTACCGGCACCTTTTTTATCCAGCACAATGATCAGTTCAAAAACATTGGTACCATCCGGCCAGGATGCAATGGAATAACTGCGCCAGCGCTTATTTGCCTTTTCATGAATGGGCAGATCGAGTGTCACAAATTGCCCGGGAATAAAATCAAATGCCGTTAACTCAGGTACTTCAATCCAGTATCTTTTGGTGACTGCAGTTTCATTTTCTATGCGGATGACCTTGCCTTTTCGCCACGGTAATAATGCCATTTTTTACGTTTGCGGAAAGTTACTAAGAAATAAAATAAAAAGCTTCCGCAAAGAAGAAATTGCGTAAGCCTTGCTTTTATTATTACTTGTGTTATTGAATAATTATTTTCTCCGTGTGCGTTGCACTTGCAGTAAAAACTTTAAGTTCATAGGTTCCTTTTGCAATACCGTCAACATCAAGCGTATTGCTCCTGCTGTTGAGTGTATATAATTTTATCATCCGCCCAGCGGCATCATAAAGTACTGCACTGGTAATTTTTCCTGTAGATGAAACAAATAATTTATTACCCGTAACCGGGTTTGGATAAACACTGAAATCATCACCGGCATTATCAAAATTAATTTTTCTTACCGGAGAGTTGCGGAAGCTTCCATCCAGGTCTGTCATTTTCAAACGATAAAAATTCAAACCACTCAATGGCTGCAGATCAATAAAGCTGTAATTATTTTTATTACCATTATTGTAAGCAGATACATGACCGATGGGTGCATAATTAATACCATCGCCACTTCTCTCTACAATGTATTTATCTGCATTCAGTTCATTATCGGTTGTCCATTGTAATAAAACTTTTTTTGTTTGCTTAACCGCTTCAAAACTCAACAGGTTTACCGGTAAGGAATGCGTTCCATCCAGTCCGCCGTTGTTTAACCAAAACTCACTAAAGCTGTTTACGGGATACTCGGCATAGTAGCCATTATCGTAAGGAACAATTTCTGTATTGGCTGGCAGGATAAATGAATGCACGCCACCTGCGTTATCTGCAAGTGTCCCGTTTTCCTGTGCAGCCAGGCCACTAAATTTGGTAACTCCCAGTTCGTAAGGGTCTTTAGGTTTACTGCATACAGCACATCCTGTTGCAGCTAAAAGGCTTTTTGCTTCAGCATCTGAAAAATAAAACCGTACAGTAACATAGCCGGCTGGTTGCGAAGTTGGCCTGATAACAATATTCCTGTTCAGGTAATACTGGTAGTTTTGATAACGTACCGTTCCTGTGTATGGATAAACAGCAACAGTTGTACTGCCCAGGTCATTGCCGTTTGCATTGATGGATACAACCCTGGTTGCTCCTGAATTAAAATGTACCCAGCTGCTGCCATTTACTGTTTGTGTTATTCCGGTAAGCGTTGTACCTGTATAAACAGCTGCTTTGTCAAACACATGAATATCATCAATACCTACACCTTCAAGATTTACTCCAAGATCGCTTGTAAACACAATACGGAAACGTACAATGCTATTTGTAGGCGGAATATTAAAACTGGCAACATGCCAGGTGGGTAATGAATTGCGCCATTGATGTTTTCCTGTTGGGTCGTTATACCAGTTTGTACCGCCACCACCATTGGTTCCAAGCCGGCTCCATGTTACGCCTCCGTTTACAGAATATTCAACCCAGTTATAATCGGCCGGTGTAGCATCTTCAATTTCGAAAATATGACTGAAGGATAAAACCGGTTGTGTTAATCCGCTTAGGTTAAAACAGGGCGAGTACAAATAAGAAATCTCATTGGTGTTGTAGCTTCCGGCTAAATTAGTTACCCAGGCTTTAGTTCCATTTGCTGCTTTACTGATAACAGTTTTAGTTGGTGTACCCCATTGCCAGCTGCTGTTTTGACCTTTGCTGTACCAGTTTGCAGTACTGCTTTCAAATCCTTCCAGGTAAGGAAATGTACTGATGACAGGAGCTGTGTGAAAATTATAATTTAAAACACTGTCGTTATCCCTGTAATTGTCTGTTGATTCATACACCCGGAAATTAAAATTATAATCAGTATCTGCCAACAGGTTTACAGGTAACGCAAAACTATGTATTGTAATTCCCGGAGGTAAAGACAGAATGGTTTCCATCACATCACTTCCACCATTTACATTATAATACACCGGCACATTGGTAAATGTGGTACCGCTGTAATTTTTAATTTCTAATGATACAATTTGATTTCCTGCCAGACCACAACCGGAAACAGCAGGTGATATGATTCGGTTGACAGCAATATCATTTGGCGCTTCCTTAATACCCACATCATCAAAAGTATAACCATCATCCATATCTACGATGGGGTAAGGTGTATTGGCAGATGTATTGCCCTGCTGGCTGAATTTAACCTGGAAACTGCTGCTGATGGGCTGCGCAGGCAACACCGTATCCAGCACATCATTAATATTGATGACCGCATGCTTATACTGCCCCAGTACTGCCTGGTTGGCAACCAGATCATAAGCCAAAATCCAGGCTTTGGTATCATCTCCACGTATCCATACTTTGTTATTGGGGTTATTATCGTTGCCATGATTCTTATAATAGAAATCTAACCGTAACTGCTGGCCGCTGATATAGTTGCCCAGGTTATAGGTCATCAACATACTATCAGTTGTTTGGGCTGCATTGTATGGAAACTGATCTAATGTGATAGCCCGGTTCCCATTTAATGCAAACCCTGTGTTTACAAAAGTGCGTGCCCTGCCACGGCTTGTATTGGCTTTAAAATCTACCCGGTCAATACTATCAAGCCCGGTTGTGTTTAACATATATTCTTTTACCAGTGCATTTTCAAATCCATCCAATACCGGCAGTGTTAGTAAGGCATTTGGTAAGTGTTTTATGGTTACTGTTGTTGTATCATCTATTACCTGTGTATCGCCTGTTCTTTTAACCCATGCTTTAATGACATACATACCCGGTGCCGAAAAACTGGCTGGTGTAATAAATGTATATTGACTAGTTGCAAAAGCAGCAATAGCAATGGTACTGCTTTCCATAATTGCAGTACCGCCGTTTACCTGGTAGTACAAATCGTATGAGCCCGTAGTGGCAACATTATCCAGGTTCCTGATGGTGAATTTTATTTGTTCAGATGCTGTTAATGCTGAAGAAGTAAACTGCCTGCCTGTAACCGGTGCATCAACAGAAACCGCTTTTAAATTATTATCAAATATGGATAAAGTACAAACACCGGTGGATGGCAAAACCGATCTGGATACAGATCTTCTGCCGTTAACTGTTCCGTTTTTTGCGCTCACACCAAACCAATAAGTAGTTGCACTATTTAAGCCGGAAATTAAATATGTAAGACTGGCGGTGTTACCAATGATGGCCATGGTATCCGCTTTCAGCTGCCAGATATCGTAAGAAGTTGCACCGGCAATGGCGGGCCAATCCAATTGAGCATATCCATCACAGGGTATGGTTGCTGTAACAACCGGCTGGCCAATTACAGTAAAGTTAAAATCGCTTTGATCAGTGTAGGCAGATCCGTTTCTGCTGACCTTTACCAAATAATTATTGCTTACTGTTGCCGGAACTGTCCAGTTATAAGACTGTGCATTTGCGTGCACATTATTATTGATCAGGTTCCAGGAAGTACCATCAAAATACTCAAGTGTAAATGTGTTGGCTTCATCGCCATAAGCATTCCAGCGAATGGTTTCTGACTCGCCCGGCACTATTTTTTCATCACCAAAAGGATACTCAACGGTAACTCCATTCATATCCATCTGGTAAGTTATCACATACTCCTGCTGACCATAAGGCAATGCAAATGCATTTACATTGATAACATAATTACCTGCGGCCGGTGTATCAATTACAACCTGTTCAATATTATTTCTTCTATCCACACCTTCAATAGCAGTGTCATTTACATTGGCGGGCAATGGGTTTAATACCAAAGGTTGATGTGTGATATTTCCGGGGGTAATAACAGTTAAATCCAGATCGTTTACCAGTTGTGTGGCGGCATTGGGTGCAGCAGCTGTATCGTTCCAGTACAACATAACTTTTAAACGCCTAACACCTGCAGGCACTGTAATTGTATTTGAAGCAGGAGTTGCTGTACTTAACCAGAAGCGGTTATTTTCAATGGCATCCGCAGCTCTCCTTGCATTTAAATTTCCAAAACCATAAGTAAAATCCGGACCGGGATTACCCAGATCTTCGGCAGTATTGCAAAGTAGTGCTTTTATTAAAGCTGCCTGCGGCACTGCGCCTGCGTTAAATTTTCTGTACTGTTCATTCAATAAGGTGGCAGCCCCTGCAACAATGGGCGATGCCATACTGGTACCACTGCTTGTACCATAAGTAAAATTATGCCGGGTGGAGAGTGTGTTCAATCCCGAAGCCATGATCTCGGGTTTTAGGCGGCCATCATTTACCGGGCCCCGGCTGGAAAAGCTGGCAGCCGCATACAAGGTATCAAGCGCTCCAACTGTAATAACATTTTTTGCAACCTGGTAACCAGATTTAATGGTTGCGTATTTTATTGGAAACGGAGAGCAGGTTAGGGCTCCGTCATTACCTGCTGCAAAAACATGCAGCAATTTTTCGTAATCGCCCATTTGTTTATCAACATAATTACTCACTACATCATATGCTCCTTCACCAGGACAACCTGCATTGGCATTGGTATAAGAATTATTGGTAACGACCATATTGTGATCGGCAACGTAAGTTGGCGAAGAAGTAACGATTTCACTCTGGTATTGACTTACAATGGTTGCTCTCGGTGCCATTCCATTATGTTTGGGATCCAGCAATCCTGCGCCGGCCACCGTGCCGGAAACATGAACACCATGAAAACTGAAAGGAAAAGGCACACGGTTAATTACCCTTGCAGTAAAATCCAGTTGGGGGGTAATAATTTCAGAATTATCTCCAATACCAACAGTAATACCTCTTCCGCTTAAATTTTTTCCTGAGGGAGAAAGTAAACTGGTTACCGCATGCTTGCCAATACTTTTATAATTTAATTCTTTATCGGTTAATGATTGTAATCCCAAGTAACTTACAAATGGCAATAATGCTATTGCATCTGCTATACGCATATCCGCCTGTATAAAAACCACATTCGTTGCTGTATATTTTGTTGGCACGATCAATGCCCCGATGTGTTCCAGTTCTGCAACCACATCAGCTTTGTTTGCAGAAGCATAATAATTGACAGCAATTAATTTATGATCTTCTTTATTGCCCTCCTGCTGAAAATTTGCAAAGGCAATATCTTTTTTATAAACCGCCGGAACAATATTTATTGAAATGATCTCAAATGTTGTGGCCTTTGCAAAATCAAATGAACTTTTTATTGTGGCCAGGTAAGCATTGCCCGGCAGATAGGTTTGCAGATCGCAGCCGGCATTTCTTAAATTATTTTGAACCTGCAGCGATGGTAATTTCGAAAACTGTACCAACACATAAAAATTATTATTGAAAAGAGAAGCCTGCAGATTTTCCTTTTGAAAGTTTTGATTTTGGACATTATTACCGGTAATAAAATTACCTGCGGCAAAGCGAACCGGTATATCTGTATTTTGTCCATTTGCGGTAAAGCAACCGGAAAAAAGCAACAAGTAAAAACAGTAAGCGCAGAATTTTTTCATTAATTAAATTGCCATTGGATTTTGTATGGATAAACCTTGCCAGCAAAAATATAGATAAAATTACTGATAAGGCTTTCTGATAACGTTTTTGCGCCCTGTATATTGCCATTATTAAACAGAAAGCGGCTGCTTTTTGTATTCGGCTTATCTTTGCCAGGCAGATGAACCTGGAAATGTTGTTGAACGGATATTTGAATGACCCCCGCTGTTTTAAAATAGTGGACAGGATCACTACATCCCAACCTCAGCAGATACAGCTTACAAACCTTCATGGAAGTGCAGCCCCATTCATCGTTTCAGCAGTTTTCAACCATGCTTCTGCATCGCAATTAAATCACCTCATTATTCTGCGTGATGCCGAAGAAGCTGCCTATTTTCACAACACACTGGAGAATATTACCAGTGCCCTGAACCTTTTTTACTTTCCTTCTTCCTTTAAAAATAAAAAGAACTACCGGCTGCTGAATGCCAGCCATGTGATGCTGCGGACCGAGTGTCTCACCCGTTTCTCCAATCCCATGGGCCAAAACCGGGTTGGTGCCATTGTAACTTACCCCGAAGCTTTGTTTGAAAAAGTGGTGTTACCAAAAACACTTTCTGCCAATATCATCTCTATAAAACAGGGCGATACGATTGATACCAATGCCATTTACGAAAAATTTGTTGGTTATGGTTTCACCCGTACCGATTTTGTTTATGAGCCAGGGCAGTTTGCAGTACGTGGCGGCATTCTGGATATTTATTCTTTCGGAAATGAAAAACCTTACCGCATTGAATTATTTGGTAATGAAGTTGACAGCATCCGCATTTTCGATCCGGAAACACAATTAAGCGAAAGAAAATTATTACAGGTAAGTATCATCCCAAATGTAGAAACACAATTTGACAGCGGTGAAAAAGTTTCCATCATGGAATTTTTACCGGAGAATACGGTTGTTTGGAGCGAAGACTGGAATTTCATTAAAGAAAAAATTGAGCAGCAGGAAGAAGACCTGCAATTGTATTTAGAGTTGCTGAAACAAAACCCTGTCAGCAGTTCTTCTTTACAGGATGATGAAGAAAGTTATTTAGCAAAAACAGATATTAATGAAACTGATTTTGTTACTGCAACAATTTTAGAATCAGAAATAAAACAACGGCACATTATTGAGTTTGGCGTTAAAGCAAACTTCGATACGAACAATGCACAACGATCAACGGTCATCTTTACTACCAAAGAACAACCTTCTTTTAACCGCCAGTTTGATCTGCTGATAAAAAATTTAAAAGAATACGAAGAGAAGAAATACAATATTTACCTGTTTGCTGATAACCCAAAGCAATTAGAAAGGTTGCATGTGATCTTTACCGACCTGAAAGCTGAAATAAATGTAATTCCTGTTCCTACTTCCATCCATGAAGGGTTTATTGATGATGACCTGAAAAACGTTTGTTATACCGATCACCAGATATTTCAGCGCTACCACAAATACAAAGTGAAGCAGGCTTTCAGCAAGAACAAAGCGCTTACTTTAAAAACACTGCGGGAACTGCAGCCCGGCGATTATGTAACGCATATCGATCACGGAGTTGGTGTGTACAGCGGCTTGCAAAAGATTGAAGCCAATGGTAAAATGCAGGAAGCAGTGCGCATTCAATACAAAGATGGTGACCTGCTGTATGTAAACATTTCATCCTTGCATAAAATTGGCAAGTACAGTGGCAAGGAAGGCACCGTGCCAAAAATGAATAAACTTGGCAGCGATGTCTGGAATAAATTAAAAGACAAAACCAAGCGGCAGGTAAAAGATATTGCAACCGATCTTATAAAATTATATGCCGAGCGAAAAAGCCGTGAAGGTTTTGCACACCAGCCCGATAATTATATGCAAACCGAACTGGAAGCCAGTTTTATTTATGAGGATACACCCGACCAGGGCAAGGCTACCGAAGATGTAAAACGGGATATGGAAAAACCATCGCCGATGGATAGGCTGGTTTGCGGCGATGTAGGTTTTGGTAAAACTGAAATTGCCATCCGTGCAGCTTTTAAAACCTGCTGCGATGGTAAGCAAGCTGCAGTATTGGTACCCACAACCATTCTTGCCTACCAGCATTATAAAACATTTGGCGAGCGGTTGAAAGATTTTCCGGTAACGGTTGATTTTATAAACCGTTTTAAATCGTCCAAAGAAAGAAAAGAAACCTTGCTTAAAGTTGCTGAAGGAAAAGTTGATATCATCATCGGCACGCATGCATTGCTGAGCAAAGATGTAAAATTTAAGGACCTGGGCATTATGATCATTGATGAGGAACAGAAATTTGGTGTGGCTGCAAAAGAAAAACTAAAACAACTTCGCACAACAGTTGATTCGTTAACACTCACTGCAACTCCCATTCCACGTACTTTGCAGTTTAGTTTGATGGGTGCCAGAGATCTGAGTATCATCAATACACCGCCTCCAAACCGGCAGCCCATACAAACCGAAGTGATGGTTTTTAATGAGGATGCCATCCGTGATATTATTTATTACGAAACCGAAAGAGGCGGACAGGTTTTCTTTATACACAATCGTGTTAAAGGCCTGGCAGAGATGAAGGGTTTGATACAGGGGCTTTGCCCGGATATCAGCATTGCCTATGCACATGGGCAAATGGAAGGTGACGAACTGGAAGATACCATCCTGGATTTTATGGATAAGAAATATGATGTGCTGGTTTGTACAAACATTGTAGAAAGCGGTGTGGATATTCCGAATGTAAATACCATCATTGTAAACAATGCACATCAATTTGGCTTAAGTGACTTACACCAACTCCGGGGAAGGGTTGGCCGCAGTAATAAAAAAGCATTCTGTTATTTGCTGGCACCGCCCATGAGTACATTACCGCCCGACAGCAGGAAACGTTTATCTACTTTAGAACAATACAGCGACCTGGGCAGTGGTTTCCAGATTGCGATGAGAGACCTGGACATACGTGGCGCCGGCAATATGCTGGGCGGCGAGCAAAGTGGTTTCATTGCAGAAATTGGTTTTGAAATGTATCATAAAATTTTAGACGAAGCTGTACGTGAATTAAAACGAACTGAGTTTAAAGAATTATACAAGGAAGAAATAGCACAGCAGGATGATTTTGTTACCGACTGCAGTATTGATACCGACCTGGAAATTTTAATACCGGATAGTTATGTAGAAAGCATCACCGAAAGATTGACGCTGTACAGCCGTTTAGATAATTGTGAGAACGAGGAAGACCTTACTGCCTTTCATACTGAAATGACGGATAGATTTGGGCCAATACCGGCGCAGGTTGAAGACCTGTTTACAACAGTTCGCTGCCGGAGAATAGCTGTTGACCTTGGTTTTGAAAAACTGTTTGTAAAAAACAATACCCTTAAATGTTTCTTTGTAAGTAACCCCGACTCACCGTATTTTCAAAGTGAAGTATTTAACGGCATTCTTTTATTCTTACAGAACGGCACCAACAAAGGCAAATTAAAACAGGTTGGCAAGAATGGTATTTTGGTTGTGGAAGACATAAAAACAATGGATGATCTTTTTTCGTTTTTAAGTAAAATGAAAAAGAGTACAAATTAAAACTACCTGATCAACATCACCGTACCCTGCCTGTCAACCACCAACCCCCTGTAATCTACACCACTGGCAATAACAACATATACACCGCTGCTTTGTGCTTTACCTTTAAAGGTTCCATCCCAGCCTTTGTTTACATCTGTGGAGTAAAAAATCTGCTGGCCAAAGCGGTTAAAAATTTTGAGGTACCTGAACTCTTTAATACCTACCGGCAAGCCTCTGTACAGATCGTTGATACCATTTCCGTTTGGTGTAAAGGCATTGGGTAAATAAATTTCGGGCGCCTGGTAAACCTGTATCTTAATGGTATCAAAACTCTGGCAACCCAGCGGAGTATAAGCTCTTACAACGTACGTATACATTTGCGTACCTGTTAATGTGGCAACAGGATTTGCAATAAACGGATCATTCAAACCGGTTGCAGGTGTCCACTCGTAACTGATGCCGCCACTTGCCTGTAATTGCAATGGCCTGCCCGATGCGGTGATGGTATCGTTACCGGCAAATGCATCGGTAGCATAGATAATAATATTTTTTTCCAAGGAACCGCTGTAACAGCCATTAGATGCACTGGCATATAATTTCACCAGGTAAGTACCTCCTGCTGTGTACATATGTTGTGTATCTCTTGTGTTTGAGATCCCTCCATCTCCAAAATCCCATTTCCAGGTTGTAACGGTAGCCGAATTATCAACTGCTGTAAAACTGACCACATCATTTTTACAGGCATCGTTAAAATTAAAACTAACATTGGGCGTAGGAAGGATAACAAAGTTTTTTGCAACCGTATCGCTCACACAGCCATCACTGCTGGTTGCAACCAACTGTACCGTTTGCGGCCCTGCTGCAAAATTACGGGCCGGGTTTTGTAATGTACTCCATTCAGCTCCATTGTATATCCAGTTCCATTGGGTGGCAGTGCCTCCTGCAACCAGTGTTGAATCGGAAAACTGCACCGGCAAACCTGTGCAAAGCGGATTGCTGAAACCAAAATTGGCTGTTGGTTTTGCCGATACATTTATTGTTTGTGTAAGTGTATCAGAAATACAACCTCTGGCATTCGTTGTAACATGCCTTATAATTTTAGGGCCTGGTGTGTTATAAGTGGTTGATGGATTTTGTTGTGTAGAGAATTGACCATTGCCCAGGTCCCACCACCATCCTGTTATTGATATACCATCAGTGGTAAAGGAAGAATCGGTGAGTGTGGTTAATACCGATTGGCAGATGGTGTTATTTTTGAAAAAAGCTATTGGTTTATTTGCAACAAAAATATTTTTAGTTATCGTTCCCAGGCAACCGTTACTTCCGTTGCTGGTTGCGGTAAGAGTAACAGTATGTAGACCCGGTGTTGCAAATGTAAAAGTTGCATTCTGCGTATTTGCTGTTGCAGTTCCAAAATTCCAGAGCCAGTCGGATACTGGATCGGAGCCGGAAACAAAGATGCCGGAAAAAACGGTTGCAGAACCCAGGCAAACAGAATCTGTAAAATTAAAATCAATCACCGGCCTGGTATATATGTGTACCGTTTTATACAGCGTATCAGATTCGCAACCTTCCAAAGATTTTACGGCTAGCTTCACTATTTTATCTCCGCCGGTTGTATAGGTGGTGGAGGGATTTTGAAGAACGGATGTGAGGCTGTTATCAAAATCCCAATACCAGTTATTAATAGTTCCAACTGTTGCAGTTGAAGTATTGGTAAATTGAATGGTGTTTACAACACAACTATCATTGTGCGTAAAACTTGCCACAGGCTTACTCCCAATCCTTACCACCTGTGTATTGGTTGCTTCACATCCATCTGCACCGCGTACTCTTTGTATAACGGTAAAATCGCCTGCTGTTGTATAAATATGTGTAGGGTTTAAATTCACAGAATCAATCGGGCTGCCATCACCAAAATCCCACCAGAATTTTGCCAGTGGTGTAAAAGTTATGGTGGAGTCTATAAAAGTGATCGGTTCATTTATGCATCTTTTTTGTGTGGGGCTGAAATGAAAGGTAGGATTGAGTGCCGTTTTAAAACCCTGGTAATTAAACTCGGCACCGGTGCTGCCGGTAAAACCCCAGTACACCATCGGGTTGCCACCAAAAACAGTTGCTGTAAAATCTCTTACGGTAGTTAAGCGTAAGCTGCCATCTACATAAGCTGTAAATGTTTTGGTTACTGCATCCCACACAATACGCAGCGAATGCCAGTTACCATCTTCTATATTATTATTACCATTTACAGCTGTAACCGGGCCTGCAATATTGTTTGCACTGCTGTGGTTTAAATCGCCATTTAACTGAAAAGCAATATGATCATAAGAAGGATCATTATCAGGTGAACTGTTTTGATAGGTATCCAGTGTAACACCAACTGCCGGCGTAATACCTGCATAACCCAGGCCACTGCCGGATGTACCTACACTGGTACTGATGGGTTGCAATACAAAGGCAATGCCATCTGCACCGGGACTGTCGCCGCTGCCCAGTATCACATCAAAATTAAAATCGAAAGACTGAGTAAGGTTAATTTTTATGTTGTTCCATACAGACCCCGTTTGGGTTGCCTGTGCGTTGGTTAACCGGTATTCGTTGCAGGTGATTTGCGCAGCATTTCCATTTACTGTGTATTGTGCCAACAGACTTTGACTGCCTAGTGCCAATACAATTAAACTTACTATTCTTTTCATTTTTACAATTATCTCAATTGACAAATTTGTTCAATCACAGAGCAGCAATATTTTTAGGTGTTATGAGTTTACAGCGGGTAAGTAGAAAATGAGAGAACCAGGCCTGGTAAGTTTTAGCTAATTGGTACCTGAAGAATCTACTTTGCTAAAATAAGAAAAATAAAGGAACGTGGTTTATAACTGAGGATATATTTTACAAGCCTATTATTAAAATTGAATGCCTCACTCCCTTTTCATCACAATCTTTTCATTCATGTCTGCCATTACCTGTTTTTTAAAATCTACCAGTTTTTTGTAGTCGGCTGCTTTAATTACCCGTTCTTTAATTTGCAGGGTTGCAATGGCAGTGAGGGTTCGGGTAGCTGCATCCCAATTATAATTACAGTTGTAGTATGCAAAGGGAAATTCTATCAATTTATTTTTGGGGATATTCTCTGCATTGAACCCTGCCGGGAAATTTATACACCGTTGTATCTATTGCCTGGTAGGGGCAGGTAAAATAATAATCTCTCTTGCGGTTTTCATATTCCGGTATCTCTTCATCAAAAACAGGGTAAAGCCTTGGCTCAAAAAAAAGTTTGCTGCCGGCGTTGAAGGAATAGATCTTTTCATAATCCATGGTGGCAGAAACCAGGTAAGGATTTGTTTTGTTTTTTGAATTGGTGATCTCAAAATTGTCGGGTTGTTTCCACTCCATATTAGTGATGAAGAATTTTCTTTTTTCATCTTCCTGCAAATCATGATAATACATCAGCAGTTCATTCCTCCCTTCTCCAATCAGGGAAAAGGAAGTTTTTACTTTTGCTCCTCCATCTTCATTTACTTCAATAATGGTATGAATACTTTGGGTATTATCTGCATACTTACTGATTGGTGTATTTACCAACACCCCTCCATCGTCTGTAACCATCATGGCCTTGCGGTTTTCGGTAAAGGGGCCAAGCTCCGCAAAGGGCAAAGTGGTGCTGGTACACTCCAGCCAGATGCTGTCTTTTTGCTGCGGGATACAGAGAATAACATGGTTGAAGTAATGAGCTGGAAAATCTTCACGTACAATACCGGGAGTTGTTCCGCCTTCTATGATCACCATATTTGATTTTACCCCAACAGCATCCAGTGCTGATTTTAAATAATTGCTCAATGCTTTACAATCGCCATACTTTTTATTGTCTACAAAACTGGCAGGAAAAGGTTTTAATCCGCCAATCCCCAATTGTATACTTACATACCGCATATTGTTTTGCAGGTAATTGTATAAAATCCTTGCTTTGTCTGCATCTGTTTTCGCCTCTTTAACCAGGCTGGCATAAAACAATTTCCTGTCCTCTGGCAATACCGATGTTTTGAGGTAAACTTTTTTATACCATTCACCAAAATTTTTCCAGCTGGTCATATCACCATCATACTCATCTAACTGAAATTTATTGGGACCCAGCAAAACCTGTGGCAGGTAATTATCAGTTGATCCAACATGTTTTTCTGTTTTAAAAGCCCGCAAATTTTTTACTTCCCAGTGATACTGTTCTTTATTCCCGTCTTTGGTAATTACAGGTTGGTAATTGCAGTTCAGAATTTTGTACCGCAGGGATAAATCTGCCGGTACTTCCACATCAAAAACTGCTTTTTGAACAGCTTGGTTTGAGTGCTGAAAATAGTTGCCGGGGTAATTGAACAGGCCCTTGTATTTTATACTGTAATTAATTTCAACAGTTACCGGATAGCCGGGCGGTGAGACATTAAAATAGGTCAGTTTGCCTTCCGGTACCAGGCCTTCGCCGTAATTTAAAGAAGTCATTTCCTTTTTTGAAAAAGTGTTTTTCTTAACGCCCGATGCATCATACACTTTTATTTCAGCATCGTCCAACACCCTGAATTCGTAAGAAAATTCATTGAAATTCAAATACCTTTTTCCCTGTTCATTTAAGATGGTAATCACCTGGTGTACATCGTATCTGGCACTATTAATATCTTTGATTGTAAATTTAATTGTCTCTTCCCTTACAACTACATTTGCATCCTTCTTTAAAGAATCGGGGATTGTATGAGCCGCATAAATATCTGCCTGTGCAAAGCAACAGGCTGCACAAAATGCTGACATCAGGAAAACAAAAATCTTTTTCATGTACATTATTTTTTCTTCAACACGATCCTTTCTGCAAGAATGGCATACATTTTTTTAAAAAAATCTTTTATGTAGGGGTACCCTTCAACAGTATAATCAGCATACAACAGGTCAAGTGTAACCCTGAACGAAATAATATTATTATCCAGCTGTATTTTTCGTATCAAAATAATACTGGTATCGGGCATCATCAGCCTGGTATTTTTAGGCAGTTCATTTACAATATAATCATCGGGCAGGTAATAAGTACCGGTTACCACATAACTTTTAGGAAAATTAAAATCAACTGGCATTACACGGTTTTCTTCAATAAAAGGATTTTTACCCAGGCCTGCAAAAAGGTCATCAGGTAAAAAGAAATAACCCCCCACCCTGCTGCAAATTACCGCTGAATTGTACTACCTGTTCTAAAGGTTGCAATTCATCTTCCTGGTTATTTACAGTTAAAGAATCTACTTTTATGGTTATCCCTTCATTATCCTCAATCATTTCTTTTAACTTATCTTTTTTAAAAGTACTCATGCGGATATTTCTTGCGTAACCAGAATTTTTTAGTGTTGCCTGGCCAGATATTTTTCCGTCTGATTCAACACTGCATGTAAAAAAAACATGGTTAACATATTTATCGGTACCGGTTATTGGTATTAAAGTTTCAACTGATTTATCAACTACCAGTGCATTGGTGTTTATTACATCATAAGGCACCAGGTTGTAAGGATTATATTTATCAGCAGCGTTCATTATGTATTCAACATCTCCATCCTTAACATAAGCCATCACAGCATTAAAACGTCTTAAAAAGGGATAAAGCGCATTTACCATTCCATGGTCTTTTGTGCTTACCAGTAATGGCTTTGCAGCTATACCAGCTTCTTTCAACAGGTTTATTAAAATGAAATTAATATCGGTAATATTTGCGTTCTTTTTATCCCACGCTTCTTTAATTCCCTTGTCTGAATAAATATCATATACATTATTCCACTGCATATTGCGTTGCACATAATTGTAAATAGCCCTTATCCGCTCACTTGTTTTTTGCATCGCCGAAACGCTTGTCAAAATATCACCCACGCCCCGAAGGTTCTTTTTTAATGCCAGGCCAAAATCTTCATCTTCCTGTAATTCCTTAATAATTTTTACCCAGGTTGTTCTTATCTCTTCATAATATCCCGGTGCATTGATGGTTGATAATTGAAAATCTATTCTTTGCAGATAATCTATTCTTCCGGAGCTGTATGGCTCATCTTTCAACCCTTTTATATTTCGCATAATATACCAGGTTCCTTCGTTAATACCAGTGCTTACTTTCTTTTCCATCTCCTGGCGTTTGGTTACCAGCAGTGTAAATTGAAAATACTCGGGAACTATTACATTATACGCACTGTATTGTACGGGAATGCTTTGCTGAAAATTCCAGGTAGGGATATAGCTGTATGATTTTCGGGTCTTTTTATACTTGTATTCAAAAACGGTTCCTTTTTTTACATTGGGCATTGCAAATGATATTTCAGAAAAATCTTTGTCAATTGCCTTATTGTAAACATTGCCGCTTTCAAGTTTTGATTCTTCTATATTTCCATTTGCATCCAGGTTGTAAGAGATACCACTGATATTTGATATCCCTTCCCGGCCACCTTTTGCATAATACGACAGTTTTATTTCGCCCATGCCGGTTCCCTTTTCCTTCAATATTTTTATCCGCATGCGATAGCTGCTTTCCGATACCCAACCCGTGTTATTAATGTAATTAAATTCAATTTCGCCAATGTCCTGTAATATCACAGCCTCTGCTCCGGGGTCAAAGCTGCAGTCTTGCATTTGCAGTTCGGCCTTATCAATTTTACCATATGCTTGTATTTTATCCTGGGCATATAAAGCCCCGTTAAATGAGAGCAACAAAAAAATTAGAGCAGTCGTTTTCATTAAAGAGGTATTACGTTTTATTTAAATTAAAATTAATGTTTTTATTTAATCAACTACCTTAAATATTTCATATCCAAATAAAAAATGCCGCTCATTTTTCGATGAGCGGCATTACTGATTTTAAGCTTAAACTTACCAGGCTTTTTTGGCAACCCCGTTTTTAACCGCTTCCAGTGCATTAGCTTCACTAAGCATGGTGGTCATTTTGTTTCCTTTACCGTCATTGCCCTGGGCCATATAGCCGCCACGGGAAGTTTTAGTTATTACTGCATCCTGCATTGGAACGTTTTTTTCCTTTGTTTTCATGCAATAGGCTGTTAGCATTTTTGACATTTTAATGAATTTATATGGTTAGTAAATATGGGTTGAAGTAGTAAGCTTCAGGTTACAAGCTACATAAAATATTGGTTTTGGCAAAAATCCACTACGTGATTCAGCTTGAAATCAGCTATAAACTCATTTGGTTATCCCCAATTGCGAATGCTGTATTTTATACGTAAAAATGGTAAAACCTCCCCTATACAATAGCTATTGTACTTAAAATACAGCTTAAAAGCCTTGTCAGACAGTCACTTACCCAAAAAGCTGGTTAATGGGTCCTTTATATACTTAAAAGGCTATGGCTATTAAAAAAGGGGCCAAAGCCCCTTTTAAAATGGTGATAAAAGATATTAAAAAATATTTTAAAAAAGCTCCATTTTAGCTTGAAAAAGCCGGCTTTTATACATCAATCTTAGCATATTTGGCATGCGTTTCAATAAACTCACGGCGTGGTGGAACCTCATCTCCCATCAACATACTGAACACACGATCTGCTTCGGCCGAACTTTCAATAGTAACCTGTTTTAAGGTACGGGTTGCCGGGTTCATAGTTGTTTCCCAAAGTTGTTCGGCATTCATTTCTCCCAAACCTTTGTATCGTTGTGTGTTAACACTGTCATCTTTTCCCTGTCCGTATAGTTTAATTAAAGCCTTGCGTTCTTCATCGTTCCATGCATAAGCCTGGTCTTTTCCTTTCTTAACCAGATACAACGGCGGCTGCGCAATAAATACAAAGCCCTGCTCTACCAATTCCTTCATGTAGCGGAAGATAAAGGTTAAGATCAGTGTAGCAATATGGCTTCCATCCACGTCGGCATCCGTCATGATGATGAGTTTATGATAACGCAGTTTTGATAAGTCCAAAGCTTTAGGATCTTCGGGCGTACCAATCTTTACCCCCAGGGCGGTAAACATATTGCGAATCTCCTCATTGTCGTAAATCTTATGTTCCATCGCTTTCTCTACGTTCAAAATCTTACCCCGTAAAGGAAGAATGGCCTGGTAACTTCTGTCACGCCCCTGTTTGGCAGTACCACCGGCCGAGTCCCCTTCCACCAGGTATAACTCACAACGGTGTGGATCTTTTTCACTGCAATCGGCCAGTTTACCGGGTAAACCGCCACCGGTAAGTACGCTTTTACGCTGTACCATTTCACGGGCTTTTTTGGCTGCTGCCCTCGCCTGTGCGGCTAATATTACTTTTTGAATGATGGTCTTTGCATCTTTGGGATTCTCTTCCAGGAAAGCCGATAAAACACGGCTTAAAGTTGAATCCACCACACCCATCACTTCATTATTACCCAATTTGGTTTTGGTTTGACCCTCAAACTGGGGCTCGGGTACTTTCACAGAAATGATGGCGCTCAATCCTTCCCTGAAATCATCGCCTTCAATTTCTACCTTGGCTTTTTCAAACATGCCTTCTTTTTCGCCATAACTCTTGAACACCCTGGTAATAGAACGGCGGAAACCAGCCACATGTGTTCCTCCCTCAATGGTATTGATATTGTTTACATAGCTGAACAGGTGTTCCTGGTAGCCTGTGTTATAGATCATGGCAACTTCCACCATTACATTACTGGCTTCATCATGACCGTCGCAATAAATTACCGTTGGAAGTAAAGAATTGCGGTTTGCATTTCTGTCAAGCATTTCTACAAACTCCACAATACCGCCTTCGCTGTAAAAAGTTTTGGAATAAGTAGTTCCATCCTCTTCCTTCTCACGGAGGTCGTGCATATGAATGGTTATCTTTCTGTTTAAGAAAGACAACTCCCGTAAACGTGCTTCTAATATTTCACGGTTGTAAACACTGGTTATGAATATTGATTGATCAGGCCAGAACTGAACCTTAGTACCGTGTGTATCAGAATTACCTATTTCCCTTACCGGGTATTTTGGAATACCGGTTGCATATTCCTGCTCAAATCTTTTACCATCGCGGTTTACTTCTACGTGCAATTTGCTGCTGAGTGCATTTACACAGCTTACACCCACACCATGTAAACCGCCGGATACCTTGTAAGAATCCTTATCGAATTTACCACCGGCATGTAAAACCGTCATTACCACTTCCAGTGCGCTCTTTTTTTCCTTGGTGTGCATGGCTGTTGGAATACCACGGCCATCATCTTCTACTGTAATGGAATTATCTTCATTAATGGTTACGGTAATATTTTTACAATGACCGGCAAGTGCCTCATCAATGGAGTTATCAACTACCTCGTAAACCAGGTGATGCAGGCCTTTTACACCGATATCGCCAATGTACATGGCAGGTCTTTTACGAACCGCTTCCAAACCTTCTAAAACCTGGATACTGTCTGCGCCATAACTGGTATTGGCGGGGGTAGGAACTACTACTTCTTCTGTGCTCATATTGTCGCTCAAAATCTCTTTTAATTGGTTAAATCAAGATTCGGGCGAAGGTACGAAAAAACAGGGGTTTAAGGCAATAAAAAGGGGTTTATTTTAGGGTGATTTTTTGCACCATTTTCCACCAGATTTCCAGGTTTTAATTATCCGAATTGCAGACACTAATTTTCATTGATTTCTTAAGAATTGTCACTTTTATTCTTCAGGAACGGTTTTTGCAAACAAATCATAACCTGATGTAATAAAAGTCATCCCCAAACTTCCAATGTTTAAACATTCTTTCGTATCTTCACATCGAAATTTTTCAATGAATCATCCGTCGAACATATTGAATATTGCACACAGGCAGCCTTTTTTACAGGAAGACCTGGATGTTTTGCTGCATGTTGACCGTGTAGTGCCCGGTTCGGTGCATTACTCCATCAACCGCTACCGCAAGCAGCCGCAATGGAATATTGATGATACGGGTATTTTAATTTACCATGTTGAAAAAAATAATCCGGATGCCAATTACCTGCAACTGAATTTTTGTGTGAGTGGTAATGTGTACTGCAGGCAGAAACAAACCGAATGCGATTATTGTAAATTCAACACCAGTAAAAGCTGTGTTGAAAAAGTAGATAGTGTAGATGTGGTGAGTTTTAGTTTCAAACCAAATTACTTAACGCAGTTTACCAATAACAGTACAGAAAACGGTTTAACAGAAGACGTACTTTCTTTTAAACATAAGACTTCTTTCAGCAAACAATTGCCATTGTGCGGAAAAACAAGAACTGCTATAGAAGCTTTATTGAATCATACTTACACTGATACCAGAGAGAATATATTTATCAATGCGCAAACACAAATTCTGTTGCTTTACAGCATGGATTGTATGCTTGGAGATGATAAAGAAACTGAGTTCACCTGCAAGTTTTTACAAAATGCCGAGGACCGTGAAAAGATCATGAAAGCCCGTGAAGTTTTACTGCAGCATATCGGCGAACCCATTACCATTAAGGCACTCAGCCGTAAGGTGGCTATTAATGAATGTTATTTAAAGAAAGGTTTTAAAGAAATTTTTGGTACAACCATCTTTGATTTTTATCAAAGTCAGCGCATGGAACATGCCAAATATTTACTGTATGACAAAGGCTTAAGCGTAACTGAAGTTTCTATGTTACTGGGTTATTCTTCTATCTCTCATTTTTCTACAGCGTTTAAAAAACATACGGGCATTAAGCCTTGTGAGTTGTTGCTGCACTAAGCATTTTTCTTCTTCTCATTTTACAACATACCGCTGATCAAAATCAGTTTTTCTGTCATTATTCAGTAAAACAATATGATTTACGACAGCTATCTAACATCATGACAAAACCGTGATAATTGTAAAATAATGTGACAACAACTTTGTGTTTACAAACGACCAAAACTAAAAATAAATCAGGTCAATTTTTTGGATTCACAACTATTTTACATGAAAAAAATCATCCAGTCTGCGTTACTTTTTGCAATTGTTTTTAATGTTGCGACTGCTTTCGCCCAACAAGATTCTCTTTTCCATAAAAACCTGGAAGAACTGGTAGTAACCGGCCAGTACAAGCCGCAAACACTTAAAAAATCGGTTTACCAGGTAAGGGTAATTAATAACGAACGTATTAAGCAAAGTGGCGCCACCAATGTGCAACAGGTGCTTAACAACCAGGTTGGTTTTCGCTTTGCCGCCGACAATACATTAGGAACAACCGATGTGCAGCTGATGGGCATGAGTGGCCGCAATGTAAAAATTTTATTGGATGGTGTGCCCATGGTTGACCGTGGCGACACCCGTGAAAGCCTGAACCAGATAGATGTTAACAGCATCGAGCGTATTGAGATTGTGGAAGGCCCCATGTCGGTATCTTATGGTTCTGATGCATTGGCCGGCGTTATCAACATCATTACCAAAAAAAATAAAAACAACGGGCTGACATTGACTGCAAAACTGCAGGAAGAAACAGCAGGATCAGAATATCATGCTTTCAATTATAAAGGAGTACACCAGCAGAACATCACTGTTGATTATAAAAAGAATAACTGGGGCTTTACAGCAGGCGGTTCCCATAACGATATGAATGGTTTTGGAGGCGATACTTACGGACGTGATAAAAGCTGGTTACCCAAAGAACAATGGCTGGGGAATGCCAGGATCAGTTATGATAAAGGCCCGTTGAATATTTATTTCCGCACAGATCTGCTGCATGAAGATATTCTGAGTAAAGGAGCCATTAATTATGGTAACTACAAAGCCATAGACCAGCGATACAGTACCGATCGGTTTACCAACCAGTTGCAGGGAGCCTATACTTTCAGTAAAAAATTACAACTGGCAGCAACTGTTGCCTATACCGATTATAAAAGAAGCACCCGTACAACCCGGCATGATTTTGAGAAAAACACCGATGAACTTACAACCGGCGAAGGTGAGCAGGATATTTCAAAATTCAACAGTTTTGTTTTCAGAACAACCGTACAATACCAACTGAGTAACAAGGTTTCTTTACAACCCGGCATTGATATTAACCGGGAAGCCGCAAACGGGCCGAGGATTGCGAACAACCCGGTCATAACAGATTATGCCGCATTTGTTTCTGCAGAAGTAAAGCTTGGCTCTAAGTTAAACATCCGCCCGGGATTACGTTTTGTAAAAAATTCTGTGTACAACGCACCGCCGGTTATTCCTTCTATCAATACAAAATTCATCATCAGCAAAAAGTTTGATCTGAGGTTTGCGTATGCTTATGGTTTCCGCTCACCTGCCTTACGTGAACTGTATTTTTATTTTGTGGATGCCAACCACAATGTGGTGGGTAATCCAAACCTGAAAGCAGAAAATTCAAACAGTTTCAATGCCTCTTTAAACTGGAATGCGCAACCCAAAAACACCCGGACATACAGTATTTCATTATCCGGTTTTTACAATGCATTTAATAACCAGATTGATTTTGCATTGTCTTCACCCACCTCTAACCAGTACACTTATTACAATGTAAACAAAGCAAAAACAGTTGGAGGTACTATAGAAAATAAATATGCATACAAAAACCTGGAAAGCTCACTGGGCTTCTCTTACGTAGGTATCTTCCGCAAACTGTATGATGAAAAAGATTATACCAATGAAACCACTAAAGATTTTTTATGGAGCCCCGAAGTGAATGCTTCTATCAGTTACCATGTAAATATTATTAAAACCAGGTTCAACCTGTTTTATAAATACAGCGGCAAAAAACCACAGCTGGTTACCGGAAAAAACGCTGCAAACCAGCCTGCTCTTTTAATTGCTGAAACCGAATCCTATCACCTGGCCGATTTTACCGGTACAACAAAGATCAACAGGTACCTTTCGTTTAGTGCCGGTGTGAAGAACATTTTTAATGTTACCAATGTAAGCAACAATGCTGCGGCATCAACCAGTGTACACAATGCCGGATACAATGTTGCCATTGGTTATGGCCGGTCATATTTTGCAGGCTTAAATTTTCAATGGAATAAAAAATAAAATCATCCCTTACTTATAAAAGATTCAATTATGCTACGTTTTAAAAAAATAATTTTTCCTGCTTTAACTATACTGGCATTAAGTGCCTGTAAAAAAGATACCGACCCCATTTTAATTGCGCCCACTTCTAATGGAGCTGAAGTACAACTGAATGGAATTGCAGGTACAGAATCAGGCGCCAATGCCGGCAATGCTGTTTACCTTGACCTGTCTGCCGCCAAACAAACACCGGTTTTACGTTCTGCCTGGGACCTTGGATTTTATTGCGGTTCCGATTTCAGAGTTGTGCTTAACAATTTTGCAGTTGCCGGAGCCAAAGTTTTGGCAGCAAACAGCCTGGCAGATGTAACAGCAGCCGATACCGTAGGTTTAACTTTATCTACCAGCCAGTTTAACCCGTTACCTCCCGACATGGCTTATTTCGACAATATTGCCGGTGATCTCACTAAAACTGTTATTCCGGCTATTTCTGCCGTAGATGCAGATAACAAAGTAATTATTTTAAACCGAGGCACCGGTGGCGGCATTGCTGCAAGGCCCTGGGTTAAATTAAGGGTGTTGCGTAATGCAGCCGGTGGCTACACGTTGCAATTTGCAGGCATACAGGAAACAACTTTTAGAACCATCAATGTTGGTAAAGATGCTGTGTATAATTTTAAAACAGTTTCGTTTGAAAATGGTGTGGTAGACGCACAACCTGAAAAAGAAAAATGGGACCTTGTATGGAGCTACGCTGTTTTTGAATCAAATTTTGGTGCAGGCCCGGTACCTTATAATTTCTCTGATCTTATTGCCATAAACTACCTGGCCGGTGTTACGGTTGGTACTAAAATATATGCCAATGCTGCTACTGCATCTGCGGCATTCAACAATTTTAATAAAGACAGTGTAGCAAACACTGGCTTTTCATCAAACCGGTGGGCAATTGGCAGCAGCTGGCGCAGCACTCAACCAGCAACCGGTGCCAGGCAGGACAGATTTTATGTAATTAAAGATGCCTCTGGCAATTATTACAAACTAAAGTGTGAAAGCATGGGCATTGGCACAGATGGCGGAACAAGAGGAAAACCAGCTTTTAAATACAGTTTAATTCAATAGTTATTATGCTTGCGATTTAAAAAGGCCTTCTCATTACTGAGAAGGCCTTTTTGTTTGTGTTGTTCTTTGGGGTTTTTTATTTGATACTGATATTTGCTCTATTGGATACTAAAGCGGGACTGTAATTTTTTTAGCTGATGTTTGAAAAGTAAGACGGGAATAAGAATACCCCCGTCTTTTACCCTAATAAAACCCTAAACCAGCAAAAATCTTCATTGTATATTTTTAGAAAATAGCTGTCTTCTTTATAGATAAGCATGTTGCCAATTTTGTGCCAAAAGCCCGGAATTGTGGATAAATCAAAGCGCAGCTTACAGGATCGAGGGTTTTCACTTGAAATAAAAACAGATTTGCGTAATATTACTAAGAAGCTTTATTACCAAGCCGGTTTTATATTCAAACCTGCATTATTATTGAACCCTGCTATTTTACTACCTTTGCACACTTATTTGAAGCAAAAATCCGGCCGTTAAGCAAAATACCGGCAAATTAAAAAGTCTTACAGCGTAATATGAGTGGCAAATACACCGAATATCAGCAACTAAACCTCCCTTCCATCAGCGAAGAGATACTGGCCAAATGGAAAAATGAAAACACTTTCGAAAAAAGTGTTACACTTCGTGAAGGGTTCCCTCCTTTTGTTTTTTACGAAGGCCCGCCAAGTGCCAATGGCATGCCCGGTATTCACCATGTTATTTCCAGAACATTAAAAGATTTGGTTTGCCGCTACAAAACCATGCAGGGCTTCCAGGTAAAACGCAAGGGCGGTTGGGATACACATGGTTTGCCTATTGAACTGGGTGTTGAGAAAGAGTTGGGCATTACCAAAGAAGATATCGGTGTAAAAATATCGGTTGAAGATTATAATAAGAAGTGCCGTGAAGTGGTGATGCGCTTTAAAGATAAGTGGGATGACATCACCCAAAAAATGGGTTATTGGGTTGATTTGAATAACCCTTATGTAACTTTTGAAAATAATTATGTTGAAACCCTGTGGTGGTGCCTGAGTGAATTGTATAAAAAAGGATACCTGTATGAAAGTGTAAGTATTCAGCCTTTTTCGCCTGCAGCAGGCACGGGATTATCATCTCATGAATTGAACCAGCCGGGAACGTATAAAGATGTGAAGGATACAAGTGCGGTGGCGATGTTCAGGATCATTAAAAATGAAAAATTAAAAATTAAAAATGTTGATGGTGATATGTTTCTCATGGCATGGACGACCACTCCGTGGACATTGCCATCTAATTTGGGATTAACTGTTGGGCCAAATATTGATTATGTGTTGGTAAAAACATTCAATCCATATACGCATCTTCCTGTCAATGTAATTCTTGCTAAAAATCTCATTGGCAAATATTTTAAGCCTGAAGGAGAAAATGGTGATTTTGAAAATTACAAGTCTGATGTAAAATTGCTTCCGTGGAAGGTCATCGCTGAATTTAAAGGTAAAGATCTGGAAGGCATGGAATACGAGCAACTCCTCCCCTCCGAAGCTAACACTTTAGAATCAATAAGAGGAATTGTTAAAGATGCTAACCCTTTTCATGTAATGATTGACAGCTTTGTTACTACGGAAGATGGAACCGGTATTGTACATACTGCACCTGATTTTGGTGCGGATGACTTCAGAGTGGGGCAAAAAAACAACCTGGGTTATTTTACAATAATTAATAACAGGGGACAAAGAGAAAAATTAGTACTGGTTGATAAGCAGGGCAAGTTTGTTGATGGCGTTGGCGAATTCAGCGGCCGCTATGTAAAGGACTATAAAGATGAGCCCGGTTATGTGGATGTGAATATTGACATAGCCGTTAAATTAAAATTAGAGAACCGTGCTTTTAAAGTAGAAAAATACGAACACAATTATCCGCATTGCTGGCGTACCGATAAGCCCATCATTTATTACCCGCTGGATGCCTGGTTCATTAAAACCACGGCTGTAAAAGACCGTATGGTGGAACTGAACAAAACCATCAACTGGAAACCGGCAAACACCGGCACCGGCCGCTTTGGTAACTGGTTAGAGAACATGGTTGACTGGAACCTGAGCCGCAGCCGTTTTTGGGGAACACCTTTACCCATCTGGAAAACTGAAGATGGAGAAGAAGAATTATGTATTGGTTCTATCGCAGAATTAAACAGTGAAATAAAAAAAGCCGCTGAAGTGTTGGGTGGCGAAACCAATAAGCATTACCTGCACGAAGGAATCCTGGATCTGCATAAACCTTATGTAGATGAAATTACACTGGTAAGCCCATCAGGCAAGCCGATGAAGCGTGTACCTGACCTAATAGATGTTTGGTTCGACAGTGGCGCCATGCCTTATGCCCAATGGCATTTTCCTTTTGAGAATAAAGAAAGTTTTAAGGAATCCTTCCCGGCAGATTTTATTGCCGAAGGTGTTGACCAGACAAGGGGCTGGTTTTATACCCTGCATGCACTGGCTGTTTTGTTATTTGATTCGGTTGCCTACAAAACTGTTGTAAGCAATGGTCTGGTGCTGGATAAGAATGGACAAAAAATGAGCAAGCGCCTCGGCAATGTGGTTGACCCCTTTGCAACCATCAATAGTTTTGGTGCCGATGCCACCCGCTGGTATCTCATCACCAATGCCTCACCCTGGGATAGTTTAAAGTTTGATGAAGAGGGTATCAAAGAAGTGCAGCGCCGTTTTTTTGGTACGCTATATAATACCTACCAGTTTTTTGCATTGTATGCCAATGTAGATGGATTTGCTTTTAAAGAAGCTTACATACCGGTTAAAGACCGGCCCGAAATTGACCAATGGATCCTGTCTTCGCTAAACACTTTAATAAAAGATGTGCAGGATAATTTTGATGCCTACGAGCCTACACAGGCAGGCCGTGCCATTGAAGATTTTGTAAATGCACATTTAAGCAACTGGTATGTAAGGCTCTGCCGTCGACGGTTCTGGAAGGGCGAGTATGAGCATGATAAGATATGTGCCTATCAAACCCTGTACGAGTGTTTGGAAATATTGTGCAAACTGATGGCACCTGTGGCCCCGTTCTTTGCTGATTGGTTATTCAATAACCTGAATGCTGTTTCGGGCCGTTTTACAAACGAATCGGTTCATCATACCGATTTTCCAAAAGTTAATGAAACGGTAATTGATACTGACCTGGAAAAAAGAATGCAACTGGCACAGGATATTTCGTCTCTTATTTTATCACTGCGTAAAAGTAAAAAAGTGAATCTTAAGGTAAGGCAGCCATTGCAAAAAGTATTTATCCCTGCAATGGACAGTACCATGGAAGCCCGGATTAAAAAAGTGGAAGACATTATTAAAGCCGAAACCAATATTAAGGAAGTAGATATTTTGAGTGCCGAAAACGATTTTATACAGAAAAAAGCCAAGGCCAATTTTAAGACCCTGGGCAAAAAACTGGGTGCCAGAATGAAATGGGCTGCCGAACAAATTGCGGCATTTGACAATGCCACTATTGATAAAGTACTGGAAAGTGAATATTTATTGAACCCGGATCATGCAATTACCGGTGATGAGCCTGTGTACATAACTGCCGAGGATATGGAAGTAGCAACCGATGAGATACCAGGCTACGAGGTAGCCGTAAAAGGTTCTTTAACAGTTGCATTGGATATAACAATTACCGATGATCTGAAAAAAGAGGGCGATGCCAGGGAGTTTGTAAACCGGGTACAAAACATCAGAAAAGACAGTGGTTTTAATCTTACTGACAGGATAGATGTAACAGTAAGTGAAAATGCTGCGCTGCAACCGTCTATAATTCAATATAAAGATTATATTTGCGCCGAAATTCTGGCTGATTCGCTTGCTTTTACTCCCGCCATTAACAACGGAATTGAAATTGAAGTGAATGATGCTATATTACAAGTGAACGTACTTAAAAAAGGATAATAGTATGGCTACAAAAAAGAAAGTTGCTAAACCTGCAGCTAAAAAAGTTGTTAAACCGGCAAAAAAAGCAGCACCGGTTAAAAAATCTGCCCCCAAAAAAGCGGTAGCTAAAAAACCTGTTGCCAAGAAACCGGCACCAAAGCCAGTAGCTAAGAAAACAGTAAAAAAGGTAGAAAAAGTTATAAAAAAGGCACCTAAAAAGGCAATTGTGGTAAAAAAAGCGGCAAAACCTGTTGTTAAGGCTGCCCCTAAAAAAATCGTAAAAAAACCTATGACAAAGAAGATTGAAGTAAAAAAACCGATTGCAAAACCGGTTTCTGTGAAAAAAGCGCCAGAAAAAGTTGTGGCTCCTGTAAAAGTGGCGGCCCCTGTTAAGGCAAAATCACCCGAAAAAGCAAAAGACATCAAGATCACACCGGCAAAACCAGTTGTATTGCCTAAGATCAATACCAAAACCTCACGCAAATACCAGCCAGATTTTACCAAGTCGGTTTTGGATCAACCAAAACATGATCTGGGAGCACCCATCAACCGTTACAGTGATGCTGACCTGGCTGAGTTCAGGGAGATCATTCAACGTAAGTTAGATTCTGCCAAAAAAGAACTGGCTTACCTGCAGGGGTTAATTACCCGTAAGGATGAAATGGGTGGCGATAATGATGATGCCCGTTACATGACCATGGAAGATGGCAGTATGAGCATGGAAAGAGAGCAGTTGAGCCAGATGGCCAGCCGCCAGATCACTTTTATTGATCACCTGGAGAAAGCGGTAATGCGTATTGAAAATAAAACCTACGGTATTTGCCGTGTAACCGGACAGTTAATAGATAAAGCCCGTTTACGTGCAGTACCACACGCTACGTTGAGCATGGAAGCGAAGATGGGAGCGGCTAAGTAAGTCAAAAGTTATAAGTAATAAGTAAAAAAGGAGCATGAGAAATCGTTCTCCTTTTTTTATTGGCAAACTTTGTGAACCTTTGCGTCTTAGTGCTTTCGTGGTTAAAACTTACTACTATGTTTAAAAAATTAAGAACTGTTATTTATTATGTACCCGATCTGCAGGAAGCAAAAGCATGGTACAGCAAACTAACCGGTGTACAACCCTATTTTGATGAAGCCTTTTATGTAGGTTTTGATTTTAACGGTTGCGAACTGGGTTTGCATCCGCAGGATGAAACCGTAACCCCGGGCAATCAAACCGTAAGCCATTGGGCAGTGGATGAAATTGAAAACTGCGTTCAAAAATTAGTAGCCCAAGGAGCAACTATTTTGTATGCTGTTGCTGATGTAGGTGGAGGAATAAAAGTAGCAACGGTTATAGATCCCTGGGGAAATGCTGTGGGGTTGATTGAGGGGGCGTAAAATTTACCGCACTTCCTGCATATCCACCAACCTCTTATAAAATCCATTCTGTGCAATCAAACTATCGTGCGTTCCTCTTTCAACGATCTCGCCTTTTTGTAAAACAATGATTTCATCTGCGTGACGAATAGTGCTGAGACGATGGGCAATAACCAATGATGTACGGTTATTCATCAGATTATTTATAGCATCCTGTACCAGTCTTTCACTTTCTGTATCTAATGATGAAGTAGCTTCATCCAAAATTAAAATAGGCGGATTTTTTAAAACGGCTCTTGCAATTGTCATGCGCTGGCGTTCGCCGCCACTTAGTTTGCCGCCACGGTCGCCAATATTGGTTTTATATCCATCTTCTTTTTGTACAATAAAATTATGGGCATTGGCAATTTTTGCTGCCTGCTCAATGGCCTGGGGTGTTGCATTATCAATACCCAGCGTAATGTTATTGGCAATGGTATCATTAAATAAAATGGGCTCCTGGGTTACAATGCCCATCAGGCCTCTTAACTCATCAAGCGAATAGTCTTTTATATTAATTCCGTCAATCAGCAGTTCACCGCTGCTTACATCATGAAACCTGGGCACCAGGTCGGCCAATGTACTTTTACCGGCACCACTGCTGCCCACCAATGCCACGGTTTTTCCTTTTTCTATTTTTAAATTGATGTTCTTCAAAATAGTCACATCATCATAAGCAAAACCAACATTTTTAAATTCAATGGAATGCTCAAAACTTTTTATTGCTTTTGGATTGGCTGCTTCCTGCACCATTACCGGTGCCTGCAGCACTTCTTCAATACGTGCAATAGCAGCGGTGCCTTTCTGCATATTGTAAAAAGAAGTGGATAATGCTTTTGCCGGACTTATTATTTGTGTAAATATCCCGATGTACATGATAAATCCTTTGTCGGTCAATCCGCCGGCATTGCCACCCAATACCAGCTGGCCACCAAAATAAAGAATGCCACATAATATCAGCACACCTAAAAATTCTGATAAAGGCGAAGCAAGATCTCTCCTGTATTGCATTTTATTTTTTACATGAAACAGGGCTTCATTGTGCTCTTCAAATTTTTTACCCACCAGCCGCTCTGCAGTAAAAGCTTTTATTACCCGTAAGCCACTTAATGTTTCATCCAGCACAGAAAGTGCCTCACCCTGTTTTATGGCTGCAGCATTTGATTGCTTTTTAAGTGTGCGGCTTATACGGCCAATTATAAAACCGGTAACCGGTAAAAAGATCAATAAGAAAAGCGAAAGTTTGGGACTTATAAAAACCAACGTCGAAAGCAGTATGATCAGGTTCAACGGATCTTTGATCAATCCTTCAACAGTACCCACCACCGAATTTTCAAGTTCGCCTACATCATTGGTCATGCGACTCATAATATCGCCTTTGCGCTGCTCGGTAAAATAGCCAATGGGCATGATGAGTATTTTCTGAAACAGTTCTCTCCGCAAACGGTTCATCACGCCATTACGCATGGGCGCCAGTATATAATACGATAAATAGGTAAACAGGTTTTTTAAGAACACGGCTATGAGCACCATCACACAAATTAGTGCCAGTACATACACTTTGCCATTTGCTTTCATCAGCTCCTGCAAATGATAGCTTATATAACGGATAAAGTCCTGTGAGTTGGTGATTGTTTCAGGTTCCAGTACATCAGCTTTACCCTTTGTAAAAATCAGATCTATAAAAAAAGGCAAAGAGCCAATGGATGCAACTGAAAATACAATTGCCAATACAATGAATAAAAAGTATAAAACAATATTGGACTTATAGGCTGCCAGGTAGCGGAAAAGCCTTGCGTATTTCTTCATGTTTTTAAAATTCGGTCAAATCAGGGCAAAGTAACTAATTTTACAGCAAACCCCGTCCCGATTGTTACAGGAACACAGGAGGTTTCTTAAAAAGACGTTTAAACCGAAAGAATATGTTAGAAGGTAAAAGACAAAAGATGGTGGCAGGATTGCTTAATAAAGAATTAAGTGATATTTTTCAGCGGTTGGGATTATCGATGATGGACGGCGGCATGGTTTCCATCTCATCTGTAAAAATTACACCCGACCTGTATGAGGCAAGGATATACCTGAGTTTCTTCCAGGTAAAAGACAGTTTTGACGCTTTAAAGAAAATTGAAGAACGCAGCTGGGAAATAAAAAAAGAATTAACTGCAAGAGTACGCCACCAGTTACGCAGTATGCCTAAACTTACTTTTTTTATTGATGATACGCTGGATTATGTAGATAAGATGGAAAAGATATTTAAGGACATAAAGAAAGACGAAAATGGTTCATAGTTCATGGTTCATTGTTCATAGCATCAAATTAACTATGGAGTTTCAAACCATGAACTATTAACTATCAACCATGAACTATTATGTATTTCACCTTTGCCTGGAGATATTTTAAAGCAAAAAAAAGCGCCAATGCCATCAACATCATTGCCTGGGTTACAGTGGGTGTTATTGCATTTGCTACCTGCTGCCAGGTTTTGGTACTGAGTGTTTTTAATGGTTTTGAAGACCTGGTTAAATCTTTATACTCTTCTTTTTACAGTGATATTAAAATCGTACCTGCCACCGGAAAAACTTTTATACTTACTGCGGAACAAATTGCTTCTATTAAAAACCAGCCGGCTGTTGCGGCTTTTTCGATGATTGCCGAAGACAAGGCCCTGCTTAAAAATTACGATGCAAGAACCCGTGTTTACCTGAAAGGGGTTGATGATAATTATATAAAAGTAAGTGGCGTTGCCGCCAAAACAAACCGGGGGAAATATTTTACCGGCACCACAGAAGATCCTTACCTGGTAGCCGGTTCGGGCATTCAAAGTGCAACTTCTTTAAATCTTGATCCTGCACTGCAGGGCAATGACATTACCATTATCTTACCCAAAAAAAACAGTGTTGATAATGATCCCCTGAAATCTATCAGCGAAGGATTTATTAAAGCCGCCGGTTCATTTACCATTCAGCAGGATTTTGATGATAACTATGCCATTACCAATATTGGTTTTGTAAAACAGCAGATGGGTTTTGCTGCTGATGAATACAGTGCGGTGGAAATTAAACTGAAAAATGAAGGCGACTCAAAAGATGAGAAAGAAAAATTAGCAACCTTACTTGGTAAAAATTACAAAGTTCAAACCAAGTACGAGCAAAATACCAGCCTGTACAATACCATGAAACTGGAGAAGTGGGCCATTTACGGCGTACTTACTTTGATCCTCATCATTGCGGCATTTAATATGGTAAGTGCCTTAACCATGCTGGTACTGGAAAAAAGAAAAGACATCAGCGTACTGCAAAGCATGGGCGCAGGACAAAACAGTATTTTAAAAATATTTCTAAGCGAAGGATTATTGCTGGGATGTATTGGCACTGTTGCAGGCATCATCCTGGCCACTATAATTTGCCTGCTGCAAATAAAATTTGAAATTATTAAACTGGCAGGAGGTTCTTTTCTGCTGGATTATTTTCCGGTAAAACTAATTGCAACAGATTATATTCTGGTAGCAGCAACAGCCATTGCCATTGCATTCATTGCAGCCTGGTTTCCTGCACGCAAAGCCAGCAGGCAGGGGTTTGAATTGAGATAAAGAACCCCCTCCGCCCCCTGAAGGGGGAACGTTGGAGTTCATTAACGAAAGTCTTTTTATTTCTTAAAAGAGTTGAATTTTATAAATAGCACGTAGCAATTTTCATTAAGCCCTTTAATATCGTAGGGACCAGTTCCCCTTTCAGGTGTCGGAGGGGGGTTTATCTACCGCAACACCATCTGCCTGTCAGCATCCAGCTTTATCAATATAAAAATAAGAATGGTGAATGTAAGCAGTGAAGAACCTCCATAACTCATTAATGGAAGCGTGATACCGATCACAGGTGCAAGGCCAATCGTTACACAAATATTTACTGCAATATGAAAAAACATGATGGCTGCAACGGAATAGGCATATACCCTGCTAAAGGTACTTCGTTGCCTTTCGGCAAGTTTTATTATCCGCAAAAGAAAAAAGAGATATACAAACATCAACAGGCCGCTGCCCAAAAAGCCAAAGTTTTCACCAACGGATGTAAAGATAAAATCAGTATGCTGCTCGGGCACAAAATCGCCCCGGGTTTGTGTACCCTTTAAAAAACCTTTACCCAAAAAACCGCCTGAGCCAATGGCAATTTTAGATTGCTTCACATTATAATTCTGCTGATCGGCTTTGTTTTGTTTTTGCTTTTGCTCTTCTGCATTGGGCGCATCAAGGCTTGCTGTTTTATCTGCAAAAGGATTATCAACCCCCACCATACTGAAAATCCTGTTGGCCTGGTATGGTTTAAATACGTGTTTAAAAGTAAATGGTATAACCAACCCTACAAATAAAGAACTGAATGCCCAGGCTGAAACTATAATCACCAGCAGTTGCCTGTTTCGCCGTATACTTCTGCGGTTAAAATAAATAAACAATGCAGCAAGTATGGCAAATGCTATAAGCAGGGTTTTAGTACTAAACAGCAATGATACCACCAGCAAAACCGCCATAGATACACCGGCAATTAAATAACCCGGTGGCAAACCTTCGCGGTACATGGGAATTAAAAATGAAAAATACACCAATGCCAAACCGGTTTCGCCCTGCAAAATAGAAAGCACAGCAGGTGTAAAAGCAATGGCTGCTGCAATCATTTGCGATTTGGGTTTTTTAAAATCTGTTTCGGGCATCGATAAATATTTCGACAATGCCAGTGCTGTAAATATTTTACACAGTTCAACCGGCTGCAGGTTCATAAACCCAAGCGGTATCCAGCTTTTAGAACCTTTGATCTCTTTACCTAAAACAAAAGTCGCCAGTATTAATACAATTCCAATCAGGTAAGAAATATTGGATGTTGCAGTAAACAGTTTACTATCTGTGAGTAAAATAAAAATGGCAATTATGGCGGAAGCCGCAAAAAAGAAAAGCTGTTTGCTGTAATTTTTTTTAAAGCCGATCAGGGTTTGCACAAAATTATCTGTGCTTTTATACTCGACAGAATAAATACACACAATCCCAAACAGTACAATCAAGGCATATAGCCAAACCATCAGCCAGTCGATGCCTTTTGATATGGTGGGGTTTTTATTGTGCATAAATCGTGAGTGGTGAGTAGTGAATCGTGAGTTAATACACAATCATCTTGCTGAGCATTTTAAAAGTTTTAATTATCAGGTCACCGGTTTGTGTTAGATCTTCTTTTTTAAAATATTCCAGCTCTACTGCAATATCTAAAATCGTATTTATTTCAATTACCGAACCTCTTGAAATTTCATAATACCTTCTTCTTTCTATATCCGATTTTCTCGAGCTGCCTTCTGCAATATTAAGCTGAATAGATAATGCTGCTCTTCTTAATTGCTGTGTCATATTAAATCTCTCATCGGGTGGCAACAATTTTGATACTTTATAACAACTTAAAACAAGGCTTTTGCCGGCAATGAACACATCCAGTTTTGTGTGTGCTAAATTTAAAAACATAAAAAATATTTTAAGTTTCGATCTTCTATGTTATCACGCTTCCACCACTCACGATTCACTACTCACCACTTACATCTCACTGCACTGAATCTTTAGGTTCCGGTTTCTTTTTTTCGTTTGGTAAAATAGCTTCGGTATTAATTTTTATTTTACCATCGCTTTCCTCTTTTTTCTGCTGATTCTTTTTTTGTTCATCTTTTTCTTTCTTTAACTGGTCTAATACTTCCTGCTCATCAGCAGCATCCACGTCCATACTGTCTCTTATAATTTTTATATACCCCTTGGCAATCAGGTAAGCCGAATCTTTTCTATGCAGCATCGAATCTACTGTCTTCATCTCGCTGTAAATGCGTGGAGGTATCAGGTTCATCTTTTCAAATTTTTCCACTATCGGCATCCTGTTTTTCGCAATGGTATCATTCAGGTATTTTTCAATCATCAAACCTACAATGGGTGCAGCGTAGGTACCGCCAAACCTGCCGCTGTTCTCTACCACGCACATAATGGCGATCTTTGGATTTTCTCTTGGCGCAAAGCCACAAAAGAAAGCATGGTTGGGTTGTTTTACACCCCGGTAATAATTCTCTACCGTACCTGTTTTACCACAAATAGCAATGCCCGGTACTTTCGCACCGCCACCTGTTCCCCTTTCCACTACATCCTGCATACCATTTTGTACCACATCAAAAATGCTGTCGGGTATATCCATAGCCCGGTGCTTCTCTTTAAATTTTGCCAACATGCCAAATTCATCTCCGTCTTCCATTGAATCTACCAGGTGCGGTGTAATGTACCAGCCCTTGTTGGCGATGTATGCCATTTCATTAGCCGTTTGTATGGGTGTGGTAGTTACCTCGCCCTGGCCAATACTTACCGAACGAAAGTTGCAATAATTCCATGCCCCCTTTCCATAAACCTTATCAAAATCTGCCGGTGTCGGAATATTGCCCGGCCGCTCTGATGGTACATCAATACCCAACCTGTGTCCCAGGCCAAAAGCATACATGTACCTGTCCCACACGGCCAGACTGCTATCCTGGCTCGGGTATTTTGGATTGGTAATTACCCGTTGCATTACCGTAGCAAAGTAAGTGTTATCACTCATCCTGATCGCATTCTGCAAATCAAAGGTTCCGTAATCCAGACACTTCATAGGCTTACCACCACCACATCCATAAAAAGCACCGGAGCAGGAAACCGTGGTATGCGTTGTTATTACCGCTTCGTGTAAACCAACCAATGCCTGCAATGTTTTAAAAGTTGATCCGGGAGAATAGGTTGCACTAACAGACCTGTTGAACAAGGGCCTTGCAGGACTCAGCAGTAATTCGGCATAATGTTTTTTTCTTTCGGCACCGGTTAACAGTTTTGGTTTGTAAGTAGGGCTGCTTACCATGGCCAGTATGCCGCCGGTTTTAGGATCAACAGCAACAATAGAACCTAATTTGTTTTCCATTAATTTTTCGCCCAATGCCTGCAACTCAATATCAATGGCTGTGTACATATTTTTTCCGGCAATGGCGGCGGTATCAAAATTTCCGTCTTCCAAGGGTTCGGTAAGGCGGTTCTTATTATCTCTTTTCCAGAACTCAATGCCACGCTGACCCATCAAAACCTTTTCGTAAGTTTTTTCTAAGCCGGCACGTCCAATATAATCGCCCATTACATATCCTTCGTAAGCGGGGTTTTTTAAAATATTGGAATCCACTTCGCCCAGGTAACCAAAAATGTTTCCACCTGCTTCAAAAGGATAATCACGCACAGAACGTTCCTGCATAAAGTAGCCAGGCGCAAGCTTATATAGATTTTCACTGATCTTGGCCATTTTTTCATTACTCAGCAAAGGTTCAAAAACAGAAGCCCGATAACTTTTATTTTTAATGATGGCAGCAATAATACGTTTATGAAATTCGGCTGAATCAATATTTAAAATACTCAGCAGCGCTGCGGTATCGGTTCCTTTTATTTTTCCGGGAATGACCATCAGGTCGTAAATGGTAGTATTCTGTAAAATGGCCCTGCCCTTTCTGTCAAAAACAATTCCCCTGTCGGGATAAATTACTTTTCTGAAAATACCCTGGTTATCGGCATCTACCTTGTACTTTGAAGAAAAAAGCTGCAGGTTGATCAATTGCAGAAAAATAATAACAAACATGCCGGTAACAACCAGCATGATCACATTTTTTCTTGATTGATTAAATACAGACAAGTTCGATTTTAGATTTTAGACCTGTGTACCGACAGGCAGGTTTGCGATTTTAGATTTCCTGCACCCATATTAAACGGTATTTGTTTTAAATTTCTGCTGCCGTGTAAATAACATTTCTGCAATAACAATTAAAAACAAACTCAGCATCGTTGATAAAATTGTTTTTATCAGAAAGTACCAGATGTTTCCAAACTGCCATGCTTCCAGCAAAAACAACCAGCCATGGTGAATGAATGTAAGCACCCCAATAAAGATCATGTAGGGTAAAATACCGCCCAGGCTTTTAAAAGAGGGTTCTTCATAATTACTGTCGGCTCCTTCCTGTGGTATTAAAAGATTAACCAGGAAAGGACGGATATAGGCGATCATCACGCAGGCAGCGGTATGAAAACCGGGATGATGCCGGAAGCTGTCCATTGCAAAGCCCAGCGCAAAAGCCAGCAGCATTTGTTGTGTACGCCCCATGCGGAAGGGCAGCCAGATGATGAAGAGAAAATACACATAAGGTGTTACCATCTGGTGCAGATGAATTTTATCCAGTACAAAAACCTGCACCAGTATAAATAAAGAGAACCGGATAATATTTTTTACGAACGAGTTCATATTTTCAATAACCGTGTTATTGCGATTTCTGTTTTTCTTTTTCTAAAATTGATTTGATCTCTTCTGTTTGTTTATTCTCTATAACGTATGCAAATTCAAGATTATAAAAATTGGCTGCCGTTCTAAATTTTATCAGGTGGTTGTTGGTACTTTTATCCGACTTCACTTCTTCTACTATACCCATCATCATCCCTTTTGGAATACTGGTGCTGAAACCGCTGGAAATAATGGTATCGCCCTTTACCACTTTTACACCTTTAGGAATTCCGGCAAGTGAAATAATGTTGGGAGTTTTACCGTCCCAGTTCAGTGTACCGGTTTCGCCGCCTTTTAGTAATTTTCCGCTCAGGTGACTGTCTTTATGTAGCAGGCTCATCACCACAGCATAGCCGGAGCTTACTTCTGTTACAACACCTACCACACCACTGTTTGGGTCTATTACGCCCATGCCCAGTTTTATATTTTGCGAAGAACCTCTTCCTAAAACAATAAAATTATTTTGCGCTGCAACTGAATTGTAAACCACTCTAGCCGGATAATACTGATACTTTCTGAACTGCTCCATCGAATCAACCTTGATGGAATCAATTTTTAACCTGCTGGTGGTATCCGGGTATTCAAAATCGGCTTTTAATTTATTGTACAACATTTCATTTGCTGCTACCAACGAATCGTTTGTTTTTTTAAGCCGGAAATATGAAGTGACGCTGTTGAACTTTTCGTTTATTTTACCCGTAACCTGGTTGGATGTTTTGCTGAAGATGGCATTGTGGTAATTGCTGTAATGCACAATCAAATAAATGCTGAAACCCTGTAACAAAAGAAACAGGATGAAATTAAAATACCGGCGAACGAAAAGAAAAATATTACGCATGGTTGAAAACAGCTACAAGGGAAAAAGCTACAAGGGTGAAGGTTTTTATTGCAAACTTTTGCTAAATAGCTGAAAGTTTATTTCTAAAATTTGCCCCCTTGTGGCTTGCAGCTTGAGGCTTCTTTATTATCTCATTACAAAAGGATACCTGTCATAATGTTTTAAAGCAATACCGGTACCCCGTACCACACTCTTCAGCGGATCATCAGCAATATGCACCGGCAGTTTTATTTTTGCATTCAGCCTTTTATCCAGGCCACGCAATAATGCACCACCACCTGTAATGTACAAACCCCTGCGGTAAATATCCGAAGCCAGTTCCGGCGGTGTAGTTTCCAGTGCCTTTAAAATTGCTTCTTCAATTTTGAAGATACTTTTATCCAATGCTTCAGCTACTTCCTGGTAGCTTACCATTACCTGTTTTGGAATTCCGGTTACCAGATCCCTTCCGTTAACAGGAATATCATCGGGTGGATTTTCCAGGTCTTTCATGGCTGCGCCAACCTGAATTTTAATTTGCTCGGCAGTACGCTCTCCAATCAGTAAACTGTGGTAACGGCGTAATGCTTCCATAATATCAGCCGTAAATTCATCACCGGCAATACGAATACTTTGATCGCAAACAATACCAGCCAGCGCAATTACGGTAATACCGGTGGTGCCACCGCCAATATCAATGATCATATTACCAACCGGTTCTTCCACATCAATTCCAATACCTAAAGCAGCTGCCATAGGCTCATGAATCAGGTAAACTTCTTTGGCCCCGGCCTGCTCGGCACTATCTCTTACGGCACGTTTTTCTACCTCAGTAATGCTGCTGGGTATGCAGATCATCATACGCCAGCTGGGTGCAAACAATGGTTTTTTGGGATAAATGAGCTTGATCATCTCACGTATCATGAGCTCGGCAGCGTTAAAATCGGCTATCACACCGTCTTTCAGCGGACGAACCGTTCTGATGCTTTCGTGGGTCTTTTCATGCATCATCAATGCCTTCTTACCCACGGCTAAAATATTTTTCGGATTATTTCTGTCTAATGCAACAATAGAAGGTTCATTTACTACTATTTCATCGTTATGAATAATTAGTGTATTTGCGGTACCAAGATCAATTGCAATTTCCTGCGTAAAAAAGTTAAAGAGACCCATATTTATTTGTGTGAAAAAGTATTTAAATCAATGCCAGCAAAGGTGGTGGAAAATATTTGAATTAACAACGGCAAACCCTTTATTTTTAAACATTTTACCGAAACTTTTGCATTGGCTTGTTTTACTGAAGTAATAATGATGAGGTGGTTTTTAAATACCCCGGTTTAAAAAATTGTGATTGCAAATTTAAAAGGCAAAAATGATGCCTTATTTTTACAACGCTGCTGGTTCTTTAAATTCATAACCAATATCTGTGCGGTAATACATACCCTCAAAATGCAATTGCTCCAGCATGTAGTTTGATTGCTCAACGGCTTCTGTAATATTTTCGCCAAAAGAGGTTACAGCCAGCACCCTGCCTCCATTGGTAACAATGTCATCGTCTTCTTTTTTTGTTCCTGAATGAAAAACTATGGTATTTTCCAGTGCAGGTGTATCCAGCCCAAGAATGGCTTTACCTTTTTCATAATCACCGGGATAGCCACCGCTAACTGCTACAACAGTAGCTACTGCCCTTTCATCGGTTTCAATGGTAATTTCATTCAGCTTTTGTGTGGTAGTTGCCACCAGTAATTCAACCAGGTCGTTTTTAATCCGGGGAATAACCACTTCAGTTTCGGGGTCGCCCATGCGGCAGTTATATTCTATCACTTTTGGTTCACCATTATCATTCATCAGGCCCACAAAAACAAAGCCTTTGTAATCAAGTTTATCTTTTTTAAAACCGGCAATGGTTGGGTCAATTATTCTTTCTTTTACTTTTTGCAGAAAGGCAGCAGTAACAAACGGCAGTGGACTTACAGCCCCCATTCCGCCTGTGTTCAGCCCTGCGTCTGCTTCTCCAATACGTTTGTAATCTTTTGCCTCGGGCAATAAAACATAATTTTCGCCATCGGTAAGCACAAAAATGCTTAGCTCAATGCCTTTTAAAAATTCTTCGATGACCACTTTTTTTCCGGCTTCGCCAAATTTAGAGCGGAGCAGCATCAGCTCAAATTCTGCTATGGCTTCCAGGTGGCTCTGGCAAATCAATACACCCTTTCCTGCAGCCAGGCCATCGGCCTTTAAAACGATTGGCAGCGATTGTAACTTGATGTACTCAACACCTTCCAGGTATTTATCGGCAGTAAATTCACCATAAGCAGCCGTAGGAATATCGTGCCTTTTCATAAATGCTTTCGCATAAGCTTTGCTGCCTTCCAGTTGCGATGCTTCTTTTGAAGGGCCAATCACTTTTATGTTTTCCAGCCCTTTTCTATTTTGAAAGAAATCATAGATACCTTTTACCAGTGGTTCCTCGGGGCCAACCAAAATCATATCAATATCATTTGCCACACAGGCAGTGGCAAGACTATCAAAATCTGAAATGGCAATGGGTAAATTGGTGCCGCACAAAGCTGTACCGGCATTACCGGGTGCTATAAAGAGGTGATTACACAGCGGACTTTGTTTAAGTTTCCACGCCAGTGTATGCTCCCGGCCACCGGAGCCAATTAAAAGTATATTCATTGATAACCTGGTTTTTAACTGCCTGAACTATTGGTTTGCGAATTTAAAATTCTAAAGCCTCATTTCATAATATATTTTTTAAATGGCCCAACATATACATTTTTCTTAATCCTGCCACGGCTGCACAGGTTGCGTCATTTAAAAATAGGTTCATGGTTTTTGTTTATCCTAAACAGAAAATCACTATTTTGGGTAATTAAACCAAACCATAAGCATTTAAAAACTAATAAACATGAGTGAACAAGCAGTAAAACAAAGTCACCCCAAAGGATTGTGGGTTTTATTTGGAACCGAGATGTGGGAGCGATTTAACTTTTATGGTATGCGTACCATATTAACGTTATTCATCGTTAACGCTTTAATGATGAGCGAAGAGCAGTCTTCTATTATTTATGGAGGGTTTCTTGGCCTTTGTTATTTAACACCTATGCTGGGAGGTTTTATTGCCGACCGTTTTTTGGGTAACCGGTTGTGTATAATGCTTGGTGGTTTATTGATGGCCTCCGGGCAAATGCTGTTGTTTTTCAGTGCATCTATTTTCAGCTCCGACCTGGAACTGGCCCGAACTTTACTTTACATAGCATTGGGAGTGATCATCCTGGGTAATGGTTTTTTCAAACCTAATATTTCCAGTATGGTAAGTAACCTTTATCCAAAGGCCGAAAGGAATAAACTGGATACTGCTTTCACCATTTTTTACATGGGTATTAATATGGGTGCATTTTTAGGCCAGCTGATCTGTCCTTTAATAGGTGATGTGGTTGATGCAAACGGTGCAAGAGATATTTATGCATTTAAATGGGGTTACCTGGCAGCGGCTATTGCAATGCTGATTGGTACTGCCACTTTCTTTTTCCTGAAAGATAAATATGTTAGAACACCCGAAGGCAGGCCCATTGGTGGTTTACCATCAAAAAATGTAGCTGAAGATTACGAAGAAGGCGAATCGCAGAAAGCTACCTTTTCAGCAAAATCGCTTGTAATTGCCTGTGTGACTTTTGTTGGCCTGGCACTGGTATTTAAATATTTTGCCGGGCAAAATGTGATATACTCCATTATATATGCAAGTGGTCTTACACTTGCAGGTTTGATCATCTCCGACGGTTCCATTACAAAAATTGAACGCGACAGGATACTGGTAATATATATTGTATCCTTTTTTATCATCTTCTTTTGGGCCGCATTTGAACAGGCCGGCTCATCCTTAACTTTTATTGCCAATAACCAAACAGACAGGAACTTCTTTGGCTGGTTAATGCCTCCATCCATGGTACAGATCTTCAACGGGATCTTTGTAGTTGCCTTTGCTATCCCATTCAGTATTTTATGGGATAAATTAAGGGCTAAAGGAAAAGAACCGATTTCGCCTTTTAAACAGGCTATCGGACTGGCTTTAATTGCACTGAGCTATTTTATCATTGCATATAATGTAAAAGGTCTTGGTAATTCAGGTTTATTAGCCATTCACTGGCTGATATTGTTATACCTGATACAGACTTTTGGTGAACTTTGTCTGTCGCCAATAGGACTTTCATTGGTTGGTAAGCTGGCGCCAAAAAGATTTACTTCCCTGTTATATGGGGTGTTCTTTTTATCCAATGCATCAGGTTATGCCCTGGCAGGTACACTTGGTTCTATTATGCCTGCAACGGGTGATAAATTCACCAAAGCAAAAGAATTAGGCATAGACCTGCAGGCTGTGCTTGATAAAACCATAACGCCAACTGCCCAGCAATTACAGTTACTTGCTGAAAATCAAATACGGGCTTACAATCCAACCTTTGCAGGCTTTACCATTAGTAACCTTTTTGAATTTTTCATGGTGTTTGTTGTTTTGTGCGGCATTGCTTCGGCACTGCTGTTTATGCTTACCCCTAAATTAAAAAAGATGATGCATGGTGTAAGATAATTTCATTTATAACTTTAGAAAAAGGCGATCTCACAGTCGCCTTTTTTTATTTAACTTACCATTCTAAAAAACGATTAGCATGAGCAATACTCCAAAACATCCAAAGGCCCTGCCCTATTTATTTTTCTCTGAAATGTGGGAACGCTTTGGTTACTACCTGATGATCGGTATTTTTTTACTATACCTGAAAAATGTTGAGCATGGTTTTGCGATGACCAACTCCGAAGCTTCCGACCTTTATGGAACCTTTATTGCGTTGGTTTTTCTTACTCCATTTATCGGCGGGTTGATTGCCGACCGTTACTGGGGTTACCGCAGATCTGTAATCATTGGCGGCTTAATGATGGGTGTTGGTTACTGCCTGATGGCAGTACATAGTTTGCCCGTATTATATATAAGTATGACGCTGGTAATTCTGGGCAATGGTTTTTTTAAACCCAATATTTCTACCCTGCTGGGTAATTTATACAACACCCCCGAGTTTATAAAAAGAAAAGATGAAGGCTATAATATTTTTTACATGGGCATTAATGTAGGAGCTTTTATCTGCAATTTTTTCAGTGCCGCCATTATTATTGTTTGGGGATGGAAGTATGCATTTGTTGCAGCCGGTATTGGCATGTTTCTGGGTGTGATCATTTTTATGCTGGGCACCAGGCATTATGCCAGCGGCGATGTGCGTAAACCCATGAATAAAGAAGATATGCCTTTTTCGAGGATTGTAATTACCATTTTTATACCTGCTATTGCTGCCGGTGTTATAGGCTGGATCATACCAAAAAATATTTTCGGAAGCGACAGTACAGATGCGTTTATCTTTGCCTGTATCCCTGTTATTTATTTTTATGCATCACTTTATTTCCGTGCCGAAGCTTCTGAAAAAAGGCCCATTGCTGCGCTGCTGGCCATATTTGCAGCGGTGGTTATGTTCTGGGCCGTGTTTAAACAAAACGGAACTGCACTAACCATTTGGGCTGATAATTTTACCGACAGGCAAGTACATGGTGCAACAGGTGATATTTTCAGAAACCTGAAACAGGCTGAAGACATTACCTATAAAAAAGATTCGGTGAATTTATATGACGGTATGTTCAGGCTGCAGAAAGACGCTGCAGGTAAGGTAATTAAAGCTTACGATTATCCCGTTTACTTTAAAAATGTTAAGCCCGAAAATTTACCTGCGGATGGTGGCAAAGCCACTTTATGGTCCACACCCATCAGCCAATCCATTAACCCCGGCTGGGTAATTTTATTAACGCCGCTGGTGCTTGCCTTCTTTGCATTTTTAAGAAGAAAAAATAAAGAACCATCTACCGCAACAAAAATTGCGTTTGGATTATTTATCTCTGCCTTATCTGTTTTGGTAATGGTGGCGGCTGTTTCTGTTTCGGGCAATGGTGCCGAAAAGGCAAGTGTATGGTGGCTGTTGGGTACTTACGGTGTTATTACCATTGGTGAATTATTATTAAGCCCGATGGGATTGTCACTTGTTTCAAAACTAAGCCCGGTACGTTTAACATCGCTCATGATGGGCGGCTGGTTCCTGGCTACATCTATCGGTAATAAATTATCGGGCATACTGGCCACCATGTGGGATGGCTATGAGAACAAAGCCAATTTTTTTTGGGTGAATTTTATATTGCTGATGATTGCAACCTTCATCATTTTTGCCATGCTTAAATGGCTGAACAGGATCATGAAAGAAAAAGGAGTTAGCTAAAAACATTGAATAAAAAACCCGGAATGATTCCGGGTTTTTTATTTAGATAAAATTCAAATGCGAATATTTATTCCCTAAGATGATCTTATCATCGGCCCCCAGCCATTTATTTAATACCGTAGCATACACATTTTTAAAATCAACTTTGTGTTTCAGATCTCCCTCATTTAAATCACTCAGATCGGGCATGGCATTTAACACGCCTTTTTCTTTTAAGCCGCCACTGATGAAGAACATATTATTGGCGGTGCCATGATCGGTTCCGTTGCTGGCATTTTGCGTAACCCTGCGGCCAAATTCGCTGAAAGTCATCATCAATACATCATTAAAACGGCCATTGTTTTTTAAGTCGGTTGTAAAAGCCTGTACCGCATCATTCAGTTCGGTAAATAATCTTTTCTGCTGGTTATCCTGGTTTACATGCGTGTCAAAACTGCCCAGCGAAACGTAATACACTTTGGTATTGATATCAGAGAAAATTAAAGAGGCGATCGTCTTTAAGTCTTTCCCCAAATTCGTATTTGGATATGTTTGTGAAGTTGGGTGTACTTTGCTTTGCTGGTAAATATAATCGGCACTACTAAGCGTAGCACTCATGGTTTTGTATAAATAGTCAATGGTTTCTTCGCCGGTTTTATGATCAGCATTCACATCTTTTAAAAACGGGCCATTGCTGGTATTGAAAAGTTTTTTAGGATCTTTAAATGCAAGCCCTTTGTTTTCTTCCCCTTTTAAAGCCAGGCTCAATACATCATCCAGTTCCATAGCCTGTGTTGGTTTATCGCAACCTTTACACTGTGCATCTAAATAGCGGCCAAGCCAGCCCGTGTTTACGTATTCATTGCTTTCGCTGGCGCTGTGCCAGATGTCCATACTTCTAAAATGCGACCGGTCGGGATTGGGATAACCCACACTGTTCATAATAGCCAGGCTGCCGTCATCATACAACCCTTTAAATGCCTGCAATGCTGGGTTCAGGCCGGTTTCATCAGTCAGTAACAGGGCATCAGTTTTTGCAATGCCCAGCTTTGGCCTTTCACGATAGTAAATATCATTACGCACCGGTATCACGGTATTCAATCCATCATTACCGCCACTGAACTGGATAACCACCACCACTTTATTGCCCGGCGGTACCATCTTCGGCTTTTCAAATGCCTTTAAAAATTTAGGCAGCATCATTGAGGCTGTGGCCAGTGAACCGATCTGTAAAAATTCTTTTCTTTTAATTACCATAAAACCGATTTTAGATTTGGGATTGGCGATTTTAGATTTGTTGAACATCCGAAAGCAATCCTCTTTTAATATTTTTAATTTATTAAGCTGTTGTACTAATACTTTTTACGCTTAGAAAATAAATCGGCAATCGCCAATCTAAAATCCCAAATCAACACAGCTGGTATTCCGGTGTGCTCATCAGATTTACGATGGCACTCTTAATATAGTTTTCCCTGCTGGCAGCATTTACATATCTATCTAATATCACATTGCCAAGCTTGTTTTTTGTTTGTAATACTGTGGATTCAATATTTTCCAGTAATTTTTCCCGCTGCACTTTTTCGAAAATGCTGTTTACGGCTGCCCAGTCAATAGTAGCTGTACCGCCTTTTACTGCATCTTTCATTTTCCTTATTCCTTCCATCATCTGTCCCATCTGCACATCATCATCCGTCTTGGGCCTTATATCCACCGCATCATTTGCCGAAAGTATTTGTGGAATGCGCAGGCGTAACATCAGGGAACTGCTGTCTATCCAGTTTTTACCACCAGGCCAGCCTGCCACGTTAGGCGGATAAAATAATACCTGGCCCAATGCCCGCTGAAATAATAATTGCGACTGATCGTTTTCCATTTGCATGGGTAATAACCTTCTGATGCCGGCCAATAGTTCAACCGGTGATTTTATTTTAGTGCCGATATTTTTTTCTTCGTAAAACCAATCGCTGGTAAACATATCTTCCAGCAGCTTTCCAATATTGTAATTGTTGCTGTAAAAACGTTTGCTTAACCATTGCTGGTTTTGTTCGTTCACATTTTCATTTACAAAATACCGGTATAGTTTTTTGCTGATGTAATTGGCAGTTTGTATGTTTTCCAAAAGTATGTTCAGGATATCGTCTCCGTCAAAGTTGCCGGTCTTACCCAAAAATGTTTTGCTGCCATCATCGTGCTGAAATTTGCGGAATACAAATTCGCCTTTCGGATTAAAAGCCCAGCCTGTAAAAGCACGGGCCGCTTCCTTCACATCATGCTCGGTATAATTACCCCGGCCCATGGTAAACAGTTCCATCACTTCACGGGCAAAGTTTTCGTTGGGGTGCGATTTTTTGTTTTGCTGGTTATTTAAAAACTGTAACATAGCCGGAGATTTGCTCACTGCCTTCAGCATATCGGCAAAACTGCCCAATGCATTGGTGCGGATAATATGCAACAGCTCCTGCGCATAAAAACTATTTTGACTGCGGCAGGCAAAATGCCCATGCCAGAACAGACTCATTTTTTCCCTAAGCTGTGCTTCGCTGTTGATCATGGTTTCAAGCCAGCGCAGGTTCATTTTTTTCAAATCTTCTCTAGATTGTTCCCGCAATTTTTTTCGTGGCTCCTGGTTGTTTAAAGTTTTTTCCATTTCCTTTGGGTCGGTCATGCCATTTATATACTCATCCGCAGGATTTTTGGTCACTTCAAGTTTTTCAACCGGTTTGGAAGATGTTTTTACCAAAAGGGCCCAAAGGTTTTTTTGAGAGATGGTATCAAGCGAAGCCGCATTTTCGGCCATGGGGCCAAAAGCAGCCCGCCATAATAAATGCTGATTTTTTATACGATTGGAGACCGCCATAATATAGGTATGATTTTAACTGATCAATTGAACTTTGGTAAGACCGCTTAAAGAGCTGTTAGTTTAATATTGAACTAATAAATATACAAGCCCAAAAAATAAACAATAAGATTACACAATACCTCAAATGTGTGAATGATACAACTCTTATCTGCAATCCTGTAACTGCAATTTACTATAATGCAACAAACTTTGTACCGTAAAGCTGCTGCAACAGCTAAAGCCAGCACGAAAAAAGTCATACCGCAATCAGCATTATATTATTGTCAATAAAATTTAAATTATGCCTTTTATTAAATCAGTTCAAAATAACGAAGCACCTGTAAGCATTTATTACGAAGATTCCGGCACAGGACTACCAGTGGTTTTTATACATGGCTGGCCTTTGAATGGCAGCATGTGGGAATACCAGGTAACACAATTGCCGCAACAGGGTTTACGATGTATAACCTACGACAGAAGAGGGTTTGGTAAATCCGACAGGCCGTTTGGCTGCTATGGTTACAATACTTTGGCCGGAGACCTAAAAGCGCTGCTGGATGAACTGGATCTGCATGAAGTAACACTGGTTGGTTTTTCGATGGGCGGTGGTGAAATAGCAAAATACTTTTCGCTGTATGGCGGAGAAAGGGTTGCAAAAGTTGTTTTGATAAGCGCCGTGGTTCCGTATATGCTGCAGACTGAAGATAACCCTGATGGCGTGCCGCAGGAAGCATTTGATAAAATGCTGAAGGAAATGACAGATGACAGGCCAGGTTTTTTGGAGGAGTTCAACAAAGATTTTTATGGTGTGGAGTTGCTAAACCAGCCTGTTACCAGTGCATACCTCGCCAATGCTTTAACACAGGCATTAAATGCATCACCCATTGCAACTATTGAATGCGCCAAATCATTTTCATCAACCGATTTCAGGGATGATATACCTAAGATAAATGTGCCCACACTTATTATACATGGTGATAAAGATAAAACCGTGCCCATTAAAGCTACGGCTGAACAGGCTGTAGAAAATATAAAAGGAGCTGTATTAAAAGTGTATGAAGGAGCGCCTCATGGATTATGGTTTACAGAAAAAGATAAACTAAACCAGGATTTGATTGATTTTATTTAAAACCAATAAGTCACTAAAACAATGGCAAAAAAATATTCAACCGCCGCACAAAAAAAAATAGGAACTGTGATGCATGAGTTTAAAGAAGGCACGCTTAAAAGCAGTTCAGGAGATAAAGTAACCGAACGTAAACAGGCTATTGCCATTGGCATTTCCGAAGCCAAGGAAGCCCACCTGAAAGTTCCTGCCCAAAAACCGGTACGTAAAAAGAAAGTATAATGCCCGTTTTTTAAAGTTTCTGCACCGTTTTCTTGGCTGCCGAAAAAATACTCTTCCACAACAAATTAAAAAATGATTTGGTTTTATCCCGTTCGTAATTGATCTCATCGGATCGGGTTACTCCGTTCAGCGGATTGCTGTTTTTCATCAATACATTTGCCAGTAAGCTTTGCAGGCCCTTCTTCTTCACATCGCCTGAATCAGTTTTTTAATACTTCCACTTTAAGATCCTGATATAATAAGGTTGCAGAACCTTTTGCCCCCTGGTCGGTACCTGTCATATTAAATGTAAGTTTATTTACAGTACCTTTTTTTATAGAAGTCATTCCCAATGGCTCAATAAGCGGGTTCAGCGATACTGCATTAAAGCCGCCGGCAGTACCGGATACATCAAAAGCACCATTGCTGCTGTTGAGTGGAAGTTTCCATACCGTATGCGCCCGGCTTACGCCCATAAAGCTGGCAGATGCCTCTAACAAAAGCAAATTGTTTTTACTGATGAGGTCTTTGATGTTGGTTACGTTAGATACTGTTCCATTGATACTTTTAAAAAAAACAGTACCTGTTTGTTTTGATACCACCGCCTTTTCGGTATAAGCCACCATACCATTTTTGATAACCATTTTTTTAACACTGAAAGGAAATTTTATATTCTGCAGCATCTGGTGCGGATATTTTCCAACCTTACTGCTCAGGTCTTCAGCAATGGTTCTGTCGCGGTAAATTTTTACCACAGGCTGCAGGTTTGCTGTTGCAGCTTCCAGCCGCTGTTTTGTAATCAGCAAACGGGTATCAATACCGCTCAATTCAATATTATTAAACTCCAGGTTGTACAGGTCTTCCTGGCGGGCAAGGCTTTTGGTGAAAGCTGCTTCTGTAAACTGCGGCTTAACAGTAATGCTTTTTATACGCATGGACGAATTGGCGTTGTTGATATCAAAAACACCTACATGTATTTTATATCGTTTATTCTCCGTCATAAATGAAAATCCATCAGCAGATAATTTCCAGTTACTGCTGCTGATAAGATTTTTTACATTGGTGCCCGAATCCAGTTTTTGAATATCAACAGCATTGAATTTTACATTGGTGACCGTTATAGGTTCATTATTGGGTTTTGCCCGGTTGTAAATAAGTATTTTGGTATTGCCAACACTTACTTTATTTACCAGGGCTTCATCAAAATAATTGTTATCAATTTCAATTTCATCTTTGGCAGTATCTGTATTGTTTTTTTGTTTTGTGTAAAAAGTAAGCGTGCCGCCGTCACTTACCAGTTCTTCTGCCTTTAACTGCTGCCGCAAAATAAAAGCATCGGTTGAGATATTATTGATGGTTGTGTTATTGACATCGAATATAATTTTACCATCACTGTTTTTTTGCTGAAATTTTTTAAGATGAATAAACCTGCCGGGCGCATTGTATTCCACATCAGTAAATGTGGCCTGGTTCTTATCGCCTTTAATGTAAACCTCTTTTACTTTGGCAACCACATCTTTAATAAAATAGCTGATGATATTCTGAAAATCCCTTGTACTGTCTATTCTGAATTTTTTTAAGAGCACATTGATACTCCTCAGGGCAGTATTGGGTTCCCCGGTTTTATCCGCAAAATTCAAAAAACCATTTTCGATGATGATCTCTTTTGCATGAATGCTTTTGAATTTGCCCAGCAGCTTTTCATAAATAGCCAGGCTGTCGTTATTGTTCAGTTTCTTTTTTTCTTTTTTGCCCGAACTGATAATATACACAACCGGGTGCTTAATATAAATGGAATTTGCTTCAATGGTTGTATTGCCCATAAGCCCCGAAATATTTGCTCCTCTTATAGAAACCTCATCTACCTGTATATTGTAAATGGTGGCCGAAGAAGCCGTATCAAATTGCAGCAGCTGCTTTTGCAATGAATCTGATTGAAGCCGTACATTATAGAAGGAAGCATTGCCATTTATTTCATCAATAAATGAACTGTCGTAGTGGATAAAATATAAACTATCGGTTCCTTTGCTGATGGCATTCTCGATAGAATTTTTAACAATCCCTTTTTTGTATTGCTGCCAATAAATGTATCCGCCAATAAGCGCCAGTACAATAACGAGTAAAGATATTTTTATGAATTTTTTCAAATTGTTTTTATTAATGTATTTAAAAAGGGAGGCCCAGTGCAATATTTAAAATAAGGTTTTCTCTTCTCCAGGCCCCGCTGCCAAAATCAATCTGCTTAAATACCCATCGCTGGCCATCGGGCAAATAAGGCTTTCGTAATGGTATGCCCAGGTCTACCCTTATTATCAAAACATTCACATCGTACCGTAAGCCAATCCCCGTGGCAACAGCCTGTTCTTTATACCAGTTTTTACTAAGTTTTCCCGATGGGCCAAAAAGCAACGTGTCTTTTGTCCAGATATTTCCTGCATCTACAAACACGGCAGTGCTGAGGCTTTTTGTAATAGGCACTCTAATTTCCGTATTGAATAAAAATTTATAATCGCCGCCAATGATCTGAAAAAAGCGCTGATCATCTGCTGATGGTTTATGAGTTCCGGGCCCTAAATTACGCACCCTGAAACCACGTATGGAACTGGAGCCGCCAATAATATATTGCTTTGCAAAAGGCAATAAAGCAGAGTTGCTGTAGGGAAGCCCGATACCCACCTGCAAACGGTTTGCCCAATCCCATTTATTGGATAAAGCACGTGTATAATGAAGATCAAAGTCTGTTTTTACATACTGTGCAAATGGTGTATTGAAAATTGTTTTTTGCCGGTAACGCTTAGCCCCGGTTATTAAACCTGCAAGATTACCAGACAGATCTATACTTGCATTGAAATAGAATTTATTTTTTCGCCTGCCCTGTGCATTATTATAGGTATAAGAAAAATAACTTCCAAGAATCGCTTCGGAATATACATTGAGTAAAATAGCAGGTGTAACCACAGCTTGCTTATAAAAACTATCTGTTATGCTGCTTGCATTTAAATAACTTATTGAAAGGGGAGCCAGGGTATATTCAGTTCGGATATTTTTTTTCCACGTAAAATCATACTGCAGGCGAAATAAATTTTTGGTGTAGAGTAATTGTTTACGGTACAATTCATATCCCAACAATAAATTGGTATTGGGTGGATAGAAATTATTTTCCTTAATCCGCAAAAAAGGAACAGCATAGCGTGGAAACCTGATACTTGCTTCCCCACCTATGCGGTAACTGTTGTTGTTGCGCAGCGAATCAGCAATAGAAACTTCGAAACCTGTATAAGCTTTTATAGTAAGTAATTCGGCTCCTTTAAAAAGATTCCGGTTCTTCCAGTTCGCACTCAATTGTGCTCCCAATGAATTGTTTTCTTTTGTAAAAGCATTTACCTCGCCCTGGAAAGATTTCTTTTTCGCCGGCGTAAGATAATAATACACATTCAGCCTGTAGATGTCGCCTGAATCAACTACCGGATCAAAACGGTTCTTTACAAATTTAAAAGCACCCAGGTTTATGAAACGGTTTAACGTTGAATTCTGAGAGCGGCTGTTGTATAAGCGGCCAGGCCTGTAAGTGATAGTTCGTGCAAAAAGCCGTGGCTTAAATTTTTTTGCAGAATCTTTGATGTGCAATCCATCATACTTTATGGCTCCCAGAATATTTGTATCCAGTTGTGTTGAGACAAGTGAATAATTGGGATACACTACGATTTTATTGATCTTATATGGATGCATTGCGGCATCGGGCGTGGTTTTCTTTACATTTAAATAAAGATCTATCTGCCTGTTTCCAATTGTGCTGTCGGCATAAGCCATCAGGTAATCAGGACTAAAATAATAATACCCTTTTGTTTTAAGATACAGGTCAAGCTGGTCTCTTTCACTACTGATATTACTCAAACTGTATGGTTGGCCAACTTTTAGTATGCCTCTTTTCTGTCTTGCTTCCAACAGTTTTAAAAGAGCCGTGCTGTCGCTTACCCAGGTAATACTTTTAAGATGATATTGTGGCTGAACCTGTACTGTATAAATGGCTTCAGTAAAATAACTTATGTTTACCGTATCGCCCTGCACTGTTGTATGAAAGTACCCCGTATTCTCCATAAAAGACTGCATGTTCTCTGCAGTAACCACCGCATTTACCTTACTGCTGAGTACAGGCGCTTCACCCAGCTTTTTTCTGAGAAAAGGTTTTAACCCTCTTTCGTTTTTTGATTCGCCTATCACATACCACCACCACACTTTATAAGGTTGGCCAAGTAAAAATTTATTTCGTCTCGGACTTACAGCCTGTTTTAAATGTTTCTTTAATTGTTTGTTTGTTTGTTTTACTTCAGGATTTTTTTGAACAACAATAGTTGAACCTTTGTAAAGCTTTTCGCCCGGGGGCAAAAAACGCCTGACACTGCAGGAAGATGCAGCCACTAATAAAACCATTGCTATAAAATACGTTCCTTTCATTGTTTGTAATTCACCTATTTTTTCCTGTTTCTTTTAAAGAGTTCGTTGAATTTATCATAGTCCATGGTTACCACAAATCCTAAACCTGTTTCTACCACGTAGCCATCCAGCACCACTTCAAACTGATTTTTTCGATAAGCCTTCAATAAATATTTGCCGTCTTTTGTAAGTTTATATCCAATGGTAACATCCGGAATAAAACTGCTGTTTGCTTTGGATGCAGCATCCTGACCCTGTATGCCGAAATTTTTTCCAAGGCTTACAGTTAAACGGTCATCCAGGAATGTTTTACTTAATGCTACATTCAGATCGGTACGTTGCTCGTTTCCGCCATTATTAAAGTCACGGTAAGTATTCAGATTTAGGTCTATATCCACACCTTTTAATAAGTTACCTGCAATTTCATTTAATGCCGATGACAGGAACCGGCTTACACTCTGGCGGGCAAGGTCACTGAAATTATCACCATTGCCTTTAAAGAAATCACTGCTTTGCTCGCCTACAAAACGGCCCATCAGCAACAAAGAAAAAACCTGTTTGTTGGTTGCAGATTCATCGCCTCTTATCTGCGCCAGTTTGCTTTCAATCGTTGTTCTCAGGTCGCTGTTTATAACTGAATTTTCTTCGGGTAGTTGAATATCAAATTTTATAGTGGGCTTACTTAGAGCGCCGGTTAAATAAAGCACTACTTTAAAAGGAATTTTTTGATTAAAGGAATTGGCAAGCACCGGATCAACAGTACCTACTTCGTTACCCAACAGATCCCGGGAAGATGTATTAACTGTATAAGAAGCTGTAATATCCATCCGTGCATTCATGGGTTCGCCAGCGAACATGATGGTGCTTCCTTTTTCAAGCATAAACTTACGCCGCAGAAACTGGTAGCTAAAAAGGTAATGCCCGTTATTGAGTTCATAATTTCCTGCAAGAATGATACGGCCGCCGGGGCCCACACCTGCATTCAGGTTAGCATCGCCCTGCACATTTATTTCATCGCCTGTTACGGGATCAATAATAATCGTTAAAGAAGCTTCTTTTTTTATTTCAATATTGAGGTTGTAATTGAGGTACTGTGCGAAATTTGATTTTACTTCTTTTTCTTCAACAAAAGCTATCACCGGCGGATTGATATCAAATGTATCCCGGTCAATAAAACGTACAATTGTTTTTCCATCATCTTTGCCATAACTCTTTTCCGGAATGATAATGGTGATTTTACTTTTATCCTTTACAGCAATATCGCCTTCAATATTTGGAGAGACAGTATTACCGGTAACTTTTACATCCACATCAACAATACCCAATCCATAAAACTCGCTGTTAATAGCCTTGGGTGCATTCAGTATTATAAAGTCCTTTGTATTAATGGCCAGGTTTATATCGTAGGTTTTTATTTTGTTAGCAGAAACGGTGCCATCAATTTTAAGCTGGTGATCAAGCGTATCCTGTATAATAAAATTATTGAAGGTTACGGCGGGGTAATCAAATACAATTTTCTGTTTGTTTATTTTAAATGCAGTCCCTAATTGCGTAAGGGTAAACTTTGTTGTGTCGAAATTCAAAGCGCCTTTCCATTGCGGGTCTGCAAATTTTCCGCTTATGGTAATATTGCCATACATGTTGCCGGTTGCATTTTTCAATTGCCCCTTTGTAAAACCCTGCAGGGTTGCCATGCTCAGTTTTTTAATGTCGGCCATGGCATCAAATTGCTGCAGTTCGTTGTTCAGGTAATAATTTCCTTTTGCAGTAATATCATTTCCATTACCGGTTAAAGCAACAGTTGCTGATACATTATTTTCAGATTGCTTATTTGCAGATGCCGTCAATGTACCCAAAGGTTGTTCCATAACCGCCAGGTTGGTAACACTAAGATTGCCGGTAAATGCAGGCAGTTTTTTATTAAGTTCGCTCACTTCCATTTTTGCATCCATTACACCTGAAACAAAAACAGTATCATTGTTAAGAATAGAACTGACACTTTTTAAATTGAAATTATCAATGAGAATATCAATAGGACTGTTCACAATTTCCTGGCGGCTGTTGATGGAAATTTTTGAGGTATCGCTTGTTACTATAAAATTATGAATGATCAATCCCTGTGGTGAATAGCTGATGTAATTATCCGAAGCCACATTCCATCTTTCATAATTAAGCAGTAAACTGTCTTTTAATGTGAAAGAATAGTTTTTATCTTTTACGTACAAAGATGCTTTCAATCCAAACCAGTCTTTTGCTTTATTGTCCTGTGTCAGGGCATTTATCATGATGCTGTCGTTTGCAGCACTGCCATTTAACCGGGTGGCATAAAAAATATTGGATGCAGTATTCAGTGTATCAAATTTTACGTCATAATTGATGCGCTCATTTTTAGACGCAACATCAATACTGCCATTCCTTATCCTAATATCCTGGTAAGCCAGGTATGGAACAGCAGCATGCAGGCTTAAAGCACTATCTGTATTTGCAGATGCAAAACTTCCATTAAAATTTATATCGTTGTAATCTTTTAATCCGGGAATAATACCAATGAGCAAAGGGTCTTTTTTTACAGTACCTGCAAATACCATCTGCTGATCAGGAATATTTTTAGCAGATACCGAATCGGATATTTTATAGTAATGATTCACATACTGCACCATAGCATCTCCCACTTTATCATAATCAAAAGCACCGCTTACCTGCAGGTTGGCAAAGGGCGCATAAAAATTTATACTGTCTTTACCATTGGCTGATGTGGCAATTAATGAAACACTGTCAAGTTTGTAAAAACCATTATCCACCTGTAACCTAATGGAATCAATAATGGTATTAATATCCAGGCTGCGTGGCTGCAGGCTACTGGCTTTTATATTTGCTGTAAAAGAAAAATTCAACGTGTCTTTATACAGGTTAAGTGGTTGCAACCTTGCAGTATCAATTCTTACTAAACCATTTACCGAAGGATATCCGTTCTGTACATTGGCTTTTATATCGTATTGCAATTTCAGGTTAGGGTCATCAACCGTTCCTTTACTATCTATGAGCCCTGCATTTAATTTTGCAGCTATCTCCGCATTTTGATAATTATATTTATTGTATTGTATTTGTTTTACAGAAGCTGTTATATCCGACCGCATGGTCTTATAATTAAAGCCCGTTCCTTTTGCTATGAATGTTCCAGTAACTTTACCAAGAATGCTGTCCTGGCTTATCAGCTTACCTAATTCATAGTTGAATGTTTTAATAACCAGATCGTAGGTTGCATTTTCCTTATCCTTCGCATTTTTAATAAAGCCTTTTACAGTTACCAGCCCATAACTCCCGCCTAATTGCAGATCGGCAACCAGGTCGTCAATAGTACCTTTTAATGTTCCTCTTACATAATTTTTTTCGGGTAAATTAATTTCGGGTGGTAATGTGCCCGGCGGTATCAGGCCCATGATAAAGCTTTTATCGAAACTGCTTTCCCTCAGCAGGAAATCATACTTTAAATTTCTTGAGTCAGTCAGATTTTTCAATGAAAATTTACCATTAAATGACATACCTTTTCCACTGGCGATGATATCTGAAACCAAATCATTTTTATTGCCGGTAACACGGCCTCTCAGGTTTATAATATCTGGCAGGCTGGCCAGCGATTCCTGGTTATCCTTCGGCACAAATTTTAAAATATCTGTTTTTCTAAAACTGCTTTGGTCAATGTACAGGTCGTAATAAAATGTAGAGGCATTGGTAAGATTATAAAGTGTGCCATGCGCTCTTACGCTGGTACCAGAAAGCGCTGCCAGTTGCAGGTATGGTAAATATAGCTGCGCCAGGTTGCCACGCAGCTCTGTATTAAAAACCACTTTGTTGTTTGCAAATTGCTCAGGCGGAAAAGCTTTTTTTAATGTAGGAACCAAAAGGTACAAATCATTAAAAGCAATGGTTGAATTTTTAAGTGTGGCAGCTATTAAACTATTGCGGGGATATTTGGTAATGCCGGCAGCACTGTCGAATTTTATTTCTATAAAATTCTGCAACAGGCTCTCCCCTGTCTTTACATACAATTCGCCGGCAGATAGAATAGAATCTGTCATCAAAAACTTTACATGCACGGTATCCAGGGCAAAGCCGCTGGTATCTTTAAATGTAAGTTGCTTTACATGTGCTTCTGTTCTTTTTGCTGCATAAGTAAATGACGAAATATCTGCCCCCAGGTTTTTAATATTGAAATGCCTGAAATCAAAACCTTCGGTTTGTAAAAGATTGTTATCATTAAAAATGATATGATTGTTGCTGAGCGAAATTTGTTTTGCAATGATCTGCCAGGGCATTGGAGTAACATCAGTAACTATTTGCTTTACCGCAGCACCGGTTATTTTTTTAGGATTTGTAAATTGAATGAAGGAACTATCCAGCAACATTTCATCTGCAGTTGCAATAGATTCAGAGAAATTAAAGAGCGCTTTTCCCAATGCCAGGTGTGTTACTTTATTGCCATAATACATACCCGAGATCGAATTTTGGATGGAAACATTTGCATCTCTGATATTAAAATGAGTGGCTGTAATATTCAACCCATAGCCGGGTTCGCTGATCTTATCTTCAGGAACCGGCAGGTAGGGTTTTATAATTTTTTCTTTGTAAGTACGCATAAAGAAACTTACACCCGATGCCGCCAGATCATCAATGCCAAAATTCACCCGGTCTGGTTGAAACTTATTCAATGTAGCTTCCAGGTTTTCAATACCGGCGTCAAAATCGCTGCCGCCATTTTTATCTTTGAATCTTAATATAACATGATTTAACAGGAGCCTGCCTACATTAAATTTTAAGGCAGTTGTGTCTTTCGCTTTGGTTGTTGAAGTTTTAGGCCCTGCAAAAGCATCAATAATAAACTGGTAATTGAATACAGCCTCTTTTTCTGCCCGGTTCACATTCAGGAAAATGTTTTGCAAAGCAAGTCTCTGTATTTCGGTACTACCCCAGATCAGTTTCAGCATACTGATATCGGCAGCTATCTTTTCTCCAAAAATTAAAGTGTCTTTTTTTTGATCTTCAACGTAGATATTATTTATTTCAATCGAATTAGGCAGGCTGTAATTAATTGAGCCGATTGAAACTTTCGTTTTTAATTTACCCTGCAGGTAAGATTGCACTTTATTTTTTACCAGCCGTTTTCCCGCAGGCATATTAATGAAAATAAAAAAAAGGCAAAGCAGTACAATCACACATACAAGTATGTATAACAGTATCTTTCCTGTTTTTTTTATTATTCTTTTATTCGACATTTCTAAACCCTGCTCAGGTAATAATTTTACTGAAACAGGTTATTTTATGCTTCTTTGGATTTGGGCAATAAAAAACTATTGTGTCGGATTTTTACACAACCTGATCATTATGCAGCGATAAACAGAGTTTGTTAACTACCGTAAACTTTTTTCGATTTTTTGCTGTTTGCGCCAGCCAGTTTTTTTTCTGTTGTTGTTACAGGAGTAATGCTTTTTTTATCGGCAGGAAGATGTGGGAAGCCCGGAAAATCCTGGTCAATATGCGGATCTGGATTTTGCTGAATCTCTTCTTTTTTCATCGGACTTGGCTTTACACCCATACATTGCTATTTAGTGTTTAAATTTTTATTTACGGCTTAATCCCCTGGCAAGTTTTCCAGTCCAAAGGTCAGCACATTTTAAGGGCTGAATGTTATAGAACTTTATAAAGTAGTTACATGATTCACACATTTTCATGCTGAACAACTTGAAATTTACGCTGTGTTTAATGGGTTACTAGCAACTATGAATGAATTGTGTAAATTTTTTTCCGTGCAAACAACAGCAGGTTGGCATAGCATTTGACATTTTTAAAACACAACCATCTAAACCTATTTACCATGCAATACCTTCACCAAGACAGGAACCTGGATTTTTTAAAGGAAAAAATTAAAGACATTAAAATTGCCCTTTTTAAAACAGAACTTAATCCTGCATTGCAGTTGCCCAACAATATTATACAAACATTAAAAGTGGAAGATGATGGAACAGTCTGGTTCTTCACATCCTGCAATGGTAAGCAAGTTGAAAATATCGACAGTTCGTTTTATGCATACCTGAGTTATCAAAAAAAAGGGAGTGGTTGCCGCCTTCATCTTAGCGGGAAGGCCTGCCTTGTTAAAAACGATAATGATGGTCTTTTTTCTATGTGCAATTATGCAAAAGGAAGTTATGGCAAACTTGTTTTAGTAAAAATGAAAATAATGCAGGCTGAGTTTTCTGAAAATAAAATACCCGAAACCAATTCCTGGACAGAAAAACTTAAGCTTAGTTTCAGCCATTTATTTTTGCACCCGGCGCACAGAACATATAATTTCTCAGAGTAAACCGATATATATAATTTACAGAATCACCAGGCGAATTGAATGTGGACTAAAAGCAATAAAAAGACTGTTTATAAGCAGTCTTTTTTTATACCTGATTTCTATAAATCAATACAAATTGATTAACTTGTTACAGCAATTTCTGTTACATGCAAACAAGAGCTTTCAAATATTTATCACCATTAATCATTTATGTGCTTGCCTGGCTGGCTTTTACCGGTAAGGGATGGATAACCTGGAGTCCGATGTTGTATGCCTGGGTGTTGATGCCGGTGCTTGAACTTTTCATTAACCCGGATAAAACTAACCTGAGTGCAGCAGAAGAAGAAATGGTAAAAAAAGACCGTATCTATGATTACCTGCTTTACATCATTGTGGTTTTGCAGTTTGGCGCTTTGTATGTTTTTTTAACCTCCATGCAAACTACCGAATTGCTTTGGTGGGAAATTACCGGTCGCATTTTCAGCATGGGTTTACTATGTGGCACATTTGGAATTAATGTGGCACATGAACTGGGCCACCGGGTAAATAAATACGAACAGGTTTTTGCCAAAGCGCTTTTACTTACTTCATTGTACATGCATTTTTTTATTGAGCACAATAAAGGCCACCATAAAAATGTAGCCACACCTGAGGACCCGAGCAGCGCCCGATACAATGAACCTGTGTTTACATTCTATTTTCGTACCGTCATTTTTTCTTATCTCTCTGCCTGGAAAATTGCCAACAACGAAATGAAGAAAAAAGGCCTGCCGGTTTTACATTGGAAAAACGAAATGCTGCAGGCGCAGATCATTCAGCTTTTATTTGTTGCAGGAATATTTTTTGTGTTTAGCTGGCAGATAACCCTTTACTTTTTAGCTGCTGCAACCATTGGTTTTTTATTGCTTGAAACAGTGAACTATATTGAACATTACGGCCTGCAGCGCAAACAGCGGGCCGATGGAAATTACGAACGTGCCATGCCGCAACATAGCTGGAACAGCAACCATATACTGGGCAGACTGATGTTGTTTGAATTGAGCCGCCACAGCGACCATCATTACCTGGCCAGTAAAAAATACCAGGTGCTGCAGCATCATGAAGATGCGCCACAACTGCCAACAGGTTATCCGGGCAGTATGATTCTGTCTTTGTTTCCACCGCTGTGGTTTTATGTAATGAATAAAAAGATTAAGCAATTACAAAAGCAGTCCTGAATTTTCCATTCATCTAATTAAATTCAAAAAATTAAACAGCCTGCGGTTTTTAGATTATATTTAAAACTCCATTCTTTATTTTATAACGCTTAATACTGTTGTATGAGAATCATTAAACTTCTTTGTTGCGTAGTTTGTTTGCTGGTAGCTGAAATGGCTTTTTCCCAAACCATGTGGAAATATTTTACACCGGATGATTTTGCTGCCCGGCGAAATAAAGTGATGGAGAAAATAGGCGATGGTATTTTAATTTTGCAGGCGGCTGAATTGCCGGAAGCATATATGCCATTCAGGCAGGATAATAATTTTTATTACCTCACCGGTGTAGAGATTCCGGATGCTGTTTTGATCCTGAATGGAAAAAATAAAGAAACCACTTTGCTGGTACCGGATTATATCCCTAATGATATTAAGACGGAGGCGATGATAAAAGCCGGCGATGAAGCTGCTGCTGAATATAAATTCTCAAGGGTTATTTCAAAATCAGGTTTAACATTTTTGCTGAACAGGTACGCATTCGCAGGTAATACTTTTTACCTTCAGTCATCTCCACAGGAAACAGCCGAAATGAGCCGTGACCGTTGCGGTCTAACCAGGAGCAACCGCATGAATGACCCCTGGGATGGCCGTCTTTCTAAAGAAGTTACATTTTATAATAAAATGAAAGAACGTTTTCCTGCAACAGTTATTAAAGATATAACACCTATCATTGATGAAATGCGTTGGGTGAAAGATAAAAAAGAGATTGCGGTGATCCGTGAATGTGGCCGCATTGGCAGCCTGGGTATTAATGAAGCTATAAAAGTAACCAGGCCCGGCATTTATGAATACCAAACAGTTGCAGCCTGCGATTTTATTTACCAGGATATGGGGACAGCCGGACCAGCCTATTATGCCATTGCTGCATCAGGCGAAAGAGGATTGATATGGCATTACAATGCCAATAATCACCTGTTGGAAACCGGCCATGTTTTATTAATAGATTATGCGCCTGAACTGAATTATTACACTACCGATATTACCCGTACCTGGCCGGTGCAGGGCGAGTTTACAACTGACCAGTTAAAAATGTACAACTGCGTAAAAGAAGCCCGTGCTGAAATTATCAAAGCTATGAAACCGGGTGTAACCGTAAACGATCTGAAAAAAATTGGTAAAGACATTTACATTAAGCATGGTTACGAAAAAAACTGGATCAATGGTATTGGCCACTTTGTAGGCATGGCCGTACATGATGTAGGCAGCTATGATAAACCTTTTGTAGAAGGTGTGGTATTTAATGTAGAACCCATCCTGGAAGACAAGGAAAAAAAGATCCACATAAGGCTGGAAGATACCATTGTAATAACAGCAACCGGTGCCGAAAACCTGACGCCACAATCGCCGGTTGAGCCTGCTGAGATTTATAAATTGATGAAAGAAAAAGGTGTGGGAGAGAAATAATTTTTTTCTGTGCCTTCTCTGCACCTACTTTTCTCTGCGGTTAAAATTTTAACGCAGAGAAAAAGAGAAAAGAAGATTACGCAGAGATTTAGTTGGTAATTTTTCCAGCACCAAAATAACTATGCAAAACAGCCGGTAATTCTATTCCGTTTTCTGTTTGATTATTTTCCAGCAAACAGGCTACGATCCTTGGCAATGCCAAAGATGAGCCATTGAGAGAATGCACCAGCTGGCTTTTTCCATCTGCATCTTTATACCTTACTTTTAAGCGGTTGGTTTGAAAATTTTCGAAATTACTTACAGAACTTACCTCCAGCCATTTTTGCTGGGCCGCACTGTACACTTCAAAGTCGTATGTAAGCGCAGATGCAAAACTCATATCGCCGCCGCATAGCCGTAAAATGCGGTAAGGCAGTTCCAGTGTGTGCAGCAATTTTTCAACATGATTTACCATTTCTTCCAGCACTTCATAACTTTTATCGGGATGAACAATCTGCACCAATTCTACTTTATCAAACTGGTGAACCCTGTTCAATCCCCTTACATCAGCACCAAAACTACCGGCCTCTCTTCTAAAGCAGGGTGTGTAGGCCGTCATCTTAATGGGTAAGTCAGATTCCTTTACAATTTCATCCCGGTAAATATTGGTAACCGGTACTTCGGCTGTGGGTATCAAATAAAAATTATCGGCCGTTGCATGATACATCTGTCCTTCTTTATCGGGCAGTTGCCCGGTGCCATAAGCCGATGCTTCATTAACCATCAGCGGCGGTAAATATTCGGTGTAACCAGCTTCGGTATTGTAATCTAAAAAATACTGTATTAAAGTACGCTGCAGTTTGGCGCCTTTTCCTTTGTATAAAGGAAAGCCGCTGCCGGTAATTTTTACGCCGGTTTCAAAATCAACCAGGTCGTATGTTTTTATCAAATCCCAATGTGGCACTGCTGTTGCAGGCAAGGTTGGTTTGGTGCCGCCTTCCCGTACTACTTCATTCTCTTCGGGTGTTTTACCTTTTGGTACAGATGTGTGGGGCAGGTTTGGTAATACAATCAATCCGTCGTGCAATGCTTTTTCAGCATCAGCCAATTGCTGCGTAAGGTTTTGCATGGCGGCTTTATTTTCCGTCACCTGCTGTTTTTTATTTTCAGCTGCTTCCTTTTCACCCTTACCCATCAGCATACCAATTTCTTTACTGGCAGCATTAATACTTGCCTGCAAAGCCTCCGATTCGGTTTTTAATTTACGAACCTGCTCATCTGTTTCCAGTATTGAATCCACAATCGACAGATCGCCAAAATGTTTAACTGCTAATTTTTCTTTTACCAATGCTGTGTTCTGCCTGATATAACTGATCTGTAACATCTGTTCTTAAAATTTTGGCAAAGATACAATTTTGGGATTGAGCACAAAGTATAGAACACGGATAGCCTGTCCCGACCTTTCGGGAACACTGATCTGTCGGATTAAAACTGATTTAATCTGCGTTAATCTGTTAAATCTGCGTCATCAGCGTTCCATTATTTATATTTGCACAATGCAACACCTAACAGAAGATTTACAGGTTCGCTGGCTCAAACTACGCATCAAACTAAAAGAACGCTTCGGCATCAAACCCGATATGGACGGTATCCTTTTTTTAATAGGCATACAGGAACTGGGCAGCGGCAAGCAGGATTTCAGCAAAGAAGAAAAGCAGGACCTGATGCATATTGCCGTTTGCACCGTACTTTCGCTCAGCGGTTATTACGTATCCGAAGGCAATGACGAAGAAGGCTGGCCGCATTTTAAACAGCTTAAACCCCTGCCGGGCTTTATTATGATTGAGCAGGAAAATTTTTTAAAAGACCATATTCTCTTATATTTTCAAAATCAAAAATTTATCGACTAATTATTTCTTTTATGAACAAAATGAAAACGCTATTTACGCTTGCCCTGGTTTGTTTTTTTGCAGTTAACTTACATGCTCAGGTTAAAAAACCAGTTGTAAAAAAAGCACCCACCACTAAAACAACCGTTAAAAAAACCACAGCAAAAACAACCCCGGTTGTAAAAACAGCAGTTAAAATACCCGGCACCCGTGTTAAGATCACAACCGATTCGGGAGTTATAATTATCCGTCTGTATGATAAAACACCGCTGCACCGTGACAATTTTATTAAACTGGCCAACGAACATTTTTTTGATAGCCTTTTATTTCACAGGGTAATGTATCAATTTATGATACAGGGCGGTGATCCTAACAGCAAAAACGCACAACCGGGACAGATGCTGGGTACAGGTGATATTGGCTATACCATACCTTCAGAGTTTAATCCTGGATTTTACCATAAAAAAGGTGCTTTGGCTGCAGCAAGAACGCCCGATCATGTTAATCCTGAAAAAGCCAGTAGTGGCTGCCAGTTTTATATAGTACAGGGTAGAACCTGGACAGATATAGATTTAAACAACATAGAAATGCAGCGGCCTACCAAATACACGCCAGAGCAACGAAATGCCTACAAAACGATTGGTGGTTACCCTCCTTTAGATATGAATTATACAGTTTTTGGTGAGGTTGAAAGTGGTTTACAGGTGGTTGATAAAATTGCTTCTGTACGTACAGCACCCGGAGACCGCCCTATTAGCGATGTACGCATGAAGATAGAAGTGATGAAATAATTCTTATTAAAATCCTTACTTTGCAACTGATTCTGTAAACGTCAAATTAAATAAAATGAATTTTCCCGAAAATCTCCGTTACACCAAAGACCATGAGTGGGTTTCTTTAGATGGTACCACTGCAACCATTGGCATTACTGATTTTGCCCAACGTGAACTGGGTGATATTGTGTATGTAGATATAACTTCAAAAGGCAAACCAGTGGCTGCTGAAGAAGTATTTGGTACTGTGGAAGCAGTTAAAACAGTAAGTGATCTGTTCTCGCCGCTTGCAGGCACTATTACCGAAACAAATCCCATGCTGGATACACAACCGGAACTGGTTAATACCGACCCATATGGCGATGGCTGGATGGTAAAGATGACTGTTACTGATGTGGCAGGATTTGATAAACTACTGGATGCTGCAGCATATACAGCAACTGTTGGTTAATAAAGCCATTATGCAAAATCCTTCTAAAAGGTCTCCTGCAATAAAATTTATACCGGGCATTGCCTGGTTTTTTCTTATACTGGTATTGATCAGTTTGCCGGGGTCAAATATCCCCACTGTTGAAACCTGGCTGAATGATATTTATTTTGACAAGTGGGTACATGCAGGGCTTTTTGGTATGTTGGTTTTTCTGTTCATATACCCCATTTACAAAAAAATGGTATTACCCCTGCAGGTAAAAAGAAACTGGGCAATTAAAATTGCCATTGCAGCGGTAATCTGGGGCTTAACAACCGAGTTCATTCAAAAATTCTTTATTCCCGACCGTAGTTTTGATATATACGACCTGGCGGCAGATACTGCCGGCATTTTAGTGGCTTACAACTGGTGCCGGGTAAAATATTTATAATAACCAGCTATAAACAGGCCTGTTTGCAAGGTTGCCAACCTTAAACGGTCTGTTAATAGTTAAATTTCCTTTTAATAAAGGTTGGCAACCTTTTAACCGTTTAACTTAACTTCGCAATATGCTTAATATAGAGAACATGGAGTACAATACTACCAGGAACTTTTTAGTCATGAGAGAATATGGCCGCCATATTCAGAAAATGGTTGAATACCTGTTGAGTATTGAAGACAAAGAAGAAAGGCAACGCAATGCGTATGCTGTTATTGAATTGATGGGATTTTTAAATCCGCATTTAAAGAATGTAGAAGATTTTCGCCACAAGTTATGGGATCATCTTTTCCTCATCAGCGATTTTAAACTGGATGTGGAAAGCCCCTATCCCATTCCCACACGTGAAACTTTAAAAGCCAAGCCCGAGCGTTTGCGTTATCCAAAAAGATATCCCAAATTTAATCACCTGGGTAAAAATATTGAAGTGGTTATTGATAAGGCACTAAAAGAAGAAAATCCTGAAAAGAAACAGGGCTTTGCTAATGCAGTGGCTTATTACATGAAGCTTACATACAGCAACTGGCATAAAGAACTGGTGCATGATGATAATATACAGACTGAATTATCTGCCATGACCAAGGGCGAACTGGAATTCAATAACCGTCCTTTTGTTAAACACCGGGTTGATACCCGTGAGGAAAATGACTATGGTAAACGACCTGCCGGAGGTTACCGAAAAAATTTCAGCGGTGGCGGCAGAGATAACAGGAATGCAGGTGGCAGAGATAACAGAAACGCAGGTGGTGGCAACAGGGATAACCGTGGCGGCAACAGGGATAACAGGGGCGGTAACGGAGGTGGTAATGGCGGCGACAACAGAAATAACAACCGCAATTTTAAGAAGAGGTACTAGGAAAATTAATTACACGAATTAATCGAAATACACGAATTATTACATACCTGATTAAAAGTCAGGTATTTTTGTTTCTGTAGTAAAAATTCGTGTAATTCGTGTAATTCATTTCAATTCGTGTAATAAAAAAAGTATGCAATCATTTGAAGTAAGAGGCGGAAAAAAACTTTTTGGAGAGATAACACCACAGGGAGCCAAAAATGAAGCACTGCAGATCATATCGGCTGTATTGCTAAGCCCCGAAAAAATTACCATCTCCAACATACCCGATATTGTGGACGTAAACCTGCTGATTGAATTACTGGGCGAAATGAAAGTGAAGATTGACCGGCAAAGCCGTGATACCTGCACTTTCCAGGCAGATGATGTGGATGTGGATTACCTGCACAGCGAATCCTATCACAAAAAAAGCGGCAAGCTGCGTGGCTCTGTAATGCTTGCCGGGCCGCTGCTTGCACGTTTTAAAAAAGCTTACATACCAAAACCCGGTGGCGATAAAATTGGCAGAAGAAGGTTAGACACTCACATTATTGGTTTTGAAAAACTGGGTGCCAAATTTTTGTATGATACAGAAGATGGTTTCTTTCATTTAGAAACCACCGGCTTAAGAGGCACCCATATTTTATTAGATGAACCCAGCGTAACCGGCACTGCCAATATTTTAATGGCCGCTTCGATGGCTGCTGGCACAACCACCATTTACAACGCCGCCTGCGAGCCTTACCTGCAGCAACTTTGTAAGATGCTTAACCGCATGGGTGCAAAAATAAGCGGCATCGGCAGCAATATGCTTACCATAACCGGTGTTGATGCTTTGGGTGGAACAGAACACCGCATGTTGCCCGACATGATTGAAGTGGGTTCCTTTATCGGCCTTGCTGCCATGACGCAAAGTGATATCACCATTAAAAATGCAGGCATCGAACACCTGGGCGTAATACCGGAAAGGTTTCAGCAACTGGGTATTCAAATGAATTTTGTTGGCGATGATATTCATATTCCTGCACAGGAATTTTATGAGATACAAAAATATATGGATGGTGGTGTGTTAACCGTGTACGATCATCCCTGGCCCGGTTTTACACCCGATCTGTTGAGTATAGTTCTGGTAACAGCCATTCAGGCAAAGGGCAGCGTACTCATTCATCAAAAAATGTTTGAGAGCCGTTTATTTTTGTAGATAAGCTGATTGATATGGGTGCTCAAATCATTTTGTGCGACCCTCACCGTGCTGTGGTAATTGGCCTGGAAAGAGAACAACAATTACGTGGTATAACCATGAGCAGTCCGGATATACGTGCCGGTGTGGCTTTGCTGATTGCTGCATTAAGTGCACAGGGAAAAAGCACCATCCAGAATATTGAACAGATTGACAGTGGTTATCAGAATATTGATGAACGCCTGATAAAATTAGGCGCCGATATAAAAAGGATCAATTAATTTTTTACCACATGAAGAAATTAATCCCACTGTTTGTTTTATTTTTTGTGCTGAGCTTTTTCAGTTCCTGCCGCAACAAAACGGTTATACTGCTTACCAAAAAATGGGATTGTGTACAGGTAGATAATCTTGTTCAACCCAATACAAAAGGACTTACTGCAAAAGATTCGATCAATGCCGAGCAGGTTAAAATGCTTTTGCTCACACTCAACTGGACCTTTAAAGACCGCATGAAATATGAATGTGCATTGAACGACCAGGTTACCGTGCAGGGAAAATATGAATTACAGGGAAATGATAAGATACTGGTTTGTACACCAGAATCTAAAAACAGCATAAACCGCTATATTATTAAATCATTAACTGCCGATGAACTGGTGCTGGCCGGCAATGCCGAAAACCAAAATGTAGTACTTCATTTTAAACCACATTAGTTTTTACAAGGGTTGGCAACCCTGCGACAATATTTCAGACCTCATTTAAAAGTAAAAATTAAATAGTTTCTTTGCACATGGCAGATAACAACAAACTCATCATCATTACAGCGCCTTCCGGTGCCGGTAAAACATCCATCACACGTTACCTGATGAAAACTTTTCCGCAGCTGGCTTTTTCCATTTCGGCAGCCACACGCCAGGCAAGAGGTACAGAAAAAGATGGTGTTGATTATCATTTTATGAATACCGAAGCATTTAAAGATAAAATTCAGCACAACGAATTTATAGAATGGGAAATGGTGTACGAGGGGAAATATTACGGCACTTTAAAATCGGAACTGGAGCGTATCTGGCAACAACATAAAATTCCGGTACTTGATATTGATGTAAAAGGAGCCATTCATGTGCAACAGCAATATCCTGAAAGTTCGCTCAGCCTTTTTATACAAACGCCTTCGGTAGAAGAATTGAAGAAAAGACTGGAAAGCCGTGGAACCGAAACAGCCGAATCGCTGGCAGCAAGGATAAATAAAGCGGCATATGAGCTTTCATTTAAAGACCAGTTCAACAAACTGATCACCAATGATGATTTTCATCGTGCCTGTACAGAGGCTGAAGGCATTGTAGCCGAATTCATCAGTAAATAGACTGTTTAAAAACTCTTTCTTATTTTTATACTATGGGTTGGATAGCATTTATTGCCATTATTGTTTCATTATTGCTTATCGGTTTTTTTGCCGGTATAGAAATAGCTTTTATATCTGCCAATAAACTGTCTATTGAATTAAACCGCAAGCAGGGCACCAAAAGCGGAAAAGTATGGGGCTTTTATGCCGACAGGCCGGCCCGGTTCATTGGCACCACCCTGGTTGGGATCAACCTGGTTTTTGTGGTGTATGGTTTACTGGTGGTAGATATGCTCTCTCCCATCTGGCTCTGGATAAAAGCAAACTTACCTGGCTCTTTTGTAAATGCGGTAGACTATATCAAACTTTTTGTAGAGACAATGATCTCTACTTTAATAGTATTATTTGTAGAGTTTTTATTCAAGGCATTTTTTAAAGCACGTAACAGCAGCATACTCAGTTCAAACTTCATCAGCAGTGTAGTTCAGTTCTTTTACTGGATGTTTTCTTCTATAGGCGTTTATTTAGTAAATACTGCTGAATGGATATTGAAAACACTGCTGGATGTAAAAATAAATACCAAAAAAGACATGTTCAGCAAAGTGGACCTGGAGCATTTTATGCAGCAGAGTAAAAGCAGTGAGGAGGAGGACAGCAGCGAGCTAAACAAGGAGCTTTTTGAAAATGCCTTATCGCTCAGTGAAACCAGGCTGCGGGAATGCCTGATACCCCGTAAAGAGATTGAAGGGGTGAGCAGGAACAGTTCTATTGAAGAAGTAAAGGCAAAATTCATCAGCACACAACTGAGTAAGCTGGTTGTTTACGATGAGAATATAGACAGTATAGCAGGTTATATTCATCAGCTTGATCTGTTTAAACATCCTGCTACCGTTAACGAAATTTTATTGCCCATACCAACCGTGCCGGAAAGTATGAGTGCCACCGACCTGATGAATAAATTCAGCAAAGAAAGAAAATCAATTGCCTGGGTTATTGACGAGTTTGGCGGTACAGCCGGTATTGTTACCATGGAAGACCTGCTGGAAGAAATTTTTGGAGAGATTCATGATGAATATGATACCGAGGAGTTTGTTGATAAGCAGTTGGCCAATAACGAATTTATTTTCAGCGGCCGGATGGAGCTTGACCTGATCACTGAAAAGTACAAACTGCTTTTTCCGGATGATGAAGAAACAGAAACGCTGTCGGGTTACATCATTAAAAATCATGAGCAAATTCCCAAATTAAAGGAGCATATCATTATTGGTAATTATGAAATTGATATTTTAAGCGTAAGCGATACCCGTATTGAAATGGTAAAGCTGAAAGTTTTAAAATAGGGTTGCCAACCTTGCAAGGGTATTTTTAAATGAAAGCAACTTTTTAAAGGTTGGCAACCCTTGCCGCAAAACTTTATTTAATCTTCTCTTATTTATTTACATGATCATTGCTGTAAACACCAGGTTGAATAAAGAAACACAACCGGAAGGTTATGAGGAGTTTTTGTTTTCATTGCTGCATCATCTAACTAAAAATTTTCCGCAGCATCAATTCATTTACATTTTTGACACCCCGTTTAAAAATATTCTTTTCCAAAAAAATGTAACTCCGGTTGTAGCCGGTCCAAAAGCCAGCAGCAACCTGCGTTTGCAATATTGGTTCAATTACAGGATACCGGCAATCTTACGTAAATACAATGCCGATGTTTTTGTAAGCCTGGAAGGTATCTGTTCGCTGCGTACAAAAGTTCCGCAATGTTTATTGCTGAGTGATCTGTCATTTTTAAATTATCCGGAATTATTAAAAAAATCGCAGGCAGGATTTTACAGAAAATTCACATCGGCCTTTTTAGCAAAGGCAAAAAGCATTGCAACAGTTTCTGCCTTTTCAAAATCCCTGCTTGCCAGTCGTTATAAAATTAATGCGGAAGAGATCGCTGTTATCAAGCCGGCTATTGATGCAAATTTTACGCCGATTGATTGGGAAGAAAAAGAACTGGTAAAAGAAAAATACGCCGAAGGAAAAGCTTATTTTTTATTTAGTGGTAACAGTAGCCAGCGCAGCAATCTCATTAACCTGTTAAAAGCATTTACCTTTTTTAAAAAAAGACAGAAAAGCAATATGATGCTGTTGATTGCCGGGAATGCAGATGAAGCTTTTAAAAAAGAACTGAAAACCTATAAATTAAGGAATGAAGTAAAACTGCTGGAGGGCCTGGATAAAGCCGGGCTGGCAAAAATAACCGCAGCTGCCTATGCTATGGTTTACCCTGTCTTTTATGATGACATGGCATTAGCTGCACTACAGGCACTGCAATGCAATGTACCCCTTGTAATGTCTGATTCCGGGTCGTTGCCTGCAGTTTTTGGTGAAGCTGCTTTATATGTCAATCCCGAAAGCTTTGAGGATATTGCTCAAAAAATGATGCTTGTTTTTAAAGATGAAGACAAAGCAAAGGAACTGGTAAAAGCCGGGAATGAGCTGCTGCTACAACATCAACCCGGCAAAAATGCTGATTTGCTGATGGAATGCATTTTGAAAGCTGCCAATAGTTAAATTCAGTTAATTTTGCAGCCTGCCTGCGGTAGGCAGGCTTAACTAAAATAAGCACATTATAAAATACTCCTGAAAATTTATGAATCAATCAACTATAAAAATTGACGTACTGCTCGACCCGAATAAAGTGCCCGAACAGATAAACTGGTCGGCAACAGACAGTACTGCCAACATGGTACAAAAAGCCAAAGCAATGAGTGTTGCGTTTTGGGATGGAGCAGATAAAACAGCCCTGCGTATTGATCTTTGGACCAAGGATATGATGGTAGATGAAATGGCCGATTTTTATTACCAGATGCTGATGAGTATGGCCGACAGCTTTAAACGTGCCACACAACAACAGGAAATGAGTGACGACATGAAAAAATTTGCCAAAGAATTTTTTGATAAGTTCAGGACGATACAGTTGAAGGAACAGAAATAAGACGACACTGGTTATTAGTCAATTGTCATTAAGGAGCTTCTAAATTAAAAGCTCCAATCAAATAACAAACGTAAAATGACTTATTGACCAATGACTAAATCATAAATTTAAATTCCTAAAAAATACAACCATGAGTTTAGAACAACAGATCATGACCGAAATGAAAGAGGCCATGAAAGCAAAGAACGAAGGCGTTTTACGTGCCCTGCGTGGCATTAAGGCCGAGATCATTAAAGCCAAAACAGACCCCGGTGCCGGCGGCGAAATTGACGAAGCCACCGAGCAGAAATTTTTACAGAAGATGATGAAACAGCGCAGGGATTCGCTGGAGATCTTTGAAAAGCAGGGCCGTGAAGATCTTGCCGCAAAAGAAAAAGAAGAAATGGCTGTGATAGAAAAATTTTTACCAAAGCAATTAGATGAAGCAGAACTAAAAGAAATAATAAAAGGCATCATTACTGAAACCGGGGCATCATCACCTGCCGATATGGGTAAAGTAATGGGTGTTGCCAGCAAACAGCTGGCTGGTAAAGCAGATGGTAAAATGATCAGTGGTATTGTTAAAGAACTTCTTGCAGGTTAGTTTTTAAACTTATCAGGAAGTTTTTTGCAAACTATAATTCTTAACCAGCATTAATTTTTCTTGCAACGAATTGCACGAATGAACACGAATCATTAGTGCCAGTTAGTGCAATTCGTGGCTAATACTTCATTTTGAAAACAGCTTTGAAGCAAACAAAATATTCATGCTGATAGATTTTACTTTTGCTGCTCTGCTCATCCTGGCCATCATCAAAGGCTATCAAAAGGGGTTGATCCTTGCCGCCTTTTCTATCATAGCATTTATTATTGGCCTGGCGGCTGCTTTAAAATTATCGACTGCGGTTGCTGCTTATTTAAAAGACAGCATCAGTGTTTCGGCTAAATGGATGCCGTTTATAGCATTTGCCCTGGTATTTTTTGTGGTTGTTATCCTGGTAAGGCTGGGCGCTAAATTAATTGAAAAGACATTTCAGGCTGTAATGCTGGGCTGGCTTAACCGCATGGGCGGAATTGTTTTATATGCGGTACTATACCTCATCATTCTAAGCATTTTTATTTTTTATGCCGAAAAGCTGCAATTATTGCAGCCGGAAGCCATTAATAGTTCGCAAACCTATCATTTTATACAACCCTGGGGACCTAAAGTGATGGATAGTTTTGGCAGGCTGATACCCGTTTTTAAAGATATGTTTACTGAGTTGGGCGATTTTTTTAATTCGTTATCAAACAAAATTCGGCATTAATTTCAACCATTATCTTATTTAACGTAATTTTAGCCCCGATCAGCATTTCATAACTTTAAGATTGAGATAGCAGTTTATATTAAACAATTTGCATTTACGGATGAGTTACGAAATTAAACAAGACGGAAAATTTAAATTTATCGAAGAGGGTGAAGGCGAACCTTTGTTGCTGCTGCATGGATTATTTGGAGCATTGAGCAATTTTCAGTTCCTGATTGAGCATTTTCGCAAAACGAACAAAGTAATTGTTCCGCTTTTACCTTTGCTCGAACTTGACCTGCTGCATACCTCGGTTGGCGGCCTTCAAAAATTTGTACACCGGTTTATAGAGCACCGCAATTACAACAATATAAATCTGCTGGGTAATTCGCTGGGTGGCCATGTTGCATTGGTACATGTTTTAAAAAATCCCGAACGTATCAAGTCAATCATATTAACCGGCAGCTCGGGTTTATTTGAGAACGGGATGGGCGATACGTATCCAAAACGCGGCGATAAAGATTATATCCGCAAAAAAACCGAACTCACATTTTATGATCCCGCCATGGCTACCGAAGACCTGGTGAATGAAGTTTTTGAAATTACCAATAACCGCATGAAGGTTATCAAGATCATCGCATTGGCAAAAAGCGCCATCCGCAATAACCTGGGCGAAGAACTGAACCAGATAAAACAGCCTTGCTGCCTTATCTGGGGAAACAATGATACCATTACACCGCCTTTTGTTGCCAAAGAATTTAACCGCCTGATACCAACCAGCGAATTGCATTTTGTTGATAAGTGCGGCCATGCGCCTATGATGGAAGTACCGGAAGAGTTTAACAGGCTGCTGGATGGCTTTTTATCAAAATTAAATAGTCCTGCTGCAACAGTTCAGTAAAAATTCTTGTCATTAACAATATTCATTGCTCTTAAAATCTTTACAAGAAGTTAACAGAGCTGATGCAGTATACTTTTAAAGATCATTTATACGTTATTCCAATAGCTGTTATTAACCTAAACCAGTTATATGTTAACCATCGAACTCATCAATAACAATATCCCACGCCTGCAGCTTAAAGATTCTGTGAGTAAGGCTTTGCGGCTTATCAGGGATTTCAGGGTTACACATTTACCGGTTATTAAAGACGATAAATTCCTTGGGCTCATCAGCGAAGATGACCTGCTTGACCAGGATGAACCAAAAATGCCAATGGAACTGATGCAGGAATTCTTTATTCGTGCAGCAGTGCATGATAACGAACATTTTTTAAATGCTGTTACCTGCAGCAACCAGTTTGACACAACCGTGGTTCCGGTAATTAATGAAGAAAACGACCTGATGGGCGTGATCACCACCAACGATCTTTTAAAAGCACTGGGCAATTTTGCCGGCACCAATGAAATTGGCGGTATTGTAGTGCTGGAAATGGAACGCAGCCAGTTTGCCATTTCAGAAATCAGCCGCATTGTGGAAAGCAACGATGCAACCATTCTGCATTTAAATACAACCGTACATGCCGAAACCGGTATGCTTACCGTTACCCTGCACATCAATAAAAAAGAAATAGCAGCTGTTGTAGCTACTTTTGAAAGATACGATTACGATGTTATCTACTATTTTGGTAACGAAAATTTTGAAAATGAAATTCACAGCAATTACCGCCACCTGATGAATTACCTGGATCTTTAATACCATCATTATTTCATAAGTAGTCCGAAGGGCTTCTATGAAATATTAGATGTGATTATGCCGACTGAAAACTGATTGAATTATTAAACATGAAGTCGGTATGATGATTGCATTTACAGCCGTAATTTGCAGCCGGTTACCTAAGCTGTTTATCTGATGAATGATCTGAAAAAAATAATTTACTGCTGTATCATCATACTTACGCCGGTACTTTCCTTTGCTCAAAAATCAACTACATCCAATTTCAGTTTTGTTGACACGGCCAAGTTATGGGGTAATACAGGTAATAAAGTATGCGTAAAAGACCTGCAGGTAACAGGCACAAAACAAACCAAGGTATATATTGTTTACCGGGAGATACAGTTTAAAAAAGGCGATTCTATTGTACTGGCCGATCTGTATAAAGAGCTGGAACAGGCAAGGTTCCAGGTTTACAACACTACACTGTTTAATGAAGTTAAGTTTGAACTGATTGCACTTGATGCTGCCAATGTACACATTAATGTACAGGTATTGGAGCGCTGGTACCTGTACCCGGTGCCACAGTTTAAATGGATCGACCGTAATTTTAATGAATGGTACCGCACATACAAAGCCAGTTTAAGCCGTGTAAATTATGGAATTAAGTTTGTGCATTATAACCTCAGTGGCCGGCGTGACCAGTTGCGTATTTATTTTATCAATGGGTATACGAGGAATGTTTCTTTCAGTTATACCGCACCATACAGTAATAAAAAACTAACCGAGGGTTTTACCATTGGTGGCGGTTATCTGCAAAAAAGAGAACTGTCCATTAAAACAAACAGCAACGATTCGCTGTTATTTTATCCTTCAGATTCTGCTGTAAAGGCAAAGGCCGACTTTGTGTACAAAAGCTGGTATGTACACGCAGGCTATACCATCCGCCGGGGCTTTTTTACAAAGCATATTTTTGGAGCAGCTTACTCTTATATTAAAATAGCCGACTCTGTAATTGACAAGCGTTACAATCCAAATTATTTTGGAGACTCTGTTAGTTCAAAGGGCCTATTTGATCTTAATTACAGATTGCAATATGCAAATGTTGACAACGGATCCTACCCGCTAAAAGGCAAAACCGCTTTTGTAGCGCTTCAAAAAAGAGGCCTGGGTTTTACAGGCGGTGTAAATATGTTTATGGTTGAAGCCGGCTGGAACCGCTATTACGACCTGGGTAAAAAATGGTATGGCATTGCACAGGTTTTCGGAAGTATCAAACTTCCATTTGACCAGGCTTATATAAACCAGCGTGGATTTGGTTATGGCGAAAATTATTTACGTGGACTTGAATATTATGTTATTGATGGTGTAGCCACCGCATTGATAAAATCAACCATCAAGAAAAAACTGCTTTCAGTTAATATTCCGTTTAAGTACTTTCCTAAATTGCTTACTAAAATACCAATTACTGTTTTTGCAAAAACCTTTACCGATGTTGGATATGCGTATACCAAAAAGAAATATGATACAAACCTGAACAACCGTTTATTGTATTCGGGCGGTTTTGGCATAGATATCCTTACCTTGTACGACATAAACCTGCGGATTGAATACAGTTTTAACCAATTAGGAGAAAAGGGTTTATTTTTACACAATCAATCTGGTTTTTAATTTGACAAAAATTCAAACATTACGCGGACTGGCAGAACTGAGGCACATGAAAATTGCCATCTACAGCCGCGGTATAGAAAATAACCAGCACCAGGATATTATTCAGCTGCTGGACGAACTGGCATTAAGTGGCGTGGAGCTTGTCTTCTACCAGGATTTTTTCAACCAGTTTTATTCTGCCATCAGTGCCAAGGCAAAATATTCCACCTTCAATTCATCCGAAGACCTGGATAAGAATATAGATTTTATCATCAGCCTGGGTGGAGATGGCACTATGCTGGATACGGTTACGCTGGTTAAGGATAGCGGCATTCCGGTGGTGGGTATTAATTATGGCCGCCTTGGTTTCCTGGCAAATATTGGTAAAGAAGATCTGATACCGGCAGTGGAAGCATTGGTGAACAGAACGTATGTTGTGGACAAAAGAACTTTACTGCATTTAGATTCTGATGTTCGTTTATTTGGCGATGCGCCTTATGCACTGAATGAATTTACGCTGCACAAAAAAGATTCATCGCCCATGATAAAAATACATACTTATTTAAACGGTGAATTTTTAAATACATATTGGGCCGATGGTTTGATCGTGGCAACGCCAACAGGTTCTACCGGTTACTCATTAAGCTGTAATGGCCCCGTGGTTTTTCCTGATAGCGGCAGTTTTGTTATTACACCTGTATCGCCACACAACTTAAATATACGCCCCATCATTGTGCCCGATAATACCATTATTTCTTTTGAAGTAGAAGGCCGTACAGATGGATTCCTTTGCACGTTAGACAGCCGCCGTGAAATAGTTACCAAAGACATTCAACTGGCAGTACGCAAAGAAACTTTCGGCATCAACCTTATCCGCCTTAACGAAAATAATTTTTTACAAACCTTGAGAAATAAACTGAGCTGGGGTTTGGATGTGAGGAATTGAGAATCACAAAATTTACATTTTTTCAATACTAAAAGCTAATGAACCTGGCATCTTTATGATTAAGCATCTAAAGACATTTTTTTATCCGGCCGTCTTAACTTATTCGTATAATCATCCGAAGGAATTGGTCATTGAAAAAATCACAGAAGTTCTTAAAAAAAAAGCAACATTATTTACAAGTAACGATATGACTGGCAGGTTTCGGAATGCCGACACATTTTTGATTAACACAGTTTCATTTGCTTATACAAGAGGTGTTAATTATGGCTCTACTCTCGTAGGTGTAATTACAGAATCTGAAAAAAGCATAACCAATATTAAGACTAAAGCAAAACCTGCACTTGTATTCTATTTTTTATTTTTTCTGGCAATCATACTTGGCCTGTTTTATCTCTATAATTTTTTACAAACAGGTTTGACAACCACTTTATGCTGGTCTTTAGGGCTACTAATTGTGGGACCTGCGATATGTATTGGATTTTCTAATGTTGCAATATATTCAGTTCGAGAAAGGTATATAACTTATATTGACAAAGAATTAAAAGCGTGATATACTTCAGCTACCAGTAGTCTCGGAGTATAATCTTTACTATAATCCTGTTACCCCTTCGGGGTTGGGATATAGAAAAATATCTTACTACAAAAGCCCTGCTCGCTTTTACCCCCTACCTTTGCTCAATATCACCATGCCATCCAAATCAAAAAAATTACGATACATCTTTATCATTTACTGGTTCTTGCTGGCTTATATACTGGCTGCATTGATCTGGTGGTTTATTGCCCTTAACCGGCAAAATAAACTGATGACCAAATATGAAATGGAGCAGTTACAGCCAGGCGATAAAAATTACCAGGCAAAGTTTGATGAGATAAAATCTCTGGAAAAAAGAAAGACCGCCCAATACACGGGCGAGGGTGTTACTTTTTTTCTGCTCATCATGGCCGGCGCTGTTTTTGTTTTTCGTGCCGTGCAGCGTGAGTTGAAGATAAGCCGGGAACAGCAGAATTTTATGATCGCCATTACGCATGAACTGAAAACGCCCATTTCGGTTGCCAAACTGAACCTGGAGACCATGCAGAAAAGAAAGCTGGACGAAACACAGCAACAACGCCTGATACAAACCACGCTGGAAGAAACCAACCGCCTGAATGCGCTTTGCAATAACATGCTGCTTTCATCGCAGATTGAAGCCGGTGGTTACCGCATTACCGACGAAGAAACCAACTTTAGCGAACTGGTTGGCAAATGTGTGCAGGATTTTATTACCCGCTATCCGCAGCAAAAAATTGATGTAGCTATTGCGCCTGATATTTTTATTAACGGCGACCGGATGCTGTTGCAGATGCTGGCAAACAACCTGATTGATAATGCCATCAAATACGGTGCAAAGGATTTGCCGGTTACCGTTGTATTAACAGAAGAAAATGAAAAGATCATTTTACAGGTAAAAGACCGGGGCAAAGGAATTGCAGCCGAAGAAAAAGAAAAAATATTCAATAAATTTTACCGGGTGGGTAATTCCGCTACCAAAGCTGCCAAAGGAACCGGGCTGGGGCTGTATCTTACAAAAAAAATAAGCAAACAACACAATGCAAACATTTCTGTGACAGACAATAACCCAAGTGGTGCTATTTTTACAGTCACACTGCATTCATCCACTGAAAAGCCTTAGTTTTAAATATGCCGGATAAAAAGTTTTCCATATTACTGGTAGAAGACGAAGAAAATTTACAGGAAGCATTGAAGCTGAACCTGGAACTGGAAGGTTATGAAATTACCGGAGCCTGGGATGGCGCCGAGGCTTTGCAGGCTGTAGAAAAGGAATATTTTGACCTCATCATACTGGATGTGATGCTGCCCGAAATTGACGGCATTACTGTTTGTGAAACGATACGACTCTCCAATCCTGATATTCCCATTCTGATACTGAGCGCTAAAAACAGCAGTGCCGACAGGGTACTGGGACTGAAAAAAGGTGCCGATGATTACCTGACCAAACCCTTTAACCTGGAGGAACTGCTGATCCGTGTAAATAACCTCATCAAAAAAAGCGAACGCCTCAACACCAAAGAGCCCATACCGGATGTTTACAGTTTTGGTAAAAACAAAATTGACTTTAAAGCCTCCGAAGCTTTTACCAAGAGCGGCGAAAAAATCACGCTTACCAAAAAAGAGATCATGCTGCTGAAGCTGCTGATTGAAAATAAAAATGAAGTAGTAACCCGTGAAAAAATTTTACAGGTGGTTTGGGGTTATAATGTTTATCCGACTACCCGTACCATTGATAATTTCATCCTCAACTTTCGTAAATATTTTGAAGAAGACAGTCGTGATCCAGTTTATTTTCATTCGGTAAGAGGTGTAGGTTATAAATTTACGCTTGCTTAATTGTGGTACGTGTTTATCAGTTGCAACAGATCGCTGGCCCTGTCATACATCGTTTTCATTTTTTCATGGTCGGCAAAGGGCGTGTATAACTGCCACTCCATTTCATCCTTCAGCTTTTGTAATTCCACCGCTGTTTCATTTCTGATGCCTTTTGCATCCAGTTGTTCAGCAATATTTTTCCGGTTCAGGTCTTCTGCCGGTAAAGCCAGTTTTTTTGCCAGGAAGTTTTTTAAGCCCTGGTTCAAATGCATGTAAAACAGTTTGGCATCTTCCCGGTGCAGGCATTCTTCTGCCAGTGCAAGCGGATTTTGTTGTGCAGGTAAAATTTCCTCAACCTGTTTTTCTTCCTGTTTTATTACCGCTTCGGCCTGCGCTGTATCAGCCAGCTGCTGTTCGTTTTTAGTATCTCTTTTCAGCCAAACAATTAATCCGATGATGATAAGTACCGCAACAAGGCTTACCACCCGTAAGCGGTTGCTGAAAAATTTTGTAAGTAAATTATCCTTAGATTTTGTATTTGCTTCCGTAATTACATTTTTGGGTTTACCGGTTCCTTTGGTAACTGTAATTTCAATAGGGTTTGAACTGACCGTTTTATATTTTGCATCACGGGTATCAAAAAAACTAAACTCAACCGCAGGTAAAGTATAAGTACCCGGTGTAGAAACCGTAAAGGGGAATTCAAATATTTTTCTTCCGCTTACAGGCACCGTTCCCTTAAACAGATCGTCTGTTGCTTTTGAATCAAAGCCCTCAATACCCTTTGGCCAGGGCATTTCAGGCGCATTGATCATTTGCAGGTTTCCTTCGCCGGAAATGATGATGGCCATTTTTCCGTCATCATCAGTACTGAAATTATTTTTTTCAACTTTGGTTTCAATTGTAAAATTTCCAACGGCACCTTTAAATGAGGAAGGTTTACCTGCATCGGGCAAAGGCTTTACCAAAATACTTAAGGGTTTACTTTGCAAAGTAACTTTCTGTATATCGATACCCTCGGGTGGTATGGTTAACTGTGCCAGATCCCTGAATATATCATTCATAGCATCTGCCTGCTGATTTACATATGCTGCTTTAATGAACTGAACATTATTGTCAATTTCAGCAATGCCCAGCTCCAGGTTACCGGCCAGCAAAGGATATAGCTGCACTTTACGAATGATGTACACATTGTATTCCCGGCCCTCCAGTTTTTCGGTACGGTAACTCATATCATTGGGCTGCTGAATATCCAAAACGGAAAAACCATTGAAGGAAGGGTTTTTCGTCATATTGCTTTCGCTTTTAAGACGGGTATATAGTTTATAGGTAGCCACAACAGGTTCCCCAACATAAACAGATTTTTTATCTACCTCAACCCTCACCAACATATTCCGCTTTATTTTATCTGCCGGGTTTTCGCCCTTGCGTAAAATATACTCGTTGTAGGTTGATCTGGGTGCAGGCTCGGCAAAAGGGTCAATACTGTTAAAAGGAGAGCTGTTTAAATTTGCTGCCGGATTATTTCCGGAAGATTGAGCTGTAACTTTTAATCTGACAGCATTGCTTTTGTAATCCCCTGCATCGGCTTTTGCCAATGCACCGGCAATGGTAAAATTACCCGTGGCTTTAGGCTTCAAAACAAAACTCAAAGCAATATATTTTTTAACAACACCATTGATCATCGTCATGCCGCTCTCCTGGTTGGGGCCGCTGATGATAATAAAATCTTTAAGGCTGGGCGGAACGATCTGTTGAACTTCATTTGCGTTTTCAACCATCAGTTTCAGCTGGGCATATTCATCCCTGCCAATCTCTGCCGGGGTTATACTGGCAGAAAATTTTACCTGGGCATTGGTACAATAGCCGGTGAGCAGAAAAAATAATAAAATAATTTTTTGTAAAACGGGTTGCATATTCACAGTAACAAAAATAATGGTTTGCTGTTTGCCTGATAAGTTATAAAAGTATAAAGGGTAAAATAATTTGTTAAACTACCCCGGTTACAATCATAGATCGCCCAGCTGTGGCCGTAAGATAATTTCTTCCACACAGGCCTGGGGAGAAAGTTGTGCGGCGGCATACACCATTTGGGCAACATCAGCTGCTTCCATAATTCGTTTGGGATCAATACCGCTCCCACTCCAGCTATCGGTATAAGCCGCTCCGGGCAATACATGCGTAACTTTTATGCCGTGCGGTTTCATTTCTTCCCGCAGGTTTTTACTAAACCCATATAAGGCAAATTTACTGATGCTGTATGCGCCGCCATTAGGGTATGCAATAATGGAAGCAATGGAGCAGATGTTGAAAATATGGCCTCCTGAGCCTGTTGAAGGATTATTGTTGATCATACCGGGTAAGATCATCCTTGTTAAATGATAGGCACTGTACAGATTTACTTCCATCATTTTTTCCAGCGTACCGTCATCTTCGCCATAAGCACTGCCGGGCAGGTAAATGCCTGCATTGTTTACAAGTATATCAACCTTTGCTACCTGGTTATTTATCCATGCTACAAATTGCTGTAATGCAGTTTTATCAGATACATCACAGGTTTGGGTATACACTTTATTTTGAGGGAAACGACCCTGCAGATCCGCAGCCGTTGCTTCCAGTTCTGCTGCATTCCTGGCGCAAAGAAAAAAACTGTGGCCCTGACCATCTTTTGCAAAAGCTTCTGCAATGGCCTTCCCTAATCCTTTTGATGCGCCGGTAATTACTATATTCATTTGAGTTTTGTTAATTCAGTATCTTGCAATTGAAGATAAAGTTAATCTCTCTACCTCAAAATTATGTATCAAAATAATGCCTCGATATAAACATCTTTTTTTCGACCTTGACCATACCCTTTGGGATTTTGATGCCAATGCCAAATCATCGCTGGCAGATCTTTACACACTGTTGAACCTGGATAGCAGGATACAAATTGATTTTGAAGATTTTTATCCAAAATATTTGTACCACAATGAAATACTCTGGGACCGCTACCACAAAGGACTCATCAGTTCTGAAGAATTGAAATGGAAGCGCATGTGGCGTACCATGCTTGATTTTAAAATTGCCGATGAACCACTTGCCAGGGAAATGAGTGGACAGTTTTTAGAGATCCTGCCTACAAAAAAAATACTGTTTCCGCATACCATTGAAATTTTAGATTACCTCACAGCTAAAAAATATGCTCTGCATTTAATCACCAACGGTTTTGAAAAAACCCAGTGGAGCAAATTAAATAACAGCGGCCTCAGTAATTATTTTACCCATGTAATAACATCTGAAGCCAGTAACAGCCTGAAACCCAAAAAGGAAATATTTGATTATGCAATGGATAAGGCAAAAGCAAGTTTGCCGGAAAGCATTATGATTGGCGATAACCTCGATGCTGATATACAGGGTGCCATGAATGCCGGCATGGATACCATTTTTGTAAACCATATTAATGCCAGGCCCGAAATTAAACCCACTTATACCGTTACGCATTTACAGCAACTGGAATCTATCTTTTAAATGAAGGGCATAAAAAAACCTTCCTGTTTGGGAAGGTTTTAAATAAGTTTCAGCTAACAATTACATACTGGCTGTAGTTGACTTTGCTTTGTCTTTGCAGCAAGCTTTGGTAGCAGTTGCATCTTTTGATGATTTTGAGCAACCGGCAGCTTTAGCATCAGATTTTGTGCAGCAGGTTTTTCCTTTAGCACATTTTTTCTTTTTTCCTTTGTCGGCCATAGCAACTCCGGTTACAAACAAAAATGCTGTAGCTAATAAAAATACTTTTTTCATGATTATAATGTTTAATTGATTTTCTAAACGTAAAAGTAAGGGAGAAATTGCACCTGACCAACAGCCAAATGTTAAATATTGAGGGTGGCAATTACAGTAACGCCGCCTTGTACAGCCTGGTTAAGCTCTACATTTACCTTGGTTCCAACAGGTAAAAGCAGGTCTACCCGGCTGCCAAACTTAATAAAACCCATTTCTTCGGTTTGTTTTACCTTTTGGCCCACCTGTAAATAATTTACAATACGTTTTGCGAGGGCACCTGCAATCTGCTTAACCAGTATCTCGGTATTCCCTTTTTTTATCACCACAGAATGACGCTCATTATCGGTAGATGATTTGGGATGCCAGGCCACCAGGTATTTACCTTTGTGGTATTGGTTGTACACTACTTCACCGTCAATTGGGTTGCGGTTTACATGCACATTGGCCGGACTCATAAATATAGAAACCTGCAGCCTCCTGTCTTTAAAATATTCAACATCGGTCGTTTCTTCAATTACTACCACTTTTCCATCGGCTGGTGCAACAATGGCATTTTCGCTAATTGTAAGGGAACGATTGGGAACCCGGAAAAAAGATACCAGGAATAACAAAACGCCCAGTGTAAGAAAAAAGATGATGGCACAAAGCCACATCAGGGAAGCGCTAAAGAAATAGAAAACCGCCAGGTTAATTGCTCCAAAAATTAAAGTACCTATGGCGATGCTTTTATATCCTTCCCGGTGAATGGTCATACTGTTTAATTTAGCTGCAAATATAAAGAGTTTGGGGTTATGGGTTTTGCGTTTGGGGTTTTCAGTAGTGCATTAGTTTGAAAACTGTCAGGTTGAGCTTGTCGAAACCGGGGATATTCTAAGCTAACCCGTCTTCGACAAGCTCAGACTGACATACCAAAGTTTTTAACGAAGATTCAAGATGATGCATTGCCGAATTTTAGTACTTTGTTATTCCAAATTTATCCCACTGGCTGTTGGCAAAATCAAGTAAAGGTTTGGCTGCTTTTGTAAAAGATGCATCTATCTTTTTATCGCCGCCTTCTTTGCTACCGTTATACTCGAGGATGGTGCTGCCACGGATGGCATATTTATTTGCACCCTCGTACATGATCAGTTTTTTTTCATCGGGACTTACATCGCCCTTGCAACTTAGTTTATATAGAAAACAAACTTCCCCTAAACCATTGTTATCATTATCGGTAACGGTAAAAGAGTTCGGTAAAAATTCGCAGGTGGCATCTACTTCACAGTCATCAATTCTGTCTTTAACTTCCCATTCCTTTTGCCAGGCACCACCGCTCTGGATAAAGCAATATGCGTAAACAGCACCGCTTTGCCGGCCGTTCTTATTCATTTTTACAGGAACTGTTGTAAACAAAACCCGGTGTTCAGATTCTGCATCCCGCCAGCTAAAGCCTTCTACTACTGTACCTTTTATACTGTCTTCGAAAAAATGTTCGTTCTTATCAAATGAAAGTACTTTAAAAGCAGTTGTTTGTTTATCCGGCTGAAGTGCTTTTGAAGCAGTATCTTTTTTACCTGCATCACCAGTTTGCTGCCCGCTATTATTACAGGCGAAAAAAAGGAAAGCCCAAAAAAGGAGCAGGTAATTTTTCATGACTGAAAGTTTATGTATTAAACAAACAATTTTATATAAAGCCATACAAATGGCACAGCAACCAGCAGTGAATCAAACCTGTCTAAAAAGCCACCATGGCCGGGCATAAAGCTGCCGCTGTCTTTTACATCCGCCATGCGTTTTATTTTACTTTCTAAAAGATCCCCAAGGGTGCCGAAAATGGCGCAGATGGCGGCAAGTAGCATAATAAATAAATTAACTATCCAGCTATGAAAAATAAAATGACTTACTAAACCAGCTACTGTAATACACAAAACAATACCACCAATTGTACCTTCCCATGTTTTTTTGGGTGAGATTTTTGAAAGCGGGGTTTTACCAATAAAAGAACCAACCAGATAGGCCATTGTATCATTTATCCATATACTGGCAATAATAACTATTGGGATTGTCCCTTTAACTAAAACAATAAACGTGTCATAAATATGAATATGATTTGCCGGGTTATATAAGTCAATAATCATTAAAACAGGCATTGTCAGGTATATCAACCCAAACAAACAATAACCCAAATATTTCTCCGCATAAATCTTCTTCATCAGTTTCACAAACTCGTACCAGCATCCAAAATGTATCACCGTAAACAAGATCAAAAAACTCCAGAAATTCCAAAGCAGGCCGGTAAGCATTACCACTACAAAAAGCAATGCAGTTAAGGCCCGTGTTTTAAATGTTTGAATGTTTAATGCCAATACTATAGGTTTTTATTTTCGGGGAAGGGATGCAGGATATCGCTTTGCTCCAGCAGGTTCTGTTCTTCAAAAGTAATCTGTGTTTTGTTTTTGGCCGATACTTTTTCAAACAGCAAAAACAAACCAATGCTGATGGACAGTGCAATCAATGCGGCCCACCAGGGCACATCAGGGTCTAATTTATCAACTTCTACTTTTTGTTTATGGGTAGATAACCAGAACAATTGAATAACCGCCACCGTGTTATTTAAAAAATGGGCAACAATATTTACCCAAAGATTTTTGCTCCGCTCATACATCAGCCCCAAAACAAAACCAAGGACCACCCTGCTTAAAAAAAGAAACACCGACATGTGAATCAGGCTGAATAATAAAGAACTGGCAATGATTGCCAGCAAAGGTTTCTTCCACCAGCGTACCAGCAAATTCTGCAAAGCACCCCTGAAAAGTATTTCCTCAAACAGCGCCGGAAAAAAAGCCATGATGACAATGGCCATTATAAATTCGCCCCAGCTTTTTAAATTGCTAAGTGCCATTACCTGTTTGGTATACTCGGCTTCCATAACCATACCCAGGGCATTCAGTTTTGGAAAATTCACCAGCAGTGATTTACTGAGATCGGCCAGCGGATTGGCAATTATATTGGCTAAAAAAATAAGGAAGAATCCCAAAATGATCTGCCAGCCATTGATATGTTTATTAAATCCCAGCCAGAATATGTTTTTGCCATGGCAAATCAACATGAATAACACTGAGGGTATAAAAAAAAGAAAGAATGTACCTAAAACCTGCGAAAGCCTGGCAGCACCCACATTTTCCGGTTGCAGCATTGAATTGATCATGGCTTCTGCCATTTTATCGGGCGGTAAACCAGCCGGGATCAGTTGAAAGCCGATAAGTAACTGAACACCACCAGCCAATACAAATCCTGCACCTAAAAAGACCAATAAAATGCCCAATTGTGCCCATCCTGTAAACCCTTTTACGCTCCTGTAATTCATAGCTAAGCCGATTAGTTGTAAATTTGCCCTCGCAATATACAATGAGTATAAGGTTTAAAAAATAAAATGCCAAACATAGGCCCCATACAATTACCCGATTTCCCACTCTTACTTGCCCCTATGGAGGATGTAAGTGACCCGCCGTTTCGTGCCGTTTGCAAGGATCATGGTGCCGATCTGATGTACACCGAATTCATCAGCAGCGAAGGATTGATACGTGATGCTATCAAAAGCCGCCAGAAACTCGACATATTTGATTATGAAAAACCGGTGGGCATCCAGATATTTGGTGGCGATGAAGAAAGCCTTTCGTTGGCCGCAAAAATTGTAGATGTTACCAATCCCGATCTGCTGGATATAAATTTTGGCTGCCCGGTAAAAAAAGTAGCGCTCAAAGGTGCAGGTGCCGGTGTATTAAAAGATGTGGACCTGATGGTGCGGCTTACGAGTGCGGTTGTAAAATCAACCTCACTTCCGGTTACTGTAAAAACAAGGCTGGGTTGGGATGATAATACAAAAAATATTGAAGAAGTGGCAGAACGCCTGCAGGATGTTGGCATAAAGGCTTTGGCTATTCATGGCCGCACCCGTTCACAAATGTACAAGGGCCAGGCCGATTGGGAACTGATTGGCAAAGTGAAAAACAATCCCAGGATAACCATTCCCATTTTTGGTAATGGTGATATTGACAGTCCGGAGAAAGCACTGGAATACAAAAATAAATATGGCATTGATGGCATTATGATTGGCCGTGCAGCCATTGGCTATCCCTGGATCTTTAATGAGATAAAGCATTTTGTAAAAACCGGGGAGCATCTGGCATCACCCACTATTGAAGACCGTGTGGCTGTTTGTAAAAAACACCTGCATAAATCTTTTGAATGGAAGGGCCCAAAGGTTGGCATTTTTGAAATGCGCAGGCATTACACCAATTATTTAAAAGGATTACCCGGTATAAAAGATTACCGCTTAAAATTAGTTACGCTTGAAACGGTGGAAGAGATAGATGCGGTACTGGATGAAATTCAAATTAAATATACGGGGTACGCGTTTCAGAAAACACCAATTGAGTTGATCAACTATCACGAAAAATGCCCCATATAAACGCTGATTAAAATGATTTTTCTGATTTCGCTGATCGCTTCATCAGCGAAATCATCTCTACATCATTTCAATCTGCGGTTATCTTATTTAATTCATTGGTATATACTTTCCCTCTTTGCTCTGCAAAATAATCGGCGCCCAGCATAATTAGAGCCTGTATGGCCAATGCTATTCCAAAGCCATACCAAAATGATTTACCGGGATTTGATCTGAAAAGAAAAATTAAAACAAGACCGGTAATGATGAATGCAATTTCTACCCATCGGTAGATAACAAAATTCTTCATTACGGTTTTCATCCGCGGAAGTTCTGTTTGTTTAACATAGCTAACCGGCTCCATGCCTATATTGTAAGCTATATCAGCCTTTTGTTTATCAGTTCTGCTATAAACAGAATAGCCAACCACCATCTGGATAAGGCCAATAGCCAGTAATGGAATGGCGGCGCCTTTAAAAAAATTTGGATTGCTTTTTACGAAGAACCAAAACACAACAGCAAGCATAACGGCAATAATACCAACGATTAAAAACAACAGGCTCTCTTGTTTTTCAGCGGTAAAATACCTGTAAATAAAACTGAAATCTCTTTGCTCGAACATAAAATTATTTTATTGTTTTAATGCGGCTTTTACTTCTTCGCCCAATGGCTCAATCGTTGATCCGAAGAAATTGGTAAGCCTGCCATGCTCATCTACAATAAACTTACAAAAATTCCAGGAAGGTTGCTGGTTGTTCCAGCCGTTTTTAGCTGAGTCGGTAAGCCATTCAAATATTTTACTTTGATTGGCTCCTTTAATCACCCTGCTTTTTTTCATCAGCGGAAAACTTACGCCAAAATTCTTTTTGCAAAACGAAGCTATTTCTTCATCGCTTCCTTTTTCCTGTTCTTTAAAATCATTTGCAGGAAAACCGATCACCACCAGTTTATCCTTATACTGCTCACTCAGTTTTTGCAGGTCATCGTACTGGCCGGTATAGCCACAGTCGGATGCGGTGTTCACCAGCATAACTTTTCTGCCTTTCAGTTTTTCAAAATCAAATGATGTACCGTCGATAGCTGTGTCTTTTAAACTGTAAAAAGAAACGGCCGGTATTGCTTTTTCGTTAGAAAAATTTTTTGCGTTAATCCCTTTCTTCCCCGCAAACCACATCCACATGGGATATACTGCTTTTAAAATTTTTTGCCTGGCTGTCATATTTATTGAATTTCTGTTTACTATTTCTACATAACTCCAAAAAGCAATCGTTAGTATCAATACTGCAATGAAAGCTTTCTTTAAGCGGCTGTATTTTTTCTTTGCTTGCAATAGTTTTATTTAATTACCATTTTAAACAATTTCATTTTCCCCTTAAACGGCGGGTATTTTATTGAAGGATCAAACCAGGTAGGCGTTTTCATCACTGCTTTTTTATGACTGAAGGTCTCAAAAGAATATTTGCCATGATATTGCCCGCTTCCGCTGAAACCCCGGCCACCAAACGGTAAATTATGATTGGTTAAATGCCAGCTTGCATTGTTTATACATCCGCCACCAAAAGCCACACTGTTAAGCCAGTCCTTTTCCTTAGCACTGCTGGATGTAAACACATAAAAAGCCAAAGGGTTTTTATTTTGAGCAATTATTTTCAATGCTTCCGCTTTGCTGCTGAAAGAAATGACCGGAAGGATTGGGCCAAATATTTCATCTTTCATGATATCCGCATCCAGACTTACATTTGAAATAACAGTTGGCTCAATAAAAAGTTTTTCTTTATCATTTCTGCCGCCATGAAGAAGCTGCCCCTGCTGTAAATATTTTACCAGGCGGTCAAACTGCTTTCCGTTTATGATCTTGCCATAATTTCCACTGTCTTCCGGCTTATCACCGAAAAAACCATGAATCGATTTTTTTAATCCGGCAATCAGTTCCTCTTTCCTGCTTTCATGTACCAGTACATAATCGGGTGCTACACACATTTGCCCGGCATTGCTGAACTTCGTCATGGCAATACGTTTGGCTGCAATTTTAATATTGGCATCTTCTTCCACAACACATGGGCTTTTACCACCCAGCTCAAGCGTAACCGGCACCAGCCTTTCGGCAGCCATTTTATAAACCAATTTTCCTACTGCAGTGCTGCCGGTATAAAAAACATGATCAAAAGTAAAATTGTTCATCATCTCCGGTATTACCACAGCTCCATCACCTTCTACAAACTGAATATAGTTTTTATCAAAGGTCTCTTCAATCATCTGCTTCATTACGGCAGATGTTGCCGGTGCAAATTCGGATGATTTTAATATTACGCAATTACCTGCTGCCATAGCTCCCGCCAGCGGTGTCATTAATAATTGAAAAGGATAATTCCATGGGCTGATGATCAATACAACACCCAGCGGTTCCTGCAGTATAAAACTCTTTGATGGCAGGTTGAGCAGGTTGGTTGATACGCTTTCAGGCTGCATCCATCCCTTCAAATGTTTTAAAATATTGCTTAGTTCCGACAGTAAAAAACCTGTTTCGGTAACCCAGCATTCTTCGGGGCTTTTCTTCAGATCAACAAACAAAGCCTCATGTAATGGCTGTTCATATTTTTTTACCGCTTGTTGCAGTTTAATTAGTTGCTCTTTTCTGAAAGCATAAGGTTTGGTAATGCCGCTGTCAAAATAGTTGCGCATTTGCATTAAGTTATCCATTACACATAAATTTGCTGAAAGGTAGTAAATTGAATAGTATGACGGACGAACAATATATGCAGCTGGCGCTGGCAGAAGCTCAAAAAGCATTTGACAAGGAAGAAGTGCCTGTGGGTGCTATCATTGTCATGAACAACCGCATCATTGCCCGTGCCCATAACCAGGTGGAGTTGCTGAACGACAGCACCGCCCATGCAGAAATACTGGCTTTAACCTCGGCTTTTGATTTTTTAAGCAGCAAATATTTACCCGAAGCAACTTTGTATGTAACAGTAGAACCCTGCCTGATGTGCAGCGGTGCTCTGTACTGGAGCAAGATTGGTAAAATTGTTTTCGGTGCCGATGACGAGAAGAACAGTTATAGAAAATGCTGTAACGGGAATAATCCCTTTCATCCAAAAACGGAATTGGTTGGCGGTATTTTAAAAGATGAATGCGCTAATCTGATGAAAGACTTTTTTAAAGCCCGCCGCTGATCATTGTATTACCAGCCTGCTTTTTACCATTATTTTTCCCTGTTTTAGAAATACAAAATAAAGCCCCGGGGTTTCTGAGAACATGAAGATGATAACCTCGTTGCCGGTAAGTACCAGCCGCTTCTCTTCCCTGAGCAGTTTACCTTCATTGTTGATCAGTTGAATTTTTATGTGACCGGCATCAAATCCTTTAATTTCAATTTCGGCTTTATTTTTAGCAGGATTAGGATATAAACGTACAGACGGGTTTTCCTTTGCTGTAAGACTATCTGTTTTAAGCGGCAGATTATTTGAAACTGCGTCATTCTTTCCGTTAATCGTGTCTATTGTTTTTGATGGTTGTTGTGCCAGGCAGCAACAAATTCCCGAAAACGTAAAAAATAACAATATGATTTTTTTCATTTTAAACACGATAAGGAAATAGTTAACGTAAATTTGCAGTCCATCATTCACAACAAATTCTTAAAAAATAAAACGAAAACATTATGGCATTTACACTACCGGCTTTACCTTATGCCCACGATGCATTGGAGCCACATATCGACACTTTAACCATGCAGATACACCATGGTAAACACCACCAGGCTTATGTAGATAATTTAAACAAAGCCATTGCCGGAACCGACAATGAAAATAAAACCATTGAAGAGCTGGTTGCAGCTGCAGGTTCTATCAGCCCTGCTGTGCGTAACAACGGCGGCGGGCATTGGAACCACAGTTTCTTTTGGGAAAGCCTTGCACCCAATGCAGGTGGCGCTCCTACCGGCAAACTGGCCGATGCGATCAATGCAGCATTTGGTTCTTTTGATACATTTAAAGAAAAATTTGCCGCAGCGGGTATGACCCGTTTTGGAAGCGGTTGGGCATGGCTGATCGTAAAAGACGGCAAACTGGAAGTTTCATCCACACCAAACCAGGATAACCCGTTGATGGATGTGGCTGATGTAAAAGGCACGCCGCTTTTGGGTTGCGATGTTTGGGAACATGCTTATTACCTGCATTATCAAAACCGCAGGGCCGATTATTTAGCTGCATTCTGGAATGTGGTTAACTGGAATAAAGTGGCGGAAAGGTTTTAACCCCCCCCTGAAGAGGGAACTGTCTTAAATTCATTGCTGTAATCTTAAATGGTTACAGCTTTTTTATATTCCATAATACAATTTAGTGATAGCAGTTTGTGCCTCTTGTGTGTATTCTGATTAAGTCAGTTTATTAAAATTCTTAGGAAAATAGAAGAATGCTATTATTATAAAAAGCAAAGCCCAGGTTGCTGCTAATATCCATGTAGGGCCATTGTGTCCTACTAATGCTTTTGTTTGAATAATTGAGTGGGTGGATTCGAATGCAATATTGGCTCCCCAATGAATACCAAAAGCCAACCAAAGGGATTTTGCAATCCAAACTGCAGAAGCCAGAACAACTCCCAATATAAAAAGATAAATCAGCACAGCTGGGCCATCATCCAACCGCCAGATATGGTTTAGAACATACATAAATGATGATATCAATATCCATACTAACGGTTTCAAGAACTTTAGATGAGCATACAAATATCCTCTTGTCAATATGTCCTCAGCTACAGAAGGAATCGCTGTCATCAACAAAATCATTGGCAGTTGATTTATTGCACTTTCAAATGAAATAATCTCAGCAATTTGTTCATACCCCAGTTTTACGGAAATAAAAACAGATAATCCAAAAAACAGTAATCCCGTTAAAAGCCCCTTCATTAAATCAGAACCCCATTTTGGGTTAAATCCAAGTCCATAACCACCAAGTCCCTTCCAACCCTGGAGTATTGCTAAAATAAATGCAACTATCAAAAAGCCGATCTTAAAAGTTGCCATTATCCAGAAGGCAGAAAAAAATTCAGGAAAGTGATAAACAACAAAAAGGATCAGGAATCCTATAACAAAAGAAAATATTTTTTTGTTAGACATGCCTTTTTTTAGTGCAATATAAAAAAACTCTTTTAATCGCTGCCAGCATGGATCCTCATAATTAACCCTTCGGGAGATTTGTGAGTTGGGGCGTCTTAAGGCACCGGATCATATCCATGTCCACCCCAGGGATGGCATTTGCTAATCCGTTTTGCAGTAAGCCACAAACCTTTTATTGGTCCGTATTTTTTTAATGCTTCGATGCCATAATGAGAACAGGTGGGCGTATACCTGCACTTGGGACCCAGCCATGGCGAAATGATCCATTGGTAAAGCTTTATTAAAGCAATGAAAGGGAAACTAAGTATTTGCAGAAAGGTTTTCATTTGTAATTTTAATAAGCCTGGTTAAAACAGGATTCATTTTTTCAACAATGAAATCGTGATCCGGCAATTCATTTCCAACATAAATAATAAATACAGCCAGTTGCTTTCGCTGTAGCATTAACTGAGTTTGCAATTCATTTTTTTGCAGGCGGTAAGCCTCACGCATTAATCTTTTGATACGGTTCCTGTCAACAGCTTTTTTAAAATGTTTGCTGCTTACCGCAAAACCGGTTTGCACAGGAGCTTTTGCTAATTCGGTAAACTGCCACAATACCCTGAAGGGAAAATTGGAAAACGACTTGCCTTCCTTAAACAACTGCTCAATTGTTTTTCGGCTCTTCAGCTTTTCGTCTTTTTTAAAAGTATATCGTTGCTTTGTTTCCAATTCTTTAAAATTACTAAATAGTACAAGTAAAAAAGTCCCCCGACAAATCGGGGGACTGAATTTATTTTAACCTTTATTCCGGTTTGGAAATCAGGCGATCTTATTTTTTATCACCGTGTTCGCTGGAAACAGTCAGACTATGACGTCCTTTTTTCCTGCGGCTAGCTAATACCTTACGGCCATTTGCGGTTTGCATACGCTGGCGAAATCCGTGAACAGATTTTCTGCGGCGCTTGTGCGGTTGATACGTTCTTTTTTTACCTGGCATTTTTTTAGTTTTTTCCTTTTACAAATTAAATTTCCGAATTCATTTTTGTTACACTCAACAAGGCACCATCCCTGCTGTTTGTGAAAGGACGGCAAAAGTAGGTGAAAATTTTGGATTTTAGATTGCAGATTTTAGATTTATTTGAGGTTACAGGCTTAAATGCTGCGATTTTACCGGACTGCCATAAAAAATGGCTGCATGATTGTCGAAGTCTTCGGTAGAATCGGTTGTAAAAAAGGCCATTTGCCCATTTTTAGTGCATTTTTCTTCCATTTCGGGGTGATTTTGTAAATATTCGCCCAGGCTGGCAGCCACAATTTCGCCCTGCGATAAAACAGTTACACCGGCTGGTATGGCTTTTTTTATCTTACCCATCAGCAAAGGATAGTGTGTACAGGCCAGCAAAATGGTGTCAATATTGCCCGATTGCTGCAGCAGGTTATCGATGTTTTTCTGTATAAAATAATCAGCACCCGGGCTGTTATACTCGTTATTTTCTACCAATGGCACCCACATGGGGCAGGCTTCCTGAAACACTTTAAGATCGGGATAAAATTTCTCAATCTCAATAGGATAAGAGTTTGAAATTACCGTTCCATTGGTTGCCAGTATACCTACATGGCCTGTTTTGGTATATTGGCCAATAATTTCGGTAGTGGGTCTTATAACACCCAACACCCTTTTAGAGGCATCTATTTTTTGCAGGTCGTTTTGCTGAATAGAACGTAAAGCTTTTGCCGAGGCTGTATTACAGGCAAGTATTACCAAGGGGCAACCCTGGTCAAAGAGCCATTTTACACATTCCAACGTGTATTCATATACTGTTTCAAAGCTGCGGGTACCATAGGGCGAACGGGCATTATCGCCCAGGTATAAATAATCGTATTGCGGCAGTGCGGCGGTTATTTCTTTTAAAACTGTTAATCCGCCGTAACCACTATCAAATATGCCTATAGGCTGTTGCTTCATGTACCAAAAATAACAAAGCCTTCCCGATAAATATCGGGAAGGCTTTTATATAATTTATCAAAATAAATATTAGTTACCTGCAGGTTTGGTACCGGCTGGTGCCTGTGGTGCATCTTTAATGCCCAGTTTGGTTTTAACAGCAGGCAAAAGGTCATCGCCGGGAGGCATTACCAATAATGAGCTGCTGGCTTCATCAATAACATACGTATAGCCTTTTTCTTTAGCAACCGCTTTAATGGCATCCAGTGCTTTAGCTCTTACCGGAGCAATTTTTTCCTGGGCATATTTTTGCGCTTTTTCCTGTATTTCCTGATCGTACCCTTGTAAACGGGTATACAATTTCACCAGTTCATCCCGGATAATTTCTTTTTTACTGTTTGAAAAAGTAGCTGAATCTTTAAAAAACTGGTCTCTTTTTGTTTCTGCTTCTTTCTGTAAGGTAATACCCTGTTGTTGCAAAGTTGTCTGGTATTCGTTCAAATCGCTATTTATTTTTGCGGCTTCAGGCATAATGCTCATCAATTCATCGGTATTTATATAACCGATCTTGGTTTGTGCCGAAGTAGTCATCATTCCTAACGCCATCACAGCTCCTAATAATAATTTTTTCATTGTCGTTTTAAAGTTTATTGATTTAGTGTTTATAAGATTGTTATTCTATTCAAAAGTTGCACCAAATTGTGCTATTAAGTATTATTTAACACCCAGGTTTCGGATAATATCTGCGCTCTTATCCAATTTTGGGTCGGCAAAGATAACAGTAATTCCTTCACTTTTATCTAATATAAAGTCATATTGTTTTTCAACTGCCAGTTTCTGCACTGCATTATAAACCCTGTCCTGAATGGGTTTTATAAGCTCCTGCCTCTTTTTAAACAGGTCTCCTTCAAAGCCAAAACGCTTTTTCTGCAAATCACGCAATTCCTTTTCTTTGTTGTATAATTCATCCTCTCTTTTCTTTTTAAGTAAATCGCTCAACATCACCTGTTCGGCATCATAATCCTTAAACATTTTATCAACCAGAGCTTGTTTCTGGTCAATTTCCTGCTGCCATTGCTCGCTGAACTGATCAAGCAGCTTTTGAGCTTCTTTATATTCAGGAAGTTTATCTAAAATGTATTTCGAATCTATTACTGCATACCGTTGTGCATTTGAAACGCCGGCAAGTAATAAGAAACATGTTGCAAGAATTAAGAGTTTTTTCATAATGTCAAATTTTTATTATAAAGTAAATCAAGATAATGTTTTACAATCTAAAATCGCAAATCATATATCTAAAATCCTACTCAGGTTCCTGGCCTAACATAAACGTAAACTTAGCAGCACCTTTTAAACCGCTTGAATTGTTATACCTGTCAAATCCAATACCATAATCAAACCCAAGCAAACCAAACATGGGCAGGAAGAAACGCAGGCCCACACCAGCCGACCGGCGCAATTTAAAAGGATTATAATCTTTAAACTCGTACCAGCCATTTGCAGCTTCAAAGAAAGCCAATCCGTAAATAGTACTTCCGGCACTGGTGCTGAAAGGATAACGGAGCTCCATGGTGTACTTATTAAAGATGGTAAAGAATTGTGATGGCGTAATTCCATCTGGGTTTATCCTTGGATTTGATTTGTCATACACCGGGTATCCACGGTGTGCAATGATATCATATCCCAAAAGTGCAAAGTTGTTACTTAAACCTGCATCTCCCAGTTGAAAACGTTCGAATGGAGAAACATCCAGTTTTTTATTATACCTGCCGATGAAGCCATATTTGGCTGCTATCTTTAAAATAAATTGTTTGTTTTTTTCTGCTCCTCTTGCTGTTCCAATTGGCACATACCATTCAGCATTCATTCGCCATTTATGAAACTCGGGAAGCTTATAACTGTTGGTTGTGCTTGAACTTAAGCCCAGCAATGAATACGGAAGTGTAAACTGGCCACTCAGCATAAAATTGGAGCCCTGTGTAGGGAAAATAGGATTAGGTCCCGCCGAATTACGAACCAATGCTATCTTCAAACTTACATTGGTAGAAGTTACATTCTTCAATTCTTCCGTATTGCCAAACAGGTTGTAATTTTTTAATTTATACCGCTGAACATTCAATGAGTAAATTAAATTAAAGAAATCATCGGGCCATTTTAACTGCTTACCCAGTGACACATTAAAGCTGGCTGTTTTTACATACGAATTATCGCCGCATGATTTGCAATAAGCGCCGGTTATTGTATCGTAAGCATTTGCATATTTGGTATTGGAATAACCGATGGTAAATGAATTACGTTTTTTACCGCCTAACCAGGGTTCGGTAAATGACACATTGTATGAACGGAAAGCTTTACCGTTTGACTGTATCCTGGCGCTGAATTTTTGTCCGTCGCCCGATGGAAGCGGATCCCAGGTTGAGCGCTTGGTAATATTTTTTATAGAGAAATTATTGAAAGAAACGCCTAATGTTCCGGTTAAACCTATTCCGCCTCCAAAACCTGCAGACAATTCCAGCTGATCGCCAGATTTTTCTTCAATACCCCAGTTAATATCTACCGTTCCGTTTTCGGCATTTGGTACTACCTGCGGATTAATTTTTTCAGCGTCAATAAATCCAAGCTGACCCAGTTCACGCTGGGTACGGATGATATCTGAACGGCTGAATTTTTCACCGGGTACGGTTCTTAACTCCCTCCGTATTACGTAATCTTTTGTTTTTTTATTACCCGAGATAGTAATGTTACCATAAACAGCCTGCGGCCCTTCTCTTACACGAAGTTCAAAATCAATGGTGTCGTTATATACGGCAGTTTCAACCGGATCAACCTGGAAGAAAAGATAACCATCATCCATATACAAACTTCCAATATCCGCACCTTCGGCTGATAATTGTTTACCCAGGCGTTTGTTTAATATATCAAGATTATAAACATCCCCTTTTTTAATCCCCAGCAACACATTCAGGATGGAATCGCTGTATTTGGTATTTCCACGCCAAACCATATTGCCAAAATAAAACTGGCTTCCTTCATTCACTTTTATAAAGAGGTTGATATTATTCCTTTCATCCAGGATGGCAGTATCATTGAGTATTACTGCATTCCTATATCCCCTGGAATTGTAGTAGTTTAATAAACTCTCCTTATCATCTATATATTTTATTTCGTTGAATTTGGCACCGCTGAAACCACGGATACGGAAATATGGATCAACATAATCCCTGGTTTTTGTAACCGTCATAAAACCTACGTCCTTGATATATTGATTAAAAGTCTGGCGTTTGGCGGTATCTCCAAATGGATTTTTTACAGTAACCGGAAACAAGGTAATGCGGTTCATTTCCTTGGTGCTTTTCATACTCTTTTTTAAATTCTGGGCAGCTACATCGTTGTTACCACTGAAATTAATTGAGTTCACTTTTACTTTGCTCCCTTTCTTAATGTAGAATATAATAGAAACGGCATTATTTAAAGCCGGGGCATTTTCTTCCTTTAACTGAATTTCAACATTACGGAATCCTTTGTCGAAATAAAATTTACGGATGGCTTCCACTGCACTTAATTTCATATTCTCAGTCACCACCCTGTCTTTTACCAGCGCCACCTTGGGTTCCAGGTCATCCCTTTCGCTTTTTTTAATGCCTTCAAATTTAAAAGCAGCCAAACGGGGCCTTTCGGTTATTTCAAACTGAACATATAGATCTCTTCCTTCCAGCCTGGTAAGCGAAATTTCAATATCAGCAATTAAACTCTGGCGCCAGAGTTTTGAAATGGCTTTACCAAAAACATCTGTGCCGGGAATTGTAACTTTATCTCCTACAGCCATTCCAGATATAGAAATAATGAGGTTTGCATCAAATGCCTTTGAACCTATAACAGTGATGCCTGCAATCGTGTATTCTTTTGGAACTTTAGAGGTAAATATCCCTTCCAGCTCAGGATTAACAGAAACGGGTTCCTGGGCCCAAACAAACTGGTTGCTGAAAACAAGCGTTATTATAATAAAAATCCCTTTGTAAATCCTCTCCATCAGTTTGTTTTTAACGTGCGGCAAATTAAGCCCAATAATTAAAACTATTTGTTAACCTCATCCTAAATCATCTGTTGTAATGATCAAAAACGTGTAAATCTCTCTATCGTCTGATTCCACAGGCCTTAAGCAGTGGTTTCGTTGTCTTTTATCTGCTCTCCTGTTTTACCAAAGCGGCGTTCCCGGCTTTGAAAATCAAGAATAGCAGTATACAAATTTTCTTTCCTGAAATCGGGCCAAAGTGTTGGCGTAAAATACAACTCGGCATAGGCCAGCTGGTACAATAAAAAATTACTTATTCTATATTCACCACTCGTTCTTATCATGAGTTCAGGATCGGGAAAATCTTTTGTAGCAAGGTATTGTTGTATGGTACTTTGATTTATATCTCCGGGCAACAGTTTGCCGGCTTTTACATCAGCAGCAATATGCTTAACTGCATCTGTAATTTCCCAACGGCTACTGTAACTTAACGCCATAATCAGGTTTAGTCCTGTATTTGTTGCCGTTTCGTTCAATGCCTCCTTCAATTCATTTTTAGCGGCTTCGGGCAGCATATCGGTAGCACCAATTACGTGCAGTTTAATATTATTTTTATTCAGGGTTGGCACTTCATTGCGGATGGTATCAACCAAAAGTTCCATCAATCCGGATACTTCATATTCCGGCCTGTCCCAGTTTTCAGTACTAAAAGCATACAGGGTAAGATACTTGATGCCCAATTCTGCCGCTCCTTCTACAATATTGCGTACACTTTCTACCCCATGCAAATGCCCGTAAAGGCGGTCTTCGCCCTTTTCTTTTGCCCATCTTCCATTACCATCCATGATGATGGCAATGTGACTTGGCAAGCGTTGCATATCTATATTTTCCTTCGGAGTCATAAGCGTATAAAAGCGTAGTCAGGCGCAGGGGCCTGACTTTGGGGGGCAAAAGTAATAAATTTTAGTTGGAATATGGTTTTTAAGCCAAATCTTAAAGCCTTACCAGTTTTCCGGTAAACTCCTTTTTGTTTATTATCATTTTATACCAATACATTCCCGCCGGTAAATGGCCGATATTAAACTGCCTGATATTATTAAATACAGCCACGGTATTGCCCTGGCCATTTATTATAACCACCTGGCTGGCAATAAAATCCGTACCGCTTTGCATAAATTTAAAAATGCCGGTTGACGGGTTAGGGTATACCACCGGAATTACAGTTACTGACGGCACTTCCTGAACCACCACCACACCGCAGACCTGTTTACTTTTTACAAAATGCTTATCATCGGCAATCTTTTTGGTGACAGCACAGTTTGATCCGTTGTTTAAGGTAACCACTGCATTTGGCGAAATATAGTCGGGTAAGTAAACCACCCGCTGCTTTTTATATGTGTAAGTATTGCCTGCATCAGTAATTTCCCAATCAAACTGACCCGTCTTTGCATTTGCTGTTAACTGCGTAATACAATGGCCATTTTTGTTGATGACATCAATGGTAAAATCGGCATCCTTACAAGGCAATGGTTTTGGCTTAGCATACCATAAAAAATTATTTACATTGCTAAATACCAAACTGTATTGGTAAAATTTTCTGATGATGCGGCAGAATTTGCCGGCCGACTCACGGGGTACTTCAATATAAAACAAAGCAGAATCATTGGGGGTTACAAATCGTGCTTTTAAATTATTTCCACTAGCGTCCTGTATGGCAAATGCGCTGTTTATATTTGCTTCCGACTTAAAGCCTTTTCCAACTGCATTGCTATTGCCCAAACTGAAATACAGTTTATCAATTCCAGGTGGAATATAAATGTATCCGGGCTTGTCTATATCTTTTTCGTACGATTCTGTTGCTTTGCCAAAAAAGACACCGCTTTTATAAAACGTATTTTTGTTTGTAGTAATGTTTAAATTAACCGACGATTTATATTTAGAGCAAATCGTTAACTTATAGTTACCCGCTGCCGGAAGCCTGATGGTGATACTGCCTGCTGTTGCATTTCTGTCAAGCGAAAAATCTTCAATAATATCCAGCACCCGATCGGTAGATTCTACCGTAAAATTGATGTAACCCTTATCAGCCATTCCAAAAATTGGATTGTAATCAATTGTAAAAGTTCCGGCACCCGGTGCTTTAATGTTGAATTCGCTGCGGTTGTTGTAATCCATACCATTTGTATAGCTAAGCTGCACATGTAGTTTTTCAGGTATTTTTAAACCAGCTGCATCCAAACGGCTGGCAATTGCATCCGTCGTTTCAAATTTATATTTGCTGATGATGCCGGTGAATTTTGACAGATCAATTTTGTAATCATTTTCAATCTCGGCATCAGTTATTAAAGGCAAATTTCCATTTTGATAAGCGGTACCACTGGCTACATTGTATTGCTGATAAAAACTACCCGTGGTTTCATAGCTTCTGGTAATAGTTGATATGAGGTAATAACTATTAACCAATTGCAGTTTATTTATTTTAGCCAGGTACAGGCATAAAGCTGCAGCCTTGCTGGTTTTAGCGCTTGTTCCCTGGTCGCCGGTCCAATCATAATACAAAGCTGTGTAATGCAGGTAAGCTTTTAATTCACGCAATCTTGCTTTAACAATTTCAGGATCCTGTGCAATTTTCTGTTCAGCTTCATGTATCAATTCAAAATACAAAGGCAGTTTGTATAGGTTCGAAATGCCCCCGGCAAGTTTTTTATTATCTGTCCATAATTGCAGGAGTCTGTAAATAGTTTTACCGGCTGAAGCAAACATGTTTTCACAAAATTCAACCAGGGTGCTATCTACCGCAATATTGCTTTGTAAATTTTGATTTGCTGCCCGTAAAAAAGGCAGGCTTGCAAATTTTGCCGGCGATGCTTCCCACATTAAACCCTGGCTCTTTTTATCTTTCGCGATCTGCAGGGTTGTTTTTAAAGCATCCAGGTCAAGTGATGGAGTTTCGCCACTCCAGCCCGAGAGGTTTAAATAATTATATTCAGATATATTTTTTGTACGGCTGTACCAGCGGTTGCGCAAACCATTTGTGCTGGTTAAATTCTGATAGACTTCCGGCACTAACTGAATATCCAGTTTTGCATTTATAGGCAAACCTGCTGAAGGAACATCGGCGTGTGTTGAATAAGCATAAAGCTGAAAACGGATATTGGGATATTTGCTACCAATCTTTTGCGCTGTATGATTTGCCAAAGTAATGCTTTGGTCGCTTTCTTTTGCATAGCCAGGATTAATACAACCTGAATTATCTTTTGTGTTTCCCCACTGGGCCCCATCTGTCACTTCTATACCCACATTGTAGCTGCTGGTATTTAAACTCCTGTATTGGTTTATTAATCCAGCAGGATTGTTTAAAACCATATTTCTGTAATCCGTATATTTCTGTTCAATTGTTGAAGCCCACAGATCTTTGGCAAATGCATTATTTACATCAGGCACCGACATTGAATTTACAGCCCGTGAGTTATTATATGATGCAATATAACAGGGATTGTTTTGCCAGATTGCAATATCAGGCCCGGTAATGATACTGCTATTGTGCCCCGAAAACCCATATTGGCCTGTCATTCCGTTTCGGCGTTGGTATAATGACCAGTTATATCCGTTAACGCCGGTGTAAGATCCCCAGCCGGCATTATAATTCTTATCCATTACCCATTGGTTATAACCACCACTTATAAACCAGCCATTGTATTTAAAACTGAAACTGTATATACTGTCTGTTTTTTTATAAGGAGTTGAAAGAACCGGTATTGTTTCCCAGATTGAACCGGGAAGATAAAAATGAAAACCAAGCTGCTGTAAATATTGATAAATGCCGAAGCACATACCATTGTCTTCTGCAGCTGTAAATTTGATAAAAGTAGATCCATCGCTTTCTACTTTACAGGCTTGCGGGCCGGTGATGGTTGAGTCGTAAACAAAAATAAGACCCGATTGAGGTAATGCCGAATAAGCCCCGGTTACAAAATGACTGCCCGGAATCGCTTTTTGCAAAATAATGGCAACATCCCCGGCTGCTGATTTCAGCAGGGTTGAAGATTGAACGGGATAACCAATAGTTTGTGCATTTGTAAACAATACACAAAACACCGACATTGCGATAACAAAGCAGTTGCGTATGAACGCCATAGTTTATTTTTTCGAATGAAAACTATGGTTTCATCACAGAATGATAAGGATTTATGCTTTTGTTATTCTTTGGAAAATTACGGGAGGTATTTCTATACCAATTAATGAGGGGGTAACGTAAATGTAGTTAATTCTATCTAAAACCCAAAAAACAAACCACTATTTAATTATTTGGCTGTAGGGCATCTGTACGTGCTGATATTATAGGTTACTCCAATTTCCGCAATAATGTACTGATCTCTTTGTTTGCTCCAGCCACGCTGCCTGCCTTCCACACCCAGCGGGTTATCTTTATCTATTTCAATAGAACGGTCCTGCAGCAAAGCTGCTGTTGATAAAGGTAAAAATTTGTTTACGCCAACATAAGTGGTACTTACGTCATCCAGGTAATCGGTGCTGGTAAACCGATGAGCAAGTTCAAAAGAGAAATTGAATTTTTCGCTCAGGTTATATTTAAAGCCAACACCCAGTGGTATACACATGGCCAATGTACTGTAAGGCTTTCTGCCATTATAACCTATAAGTTGCCCCTCTGTTCCTAAAGGACGCAAAAATTCTTTTTTTCCGTTGGTGTAGGCATAAGGATCATAGGTAAATAACCCAATGCCTAAAGTGATATATGGGGTAAAGGCGTAATCAGGATTGGTAGGAATGAATTTGAAGAAATTAAAATCACCCTGCAAGGCCACTTCCCAGATATTTGAATTGAAACTCAGGTTTCTTGTTTTTTGGTATTCGTTGCTGCTGTAATTATCGCTGTAACCCAACTGGGCATAATGTGCACTTAATCTTAAACCTACATAATTACCAAACTGCTTACGAAAAAAAGCGCCTAATGCAGGTTTGGGCCTGCTGATTGATGCCCTGGTATTTAAATCACCAAAATAATGCGCCAGGCCTGCTGTAATTCCAAATTCACCTTTTTGCACATATTCAAGATTATCATTGCTGCGTTGAGCATTTGCATTACCGGTTATTGAAATAAGAAGTATGAGTGCAGCTATTTTCATTTTCATAATATGCAAAATAAAGAATTGTTTTGTAAAAAACGGCTTGAGGGTGGTTTTGTGGTAAAGACTTTGTTAATCTTTTTGCTTCTCAATACGCAATCCAACACTCATAATATGACGCAAAGGATTATCACGCATGATTTGTGATATGCTGAAACTGTAATTTCCGGGTTGTTTAAATCTGCGTGGTGCCCCATTTAACAATTTACGTACCTCCCAGATATCGTTCATTCCGGTACCTTCCCAACCATTTGCATCATCTCCCAAAGCAATATTTACCTTTTGTATATGTATACTGTCGCCGGGAGGCTGAAGCCCTATATTGAGCCAGATATTATTATACTTATATGCATCGGTATGACGCAATACCAGGTAAATGCTGTAGGCCGAAGTAGTATCGCTGATAACAAAATCACCTTTGGCTGTAAAACTTTGCTGCCATTCATATTTTGGTATTGCTGTGTTCTTTTCAAAAATGTCTATCTGGGTACAGGAACTTACAAACAGGCAATAGGCAACAGGCAATAATAAAAATTGAAATTTATGTTTTATAATGCTTCTCATTACTTGAAAAACTTTTTAACTTATTTACTTTTTCGCAGCTGAATCTTATAAAATATTTAAAACCTGTTCTTTTGCCTTCTCCAGTTCGTTCTTCATTTTTACAACGCATTTTTGAATATCGGCATCATAAGCCTTGCTTCCGGTTGTATTAATTTCACGGCCGATTTCCTGCAAAATGAAAGACAGTTTTTTTCCTTTGCCTTCATCTGCCTCGTTAATAATAGACTCAAAATACTCACAATGCTGGCGTAACCTGATCTGCTCTTCATGTATATCAATCTTCTCCATATAATAGATCAATTCCTGCTCCATACGGTTATTGTCAAAGTTCTCTTTGCCCACATGCTTTTCCAGCAATTGATTTATTTCATCTTTAATCCTTTTCATGCGGTTGGGCTCTAAAACCAAAATAGCTTCTTCCTGATCTTTAATATTATTTATCCGCAACAATAAATCTTTTTCCAAAACAGTACCTTCTTCTGTTCTATGCTGGTTTAAATTATTCAATGCTTCCAGCAATACTTTACTAAATTCAGCAAAATCGGTTTCGCTTAAAATATCATTGGTAGGTGTTACCACTTCCGGCAAACGAAGCAAAGCACTCAGCACTGAGTTGGTATCTATTTTTAATTCGCCCGCAAGAGCTTCTATCTGGTTGTAATAGGCTTTTATTAAATCGGTATTAATGTTAACGGGTTTTGATGTTCCGTTTTGTTTGATAATAACCATGCAGTCAATGGTGCCACGTACCAAATGTTCCTGAAGTGTATTGCGTATTTCAAATTCATAAGGCCTTAATAATGGGGGGAGTTTAAGCTGCAGTTCAAATTGTTTACCATTAAGGGCTTTTATTTCTACCAAAAAGGTCTTTTCATGTACAGTCTGTTCTGCTCTTCCAAAACCGGTCATTGATTTAAGCATGTATTATAATTTAGGCTGCAAGTTAAGGATATAATTATGAGTTGGTTTGCGGGTATTCTTCAAAGGGCTTAAAACCCATGATTCGTTCCGGTTTATCCAGTGGCAAAAAACCAAATTTCGTATACAGTCCATGTGCATCTTTTGTTGCCAGTAACCATCTTCGTAAACCCTGCAGATCGGGGCAATTCACAATTGTTTCCATCAGCCATTTTGAAAGTCCTTTTCCACGATAAGCTTCCAAAATAAAAACATCGGCCAGGTAACCAAAAGTTGCATAGTCGGATATCACTCGTGCAAAACCGATTTGTTTAAGCACTGTATTTTCTTTCACAAACAAACCAAAACAACAGGAACCATCAATACTTTTTTGTACAAGTTCAACAGGAATATTTTTTGCCCAATAACTTTCGTTGCATAAATAATTATGAATAACATAAACATCAAGTTTGCTTTTATCTGTGCTGATGACAAACGCATGTTGGAATGTTTCGTAAATTTTCATTTACCTGTGTTTTAATTTTTACAATGAAATTAAAAAAGAAAGCCTGACATTTTACAGTCAGGCTTTGCTATATAGATGGGTTAGTAAGTACCGGGAACCAAATTCCCTACACAATATTAAAAATAATTTTCGCTAACCAAAAAATATTTTACAACTATTTTATTCACATTTTAAACCGGGCTGTGGATAAGGGTGCGGCTTTTTCGCTCAATAATCAGGCGAATAAAAATATTAAAAACTGACTGGTGGTTTTTCTTTTTAAAAAATAAAAAAGCCGGTTGCCTGAAACTACTATAAACACTGGGATTACAGAAGAGCGAGTGCTTTTACATTTTATTTTTTACCCGGGAAGGTATTTGAAAATGTTTAAAGCAGTAACACTGATTACACGTCTTTTCTGTGTTGTTTTCTGTTTTGATGAACCCCAAAAAATATTCATACAATGCTGTGCAAAAACGCATTTTTTTAGTTTTTCTTATAAAATCAACTAAAAGCAAAGCAATGTACCTTTGCTGAAATTTACAGATTATGCAATTTCCATCTCCCGTTTCGCTGCAATGGATCGCTGAATTCATCAACGCAAAATTAGTTGGCAACACCAATGAACCGGCAACCGGCATCAATGAAATTCACAAAGTTGAAAAAGGTGATCTTGTATTTGTTGATCACCCAAAATATTACGACAAGTGTTTAAACAGTGCTGCAAGTTTTATCATCATCAATAAAGAAACAAATGTACCGGAAGGAAAAGCTTTATTGATCGTTGAAAATCCTTTTGAAGCGTATTGCAAAATTGCAAATCACTTCAGGCCTTTTGAACCATCCAATAAAATGATCAGTGATTCAGCAGTGATTGGTGAAGGAAGTTTTATTTACCCCGGTGCATTTATCGGCAATCATGTACACATCGGGAAAAACACAATTATTTATCCCAATGCAAGCATTATGGATCATTGTATTATTGGCGATAATGTGGTCATTCAGGCAGGTACGGTTATAGGCAGCGATGCCTTTTATTATAACACAAAAAAAGACCGTGAACTATGGTATAAAAAGATGCCCAGTTGTGGCCGTGTTATAATTGAAGATAATGTTGAAATTGGAGCCGGATGTACCATTGACAGAGGTGTGAGCCACGATAGTATTATTGGCAAGGGGACCAAGCTTGATAATATGGTACATATCGGGCATGATACCGTTACCGGTAAAAACTGCCTGATTGCAGCCCAGGTTGGTATTGCGGGTGTGGTAACGCTTGAAGATGGTGTAACACTCTGGGGCCAGGTTGGCGTAAACAAAACCTTAACCATTGGTGCCAATGCTGTAATTTATGCTCAAAGCGGGGTTGGCAAAGATACAGAGGGAGGCAAAGTTTATTTTGGCAGCCCCATTGAAGATGCCAAAGATAAAATGAAAGAGCTGGTATGGGTAAAAAGAATACCACAGCTTTGGGAAAAAGTAATGGGCAAATAACTTAACTGTTACCTTATTTTATTGACCTTGATTCGATTGCTACAAAATTTAACCCGTTAACTTTTTGCAGGCGTGTGTATTTTAATGAGGTGGGGCTGAGTGTTACATTTTCCAGGTTTACAATAAGTGGTGTTGGATATAAAACAGTCATTTCTATTTTTGTTTTTCCGGCATCCAGGTATTTCCAGTTAAATTTATAATCCTGCCCGTTGAAGGAATAGATGCCGGTATTATCTGCATTGAATTTATAAAAATCATTGTCGAAGTTGATGGTATTGTCTGTTGCACCTCTTTTATAAGATAACATATTGTTACCATCAATCACTTTACTCTCTTCAACCTTCCATGAAACAGCGGTTAACGTGCTTTCATTTACTTGTGGCACCTCTGCTGCAGGTTTAACCGCTTCAACATTTGGTGTAATCACTTCTTCTTTAATTACCGGCGCTGTTTTTTCTTTGAAGTCAAAATTATAGGGCAGCATATCACCCACTTTTTCCCAGGCCCAGTAGCCATTTATGGTTATATCGTTTTGCTCAAAATAAAATCCGTTCTGCTCAATATTTAAAGATTCGTCGGGTAAAAAAGACAGCACAGAAAGCTGAAACTTTGATGAAGCATCGGTGTTTGTTGCCAGGTACATATCTGATGAGCCTTCATTTTTATAAATAACTGCTACTTCTTTCTGACGTGGAAAAATATCAACCATTTTGCTGCTATCATCCATATTGTAATTCACTGCCCCGTAAAAATTTTTTACTGGAACAGCTGTTTCCTTTTCATTGTTTTTTACGATGAACTGAATTTCAAATCCTTCTTCCTTTAATTTTTTATTGTACATGCTACGCATAAAATGCAGGATGGATCCATTAAAAGCCACTTTGCGTGCTGCATTCCATTTTTCAACCTGTGCCTGGTCAGTTGACTGCATTTCCTGAAACAGGGGATTACCTGTGTACAAGCTCACCTGCGTGTTGTACTCATGCACAAAAGAATCCAGTTGATACTTCACCGTATATCCCAAAGCATCGTTTACAATTTCAAGCGGTGCAGTTGCCAGTATTTTTAAACGCTTTGTTCTGCGGTAATAAAAAAACTTAAGCACTTCTTTGTTTTTAATATAACATTGCTTACTGTTTGCTGTTTTGCCAATAAAATTATCTAAAAAAAACTCGCCGTATTTTGCCAGCCCGTCTGCCACTTCAGATGTAGACTTAACCACAAACTCTTCCATTGCTTTTTCCTTTTGCTTTATTTCTATCACCATTTCATTATTACCTGCATCGCCTGCTGTTACCCTTTTGGTTTCTGTCTGGTAACCGGTAAAAGTTACCGCAATGCTGTAACCTCCACCCGGTAATCTTAATGTAAAAAATCCCTGGTCGTTGGTGGCGGTACCAATGGTTGTATTTTCTGCAAATACAGAGGCACCCTGCAAAGGCTGTTTGGTAGCTTCATCAATAATTTTTCCACTAATGGTATAACCCGACTGGGAGAAAGCTGATATTGAATAAAATGCAATCAGCAAAAACAGTATACTTTTTTTCATGTGTTTATTTTATTGATTTTCGCCAAATGGAATTCGCTAACAAGCATCCTGGTTGAAGACAACTTATATTGTGGCTCATTTCATCGAATATTATTATGGCATCTAAGACGCATGTATGATGCGAAATTAAATCAACCGTTGTTAATCTTTTGTTGTAATACTGTACAGGTATCAGTGATAGTATCTTCAATTTTCCGGTATTCAAAACCCGGTAAAAATCTTTTCAGTTTACTATTATCGAAAGTAGCTTTTGTCATGGCTGTTGCTGCAGTTTCTTTAGTCAGCAAAGGGTCTTTACGGGTAAAAAGACTCTTAAAGGCTTCCAGCCGCCAAACGATTTTTGCAAGCAATGGTGTTACTTTTTTATGCGGAGGCTTTTTGCCAAACGCTTTAGCAATGAAACCAAATACATCAGCATATGTCCGGTTCTCAGCAGAGATGATAAAACGTTCTGCTGTAATATCACTGTTCATCAGTTCAATCATTGCCTTTACTACATCTCTTACATCAACAAAACCCGTACTTCCCTCTGTATACCATGGAAATTCATTATAAGCTGTTTTAAAAATTTGTGATGAACCTCCGTTCCAGTCGCCAGCACCCAATATAATTACAGGGTTCACCATCACTGCATTCAACCCTTCACCAATTCCACGCCACACCTGCATTTCTGCCAGGTACTTACTTTGTCCATACGCACTGTTGCTGGTTTCTGCTGTCCAGTTCATGGTTTCATTAATGGGGCCATCTTCCCGTATTCTTCCCAGGGCTGCAACAGAACTTACATACACCATTTTTTTTATGCCTGCATCCAAAGCTGCATTCACTACATTGGCTGTTCCCTCCAAATTTATTTTAAACATCTCCTGCCTGCGCCTGGGATTAAAAGTAACTATGGCTGCACAATGATACACCTGATCAACATCCATCATCGCTTCTTCCAATCCAACCACATCTAAAATATCGCATTGCATTTGCTGCAGATTGTCATTTCCAAAATCCGGAAGTTTTGTTTTGTTATAGATAGCTCTTACCTGCTTACCGGCCTGCAGTAATTTTGTAATCAGTTCTTTTCCCAATAAACCTGCTCCGCCGGTTACTAAAATCATTTTTTTAAATTGATAATTGATTAATGGATAATTGATAATGTTTTAGAATGACGATTTCTTCCTTTTATTTTACTGCTTTAATAATTAAAAATGATTTTGACCTGAGAAATTATCCATTATATCATTATCAATTATCCATTGTAACTATAAAATCCTTTCCCTGTTTTATTGCCCAGTTCTCCTTTTGCCACTTTATCCATTTGCAATGCTGATGGTTTAAAGCGCTCTGCATGATCGCAGGCATCGTATAAAGATTGCGAAACAGCCAGGTTAACATCGTTGCCAATAAGATCCATCAATTTAAACGGCCCCATTTTAAAACCAACTGCTTCCATCAATTCATCCACTTTTTCAATGGTAGTAATTCCGTTTTCAACAAGCTTCATCGCTTCCAGGTAATAATGCCGGGCAACCCTGTTTACAATAAAGCCGGGCGCATCCTTACACATCACAGGCGTTTTTTTCATTTGTAAACAAAGCTCATAAACGGTTTGGGCAACAGCATCAAGGGTTTGTTTTCCTTTAACCACTTCTACCAGTTTCATTACCTGTGCCGGGTTAAAGAAATGCATGCCAACCACTCTTTGCGGCTGTTGCACTTTTGCCTGAATATCAGAAACAGATAAGGAAGAGGTGTTGGTTGCAAAGATGACTTCAGAATGATTTACTTCAGCCAATTGATTAAAGATGGCAACTTTGGCTTCAATCTTTTCAACGATGGCTTCAATAATGATATCTGCCAGGCAATCGTTGGTATCGTTTACAAACCGTATGCTTTGAAAAATATTTTCTTTTTCTGCTGCCGTAATTTTTTCTTTATCAACTAAAAACTGCAGGCTTTTTTCAATAGCGGTTTTTGCTTTTGCCAGCACTTCTTCATTAATATCAAACAATAAAGTATAGAAACCGTTTTGTGCTGCAGTTTGGGCAATGCCGCTGCCCATGGTGCCGGCGCCAATAACGCAGATGGTATTAATCATAAATATATTACCGGGTTTTAAGTAAAGATATTATATATCAGCTACTTTAAGCCGGGCATCATCTGGTAACATAAAAAAAGCATTGCTGTCCCGTTCAGGACAACGATGCTTTCTCGATTATAATTCAATTTATTTCCCCTCCGCTTCTTTCCGGGCCTCTTCTTTCATTTTCTCGTTTGCTGTAATCGCAAATTCAACACGCCTGTTTTCGGCACGGTTTGCATCGCTTGTATTTTCTGTTTTTGGTTGTGCTTCTCCATACCAGTTAATGGTAAGCCTTGATGACGATATATTATTTGCTTTTAAATAATTGCCAACAGCCATCGCTCTGCGTTCAGACAAAGAAAGATTATAGCTGTCTGCTCCTTTATCATCGGTATGCCCTTCTACCAGTAAATTTGTTTCGGGATATTCTTTAAATATCTGGATCAGTTTATTCAGAGCCAATTTAGAGTTTGACGTAATGTCTGATTTATCAAAATCAAAATAAACACCCATTTTCGATCCATCCGGATTCTTCTCATTGAATGTTACAACAATTCCCTCTCCAACTCTTTCTACTTCAGCTCCGGGAATTTCATTTTTAATTTTTTCTGCCTGCTTATCCATTTTATTGCCAATGATACCACCGGTAACACCACCAACAACACTGCCGATAATAGCACCCAACACCGTATTTCCTTTGCCCACATTATTTCCGATTACACCGCCAAGTACACCGCCAATTACGGCACCTCCTGCTGCACCTCTCTGTGCTTTGTTTGTTTTTTTAACTGTCTCGCAACCACCGGCGATTAATATTATAACTGCCAGTATTAAACCTGTATTACCAAATATCTTTTTCATAGTAGTGAATTTTATTTTTTTACAAATTTGTAAATGATTGCGCCGGGGCGCCCGTCAAAAGTTATTTCAGATCTTAGTTTCAGATTATTGTCACCATGTTCGATAACTGTTAACCGGTAACCATCTCCATTGTCCATCGCATTTTTCTTATCATCAAGCCTCTTAAACTGAAACTCCTTTGCCGCATCTTCTGGTTCGTAAATAGACCAGCGGATAAAACGCTTTACCGGGGTACAATTTTTACTATTATCTACAATGGAATAGCTTCCCATGCTGTTATTGGAAACAAAATTCCATTCGCTGCCAATAAAACAAGCAAGGTCAGCTTCATTAAACACCCTGGTTTTTAAAACCCCCGCAATTCCCTCTACTGTTGCGGTTTCAAGTATCCAGTTTCCGTTAATATTTTTTTTCATGCTTCTTGCTTCTTTAGTAACAGAGCAGGAAGTAAAAAGAAGTATTGCCAATACAGTAATTAAACTGCCTAACGCAGATTTCAGTTTCATAAATTTATTTTATTGAAGACAGGATGCCGTATGCATCTGCTTATGCCTGCATATTTTCAATTATGATGCCAAAGCAAAAGGCGGGAGTTGTATAATTACGAGTATCTCTTACACAATTATGATGTGTACTGTGTAAAACCCCGTTGATGTTTGCAGATAAATCTTTATACCGCTGAAGTAAATTGTTTTAAAAACCGTACATCGTTTTCGCTGAACAGCCGAAGGTCTTTTATCTGGTATTTAAGCATGGTAATTCTTTCTATACCCATACCAAATGCAAAGCCGGTGTATTTGTTGCTGTCTATGCCGCAGTTGTCTAGTACATTTGGATGTACCATACCACATCCCAGAATTTCTACCCAGCCTGTTTTTTTACAAACGCTGCAACCTTCGCCGCCGCAAATTAAACAACTGATGTCCATTTCGGCACTTGGTTCGGTAAAGGGAAAATAACTGGGGCGAAAACGCACTTTTACATCTTTGCCAAACATTTCCTGCACAAAGAAATACAGTGTTTGTTTCAGATCGGCAAAAGAAACATTTTCGGCAATGTACAAACCTTCTACCTGGTGAAAAAAGCAATGCGCCCTGGCGCTGATGGTTTCATTGCGGTACACACGGCCCGGGCAAATAATGCGGATGGGCAGTTTGCCTTTCTGCATTTCACGAACCTGCACGCTGCTGGTGTGTGTGCGTAAAAGCCAATCGGGATTTTGAGCAATATAAAATGTATCCTGCATATCACGGGCAGGATGATTTTCGGGTAAGTTTAATGCGGTAAAATTATGAAAATCGTCTTCAATCTCGGGCCCTTCAGCAACAGCAAAACCAAGCCTTTGAAAAATAGAAATGATTTTATTTTTTACAATGCTGATGGGGTGACGGCTGCCAAGGGGCAGAGAATCAGCAGGCAAGCTAAGGTCTATTTCCGATTTCAGATTGCCGGTTTCAGATTTTGAGGAAGCATCATTAAGTTCATTGTATTTACATTCGGCAAATAATTTAAACTCATTTAAAAGTTGTCCGGCTTCTTTTTATTTTCAGCCGCCACATTTTTCATTTCGCCCATAATGGCTTTTACCAGGCCTTTGGTGCCCAGGTATTTAATGCGAAAGGTTTCGGCATCGCCATCATTAAATGCTGCAATTTCTGCTTTTAAAGCTTCTATCTGTTGTAACAACTGTTCCATGCTGCAAATATAAGGAACTTGGGTTTTAAGGTCTAAATCCGGGCTTTGAAAATCAGTTGGGGCTTTATATAATATTTAACAACAGAAATTTTGAAACGGTTTCCCGGCACTATTATCTTCATGTTTCAAATTTTTTATCCCAAACATTTATGGACCCCGACTCTGCCAATGCCTGCTTCCCTTACAAGCTAATGGACCTGGTAACTTCGCAAATGGCAAAAACAACCATTGCAACCGTTGTTTTTACATCCTGCTATTATTACGAAACCGATACAGACGTTAAAGTAAGTACGGTTAATTTTTCAAAACCAGATACTGCTGTTGTTAAACTGAATGACGCAGGAGCTCCCAAAAAGAAAAAGAAAACCATTTACCTTACGTTTGATGATGGACCTAATAAAGGCACAAAAAACATGATGCACATTGTGCAGGACGAGGAAATACCGGTTACATTATTTATTGTAGGTGAACATGTTTATGGCAGTACTGCACAAAACGCCATATTCGACAGCCTGGTTACCTGCAAATACTTTGAAATTGCCAACCACAGTTTTACCCATGCCTTTAAAAATAAGTTTGCAAAATTTTACCAGCTTCCGGATAGTGTAGTAAACGATTTTAAACGCTGTGCCGACAGCCTGCACTTAACCGCAAATATAATACGAACACCCGGCAGGAATATCTGGCGTACCGGATTGATAAACCGAACTGATATCAATTCATCAAAGGCGGCGGCAGACTCACTTTTTGCCAATGGTTATACCATAGCCGGCTGGGACCTTGAATGGCATTACGATAACCAGCTAAAACTTACAAATACCAGTGATGAAATGATGCAACAGATCGACAGTATGTTTACGAATGCCAAAACAAAAACGTCAGATCACCTGGTGCTGCTTGCACACGACCAGGTGTATGAAGACCCGGCCGATTCAATAGAACTAAGGCAATTCATCATCAAATTAAAGGCTAAAAATGAATACAATTTTGAGCAGGTGAGCAGGTATCCCCATTTAAAAAATTAACGCTTTCGTTTACAGAAAAGCTTTAATTTTAGTTTCTAAATTTTACAACTATGGCACTTTTTAAAAGTAGTAACCCGGTTCTGACAGAAAAGAGATTTAAAGACACCGTATTAGATGAGGTAATCAGTCATGAAAATGCCATGACTGTAAGAGGAACCATGAACAAATTCGGCTTTTTATTTTTAATGGTAATGGGAACAGCTTTTTATTCCTGGAAAGAATTTGCTGATGGAGGGAACGTGATGCCCTTAATATTGACCGGGGCTATTGGAGGATTGGTTGTGGCAATCGTACTGATGTTTAAAAAGGAATGGTCCCCTTTTCTTGCACCAGCCTATGCCTTGCTGGAAGGTTTATTTGTAGGTGCAATATCTGCCTACTACAATTTCGCTTTTGCTGACCAGGCTCCGGGAATTGTAATGAATGCGGTAGGTCTTACTTTCGGCACCTGCATTGCCATGTATCTTTTATATACTTTTAAAATCATTAAAGCCACCGCAAAGTTCAGGGCTATTGTTGTAACTGCTACTGCAGGTATAGCAATTTTTTACCTCATAACCTTCGCCTTAAGTTTCTTTGGAATATCTGTGCCATTTCTTCATGAAAGCAGCGCATTAGGTATTGGATTCTCAATTTTTGTTGTGGCACTGGCTGCACTTAACCTGATTCTGAATTTTGATATGATAGAAACAGGCGCTGAATTGGGCGCTCCCAAGTATATGGAATGGTATAGTGCATTTGGTTTACTGGTAGTGATTGTTTGGTTATACCTTGAAATTTTAAGGTTGTTATCCCTGCTATCAGGCAGAGATTAAAATAAAATCATTGACATAAAAAAATCCCCCGATTTCATCAGGGGATTTTTTTATTTTATATCTCTGATCAGTTCTTCCACTTTTCTGTTTATTAAATCCCTCACTTCATTAAATTCTTTTCGTTCCATATACTTCGGATCTGGGATCTGCCAGTCGATGAATTGTTTGGCGGGCATCCAGGGACAGGCATCCCCGCAACCCATGGTTACCACTGCATCAAAAGGGGCAAATGCTTTTACTTCATCCAGGCTTTTGCTGTCGTGTTTGCTTAAATCATAGCCCAACTCTTTCATAGCTGCAATGGCTTTTGGATTTACAATGCCACTGGGTTTACTGCCTGCGCTGTATGCTTCCACATCATTGCCACCCAGCATTTTTGCAAATGCCTGGCTCATTTGTGAGCGGTTGCTGTTTTCAATACAAACAAAAAGTAATTTCTTTTTTTTCATACGTTGTTGTTTTGTAAATAACACATCATGTATTCATCAATAAAACGGTTTTGGCTGGCCAGGTAAGAATAATTTTTCAAAAGGCCTTCTGTTACAAAGCCGCATTTTTTATATAGGGCTATCGCTTTTTCATTTTCGGTAGAAACAGTTAAGTCAACCCTGCTGCGATTATGTGCCTTTGCAAAAGTTATAATATCCTGCATCAACAAAACTCCAAAGCCTTTACCTGTATGTACCGGGTGAATTGCCAACCCACCCACATACATTTTATGACTGTCCCTGTAGCGGTGTAGTACTAATTTACACATACCTGCATCGGCAGTACCATCATTAAACTTATACAGCACCTGCTGCTGTAGCAAATCATTAAAAATAGGTTTAAACATGTCCTTTTCCATTACTTCATACAATAAAAATGGATTTACCTGCTGATGCATGTACAGGCTGTAAAAAAAATCAAAATCAGTTGCTATGGCTTTTACCAACATTGCTTTATATTTTCTTTTTCATTACTACAGCTGATGAAGGGCATAAAGAGATAAACTCTGCCGTTTGTTGTACAGAAACCGGGCTTTCTTCTCTTTTGATAACACAATAACCCTGCTTATCAAAAAAATCCTTTGCTGTGGTTGTTAGTAAATACATACAATTGATGCCGCTTTCCTTTGCATAGTTTTCTATCTCCTCATTAATGATGCTGCCATAGCCTTTGCCTTGTTCTTCGTTTATAACACTTACGCTGCGGAGCAAAGCACAATCATCAAATATTTCCAGACCGGCAGTGCCAATTATTTTTTCACCATTCATTAATAAGTACATCAGTTTATCTTCATTAATATCTGAAGTGGGTAAATTTTGTTGCTGTAATATCTCAATTGCCTGCAATCTTTCTTTTTCAGTTACTGCAATTTTTAAAGCAGTGGGTGTTGTTTTTTCTGTTATCACAATTTTTAATTTAAAAGATTTTAAAAGCTTTGCCAAAGTTTAAACTTTGGCAAAGCTAATTTTTAGCAGCAATCCTTATCGGTTAGGCCGCAGCATCCGTTTGTTGTACAACAGTTTGGATCTTTTGTGTTTGTGTTCATGGCTATACTTTTAAAGGATGAAAAAACATTCCTAGCAGCATCCACTTCCGGGTTCGCAGCAATTCCTGTCGTCTTTGGCCGGTTTTTCGGCATACACGGTAATGCTGGTTATTTTGGTGTTGCCGTTTTTGTATTCAGCAATTTCAGTTTCTGATAAATAATTTTTTAAAATATCATCGGGTATGATAATTTCCTTTTCCTTTTGCAACAGAATATTTTGGAAGCCTGCAGCTTCTATCATCTCCAGGTACACCTGTTTTTGAATGGCACCACTTACACAGCCTGCATATAATTCTGCTACTTCCCTCCATTTGGCAGGCAAGGCACCTTCCAGTACAATATCAGATATTGAAAAATGAGCCCCGGGTTTTAATACCCTGAAAATTTCGCTGATCACTTTATGTTTGTTGGGCACCAAATTGAGTACACAGTTGCTTACAATTACATCGGCATAATTACTGGTAACAGGCATATCGTCAATATCCCCCAGTCTGAATTCTACATTATTAAAACTCAGTTTTTCGGCATTGGTTCTTGCTTTGGCAATCATAGCTTCAGTAAAATCAATACCCAGTACTTTGCCGTTTTCGCCCACAATTTTACGGGCAATAAAAGCATCATTGCCGGCACCGCTGCCCAGATCAATAACTGTATCCCCTGCTTTGATTTTAGCAAATTCGGTTGGCAAACCGCAACCCAGGCCAAGATCAGCATCCGGATTATAGCCTTCCATTTTTGTATAATCATCGCTCATGATGTTATACACTTCATCACCACAGCAACTTGATGTGGCTCCGCAACAGGAAGTTGCATTTTGTGTTTGGCTTTGTTCTGCAATAGCAGCGTACTTTTCCTTTACCAGTTCTTTAATTTGAGATTCGTTGTCCATGGCTTTATATTTTATTGGTTAAATTTAATTTCAGCAACAGGCTTTCTCATTCTGCACTTTCAGTTTATTAAATAAGAAACTGAACTCGCCCATAAATTTTTCAAAGGCCTTCCAGTTAATACAGTAACAGCTGCGTGGACCGTCAATACTGCCATTAATCAAGCCGGCATTCTTTAGTTCTTTTAAATGCTGGGATACGGTTGATTGTGAAAGCGGTAACACTTCTACGATCTCACCGCAAATACATTCATTCTTTTGTGCCAGCAATTTTAAAATGGCAATACGGGCAGGATGAGCCAGGGCTTTGGCAAACTCTGCCAGTTCCTGCTCTTTTTGGGTAAACGCTTCTTTTTTGTGAATGGCCATTGTTTTATTTTATATCGCAAATATACGATTAATCAAATGGAACGACCAAAATTATTTTTATAAAAAAAGTCAGGCTATTGGCCTGACTGCATATTTTTAATTGATTTGATAGTTATTCCCTTCCATCCAGCAAATTACCAAGCCCGCCTAAAACTCCTCCTTCTTCTTTGCGCTTGTAAGTACCATACTGCATAATGCGGCCTGCCAGGCGGCTGATGGGCAAACTTTGCAGCCATACATGACCGGGGCCGGTAAGTTTTGCAAAGAACAATCCTTCGCCACCAAACATAAAATTCTTGATACCCTTCACCATTTCTATATCAAAATCTACATTGGGTGTATAAGCCACCACACAACCGGTATCTACTTTTAAAACTTCGCCCGGTTGTAATTGCCGCTCAACCACATAGCCACCGGCATGTGCAAAAGCCAGTCCGTCGCCTTCCAGTTTTTGCATAATAAAACCTTCGCCGCCAAAAATACCGGTACCCAGCCTGCGCTGAAATTCAATACCAATGCTTACTCCTTTAGCTGAGCATAGGAAAGCATCTTTTTGTGCAATGATCTTACCACCCAGTTCCTGTAAATCGAACTTAATGATTTTGCCGGTATACGGTGAAGCAAAGCTTACTCTTTTTTTTCCCTGCCCGGTGTTGGTAAATGCCGTCATAAATAAACTTTCGCCGGTAATAAGGCGTTTGCCGGCACTCATTAATTTACCCAAAAATCCGCCGCCTTGTTGCTGGCTTCCATCTCCAAAAATGGTTTCCATTTCAATGCCGTTGTCCATCATCATAAAGGCACCGCTTTCTGCAATGGCTGTTTCGCCGGGGTCCAGTTCAATTTCTACAAACTGAAGTTCTTCCCCGTGAATTTTGTAATCAATTTCATGGTTTGTTCGCATGGCTATATTTTTTTTGTGAAGATAATATCAAATAAAAAAAAGAAAACATAAAATTATGATGAAAGGAAAAAATGCCACCCATTTGCATGAGCAGCATTTTCCAGATTTTCCATTTCAGGAATACATTATACTAAGCCTTTGCAGGAGGTTGTTTTAATTGTCCGTTCCAAACCTTCTTACCCTGCATTCTTCTTACCAAATACATAAGACCTACAAAAAGGAAGAAAAAGGGTCCGATAAATCCAAGCATCCCGATAAATTTAGTGCCATAGAATTTCTCCATTGGCCTCCTTAATCTTTCTGAAATAAGATACATACTTGGCACCATTATCAACGTAAGGAAGAAAGCGAAAATCAAACCGAATATCATCGTCCAGCTTAATGGCCCCCAGAATACCACACTATCGCCACCAAAGAAAATATGCGGATTCAGGTGCTGGAAGAAGGAAACAAAATCGATATTAAAACCAACTGCCAGCGGCAACAGACCTAAAATAGTTGCCACAGCTGTAAGTAATACCGGAATGATACGGATCTTACCGGCCTCAATAGCCGCATGCCTGGTACGCATGCCCCTGCCCCGTAATTCATCTGTAAATTCAATTAACAGAATACCATTCTTAATTACAATACCCGCCAATGCAATAATACCTACAAGCAACATGATCGTTGCTATTGTCATACCAGTTAACGCATAACCAAGCAATACACCGATAATGCTGAAAAATATTTCTGTGATTACTATAAACGGTTTACTGATACTGTTGAACTGCAATACCAATATCAAAAATATAAGTGCCATTGCTCCTGCCAGTGCATACAATAAAAATGTACTCGTTTCTTTTTCCTGCTCACTTTGTCCGCTTAATCTTAAAGTAACATCAGATGGAATTTTATTCTTTGTTTTAAAATCATCAATCTTCAATTGCAATTCGGCATTTACTTTTCCCACCATCGTAGGATCAAGCACATTACTTTGCAACTGTATGGTACGTTTTACATTTTTACGTTTTACTGCTCCGGTTGCTGTAGTATAATCGATGCTGGCCACGGCACTGATGGGGAACACTTTTTATCCGCATCGTATTCATATCCATAAATGTAATACGCATGTTCATCAGGTCAGTAATATTATGGCGCACCAGGTCGGTAGTTCGTACCTGTATCTTGTATTCATCTTCGCCATCTTTTAATTTACTTACTTCTTTACCAAATAAAGCCGTACGAATTTCCATACCTATCTGTGCAGTACTCAATCCCTCCATCATGGCTCTTTCCCTGTCTACATTAATAGTTATTTCCGGACTGTTCAGATCCACATCCATCTGCAGGTTTTCAATTCCATTGATCTGGTTTGTATCCATATAATGCGACAGGTCGTTGGCAACCTTTGCAATGCTTTCAAAATTATCTCCCTGTATTTCAATATTCACCGGGGGATCGGTTGGCGGGCCACCATCTTCCTGTGCCACTTCAATACTGGCGCCTGGTATACCCGTCATCTGCCTGCGTATCTCTTCTTTAAAAGGCAATGTTTTTTTGCCATGTCTTTTTTCATACTCAACAAAAGACACCTGTATACGGCCGAGGTTAGGCTGCACACTTCTGTTATTATCCCGGGGATTATTGGCACTAACAGCCACATTGGTAATAATGCTTTCTACAATACCACCGGGTTGCATAGGCAATTCTTTTACCAGGATTTTCTGAACACGTTCTTCCAGTAAATGCGTAACACTGTCAGTGTATTTAATATCAGTACCTACCGGTAATTTTAAATACACATAAATAAAATTAGGATCGCCGCTTGGAAAGAAAGTTGATTTGGTTCTGCCTGCACCTATACTCATAATTAATAACACCAGTGATAATGCAAACAACCCAAACAAAGAAGCAAATGCCCAAACCGGCCTCCAGCCAACCAGTACCCACTTCAGTAATTTTTCATACCGGTTCATCAGTGCAGGCAAAACTCTTTTTTGAAAAGAATGTATGGCATCATTTAATACATACGCATTGAATACCATCAGGAGTGCCATTATCAAAAGGAAGTTAGCAGTGCCGTGGAAACCCGGGATGTGCAATAAAATACCGGCTATTACAAAAATGATAAACCGTTTATTGGTCCAGATGGCACGCTTGGGCTTTTCAAATTCCTTCCCCTCGGGCTTCATAAAACTTACCGCAAAAACCGGGTTAAAGAAAAATGCCACGATCAATGATGCTGCTAAAGTAAGTATGAGTACAGCAGGCAGGTATATCATGAACTTGCCTATCAAACCTTTCCATAATAGCAGCGGAAAGAATGGCGCCAATGTAGTTGCAGTACCTGCCAGCACGGGAATAAAAACCTCGCCGGCAGCTTCCTTGGCACTTCGCACTATCGGGACCTTGCCGTTGTTATAAATACGGTGCGTATTCTCTATGACGACGATCGCATCATCCACAATAATACCCAGCCCCAGCAGCAACGCAAAGAGTACAATAAAGTTTAGTGTTACGGTTGTACCAATAATGCCATCTGCCAGCGGCAGGAACATAAAGGCCACAAACACACTTAGCGGCACACTCAATGCCACAAAGAAGGCATTGGTTACCCCCATGAAAAACATGAGGATGATAAGTACCAGCACAAAACCAATGATGATGGTATTTACCAGTTCGTTAAAAGATGTTTTGGTTGCTTTACTTAAATCGCCGGTGATCACCACTTTCAGATCTTTAGGCAACTCTTCCTTCACCTTCATATCTTCTACAATACCTTTTATTTTATCTGCAGCATTAATCAGGTTTTCTCCGGCACGCTTTACGATGTTGAGTGTTACCACATTCTTACCATCCAAACGGGCATAACTGTCTTTTTCTTTAATGGTATCTTTTAACTCTGCAATATCTCTCAGGTAAACAGTAGCACCCTGTGCACTGCTGCGCACTACAATATTATTAAGATTAAGAGCGCTGATGAATTGCCCCTTTACTTTGATGGTGCGTCGCATATCGCCTATCTCCAGCGTACCACCTGTAATATCCCTGTTCTCCCGGCTGATGGCGTTTTCTATATCCATAAAACTTACCCGGGCCTGGCTCATTTTATAAGGATCTACATTTACCTGTATCTCCCTTTCCGGTGCGCCCACAATTTCTGCACGGGTTATCTCGGTTAGTTCTTCAAACTTATCCTGTAATTTATCGGCATACTGTTTCAGTTTGATTCCGTCAAAATCGCCACTCACGTTTACAAACATGATGGGCATTTCGCTAAATGCAAATTCGGCAACTGCGGGTTCAGAAGTAAGATCCTCCGGCAGATCTGTTTTTGCTTTATCAATCGCATCTTTAACTTTTTGCTTAGCTACTTCTGTTTTTACATCCGTATCAAATTCTGTTACGATCAAACTGTAATCGGCCTGTGATGTACTGGTAATTTTTTTAACCTTGGCACCGCTGATACCTTTCAATTGTTTTTCAATAGGCCTGGTTACCAGGTTCTCAATATCCTTGGGCGAATTACCGGCATATACTGTAACAATAGAAATGGTTGGTACTACAATATCCGGAAACTGCTCCTTGGGCATGGTGGTAAACTTGATAAGGCCAAAGGCCGATATTATCACTGCGATAATATACACAGCAGTTCGGTTATCTACAGCCCAACTGGTAGGTTTAAACTGTTTAAATTTATCTTTTACTCCTTCAATGAAATTCATAAAAATATTTTTGTTGCCCTTTCTTTAAAAGGAAAATAAGTTAGTTCTGTTTATTTTTAAGGATAGCATTACAGCGTTGTAGTAATGGTCTGTCCTTCGTACAAATTCTGGAATCCTTCCGTAACCAATTGATCTCCTGCTTTAAGGCCGGCTTTTATTTCAACCTTTTCGCCATATACTTCGCCAATGGTTACAACTACCCTGTGCGCCAGTGTTTTACCATTGCTGCTCTTACTTACTACATAAACATATTTACCGGTCTCATCGCTCTGTATCACATTTACCGGAATTACGATGGCATTGGCAGCTGCATAATCCAAAATTTTTACCACAGCCGATTGGCTTGGTTTTAATACTGCATCATAAGGAATTTTTGCCTCGGCAATAAAACCTCTCTGGGTGGGATCAATTGCCTGGCTTATCAATGAAATGGTTGAATTAACTGTTTTATTGGCATCCGGTATAAATATCTGCACCTGCGAACCTTTGTGTATCCTGGTTAAATAATTTTCAGGCACATTGGTAACCACTTTTAGTGATGAAGTATTTACAATTTTTATTTGAGGCCCGGTAGCACTCATGCCCGAAAATGTTTCTCCAACCCGTATAGCAACAATATCTGCAATGCCGGTTACATCACTGTAAACATTGGCTGTTTTTAATTGTTCCTGCAACGTTTTTATATTTTCGCCTGCGGCAGATAATTGATTTTCCAGGCTGGTTACATTTGTTTTGGCAGTGATCAGCTGCACTTCTGTACCAATCCCTTCTTTCCAAAGGTTTTGCTGCCGTTGGTATAGATTTCTGGCATACCCCAATTGTGTTTTTATTCCTTCCAGCTGTTGCGTTGCGGCTGTTACACTCTGGCGCATAATGGCATCATCCAGCTTTAATAACAGCTGGCCTTTTTTTACAGCCTGGCCCTGGGAAACATATACAGCTTTTACCTGTGCCGGACCCATACGGGGCGATATGTAAGAAATATTTTCTGCATCTATCTTTCCCTGCAGATCGATAAAGTGCTTAAAATCTTCCGTGGTTACTGCTGTAACCGAAACCAGTTTTATTTTTGCAGCGTTGGCAGAATTCGTATCAAGCTTCTCCAGCTCTGCCTGTAGTTTTTTAATTTCTTCATCCGTTTTGGTCTTGTCGGCTTTTAGTTTTTCAATGGCTGCTTTTTTATCGTTAATGGCAGCCGATCCGTCTTTTGAACTGTTCCCACACGATGCGATTAAAAACAAGGTAGAAATGGCAATTGAAATTTGTGTTATTTTTTTCATCTGTTTATAGTTAGTCTGTTTAATTATAATTTTCCGGTGGCTTTTAAGAAATCGATCTTTGCAATAATGGCATCTGATAAAGCCGTGATGTAATTGGTTTGTGCTGTCTTAAGATCAAGCTGCGCCGTATTTATTTCAGTAGCAGAACCCGTACCTATTTCATATTTCTTTTTGGTTTGGCCATATACTTTTTCAGCAAGTACCATATTCTTCTTTTGAAAATCCATAGAAGCAATGGCTGCAACAAAATTGTTTTTAGCGGTTTCCACTTCTGCATCAATATTTATTTTTAATGCTTCGGTTTGATTTTGTGTTTTCTGCAACTCCAGTCTTGCTTTTTGCGTTCTGGCTTTTAATGCAAAGCCATTAAAGATGGGCACATGCATTTGTAAACCGATGTAGGAAGTGCTGAACCAGTCTCCTTTGCCAAAAAAATCAAATTTGCTTCGTTGCGCCTGCAAGGCATAGTTACCAACCAATGCAAATGAGGGTATTGCACTCAGTTTGTATCTTCTTACATTCAATCCGTTCAGTTTATTTGCTGTTTCTATTATCTGAAACTCTTTACGGTCGGTATATTTATACTGACTGGCTTCCAATACACCTTCTCTTATCTTGTTGTCATCAAGCGTATCAGTCAGCACCAGGCTGTCTTTGACAGGCATGCCCATCAGCATTTTCAGGCCAGCGTATCCATTTGCTATCAGGTTGTTTGCTTTTAGTTTTTCAGTTTGCAGGTTGGCAAGCTGTACTGCAAGTTTATCAATATCTACTTTTTCGGTAAAGCCGTTATCATACATGATCTGTACATCACGCTTTAGTTTTTCAAGCCTGTTTATGTTTGCATCCAGCAATTCGATCTGAATTTTACCGGTAACCAGCTGGTAATACACTTTATGTACGTTGGCTATAATGCTTTCTTCAGTAAGTTTAGCTATCTGTTCCTGGTAAGTAATGGTTCCGTTTCGTGCCTTTAGTGCAATAAATACCTGGCCGTCAAAAACGATCTGGCTCAGCGATACACCAGCTGAAGCATTCCACTTGGTGCCAAATTTAACGGGCACATAAGTGCCGACAGGCTGCCCTACAATCTGGCCCGGCAAAAGGGTGGTAGGAATTTGCAGATAATCATTTACCGATGCTGAACCTCCGATCTGCGGCAATGCAATAGAGGTAATATCCCTGTTCGTCTGCTTTTGTATTAAAATATCCAGCAGCGCATTTTTTACCTGTACCGAATTCTTTTTGGCATAGTCTGCTGCCTGTTGCACCGTAAATGAGTTTACTGTTTGTGCATTTGCTATATTCAAAGCCAACATGCCCATTACCAACAAACTATAATTCTTTAATTTTTTCATCACAACTATTTTATTACTTATTATTTTTTTGCTGATTCTTTTTCTATTTGTTCCCGGTATTTAATGATCAGTTTGTAACCCTTTTGCGATACCAGGCCAAAAAGAAAATGCATCAGTATTTCTTCTTCAATTTTTGCCAGACTTTGTTTCAGGCTTTGTTGAAATTCAGGATGGAAAGGAATAAACATGGTCTCTACCCGGTAGCGGCATAAAATATCTACAGATATCTCTGGCCTGTATAACTCTTCCTGTACACCACGCAGCAGGTTTTGCGTACATACATTGTACAGGAATTCGTTTTTATGTTTTTTGAACTTACTGAACGCAGCAGGATGGTATTTCTGCATATCATGCAGTATGGATGGGTTCATGGTCTTAAACATCTCAGCCATCATTTCCATCACCAGGAAAATCTCATGCACGGCGTTTTCAGAATTGTCAATATCCTTTTTGCAGGCATATTGATTGGTTGTAATCACCTCATCCACAACGGCTTCTACCAGTTCATCCTTATCCTTAAAATACTGGTAAATGGTTTTTTTGCTCATGCCCAGGTTATTGGCAATATCATCCATACTTACACTGCGTATGCCGTATTGCATCACCAGGTCGTGTGCTCCTTTCTGAATTCTTGCTTTAGTATCTGTTTCTGTCATAGTCGGATGCAAAACTAAGGAAACTTTTAATGTAACCAAAGTTTCCATCGCTTTTTTTTGCAATCCGTAACAATTTTTTAATAAACGGCGTTATGTGGTGATTAATGGCACGCACAGCGTACCTTTTTAAACAATTATCTTTGACAGGTTAAATAAATCATTATGGCAAAGAGTTTCAACTATAAAAAACTGCTTCAGTATTTTCTACAGGGGCTCCTTATTTTAGGCCCGGTAACCATTACTGCCTATTTTTTGTACTGGGCGGTTTCCTCTATCGATAGTTTGATACCCATTTTTTCTTATACCGATGCACAGGGTGTGGTACATGTAAGAAATTATGGAATTGGGTTTGTGATCATTATTGCATTTTTGATCATAATAGGCTATGTGAGTTCTTTTTTTATTACCAGCCGTTTTGTAAGTTTTTTTGATAAGCTGCTTGAAAAAACTCCCGGTATCAAGCATATTTATGCTACCACCCGTGATTTTTTTGAAGCATTTGCCGGCGAGAACAAAAAATTTACCAAAAATGTACTTGCCAATGTTGATGATAATGATGTCTGGCGTTTTGGTTTTGTTACCAGGGAAGATATGGAGGATTTTGGACTGAAAGATTATGTAACGGTGTATGTGCCCATGGCCTATTCCATTGCGGGCAATGTATATGTTATTCCAAAAAACAGGGTGCGGCTTATAGACAATATCAGTGCATCGCAAACCATGAAATTTGCTGTAAGTGGGGGTGTTACTGATATTGATGAAGATGAGACAAAAAGATAAATAAGCTGTATATTTAAGTAGCCGCTATGAAAAAAGCATTTCGTTTTATAATAGTTATCTGCCCATTGCTAACAGCAAATTTCTCATCCTACTGCTGGGGTTTTTATGCACACCAGAAAATAAATTACTACGCTGTTTTTTTGTTACCGCCGGAAATGATTGTTTTGTTTAAACCTAATATCGGCTTCCTGAGTGAACATGCCATTGACCCCGATAAAAGAAGATATGCCTTTCCGGACGAAGGCCCCAGGCACTATATTGATATTGATCATTATGGAGTTTATCCTTATTCCAATCTACCAAGAAAATGGAAAGATGCCGTTGAAAAATTTGGAGAAGATTCTTTAAAGCAGCACGGCATTGTGCCCTGGCATGTACAAACCATGCTGTACCGGTTAACTGATGCGTTTAAAGAAAAAAATTACAGCCAGATCATGAAATACAGTGCGGAGATTGGCCATTACATTTCAGATGCACACGTACCGCTGCATGCCAGCAGCAATCACAACGGGCAGCTTACCAACCAAAAAGGCATTCATGGTTTTTGGGAAAGCCGGGTGCCGGAGTTACTGGCAGAAACAGCATTTGATTTTTTTATTGGCAAAGCCGAATATATACAGAACCCCGGAGATTTTATCTGGAAACGTGTGTTAGAAAGTGCCCGTGCTGCCGATACAGTTTTAACCTACGAACGTGAACTCAGCAAAAAATTTGCCGACGATAAAAAATATGCTTTTGAAAACAGGAATGGTAAAACTATCCGTCAATACTCATCTGCCTTTACCATTGCCTATAATAAAATGCTGGATGGCATGATTGAGCGGCGGATGCGCCAATCCATTTATGCCATTGCATCTTTCTGGTACACAGCCTGGGTTAATGCAGGCCAGCCCGATCTGAAAGCGTTGGCTACACAAAAATTTACCGAAGCCGATCTTAAGGAATTTGAAAACCTGAATAAACAATGGAGTTCGGGCGGTAAAATGATTGGCCGTGAAGAACAATGATCGCTGATTGAATTAATTTTTATGATTTCGCAGATTTTTTGCCTGTAGAAAGCTATTTTATTGTTATATTTTTTGAGCCTTTAAAGTGATTTCATTTAGGTATTTTTGCAGCTTAAATTCTTAAGATGAATGTTAGCAATTCCTCCTTCAGGGGGTTAGGGGGTCAGATCCACAATTTCAATGCAGGCCCTTCCATTTTACCCAGGTCAGTTTTTGAAGAAGCATCAAAAGCCGTTCTTAATTTTAATGATACCGGTTTATCTATTTTAGAGATCGGTCACCGTACACCCATTTTTCAGGCAGTCATGGATGAAACCATCGCATTGGTGAAAGAGCTCATGCTGCTGGACGATGAGCACGAGGTTTTATTTTTGCATGGCGGCGCATCTACCCAATTTATGCAGGTGCCTATGAATTTGCTGGACGATAAAGAAACAGCAGCTTTTACCGATACCGGCGTTTGGAGCACAAAAGCCATTAAAGAAGCAAAACTTTTTGGCAAGGTAGAAATTGTGTGCAGCAGCAAAGAGAGCAACTTTACTTATATACCAAAAGATTTTGCTGTACCCAATGATGCAAAATATCTGCACATTACAACCAACAATACCATTTACGGTACGCAATGGCAAAAAATTCCAAAAACAAGCAACAGCCTGGTGGCTGATATGAGCAGTGATATTTTCAGCAGGGTGTTGGAATTTAATTCCTTTGATCTTATTTATGCAGGTGCACAAAAAAATATGGGGCCGGCCGGTGTAAACCTGGTGGTGGTTAATAAAAATATTTTAGGAAAAGTAAAACGTGCCATTCCAACCATTATGGATTACCGCAACCATATAAAGGAAGGAAGCATGTTGAACACGCCGCCTGTTTTTGCCGTGTATGTTTGCATGCTGACTTTAAGATGGTTAAAGGCGCAGGGTGGTGTTGCTGCAATAGAAAAACTGAACAATGAAAAAGCCGCTTTATTATATGCTGCTATTGATGAAAGCCCGCTTTTTACAGGCACAGTAAATAAAGAAGACCGAAGTAAAATGAATGTTTGTTTTGTGATGAACGATGCATCGCTGGAAGCTCCTTTCTTACAGTTTACAAAAGAGCAGGGCATTGTTGGTATTAAGGGGCACAGGCTGGTTGGCGGTTTCAGGGCCTCGCTTTATAATGCACTGCCAATAAGCAGTGTACAGGTATTAAAACAGGCAATGCACGAGTTTGCATTGCAGTATGCGTAATTTAATTTTATATAATTAATTAAGAATAGTATGGTAACCATATCACCCTTTAAAGCACTAAGGCCCGCAGCAGAGCTGGCAAAGCAGGTAGCATCAAGGCCCTATGATGTATTGAACAGTAAGGAAGCAAAGGTAGAAGCACAGGGTAATAATGTAAGTTTTTTACACATTACCAAAGGTGAAATTGACCTGCCCGAAAGCATGGACACACATGCACCCGAAGTGTATGAAAAAGCAAAAGAAAACCTGGATGCTTTTATAAGCCGCAATATTTTATTCAGGGAAAGCAAAGCCTGTTATTATATATATGAGCTGCAGATGAACGGCAAAAGCCAAACCGGTTTGGTTTGTGGCAGCTCGGTTGATGATTATGAAAACAACCTGATAAAAAAACATGAATTCACCCGGCCCGAAAAAGAACTGGATAGAATTAATCACATAAAAACAACCGGCGCACAAACTGGTAATGTTTTTTTAGCTTACCGTAATGTGGCTGAGATTGATGAGCTGATCAATAAATGGAAAGAAAAAAGCCCGGTGTATAATTTTACTGCTGATGATGACATTCAACATACCGTTTGGATTGTGAATGACGACGATACTATTGAAAAGATCTCCACCATCTTTAAAGAAAAAGTACCCTGCACTTATATTGCCGATGGACACCACCGTGCAGCTTCTGCTGCCAAAGTAAGGGCTGCACTTGGTGCTGATACACCTGAAGGAGCCAATATCTTTTTGACTACCTTATTTCCATCAGATCAGTTGTACATTATGGATTACAACCGGGTGGTTACAGATTTAAACGGTTTGAGCAATGCTGATTTTTTATCGGCCATTAAAAATAATTTTTCTGTAGAAAAGGCAGAGAAAGCTTTTTCGCCTGCAAAACTGCATGATATAGGTATGTACCTGGATAAGCAATGGTACCGTTTAACGGCTAATGAAAACAGCTATGCTGAAGACCCGATTGGTGTATTGGACATATCCATCCTGCAAAATAATTTATTAGACCCCGTGTTGAATATCAAAGACCAGCGTACAGATAAACGCATTGATTTTATTGGAGGCATACGTGGTTTACACGAGCTGGAAAAAAGAGTGAACAGCGGCGAAATGGCTGTGGCATTCAGTTTACACCCGGTAACTATTCAGCAGTTATTTGATATTGCCGACTCCGGAAATGTAATGCCACCCAAAAGTACCTGGTTTGAGCCCAAACTACGGGATGGATTGCTTACTCATTTAATAGCAGCAGCTGAATAAGATCTGTTCAGGTGTCAGGCCACTACAAACAGATTTTAACCTCAATACGCATAAATAACAAAAGCAGCTAAGTATTCATTAGCCTGTTTAGTGGCCATACACCGCTCATAAAGCTGAATAAGGGCTGTTAATGTTTAACAGCCGGAACCTTATTTAATATTTCATTGTAACTTCATTTGATGAAAAAACTTTTTTTGATACTGATTGCAGTTTGCAGTCAAACCATTTTGTTTGCCCAGGATGCCAAACAATTACATGATAATGCAAGAGACTTTATGCATAAGGGAGATTATGCCAATGCCATATTGATACTAAACAGGGCACTCGGCAAACAACCGGGCAACATTGAAATTGTTAAAGACCTGGGGCTGAATTATTATTACATGAAAGATTACAATAAATGTATTGAAACTTTAACACGCCTGTTCGACAGGGATGATGTGGATGACCAGATATTTCAAATAGCCGGCGATGCATATTGGGCTTTGGAAGATGCTAAAGGCGCCGAAGACACCTACAGAAAAGGCATTAAAAAATTACCCAACAGTGGCCCTTTGTATAATGAACTGGGTAAAGTTTTGTGGACCAAAAGTGATTTTACTGCTATTAAACAATGGGAAAAAGGAATAGAAAACGACCCCGGTTTTGCAGGCAATTATTACAATGCCAGCAAGTACTATTATTTTACACTGGATAAAGTATGGAGTTTACTGTATGGCGAAATATTTATAAACATCGACCCAAAAAGTGCCTTTGCTCCTGAAATAAAAAATATTTTATTTGAGGGCTACAAAAAATTGTTTGCAGATGCCAACATCGAAAAAAGCAATAAAGACAAAAGCCCTTTTACTATTGCCTATTTAAAAATAATGAACAAGCAAAGCCCGCTGCTTACAACAGGTATAAATACCGAATCTGTTTCAATACTCAGAACCAGGTTTATTTTAGAATGGGATGCAGATTATGCCACAAAATTCCCTTATAAATTATTCCAGTTGCACAAACAATACATTCAGGAAGGCTTGTTTGAAGCTTACAACCAATGGGTTTTTGCCACTGAGCAAAACATGCCGGCCTATCAAAAATGGATTGCTGCCCATCCCAAAGAATATGCAGCACTTAACAGGTTTTTGCAGGACAGGATTTTTAAAGTACCGGCGGGCCAATACTACCATAAATAAATACTTGTTGCCGACATTTTTGTGGCCAATGCTTAATTGACTATTTTTAATTAACTTGTTGTAAAAACTATCCTATTATGGAAGAGCAACGCGATGAAAAATTATGGCAAATCGCCAAACGCCGGGCCGATTTCCAGGACAGTCTTATTGGCTTTGCAGTTATCTCGGTAATATGCTGGGCAGTTTGGTATTTTACCAGCGGCCGGCACACTGGTTTTAATGGCACCTCATGGCCCTTGTGGGTAATGCTGGGTTTAGGCATTGGCCTGGTCTTTAAATTTATAAAAGCCTATAAAACCGACAAAGACACGCTTGCGGAGCGTGAATATGAAAAACTGAAGAATCTGAATAAATAGATATCCCGTTAAACGAACGATTGCATATGAATGAACAATCCAGAATTTTTGATTACATCGATTTTCAGTTAAACAGTTTTCCCAAACCGGATATGTTTAGCGGAAAAGAAAACGGTAAATGGAGAAACTTCAGTACAGCTGAAGTTAAAGAAACGATTGATAAACTGAGTGCAGGTCTGATGAAACTGGGGGTAAGCGGCTATGATATGGCCATTGAAAACCAGGATAAGATTGCCCTTATTTCAAAGAACCGGCCCGAATGGCTGATGCTGGATATGGCCTGCCAGCAAATTGGTGCCGCCATTTGCCCCATCTACCCTACTACCAATGTAAATGAGCTGGAATTCATTTTTAACGACGCTACTATTAAACATGTTTTTGTAAGTGGGCAGGATATTTTAGATAAAGTGAATATCATCAAAGACAATGTACCCAGTTTAATGAATGTGTACAGTTTTGATGAATTACCGGATGTAATATTCTGGAAAACACTTATCGCAGATATTACTGCAGCCGATCTTGAAAAGATGGAGGCAATTAAAGCAACCATTAAAGCCGAACATTGTGCAACCATCATTTACACCTCGGGTACCACAGGCACGCCAAAAGGTGTAATGCTAAGCCACCGCAATATTGTTACCAATGTAATAAACGCCAAAAAGAGTTTTCCTTTTACAGATGACCTGGATGGAAGGGCACTTAGTTTTTTACCCCTTAATCATATTTTTGAAAGAATGGTTTCGTTTATTTATATAAGCAGCGGTGCTTCTATTTATTATGCCGAAAGCCTGGATACCATTGCCGAAAATTTAAAAGAAGTAAAACCAACTTTATTTTCAACTGTACCCAGGCTGCTTGAAAAAACCTATGAAAAAATAATGGCCAAAGGGGCTGAGCTTACCGGTGTAAAGAAAAAATTATTTTACTGGGCCGTAGCACTGGCAAATGATTACGATAATATAAAATCAAAAGGCCTTTGGTATAATATGCAGCTGGCATTAGCCAATAAATTAATTTTCAGCAAATGGCGGGAGGCATTGGGGGGAAATATAAAACTGATAGTAACCGGTGGTGCGGCATGCCAGATAAGGTTGATCAGAATTTTTACAGCTGCAGGCATTCCGATTTACGAAGGATATGGGCCAACAGAAAACAGCCCGGTAATTAGTGTTAACTGCCGCAAAAAAGGTGGTACTAAATTTGGCACCGTAGGTTTGGTTATAGATGGCCAGGAAGTAAAACTGGAAGCTGATGGAGAAATTTGTGTAAAGGGGCCAAGTGTAATGATGGGGTACTATAAAAGGCCCGACCTTACCGCTGAAACCATTATTGATGGCTGGTTACATACCGGTGACATTGGTGTTTTTGAAGACGGTAAATATTTAAAAATTACCGACCGGAAAAAAGAATTATTTAAAACCAGTGGTGGTAAATATGTGGCCCCGCAACCCATTGAAAATAAGATGAAGGAATCTCCTTTTGTTGAGCAGATGATGGTAGTAGGTGCCGAACAAAAATTTGTTGGCGCATTAATTGTTCCTTCTGTTATCAATTTAAAAGAATGGATGCTGCATAAGGGAATACCTTTTACTACCATTGAAGATGCGATTCACAATCCAAAGGTTTTAGATCTATATAAAGAACTGATTGATTCTTTCAATAAGTTTTTTAACCATGTGGAGCAGATCAAAAAATTTGAACTGTTGCCAAACGAATGGACCATTGACAGTGGCGAACTCACCCCAACCCTGAAACTGAAGCGTAAGGTTATCATGGAAAAATATAAAACTGCTTTTGACAGAATTTACAGCTGATTTAACCTCACTATAATTTAAATCAACTTGTTATACCGGTAAGATCAGCATTGGATTTTAAATTCATCTTAGTCATTATCCTATGATCACCGGTAATTAAAATTCACAGCATGCTTTATAATTTTCATAATTTAACTTTCACTATTTGCAATGGAACAGATATAGTTGTTACAAAGCCCTCGCCAGGTTTACTTACAAACTCATAGGTGCCGTCAAAAAGCAGGCAACGTTCTTTTATACCCAGCAAACCCAGGTTTTTTTTATTTTTTATCGTTTCGGTATCTACTCCATTTCCATTATCTTCTACACTAAAATATAGCCTGTTTTCATCCTTACTTATTGAAGCTCTTACCAGGCTTGCATTGGCATGCCGGGCTATATTGGTAAGCAGTTCCTGGTATATTCTGAAAATACCCGTAGCAACCTGGGGAGATACCGTAAAATCTCCCACAGTATTTTCGAATACAACTTTTGTACCTGATCGTTTTTCAAACTCTTCTCCATGCCATTCCAAAGCCGGCAGTAAACCAAGGTCATCAAGAATGCTTGGCCGCAGATCTGTACATATTTTTCTTACTGAACCAATAGTAGCATTAATTAGATCAATACTCTCTTTCATTTTACTATCTATTTCATCATCACTACTGTTAATTTTCCGCATAAGCCAAAGCAGGTCAAGTTTCAGTCCTGTAAGCTGCTGGCCCAGTTCATCATGTATTTCCCGTGCAATGGTGGTGCGTTCATCTTCCCTTATCGTTTGCAGGTTGGATGCCAGCTGGCGGATATCTTCATACGATTTTTGCAACAGCTCATCAGCCTGTTTTCGTGCAGAGATATCTCTTGCAACAACAGAAACACCATTTACCGTATCTGATTCATCATATACTGGTGTAAAACGTATCATTACCCAGGATGGAAGGCCTGGATTGGTAAGGTGCATTTCGTACTCAATATTTTCACCTGCAAAGGCTTTTTCAAAATTCTCTTTTATCGGTTCTTCTCCCTCCTCTGGTATAATATCAAGAAGATTATAGCCCTGCTTCACCGGTTTTCCCCATGCTATTTCCAGGTTCCGTTCTGCAACTTTATTGATTAAGATCACATTATAATTCACATCAACCACATAAAAATTATCTACCGTGCTTGATAAGACCTGTTGCAGTTTTTTTTCATTCTCAATTAATTTTTCTGCTGCTTTTTTACGCTCGGATATATTTCTCACAAATAACTGGTAATGGCCATCTAAAAGTTTTTGAGCACTTATTTCCACATTTATGATGGTTCCGTCCTTACATATTAACCTACGTTCATTGGTAACAGATTCTCCTTTATGCATCTTTGTAATCCTGAGCGGATTATTGATAAGGTCTTCGGGAGGCACTACATCTTCAAATTTTAATTTTTGCAGTTCAGTTTTTGTATAGCCGCTCATAAGGCAACCGGCACTGTTTACATCCATTAAATAAGTTTCCCCGTTGGCAATAAAAATGCCATCAGCAGCCTGTTCTATTATGGTGCGGTACTTTGCTTCACTTTCTGATAATGCTTTCTGATCCCGTTCTCTTTCGGTAATATCCTGCATGGCACCCAATATCCTGATGGGGTTAGCGGCATCGTCGTACTTGATATAAGCACGGTCAAAAAAAGTTTTATACCCCTCGTCCGTTTTAAAAAGAAAAATTTCCGACAATGAACTTTCCGAATTATCCATAGCCTGCTTCATCTTCGTTAAAATTGCTGCTCTTTCATCAGGATGAATGTGCTCTAAAAACATTTCAAAATTAATTTTCTGATCAGCTGCAAGCCCGTAGAGGTTATATAATTTTTTATTGCCCCAGGTTTCATTCTTTATAAAATCATGATCCCAGATGGCATCATTGGTTGCTTCGGCTATCAATTCAAACCGCTCTTTTGATGTTCTGATCTCTTCTTCTACTTTTTTTCTATCGGAAATATTGTTACTGGTAATAATAAAACCATTTGCAATACCTGCTTTATTTTTTAAGAGGTTGATCCCGCTTAACAGATGTATCTTTTCTCCGGATTTTGGATGTATAAAATTAAATTCGCCTTTCCATTCTCCTTCGGTAAATACCTGCTTAAATACGGCTTCATTATTTGTGTCGGGATATTCAAAACTAATCAGTTCGGGTACTCTTTTTCCAATTACTTCACCGGCAGTAAATCCAAACAAATCTTCGCTTGCCTTGTTCCAGCTTACAATACAGCGGTTCATATCCAGCGATACAATGGCATCTGAAACACTTTCCAGCAGCCTTGCCTGGTACAACAGCGTATTTTCATGTTTCTTTCTTTCGGTAATATCCCTGATAAAACCGATCAATGTATGAGAAGTGGCCATCTTGGAATTTATCTCTACGTCTATAACCGTTCCATCTTTTTTTAAAAGCTTTCTTTCATACAAAAGGCTTTTACCCTGCATCAATTCATTTATCCTTAATGGCTTTGCATCAATATCCTGCTCAGGCAAATATCTGTTAAGGTGTGAACCGATCATTTCCTGTTCCTCATATCCTATCATCTGTTTAATACTGTTATTCACTTCAATGATAACACCTTCCAGATCTGTAATTACAATACCATCCGAAGCCTGTTCTATCAGTGTACGGTATTTTTCTTCCTTATTTTTCAAATCAAGCGTTATCTGCTTAATTTCTGTTACGTCTTTAAAAAAAACAGTTAAGCCGTCTTTTGATGGATAGATATGATTCTCGATCCATTTATTTAAATGCGGGTCAAATTCTTCCTCGTACTGGTATTCCTGCAATTGCATAGCTCTGTGGTAAGCACGATAAAAAGGTTGGTGAACAGCTTCCGGAAATTCTGCCCATATATTTTCCCCTATCAGCATTTCCGGTTTTTTAGATAATATTTCGCCGGCCTTTTCATTTACATAAGTGTATGTCCAGTTTACATCAAGGGCAATAAAAGCATCTGAAACCCTTTCAACAACTGAGCGGTATTTTTTTTCACTGCTTTTTAAAGCGCTGGTACGTTCTTTAACAAGCCTGTCCAGTTTTTCTGGCCTTCGTAAAATAGTGGTCACAAATATGCCCCCGAAAACAGAAAATAAAAAACCAATTAAAGCAAATATAAAAATCTGTAACTGCCCTTTATTCTCTTTTACAGGCTGCACAGAAAGTTTCCAGTCGCCCATAGGCAGTTCTACATAAATTGGATAATCTCTTAACTTTTTTGTTTCATGCGGAATAAAAAATTCATTAACGCCGCTAACGGGATTAATTTTTGAAAGTTGAAAATAATACCCGTTTTTACCTGTTGAGTCTATATCTACCGCCTTTAACAAAGTGGCCATTTTAATAACCACAGCCGAAAACCCCCAGAACCTGCCGTTTCTGAAAACAGGCAGCCTGCCCACAATTCCGAAGCCCCCCTGTTTTAAATTATAGGGCCCCAAAAAATACAATTCATTTTTTTTAATAGCCCTGAAAGCCTCTTTGCTCCTGGTTGAATCTTTCAAAATATTATAGCCAATAACATTTTCATTTCCCTGCAAAGGATAAACATGCTGTATGATGCCACCCGGCACCAGTTCCAATGCATCTATTCCTTTATTGGTACTTAATATCTGTGCTGCTACCGAGTCAAAGTGTTTTACTGTTCCGTTTTGATCAATAAAAAAGGAGAGTACCCTGGTTGCTGATAAACTGTTGGCGAGTGCCTCCTGAAGTCTTTCTTTGGCATTTTCAGCTACCCCATACCCTTCTTTCTTTTGCTCCTGCTTAAAAATGCGGTACTGCTGATATATAAGTGATGCGGATAAAGACGCTAAAATAATAAAAGCCAAAATCCCAAACAGCACATTCCTGTTAAATACAAATGCTGATTTATATTCCCGTGCAGGCAAATTAAATTTACCTTCTTTATTAAGTGAATTTTTATTCAACATTTTTTAAAACAGGCTTGAAACACAATTAACATACTGTAAAGACCGTGATAACGCATTTACGTTACAAATAATTACTACAATATAACATTATTAAGAATTGTCTATATAAAATTAAATATCAGGCAGTAAAATTAAATGTAATGGATCTATGCAATTGTAGCTTTTTTCCTACACCAAAACAGGGAGTCTTTTGTAAATTTTTAATATCTATTGATCCAAAGCCGGCATTAGTTTTATTTCGTTGCGGTATAGAATTATTTTTTTACTGTTTTCAAGTTGTTTTAATAACCTGGATATGACAACCCTTGATGTTGCCAGCTCATCGGCAATTAAACTATGCGATGCCTTGATAACGCTGGAGCCGGTGATGCGTTGTTTATCTTTCAGGTATTCTATCAGCCTGTCATCCAGCTTATGAAAGGCAATGCTTTCAATTGATTTTAATAATTCAATAAAGCGTTCATTAAAACTACGCATGATGTAGTTTTTCCAGCTGGGATATTTACAAAGCCATTCATCCAGTTTGATATGGGGTATGGCAATCAATTCTACATCATCTTCCGCAATGGCTTTTACTTCACTCTTCTTCGCTTCAATACAACAACTGTATGCCATAGAGCAGCTTTCGCTGCTGGATAAATAATACAATAAAATTTCACGGCCCTCTTCATCCAGGCGGTACACTTTTATCGTTCCGTTTAAAACAACAGGCATCATGCGGATGTATTTTCCATAATCCATGATCAGGTCTCCTTCTTTAAAATGCTGAATGATACCGAACTGTTGTATTTCCTGCAATAACTGCGGTTCAAAAATATGCTGAAGCTTATCTATGTTCATCATGCTTATTAAAAATGAAAGTTTAAAACAAAATTGTATTGAAGCATATTTACTTTGTTAATCTCAAAACGCCTGTTGTTATACATTTCCCCGGCATTCATTTTCCAAACAACCAATAACTGGGCTTCAAATCCTTTTAATATTCCAGTAAATGAATAACGGATATCGGCATTTGCCTGCGTGTATGAAGGTAAGCCATACTTATTTAACCGGTAGTTTTTTACATCGGGTAATTTATAATAGCCTGCAGCCAGAGATGTTTTTATGCCTGCTTTGGGTATATTGAAATTTACCCTTGCCATGATAGCGTGCACATCTCCAAAACCTTCATTTCGTTCACGGGGTAAAAATGTGAAGAAAGGCTCCCGGCCCCATTCACGTGGCATTAAATAGCGGCCATGGCCTGTAATGCGGTTGTAGTTGATACTGGTTTCCCAGGTTTTATTTTTCCAGCCGGCTCTGGCACCAAAGCTGAAAGATCTTCCATTCTTTTCAAAATAGGTTTTAGCTGCATTTGTATTTCCGCCATGGTTGATGGCATCCTGCCTGATAAACTGAATGGCTGCAAAAAAGGAACTGCTATTTTTTTGAGGAAACAACAGATCGGCCTGCAGCATAGCGGTATTAAAAACATTATCCGTATATACATCCCATACCTGCAGATTAAGGTTTTTGCTTGCCTTAAAATTCAATCCGAGCAAGGCAACTATTTTACTGCTAACATTATTATTGTACTGCGATTTTGTTCCATCCACATTTACGCCTGAAGGATAAACACCCACCGATTCTCCGATATGAAACCATTTGGTAGTGCCTCTTGGAGAAACAGCATACAGCAATCCTCCTGCTGCTTTTATTTTTTTTGTATCATTATATTCCACCCAGGCTCCCTCTACACCTGTTGGCCTCATTCTGCCATCCTGTAAATTAATGAACGGCGTATTCAGTAACTGCCTGCCAAAGCTGATGGAAATATTTTTGCGCTGGTATTTTAAATAAAACTCTTCCAGCCTGTCAATGTCTTTTTTGTTGTATGGATTTTCTACATCAAACAACGCTGTTTCGTACCGGTTTGACTGGCCTGTTGTACTATCTGGTTTTCCCAGATCGGATGAACCAATATTAAAAGTATAAAAGCCACTTACCGCAAACTGAAAGCCATGAAACCTCGCCGTTTCATAGCGTATACCGCCGCCAGCCGCATTGGCATAATAATCTGTAAGGCCTGCTTTATTATCAGTAGCCATAAAAAAATACCTGAAGTGCCCGTTAAAATGCCCCCTTTTAAATGCCGATAATAAAGAAGTTGTATCTACTGTTTGTACCTGTTTGCCTTTATACATATCAGGCTTTTCTGAAACCTCCTGGTGTTGTGCCGATACAATATTTCCCGCAAGCAACATCATAGATGCTACCAGTAATTTTCTCATCTTACTTTAAATTTTAAGGAAATTAAAATCCTGATTTAATATAACTCCAGCCCTCTTCCTGCTTTGTTACAATTTCTATAATGCCTGCTTTTACAAAACCGGCTTCCCGTATAATTTTTTCTTTCGGAACATTTCTTTCGCTCATTGAAAATTCGCAGGCTACAAATTCAACGCCTTTCATTTTCATTTGCTGTATTTTTTCCTGTACAATTGTTTTACCTATTACCAACATGCCTAAGCCCGGCCCATGACAAACCACTTCTATTTTTGTACCGGGTGCAACTGATGTAATGTTATTCAACTGTTTCATCAAAGCTTTGTGGGCAAGGGTATCATCGGTTGTAAGTTGAAAAACAATTTTATGTTGTTGCTTTTCTGTTACTGCCGGTTCGCCCGCAGAAACCTGGGCCATTAGTTTTTTTGTGATAATTGTATTTACCATCACGAAAAACAACAGTGTTACAAATATTCTTTTCATAGCTATATTTTTAATTAATGAAACTGATAATCTACCCCGGTAACCTGGGTAAGTAATGTTTGCGGAGCATCCAGTATATCGGCATTCTCAGGCGGTGTTGGTGTAACCGGCGAATTGGCTGACAGGTATTCTCTCATAACAGAATGTAATGTATACTGCGTATTTGCTGCATTGGCAACATTCCTCATCCTGCAAAGCATATCACTGGGGTCGCCATCCCGTTCGCAGGCACATATCTTGTACATTTTGTCCAGGTCAAGCGGACTATTTGCAACAGATACAGTTTGTACTCTTTTATCTTTTTCTGCAAAAGCATTAAAGGTTATTTTCATTCCCTTAAACTTTATCACCCAGCCACCAAAGCGTTCCGATGCATCTTTGGCAAAAACATTATGCAATTCTTTTTCAAGCCATTCTTTAATTTGTTTGCCTGTCACCATTCCGGTTCTTACTGTACTATCCACCGGGAACATATCGTAAATATATCCGTCGGTAATAGGTATGTTTCCTGTATGATCGGGTGTTGTGCGTGGCGGACAAAACCGAAATCCATTTGATAATACAATATCCATATCCGGCACTTTCCATTTCAATGCATCGAGTATCATCGTATCGATGGTGTTTTCTACCACAAAATACCTGTACAACGGAATGGTGCTGTAACCTGCAATGGTATAAATATCTTTTTCAAAAGGCTGTTCATTGTTTTTAATTAAGGCTGCAATTTCTTTTGAAGGTTTGAATTTGTCTGCTGTTATTTCCACCAGTTCATATTCATCTTTTACCACTTTGCCATTTTGTATGGTAAGATTTAGTTTACCCACAAAAGAACCAAAAGCACCAGGCTCTACCACTTTACTGTATTTGCATTGAATGGGTTTTCTTACCCTTTCATGTGTATCGCCTCCAAGAATATAATCAACCCCTTCGCACTCCTCCTGGTTTGCTAAATGAATTTGTTGTGATAAACCAAGATGGGCAACAATTAAAACATAAGCACATTGTTCCTGGTTGCGTAATACATCTACATAATGCGCCAGGTTTTCTTCGGGCTTTGTGTAAATAATTCCTTTGCTGTAGTTGGGCGATTGGCGTAACGGAACCAATGGATCGGTATATCCGATAAACCCAATTTTTACACCTTTAATATTCCAGATATAGTATGGAGGAAAAATCAGTTCCCCTTTTTTGCTCTCACCTAAATCGTGATACATATTGGCACAAACCTTGGGCGCATTTAATGAACCCAATAAAGTTTGCATGGCTTTCTTGTAATAAATAACTTCCCAGTTTCCGGGCAAATACAGATCATAACCCAATGCATTTAAAATGGGCACCATAGCTTTACCGGTTGTTTTAACAGATAGTTCGCTGCCCTGGAACATATCGCCGGTATCAATTAAAAATGTATCCGGGTTTTTCTTTCTTGCATTTTGCAGGTAAGTAGCCAGGTGTGCATAGCCGCCCGTTTTGCGAAACACAGCTTTATCGTTTTCCCAAAACAATTCATCATGCGGATGAACCTGGCAATGTACATCGGTTGTTTGCAAAATAGAAATAGTAAAAGGTTTATTATCGGTGTATGCTTTATCCTTTATAGCATTTTCTATTGATGCTGCACCGGCAACAATGGGAGAAGTTGTCAGCAATCCGGCACCACCCAGTGTACTTATTTTTTTTATAAAATCTCTTCTGTTGTTCATATGGCAGGTTTAATTTTTTACAACAGAAGCTTTTTGTTTAGCAGCCTCTTCTTTTTTCTTTTGTTCTTCCACAATGGGTTTAAAAGGCCCATACTTGTGTTGCTTCTCAGTAAATACATCTGCATAAGGGCCAAAGGGATGATCAGCCGGTTTTTTTGAAATATCGGGCCAGTCTTTTGGAACACCAATGTGCGGCCTTTTTTGTGAGATCACAAATGCAGCTACATCCCATGCTTCTTCATCAGAAAGTTGCGGGCTGTGAAAAGTTGTTCCCTGCGGCATATTATACTTTACATATTTTGCAAAGTTGCTGATGCGGTATAAACCGGCACCATCATTAAAACTATTGTTGCCCCATAAAGCCGGATAAGTGTATTCAGTTTTATCGGCATTAAAAACCCCTTCGCCATTTGCCTGGTGGCAGCTTTGGCATTTTGTGGTATAAACAGTCATTCCCTTTTCGGGATCAGCTGCACGGTCGAGCCAGGCAAGATCTTTAAAGCCGGAGCCCACAGCTTTTTTACCTTTCTCTACATTAGATCCTACAAATTTGATGTATGCAACAATGGCCTGCATTTCTTTTCCTGCTGTATCAATTGCCTTTCCGTTTAAACTTCTTTCAAAACAATCATTCACTCTTTTATAAATATTTTCTGTGCTTCCGCTTCTTGCCCTGAATTTTGGATAAAGTGAAGCAACCGAACCATAGTTATTGCCAAAAACAGCTGTGCCTGCCTGCAGGTGGCAGTTCTGACAATTTAAACCATTCGTTATTTTTAGTACCGAACCATTGGGGCCAAGGTATTTGGCTGTGTGTGCAATTAATTCCTGGCCATACACTACCTGTTGTTTTTGTTTGGCATCCGTAATGGTATTCATATCAGGTGCTGTCCAGTAATTTGTTGTATCAGTTTTTACAGCATCAGCAGAAGCCGCTACATTTTGTGTTTGGGTTTCCGGCTTGCCGGCCTCGCCTTTATAAAATAAAATAAATGGGATGGCAACAATGGTAATTACCAATACCACAATTACCAATAGTAATTTATTGATTATAGAAACCAGTCCCTCGGTTCTTTTGTCTTCCTGTTCGTTGTACATAAAGAATCGTTTTAAAATTAATGAGGTAATTTATCCTTAATCAATCCATACAGGTAAGTGCCAACAAGGGCAAACAGAAATACGATCGTCATGGTTAAAAAGCCGTAGCCAATATTAACTACCATGGGCCCGGGGCAGGCGCCACTTAATGCCCAGCCTAATCCAAAAATGATTCCTCCTAAAAGATACCTTATAATAGATTTTTCTTTGGGATAAAACGAAATGGGGTTGCCATGAAAATCTCTTATTTTAAATTTCTTGATCAGGGCTACACCAATAACACCTAATGTAACAGCCGTACCAATAATACCATACATATGAAAAGCCTGGAAACGAAACATCTCCTGTATTCTGAACCAGGAAATGGCTTCTGACTTTGCCATTACAATTCCAAAAACAATTCCGAGTATGAGAAATTTTATGAACTTCATCTGATTAAAATATTAAAGGGAGAATTAAAAAAGTCATTGCCAGGCCGCCAATAAAAAAGCCCATCACTGCAATAAGAGAAGGCACCTGCAGATCAGACAAGCCACTGATTGCATGACCGGAAGTGCAGCCTCCGGCGTAGCGTGAACCAAAGCCTACCATTAAACCACCCAAGGCCAATACCAGGAAACCTTTTACAGAAAGTATGGCATCCAGGCTAAATAACTCGGCAGGTTGTAAAGATGCCGGTGCCGCAATACCCAGCTTTGCTAAATCGCTGATGGTATCTGCAGAGATCTGAACAGGCAGATCGGTTGACAGAAATTGCTTTGCAATAAAACCGCCGATAATTGCACCAACTAAAAAAACTAAATTCCATACCTGGGTTTTCCATTTAAAATCAAAGAATTTTGTTTTTTTGCCGGCTCCTGCAGCAGCACAAATGGTTCTTAAATTAGAAGAAAACCCAAATGACTGTCCGAAGTACAAAAGAAAAAACATGATACCTGCTATCATGGCTCCAGAAAACCACCACGACCAGGTTTGTGTAATCAACGCTTTCATATTTTTTTTAATTGTTTAGATGAAATGAAATAATAGGTTTGAATAAATGGTTGATCAGTTTTTCAGTTGCACTCTGGTGAAAAACCCCGCCCTTGCCATGTGTGCCTATACAAATAATATCCATATTAATCATCTGGTTAAAATGTATAACCCCGTTCTCAACATCTTTATCATTTATTAAATGGCATTCAAAATTTTCAATATTATTGAGCGTTGCAAACTTTTTCATATTGCTTTCAACAGATATTTTTTCTGCATCCACATTTCCGGAAGTAATCTGCAGCAGGTGAAGCTTTGTACCAAATGCGGCAATCAGTTTATGCATCAGCTTTAAATCTTCCTGAACCGGATTACTGAAATTGTGTACCAGCAAAATATTTTGGATGACCAGGTCAGAACGGTCGCACATTAATGAAAGCAAAGGCGTTTTTGATCTGCGTGCAATAATTTGTGTTTCGGAACCCGAAAGTTTTTCTTTAATACCCCAGGCGCCTTTGGTGCCCATAACAATCATATCAAAATGATTGGCCTCCGAAAAATTTATAATGGCATCGGTAAGTTTTCCTAATACCAGGTTTGTTTGAATATGGCTGCCATACAATATTTTTAGATTGGCAAGCTTTCGCTCTGCAATTTCCTGCTGCTTAATTACATAGTTCACATCAATTTCGCCACAGGTTTGAATATTGCCGCCTTCATCCATGGTTACCGTATCCGGCACATCCAACACATGCAGGAAGTGAATTTCGGTGGGAGTTTTTTCTTCCAGTTTTTTTACCATCAGGTAAGCAAACTCAGCCTGCACAGAGAAATCTGTTGGTATCAGTATTTTTAAACTTTCCATACATTTTAAATTACAAATTTTAAACTACTTACAGTCAATATTCTGCCAGGCGCCTTTGTTTTCAACATTTTTAATCCCCGCCTGTTCAAGCATTTCCTTGGCTATACCAGCCCTGCTGCCACTGCGGCAAACTAAAACAATTTTATCGTAGGCTTTTAATGTTTCTATTTTTTTATCCAGGTCGGCTAAGGGATAATTAACGCTGCAGTTTGCATGGCCATCATTTACCCATTCATCAACCGTTCTTACATCTACAATAATTGTTTTTGCAATGGCTGTATCAATGGAATTTGTTTCAGTTACATTTGATTCCTCATTGCGGTTTGTGCACGACAATAAACCAAACATCAGTGTAACTGCAACAAGACTCAATTTAAAGTATTTCATTGTACATACTGGTTTACATTATTCCAGGTGCCGCCGTTTACCACGTTGGTAAATCCATTTTGCTCCAGGATAGATTTTGCCATGCTGCTTCTGTTACCACTCCTACAAAATACAATAATATTTTTTTTGTTTTTAAATTTTGCCAGCTGATGTGTAATACTGTCTAATGGAATATTAACCGATCCTTTTACATGGCCCGAATTAAATTCTCCGGGTGATCTTACATCTACTAAAAATGCGCCTTCTGCAATGGTGGCTTTAATATCTACTTTGGGACCACTACCAAATAACTGTTGTAAAATGTTCATTTTTTTATTTTTTAAACTGTGAATTTTTTTATTACGCCAACCAATCCTGCTTTTGGCACTACGCCACTTTGTCTCCAGAGCGGTTTGCCATTTTTAAAAAGTATCAATGTAGGTACACCCTGCACCTGGTATTCCTGTGCGGCCTGCGGGCTTTTATCTACATCTACCTTAATGATGGTGACCGCATCGCCAATTTCTTTTTTTACATCTTTAAGTATAGGTGCCATCATTTTGCAGGGGCCGCACCACTCAGCAAAAAAATCAACCAGTACCGGTTTATCTGTATTTATGATCTCGTTAAATGTCATGATTATTTTCTCCTTCTTTTATAATTTCTTTTTTCTTTTCTTTTTTAAAGATCCCAAACAGTAACGAACCCATCATAGCTCCGTAAAGGGTACTGTTAATTGGTTTGGATGTGATCATGCAGGTGCCGGATGCACAACCAACCTGTTGCCAGTAAATATACCCTGCAAGGGCACCAACGGCAGCACCAATAAAATACAGGGCATTATTTTTAAACCACTTCTTCATAAATAATATCTTTTGTTGTATCCTGATTTTTTTTAGGTGGGGCAGCGCAGCCAGCCGTGCCGCAACAACCAACATTAAAAACCGGCATTGCTGTAAATACAATGCCTGCAAATGCAAACAGCATATCTTTTGCTATTACAGCCTGCACCAATATGGCAATACCCATTGCCAGGCGCAGGAACCTCATTAATGTCCAGTTTGAAAGAATCGTTTGTTTCATAGTTTCAATTTATTAATGCAAATGTAAATGCAGCAAGGCGGTGTTTGAGTAACAAAGGTTACATATGAGCCGGATATGCTGTCATCGCCTGTAACAGGTTTACTTAGTATAGTCAGAGGAATTAAAAGAAGGTGTTAATTTTCAAAAAAACGGATTATTCATCGTCTGATTCCCAAGTCAGTTTATAATCTCCAATGTGTTTTTCACTGTCTCTCAGACTTTGTTTTTGCCTAAAGTATTTTATAATTCCGATTGTTAAGATGCATAGGGCTATGGCCCAAAAAACAATTTCGATCCATACCCCGTAGTTTACCTTTAAAAGGGTATTAACCGACATGCCGGCAATTGAAAAATACAATGCTGTTCTTATAAAAGATAAAAGCGTGGTATCGTTGCTCATGGATGTTCTTTGCAAAGCCAGCCGCTCCCGCAGGATAAGATCTTTATTGATATTATTGTTTGTCTGAGTGTTCATATCCATTATTTAATAAGTGAACTAAGTAAGCCAATAACAATACAAATATCGGCTACATTTGTTACAAACTAAAAGAGCAGCTACTGGCTGCTCTTTACATCAAACGGTATTGAATTCTTTTCTGTAAAAAAGGGTGTTACTTATTTCCGTTTACACAAACAGCATATGCACACCTTCGCCCTGGCTCTGCTTATAAAAATCGCCTACGGTAATTACTGCATCAACGCCTTCATATAAATCTTCCTTCTTGTAATGAAACATATCCATGGCCAATTTGCAAGCCCATAACTTTACGCCTGATGCGGTGAGGATATCTAAAAATTCATGCACATCGGGCATATCAATTTTTTCCATTTCCTTTTTCATCATACTGCTTGCCAATGCTTCCATACCAGGTAAACCGCCCAGCATGGTTGGCATGTGCATGGCAGGATTACCTACTGTAGCCACATGCAGGTGTTCCAGTTTCTTTTTATGAACTGCTTCCAGTCCGAAAAAAGTAAAAAATATTTCTGCTTCTATTCCTTCCATACGGGCTCCGTTGGCCAATACAAAAGCTGCATATACATTCTCCAATGTTCCTTTTGATAAGATGATCATCATCTTTTTTATTGCTCCGTTATCTTCACTCATAATTGACAAATTTTAATTGATTAAATACAACTGGCTGGCTTTGGTATGCCTGCAATTTTTGTTGCGGTTTTTAAAGGTGCGTTTGGAAATAACTGGTAGAACTCTTTGATATCAGTTACACCACTCTTACCAATACGCCTGATGCTGAGTGCTACCTGGTTCTTTTGTTCGTTTTGCAGATACTTTAATATTTCCCAATGCCTAGCACTTAAAGGAACGTTGGCTTCAGCAGCAAGTGCTTCCCCTACCTGTTCATCCCACTGGCTAAAATCAGTTAAGTATCCTTCTTCATTTACGGTAATGTTTTTACCTGCTATTATTTTTTCCATGATTTTTTATTTTAAAGATTTAATAATTTATGCGTAATGTTTTCCTTTTTCAGACATCGTTGCTGATACAAATGGAATATGTGTTCCTTTCAACAATACATTCCAGTATATCCACCTGAAAGCCAGTTTGCCCATATGATTCATCCTGCTTTCCTTTAACAGGCGCAAAGGGCCAATGCCGGGGAATGGGAAACTTCCTTCAACCGGCTCATGGGTATAATTAAAATCTATTAGTAATGCTTTACCGTTTCCTGTTTCAATAAAGCAGTTTGCATGTCCGTCAAACTCTTCCTTTAAAGGCTCGCCATGTACAAAGCGAAGAATGTTATCTGTTAATATTTCTGCTTCAAAGTGAGCCACAGAGCCGGCTTTAGAAGCAGGTATATTACTGGCATCTCCTAAAACAAAAATATTTGCATAGTCTTTAGATTGCAGCGTGGCTTTATTTGTAGGCACATAATTCAAATCATCGCCCATGCCAGACCTTTCCATTAATTCATCGCCTTTATTGGTTGGTACAGTTACCAGCAGATCAAAGGGAATTATTTTGCCGCCATAATCAACAATTTCTTTTCTTTCGTTATCAACCTTTTCAATAGCGAAATCGGGTTCTATGTTGATACCCTTTTCATGCAACAAGTGTTCAAGTGCTTCGGTAGCTTTTGGTTTTGTAAAGGCACCACTTAACGGGGTAACATAAGTTATCTCCACTTTATCACGCATGTGCTTGTGTTTGAAAAAAGAATCGGCTAAAAAAGCAAACTCCAAAGGTGCTACCGGACATTTGATGGGCATCTCTGTAATATGCACAACCAGCTTACCACCTTCCCAATCCCGCAGTTTATTTCTCAAAGCAAGAGATCCTTCAAAAGTGTAAAAATCAAAAACTGATTTCTGCCACTCAGCTCCTTTCATACCTTCAGTTTCTTCAGGTGCAATTTTAGCGCCTGTTGCAATGATCAATATATCATACGCAATTTCATTGCCACCGGTAAGTTCTATTTTATTATCGGCAGGTTTAATACGGTTGATTTTATTCTTAACCAGTTTTACATCTTTTGGGATAAACTCTTCAATGGTCTTGATAATATCTTCCGGTGCATAAATATCAAAAGGCAGAAAAAGATAACCGGGTTGATAATGATGTTCTTCCCGTTCATCAATAATGGTTATTTCCCAATCGGGATGTTTTAACTGGTGATGCAGGTGATTGGCCATCATGGTTCCTGCGGTTCCGGCTCCTAAGATTACAACGTGTTTCATATAATTTAGTTTTAAACTGGTTCTACCAGCTCTGTTATTTTAATTTCCGGCTTAAAAACAATTTTTGCTTTTACTGAATTAGAGATCAGGCAGGCCGCTTCGGATTTTTCCAGGATGCGTAAGGCTTTTTCTTTATCTGCATCAGGTGCAATGGTTAACACAGGAGACAAGATCACTTCGTTCATCATAAATTTTCCATCAACTTTTTCAAGTGTGCCATCGGCTTTACTTTCAAAATCTATAAAATCGAATTTGAAGTTTTCTGCAATGGCCAGGAAGGTTGTCATCAGGCAACTGTTTACTGCAGCTACCAGTAAATGCTCGGGAGACCAGATGCCCGGCATACCTTTTGGAAATTCGGGTGGCGTTGCCACTTCTATTTTTGTATTTAAAACGGGAGAACTCATTGAACCTTTCCTGTCGGCTTCCCAATTCACTTTTACTTCGTAATGATAAGCGGTTTCCATAATATTTTTTTTAGTTTACAATCTGATTACAACCCAAAATTGTATCAAATAAAACTGCGGCACTGTAACTTATATTACATTATACCAAACTATGATGAGCTTCATGAAGGAAGATGAGATTGGTCATAAAAGAGATGTTTACAACCAGGAGATAAGAGAGCTAATTATTTAGTTTATTAAACGATAGCTTTAATTGCATTGCACGCCTGCGGTACCTGTTTGTGCATGTTGTTTGTGTTTATTCATTATCCAGTCAGTTATTTTAACAGCGCCTCCTGATTGGCATTTCATCCTGTATCTGATGATGACAGAAGACGTAAATGTGAGCAAGCCAATAAAAATAATAGCAGCATTGATGTTGATCAGGTCTGCTATAATGCCTGTGAGTATGGCGCCAATGGCATAACCCAAATCTCTCCACAATCTGAAAATGCCGATACTTTTAGCCCTGTCCTGCGGATGCGTGTTTTCTGCAACAGTTGCAAGAAAAGTTGGATAAACCATGGCTGTACCCCAACCCAGGATGGAAGACAGCAGCACAAAATGAATCATCGTATTGGCAAACACCAAAACAATTAAAGCAAGGGCCTGCAAAAGCATACCTGTATAAAGCATATCTTTTTTACAGAATTTATCAGCCATTTTTCCCGTAAATAATTGCCCGATGCCCCAAACAGCGGGATATATTGCTGTAACAATTCCTATTTCGCCAATCGTAAACCCTTTTGAGGCAAGCAGGATAGGAAAGATACCCCACACCATTCCATCGTTCAGATTGTTTATCAACCCTGCCTGTGTTACAGAACCGAGGTTTTTGTTTTTCCATGTTGTATCCCAAAATATATTTTTCAACCGGGGAATAATATTGTTGATGGTATCTTTTTCAACATGCTGTTTGGTGTCTTTAATAAAAAAGATACTTCCTGTCAATCCAAAAAAAACCAAAACAATTCCAATGTAAAAAGGATAAGGCCTTATACCGTATTCACTGGCAACCCAGCCGGTTAAAAATGCAACCAATGCTACAGCTATGTATCCGGCAAATTCATTTAAGCCCATGGCAAAACCTCTTTGCTTTTCTCCCACAAGATCAATTTTCATCACTACAGTGCTGGACCAGGTTAAACCCTGGCTGATACCCAACAACACATTGGCTGCAATTATCCAGCTCCAGTTGGGCGCAAACATCAACATAAATGGAATGGGAACAGCCATTATCCAACCGGCCACCAACAGTTTTTTTCTGCCAAATGTATTGGCTAATGTACCGGTATAATAATTGGTGATTGCTTTAACAATGCCAAATACAATAATGAAGGAAAGAATGGCTGTTTTAGCTGCAATGGCAAATTCTTTTTCTGCGATCTGCGGAAGTATAGATCGTTCCAAACCAACCATACCTCCCACAAACCCGTTGATGATCACCAGGAGGGTAAACTGTTTCCAGTTCTCTTTTAAACCTAATTGAACCTGCTTCATATTAGCCACAAAGCTGGCTGTTAAAAACGGCTATTCCTTTATCATAAGATAAATAATTAACGATGTCCGCGGATACGGCTCAGGCTTACCTGGGTGATGCCTAAGTAGGATGCAACATATTTGAGCGGAACTCTTTTTAACACATCGGGGGCTTCGTGAAGGAGAGCTTTATATCTTTCCTCTGCAGTATGAAACTGTATACCCTCAATACGGTTTACCGTATCTACATAAGCGGCTTCAAATATTTTTCTAAACAACCTTTCAATTTCATGAAACCGATCATAGAGTTCGAACAAAGCATTTGCATTGATGCTTATAATTTCTGCATCTTCCAGTATTTGTATGGCTTTTCTGCTTGGCTTGCCTGTCAGCAAACTTTCTACCCTGGCAATGATATTGTTTTCAAAAAAGAAATTCTCAGTAATGTCTATACCTTTATGCAGATAATAAATACGTGCTACTCCTTTTTTGATAAAGTAAATAGTTTTGCAGGTATGGCCAATAGATTGAAGATCTTTGTTTTTTTTAATAGTAATACTGCTGCTTATTTCAGCTATCGCTTCTTCGGATTCTTTAGAAAGCGAATTGAATTTTCTGAAATAGGCAAAGAGTTGTTCCATTATTTAAAGCTGGCAAAAGCGGTAAAACTTATTTGTAATAATAAAATTACAGTTTTTTAACCGTAGCTGATCTGTAGCCAACTTTTGTAAAACAGATCTATTTCTGTTTAGCCGGACAGGTGTTCAGACCTACTAATTTATAAAGCGGACAAAAACTGATTAAACTGGTTAATACAAACACACCTGCCAAAACCAGTAACACAATACCTAAAGTGCCGGTAATGGTTTTGTTGTAATACAGAAATGCGATTACTGCTGCAAGGACGATCCTTAAAATTCTGTCTGCTGTACCCATGTTCTTTTTCATAATAATTGATTTATTTGATGAATGATTGAATTGCCAAAACAATAACTGTAACAATTGCTGCACACAATAAACAAACGATCACTATCTTTTTTACTTGCTGCTTCATTGTTACCAGAAATAAGGCAAATCTAATTCACGTAACACATTTATCTGGTGACTTAGGTTACCAGCTTATAAAATTTCTATACCGCCCTGCAGTTGTTTTACTTTTCCTTCCTGTTCCAGTTTTTTCATAACCCGGCTGATAACCTCCCTGGCTGTTCCAAGTTCTGCCGCCATTTGCCGGTGGCGGATATTGATAATTTTACTATTCTTTTGCCTGGCGGTTTCCTGCAGGTAATTATATAAACGCTGGTCCAGGCGGCTATACAAAAGATGGTTTATGGTATCCAGCAGGGAAGCATAGCGCTGATCGTACAGGTTAAAGAACAGTTCATTTAAGGATGGAAAGGATTTAACCCATTCATTCAGTTTTTCAACCGGTAGCAATAACAACAAGGATTTTTTATCTGCAACCGCAAAAACTTTGCTGGCTGTGCTTTTTAAACCGGCATTAAAAGACATGATACAGCTCTCGCCGCTTTCAATATAATAAAGCAATAGCTCTTTATCCTCATGCCGTGTAAATACTTTTACTGCACCTTCCAGAACCAGTGGAACATATTTTACATACTGGCCTTCCCGCAAAATTTCTGTTTGTTCAGAAAAATCTTTTATAATTCCGAATTTTTCCAATTGGTCAATAAACTCAATGGGCAAGCCCTGCAGGTATTGTTGTAATGTTCTCATTGCCTGTTATTTTTAAATAGCAAGCTATTTAAAAAAGACGGAAATTCAGGCAGATAAAAAATTGTACTATGAATGGAAATTGAATTAAATAAATAATTACCCCCCGGTTTTTTTAATAAACACTTTTATTATTTTACTGCTTGCCTTACTTTCCTTTCCGGTATTATCAAAGAAAATATTATTGGCACTGCTGTTAATACCGCCTACGATATACCCAATAAAGTTTTCTTCGTGCTGAACAGAACCTGCATCAGCAATTCCCTCCATATACATCCTGGAATCCGGCATAAAAATAAATTCGGCAGCAGCACCCAAATAGCCGGGCATTTGTATCGGTAAAAAAATCTCTTCCTCCTTTTCATCTTTTCTGATAACAACGCTGATTGTTTTGGTAAAAGGCACCTCTTTATTATCTACAGTTTTACCATTTTTATCGGGGTAATACCTGGCGATACCACCAAAAAATACAGTATACATGGAAGCTGAAATCTTATCATACAGGGGCATTACGGCAGTATGATAATGACTGAATTTCTGCTCAAAACTATTATTCACTTTATACGTTCCACCGGCAATATCAACAAAGTTGGTAAACGGTATATCCTGGTTGTATTGAAAAACGCCTGAAAACATGGTGTAGCCCAATTCATCATTTTTAAATACCTGCGGCACCAGATTATAATCTCTGCGGTGAAGATTGATACTGTCATTTATTGCTGCATAATTTTTTATCGCCGGAGTTTCCTTATCATATTCAATGGTGAATTTTCTGATTTCATTGCTGTACTCCTGCTTAAACCCGGGGCCATGATCGGGACCATGTGGATTATACCTGCCGTCAAACCTTTGTCCGCCTGCCAGTAAAAAAGTATCCCGCAACTTCGCCAGTCTTCCGCCGGTTACTGCCATTCGTTCATCTTTTATCTGAACAATGGAATTGCTTATATCTTTGTTATTCAGCATTGCCGTTATCAATTCATCAACTTTTATTACCGTTATATATGGAAAGGTTATATGGTCATCCGCTGTTTTGCTGTATCCATATCCTCCTGTTAAAAAAAGACGATTACCTGTTTGACAAAACCCCATATTGGTACTTTGTAATTGCTCGATAACTGTCGTGGGCAAGTTTTCCAGCATTTGTTTCCACACTTTTTTGTTTTGGGGATCTACCACATAGATAAAACGGTTTTGTCCTTCTTCATCGAATGTAGCCCAGGGTTGCCTTCGGTGAAGGCCATCTTTTCTGCCACCAATCATCAACCATTTTCCCTGCCAGGTTGCATATGCAAAAGATTGCAATGCAGGCATATTGTTTATTTCCATTTGCTCAAGGCGTATGATAAATGGAAATTCCGGTTTTGTTTGTTGTGCTGCAACAATTAATACTGATAAACTAAATGCAATTGAAACTGAAAAATATTTGATCATAATTGGATTTTACCGGTACGATACCCTTAATAAGCCTGTTATAAATCTCATGCTGTTCCTTTCAAAATTTTATTCCAGTAAAGCCATGGTAAAATTTTTGTTTTTAATACCCACATGGTCCATCTTGGTTTTATCTGATCGAACGGAAATGTCATTTTGGGTGTATTTGAATAATCAAATTCTGCCAGCATCAGCTTACCATACTGAGTAGGAATGGGGCAGGCGCTGTAACCATCGTATTCTGCAACAACCTGCTGGTTGTTTAACAACGATAAAATATTTTTAACAACCACCGGAGCCTGCTTGCGAATGGCAGCTCCGGTTTTCTTTGCCGGCGCATTGGTACAATCGCCCAGCGAAAACACATTTGAAAAACGGCTGTGCTGCATTGTATTTTTATTTACTTCAACATAACCAAAAGGATTATTTGGATCGGCAAGCGGGCTGTTTTTTATAAACTCGGGTGCCGACTGCGGAGGCACAGCGTGACACATATCAAACTTCATTTCTTTACGTTCTGCCACACCATTTGCATCTTTCTCTTCATAATAAACTGTTTTATTGGCTCCGTCAATCTCCTGTACATGTACGCCAAAGTGTGGTTTTATATTTCTGTTCTTTATTACATCCGTAAGTGTTGCGGCATATTCTTTTATATCAAAAATTACACCGGCACCCGATAAATAATGCACATTGCATTTATCCAGGATACCCTGCTTACGCCAGTAATCGCATGCCAGGTACATAATTTTGTGGGGTGCGCCGCCGCATTTAACAGGACCGACAGGATTGGTAAAAACCGCAGTGCCTCCTTTAAAGTTTTTAATAAGTTCCCAGGTGTAGGGTGCTATATCAAAAGAATAGTTACTGCTCACATTATTTTTACCCAGTGTTTCTTTAAAACCTTTTATCTTTTGCCAGTCTAATTGTATGCCGGGGCAAACAACCAATACATCATACTGATAAGTGGTACCGCTTTTACAGGTCAATTTATTTTCTTCCGGAAAAAATGTTTCCACGGCATCTTTGATCCAGGTTGTTCCTTTGGGAATATAATCCTTTTCGTTTCGAACTGTTTTATTAATATCAAATATACCTGCTCCAACCAGTGTCCATGCAGGTTGGTAATAATGCTTCTCAGATGGATCAATAATACTTATCTGAAGGTTTTTGTCTTTCTGTAAAAGCTGTGCCGCAACAGAAAGTCCGGCATTACCGCCGCCTACAATAATGATTTTTTTAGCTGGCATATCGTTATGTTTTAGATTAACAGCTGTAAATATATTTTTTTGCAGCAGGCTGATCGGTAACTTATGTTACATTCAATATGATGAGTACAGAAAACTTCTATCAGTCTACCTGGCTGCTATCTGCAAACGAGAGCTTGAATTCACTTGCAATCATTAGTAACCTGTTTCCATTGCGCTATTGATGATGGCATCAAACTCTGCCTGTGTAATATACTGAGGTATATATGTGCCACCAACGTTCAGAATATTTTTATAGAACGACCTCATATGATTGCGGCTTCCTTTAGTGAGCATATCGTACACTAACCGTATATCCTGATTATCAATATTTATCAGTGCATTTGTTAAGTCGAAAATGTCAAGGTCTTCAATAGTTGCTCCCACTTTATAGGCTTCAAGTACACTGGTATTGCCCTGTACCACCAACAGGTTATATAGGTTTTGCAATGCTGTATTGCTGAACACACCAACTGCATTGGAACCAACCGGGTCTGTTAAACTATACTTATTGAGTAACATCAGTATAGCATCCATGTGGGTTTGCTCGCTGTTTGAAATATTAGAGAAAATATTTACACCCCATTTATTATACAAAGTGATATAAACATCTCTCGCTAATTTTTCTTCTTCTCTCATAAATGAAAGGCTGCCTGACTCAGCCAGGCTTAATGGCTCAATTGGCAAACTGGTTATTTGAGCCTGGAGATTTGCTATATTAATATTACTGTTGTTATTTGAGTTTTTGGCAGGAGTATCATCTTTACTGCAAGAAGTAACTGTAAATAGCAGCGCTGATAACAATATAAAGAAGCCTGAGTTTTTTAATAGCTTTTTCATGATTATATGTTTTATAGTGATCAAATTTTATTACTTAAAATTGTTTATCAATTAACCAGTTATTTAAGATCCTCTTTTCCCATTTCCGCTTTTGCAACCCTGCATTACTGAGTGGCATTGCCCGTTACCTTTACCATAACCTGCACGCCTGCCATTTTTCTGACCCTGTCCTTTTCCGGCTAAAGCCCATGTATTATTTTCGTAGTTATCACATGTATTGCTTTTGTTGGTATCTGCATAACCAGGATTGTTTTTATTTTTTCCGGGTGTGCAGTTAGCACATTTTGTTGTTTGAGCAGACAATACGCCGCTGGCAGCAAGCATTAAGAATGCCGCAATGATTATCTTTTTCATTTTTTTAAATTTAAATGTTATAAAATCTTATTTACTTTCTATTCAGGCCTCTTATTCGCTGGTGGTTAGGAGGACTTGCAATTCCATCACTTTTAAACAATGGTTGAAAAGCCCTTTCCAGTTCTGCTGTTTGTTCCGAAATACAAACTTTTTTTATGCTTAAATAAAATTTATACGTTTCATATTTCAACCGGCCATGCCGTTGTCCAATCTGTTCAGACATACTGTTTAGCTTTAGAGTATCAGGCGCCGGTTTTTGTAACTCAGTGAACATTACATTTTTCAAAGAATCAATTCCAAAAGTTAAATCAATTACTAAAGGACGAAATGACCGGTTAATTTCACGGAAAGCATCCATCTGTTGTTCATTGAAACCGAGTGTTTGCCTGAAGAATTTTCCGTTAAGCATATTTACACCAGAACCCGTACTGATACCAATGTTATCTTTTTTTTGATTTTCACTGTAATTATGATATAGGATGGTCCCAATTGTTACTACATTCATTATTACCAGCAAAACCACTGCCCAGGTTAATATTTGGTTCTTACTCATCTTTGCTTATTTATTCATTGCCAATTTCATTATAAAAAACAAAATTTTCCATTCTGTCATCATTCATCACTACAACATCCGGTGTAGTATTTTTAGTTTGATAAAGACTGCCGGCAGCAACACCGGAAAATACCGCTGCAACCAAACTAAATGCAACCACTGCTGTTTTCCAGACAGGCGAAACCTGTTTTACTTCGCTGAAATTCTTTTTCTCAATAGCCGCCATAATACGGGTTGATAAAAAAGGATTCGCTTCTGTATTTCGTTCCTTCTGTATTAAATCTTCAATTAACTGATGAATATCTTTTTTGCTTGTCATTACCTTAACTGTTTAATGATTAGACAATTGGTTTATAAAAAATCCTATGGCCATTCCAGTTCTTTTTCAAATTTTTTTTTGAGGTTGCTTTTGGCACGCAGTATAAGTTGCTCTACCGCACCTTCAGTGATCTTCATAATTTCAGCTACTTGTCGTTGAGGGAGTTCTTCATACCGGGAAAGTACAAAAGCAAGGCGCTGCTTCTCGGGCAGCTTATCAATAGCATGCTGAATAATTATTTTTTCCGAACGCTCTGTAATGATTGTTTCTGTCTGCTTATCTTTTGATGGTATCTGAAGCAGATCCGAAAGTCCAATCCAGAAACCCCTGCGTTTTTTCTTTCGTAAATAATTTAAACTGGTGTTTACAGTAATGCGGTAAAGCCATGTAGAAAAAGCCGCCTTACCTTTAAAAGAAGAAAGCGACTGATATACTTTTACAAAAACATCCTGGGTAATTTCTTCTGCATCCTGTTTGTTATGGAGAAACCCAATAGCGGCGCGAAATACATTTGTCTCATACTTTTTAATCAAAAGCTTAAAATCCTGTTGATTTCCGTCAAGAATACTTTGTATCAATTCAGATTCATGCATGCTCCTGTTTCTTAAAATATTTAGACACCTGGTTATGGTTTTATCCTATGGGCGGGACAATTAACTTTATATTTTTCAACACGAATCAAATGAATACTGTTGCCGTTTTAACTGAGTTAGTTTCAGGTAAACTGGATACTCCCTTCTTACCATACTTTTCTTTCAGCCTATCCACTACATAATATACCATCGGCACTAAATAAACAGTCAGTATTAAAGATGATAAAAGCCCGCCAATGATAACCCAGGCCAATCCGTTTTTCCATTCACTGGCTGTTCCTTTTGCCAGCGCAATAGGAAGCATACCGAATACCATTGCCAATGTGGTCATCAATATTGGCCGCATACGTTCCTTTCCGGCTTTAATCAATGCCTCTTTATAGTACATTCCCTGTGCTTTTAACTGATTGGTAAAATCAACAATTAAAATGGCATTTTTAACTACTAATCCCATCAGCATTATTAACCCAAGCAGTGCAAATAAACTTAAATTGCTTAATGCTAAATTCAATGCAAGAAAAGCACCAATGGCTGCTACGAGGATTGAAAACAAGGCAACAAAGGGATAAACAAAATTGTCGTACAATGCCACCATAATTAAATAAATCAGCAAAAAAGAAATCATTAAAACAGAACCCAATGCTCCAAAACTATCGTTCTGTCGTTTTATGTCGCTTCCCCAGGTCATATTTATTCCATCTGTCAAAGGATTTTTTTTGAGATAAGCCACCACTTCATCTGCTACGGTTCCTGATGGACGACCTAAAGCATCTGCCGTAAGTGTTATAGCAGGCTGGCGGTCTTTCCTTTCTAATAGTGAAGGAGAATTGTCTCTCTCTACATTTGCAAACTGCGAAACTTCTATTGGCAAACCCATCGGATTTACAATAGATAATCGTTTTACATCATCATAATTTTTTCGCTCAAATTCATCCAGCCAAATTCTTACAGGATATTCTGTTCCGTTTTCGGTAAGTGTTGCTTCATCATTTCCTGTAAAGGCTGTTCTTAAATTTAAACCTACATAAGCAGTTGTTAAGCCTAAGCGTTGCATTTTATCTTTGTCGGGAATTATTTTGTATTCAGGGCTTCCGGCTTCTACTGATAGACGGACATTATCAGCGCCAGGTATTTTTTCTACAATTGATTTTAATTCATTGCCTGATTTCATTACTAAATCCAGATTACTACCGCTCAAAGTAATTTCGATGGGTGCTGAACGGGGAATTAATCCCAGGGCTGCCATCGAATAATTAATTGCCGGATATTTTAATTTTAAATCTTCCCGAAGTGATTTCATAAAGGCTTCAGTAGCTAAATTACCGAGTTCCTTTTTTGATTTTAATTGAATGGTAAATTCAGTTTTATTTGCCGAGCCTACACCCAGACTTCCTATACCGGTGCTTGGGCCGCCAACATTACCGAATACTGTTGCCACTTCTTTTTGGTGCAGAATATAAGTTTCTACCTGCTGTGCAATCAAATTATTTTGTTGGATAGATGTTGACTTATCAAATTCTAAAGCCATCCTGAATTTTCCCTGGTCGCCGGTAGAAATTAATTCTTTCCCAATGATTCCCTGTTTCATGATGCCCAAAGTCATTGCAAAAAGCAGCACTACAATTCCGGTAAAAATCAGTTTATGGCTTAAAACCCATTGCAGTTGTTTGCCATACCAGTTGATGAATTTATCTAACTGATGTTCGAACCAAAGCAGGAAGCGATTGAAAAAATTAGTAGGCTGCAAATCTTCTTTTATACCAATCCTTGATGCCAGCCAGGGTGTAAGGGTAAAGCCTACCAGCAAACTGGTGAGTGTAGAAGTTACCACCACCACCGAAAATTGTTTAAGCATATCAGCCACAAAAACCTGCAAAAACAGGATAGGCAAAAACACCACTACATCCACCAATGTAATAGACAAAGCGGCAAATCCAATTTCCATACGCCCATCCATTGCAGCAACCCTTTTTTCCTTTCCCTTGTCTAAATGCTTTTGAATATTTTCCAATACCACCACAGCATCATCTACCAGGATACCAATGATCAATGACATAGCAAGCAAGGTCATTAAATTTAAAGTATAACCCAATAACCACATCACGGCAAAAGCAGTAACTAAGGATGTTGGAATGGCAACAATTACAATTAATGAATTTCTAAAACTCCGTAGAAATAAAAGCATTACCAATGAAACCAATAGCACAGCCAATATCAAATCAAATACAACTGAATTAACAGCAGCAATTGTATTATCAGTACTGTCGTCTGCAATAATAAATCTTACTCCTGCATTCGTATTTTGCGCTTCAATAGCTTTGAATTTATTGCGAACTAATTTTGAAACATCAACAGCATTGGCATCGCCCTGTTTTTTTAACATTAACCCAATGCCATTTTTACCATTATAACGACTGATTGAAGTTGTTTCCTTAATTCCATCGGTTACAGTAGCCACATCTTTTAAATAAACAGGGCTGCCGGGAAGCGGCATTGCCACCTGCACATTTTTTATATCTTCTATTGTTGCAAATTTTCCTGTAAGCCTGACGGAACTGTTTTCTTTATCTGTTTGTACTTTACCGGCTGGTAAATCAAGCCCTGAGCGATTAACAGCATCTACCACCTGCGAAAGGGATAGTTTAAAAAGTTTCAATTTATCCTGGTTCACTTTTACCTGTACTTCTCTTTCTTCACCACCTAAAATGGTAATCTCTGCCACTCCTTTCAACTGTTGTATTTGCGGCAGGTATTCATCTTTCATTTTTTGATAAAATGCTGTTGCAGGCAAATTACTTGTAACACTGATAGACATTATCGGTAAATCATTGGGCGATACCTTACTCATTACCGGGCTTAAAATATCTGCAGGTAAGTCTTTACGAATATTGTCAATATAGCGTTGTGCATCCTGCATTGCTTTATCCAGATTAGTTCCATATTTCAGGTTTGCAATAATGATAGAAGCGTTGGGTAAAGATTTTGTAACCAGATAATCTACCCCTTCCATATTAGATAAAGCATCTTCAATTTTTCTTGACACGGAAGTTTCCACTTCACCAGGTTCAGCACCCGGATAGACTGTTTTAATAACCACAACCGGCTGATTAAAATCGGGCATCAACTCATAACTGAGATTTTTATACCCGATAATACCCAGTAAAGTAAGCACACTGAAAAGAACAATTATCAGCGATGGACGTTTGATTGATATTTCTGTAATATTCATCTTACTCAATTAAAAATTATGAATTGTTCTTTTCTAAAAAACATGCAAGAGTTTTTCAGCACTTATTTATCTCATTTAATTTTAGTAAAAGTGATATGCCACATTCCTCTTAAATCGCCGGTTTTAAAATCGTATGCCATATCCAAAGGATAAAGCGTACTGATAGTTTTCCACACAGGTGGTTGTATATCGGCACTTTTACTACCATGACAGGAAGCACACATTTGCTGTAACATGATTGGTTTGTAAAAATGAACTTCGCCATTTTTACTCCCCTCAGTTATGGGCTTTATTGAATCATTTATTATTCCCTGTTCTTTTAGCGAAGCAAATATTTTTAATATCCGCTCTTCTGATGTATCCGGCTTATTTGCTGGGTTTCTGTACTTCAAGGATGTTCTTCTTATTGTTACCGAATCGGAAGCATAAATATTTGTAAGTGAATACGCCGCAGTTTTACAATAAGGCACAGCACCTTCAAAACCAGATTGGCTGATTGCGGTTTGCAGGGAACTTCGCAAGGTATCAAAGGTTTTCTTTACTATACTATTTCCCATTTTTGTATAATCTGATTTTAGGTTTTCCTTACTTTTATCGCTGTTATTGCAGGCAGCAAATAATGCAATTACCAGAATGGTGATAAAATAAATCGTATGCTTCATAATTCTTACTTTTTAATTCTTAATTAATACATTGGCTCCCTCAAAAAGATTTATAAAACCATTCGTTACAATTACATCTCCTTCTTTTAGTCCTGCTGAAACAGCCACTTTGTTTTCAAATTTTTTGGATATAGTAATGTTTTGCAAAATAGTCTTGCCATTTTTTACGAGATAAACCTGCGGCTGACTTTCTGAACCAACAATAACAGCGGCAGGAATTACGATACCTTGTTCAGGTGTATCATTTCTTAAATTCAATTTTCCAAACATGCCGGATTTAATCGTTAGGTTTGAAACATTGTTCACTGTAAACTGAACTGGAAACGAATTGCCAACATTTGCTTTGCTGCCTATCAAAGATGTTTTACCCTGCAACTTAATTTCGGGGGCTGCATCTGCAATAATTTCGTAGCTGTTTTTGTAATCAAACAATTTTAAATCGCTTTCAGGAACAGTAACCGTAAATCTTAATTGGCTTATATCCGTAATCTGCAGCAATGGAATACCCGGTGATGCAAAAGCCCCTACTTCACTTAGTTTGGCAGTTACCACACCATTAAAAGGAGCGTAAATAGTGGTTTTATTTAATTGTGCAATAATACTTGCCCGTAAGGCTTGTGCATTTTTAATCGCCGATTTTTGCATAATTGAGCTGCGTTGATTTTTTGCAGTTTGCAATTGCAATTCGGCTTTTTCTAATTGAATTCCCTGTATGGCATCTGCCGCAACAAGAATTTTGTATCGCCTTACATCATCCTCCAACCCATTTATCTGTATTTGATTTGCTTGTAATTGAATATCAACTTCTGAAGTGATATTTTGTATCTGTACATTTACCGTGTTCAATTGTTGATTCAGTAAAGCATCATCGAGTTTAATGAGAGCCTGCCCTTTTTTCACTATACTTCCTGCATCTGCATACATCGCATTTATTTTCCCCTGAACTTCAGCACTGAGTTTAGTTTCTTTATTTGGTTCAAATGTTCCTGTATAAAAATATACTGCATCAATACTTTCTAATTTAGTTATTTGGGTTTGCACATTAATGGCCTGCTCTTTATTATATTGATACACTTTTTGTTGAGTTGTATCCTTATTTTTTTTAAGCCGAATAGCAATAATTGCTACCAACAACAAAGGGATTAAAATGTATAAAAACGTTTTCCAATTGAATGACTTTTTTTTCATGTTGGCAATAATTAATTTATAATTCTTAATTTTTTAATAGTAATTGATTGGTTAGTTTTTTTAGTTCTAAATCAACCTTCAAATAATCCACCACTGCCGACAGGTAATTTTGCTGGGCTTCCCGTAGGGCAGTATCAGCCAGCAATACATCGGTTAAAGAAGCTGTTCCCTGTTTTTGTTGCAGTACAGTTTGTTCATATATGGTTTGCGCCAGTTTAATTTGTGAGCTATTAGTTTCAATAGACTTTTTCGATACCACCATTTGCCGTTTAGCATTATTGGTTTGCATAGCATTTTGTTCGGTAACAATTTGTACTTGTAATTCACTGTTTTTTATTTCCAGTTTTTTTTGGGTTATTTTTCGTTGGGTTACAGTACCATTAAATAATGGATAGCTTATTTGAATACCTGCAAAACCAATAGGATAGAATTTTAAAAAATCATTAGGTTGTTTGTCGTAGCCAAAACCTGTTTTACCATACGTTCCAAAAAGCGAGACCGAAGGGAGCCTGCTCTTTTTCAATGTATTCAATTCACTCAGCAACAATTTGGATTGTGTATTTGCCAGGCGAATATCTATTGCCGGAGTGGCAGCATATTCATCACTCTTTTTATAAAGAATTTCCGGCTCAATTTTCAGGTATTGGTCAAGTGGTATTCCCATTGCAAATTTCAAGGCATTCATTACCTGGTCATACCTGCTGCTAACTAATTCTCTTTGTGTTTCTAATTGTTCCTTTTGTAGTTGAACCTTACTCACATCTGTTCCCTTTGCCATCAGTTGTTCTTTAAGCAACTTCATATTTCTTAGAAGCTTTGCCGTGTTCACTACATTACTGTCAATAAAGGATAATTGCCTGAGTAAAAGCTGCCCGTTGTAATAGAGATTAGAAATATCAAAATAAATTTGCTCTTCGGTTTTTTGTAATTGCAAACCGCTAAGTTCTGCTGCAATTTTGGTGCTTTGCATGGCACCAAATACCTGCGGGTTATACAATGGCATGGATAATTGTAAGTTGGCATTAATGTTATGGGGCACACCAAATTGTGTTTCCTTAAAAGTTCCTGCCGGTCCGCCAAAAATCGCAGCAGGCATTAGCTGCGTTGGCAGATCGGTAAAGTATTTATAATCTGCATTAGCTGTTATTTTAGGAATTAAATTGGCTGACGCCTCTTTTCTTTTTTGTTGGCTTATCGCAATATTATTTCTACTCATTTGCAAAGTCTTGTTGTAAACCTGTGCTGTATCAATGCACTGTTGCAGTGTCCATACCTGTGCCTGTACTGCGGTAAACCCTGTTACAGTAAGCAGTAGAACCAAAAATTGTTTGCGAATGTTCACTAACTTCATTGGTCAAATTTTTTATTTGATGAGTAATAGCTGGCTATCCTCTATTCCTTTTACCGAATGTTTTATCATCGGCTCAATATGTACATAGTCGCCGGGTAATAAATTTTCTTTTATCCCTTTTTCATTTTCAAAAACTACTTCTCCTGTTACACAAACTAAAAGGGCAGGCATTTTTGTTGTATGTTCTTTTAATAATTGGTTATTCAAAATTTGAATAGCCGTAACATTTCCTTCTGCTGCCTTAAAATGAGGAATAGCAGAAACGGGTTTTAGTTTTGTATGCAAATCTTTTATGTTCATTCAAAATAGTTTTTAAAGGTTAAGAGATATTCCTGCATTTCTTTCAGGGTCACAGCATCTGCGTTACCAGCTTTTAATTTCTCCAGTTGGCCTTTTATCGGAATCAAAAAATTATGCAACTGATTATGAGACTCTCCGGTCATGGTACACTTGTCAAAAATTGTTTTAAATTCTGTCTGTAACGAATCATTAAGTTTTACAGCTACCATTTTACCGGCAATACCGTTTTGAACAAGGGATGCCATATTGCTGATACCGGTAATGGTTTCGGCATTAGCCTTCCATTTTTTTCCATTATCTAACTGTACTTTGCCGGCAGTTTCTTCATGCGCCTCTTTGTTGTTCTTTTGCTCATCCTTCATTTCTGTCTTTTGATGATTTTCATGGTTAACTTCTTTTTCTTCGTTCTGGCTATTACAGGCAACAAATGCAAGAAGAGCGACGGGTAATAAAAATTTAAATCTTTTCATTTTTAGATAATTGTTTGTTTTGTAATAAAAAATATGATGCAACTGCTAAGAGTGCAGTTAAGCCGATACGAAATATCATAGCGTTTAAGGTTTTAACTTCATACAACCCGCCTTCGCTAATATGTAACTTCAATCCAATAAAAGCTGCTACGAGAATAACTACTGATATTACCAACAACCAAACTGACCACTTTTTCATTTTAAATAACCCATACGCAGCAGCCAGGTATAAAATACTGCTGATGAAATTTGCCCACACAACAAGAGGTACATAGTTGCCTTCTTTTCCCCTGATACCAAACAGGTTGAAGATTACGGAACTGCTGAGAAACAATGTAAGCAGGGCAAACAGCAGTAATGCAATGGCTGTTATTTTCAGAATTGTATATTTCATATAGTTTATACTTTTATTAAAGTCAATATGCTCCCCATCAGTTTATTTCCCTTTTGTTTTACATCAAATGAGAATGCAGTTATCCGCCATTGCAGCATGTGCAGCCGGAAACTTCCCATTATGATGTGCAGTATATCTTCTGCCGATGCAGATGTTTCAATAATACCTTCATGCTGACCCTGCTTTATTATTGGTAAAAGGTGTTTTCTTTTTGTTGCCATGATCTGCATAATAACAGCATTGATTTGTTTACTTTCTTCCAGCAGCCCTTCGGAGAATACAGCTACCAGAAAATGAGGATGCTTTTCAAAAAAGTCAAATTGGTTATTAAATACTGCTTTCAGTTTTTCCACCGGGTCTTCTAATTTTGCAACACAGGCCGTAAGCCTTTTGTCCATATCTGCAGCAAGATATTGGAGCATAGTAACGATAATCTCTTCTTTGCCTTTAAAATGGCGGTACAGAGCACTCTCTGCAAAACCCATCTTTGCGGCAAGGTTTTTTGTAGTAAGCCCTGCAAGCCCGGATTCTGTAAGGATTTCACCGGCCGCTTCAATAATTTCCAACTGACGTTTTTTAATTTCCATTTTACATTTTTATTTTAAAGAAAGAAATACCCAGCCATATTACAGAAGCTGTCATGGCGATGGCTCCTATTAAAACTAAAGCGGGAGGTAATCCAAAATATACTTCAGATAAAATACCAATTGGCATCAACAGGCCCGTTAAAGCAAGCCATGAAATAGCCTTTACACTTTTAAGTTTATCTCTAAAGTGAAGTAATAAATACCCGACAAGGATATTGAGAAAAGCAAACAGGTTTCCGTGTACATGAGCTAACCTTGTTTCAAAATGTTTTCCAATACTATAAGAGTTTACCCATTCTTCTTTGCCTGGGGCAAAGTCTCTTAAATAAATTAAGAGAAATCCGTATGCCATAAAAAAACCCATTGTAAGGAATCCGATGGCTATATTATTTTTTCCGTTCATGGTTTTTGGTTTTAATTATAGTGTGTGAATGTTCACTCACAAATGTAAATACAATCACTTCCGGGGTACGGTGACATTTGTTACATAGAGATATGATTTACATCAGGGAGTTGCTTTTCACAAGGAAAAATAAAAAAGGCAGCCTTGCGGCTGCCTTGGGGTTTCCTCTATGCTTAATTTATGCTTTCATTACTTTACTCTGGCAAACAAAATCTGTTCTTGGCAAAGTGGTGTTGCTGATGGCTTTAAAGCCTCCTTCAATTTCAGTAAAATTTCTGTAACCACGTGCCTGCAAAATAGATGCGGCAATGATGCTGCGGTAACCACCGGCACAATGCACATAAAAATGTTCATCAGGGGTTATGTCTTTTATCCAGTCGTTGATGTTGGCTAATGGCCTGTTATACGCCTCTTCCACATGTTCGGCTGCATATTCAGTTTCTTTACGGATATCCAGAATTTTATCTTTACCAATCTCCACTTCTGCGGCAAATTGTTCTGCAGTTATCCTGTCAATCACATCAGCTTCTTTACCTGCAGCCAGCCATGCTTCAAAGCCTCCTTTTAAATGGCCCAATACATTATCAAAACCAACACGGCTTAAACGGGTTACCGTTTCTTCTTCTTTACCCAAATCGGTAACCAGTAACAAAGGTTGTTTTACATCTACAATCAGTGCACCTACCCAGGGAGCAAAATCTCCGTCTAACCCAATACTTACCGATTGTGGAATGAAGCCTTTATAAAATTCTGTATTGGTTCTGGTATCCAATATCAGGGCCTCGGTGTTTTCTGCTGCTGCTTCAAATTCATCAGCAGTTAAAGCACGCATGCCATTGTTTAAAACAGTTTCAAAACTTTCGTAGCCTTTTTTATTCATGGCCACATTCAATCCAAAATAGGCCGGAGGTGCAAGCAATCCTTCGGTAACTGCCTGTATAAAAGCTTCTTTATTGGGTTGGTTTAAAGCGTAGTTCATTTTCTTTTGATTGCCCAATGTGTCAACCGTTTCCTTCATCATGTTTTTACCACAGGCACTGCCTGCGCCATGCGCCGGATAAACAATTACATCATCTGCCAATGGCATTATTTTAGTCATCAAACTTTCATAAAGCAATCCTGCCAGGTCTTCCATGGTCATGCTTGCAGCTTTTTGTGCAAGATCGGGCCTGCCAACATCTCCTAAAAACAACGTATCGCCGCTGAAGATGCAATGATCTTTACCGGTTTCATCTTTTAAAAGAAACGTAGTGCTTTCCATAGTATGCCCTGGTGTATGCAGTACTTTAATAGTGATATCACCAATTTTAAATTCTTCACCATCTTTTGCTGAAATAAATTCAAACTCAGGATTGGCATTGGGGCCATATACAATAGCTGCGCCCGTTTGTTTTGCCAGGTCCACATGCCCCGATACAAAATCAGCATGAAAATGGGTTTCGAAAATGTATTTTAATTTCACGCCGTCTTTCTGCAACCGGTCCAGGTAAGGTTGGGTTTCACGAAGCGGATCAATAATAGCAGCTTCGCCATTGCTGGTAATATAATAAGCACCCTGTGCCAGGCATCCGGTATAAATCTGTTCAATGTTCATGGTATATTTTTTTAAATTTTATAATGCAAATATCCTTTGCATTTTTAACGCTGTTGGTAACATTAGTTGCATTCCTTAATATGCCTAACAAAAAATAGCCCCGTAAGTTTCGGGGCTATATTATATTGTTTAAAAAGAATTATCTACAACATGGTTGATGGACAAACATACTCTGACTTGGGTACGTTGGTTTTTGCTATCTCGGTAAACCCGCCAATTACATCCGAAAAATTATCCCAGCCTCTTTGCTTAAGCATGGAAGCTGCGATCATACTGCGGTAGCCACCTGCACAATGCAAAATAAAAGGTTTGTCTTTTGGGAACTCAGCCAGGTGATTATTGATTTCGTTCAACGGTATGTTTACTGCATCTGTAATATGTTGTGATTGAAATTCACTTTTCTTCCTGATATCAATCGTTAAAGGCTTTTCATTTTCATGAATTGTTGCAAATTGTTCTGCCGTAATTCTTTTTACAGTATCCACTTCTTTACCGGCTTTTTTCCAGGCATCAAAACCTCCTTCCAGGTAACCAATGCTTCCATCATAACCAACCCTTGAAAGGCGGATCATGGCTTCATCTTCATACCCCGGATTAGATACCAGCAATATTTCCTGTTTTATATCTGGTATCATTTCGCCCACCCATTGTGCAAAGCTTCCGTCTAATCCAATGTTAATACTGTTTGGAATAAACCCGTTGGCGAAGTCAGTTGCATTCCTCGTATCCAATACCAATGCATTTGTTTCATTGGCCACCATTTCAAAATTTTCTGCAGTTAAAGCCTTATGGCCTCTTTCTAGCACTGTATCCAGGCTTTCGTATCCCTGTATATTCATCAAAACATTTTTAGGAAAATAACCCGGAGGTGGTGTTAAGCCGGTAAGTATAGCTTTAATAAACTCTTCTTTATTTAATGCCGGATTTAGTGCATAGTTTACTTCTTTCTGATGTCCCAGCGTATCGGTAGTTTCTTTGCTCATGTTTTTACCGCAGGCACTGCCGGCACCATGATTGGGGTATACAATTAAGTCATCACTCAATGGCATTATTTTATTTCGAAGAGAATCGTACAGGTAACCGGCCAGTTTTTCTTCAGTAAGATCTGCCACTACATGCTGTGCCAGGTCCGGTCTTCCTACATCACCAATAAATAAAGTATCGCCCGATATGATGCCATGCTCTTTGCCCTGCTCATCAATAAGCAGGTAAGTAGTGCTTTCCATAGTATGGCCCGGCGTATGAATTATTTTAACCGCATAATTTCCTATTTTAAATACCTGGTTATCTTCGGCAATAATGGCTTCATATGCAGGTTTTGCTGTAGGACCATACACAATTTTTGCCCCGGTTTTTTTGGCAAGATCTAAATGTCCGCTAACAAAATCGGCATGAAAGTGTGTAAGAAAAACGTATTTGATGGTGGCGTTATCTTTTGCAGCCCGGTCAATATAGGGTTGCACTTCACGCAGCGGATCAAAGATGGCAGCTTCTCCGTTGTTTTCAAGATAATAGGCTGCATGGGCAATACATCCGGTGTAAATTTGCTCTACTTTCATAATGATTAATTTTTTTATTGTTGTTTAGTATGTTCCGACAAATTTCTATTTTGAATGAATAGTTTCCTGTTACTATTGTTACACAAAAACATGACATTCGTCATAAAAAAAGTGCAACTAAACTGAAGGTTGCGTTTCGGCAACCTTCTGTTTTTATTTTATAAAGATCTTTTAGCCAGATACCAATCAACCATTTCTAAATCGCTGGCCTTTCGTTCTGCCAAACCTTCAACGGTTTTTGGAGCCGGAACAATTACTTTATCGCCCGGATGCCAGTTAAGCGGCATGGCACATTTATTATCATCAGAAGTCTGCAGCGCCAATAATGTCCGTTTGATCTCTTCCATATTACGCCCAACATTAAGCGGATAATACATAATCAGCCGCACTTTTCCTTCCGGATCTATTATAAATACAGCCCTCACAGCAGCCGTTTCACTTTCGCCGGGTTGCAGCATCCCATATAGTTTTGATACGCTCATGCTAATATCAGCAACAATCGGAAATTCAAACAGTACCCCTGTTTTTTCATGCACGGCATTCACCCAGGCTATATGCGAATGGATGCTGTCGATACTTAATCCCATGAGTTTGGTATTGTGTTTTGCAAAAAAATCTTTTTCTACTGCAAAGCCACTCATTTCGGTGGTACATACCGGAGTAAAATCTGCAGGATGCGAAAACAGGATCACCCAACTGCCTTTGTTGTAATCCGAAAACTTAATTTGCCCGGTAGTGGTTAGCGCATCAAAATCAGGAGCTTTGTCGCCAATTCTTGGCATAGTATTCATCATTGTATTTTCCATATTTTTTATTTAGACAGTAAATTTCCGATTTATTAATGGAGATATAGGTAACATTGGTTACACTTAAGAATGGCTTAAAAAATCACTTTTTAATCAGAATGATAAACAACTCGGTATCTTTTCTTTTTATGAAAGAATTAGTACAAGGTTCAAAAGTTTTAAAAACAAAATCCTTTTCAAACATAGGTACGTACTGGTCTTTGCTTCCGCCAAAAGGCGGCCCCTGCTGTTCAAATTCACGGTTAAATAAAACTCCGGCCAATTTACCGTTTGGTGACAGCAGTGCATGCATTTTTGCAACATAGTCTTTGCGTAAACCAGGGTTAAGGGCACAAAAAAATGTTTGTTCCAATACCAGGTCATATGCGCCTTCATGTTCAAAAAAATCGCCAAGAATAATTTTAATATGCGGATTGCCTTTGTATTTTTCTTTTAACTGTGCAACCAAAGCGGGGGCAATATCTAAAACAGTTACATTGGTAAACCCCTGTTGCAAAAAATACGCAGCTTCGTAAGTATTACCGCAGCCGGGAATTAAAATACGCAGGTTTTTATTGGTAAGCTGATCAATATAAGCTTTCAAAGGCGGTGATACTTCGCCCAGATCCCAGCCAGTAGTGTTTGCAATGTATTGACTGTTCCAATAGGCTTCATCAAGCAATAGACCAGTGCTGGTAAAAGCAGATGCTTCTTTATTTATTTGTTGACCGTCTTTACTATTCATCTGCTTATTTAAAAAACAATTCTTTGATGATAATATAAATACCCATGATCAATACAAACCAGCCAAAGCCTTTTTTAAGTTTTTGTCCGGGTATTTTTTTGGATAAAAGAATACCTATAAAAATACCGGCAACAGAAAAAGCGGTAAAAATGCCCAGCAGTTTCCAGTCTATAATTTCGCTGCCCTGTAAATCGCCAATAAAACCAATAAGTGATTTTGCTGCTATAATAAAAAGAGAAGTACCAACGGCCAGCTTCATGGGCATTCGGGCAAGAAGTACCAGCGCCGGTATAATTAAAAAGCCTCCACCTGCACCCACCAACCCGGTAAGCAAGCCAACAACAGCACCTTCCAGTAAGATCATTGGATAATTATAAACCCTCGGTGCATTTTCATCCTGTTCTTTATTCTTTCCGGGCCTTATCATACTTACCGAAGCCAGTATCATAACTACTGCAAACAATAACATTAATGCAATGGATTTTGTAATTACCAGGGAACCGATGGTAAAAAGTTCGCTTGGAATAAACGGCACCAGCCACATGCGTGTGGCATACACTGCTGCAATTGAAGGAATTCCGAAAATTAATACCGTTTTAAAATCAACTCTTTTTTGTATGGCACTTTGTACACCGCCCACCAATGCCGTAGACCCTACAATAAATAATGAATACGCAGTTGCCAACACCGGGTTAACGCCCATTACATAAACTAAAATGGGTACTGTTAAAATAGAGCCGCCGCTACCAATTAAGCCTAATGAAATACCCACAATTACTGCCAATATATAACCAAGAATTTCCATGATTTTTTATTTTATAGCGGCAAAGTTGTGATTAATAAAATAAAGGTAGTGTTACAATAGTTACATTGCTGAAGAAGAATAAAATCAAAAATTGGTGGCCTCGTCAAGAATCGAACTTGAATCTGGAGCTTCGGAAACTCTTATACTATCCATTGTACTACGAGGCCAATTGTTATCTTTAAAGAACTTGAATCTGGAGCTTCGGTAACTCTTATACTATCCCCGTCCGAATGGCCCTTCAGCCGGGCGGGCATTGTACTACGAGGCCATTTTGTTAACCGGTTAATCTGTTAATTGGCAGGTGCATCAATTATTACTGAGACTTCTGCTTTTTGAGCTCCACACGGATTAATGACTTAACTAATTAACGGATTTACGTTTTTATTTTCCCAAATGCGAAAAATTACTGCCGAATATTTTTACCGCAATGGCGAGCAATATTACGCCAAAAAATTTTCTGATCACCGTCATTCCATTGGGACCTAAAACTTTTTCAATCCACTTGATGGATTTAAGTACAGCATAGATGACCACACAATTTATCAGAATACCCAAAAATATATTCACATCATTGTAATTGGCTTTCAAACTCATAATAGTGGTTAGGGTACCTGAGCCGGCTATCAACGGAAAAGCTATGGGCACCACACTGCCACTCCTGGGATTACTGTCTGGTTTAAAAAAATCATGCCCCAAAATCATTTCCATGCCAATAATAAAAATCACAATACTACCTGCCACTGCAAAAGATTGCACATCAAGCCCCAGTATATTCAGAAACTGCTGTCCTATCAACAGAAAAAAAATCATTAAAGCTCCTGAAGCCAATGTGGCCTGAACAGATCTTATTTCGCCTCCCATTTTTGAACGTAATGAAGCAAATACAGGAATATTACCAACCATATCAATTACTGCAAACAAAGTAAAGCTTACTGTAAGTATCTCTTTAATGGCAATATCGCTAAATGTCATTTCTGTTTATTTTAGAATGCAAAGATAATACCGATACGGTATCTGTAATACGCCAATTTTTGTTTCCCTCAATTGCCGTAAACAGCTACTCTATCGCCATTATACCAAAAACTGATTGGTTAAAAAAAATTGTGTTGGTATAATCAGCTAAAAACAAACCAGGCAGTAGCTTTTACTTGTAACTATGCTTTTCTTTAAGAAACACATACTCATTCTGCAAAGCCGCTAAACAATCAATACAAAGGCAATCTTCAAATTTAGATTCTACGTAAACCCTTTCTTCAGACGATAATTGTATAACACTGCATTGGCATTGCATAATTGTCCCCACCTTGCACTCAAATGCAGTACTGCAGCGGGGACAACTTTTTTCTTCGTGCTTGCACATAAAATGTATGCTTTACCAGTTAAAGGTAACCCCTCCGTTTATCATAAACGGAATAGAATTATATCCTCTCAGGTCAAAGAATTTTTTATTGGTAATATTTTGTGCGTCTGCAAAAAATTTCAAATAGCTTTTCAATTTATATGCTGCATGAGCACCTAACAAAAAATAGCTATCAAGTAACATATCTTCTTTTTGATAGCCACCTACATCAAAGCGGTTGCTTACCGATTTGGCGCTGATGCCGGCAGATAAATCTTTGGTAAACTGGTAACTCATATTCAGGTTGATGCTATGCTTAGGGCGGCGCAGAAAATGATTGTACGTAGTATCATTGGTACTTTTCCTGCTCTGTGTTTTTTCTCTGCCTGTTATTAAAGTATAGTTTGCCGACAGGTTTAATTTTTTAACCGGCTGTACAGAAACTTCCAACTCAAGCCCATCAACAGTTTGTTTTACAAAATTGAAATACTTATAATTTACATAATCATAATCAATACCATTTTTTATATCGCGGTGAAAATAAACCACACGGCTGCTGATCTTATTGTGTGTTTGCTGCACACCAAATTCGTAGTTCACAGATCTTTCAGGCTGCAAATCTAAATTACCGCTGTACTGATCAAACACCTGGTAAATTGATGGCGCTTTAAACCCGGATGCAATACTTCCAAATACTCTCCAGTTTTTAGTGATTGTATAGGATGGGTTAAAACTGTATGTTGTATTAGTTCCGTAGCGTGAATGCTTGTTGGTTCTGCCGCCAATTTCTACATTTAATTTTTTATTGAATGCACTAAAAAACAATGAGGCATAAAATGATGTTTGATGCAATGAACTGTCAAATGCCGGTGGATCATAAGGGCCAAAAGCGCTCTCTGAATAATATTTCTGGTGCATGGTAGCCCAGCGGTAATCGCCACCAACAAGTACCGTAAGCCATTTGGTTGCAGTGATGTTTCCAAAAAGTTCTGCATACTGTGTGCGCCCGTTGTATTTATTATCCTCATACAGTGTAAACCCAGGCTGATCAAGACTGTCGTTTAAATATTTTCTTTTCAATTGTCCAAATTGATAATTGCCACTGATATTGACAATGCCTTTTTTAAAGTTTACACCAAAACCCGAACTGAGGTTGCTGTTTTTGATGAAATAATCATTTTCGTCTGCAAAAACACCTGCATCAATATCTGCCCTGTATTGGCTGTATTGCAAAAATGTTTTTAGCTGCAAAGCCGGAATTATCTGGTACTGCACGGCTGCGCTAACCACATCTCCACTATAACCATCTTTATCAAAATCGCCAATACCAGTACTGTCATAGGCAGAAGAAAATCCGTTGGTACTGAGCTTTGCATAACGTGCCGTGTATGTAAGATTTCCTGCTTTGCCATACAGCTGAAGATTTCCTCGAAGGGTGCTCTTATTACCGAATGCAGCTGTTGCTTTTACATTCAACGGTTTTTTAACATCGCTTTTTACAGTAATGATGTTGATAACACCGGCTACAGCATCGCTGCCATACAAAGTAGATTGTGCACCCTTGCATATTTCTATTCTTTCCACGTCATTAATAGAAAAAAGATTCAGATCAAATTCGCTGTTGATCATGGATGGATCGCTTACAGGAATCCCATCAAGCAATATCAAAGTTCTGCCGGATGATGCACCTCTCATAAAAACAGTTTGTACACTTCCGGCTGCATTGTAAGCGCCATTAATGGTAATGCCAACCTGCTCATTTAAAAGCTGGGCAACAGTTTTACCGGCGCTTCTTTCAATTTGCTCTTTGCCGATAACAGTAACTACTTTGCCGGTTTGAGATTGCTTTAGCGGCATTTTTGTGGCTGTTAGTACCACCTCATCTAAACTTTTTATACTGTCTTCCGAAACTGCCGGGACGGGTTTTTGTGCGTACAACTGACTGCTGATTAAAACAGCAGCCGCAATAAAAATTTTCTTTTTCATGTTTGAAAAATTTTTTTGTGACTGCTTCCGAGAAATAAAATTAATAAAAGAAAGAAATATAAATGCTTTGCAGCTTTTACACTCCATGCCTTTCACCCGAAAGCTTTGAATGATGTTGATGAACCGGGCAGGTCTTCTGGCTTGAAGCATTGTTACCTTCCCATCCGCCGGTTGGCGAACAGTGGTTGTAGTTAACTGACTCTTAAAATCCCTCCTTTGGAGGGATTTAGGGAGGCTTCTTACAGCTACGGGGATAGCTCCTGATTTAAACAGGATTCCCTTTTAATCCCGATTTGACAACGGGAACCAAATTCGTTGCAAATGTAAGTGAAGAATAATATGGGATGTAAAGAAATTATTCAGCCGCTGTGGAGAAATAAAAATGCCGCTGTAATAAGCGGCATTTACAAAACTATATGCACCAGTTAATCCTCAGCCTTTCTGCATTCACCTGCAATCGTATGAAAAATATCGTGTGCTTCTGTAATAAGCATTTTCAGTTTTTCATTTGGTTTTTTTGAAGCAACCGCTTTTTGAATAACCTGGCATTTTGCTACCAGTTTGGAAAGCGCCGCTTTGGTTTCAACCGGTTTAAAATCGCCTGGAATTGCAGAAGCCTGCCATAAGTTTGCAGCAATTAAAAGGCTGTCTGCTTTTGCTTTCAGCGGAGCAAAGTCCCCTTCCTCCACCGGATGAAAAGTGGAAGACATGTAGGAATGAAAAGTTTTCATCTCTGTCCATGTACTTTTAGCTTTTTGGGCAAAAGCAATTGAAACTGTTGCAAGTAAAGCAACTGTAAGTAATTTAATCTTTTTGTTCATTTGATAGTTTTTATTTTGTTTTAAATACGGTTTTCTGCATGGAGGAATTAAGTACAAATACATCTTTCTTCCGCAATGCAATCTAAAATTTTTACTATTTGGCAGAAAGATAACTGCCTGGGTCTTTTACAAATTCAGCTTTACATTCAGCAGCACAAAAACCATAAATTTTCCCCTTGTATTGTGCTGTGTCGTGAATACCGGCCGATACAGGCATGCCGCAAACAAGATCTTTTTTAGATGCAAAAGCAAGGTCGGCTAAATCTTTTTTTACGGTATCTTTTTTTGAAACAGGCATTTCCGGCTTTTTTTCCGGGTTTGCCGTTTTTGGTTGATTACATGCGGCAACTGTTGAAACCAGCAGGATAACCGCATACTTTTTTATTTTCATTTTTTATGTTTTATAAGTGTTTAAAGCAAAAAAGAAACATGCAACATTACCCGGTTATTGGCTTTACAAAACCATTGGCCAGGTTTTGAGACAGGGGCGCTTGCCAGTTACCACCTAAAGATATCTTTTTAAAAGTTGTTTCTACGCCCAGTGTGCCCAGCAGAAGATTCCCGCCTGAAACATCTACCAAAATTTGATTGTCAATATCTTTTTTAGAATTTTCGTAAGTAATGCCTGTATTGGGCGCAATAGTAAATTTATTTTTTACCCGAAATTTAAAATAAAGCTGTGCTGTTGTATTTAATTTGTTACCATAACTGTAATCATATTTATTAGCTGTATTCATTTTATAGCTGGCAGATACATTCAGTCCTGCATCCTGTATCCTCAGATCGTACATGGCATGTACCGAAAAATCATAACTGGCAGTACCCAGCTGAAACAAGTTGGTATTTTGTGAAGTGTTTTGTTTATCTGCAGTGATGTATTTTCCTGTTGGTAATTTTATACCTGCTCCTACCCAAAGTGTTTGAACCATCAGTTTTTTAACAAACACAGTTCTCTTATTACTGAATAGCCGGTAATACCCGTTAATGGAAATATCGCCGGTTCCGTTCTTGTTGTTAACAACACCCTGGTTATCCCGTTCATTAAAGGCATATGGTACAGCCGCCATTATCCTGAACTTTTTACCAATATTCCAGCCACCCCACAATTCAACTGTATTGTACCTTTCAGCTGTGGTAAGATAGGTAGAAGCACCGCCTGAACCAATATGTGTTTTAAGAGAATTAAAGCGGTATCTCAACCCAAATATATGTTTATGAAACTCCGGTAAAATACCTATGTAATAGCCGCCAACACCGCAACCACAGATGTCGCAGGCATTCGCTCTTGAAAAGAATAAAAAAACTGCAATTAATACTGATACCTTTTTCATGTTAAGTTTTTATTGCTCAGAAAAACGTTTGTCAAATAAAAATGACCTGTCGTTCAATGTATTTAAAAATGATTTTATTCTGTCTTTTTTGGTAGCTGTTAATGGGATACCCAATGTAGCATTCTGTTGAAGCAAGGGATCAAGATTGGGTGTGTTTTGTACCTGTGTTGTGTAATGATCAAGCACAGCATCTAAAGTAAGCAACCGTCCATCATGCATATAAGGTGCTGTGTAGGCAAGGTTGCGCAGGCTGGGCACTTTAAATTTGTACTTATCTACATCATTTTGTGTTACCAGGTATCTTCCCAAGTCATTTACCTGGCTAATGCTTATACCGTTATTTCTAAAACTATTATCGGTAAACAAAGGTTCTTTATGGCAATTGCCGCATTTTTGTTTTACCAACTCACGGCCTTCTGCTTCTGCTGCAGTAAATATTTTACCAACTTCATTCCGCATGACGCTGTCGTACCTGCTGTTGCTGCTTACGCACATGGCCATAAACTGCGACAGCGACTTTAAAAAATTTGCCGTGTTAATCTCCTCCGTTCCATACGCTTTTTTAAAAAGCGCAGGATATACGGTTGAGGTTCGAAGCTTATTTAAAACATTCGGCATGGTTTCATCCATTTCCAAATGATTGGTAATGGGTGCTACAGATTGAAGATCCAGATCAGCAATGCCGCCATCCCACATAAAACTGGTGTTCCATGCAAGATTAAATATTGGCGGGGAATTACGGGTGCCCATCCTATCGAAAACACCATGGCTTACCGTATGCCCGTGATGCGTAAAGGCCGAAGTTTGAATGTGACAACTGCCACAACTGATGGAATTATTGGCAGATAGCATCGTTTCATAAAACAGTTTTCTGCCCAGTTCAAAGCTTTCTTTTGTAACCGGATTTGTATTAAAATGATAAGCCGGTTCCGGAAAATTTGACGGCTTTTGAAAACCAATAAACGGAATGTCCATTGTTTCCATAACCTCTTTTTGGCAGGCATACAAGCCTGCCAAAAAGAAGATGATGAATAACCAGTATTTACGGTTCATAACAATTAATTTTCGGTATGATCGTGTGTAAACATGCTTATGTAGTTATTTGCAATGGGGGTACCCGGAGCTGCCGAGTGAATCATAGCTGTTGTTGCAAAACTCATATTGGTACTGCCGTTCAGCGCTTTTAAAACATCAACCATCAAATGGATATTGGTTGATTTAGCGGCTTTTACTTTAGGTGTTCCCCTGGTGGTAAGATCCAGTGTAATGGTTCTTAAATTATTTGGCTGTGGAGAACTGTAGCCACCAAAGCCGCCGACATGGTATTGAAAAACACCGCCCATAGCGGGTATAGCAGGCGATGTTCCATCCATCTTAAAGAAGATATAACCGCTGTTCCAGCTCCAGTACATATCTGTTGCTGCGCCGCTTACATCCAGTACGCCCGTGCGCTGGCTAACATCCATAGTGTTTCTGAGGCTGTCAACTCCTAAAACAAAACTCAGTGTTTTGTATTCGCCTTCAGGAATACTTAATTCAGCTTCATGAGCAGCCACATTGCTTTCATCAATTAAAAAATAACTGCTTGCCTGCGGCACTGTGTAAACCGAGCCATTAACATTGGTAAGCTTAAAATTGCTTACGTAATATTTTAGTTTGGTTACTTTAAAACTTTCTGCGGCAGCATTGGTATAAGTGCCGGTATTTAACTGCAGGTCTGCAGATCCTGCAACATTATCAAACTCAACAGACAGGTTTGCCATTACGTTTGGATCATATTCGGGCGCTGAATCTTTTTTACACGAAGTAAGTATAGTAGTTGCTAATAAAGCTATGCTTAATATTTTTTTCATTTTTTTGATTGATATTTTAAATTAATTGCCGGCAAAGCCATAGCGGCATTGGTTAGCACTGGAATTAACTTGGCCATTTTTATAACTTATTTAAAACATTTACTGTTTTAGCAGATACACAAATAGGCAAAGTATCTCATGCTGTTTTGTTTAACGGCATGATAAATTGATTGATAATTAAATCAATGAGTTTACTGAAAAATTAAAGAGAACCTAAGCCTGTGGCGGATGAAAGAAGTCGTAGGAAATATCTGTGAGTGGATATTCTGATTCAAATGCAGTTGCTTTTAAAACAATAATTATTGCTGGTTGAATAGTGGCAAAAAATGATTTTGAAGAAAGTACGGGTGCTTTTACTTCAGCTTTATGTTCTGCATTTTGCTGCTCCTTCTTTTCCTCTTCCTGTATTTTTTTCATGGCCTGGCACTTACCATTACAATGCATTTTGGGTTTAGCCTTATTAATACAGTTTTTGGCGTAAGCAGCCTTATTCATAAAATAATCCAGCATAATAAACGGCCCGGCAAAGGTTTGAGAAACAAATGCCAGCAGTAAAATAGTTGCTGTTATCTTTTTGAACATGGGTGCAAAGATAAGAGGTTTATAAAAACCCTTTATGAGAGAAATCATATTTTACCCAATTATTTTTTTTGAAAACGAATAAGTATTAAACCGCTTTCAGTATCTTTTCGGTATGCAAGCAAAATCAAACAAACTCAACCTGTTCTCCCTTACCATGCTGGTGATTGGATTTGTAATTGGCATGGGAATTTTCAGAACTGCAGCTACCAGTGCCAAGGATGCCATTTCGCCTTCTGTTTACTTTAGTGCATGGGCTATTGGTGGCCTGGTGGCATTATGTGGTGCACTCACCTATGCCGAGATTGGCAGCCGGTATCCTGTAACAGGCGGTTATTACAAAGTTTTTGCAAAAGCGTATCATCCCAGCATTGCCTTTGCCATTAATTGCATTATACTGGTAAGTAATGCTGCCAGTATTAGTGGTGTGGCATTAATAGGCAGTGGTTATTTATTAAAATTATTTCCGGGTAACTGGACAGATATTGACAAAGCAATCGTTAGCTCTGTTGCCATCCTCATTTTTTATCTCATTAATTTAAGAGGATTAAAAACCAGTTCTACCACACAGAATATTTTAATGATGATTAAGATCACCATGGTGGTGGTTTTAATATCAGCCTTGTTTTTCCCGGATAAATATGCGGTGAACGATGCAGCCAAAGCAGTGGCAGCACCTGAACATGCATTTACCTGGATAGATTGGGGCAAAAGCCTTGGCCTGAGTTTGATTGCGGTTTCCTTTACCTATGGCGGTTATCAGCAAACCATCAACCTGGGTAATGATGTGCAAAATCCTTCTAAAAATATTCCACGGGGAATTTTTATCGGAATCCTCATCATCATCGGTTTATATATGCTGGTAAACCTCAGTTATTTTAATGTGGTTGGTTTTAACCAGATGAAAGGCGAAAGGGAAATTGCTTACGTTGTAATTGAAAGAATTTTCGGAACCGGCGGTGCCTCTGCATTTTCTGCCTTTCTTTTTTTAGGCGTTTTGGCCTATGTAAACGGATCGCTGTTAAGCAACCCACGGGTAATGTATGCCATGGGCGAGGATGGAAGTTTACCAAAAATATTTGCCCGCTTTAATAAAGACTCGAACGTAACCACTTTTTCTCTAACTATTTTCTCTGCATTATGCATAGTCATCCTGTATTTTGCGCAGGAATTTGAAAAGATATTAACCTTCACCATTTTCCTGGATAGTTTTGGAATGATATTAAGCTGCGCCACCATTTTCTGGTTTCGTAAAAAAACAAAACACCTGGATGGGACTGGTATTTATCAAATGAAATTTTTTCCATTGATGCCGGTGATCTTTATGCTGGCCTACCTTTTTGTAGCAACCAGTATAACCGTTGCCGATCCCGGGGCAGCATTAACCGGTGTAGGGGTTCTGGCAGTTTTCGTTATCCTGTATTTCGTTTTAAAGAAAAAAGAATAGTGCTCCTCAGGAAAATCAGTAAAACAGCCCTGTATTTAAATGTCATAAAAAGCATCGGTAAGTTGGGCTAAAATCAATTTGCCGCCTGTACAATTGTTTTATACGTTTTACACGCAGATGAATTATTTTTGTTGTATGCGTTATAAATTTTTAACCCTTATCGCTTTATTAGCTGTTACAATAACTGTAAAAGGCTCAGGAAAAATGGGGCCTGTTGAAGTGTATTGAATATGCCATGGCTAATAATATTTCGGTAAAGCAGGTTGACTTACAAACCAGGATTGCCGAATTAACTTTAAAACAAAGCAGGTACGGGCAGCTACCCAATTTAAATTTCAGCGGCGGGCCGGGTTTTAACAGTGGCCGCAACCAGGACCCAACCACTTTCAGCTTAATCACTCAAAGTTATTTATCGGCCAATATGCAGATGCAAAGCAGCGCCGATATTTTTAACTGGTTCAGCAAACGCAATACCATAGCCGCCAATGAGTGGGAATTACAGGCAGCGAAAGCCAATACAGATAAGCTAAAGAATGATATTGCTTTATCAGTAGCAAACCTGTATTTACAGATATTACTGGGTATGGAACAGGAAAAAATTGCCGGTGTACAGTTAAAGCAATCCCAGGCACAGCTGAGCAATACCCGAAAACTGGTGGATGCAGGCAATTTACCCGAATTAAATGCAGCAAACCTGGAAGCACAGGTTGCGATAGATAGCTCAACCGTAATTACAGCAAAGGGAAATGTGATACAAAATAAATTGTCTATAAAAGCCTTCATGGGGCTTGATGCTGCCACCCCTTTTGAAATTGAAACGCCTGCAGCTGAAAAAATATTTGTTGAAAAACTGGCCGACCTGCAACCGGAAACGGTTTATGCTTTGGCCATTGCCAATATGCCACAGCAAAGATTTAATGATTTTAAACTGAAAGCTGCGCAGAAAACATCAGCTGCAGCCCGGGGAGGTTTATATCCAACTATCTCTGCTTTTGGAAGTTTAAGCAGCAGCTTTATTAATTCAAAAAGACCCGTTTACCAACCAACCGGAACTTATAGCAGTAATATTTTAAGTTCTCAGGTTGATATTAATGGGGTTATTTACAAAGTAAACGAGCCTAACTTTATAGAAGTGGGTCAAAAAGGTACTCCATTTTTTTCCCAGATAGATCAGAATTTTCGCCAGTCGGTAGGTTTAAGTTTAAGTATTCCCATTTTTAATGGCCTGGGTGCCCGTACCAATTACCAAAAAAGTAAAATAAATATCCGCAACCAGGAACTGCAGAAAGAACTGGACAATCAAACACTGAAACAGGACATATACAAAGCATATAATGCATCGATGGTTGCTTTGGAAAAACTGAATGCCGGTAAAAAAAGTCTGGAGGCAGCAGAACGTACTTTTTACTTTGCACAAAAAAGATATGATGTGGGCATGCTGGGAACTTTTGATCTGATCACCAGTCAGAATAATGTATTTACAGCAAAATTGCAAAATGCATTGAACCAGTACGATTATGTTTTTAAAATGAAAGTGCTGGAATTTTATAAGGGGCAGGGATTGAAATTTTAACCTCACCCCAGTTCCTTCTCCCTACGGAGAGGGAACTGGATGATGAAAGCGAAGTACATAACATAATTAAAGCCGAATAAAGAGATATTGTACAAGAGTGATTAATTTTTACTCTTTTACTAAAAGACAAAAAATTAACAAACAGCCGTTGCCAATGAAGCTGAATAAAGAATCTTGGCCGGGCTCATAAAAAAATAAACAATGAGTAAAAAGCTTAAATGGATCTTAATTAGTTTGGGAGTGCTGATAGTTTTGCTGGTAATATTATCAAAGACCGGTGTGTTTGGAAAAGATGAAGGATTAAAAGTTACTGCCGAAAAAGTGCAGAAACGTACCATTACAGAAATTGTAAATGCCAGCGGTAAAATTTATCCGGAGGATGAAGTAAAAGTAAGCCCCGATATCAGTGGTGTGATTACAGAATTAAATGTGCAGGAAGGCGATACCGTAAAACGTGGCCAGTTGCTTGCCCGTATTGACCCGGATGTGTACAATATTCAACGCAGCCAGGCTGCCAGTGGCGTAGCCCAATCACAGGCGCAGGTTAGCAGTGTGCAGGCCCAGGTAAGCAATGCACAGGCAGCGCTTGATGCACTGGATGCACAGATGGAACAGGCGCAACGGGCGTATGACCGATCTAAAAAGTTATTTGATGATAAGGTTATCAGTCGCAGTGAAATGGACGTGGCAGAAACTACTTTGAAAGCTGCCAAGGCAAATTACAATGCCGCAGTACAAGGCATACGCAGTACAAAAGCCAACGTACAAAGTGCGCAGGCGAATGTGCAAACAGCGCAGGCCAGTTTACAAAGAGCCAACAAAGATTTAAGCAGAACAGCTATTGTTGCTCCCAGGGATGGTGTGGTTTCTTTACTGAATGTAAAAAAAGGAGAAAGTGTATCGGGCAACAGCTTTACTGTTGGAACCGAAATTTTACGCATTGCCGATATGAGTAAAATTGAAATAAGGGTTGACGTTGGAGAAAATGATATTCCTAAAGTGAAACTGGGTGATAGTGCACTGGTAGAAGTGGATGCTTACAGCGACCGTAAATTTAAAGGCATTGTTACCCAAATTGCCAGCAGTAATAATGGAGCAGCAGCCCAAAACGCATTATCCAATACCACGAACGACGTAACACAATACAAAGTGTACATCAGGATATTGCCCGAAAGTTATACCGATCTGTTGGGCAAAGGCACATTCCCCTTCCGCCCCGGAATGAGTGCCAATGCTGATATACAGACCAAAACACACGCTAATGTGTTGAGCGTTCCTATTAATGCTGTTACCACACGTGATAAAGGTGACAGTACAAAAACAAGTGTTACCAAGAAAAAAGATGAATCGGATATGAAAACAGTTTCGCCGCTGGAAGATGAGCTGGAAGTTGTTGTGTTTACCATTGATAAAGCCGGTAAAGTTGGTAAGGTGAAAGTTAAAACCGATATCCAGGACATAAACAATATTGAAATTACCGAAGGTTTAAAAGAAGGTGATATGGTAATTACCGGCCCTTATGATGTGGTAAGTAAAACACTTAAAGTGGGCAAGCAGGTAAAAGTGGTGGACAAGAAAGACCTGTTTGAAAAGAAATAATGACAGTTTTTAAAATGTAAATGCGATGGCTGCTGAATTATATCACCAGCCATTTTTTTGTCCCGATGAAATTGAAAGCAATACTATTTATTTTTTTACTGATAGGCTGTATGCAGGTTTTTGCACAAACTGCTAAACTGCGTATGCTTGTTATTGATGATAAAAAAGATACCTTACAAAACGCCACAGTAGCTTTATACCGGTTACCTGATACTGTTTTGGTGACTAAAAAAACACTGCAGACTGAAACCTTCTTCAGCATTAAGCCAAGAACTAATTATGTTTTAAAAATTACTGCCACCGGTATGCTGGACAAATGGCAACCGGTAATTATTAATGCCGATACTTTGGTAAAAGTAGAGATGCGTTATAAAATAAACAACCTGGGTAATGTAACGGTGGTATCTAAAAAGCCGCTCGTAAAACAGGAAGATGATAAAACCATTGTAGATGCAGAAGTGCTGGCAAACAGCAGTACCAATGCTTACGAGATCCTGGAAAAAACACCGGGCACCATTGTTGACCAGGATGGCAATGTGTATTTAAGCAGTACCACACCGGCTACTATTTTAATTAATGGCAGAGAAATGAAATTAAGCAGTGCAGATATTGCATCGCTGCTGAAAAGTTTACCTGCCGGAAGTGTAAGTAAGATAGAAATATTGCGTACACCATCTGCCAAGTATGATGCATCCAGCAGCGGTGGTATGGTAAATATTGTTTTAAAAAAAGGTGTAAAACTGGGCACCAACGGCAGTTTCAATATTGCTTACTTTCAGGGTGTGTATGGTACAAAAACAGCCGGTTTTAATTTAAACAAAGGCTCGGGCAAAATTAACAGCTACATCAGTTACCAGTTTACCAACAGAAATAATTTTGAAGAATTGAACTCTGACCGGTTTATCAAAACCGACTCTACTTTGATTGCTCAAAAATCTTACACAACTTATCCTACAACAAATAATTACCTGAATGGCGGTATTGATGTTCAGTTTACACCCAAATTCAATGCTGGTTATGATGTTCGGATGAGTTATACAAACAGTAAAAGTTTTGCCGGCAATAATATCGTTATCAGCAGAGACCCGGTTTCATCCTTTGTTGGTCTCAATTCTTCTGATATAAATAACACCAACAAAACAACATTCTTCGGCAGTAATATTTCAGCAAAATACAGGATTGATACAACCGGCAGTGAATGGACAGCACAGGTGGATTATAATTATTACGGCAATACAAATACCCAGTTGTATAAGAATTTCAACTACTCACCGGCAAAGCCAACTGTGTCAGGCGATGGTGCCAACAAAAATAATAAGCAGATCTTTCTTTTTCAAACAGATCTTGTTTTAAAATTTCCAAAGTCATTAACGTTGGAGGCCGGTTTTAAAACCACCATCAGTAACAGCGAAAACAGCTCAAACTATTTTAAGGATACCGGAAACAATAACAGGTTTGTTGATGTATTTCAAACCAACACTTTTAAATACAAGGAAAATATAACAGCTGCTTACCTGCAGGTATCAAAAACATTTGCAGGGTTTACCATCAAGCCGGGCCTGAGGCTGGAAGTAACAGATATTAACGGCAAACAGTTAATACCAAAAGACACCACTTTGTCTTTAAAGCGAACCGATGTTTTCCCATACCTGTTCATTAAACACAAACTGTTTAAGCTGTTTGGTTTTCCGTTGATAGGCAATGCCATCTACCGCAAAAGTATCAGGCGGCCTTATTACGAGGTGTTGAATCCATACCCAAAATATGTTGATCAGTATCTTTTTGATGTGGGTAATCCCAAATTAAAACCACAGTTTACAACCAACTACGAGGTTAATGTAACGTACAATAATATACCGGTGCTGGCGCTGGGCATTAATAATACCAAAGATATTTTCAGCAGTGTAACCTACCAGGACAGCAGTAAGCTTGCCTACCGTACTTATGATAACCTGGGTAAGAATAAAGAGACTTATGCAAAGATCATTGGTGGCATACCGCCGGGAGGAAAATATTTTTTTTATGTTGGGGTTCAGTATAACCATAATTTCTATAATGGTTTTTACGAAGGGAAGCCTTTAAATTACAAACGTGGCAGCTGGACATTCTTTATGTTTCAGGAATTGAAAGTTACGCCTACGTTCATCATCAATATGCAGGGCTTTCTGCGTACGAAGGGTTTACAAAATCTATATGAGCTGAATACTTTTGGTGGTTTATTCATTTCGGCAAACAAAAGCATTTTAAAAAAGAAAGCAAATATTATTCTATCTGTAAATGATCTTTTACAAACCAACCGGGTATCTTTTAGTTTACAGCAGGGTTCGGTAATGGCGCAGGGGCAACGCATTAATGATACGAGGAGACTGGGATTAACTTTCCGCTATAATTTTGGCATAAAACCCAAAGAAGAAAATAAAAAAGCATTTGATGCGCCGTCAGATGCTAACTAAATAATTTTTCAGCAATGGCCACACTTTCGGGTTTGCCTACATCAACCAGTTTATCGCCGCTGTGGTCGAAGCCCAGTATGAGGTTATCTTTTGCAAGATCAAGGTATGTTTCGGTTAAAGAAAATTTTCCTGTTTGTTTTATCAGGCCGAAAACTTCCGGCTGAAATATTACAACACAACTATAGGCTTTTTGAATCAGGCTGGGTTTACTTACAGAAATTATTTCATCGCCTGTTTTGGTATTTCTCCATCCGCAAAGGCGATCATTTTCATCAAACAAAAAATAACGGGAGGTTTCACGGCTGGTTACACCGAACGAAATTAATGGTTGCCTTTTTGTATGAAATTCAAAAAGTTTATTCAGGTTAAGATCAGTAAGAATATCTACATTGAGTGTAACAAATGGTTCGCTGCTTTCCAGCAGGCCTCTTGCTTTTAACAGGCCTCCGCCCGTTTCAAGCACCTGTTTGGTTTCATCGCTCACAATTACATTACTTCCCCATCCGTTATTTTTTTTAATAGCTTCCTTTATCTGATCTGCAAAATGATGAACATTTACTACAACATCGGTTATACCATATTTCTGTAGATACTCAATATTACGTTGTAACAAAGATTTACCGTTCACCGGGGCCAACGCCTTTGGATGTTGATCTGTCCAGGGTTTAAACCGTGTACCCAATCCTGCTGAAAAAATCATTGCTCTCATCTTACCCAGTTTTCTTTATTTGTATGGCTTAATTGTATTTTAACTTTAAACTTATTACGCAAATGTCTTGCAATTGCTTCCGCAGCATACACACTTCGGTGCTGGCCGCCGGTACAACCAAAATTTACTGACAGATTCTCAAAGCCTCTTTTAATATAGTCTTCCACCGAAATATCAATAATGCTATACACACCATTTAAAAAATCAGGCATCTTTGTTTGCTGTTCTAAAAAATCCTTTACCGGTTTATCAAGCCCCGATAAATGTTTGTATTCATCAAACCTGCCGGGGTTGAGTATCCCTCTCATATCAAAAACAAAGCCGCCGCCATTTTTTGTTTCATCTTTTGGATAACCGGTTTTAATAAATGAAAAACTATTGATGGTAACCAGCAACGGTGTTTGGTCTGTTGCCTGCACCGGTGTAAACTCCTGTATCACTTCATCACTGATGCAAAGTTCCAGTACTTTTTTAAATTCAGGGACAGCTATACCCAGGCTTTGATTTTGTACAAACCATTTTAAATTCTGCAGGGCCAGTGGTATACTGGTTAAAAAATGTGCTTTGCGTTCAAACAAACCGCGGAAGCCGTAAGCACCAAGTACCTGCAGTAAACGTATCAATACATAACCATTGTACTGGCTGCGGAAAATATCTTTATCAATCGGTTCTTCCACCACTCTTTCAAATGCCTCCATATAATCTTCCAGCAAATGTTGTTTCCATTCATCAGGCAGATTTGCTTTTGCCTGCCATAATAATGATGCTACATCATATTGCGGAGCACCCTTCATGCCGCCCTGGTAATCTATAAAATGCACATCATCTTCGGGCGTAACCATAATGTTACGGCTCTGAAAATCACGGAACATAAAATATTTATACTCGGTATGACTCAGGTAATTACTCAGTGCTTCAAAATCATCAATCAGTTTTTGCTTATCATAAGGCTGTCGCAAAGCATCCAAAAAATAATATTTAAAATACAGCAGATCGGCCATGATGGCCTGTTTACCAAAGCTGCTGTTGGTAAGGCATTTTTTGTAGTCTAATCCTTCGTGACCTTTTACCTGCAATAATGCCAGCTGTTGCAGACTTTTTTTATACAGATCGTACACGTTTGTAGTAAATCCGTTTTCTTCCAGCCTGTTCAGCAGGGATATATCTCCAAAATCTTCCTGCAGGTAAATATTTTTCTCGTCATTAATGCAGAGTATCTCCGGCACCTGCAAATTCTTTTTCTTAAAATGTTTTGAAAAATAAATGAAAGAGTCATTTTCCTTTAGATTGGCTCCGTAAGTGGCAATAAAAGTTTTATCGGCAGTATGAATACGAAAGTAGTGACGTTCGCTGCCGGCCTGGGGTAATTTATCAATAGCTGTAATTTCAGCTTTTGAAAAAACAGCAAACAGTTCTTTAATTTTATCGGTGGTTGAATGCATCAGCAATATTTATTCCGGTAAAATTAGAATAATTATGTTAGAGATGAGTAAGATACTGATGCAAAAGGCCCCGGTTAAAACCGGGGCCTCCATTTTCAAAGGGATTTGTTTACCAACTGACCTCATCCAGTTCAACCACGCCATACTGGTTATCCAAATCAAATATTTTTACTTCCATCTCCATATTTTCTTTCTGGAAATTTTTAAAAGTTACTACCCTGATAAACGTGGGCACCTGTGCAGTGGATGAATAATTGTTGTACGCATCAACCTTTACTTTGTATTTACCAGTCAGCGCATCTTTAACCGTATATTCACTTAAGCTGTAATTATAATTATCATTCCCCGTATAACGGCCCTTATTTACAGTGTTTGGAGTAAGGGCATTGCATTTTGTGTTATCAGGTTCAACAAACTGCACTTTCCTTGTATACTCATAATTACTTTCCACAGTGATCTTCAGATCAACCGGAATCAATTTTATAAGATTTTGGTTGATATAAGAAATGTTGAATTCATTTTTATACAAAGCAAGTATTGCATTCATTTCGGCCAGCGCATTTTCTTTTACATTACCATAATTATTATACTCGTCCGTTGCTGTAATGATTGAATAGTAAGTTTTAACAGCAGCCTCTAAGTTTTTATTCTGGAAATAAGTCAATGCCAGGTCTCTTTTCACTTTTAAATTATTTTCATTCTGGCTCAACATGCCTTTATAAACAGTAATCGCTTTATCAAACCATTTCCATTTTTCATACATATAGGCTGCAAGTATTAAGCCCTCATTTCTGCCACGGCTGAGTTCAATGGCATCATACATCAGTTCCTGTGCCTTTTCAGTTTTACCCTTTTCAAAAAAGAAATTTGCCATTTCAAAATAAAAACCAACATCCAGTTTGTTTTGCTTTTCCAGCTCCCGGAAAGTTTCCCAAAGCTCATAATCTTCCGTGGTTTTCATTTCCTGTACATAGTCTTCATCTTTGCAGCTGCTTAATTTGTATTCAGTCCAAACGTAAGATGGGTATGTCCGTTTTGCTTTTTTACTTGTCATTACAATGGCACCATTCGAACCATCAGGACCAAATAATGCTGCAGCAGCCGGGCCCTGTAAAATAGTGTAGTCTTCTATATTATCGGGGTTGATATCAGCTGATGAAGGCATAAACGTACCATCCAGCACATACAATGCACCTGAACCTATACCCAAACCATTTTCTCCCCTCAACCTGATCGTTGATTCTGCTCCAAGTTTTGCAATCGATTGGCTCCTTACCTGTGCGCCTGCAATTTTACCTGCCAATGCATCATTTACATTTACCTGCCTGATTATATTAACCTGTTCTGTTGTTAAATTCTGAACACTGGACGATGTGCTTCTTGCGGCACGTCTGATACCGAAGGCACTCGTTACCACCACTTCTTTTATATCGGTAGCCTGGCCCAAAGCAAAATTATTTTGAACATTTACACCTGCGACTTTACCCGAAACTGTATTTGTTGTAGCCGCTACATCCACAGGCTGTTTATCAGGTACTACCCTGTTCAAATCAATGGGTGTTTCGGTTTTGCTCCACCAGCTTATCCGTTTGTTATAATCTTTTACAACAGATTCCAGTGCATCCTGCTCGGTAAATGATTTAAGAGCCTGTATTTTATATTCAGATTTGTACACGTAATTCATCTCTGCACATTTTGTTTCCAGTTCTTTGGGCGGTGCAATTTTATATTTGATATAATCTTCTATACGCTCCAGTACCAGGAAAGAGGTTTGAGGTGTTACCACTCTTTCCGTAAGGCCAAATACAATCATGTTCTGCCAGTTCCAGTAATGATTGTAGTTGTCGTACAGCAACGAATCGTATGCCTTGAGCATCTTCATTTTTTTGTAAGTGGTCTCATCACAGCTTTCATTAACGGGTATAAAATAATTTTCCGATTTATTGATAAGGCTGTTATTGCCATAAAGCAATTCCAGGTTATCGGCCTGGTTGATGGTACCGCTCAGCAACACGCTGCCACCCAGTTTAACCGGGAAAGATTCGTTGATATGAATATTACCGGAATTGTATTTGAACAGAAAATTCTCGGCAGTGTCAATTCTTTTTACAGCACTGGCAACGCTGTTGTAATACAGCCTGATAACCGAGCCGCCTGTATTACCCACCATGTTTTTAAAATCATTGTCGTTGTACCGGTAATAGTTGTTATAAGAATTGTAGTAATAATAAGCTGATGTAATAAAATTAACCGGCACAGCACCCAGCTTAGGTTTTGCATTGCCTATTGTATTTACACCATCAGAAAAAAGCAATACTGCATCGGCCAGCACATTGCTGAAATCAAGAATACCCAATTCTGTTGCACCTGCATATTTATAGGTGAGCAGGAAATTACGGATGGAGCTGAAATTATCTTTCCCCTTGTTGAATACAATAAGGCCCTGCAACTGGTGATTAAAGAGGAAAATAGTTGTCTTATTGATATCATTTTCTGCAATATATTTCTCAAGAAAATCAAGTTCCTTGCTTAAATTTCTTTCTTTACCAGATAAGGAAACATCCCAATACACATTGATTGTTTTTGTTTTACTCTGGTAATACCTGGTTACATCAGGATAAAACCGCATAATAAAATTATTAATGCCGTTTTTGTTGCTGATACAGAATTGTGGTTTATTGGCAAACTGGCTGATGGAAAATGAGATGGGCTTATTTAATATAACATCATTTTTATGTTGCCATAATGTTGCTTCATCATTGTGCATACTGAACAACTGATTCTCCAAAAGCCCTGTATTTGCATACGGAATAGATGCCGGCTTGCTGATCTTTATATCAAGAGAAAAATTTTCAGTTATACTTTTTATATCTAAAGGAAGTGTATAAGAAAGTTTCAGATTTTCTTCCACCATCATTTGTGTGATAGTGAATTTAATTTTACGACTGCTTTTTGCTGCGATGGGATAAATATTAAGCCTGTAATTATTGTGGCCGTTCATCTGCAAAATAGCAGGATCAATTCTTTTACCTACAATGCTGCTGTAAGCCTGGCGGGCTTTCCATTGCTCCTCAATGCTGCCCTCACGATACTTGCCGTTTAACTCAAGCTGAAAATCAGTGATAACCTGTCCCCTGTTGAGTTGAAAGGTATGAAGGCCCTCCACTTCCTGGTCTTTGGGGTTATAAAATTCCATCTCCACAACGGTGGTGGCAATAAAAGGATTTGCTTCTATTGAGATGTTGCATGTTTTCAATTGCACGGTCTGGTCAAATAACCGTTGCTGTGCTTTGCTTTGAGTAACAAATGTGAATACCAAAAGCAGGGGGAGGATTAATTTCTGCATAAACAATTTTTTTACATGATGCAGAAAGAAAAAAAATTACATAAAAAAACTTCTGCTCTATTTTATTAAAGCAGAAGTTATACTTGTATTTTTCCAAAATTTATTCGCCCGTTATTTCATCTTTCCGCTTACGGAATTTCCTCGGGTCACTTCCATCCATCTGCACAATCACTGGATAAAATTTACCCAACACATCAACCAATGTTGTCTGGCTTTGCATTACTTCATTAATATCCTTGTAAGCAAAAGGCGCTTCGTCCAGGCCGCCGCCAATTAATTTTACGCCATGCTCTTTTAATTCTTTTTTCAAAGCCTCATGGGTAATGTTGGCCAGCGCTTTGGTACGACTCATTTTTCTTCCGGCACCATGTGATGCAGAGTTTAAAGAAGTTGTTTCTCCTTTACCTTTTACAATAAAGCCCGGCGCCGTCATGCTGCCCGGAATAATTCCCAACACATTTTTACCGGCAGGCGTTGCACCTTTACGGTGTACGATCACTTCATTGCCATTCCACATTTCCTTCCACGCAAAATTGTGGTGGTTCTCAACCATAGCCAATGGTTTTTCGCCAATGGCTTTTGCAATTTTTGCATGAATGGTATGGTGACAGGCACTTGCATAATCACCGGCCAGGTTCATAGCCAGCCAGTATTCCATTCCTGCTTCTGTGTCCAGGTCTAACCAGGCCAAATGCTTAGCCTCTTTTGGCAATACCGTTTTTTGCATGGCAATCTGTGTGTAGTGGTTGGCAATATTTGCTCCCAGGCCACGGCTACCGCTATGGCTTAACAAGCCAACATAATTACCAACCGGCAATTTCATTGGATTGCTTGCATCGGTAATTTCTACTTTACCAAACTCTACAAAATGATTACCACTACCTGATGTACCCAATTGCTTTAAAGCTTTATGCTGCAATGGTTGTAAGAAAGCAATATCTCTGAATTCGTTTCTGTCCAGTACTTCGTGTTCTGTTCTTTCAGTAAATTCCCTTCCTGCACCAAACAAAGTGCTTGCTACCAACTCTCTTTGAAAATTGGCTTCTCTTTTTTTCAACTCATCCGGTTCAATGGCGAAAATGCTTAAGCACATCCTGCAGCCAATATCCACACCAACCGCATAAGGAATAATGGCATTGTTGGTTGCCAGCACGCCACCAATCGGCAGACCGTAACCCTGGTGTGCATCGGGCATTAAAGCGCCGGCAACAGCCACGGGCAATTTAGCCGCAGTTTGCATTTGCAGCAAAGCGCCTTCTTCAATATGTTTGGCGCCAAAGATGTTGTACTCCACACCGGTTTCATTCAGCGGAATTTCTGTTACAGCTTCTTCTTCAACCACAACTAATTTTTCTGCAATTTTAGAAAGTACTTCATCTGCTAAATAATTCTCCGGCGTTGCCAATACCTCTTTTAATATCTGCAAAGCTTCTTCTTCGGTATGATGTTTAAAGTGTGTACACATGGTATGCATGGCCACACTTACCACCGGCCCTTCTTCGTAGCCAATAGCACGGATCTGTTTTCCGGTTAGTTTTAATTTGTTCATTGTTTTATTTTTACCACAAAGGGCACCAAGGTTTTCACTAAGTACACAAAGAGCCTTAGTGATCTTCGTGTTGCTTTTCTTTGTGTGCTTTGTGGTTTAATTTTTTAAATTATTTTTCGCTTCAATAAAAGCCCAATAAAGGTATGCCGTACAAGAGTGCGACGCCAATGAAGCTTAATAGAATTTCTAAAGTCTGGTTCAAAAAAACATCCGGTACCGGAATGATACCGGATGTATGGTTTATTTCTGCGCTACAAAGATCTGCTTCAACTGCTCAATCAAAGTACCATTACCGCTTACACTGATCTCACCAATTTTATCGGCGATCTTCTCCACGTATTCCATCTCTTTCAGTTTCCACAGCATGGTATTGTCTTCCATCAGTTTGGCAGTGTTGAGCAAACTACGGGTGCTGGCGGTTTCTTCCCTGCGCATAATGCTGTTAGCCTGTGCATTTTTTTCGGCCACCAGCACTTTGTTCATGATGTCCTTTACATCGCCTGGCAAAATGATATCACGGATTCCGAAACCATTTACCGCAACACCCAGGTCTTCGGCAGCCAGTTTTACTGCATCCAGGATGAATGGCACGATACCGTCTTTCTTCTCCAGCAATTCATCAAAACCCAATGCGCCAATGTACTCACGCAATGCCAGCTGGAAAGCCACATACAACTGACGTTCGTAATCTTTGTTCTGCAACAGGGCTTTCTCAATATCAGTAACCCTGTACTGGGCATAACCGTTGATACGCAATGCAGCTTTGTCTTTGGTCAGAATTTCCTGGCCATTGATCTCGATCTGCTGCATACGGGTATCGGCTTTGCCAACCACCACAGTGATGTTGTTCTTCCACCAGTAGTATACACCGGCAGGCAAAGTCTGGGCATATTTTCCATCAATAAATAGTACCGCCTTTTCGTAGTTCTCTACAGTGTAGCTACGCACATAAGGCGCTACCAGTTTGTTCTGCAACACAGTGCGACTGATGTTTTCGCTGATGTCGATCTTGCTTACATCTGCTTTAATGAACTCGTAGTTGTTAACTGCGTTGTTCCAGAAAGCGTAACGGCCGGCAGTCAATACCTGCTTCAGCAAACCATCACGGTACTGCAACACAATTTCATTATCGCTTACATCAATTACATGCAGGGCATTGGCCAGTTCAGCATCCTGCAACAGGATGTTCATATCGGTTGCAGTATTGAACTGCACAGTTACATCATAGATGTAGACCTTGTAGTTACCCCAGAACCAGTAAACACCTGGCTGCAGCATTTTTTTGTACTCGCCGTTTTTGTAAACCAGGGCAACCTGGTAGGCGTAGATTTTTACTTTTTTCATTTCTTTCTATTTAAAAATTTTACAATTGTTTTAAAAAAGCCGGCATTACTCTCCATCCCGTCTTCACGGAAAATGCATGTTGTTATTTTCTCAGCAGCAGTTAACCAGGTTTTTTACTGAACTTATTGTCAGCAACTCAACATAGGTAAGTACAGCTTGTCCAACAACTCAATGACATTTTACTGGTGTTGATGAAATTGGTGAACGTCAAGGTTTTAAATCCAGGCCAGATCACCCGAAAAGCAACACCTGCTTTTTGGTCTCAGCTTTTTAGAGAAGGCTGAACTTCTTTCTTCTTCATTAACAATGAAGTGTTCTACCACTGAACTATCCGATTTTGAGCCGGAGCCGGATTCGAACCAGCGCTGCTTTCTGTTGCTCTATCCAACTGAGCTATCCGTACTAAACGGAATGGGAATCGAACCCATGACCCACAGTTTGTGGAGGACATTGCGCTATTGCCGCAACAGCATACAGGTTGTTACTACTCCTGCACTATCGTGCTCTTTTAAAACACAGATCCGGTTTGCTGCTAACAGGCAGATATCCTTTTCCGCGTTGGCGGAACTCTTCTGCCGATACCGTTGCACCGGCAATATTTTAATTCATCATTACTTCTTCCTGCCGCCTGAAACCAATTACCTGCACCTGTGGTTGTACAACTTCTTTTTCGGTTGGGTTGGCTATTTCAGCAATGGTCATGGGTTGCGTAATGCTGTTACTAAAACCCAAATGATCGCTCAGGCGCTGCGCTTTCTGAACACCCAGTTTTCCAAATTCGTATTTCGCAATCAGTCTGCCTTTGCGCATTAAAGCACTATCAACGAGCGTGAGCGAATTATTGAATGTGCAGATAAGCTGTACATTTAAAAAGTCGGCCAGTAATCCATCCGAAATATTCAGCAGGTTAGATACCGATGCATTGTTATTTAGTTTCCTGTCCATGATCACATTCTCAGCATCTTCAATAATGAGTACGCTGTTGGGATTACTCACCAGCAGCTCAACAAAATCGGGGCTGGTAATATCTGCTGCCACCGTAGGCGAAACAAACAGCACACGCTTTTTTATTTTGCCGATCAGGTAACGCAGGTAGGTTGTTTTGCCTGTGCCCGGTAAACCATGCAGCAATACAATTCCCTTGTCCTTATCCTTACTTAAGCGGTTGCAGATAGTATCACTCACCGGCTTAAAGTCATCTTCATAAAAAAGATCCAGGTCAAGTTTGGTACGTTTCACTTCCAGCTGTCTTAGTTCCAGTCCGTTTCTGCCACGGCTGATGAGGTTGATCTCCAAAGGTTTTCTGCGTTGCTTTTCCTTATACTTTTTCATCAGGCCGGTACATTCCGTTATGAAATTATCCTGTTCACCGCTGTGATATATTTCGCAGTAATTGGTATCAAACTCTATCAGGCAACCGTTTTGCATTACCATAAAAGTCTCATCAAATACATAGCGCTTTTTTTTGCTGTCGAAATACCGGTATCCATGTACCGATTTTATCAAATGCCCGAATGTGGTTTTAATGGCTTCAAATGCTTTTTCTCCATCAATATTATTTACATAGTTAGCACTCGGTATTTGCCCAAAGCAATACAGGTACAGCGATTTGCCGCTTAAAAACCCATGATCAAAAACACTGTTGGCGTTGATCATTTTTTGATTGATATTATTTTCCATTTTTACAATTATTTATTATTGAACAATTTTATTAGCACAACTGCTGCTGGCAAAAGCTTCGGGCTTGGCTTTAAAAGCAAATCCCATCCCCATGATATAGCCCATCGCTTCTTTCAACGCGTCGTTACTTTTAAAGTTTGGATTGGTGTTGATGTCGGCATGTACTTCCATATCTACCCCGTATGCAGTAAATATTTTGCACAGTGCATAAGCCACATAAATACTCTTAGCCACCTCAGTCAGCATCCGCTGTTTGATACTCATCTTCTGCAAAGTAGTTTCGTTGCTGATATACATAAAACCACCTTTACCTTTTCGTATAAAAACAATTACGGTAGCAAACTCCGTTTCCTTTCCCTTCACCTGGCTATCGGTACCAATACATACTTTAAGCTGGTGACCCATTTCTTTTTCCCGGAGTATGGTGGCTCTTACTTCATCCCCGATCGGGATGTGTATTTTTTGTCCGCTCAGTTTTCTCCATTGCTGATGATGTTCCATTGTTTCATGTTTTAAATTTTTTGTTTACCAACATTTGTTCTTTATGGAGCGACATTGGCGACGCTCCGTTCAACATTTTTTCTTTGGTCATCTTTTACCACATTTTATTGTGGACGAAGCAAGATTCGAACTTGCACTACCAGCTCTTCAGACAGGCACTCTACCATTGAGTTATTCATCCATTTGTTTGTTACAGTTCTTTTGATTGATCCTTATTTCCTCATTATCGAATTCACCTGTTTCAAACATTTGCGGAGAGTAAAGGATTCGAACCTTTGCATCGAATTAACGATGATGGCTTAGCGGGCCATTACAATACCACTCTGTCAACTCTCCATTTTTGAGGATGAAGAAAGATTCGAACTTTCAACCCGGTACTTAACAAGCACCCGCTCTGCCGTTGAGCTATTCATCCGTTTTGTTGGCCCGGTGAGACTCGAACTCACAACTCCCGGTGTAAAAGACCGGTACTCTTAATCCAATTGAGTTACGAACCAGTTTTGTTGCGGCTTTCAGACTTGAACTGAAATCTTCTACCTTATGAGAGTAGTGTGTTGCCAATTACACTAAACCGCATTTTAATTTCTGTTGGCTTAGAAAGATTCGAACTCTCATCTCTTCATTCGTAGTGAAGTGTTCTTATCCATTGAACTATAAACCATCATTGTGCGACTTTCAGATTTGAACTGAAAACATTCATCTTATGTTTGCCTCTCAGAAAGAGAGGAAGATGACCATGTTGCCGTTACACCAAGCCGCATTACTTTTAAATCACTTCATTCATTACTTCCTTGTTCAACATTCCTTGTTCCTTGCTCATTATTCTTTCGGTTGACTCCGGGACTCGAACCCTGTTCCCCACATTCACAGTGTGGTACTTTACCGGATAAGCTAAAGCCAACGTTTGTTTTCATTACGGGTTTGCGGTTCGTATGAGAATCGAACTCATAGCCTCTGATAGACAATCAGAGATGTTAGCCGTTACACCAACGAACCGTTATAGCTGCAACATGTTGTTGCAACTAAGTTTTCAGGGTTTGTAGTCTGTACCGGGGTCGAACCGGTATCCTCAAGTAGAAAGCCTGAGATCCTGAACCATTAGACGAACAGACCAAAACTGTATAGCAGGCCAGACTCGAACTGACAACCTCATGACTCCAGATCACGAATTCTTCCAATTGAAATACTGCTATGTTTTTAATCAAAGAACTTTTTTTAAAAAGGCACCCCTGTTGCATCCCAGGGGTAGCCTCTTTTCCTCCTTTCTGCGCTATTCATTTTACCTGATCTCAAATTCAGCAGGGTTAATTATTTTGTTCCCGCTTTTATTTTTTTGTTGGCAATATTTTTTTCTATCATGCTGATGATTATCCTCACCAGCAACACAACCAATATCATTTTCATTTCACCCTCCGTTTTTTATCGGGCATAAAAAAAGCCCGGTCATTTTTTAATTTGACCGGGCTGTTCTTAGAGGTGTACTATACCTTATCGTTCAAACCACGGTCTTATTTTATCATCATTACTCATATTCTTAATTGCTGTAAACCTACTACCCGCCGGCACATACCAATAGCGTATCGCTAATGATGATTGCGTATGCTGTATGGTAAATTGTTTATGTTGTAGCTGTTGCATTTATTTTTTTATCAGATGCCTTGCCCAATCAATTACATAAAAAAGCCCCGATTTTTTGTCGGGGCCTTATTTGAATCAGTTGGTTTTGGTAAAACTTATGATGCAGCATAACATGCCCCGCTATTGCCATAATCCGACTTCGGACTAAAACAATTCACCGCTTCAATATGTAGTTGTGTGCGTAACATGTTTTGTTGTTTTTAATTTTATTTGCGCTGCAAAGATGAATTTATTTTTTTGATACTGCCAAATTTTTGTGAAGAAATTTTTAAAATAATTTTTGTTGTGTATTTTTTACGCTTCTGAAAGTATAGTAAAATCAATGGTTTCAGGCGAATAAAAAATTAAAACAATTTTCCCTGCTGCCCCGGCCGCTGAAATAATTTTGTATTCAGACTCCACTCCTCTGCGTTCATGTTATACAGCTTGCCATATTTTTTATACTGCTGTGCCACCATATCGGCAATACTTCCTTCGCCACGCATGCGAACGCCCCAGCGGGTATCATTTACTTTTCCATCGTGGCTTTGTTCTATCAAATGCCAAACTTTATCGGCATGATTAGGAAAGTTTTTATACAACCAGTCGTGAAACAAAAATTTGATAGCGCCATTTAAACGGATGAAAGTATAAGCAGTAAATGTGGCTCCGTTATCGGCTGCTGCTTTCATAATGCGCTGCATTTCGTGTTCATTCAGTCCGGGTATCATCGGCCCCATCATAATGCCCATACGTACACCGGCACTGCTTAATTCGTTGATCACTTTTAATTTTTGTCTGGCAGTGGTGGTACGTGGTTCCATGCTCCGCCGCAGGTCTTCATTAAAAGAAGTGATGGAAACCATGGCAGATACAATTCCTTTTTTTGCCATTTCCTGCAGTACATCTTTGTCTTTCAGTATCCAGCTGTTTTTGGTGAGTATACCAACCGGCTGATTAAATTCATTGCATACTTCCAATAAACCTCTTGTCAGTCTGTACTTTTGTTCAGCAGGTTGATAACAATCAGTATTGCCGCTGAGCATGATGGGTGTTCCTTCCCATTTGGGATGCATTAAAAATTTACGCAGCAGTTGCGGTGCATTTTTTTTGATGAGTATCTTCTGTTCAAAATCAAGCCCGGCGCTGTAACCCCAGTATTCATGCACATTACGGGCATAGCAGTAAATACAGCCATGCTCGCAACCGGCATAGGGGTTCATGCTGTAACTCATGCCTACATCTTTACTCTCGACTTTGTTTACAATGGTTTTGCTTTGCATCTCGATGTATTGCGTGGCCATGTTAGTGGCTTCCCAATCATCTACTCCTTCAATATGCTCCTGCGTTTTTTCATTTTTTAAAAAACGGTTTTTGGTGTTGAACTGTGCGCCACGGCCGGCCAGGTATTGAATTTTTTCTTCCTGTTGTGTGGCAGATACTTGGTGGTGATCCTGCTTTAATTTATTATTCATTTTTAATTTTACCACAAAGGCACTAAGGTTTTTCACGAAGTACACAAAGAGCCCTTTGTGATCTTTGTGTTTTACTTTCTGTACTTCGTGGTTAACATTTATCCAAACAAGTCTCCTTGCTTTGTTGCCACCGGTAAATTCTGAAACTCAAAACGCTTTGCTATCTGGTATCTCATTTCTCCAACGGGCCGTTTTAATAACAACATGCTATCGGCAATAAACCTGCCCGTAAAATGTTTGTGGCTGTATTCCAACCAACCCTGTTCGTATTGCCAGGGTAGTAAACGCCGGGCAATGGTAAGATGTGGTTCTAAAATAAAATGCGGTTTGTTATCCTCGTTCAGTTTCATCAGCCGCTGCGTTTCGGTTCGTATTTGCTTAACCAAACTTTGCACCGGCAGTTTGCTGGTGATATTAATGTAAATGGTATGACTGGGAAAACTGCCGTAATCTTTCAGTTCAATTTTTACCGGTTGAAAGCCCATGGCAATAGTGTTTAAATGATTAATGATCCTTTCTTCTATCATTTCGTACTGGGTAAAACTTACCAGCGAAATACAGGGTCTGCTATACAGGGCACTGTTGTTTTTAAATGCTTTTGCAAAATGCTCTTTTACATGCATGATCTTATTCCGCAGTTCTTCATGCGGATTTAATACCAGTGAATATTCACTTACTTTATACCCTGGAATACTAACAATATCATTTTTCATAACCGTAACTTTAATAAATTAATAATTCAAATTGTACGCCGCCTTATGTGTTTTCATTATGCACTAACCAAACAGAAAGCCGAAATTGAAATTCAATTGGGCGTAACCTGGGATGATGACTGGCAGCCCATTTACCATGCCGATGGATTTAGTTTTTTACAAATGCCGGTGATCACCCAAAAACAACCTGATAAGGTTCAGATGTTTAACTGGGGCTTAATTCCACATTGGGTAAAAACAAAAGCCGATGCAGACAAATTAAAAACCCAGACTTTAAATGCCCGTTCTGAAACCGTATTTGAAAAACCTGCTTTCCGTTCTTATATTCCCAATAACCGTTGCTTAATTATAGCCGATGGGTTTTTTGAATGGATGGATTTTCAGAAGAAAAAATATCCGCACCTGATCCAGATGCAGCACGAAAAGCTATTTTGTTTTGCCGGCATTTATTCCTCCTGGGTTGATAAAACAACCGGTGAACTCATCAACAGCTTTTCAATTCTTACTACCGATGCCAACCCCATGATGGAAAAAATTCATAACCTTAAAAACAGAATGCCGGTTATTGTACTTCCACAACTTTATCAAACATGGTTAAAACCAAATTTGACAAAAGAAGAGATACAAACTTTTTTTTCTCCTTATCCCGAACAAGACATGCAAAACCACACCATCAGCAAACGCATTACTTCAAGAACCGAAGACAGCAATGTGATTGAAACATTGTCTCCTTTTGAATATCCCGAACTGGCGCTTTTAAAATAAAACCCCCTGTGGTTTTTTTTCAGGTACAAATGCAAACTCAAAACGCTTAACCACTTCATATCGCTTTTCATCATCGTTCCTGCGTAATAACAAAAACGCATCTGCTACAAAATCAGCTGCAAATTTTTTATGCTGGTACTCCTTCATGATCCTGATGTAGGTATCATTTTTCAATCTTCCTGCAAGTACCATTTGCGGATCCAGTAAAAAATGAGGCTCGTCACCACCTGCCTTCATCAGCCGCCTGGCGGATTTTAGATTTTTTATTAAGTCCAGTACCTTTTGCTGATTATCAATCTGAATAAAAACCGCATGCATCGGGTAACCATCATAATCACGCAACACAACTGTAAAAGGTTTTGCTGCCATGGCAACCTGCTGCAACTGCAGTGTAATTTTATTTTCCATTTTTTTTACAGCCATAAATCTTACCAGCGAAATATGGGGCCGGCCGGCTGGTGGTTGTACTATGCCATAGTTTTCCGTTATTTGCTGCCTGTCGGTTTCAATCCGTTTACGCAGTGCTGCCGGTATATCTATTACTACCTGGTATTCGTACAGGCTATGCCCGGTTACACTTACTGTTTTATCCATAGTGTATAAATACTAAACTGAAAAATCTTTTTCCCAAATAATTTAGTATAAATTTACTAATTAATTTAGCTAATTACCAAATAAATATTTCCTTTGGGGAATAAAAAGATACCGTTATGGAAGTAGAAAAATTTTTCGCCGCCGGCTACCGGGGCAGCAAGGAGTTTAAACAGCTGGATGTACCCACGGCCAATGCAACCGGCTTTGGCGCTGCAGCCGATGATTATATGGAACGGGGTATTGACCTGAACGAACAGCTTATCCGCAACAAACCCGCCACCTATTTTATGCGGGTGAGCGGCAACAGCATGATCAACGCCTGCATACATGATGGCGACATTATTATTGTAGACCGATCCATAAAACCGGTAAACGGTAAAATAGTAATTGCGGTGGTAGATGGAGAAATGATCATCAGGCGTTTTGTAAAAACAATGAACAGCCTGAAGCTGGTGCCCGAAACTCCCAAACTTTCCGCCATTGATGTGAACGAGTTTAGCGACCTGGTCATCTGGGGTGTGGTTACTTATGTTATTCATACCGTATGAAAGCCATTGTTGATTGCAACAGTTTTTATGCAGCCTGCGAAAGATTATTTAAACCATCGCTGCACGGCAAGCCCGTTGTTGTACTCAGCAACAACGATGGCTGTATTGTAAGCCGTACGGATGAAGCCAAAGCCCTGGGCATACAAATGGCCGGGCCTTATTACCAGAACAAAGAAGAAATTGAAAAAAATAAAGTGGCTGTTTTTTCCAGCAACTATCACCTCTATGGCGATCTGAGCTGGCGTGTAATGGAAACCTTACGCATACTTTCGCCGCATGTAGAAGTGTATTCGGTTGATGAATCTTTTTTAGACCTGGATGGTATTGATGAAAACAAACTGCATGAGTATGCCCTTTTTTTAAAACACACTACCGAGTTATGGACAGGCATCCCCGTATCTATTGGTGTTGCCCCTTCTAAAGTTTTATCCAAAGTGGCAAACCGGCTTGCCAAAAAAGATAAGATTGGTACCAGGGGTGTTATGATCTTACAAACACCCCAGCAGCAAATGGAGGCCCTGCAAAGAACAGCGGTAGAAGATGTTTGGGGGGTGGGTGGCGCCAGCTCAAAAAAATTACGCCTGTTCAATATCAATACCGCCTGGGACCTGCGTAATATGAGCGAAGACTGGGCCCGTAAAAACCTGGGCGGCGTAGTGGGTGTAAGGCTTATAAAAGAACTGCGTGGCCAACCCTGCATTGAAATGAAAGACCCGCTTGAAACAAAAAAAATGATTGCCACCACCCGTATGTTTGGCAAACCGGTGTACGAACTGCGGGAGTTAAGGGAAGCTGTTGCCACTTATATTACCCGGGCTGCCGAAAAACTGCGTCGCCAAAACAGCGCTGCCAAAACCATCAGCGTGTTTTTAGTAACCAATAATTACAGCAGCCATTACGAATATAAACCAGCCAGTTTTTCGCTGTACACCACCCTTCCCTTTGCCACATCGCTCACCAATTTATTAATTGAACACGCCATGCCGCTGGTAGAACAACTGTACAGCAAGGGCAGTAAATATTTAAAGGCCGGTGTAATACTCAGCGGCATTGTACCCGACAATGCCGTGCAGTTTAATTTGTTTGAACAGCCATCGCACCACAATGAAAAAAAGCTGATGAAAATGATTGACAATGTAAATTTCAGTATGCGTAATGATGTATTAAAATTTGCCAGCTCGGGTACAAAACGTGACTGGAAAATGCGCCAGGAATTAAGAAGCCCACGCTATACCACCCGCTGGGATGAGTTATATAAAGTACGCTGACCAAACACTTTCCTCCACAAATTACAGCAGCCCTTATTTTATTGTAAACCCACCCTGCCTGCAATTGCAGGCTATGCTTTTAAAATTATAAGCACCCTTATAAAATTTGCAGCAAGCCCTGTTAAAACTGCTAAGCCACCCTATCATTTTATAGGCCGGCCTGCTAAATCAGTAGGACCTTACCGGCTCAAGTGTTCCCAACAAGATCATTAAACATAAACGAAAACTTTGTGGGGTCACTTGTTGCCGTTTTAATCTGTATTTCAAGCTAGCCATTCATCCATCCGGGTAAAATAATTTATTTTTTGCATATGCAGCATTGGGTGAAGTTGTAGCCTGTTTTTATAATAATTTTTCCTGCTTTTCCGTTAATAAAAAAACCAGCCTCCATTCTGGCATGGTTTTAAGGCTATAGTATTATTAAAATGAAAGAAAATGAAAAATCAATTAAACAACCAATTTAAGGCAAACATGCCCTATGAATTAAAATTCAGCAGCACCAAATTACCCGTATCGAAAAAGCCAACCTATATATACACCGAAGAAGATCTGGGAGAAGGTATACTGGACGCAGGTATCACAGCATAATTATATCCTTACCATTTACGGGCTTTCTGCCCGCTAACCCTGCAAGCAGAGAGGGAACTGATTTACATCATAGATTACCATTTTCCAAAAATTGAATACTGAAATCATTTAATTTTGCCCGCAAGCAAAAAAAAATATGATTACAGAAAATAATAAAACCTGCGCCGTTATAGGCTGTGGTGTTTCCGGCATGGGCGCTGCCATACGCATGCGTAACAAAGGTTATAAAGTAACTGTATTTGAAGCCAATGCCTTCCCCGGCGGCAAACTTTCTACAGAATCAAAAGACGGGTACCGCTTTGATATGGGTCCATCAGTATTTACTATGCCCCAGTATGTAAATGAACTTTTTGAAATCTCGGGCAAAAACCCGGCTGAGCATTTTCGTTATACTCAACTGGATCCTGTATACAAATATTTTTTTGAAGATGGCACAACTTTGGAATCTTACCATGGAAAAGAAAAATTTGCAGAACAGATGGCGGCCGGAACAAATGATTCAAAAGAAGATATCTTACAATATCTCAACAGAACAGAAACCATCTATAACCTTACCAACGAGGTTTTTTTAAAAAATTCTTTACACCGCCTTAAAAACTTTTTTACCTGGCCGGTTGTAAGAGGTATTTTAAACTTTGGAAAGATCGGAGCTTTTGATACCATGAATGGTGCCAATTCAAAAGCTTTTAAAGACTCAAGGCTGGTAAAAATATTCAACCGCTATTCTACGTATAATGGCTCCAGTCCTTACTTATCTCCTGCCACACTCAATGTGATTGCACATGTAGAAATTGTAAAAGGTGCTTATTACCCCGAGGGTGGTATGTTTGGTATTACCGATGCACTGGTAAAACTGGCCAGGGATATAGGCGTACAATTTAAATTCTCAACACCGGTAAAAGAGATCCTGATAGAAAATAAAAAGGTAACGGGTGTACGAACAGATAACGGAACCGAAGCCTTTGATGTGGTGATCAGCAATATGGATGTGTACAACAGTTACAAAAAATTAATGCCCAACGTTAAAAGGCCGGCCAAAACTTTGGACCAAGCCAAATCAAGCTCCGGCATTATTTTTTACTGGGGTATTAATAAAGAATTTAAAGAATTGGGCTTACATAATATCCTCTATGCCGAAAATTATGAAGAAGAATTTGATACCATCTTCAGCAAAAAAGCCATTTACCACGATCCTACTATTTATGTTAATATCACCAGTAAACATACCCCAACTGATGCACCGCCCGGATGTGAGAACTGGTTTGCCTTTATTAATGTGCCCAACAACCAGGGACAGGATTGGGATGCCTTTATTAATGAAGCCCGTGAAAATATGATCCGTAAAGTGAACCGGATATTAAAAACAGATATCAGGCCGTTCATAGCAAGCGAAATGGTTTTTGATCCCCGTATTATTGAAAGCCGTACTTCCAGTGCTTTTGGCGCAATTTATGGCAACAGTTCCAATAATAAATTCGCTGCCTTTTTACGCCACGCTAATTTTTCAAAAGATATTAAAAACTTATACTTCTGCGGTGGCAGTGTTCATCCGGGCCCCAGCATTCCATTATGCCTGCTTTCCGCCAAAATCACTACCGATTTAATCCGGTAGTGTTGATACTGGGCAGCTTATTTAGTTTAAATTTGCACACTTTATTAAAACGAAGCTGGCAAGTAACTTCAACCCTAAACTATTAAGATAAGCCCATTTAAAAAATGGGGTAGAAAAAATGAGCAACCCGGTTATTATAGAAATAGAAAATTTAACTAAAACCTTTAAACATGCCACAGAACCGGCGGTTAACGGCATTTCTTTTTGTATAAACCGAAATGAAGTTTTTGGCCTGCTGGGGCCGAATGGTGCCGGTAAAACAACCACTATTTCTATCCTTTGTGGCCTTTTTCCGGCCACCAGCGGAAAAGTACTGATTGATGGCAAAGATCTACGCACAGAACTATCTTCAGTAAAAAATATGATCGGCATTGTGCCGCAGGATATTGCACTATATCCAACACTCACTGCCCGTGAAAACCTGGCATTTTATGGCAGCATGTACGGCCTTTACGGCAAAGACCTGAAAGATAAAATTGAGACCTGGCTGAAAAAGCTGGGCTTAATTGATGCATCAAACAGGCGTGTATCAACATATTCCGGCGGTATGAAAAGACGGGTAAATTTAATTGCCGGTGTTTTGCATAGCCCTGCCATTTTATTTTTAGATGAACCCACTGTTGGGGTGGATGTGCATAGCCGCAATGTGATCATTCAGCATTTAAAAGAAATTAATGCTGCCGGCACAACCATTATTTATACCTCTCATCACATGGAAGAAGCACAAAATTTTTGCACCCGTGTTTCTATCATTGATAATGGGAAAATTATAACTGAAGGAACCCCTGCTGAGCTGATAAGCCGCAATGCCGGATCAACCAACCTGGAAAATGTATTTTTAAATTTAACCAACAGAAAATTGAGAGACTGATGTTGAATAAACTACTGGCTACGGTTAAAAAAGAGATACTGCTGCTTCTTAGAGACAGGGTGGGGCTTTCTGTTTTATTCCTGATGCCGGTAGCGCTTATTTTAGTAATGACATTGATACAGGATTCTGCCTTTAAATCAATCAACGAAAAAGGCATCCCTGTTGTTTTTGTTAATAACGATAACGATTCTTTAGGCTACCAGATAAAGCAGGGTTTATTATCTACCGATCTTTGTTATGTAAGCGATAGTATTGACGGAAAGCCCGCCAACAGCGAATCGGCTAAAAAAGCAGTAAGCGAAGGAAAGTTTCTTATTGGTATTGTTATTCCAAAGGGAGCCACAGCATCTATCCGCAAAAATGTTTCGGCCATGGTGAGCGAAACATTAAACGGATCAGACAGTTTGCAAAAACAAACAGACTCTGTTGAGATCACCATTCTTATTGATCCTGTTGCAAAAAAATCTTTTTTAAATGCAGTTACCAGTAATCTCCGTGAATTTATTTCGGAGATAAAAACAAAGATCATGTTCCAGACCTTTTCTGAGCAGATCGCCGAAGTGATCCCTGATAAAAATAATACGCCAAAAAATTCTTATCAAAAATCACAGATCATCCGCTACAAGGAAATTTTTGCATCAACAGCAACTGAACAGATTGTTCCCAACGCAGTGCAGCACAATGTACCCGCCTGGACGATCTTTGCGATGTTCTTTATTGCCATACCCTTATCAAACAGTATATTAAAGGAAAAAACAGAAGGCAGTGTGTTCAGGCTGCATACCATGCCCACACCCTATTTGTTATTGATAAACGGAAAGATACTGGTGTATGTAATGGTTTGCCTGATCCAGTTTTTGCTGATGCTGGCTGTTGGTAAATTCCTGTTACCGCAAATGGGTTTACCGGCATTGGTATTAGGCAACAGCATGATGGGTATTTTTATATTAACCATGGCTACCGCTTTTGCTGCTACAGGCTTTGGTGTTACCGTGGGTACACTGGCCACAACCGATCACCAGGCAGCTATCATGGGTTCGCTTTCCATACTTTTGCTGTCGGCATTGGGCGGCATTTGGGTACCCAGTTATGTAATGCCCGAAGTAATGCGTAATATAAGTGCCTTCTCGCCATTAAACTGGTCGCTGGAAGGTTTTTATAAATTATTTTTAAGAGGCGGCGGCGTTGAAGATATTTTACCATACGCAATAAAACTAATGGTATTCTTTTTCGCCATGATGGGAATATCTTACCTGGCCAACCATAAAAAAAGAACCATTTAAATCATGGATACTAACATCATCATAGCAGAAATAAAAAAGTATATCGAAAATAATATACTGGCAGCAGGTATGCAGGTTGATGCTGCTACTGATCTGAAACAGGCAGGCATTGATTCCTTTTCTACAGTAGAGATCATACTTTTTATTGAACGGAAATTCGGCGTATCTATACCTGATGAAAAACTGGTACCGGAAAATTTTAAAACACTACAGTCGCTTGCTGCTATTGTACAGGAACTAATGCCCCGGGCATAAACAGACATGAGCATAACATCTTTTAATAAAGCCAGCCTTCCCAAAAAAGTGATCTTAAGCGGTGCAGACTGCTTTCACCTGGTTTTAGATAAACATGCTAAAAAGCACAGTGCCGGCGGTAATGTTATGCGCAAGATATTTTATTTCAACAGTGCATTATCGTACAACAAGATCAACGACATACTCAAAAGTTCACCGGTTATTTATTGGCTCTGCAATATCAAATTTGTTCCGGGCTTGTTGATGAAATTACCCACCTGGCAATATATTGACCGTAATAACGAGATCATACTGCTGGAGCATCATACAGTTGTTGAAGACGGAATTCCAGATAATATTTTAAACAGGGATATCACTATTGAATCAACCAGGTTTATCGAAGCCGACCTGGTTCATTATCCTTCAGGAGGTTGCGCCTTTATTTTATCGTGGAACCATATTCTGCTGGATGCAAAAGGTACCACGCTTTTGTTTGAACACCTCAACCTGCTGTCGGAAAATAAACCGCAAAGTTTTGATATCTTTTTTCCGGGTAAGGAAAAGAAAACAAATATTGTTACTTACATCCGCAACATGTACAAGGTTAAAAAATTTGTACAAACATCATCAAAACCTCCTGTCAGTTCGGTTGCCTGCACTTCCTTAAAAACAGGCGACGGAAAAACATTGACAAAAGTTATTTCATTTAATGTTGAAGAAACAAAGAAGATCAACGCCAATGCTTTTAAAACCGGCTCCCGCTTTGGCCCTACCTTGTACCTGGTAGCCTGTTGCACACATGTCATTAATTTTCTCAATCACCAAAAAAATAAAGCCGGCGATATCTGGCTTCCCATTCCATACGATGGAAGATTGCGTGGTGCTGCCGGACCACTGATCTCCAACTGCGTATCTTTTTTATTTTACCGCATTCCTGTAAATGAAATGAACACGATACCGCAAACTGTAAAATGTTTAAGTACACAAATGACAGCGCAGATAAAAGATGGTATTCCACAACGGTACAGCATGTTTTTGAACATGATGCGGCATATGCCACTGTGGCTGTATTATTTTTTAATCAGCCGCACAGGCAAGGGTGTATTTGCCAGTTTTTTATACACATCAACAGGCGATAACTTTAATAACCTCAAATCCTTATTTGGCGAACCCATCAGAAATTTAAATATGATACCGGCACTCACTTTCCCGCCAGGACTTACTTTTGTTTTTTTAAAGCATGACAATGAGCTCAACATAAATATTGCTTACTCGCCCGATGTAATAAACAATAATGAACTACATTTAATTGAAGAAAAGATAAAGGAAATTTTACTGGCTGATTATTAATGGAAACAGTTCAACATACCGATGTAGTTGTTTTAGGCGGCGGCGCTGCCGGCGTTGCAGCAGCGGTGGCGGCGGCCCGTAAAGGAGTAAAAGTTGTACTGATTGAACGTAATTCTTTTTTAGGCGGAAAAGCAACTGCGGCTGAAGTTGGTACCGTATGCGGCTTATATCATTTTAGTAAAAATGAAGAATCAACCTACATTGTAAACGGCTTCGCAAAGGAATTTGCAGACAAATTACAGGCCCAATCGCAAAGCACCCCGTTGCACGTACCGGAAGGAGTGCATTATCTTCCTTACAATATCGATGCGTTTAAAAATATTTGTGCCGAGCTGATACGTATTCATAAAATAAAAGTTCAGTACAATGCAGTACTCAAAAATGTAAGCCTCGATCAACACACCATAAAATCAGTTTCAATCATTGCAAACGGCATTCCCATTACCATTGGCTTAAATGCTTTAATTGATTGCTCCGGTGATAGTATTATCAGCCAGGCTGCCAATCTTCCTTTAATAAAAAGCGATCATTACCAGGCTGCAGCACAGGTTTTTACCATGGAAGGCGTTTCCGAAGAAAGTGAATTTAAGCTGGGCATGATTTTGATAAAGGCTTTAAGATCGGCAATAGACAAAGAACTACTGGGCGATTTTTACGATCGTGTTTATATTGTTCAGGGCTCTTTAAAAAACAACTGTGTTAGTTTAAAAGTCGGGATACCGATAGCAGTAACCTATGCGCCCGGAAATTTACAGGAGTTGAGAACGGTGGCACAAAGCCTGGTGGTAAATCTTTCTCAATACCTGATAAGCAATGTGGATGCTTTTAAAAATGCACACATAAAAAATATAGCCCCCGAAGTTGGCATACGGGTTGGCCAGCGCAGCACCGGCAAATATATTTTGATGGAAGAAGATGTATTAAGCTGTAAAAAATTTGAGAACGCCATTGCCAATGGCAGCTGGCCCATTGAAATATGGGAGCAAAACCGCCGGGTAAACATGCGCTACTTTAACCTGGATGATTACTACCAGATACCGGCAGATTGTTTGCAATCAAACAGCCTGAATAATTTATTTTTTGCAGGCCGCAATATTTCTGCAACGGATGGCGCCATTGCCAGTGCCAGGGTAATGGGCATTTGTTTGCAAACAGGTTATGCTGCCGGTTGCCTGGCTGCTGCCACGGCATTAAAGCTTTCTATGAACGATACCATCAGGCAGATTCAAACCGAGCAATTATAAGTATTTTTGCAGGATGAAAATATGGCCTGTTTATGAGATACTGAAAGCCGCTGCCCTGCAATGGCCTGATCATGCTGCTGTGTATGATGAGCATGGCTCAATGAGTTTTCAGGAACTGTTTACTGAAGCTGAAGAACTACGTAAACAACTTATCGGTATTGGTATTAAAGAAGGCATGGGCATTGGCGTAATGGCTGCAAATGGCCGCAATTTTATCATGGGCATTTTTGCAGCAGTTGGAACGGGCGCTGCGGTAATGCCTATGTCGCCGCAATTAAAAAAAGCCGAGATAGATGATATTTTACAGGATGCAAAACTGCATGCAATAATTGATGACAGAACTGCTTCCCAGCCTTTAGATACTGTTGATACCGTAATTCCCATGAAGAACGGATCATTCCGTTTGGGATTTACCGGCGTTAATGAATCTGTTGCATTTGCTCCTTTTGTGGATCAACCTGCATTTATAAGATTCACGTCGGGTACTACCGGGAAGTCGAAAGGCGTAATTGTTTCTCATCGATCGGTTTTGGATAGAATAGAAGCTGCGAATAAAGGATTAGAACTTGGGCCTGGCGATACCGTTATTTGGGTATTGCCTATGGCTTATCACTTTATGGTATCCATCATTTTGTATGTAAAGTTTGGGGCCGCCATTGCAGTTGCCAGAGATTTCCTGGCAAAAAATATTATAGAAATCACCAATCAACACAAGGGTACCCTTTTGTATGCATCGCCTGTGCAAATCAGATTACTGGCCAATGATACAGGAACAGCACAAATGCCTTCGCTTAAAAAAGTGATCTCCACATCTGCAGCTATTGCCCTGGATGTTTGTAAAGCATTTAAGCAACGGTTTAAACTGGATGTAAGCCAGGCTTATGGCATTATTGAAATTGGTTTGCCTATTTTAAATTATACCAAATCGACCGAACACCCCGAAGCTGTTGGTTATGCACAACCGGGTTACACTGTTGATATACTGGATGAAAATAATAATCCGCTGCCAAATGGCGAAATTGGAAATTTAGGTATTAAAGGACCGGGTATGTTTGATGCTTATTTGTTACCACCCACACCAAGCAAAGATGTTTTGCAAAACGGTTATTTTTTAACGGCTGATTTTGCTTCTAAAACCGAGGATGGTTTAATAAAAGTTGAAGGGCGGTCAAAATCGGTTATCAATATTTCGGGCTTAAAGGTTTTTCCCGAAGAAGTGGAAGCTGTATTGGAAATGATACCGGAGATCAAACAGGCTCGTATCAGCAGCAGTCCGCATCCATTACTGGGACAGATCATTGAAGCTGAAGTTGTTTTAACCGATGGTGCAAAAATTGATGTGGAGGATGTGTTAACCTGGTGTAAAAAAAGATTGTCGGCATTTAAGGCACCACAACGGTTAAAGATCGTGGAGTCTTTGCCAATGACAGGAACCGGGAAATTGCAAAGGCACTAAACGTTTTGAGTTTTGGGTTTTCCCGCAGGGCCCTGTGGGGAGTTTTGCGTTTTAAGCTTCTCGTAAATCACAATATTCATCAAAGTAAGCAGCATACCATAAAATGCATCTTCAAAAGGTATGGTATAAATTCTGATACCGAGGTTTTCTGCATTATTATAAATTACAACCGGAATGGCGGTAAGAAATCCATTTACAATTAAGAAGGGAATTAAACAGATGGCATAAGAGACCAGGAAAGAAACAGCATCAAAACTTTTGAAAAATTTCCTGACTGCATATATTATAAGAATAAAAGCACCGGTGAAGATGAAAGTCCAGCTGGTATAATATTTCTCCGCATAAATTACTCCTGTTACCAATAAACCAACTGCTAATACAATTATAAACAGGTCTGCAGTTCTTTTATCTGCAAGATTAGGGAAGTAAGCCCTTATACAGGCGTAAATAAATACACAACAATAAGGTACAATAAAAAAGAAAAGTACTTCTTCAATTGGCAGATTATAAAGGTTGATGCCGGTAATGTATGCCGGATTAAAACTCCACACTCCTTTTGAAGTAAAGTAAATATCCCAGGCAATGTAAAGCAATGCCGGAATGATCATTGCCGGAAAAAGATATTTCCAGTTTTTATAGAACGCTACTTTTTTGTCAAAACTTAGTGCCAGCGGGCCGGCCAGGGATGCAGCAAGTATCAGGAAATATGTGTAGTGAGGATTCAAATTTTCTTGAAGAATCTTTTAATTCAATCCGCCATCGACAAGCTCAGGCTGACAGTATGATTGAAAAAACAGTTTAAGCCGATAGGCCTTCAGTCATTTCAACCGGTTGCTCATTTCGCTTTTTATCAGCCTTTACCTTATCCCAGTATTTTTTTGCCACCCACAAAAAACCAAAACTTTCGCCATGGTCTTTATCCAGATGTTTGTGGTGCATTTTATGTGCCCAGCGAATGGTGCGTACATAACTGTTATTACTCCTGGTAAACCATTTAAGCCGCTGGTGAATGATAACATCGTGTACCAGAAAATAAGCGATTCCATACAAGGTAAGCCCTGTACCGATTGCAATTGACCACCAGGCCTGGTTCATAACACCCAACATAATAAAAAGCCAGCTTGGTATTGCAAACATGAGAAAGAAGGCATCATTTTTTTCGAAAATGCCCGGTTTCTTCTGATGATGATCTTTATGCAGTGACCACAAAAAGCCATGCATGATATACCGGTGAATGCACCAGGTAAGGCCCTCCATCAAAACAAAAGTGCCCAATGTAATTGCTATTAATAGTATCCAGCTCATTAAATCTATTTCAAAAAAGTCCTTAACAATAAAAAAAACATCAGTTGAATCAGTAACAAATTTACAGCGAATTTGTTTTGTTTATTGAATTTTGCAAAATGAAATACAGCCAGCAGCAATAAACTTACAATAAACCAGCATATATAGTTAAACATCGGTATCGATCCATCGCCATTCCAGGTCCAGTAACCCAGTTTTACAGCTACAGGTTCCATCAGCCAGTCGAAAAAAACAGCCAGGGTTGCACCGTCAATTATTACTGAAAGTGCTTTTAATGCCATGGGTGTATTACCGGTATCTGCTGCAACACGGTTGATGGCTTTCATCAGCAGTGTATTTATGCTTATACCACTGCAGTAAATGATGATAAACCAGTTTATACCAATCAGTACAGGCACGTTCTTTATTTTAAAGCCAAGCACATTTCCGTAGGTATAATCACCAAAAAGTACCCCTGTATTGGTGCCGATGATCTCAACTGAAATACCAACGCCAAAGGAGATCAGTAAAAAAAGAAAAAAGAAAATATTCTTTTCAGTTTGTGTCCAGATCAACAATGCAAAAGACAGTAATAAATTAAAAGGGGTTGCAGCCAGGAAAAAATTCTTATCAAAAAATAATAACCCAACCAGCCCGATGCTGTGAAAGAAAACAGCAATGGCCGTGGCAATTTCAAATTTTGTAAACCTGTTTAACAAGAGTCATTTTTTCTTCTGAACAAATTAATTAGGCGCAGTTTCAAGATACGCTTCTATTTTTGGAAAGGCAATTTTAAACCACTCGGTATATTTTTGAGGATGGGATTGAATGGAATTTTTTATTTCTTCAATCGTTTTAAAACAGTAATCGCTTACCTCATCTGCATTGGGCACAATATCACCATCGTAGCTTCCAATAAAAACATGGTCGAATTCATGTTCGGTTAAACCATTGTCAAATGGTGCTTTGTAAACAAAATCAAATGCTTTTGTAAGTTCGGTATTAAAGCCCATTTCTTCCTGCAGGCGTATTTCTGCGGCCATTAAAGTTTCTTCGCCGGGTTTGGGATGGCTGCAGCAGGCGTTGGTCCATAAACCACCGCTGTGATATTTTTTTTCTGCTCTTCTGTGCAGCAGCATTTCGCCTTTTTCATTAAATATAAAAATGCTGAAAGCCCTGTGCAGCAGGGCTTTTTGATGCACTTCCATTTTTTCCATGGTGCCGGTCTGCACATCCTGCTCATCTACTAATATAACTTCCATCTGTGCATTTGATTAATATAAATTGAACTGGCTTCTTAAGCCTGCCTTGGCAACAATATAAGCCTTGCCATAATTGGGTATACGGATACGCTGTTCCAGCATATTAGCAGGTGCGGTACGTTTTATTTTTTTGAAAAGCGATAAATAATATTTGTAAGCCACATACACTCCAAACCTGGCTTTGGCAGGTAAATTTAAAATACCTTCATAAGCATTTTCAAAGTCAACAGCTATATCCGCTTCAATTTCCTGTTTCATGCGTGGAGTAAAATTGGTAAAATCAACTTCGGGAAAATAAGACCTGTTCAGCTGCTCGTAATCGGCTTTTACATCACGCAAAAAATTAACCTTTTGAAAAGCTGCACCCAGTGCCTGGGCCGAAGGTTTAAGATCATTGTACATATTTTTATCGCCCTCGCAAAAAACAAAGAGGCACATCAGGCCCACCACTTCGGCACTGCCATAAATATATTCTTTGTAACCGTTGCTGTTGTATTCTGTTTTACTAAGGTCCATTTCCATGCTGCTGAAAAAGGCCTCAATCAGGTCGTGGGAGATATTATAATCCCGTACTGTTATCTGGAAACTGTGCAGAATAGGGTTCAGGCTGATACCTCTTTCAATGGCTGCGTAGGTATCCTTTTTAAACTCAGTCAGCAACTCTTCTTTTCTATATTGATGAAAAGTATCTACAATTTCATCCGCAAAGCGAACAAAGCCATATATATTGTAAATAGGTGTACGAAGATCGGCATGCAGTAACTTAATGGCACTGCTGAATGAAGTGCTGTACTTTTCAGTTACGTACTTGCTACATTGTTGACTCACATCATGAAAAAGCTTAATCATTTCCTTTTTCTTGTTTTTAATCTTAATAATAGTTTTCAGCCCAGTTATTTGCCAAAATGTTTTACAATCTCATTGGCAACAACTTCTCCACTTATCAGGCTTGGCGGTACTCCTGGTCCCGGAACTGTTAATTGACCGGTGTAAAATAAGTTTTTTATTTTAATACTCCTGCATGATGGCCTGAAAATTGCCGTTTGCATCAGTGTGTTTGCCAAACCATAAGCATTTCCTTTGAACGAATTATAGTCTGCTACAAAATTGCTTATTGAGTAACTTTGTTTATAAATGATATTATTTCTTATTTCCTGGCCTGTCTTTCTTTCAAAACGTTCCAATATTTTCTGAAAATATTTTTCTCTCAATTCTTCCGTATCCGCATCCAGTCCTGCTGCAACCGGAATAAGAAAAACCAGGTTATCGCAACCGGCCGGTGCCACTGTCTCATCAGTTACAGATGATACGGACAGGTAAAACAACGGATCGGTTGGCCATTTTTGGGTTGTATAGATTTCCTGGCCATGTACTTCAAAATCGGCATCAAAGAACAAAGAATGATGGGGAACACCCTCAACTTTCTTATCCAGACCCACATAATACAGTAAACAACTGGGTGCCATCAGGCGCTTATCCCAATACCTGTCACTGTATGTACGGTAGTTTTCAGGCAAGAGTTTTGTCTCAACAAAGTGATAATCTGCCCCGCCTATTACAACATCCGCTTCGTATACCCTACCTCCCTCTGCCTGTACGTGAGTTGCCTTACCATTGTCTATATTGATAGCGGTAACATTGCAATCAAATTCAAATTTTACCCCCAGTTCTGTTGCCAGTTTATACATGCCTTCCACAACTGAATACATTCCTTTTTTGGGATACCAGGTGCCCAGCTTTATATCAGCATAGTTCATCAGGCTGTATAAAGCCGGTGTATCTTTTGGTAATGCCCCCAAAAACAAAACCGGAAATTCCATCAACTGCCGGAGCTTTGGATGTTTGAAAAACTTACCAATATGCTTGTCAATAGAGGTAAATACGTCCAGCTTAAAAACACCTTTTATTGTTTCCCAATCTAAAAACTCAGTAAGCGATTGACCGGGTTTATAAACCAATTTGTTTATCCCAACATCGTATTTATAGAGCGCTTCTTCCAGAAAACTATCGAGCTTTTTACCGCTGCCTGGTTCTATACTTTCAAATAACTTTTTTAATGCTTCGTAATTGGCTGGTATATCCGAGTGTCCCTCGTGCCAGTAAACACGGTAAGATGGGTCCAGTCTTTCCAGTTCATAATAATCCGAAACCTTTTTTCCAAAACAACCGAAATAACGCTCAAAAACATCCGGCATCCAGTACCAGCTTGGCCCCATATCAAAAGTAAAACCCTCCGCTTTCAGTTGCCTGGCCCTGCCACCCGGCATACTTTGCTTTTCAAGTACGGTCACATCCCATCCGGCTTTGGCCATAAATGCAGCGGCAGATAATCCTGCAAAGCCGCTTCCTATAATCACAGTTTTTTTCAATGCACGAAAATAAGGTATTGAACGTAATAGCAACCCGTGGTAGTGGGTATTATTTTAAAAATCAAAACCTGGTTAATTGTTGTTTCAATAGCTTACGGGCAAAATGGATCCTGCTTTTTATGGTACCCAGCGGTTCATTTAATATATGAGATATTTCGTGGTATTTATAGCCTTCAAAATATAATTCAAACGGATGTTTAAATATCTCGGGCAAATGATATACAGCTTCTTTAATTTCTTTCAGTGAAAGTGTTGTTTCAGCCGCATTAACGGTTGTAACCTGATTATAATCCAGCAAAAAGTCGTTTGGTGTGTTATCGAAGATGGTATTTTGCTTGGCACTGCGCCTGTAATTATTGATGAAAATATTGCGCATGATGGTGTACATCCAGGCCTTAATATTGGTGCCGGCATTGTATTTATCCCTGTTTGCCAGTGCCCTGTATAATGTTTCCTGAATAAGGTCTTTTGCCGATTCCATATCCCTGGTTAGTGTGAGAGCAAATGGCTTAAGATATTCTGTGTTACTGATTAAAGATTGGTTGAATTCTACTGTTGACATGACTTTTGTTTAACTATTGAATCATAAAATTAAACACAAATTTTGATAAATGAGACAATTTTGTTTAATTTTTTGTAAAAAATATTAAACATGCTGTAAATCAGTTTTTTACATGTCAACTAAAACAGGGCAAATGAAGATGATTTAAAATCCAGCCAGAAACTCCATTACTTCTGCATAGGATTTTTTGAAATTAATGGGGGGTAATATCTTTTTTTCGTAAGTAGTGGTGAGCAGGCCTGAAATTATTACAGGTGTATGTGGGAAATTTTTACTAAGATTATCTACAAATCTTTCAAAATTAAATTTTGGACCTACACTTGTTAAGTGGGTGTATATATAATCCGGTTTTTTTAATTTAACAAGATATTCTACATCTCTTAAAGGAATGCTGGAGCCAAGGTAAATGGTGCTCACCCCTTTGTTTTTTAGCATATAATTCATAAAAAGCAGGCTCAATTCATGATATTCTGTCTCTGGTAAAAACAACAGAACTGTTTTATCTATTTTAACGGTATTCCTTACATTTTCTATCCCAACAATCAATTTTTGACGTATAATATTGGTTACAAGATGCTCCTGCCCGGGGTTTATATGATTGGTCAGCCAGAGTATTCCGATTTTTTCGAGAAATGGAAATATGATTTGAGAGATTGTTTTTTCTATTCCTTTTGCTGTAATAAAGTTATCCAGTTCATCTTCAAAAGCTTCCATGTCCAGGTCAATCATGCATTGAATGAGTATGTTTACAATCCTTTCCTGCAAAGCATCCTGTTGATTTAAGGAAAGTATTTTATCCCATAACTCTCCCTCATCCATTTTATCAATATGAGAAATCTTGAAACCGAATTTATTTAGCAGTGCAACGTTTAATAATTTCTTAAGCTCATCGTTACTGTAAACCCTGATGTTGGTGTCCGTTCTGTCTGGTTTAAGAAATGAATAGCGCTGCTCCCATATACGGATGGTGTGTGCTTTAATGCCAGAGAGGTTTTCCAGATCTTTAATAGTAAAGGAATGCATATATATTATTTTGACTCATCTTATTACAACCAGGAACTTAAATTGTTTAATGTCGGTAAAAAAATGATTAACAAAGGTAGGGCTAAGTCTTAAAAAGGACGTATCGGCAGATCTTTAAATATCTTATAGGTGAGTTTATTTTTGGGGAAAAGTATTGACCAGGCTGTAAGAAATATGATCATAAAATCAGTGTACAAAGATGCTTTGCCCTGGTACCATAGTTCCAGTTCGCCTTTATACAGGTAGATTTTTTTGTACATAGCTTTTGGATCAGGTGCATCGGAAACAATTTTTTCTTCATCCCTGAAAATGAGAGAGCCAATGCCCGTCATACCGGGTTTGCAGTTGTAGATTTTTTGTTGTACTTCTTCGTGGTATTGCTTAAAACTCACTTCCATCAGGGGCCTTGGGCCCACAATACTCATATCGCCTTTAAATATATTAATGATCTGCGGCAGTTCATTCACTTTTGTAATACGCAATATCTTACCAAATTTTGTAACCCGTGGATCGTTACGTAAGGTTATTGCGCCGGTGCCCATATTAGGACTGTTCTTATCCATGGTGGCAAATTTCCAGATATTGAAAAGCTTGTTTTTATAACCCATTCTTTTTTGAAAATAAAAAACCTCATGCTCGCCGGTAAACAACAAAATGATGATGGAAGGAATAAGTATGGGAGATAACAGTATTAGTGCAATGGTTGCAATCAGGATATCGGTAAAGCGCTTTATTAATTTGTACATAATGCTTGATGCTAGATACTGGATACAAGATACCTGATGTTGTTGATACTCGTAGACTCCGATCTTGTATCAAGTATCCAGTATCGTTCTTAAAAAACTTCTTTTATCTTTTCGCAAACAGCTTTAAGATCTTCATCAGTAATATTTGTAGAACAGGGAATGCTTAAACAACGCTGGTAAACAAAATCTGACTGGTTGGTTTTGTTGTAAAAAATATTGTTGGTAAACATGCTTAATTGATTCATGGGTACCCAAAAAGGCCGGCTCTGCATTTTGTTGTCATTCAAAATTTTTAAAACATCTTTTTGTTTTTCTGTCATAATGGTTGGTAACCAGCAATTGGCATTTACATCTGCACTCACTTCCTGAAATTTAATATCCCCAACGCCCAGCAATTCATTTTTATAAAAAGCCATTACTTCCTGCTTGCGTTTAATAAAGCCGGGCAATTGCTCCATTTGTGCCACACCCATAGCGGCTGCAACGTTAACCAGGCGGTAGTTATAGCCAATTTCATCATGCACATATTCAAAAGGATCACTCTTTGCCTGCGTGGTTAAATGCTTGGCTTTCCTTGCCAGTGCTTCATCATCTGTAACGATCATACCGCCACCGCCGGTTGTAATTATTTTGTTACCATTGTAACTGAAAGTACCCATCAAACCAAAACTACCTGCATGTTTTCCTTTGTAGTAAGAACCCAGGGCTTCTGTGCTGTCTTCTATAACAGTTAAATTGTATTGTTTGGCTAATGCCATCAACCTGTCCATATCGCACATATTACCCAATACATGTACAGGCATTAAAATTGGAATTCTTCTGCCGTCCTTTTTATAATGACATACTCCATTTCTTTGCTCAGTTTCTTCTGATAAAAACTGCTCCAGTAAATCCAGGTCCATTTGCCAGGTGGCAGGATCGGTATCAATCAGTATCGGATCGGCGCCGGTATATTTTATAGAATTGCAGGTGGCAATAAAAGTGATGTTTGGCGTAATTACATAATCACCGGCATTCACACCCATCATCACCAAGCAAATGTGCAGGGCTGTTGTGCCGCTGCTGGTTGCCACTGCATATTTAGAACCGGCAAATTCGGCACTCATTTTTTCAAACTGGTCTACATAAGCACCAACACTGCTTACCCAGCCGGTATCCAAACAATCCTTTACATATTTCCATTCGTTGCCGGCCATATTAGGACCACTTAGTAAAAGCATAATTTCTGTTTTTTTAATAAACGCCTTAACCGTTTACTTATTATTACTATGCAAACCTATATAAAAAAAATGCTCCAGCCTAAACGGTGGAGCAATTAGGTAATCAATTGAATATGTTTAGCCGGCTATATTTAATAAAAATGAAAAACTGCTGCCGGTTCCTATTTCACTTTGCACCCTGATACTGCCGCCCTGCGCTTCAATAAATTCTTTTGAAATGGCCAGGCCAAGACCCGTTCCGGTTTTACTGCTACCGGGTACTTTAAAATACCGGTCGAATATTTTAGGCAGGTATTTTTCTTCAATTCCCTTTCCGGTATCTCTAACCGTAAATTCTACCAAATTATTTTTTCGGGTAGTATTTATTTCTACAGCAGCATGCTCAGGCGAAAACTTGATGGCATTGGTAAGAAAATTAATAAGTACCCAGGCCGTTTTTTCCTGGTCGGCATTTACCATTGGCAGGTTATCATCAGCATTTATTTTTATGGTTACCTGCTTTTGCTGTGCTTTAAACAGTACGGCTTCAACAGCTTGTTGAACAATAGCCGAAGCTGCTACCGGCTGCAGTTTCAGTTGTATATTTCCCGTTTCTACCTGGCTCATATTCAGTAACTCACTGGTAATTTTTAATAACCGTTCCGAATCATCTGTTATACTTTTTATAAGTTCGTTTTGTTCTTCATTTAAATTGCCCACCCGGTTATCGCTGAGCAATTGTGCACTCATTTTGATAGATGATATCGGGGTTTTCAATTCATGCGATACAGTTGCAATAAAATTTGTTTTTGCTTCATTCAGCTCATGAAAGGGAGTAATGTTCTTCAATACTATAACCTGTCCTATTACTTCTTCGCTGTTCATCACATTTAAAACATCCTTATTAAAATAGCTTTCTTTGTTATCTGCATATATCTTCAGCTCCTTTTTCACTCCATCCTGCAACAACGTACGCATCAGGTCATTGTGAACCGCTACATCCGCTGAATATTTACCCATCACTTCAGCTTCTTTTACTCCCAATAATTTTTCGGCCACCACATTTAAAAAAAGTATTCTCTTTTTAGCATCAAAACCAATAATGCCATCATTCATCTGGTTGATGATGGTTTCAATGCGGCTTTTTTCAAAACGTAACTGGGCAAGGTTGCTGCGTTCGTACTGGTCCAATTTTTCAGCCATACTGTTGAATGCATTTGCCAGTTCTCCAAATTCATCTTTTTGTTTCAGGTAAATACGCTTGCTGTAATTCTTTCCGGCAATTTCAACAATACCCTCCGTTAATTTTGTAATGGGGTTTGAGAGTATGGCAGGAAAATTAACAATGAACGTGAGCGTGATAAGAAATAAGACAGTGAAAATAATGGTTAACCAAAGCTTTGCATCATCGGCTGTTTTTTGAACAATATTATTTTTTTTTAGTATGGCATTCTGGTTAAGGTCATTTATGATCTGCAGGCCCATTCTTATCTGCGGGTAGTTGGAAGAATCATCGGGCGCTGCCAGCAACTCAGTATAATTTTGCCTCACTCCCTTTGTTGCTTCCAGTTCACCGGGTTCTGTGATATTAGCTTCCTGCTTTTTCAGATTTTCATTAAAATCACTCTTTGCTGTTTCATAATGTGCAATATTTTCCAGGGCTTTAAGCATATTATTACAATACACCAGTGATTCATGGTTATTCTTAAGCACTTTGGCTGCATCATTACTCAACAGGTTAATGTAAAAAATACCCAGTACGCCAAATACCAGAATCACGGTAAAAAGAAAGGACAGCCCAAGTGATAATTTTGTTTTCAGTTTCATGTTAAGATAAAATTACAATATCAATATCTGCTGCAGATAATTTGTTAAGCAACTGGTTAAATACAGCCGTGTTCATAATAATATTAAACAGGCTCATATGTGGTTTACCAATGCAGATGGTAGTGATTCCTTTTTGGGTGGTTGCTTCAAATATGCCTTTGGCAATATTGCTGCTTTTAATGCGGATTATTTCGGCACCCAGTTCAGTTGCCAGTTTAAAATTATTAATCAGGTGCCGCTGCGCTGCCAGTCCGATCTTATCACCTTCTTCCTTTGGTGTTTGCACATACAATAAATACCATTTACTGTTGTAATAAGAAGCAAGCCTGGCCGTTTTCCGGATCACTTTTTTTGCAATCTCATGATTGCTGCTGATGCAGGCCAGAAAACGTTCGGACTTCAGATGTGTATTGCGTGGCAGTTCGGTTTCAATTTTTCTTTCCACCTGTGATGCCACTTCTTTTAATGCCAGCTCACGCAGTTGCAATATTTTTTCGCTCTGGAAAAAGTTTTGCAAGGCTCGCTCAATTTTATCAGGTGTGTAAATTTTACCTTCTTTTAACCGTGTTACCAGTTCATCGGCCGTAAGGTCAATGTTCACCACTTCATCTGCCTGCTGCAATACCATGTCCGGTATACGTTCAGTAACATCAATGCCGGTTATCTCTTTCACATCCTGGTACAAACTTTCAATATGCTGAATGTTTACAGCGCTTATCACATTAATGCCGGCATCTAAAATGTCCATCACATCCTGCCAGCGTTTTTCATTCTTACTGCCTTCAATATTGCTGTGTGCCAGTTCATCTACAATCACCACTTCAGGGTGCAGGTTAATTACCGCCTGCACATCAAACTCCTCCAGTTCCTTCCCTTTATAAAATAATTTTCTTCTCGGAATTACAGGCAGGCCTTCTATTAATTCATGCGTTTCTTTCCGGTTGTGCGTTTCTATATAACCTACCTTAACATCAATACCATTACGCAGCAATGTTTGCGCCTCCTGCAACATGCGAAAAGTTTTACCCACACCGGCGCTCATGCCAATGTAAATTTTAAACTTCCCTTTCCGGCTTTTACGGATGAGATCTAAAAACTGTTGCGCATTTTTTTCCTGTTCTGGCATAGTTAAAAGCTTACAGCAATGGAAGAAGTTATAAAGGTATTATTATTTGTTACCGCACCACTACCCTTTGTAAAAACATCATCTTTACTGTTAAGCGATCTTAGTTCTAACCTGATAACTGCATTAGGTATTGGAGCATAGTCTATATTAAGAGAATAGCCGGCAGTTTTAAAACCATTGGGCGTACCGCCGGCAATAATTACACCGTACTTATCATCATAATATTCGCCTCTTGCCGCAACAGTCCATTTTGGAGTTACTGCATATTTTAAGATCAACACAGGAGAATACCAGGTATTAAAATCGTTGCTTCCTTTTGTTTTTTGTTCTGATCCGATATCAAAACCGGCGGTAATGCCAAACTTGCCGGTAACATTAATAACGCCATACACATTATGGAAGTAGCGCCAAAGGCGGGCACTATCGGGTTTATCGGTGCCAATAAATGTGCTGTAATTTAAAGTGATGTTTGAATTTGGTTTGTACTGCAACTGCGTACCATAACTCATCAGCGAATTGGCATCCACTCTTTTAATACGCTGCCAGCCGTTCAATACCAGGCCGCTTACTACCCATTTGTTATTATCGCTGGTATAAGTAAGTTTTGCACCGCTTTCAAAATAGGGGCTGTTATCTGCCAGTATGCTTCTTGTCAAAGTCCAGCAATCTTTTGAAACAGCACTTTCAAAACCAATATGAGAACTAAAAATACCGGCATCAATCCAGAGGTTTTTCTTTTTAGAAATTTTTAAACCTGCATTGGCTTCATACACATTTTTTAACACGCCTGTTTCTGCTGCGTAGTTTGCATTCATATATGTACCAGCTGCAATGGCAAGATTTGCCCTTACCCTTTCTGCATTATAACTTCCTTTTAAAAACCCCAGGTTCAGGTTAAACTCGTTGTGGCGGTTATGGCTGTAAATAAAACCCGGCCTGTTATTATCTGTTGGCTTGTTAAAGTCATATTGATAAAAAGCTTCTACATAACCACTGAAGCTAAAAGGGTTTGGTTTTGGGGTTTCAGTTTTTGCCGAATCCTGGGCAAACAAACTTGTACCTGTAAGGAGCATGGCTCCTAATAAAATCTTTTTCATCGTACTTAATTTTTTCTGTTCTTATTTTAATTTATCTAATTCGATATTGAGTTGTAATACATTTACTTTTTTAGTGCCGAACAATCCGGCCAAAGGAGCTTCAATACTTTTTTCAACCAACGCATTTATTTTTTCAACCGGTATTTTTCTTACAGCAGCAATTCTGCTTACCTGCACTTTTGCGCCTTCGGGAGATATATCCGGATCAAGCCCTGCGCCGGAGGCAGTTACCAGATCGGATGGAATATCTGCTTTTTTAACAGCGGGATTATGTACCAAAAAACTATCTATCCTTTCCTGTACCTGTTTCAGGTAATCAGGATTAGATGGGCCTTTGTTACTGCCGCCTGCACCTGCTGCATTATAGTCAACAGCCGATGGACGGCTTTGAAAATATTTATCATCAGTGAATTTTTGTCCCAGTAACTTCCAGCCAACTACCCGGTTGTTTATTGTAACCGTTTCGCCTTTTCCTTTGCCTGGTGCAAATTGTGCCGCACCTAAAATAAGTAAAGAATAAATACCGATAAAGAACACGATGCAAACGATGGTAAGTCTTATTGCAGTAAGCATATTTTGTTTCATTTTTTTGAATTTAATTTTTAGAACCAGATAGATACAAGCATGTCAATTAATTTAATACCTATAAACGGCACCAATAAACCACCCATACCGTATATCAATAAATTCCTTCTTAATAACAGTGATGCGCCGATAGGCTTGTAGGCAACGCCCTTTAATGCCAATGGTATCAGCAGAGGAATAATGATTGCATTAAAAATGATGGCAGAAAGTATGGCACTCTCCGGACTGTGCAGCCGCATAATATTTAAACCCTGCAATGCCGGTATGGATGCAATGAACAATGCCGGTACAATGGCAAAATATTTTGCCACATCATTGGCGATGGAGAAAGTTGTAAGGGTTCCTCTTGTCATTAATAACTGCTTGCCTATCTCTACAATCTCGATCAATTTTGTAGGGTCATTATCCAGGTCAACCATGTTGCCTGCTTCTTTGGCAGCGGCTGTTCCGCTGTTCATCGCTACGCCAACATCAGCCTGTGCCAATGCAGGCGCATCATTAGTGCCATCGCCCATCATGGCAACCAGTTTACCGCCTTGCTGTTCCTGTTTGATATAATTCATTTTATCTTCAGGCTTTGCCTCGGCAATAAAATCATCCACACCTGCTTTTTCTGCAATGAATTTTGCAGTAAGCGGATTGTCGCCGGTAACCATCACGGTCTTTACACCCATTTTACGCAGGCGTTCAAAACGTTCCTGAATACCGGGTTTGATAATATCCTGCAGTTCTATTACACCCAGTGCAACATTGTTCTGGCAAACCACCAATGGTGTACCACCGTTTGAAGAAATTTTTCTTACATCTTCTTCAGTTTCGGCCGGGAAACTATTACCTGCTTTTGTTACCATGTTACGGATAGAATCAAAAGCGCCTTTACGGATCTTAATTGCCGGCAGGCCTGTGCCTACAGCAGGCAGATCAATGCCACTGCTTCTTGTTTCAGCAGTAAACTCAATAAACCGGGCACCGTTTGTATTAAAACTGTTTGCATCTAATTTAGCCAGTTCAATAATTGATTTGCCTTCGGGTGTTTGATCTGCCAGGGAAGACAAAACACAGGCTTCGGTAAATGTTGCTGCATCTACCCCGTTGGCCGGATAAAAATTGGTTGCTTTGCGGTTACCAATGGTGATGGTTCCGGTTTTATCCAATAACAAAGTATCCAGGTCGCCGGCGGTTTCAACGGCTTTACCGCTTTTGGTAATTACGTTTGCTCTAAGCGCCCTGTCCATACCGGCAATGCCGATGGCGGATAATAAACCACCAATGGTTGTGGGTATCAGGCAAACAAATAAAGAAATAAATGCCGCCATGGTGATGGGTGTATTGGCATAATCGGCAAACGGTTTTAAGGTAACGCACACAATAATAAATATGAGTGTAAAGCCTGCCAGCAAAATGGTAAGCGAAATTTCGTTGGGGGTTTTTTGGCGTGATGCGCCTTCTACCAGGGCGATCATCTTATCTAAAAAACTTTCACCGGGTCCGGTTGTAACACGAACTTTGATTTTATCGCTTAACACTGTTGTACCGCCGGTTACTGAAGATTTATCGCCGCCGCTTTCCCTTATTACGGGGGCCGATTCGCCGGTAATGGCCGATTCATCAATGGTAGCAATGCCTTCAACAATTTCGCCGTCAAGTGGGATAGTATCTCCTGCTTCGCAAATAAACAAATCGCCTTTTACGAGTTGAGAAGACGGAACGGTTTTTATTTCGTTCACATACATATCGCCAATGATAAATACTTTTTTGGCCGGTGTATCTTCTCTTGTTTTACGCAAACTATCGGCCTGTGCTTTGCCTCTTGCCTCGGCAATGGCTTCGGCAAAATTGGCAAACAGTAATGTTATCAAAAGTATGGCGGTGATGATGATGTTGTACAGCAGGCTGCCCTGCGCTGTTTCACCGGCAGCTATCCATATACACACACCCAGCATAAACGCTGTACAGATCTCTACGGTAAACATAACCGGATTTTTAAACTGTATGCGTGGGTCGAGCTTTATAAAAGATTGCTTTAATGCTTCTTTTACCAAAGCCGGTTCAAATAATTTATTTGTTCTTTTATGTATTGACATGATCTTTCTTTTTAATTATTTCAGTCCAAAATATTCTGCAATGGGTCCCAGCGTTAATGCCGGAAAGAAACTTAATGCTGCAAGAATGAATATTACAGCAAACACCATTATACCGAATGTGCCCGTATCTGTTTTTAATGTACCTGCGCTTTCAGGTATATATTTCTTTTTAGCCAGGATGCCTGCAATAGCAACAGGACCAATAATTGGTAAGAACCTGGCCAGCAACATCACCACACCGCAGGCAATATTCCAGAAGGGGGTATTATCGCCCAGGCCTTCAAAACCACTGCCGTTATTGGCTGAGGAAGAAGTGAACTCGTATAGCATTTCACTAAATCCATGATTGCCGGGATTGTTAAGCCAGCCTGCATAAGCAGTTGGATCGTGTGCATACAAGTATGATGATATGGCGGTGCCTGCAAGTATCAGTAATGGATGCAGCAGGGCAATGATGGAAGCGATCTTCATCTCCTTTGCTTCGATTTTTTTGCCCAAAAATTCCGGGGTTCGTCCCACCATTAATCCACTTATAAACACTGCTATAATGATAAAGATGTAAAAATTTAAAAAACCAACACCCACGCCGCCGTAAAATGAATTGATCATCATACCCAGCAAAGCACTCATACCTGCCAGTGGCGTAAAGCTGTCGTGCATAGAATTTACCGATCCGTTTGAAGTAACGGTTGTACTAACACCCCATGCAGCTGATGCTGCCGGACCAAACCTCACTTCCTTCCCTTCCATGCTTCCAAGTGGTTGCGATATCCCCATTTTGGCAATGGCCGGGTTCCCCTGCATTTCAAAATAAATGGCATTAAAAAGCAGGAGTAAAAATCCAAGGGTCATTACCCCAAAGATCATCCAGGCAAACTTTTTTCTTTTGAGCACATAACCCAAAGCAAAAACCATGGCAATAGGAATCAGCATGATACTCAGGTTTTCAACTATGTTGGTGAAATAGTTTGGATTCTCCAATGGGTGTGCGGAGTTGGGACCAAAATATCCACCGCCATTGGTTCCCAATTGTTTGATGGCAACCATGGCAGCAGCGGGGCCACGACTAACATGTACGGTATCGCCCTGCATAGAAACATATTGGGCCTTGCCTTCGTAGTTCATGGGTGTGCCATTGAACACCAGTATCAATGCAACAACAATTGAAAGTGGAAATAAAATCCTGGTAGCAGATCTTACCAGAAAATTGTAAAAATTACCCAGCTTGTCTGTCGTCCTTTCTTTCATTGCCCTGAAAACCACAGCACAAATGGCAATACCCGTTGCAGCACTGATAAATTGCCACAACATTAAGATCATTTGCCCCAGGTACGATAAACCGGTTTCTCCTGAATAGTGCTGCAGGTTTGTGTTTGAAACAAAACTTACTGATGTATTAAAAGCCAGGTCAGCACTCATGGATGGATTGGCATCCGGATTAAGCGGCAGCCAGCTCATGTTCATTAATACGAACATGGATAATAAAAACCAAACAAGATTGATGGTGAGCAATGCAACAAGGTGCTGCTTCCAGTTCATTTCTTTTTTGGCATCAATGCCACTGAGTTTAAAGAAAACTCTGTCAATGGGATTAAACAGGCGGTCAAGCCAGGTCTTATCGCCTTCAAATACTTTGCCTACGTACCGGCCTAATGGAATAGCCAGCGCTACTGTGAGCAGATACATTAACAGGACGCCTAAAATTTCTGTATTCATGATAATTAATTATGAATGGTTAATTGTTTCTTTTAAAATTTTTCCGGTTTTACCAGTACATAACACAGGTAGATAAAGACCAGGATTGCGATGATGAATAATAATAACATTTGAATGATGTTTTTTAAATGATTTAATCAATAAAATAAAGGCGATGATACTTGAGCTAATTACAAACTGCTGCCATCATTTTATATTTTTTCAAACCAGTCGATGAATTTGAAAAAAAGTGCAAAGCCGATTATCCCGGCCAAATAAAGAATTACTGTAAGCATGGTTTATTTTTTAAAAATTGTTAATCAGGATTTATTGTTTGCTATAACAAAGGACTAAAAGGAATTACCTCAATTTGCTGATTTCAGACAGATAATACAATGATGTCAATAAGCATAGGACTGCTCTTCGATTGTTAACCATGCCTTAGCTTATGAACTCATTTTCGTTAATCACTTTCCGCCTTTGTTTTATATTTTCCATAATTCTGTAAAAAACAGCAAAACATAAAGGGAGGCCATACATAGCCGTTAAGAGGAGTATTTTCGTTGAGGTTTCCATGTTGTTTGTTTATTAAGATTTTAATTGTGTTAATGCAAATGCCATATACCAAAATCCAATCCTGAAATGTAACAGCGGAAGCAATTCACTTGAAATGAGAGTGTTACATGAAAGATGAAGATTAGCGGTAATAAAAAACCCTTCCGTTTTGGAAGGGTGAACATAGCATTTTGATAGGCTTTATTGAATTTTGTACTCTTCAAGTTTTCGGTAAAGCGTAGTTACGCCAATTTCCAGCAGCCTCGCAGTTTCGGCTTTATTGCCTTTGGTATAGTTCAATACTTTTAAAATCTGCAGTTTTTCCATACTGGCCATGGAGAAGGCAGACAAGGTTTCGCCGGATGTGCTGCTTACCGCCTGCTGCATATCGAAAGGTAATAATGAAGCGGTGAGCGTTTCACCATCCGAAAGTATCACTGTTCTTTCAATAATATTTTTTAACTCCCGGATATTCCCGGGCCATTTGTATTGCTGAAGTTTTTGTAAAAACCCGGCATCCATATGTAAGGCAGCTTTATTTATTTTGGCTGCGTATTGCTGCACAAAATGTTTGGCCAGGGTTTCTATATCTTTTACCCTTTCTCTCAGTGAAGGTAATTTAATTTGAAAAACATTCAGGCGGTAAAACAGATCGGACCTGAAACGCTGTTCTTCACTTTCCTTTTGCAGGTCTTTGTTAGTTGCCGCAATCAACCTGAAATCTGAACGGGTTGGTTTGGTGTCGCCGATTTTTATAAACTCATTGGTTTCTAAAATGCGTAATAATTTTGCCTGCAACTCCAATGGCATTTCACCAATCTCATCTAAAAATAAAGTGCCACCGTTTGCTTCTTCTATTAAACCTTTCTGGTCTTTAACGGCACCTGTAAAAGCACCTTGTTTGTGGCCAAACAATTCGCTCTCCAGGATATCTTTGCTGAATGTGCTGCAATTGAGTGCAACAAAGTTTTTTGTTTTCCTGCTGCCGGCCTGGTGTATGGCCTGTGCAAATACCTCTTTGCCGGTACCGGTTTCGCCCAGCAATAAAACATGGGTTTCGGTTGGTGCAACTTTTTTTGCCATGGCAATGGCATCTGTTATGGCAGTTGATTCTCCCAGTATATTTTCAAAACTATATTGTTTGCCTACCTGCTGCTCCAGTTGCTGAACGCGGTTTTGCAGTTGCACTTTTTCAATGGCACGGTTGAGCAGCGGAATAATTTTATCATTATCATCACCTTTGGTAATATAATCAAAAGCACCATTCCTGATGGCTTGTACACCATCTGCTATATTTCCATAAGCAGTCAGCAAAATAATTTCAACAGATGGGTACTTTGGTTTTATCTCCTTTACAAAATCAACCCCATTGCCGTCTGGAAGTTTTACATCACATAAAATGATGTCGAAAGTTTCCTTCTCCAATAATTTGGTTCCGGCTTTTAATGAACCGGCTTCTGTTACTGTAAATCCTTCCAGCTTAATAATCCGGGTAAGCAGGCTGCGAAGCTTTTCTTCGTCGTCGATAATTAATATTTTCTTCAAGCTGATTAACTATTATAACCCAAAAGTAGATAATAAAAGATTGGTTTTAAATAATAAGGAGCGGTTTTACAACCACTCCTTACAAATTCTATGAATAAATTTCAATTGAAATACGCTTATATATTTCTGAATTTTTCTACAAACGAATCAGTAACAATTCCTGTTTTCAACAGGGTGTAAATTTCTTTTACGCCATCGGGTACTGTTTTGGTAATGGTAAAGCCCAGTTCATTTTTTATCTTATCAAAGTTTACACGATAATCACGGGGGTCTTCGCTGCTGTCAACATAAATAACATTTACATTGGGCACTACTTTACAAACTTCCCTGATGATCATTCCTTTATTATAATTCTCCTCTGTACTACCCACATTAAAAACATTGGCTTTAACCTTCTCAACAGGACTTTCCAACACCAACACTACAGACCTTGCCAAATCCTCCACATGGCAATAAGGACGCCAGAACTGTTGTCCCCATATTTCCTGCTCGCCATGCACAAAAGCATTGCGGGTAAATTCATTTACGGTTAAATCAAATCTTATTCTTGGAGAAAACCCATACACCGTGCTGAAACGTAAAGCAGTGCTGCACATCAGGCTGTCTTTTTTATCTTCTATCAAATATTTTTCAAACTTTACTTTTAACTCGGCATATAAAGAAACCGGGTTCAGTTCAGATGTTTCTACCACAAAAGAATTGGGGTCGCTCATTTTACCATAATTGCTGCAGGTACTGGAAAATACAAAACGCTTTACACCTGCGGCTTCTGCTTTATTAAACAACAAAACAGATCCATCCCAATTTGTTTCATTGGCTTCAAAACTGAATTTTTTACAGGCTGGATCACCCACAATAGCAGCAAGGTGCGCCACCGCATCAATCCCAACCAAAGCCTTATCTACATCATCTGCATTACGCACATCGCCTTTCATAAATTCAAAATTGGGGTTTAGCATTACATCATACAATGCATCGCCACCAAATTTTAAAGAGTCTAAAGCCCTTACCTGGTAACCTTTATTTAATAACTGGCGAACCAAAACCGACCCGATGTAACCGGCACCACCTGTAACTAGTACTTTCATAATTGCTGTTTATTTGCGTTGCAAAGATAAGGGATTGGATACTGGATTCAGGATCGTAGCCTGTTTAAGCCTTACATCCAGTATCAATTATACAGAATCCGGTATCCGGTTTATTTTGCCGGCACACCAACAACAGTAACCCCATCTGCAACATCTTTAACTACCACGGCCCCGGCACCTATCATTGCATTATTTCCTATTGTGACACCCTGCCTGATAACGGCATTGGCACCAACAAAACTACCTGCACCAACTTTTACGTTACCACATAATACCGCCCCGGGCCCAATATGAGCAAATTCGCCAACCGCACACTCATGCTCAACAATACAACCTGTATTACAGATGGCGCCGGTTGCAATAAAAGCCAGTGGATTAATGGTAGCATTAGCTGCAATCATTACACCTTGTGTTGCAATATTAGCAGATGAATCTATAACCGCCGAAGGGTGTATGGCATTTGTTGATGATAAATTATTTTTTTGCAGGGCTTCATAAATTTTCTTTCGCAGCTTGTTATCGCCAACAGCAATAAAATAACCGCTGGCTTTAATGGCATCCAGCCCGGTTTCCGAATTTTCTGTTCCAACATATGGCAGGCCGAAAGGATTATAAGTCTTTTCAGCAACATCGCAATAGCCCATAACGTTTTTACCGGCGGCCTTAAAAATGCCATATACCACAAATGCATGGCCGCTATATCCTATTAATACCATTGTTGTTTATTATTTATCTAATTTACCAAGGTTTTGTAAGCCTCCAGCATATTTTGCCAGATATTTTCCTGGCGGTAATTTTCTCTCACATGCTGCTGCAGTTTTTTTGCCATGTCCTGCATATGTTGCTGATGCAATAAGGCATACTGCAAAAGCTTAAGCATCTGCTGCTCATTTCCGCTTTCAAAAATCAATCCTGTTTCATTAGTGGTTACTATATCAATATTACCTGTTATGTGGCTGCATATTACCGGTAAGCCCATCGAGCCAGCCTGCAGCAACACATTGGGAAACCCTTCCCGGTGCGATGGAAAAACAAAGAAATCTGCCAGGTGCATAAAATATTCTACCCGGTTACTCCAGTTGATATGAATAATTGAGGTATTGTTTTCTATTTCAAGTAAAGTAGCTTCCGGCAGCGGATCTAATGCATTTTCATATTCACCAACCAATATCAACTTCAGGTTTACATTTTCTTTTTGCAATTGTAAAAAAACATGCACCAGCTCAATAAGGCCTTTATCTTTTACCAGCCTGCCAATACAAAGCAGGTAAGTTTGCCCGGTTGAATAATGAATCTGCTCTTTAATTTCATTAATTATTTTTTCATCCAGGTTTTCTTTGTTAAACCGGTTAACGGCTATACCATTGGTAGATCCTTTTGCAATGATGTTAAGCCTGGCTGTTTTGCAAAGTTTGTGCTTACTGATGAACTGCATTAATGAATGGCTGTTTGGCCAAACATGGTTGGCTGCAGCGTAGGTAAGTTTTTCAATAAATTTTAAAAGTTGATATTTAAACCCTTTCTCTACCATCAGGGGCAGTCCGGCCACAGTATGTATCCTCACTTTGATACCACAAAATTTTGCCGCCAGCATACCCAGTAAACCGGCTTTGGGTGTATGTGTATGTACAATATCGGGTTTTTCTTTTCTAAAAATTTTAATCAGCCGGAAGAGGCATTTGAGATCAGTAAAGGGTGTTATCTTCCGGGTCATAGGCACAATAATATGCCTGCATTGCTCTCTTTCAATTACTTCCGGCAATTCCTTTCCATCTGCACTTATCATCAGTACATCAAAACCATTGGATGCCATAAACCGCATTTGCCCCGGCAACAGGTAACGCAAAGCCATGGGCACTGTTGTTATACGTATTAATTTTTTATTACTGTTTTTTTTAGACAATGGAGTTTATTGAAAGCTGTGGTTTGATTTTGAAATCAAAATTAACTTCATATTATTAAAAGACGGTCAGAATTTTTATGATACATTTGAAACGTATTAGTATCAAAGCAACCCTTATAGGTTAAAACATCCGGTAAAAATTAAAGAGTTAATGAATTTATTTGATTTTATATTGTTTCCTTTTTATGTTGCGCTGTTCTATTTTCTGTTTAGTGCCCGCAGAAAAAATTATACCGACCCCATACTCAGGCACTATCATAAGCAGGGTTTTTGGATTAAAATTATTGCTGTAATGGGTTTCACTTTTTTTAATACCATGCTTTCTGTGGGAGATTCATTTCTACTTTTTTTTACCGAAGGGACAAATATCTGCCACATGATCATGAAAGACGCTTCGCAGGTAAAATGGCTTTATTTGCCCAGTATAGACTTTGATCAGAGTTTATTGAAAAACCCGGCTAATATGGGTTATCTGAAGGGTGAAAACAATTACATGATAGTAAGAATTACGGCCATTCTGTCGTTTCTTTCTTTTCAAAAATACCTTATTTTAAACCTCTTTTTTTCCATGCTTTCTTTTTCGGGAGTATGGCGGCTTTACCGGTTCTTTTATGAGCAATACCCACATTTACATAAGCAGTTTGCAATAGCAATATTGTATTTACCAACTTTTGTTTTCTGGAGCTCAGGCATTTTAAAAGACCCGATCTGTACGGGTGCCTTAGGCTGGATAACATATGCAATGTATGAAGCATTCTATAAAAAGAAAGATATTCTTAAAAATGTTGTCATCATATTTATTGCAGGATACCTATTATATGTAATTAAAGTATACATCCTTATTTCCTATGTACCTTTCTTCCTGCTTTTCCTGGTTTTAAAAAATGTAGATCTTATAAAGAGCAGGCTACTGCGTGTAGCATTTGTTTTGGGGCTTATCTTTCTGGCCATGGCCATGTTTGGCACTGTTATGCAGCAACTGGCCGGCACACTGGGCGCTTATGGCGGCAACGATGTAACTAAAAACATTTCCATTTACCAGAAAGCTTATGCCGAGCAGGAAGATGTAGGTTCCAGCTTTTCGCTTGGTGTTGAATACGATGGTTCGGTTAGCAGCCTGATAAAAATTGCCCCGGCAGCCATTATTGCTACATTATACCGGCCTTTCATCTGGGAATCAAAAAAAATATCAACCCTTTTGTCTTCTATCGAAAGTATGGTAATCATGTTCTTTACCTTATCTGTGTTTTATAAAGCCAGGCCCAGGGGCTTTGTAAGGCCCATATTAAAAGACCCTACAGTTATGTACTGTCTTTTATTTGCCTTACTGTTTGCGCTGTTTGTGGGAGCCACTACTGCAAATTTTGGCACATTGGTACGGTATAAAATTCCCTGTATGCCTTTTTATATTATTGCCATTTTCCTGATTCAGGATTGGTCTGTAAGAAATAAAAAAAGCCCTGCTGTTGGCGGGGCTTTGTGATGTGATTTCAAAGGGGGTTATAATGTAACCATTATGCGTTTGCAGCTCTTTCGGTTCTGGCCGAGGTAAAAGGAGCTAATATGTTCATCCAGGTGGTTTTAAGATAACTGTTTATTGAATCAGATAATGATACCGGTTCTGCCGATTTTAACCTGGTTAAGATAACCGGTGGTAAAGCTTCAAAATTATTATTGATGGCATCGGCAGCCGGCCACATGATAAAACTTAATTTTTTAAGTCTGTCTGTTTTTTGAAACACTATAGTTACACCTGCAAAAGCAAGTAAAAAACAACTGTAGTGCAATAGTGCCAGGGCCTTGTTATTAAATTTTGTCTGATGAATATGAAAACGGTTGCGTATGTAGTAATACATTTTCCATCCTGAAGCATAATCCCAATCTTTTTTTACTGAGAATGCGGTTGCCGGATGATAGTGAATACTGTTTGCTACAGTGCAAACAGGTATTTTATTACGCCTTACAATCCTGTAATAATATTCTGTTTCATCGCCCCATAAAAAGAAACTGGCTTTTGGTACGCCTACTCTTTCAATAATGCGCCTGTTAATGAATGTGCCGTTAAAAGGATGTCCGATTCCATCAATAATATTACCGGGTACATCATCCAGTGTTTTGTATCCGCCGGTATTCCACACAAAAGATTTTCTGTCTTTGTTATCAATTACAGCGCAGTTCATTAAGGTTAATTCGGCAGGTTGCGCTGCCAATAAATTTTCAAGCGCATCTTCTTTAGGCATACCGTCATCATCCATGCACCAGATCCATTCGTATCCCTGCTCATACCCCATTTTAATGGCAGTACTAAAACCTCCGGCTCCTCCTATATTTTTTTTGGGTAAAATAACTTACATCAGGCTGGGCATTTAACCACTCTTCAGTACCATCGGTACTTCCGTTATTTATTACTAAAATACCATCTAAAGGACGTGATTGATTGCGTAATGCAGTGATGCATTCAGACAAAAGGGCTAAACGGTTGTACGTGACAACCACAGCTACTACCTTTTCCATGGGAATTGGTTTGGTTTTAGAATAGAATAAATTGGACAATACTATAACGGCATGAGATTCCGCTTATTGTATAAGGATTAACTTTTTTTATTAATTCTCGGTATTGGGGAATACCGGAGCGCTTTTCCCGTCATGGAGAGATTGAAGAAAGGATTGAGAGAAATGCAACGCTTCACCTATTACATGGTGCATATCCATATAGCGATAGGTGGCAAGGCGTCCGAGAAAAGACAAACCGGATGACCGCCCGGCTTCTGTACGATAAGCATCGAGCATGATTTTGTCTTTTTCAAGCCTTTTTGGGTAATACGGTATGTCGTTTTCCGTGGTTTCTTTACTGAATTCCTTAAAATAAACGGTTCTATCGTGCGCTTCCCAGGGGGCAAAATGCTTGTGTTCATGCACCCTTGTATGAGGAACCGTTTCATCGCAATAATTAATTACGGCATTACCCTGGTAATCGCCATCCGTTGTATGTTTTTCGAAAGTAACCGTGCGGTAGCCAAGGCGGCCAAATTTATAATCAAAAAAAGCATCGATAGGGCCAGTGTAAAAAATATGATTGTAGGTGGTAAGTAATTCGCTGCTAAAATTAAATTTTTTATTTAGGGAGATGTTGATCTTTGAACTGCCGAGTAGTTTTTCAACCAGTTCGGTATAGCCATTTACCGGTATGCCCTGGTAAATATTGTTGTAATAATTATCGTTGTAATTAAACCTTACCGGTAATCTTTTTAAAATAGAGGCCGGTAATTCAGATGGCTCGCAGCCCCATTGTTTTTTTGTATAGCCATAAAAAAATGCATGGTACAGATCTTTGCCTAAAAATTTAAGTGCCTGTTCTTCAAAAGACTGAGGATCGGTAATCGTTTTATCGCCCAGGCTTTCTATGAATGCTTTGGCTTCTTCAGGTCCGAATGTTTTATTAAAAAACTGGTTAATGGTATGCAGGTTAACCGGCAGTGAGTAAATATTGCCTTTGTAATTTGCTTTTACACGATTGATGAACGGCTTAAACTCTACGAAGCTGTTTACAAAATCCCATATCTCTTTTTTATCGGTATTAAAAATATGCGGACCATATTCATGAACCATCACATTGGTTTCTGCATCCCGTTTTGTGTGGCAGTTGCCGGCTACATGGCTGCGTTCGTCCCACACATCAATAGTACAATCAAGTTCCTTTGCCAGTTGATTGGCCAGTACTGCGCCTGAAAAACCTGCTCCTACTATTAAAAATTTGTGCTGCATGTAGCTTTAATTTTTTGCAAAATAACTGATTAGCCCAATATACTTTTATAAATCCGGGTGTATTTTTCAATGGCGTTTTCCAGCGAATACCATTTTACTGCCCCTGCTCTTATCGCCACTGCATCATAATCTTTTTTGTTTGCAACTTCATTAATGGCGCTTTCAAATATAGCATCGGTGAACTCATCTATTACAATACCCGAATGGGTGCTTTGCACAATTTCTGCCACATCGCCCACGCCGCCATTGGTTATTACCGGTATGCCCATTGCCATTATTTCGCCATGTTTTGTGGGCGATGATGATTGCTTGGAATAGCAGGGCTTGATAAAAAATATAGAATAGCTGCTTAATGAAAGTAATGCCGGCACCTGCACACGGGAAGCTTTTTTTACAACTACTTTATCTGCCGGAATTTCATATTGAGCAGCAATTGCTTTTATTTCCTCATGCCGGTGTGGCGAAATGAATAAAAATTTAGCAGCCGGAATACGCTTGCTTAACAGTTTGCAAAACTGCAGCATTTCTGCAGTAAGATACCAGCCCCCGATGGAACCCAGGTAGCTGATCACAAAATCATCTTCATTAATGTTAAGCTCAGTTTTCAAAGCTGCTTTTTCATTGGCATCGATTTTTGAATAGTCAAAAAGTGCAAGGTCTGCACTACAGGGAATTACTTCCAGCGGGATTGCAGGTTTATACTCTTTCCACCCTTTAATAATGGTTTCGGCTGCATAAGTAAGGCAAACAATACCATCACTTTGCTTTACAGCTTCCGATTCTTTTTTTGCAAAGAAGTTATAAACCGTTTTGTAAATGAGATTTTTTGTATTCCACATACCACCCTCAACCCTGCTATCAGCATAAAACTCACGAATGTCATTCATGAATTTAACGCCCATCGTTTTCTTCATCCACAAACCGATCAGTGCAGGAACACCGGCACGGGTGTGAACCATATCAATACCTTCTGTTTTATGTAATTTTTTTGCAGCCTTTCTCATTTTCATCACATCAAACAAGGTAGAAAGTACCGGCGGATTTTTGGTGTAGTTAAGCGGTATCCAGCTGATACTGCTTTTATCAAGTAATTCCTGGATGTAATTTTTGTTTTGATGGTAAACCTGCTCCTTTTCACAACTGATCAAAAATATTTTGTAACCGGCCTTACTCAATCCCTGTAAATAAGGTATTACCTGGCTTTGGCCAAGCGGGTCGGTCATGCCATCATAAGAAATAAACAATACTTTTTTTACTGTGTTCAATGGTAGTCTGTTTTCGGCCTAATATCTTACAAGATAACGGAGATAATGTTTTAAGGCAAACACAAATTTATATTTAAAAGAATGCATGGCTATGTAATGCTTTCTTATGCCTTCGTGTTCTTTTAAAGGAATTTCAGTTACCGGTATCGAATCTGCCAATGCATCAGCATCAATGGCAAACCGTTCATCAGGTTCACAGTTGGTACCACTTCCATCATGCCCAATATTTGATACCAGTGATCTTTGTGGATACAAACACATGCCGTCGTTTAAAAAAACAGTTGAATGCCAGATGGCATTCCAGCTCCTGAGTTTTCCTTTGGCTACAGCTTTCAGGCCCCAGAAGAACTCAAACGTGCCGTCCATATTAAGCCTTTTTATGTTGCCTTTTTTCTTTACGGCTTCATGTACCGCCAATGGGTCTAATTTAAAATGATCCCAGGCACGTTTCCAGGTGGCCCAGCCCCAGGTGGTGGTATGATAAAAGAAATAAGTTGATTCTTTAACTTCAACGGCATCAAACTCTGGCCGGCGATATGCAGCAATATGCATCACTTTGGGATTGTTCTCATAAAAATCAAGCGCATCATTCATGTAGGTTAAAAACCCCGGAGAAAGTAAACCATCGTCTTCCATGGCTATTACCCTCCCAAATTCATTTACCATTCTTGTAACGCCTTCTGCATTCGATTTTATCAATCCCTTATTTTCTGTTGCTTCAATAATGTTTACGTCTTTACACCATTGTTTTTCACGTACTACTTTTTTCACTTCGGCGATAGCTGCCAATGTTTCTTCACTTGCACCGGGCTTTGGCCCGTCAATATAGATAAAGAGTTTTGATTCATCAGCCAGCCGGTTGTTACGCAGCGATTCCAACACAAGCCGGGTATGTTCCGGCCGGTTGTATGCAAAAAAAACGATGGGCGCCAATGATCGCATCTTTGTTTATTTGGATTTAAATAAATTTCGTTTTAAACGACCCAGCATATATTTTGTTTTGTAAAACGGAACTAATATTTCTGCAGGCCTTGGGTTATTCTGCCTTTTAAATTCATCATCCAGCCTTATCTTTTTTAATTCTTTTGATGAAGGAAGAATCAATTCCGATCTCTTTCCTGCATCGGCCACCAGTTGTTTCAACAAATCTATCCATTGATTACTGCAGGTTTCTATTGAATAAGAGCTTATAATTTTTTGTCTTGCTGCCTGTGACATTTCTTTCCACAATGCTGGATCTTCTTTTAATTTTTTTATCGCAGCAACAAACTCATCTTTCCTGTCATCAATTAAAATACCTTCTACATTATTCGTGACAACGTCTGATATACCGCTACGCATATTGGTACAAATAGAAACCAGTCCGCAGCTCATGGCTTCCATTAAAGTAATGGGCAAACCTTCAAATTCTGAAAGCAAAACAAAAACCTGGTTTTGCAATAAGTGAGCCTGTACTTCTGTAGATTTTAATTTTCCCTTAAACTGAACAGGCTGATCTTTTCCGGCTGTATTTAAAATTTCCTCTACGGCAGGTACTGCGGGGCCATCGCCATAAATTGTATAGCTGGTGCCGGGTACTGCTGCAGCCGCCAGGCAAAAAGCATGAGCTACATCCGAGATTCTTTTTTGCTTTTCATCAATACGCCCGGCGTAAACTACTTTAAGTTCTCCATCTGCTGAAAGGCTTGCCACTTCATCAGTTACCGGTGCGCCAATGGGAATATACTTTATTGATTTATGTTGCGGCGCTGTTTGCTGACTTATCTGCTGAATTAAATTGGATACACATACCACAGATGACACGTCGCTTTCATCATTGTTAGCCGCATATTTTTTTACCAGGTCGTAATGATATTTATTATCGTTGTGCAAAACCATTACAGTTGGTATGCCGGCTTTCTTTATCCATTTTCCTGCTTCCAGGGGAATGGCAAAATAATTGGTGATGAAAATATCCGGCGGAAATTGTTTTACATCTTCCAGTATTGCCTTTACTTTTTCATCATTGAATAATTCCCAGTAAATGAGTGTACATTCAAATCCTTCGTCTACAAAATATTTATAAGCAGGAAGGTCTTTATCATTTGCTGCCAGAAAAATAATCCGGGATTCAATATTCTTCTCCCTGAAATAAGGCAACAGGCGCTTGATCCAGGTGGTGGGACCGTCTAAATTATTGGGGGCATCAAAAGCGCAGATAGTAACTTTCATTGTTTTATCTTAGAAAATATCCGGGTCTTTAATGATGTTTCTTTTAACCAGAAAATTAAGCAGCCTGGGGAAATACAAAACCGCTACCAGTTTTAATGATACCTTTTTATTACGCTTGCATATTTTCATCAACTCCTGGTTAAGATGATCCATATTAAGGTAACCTTTGTATTTCTCATCCATATATTTATACAGGAGTTTTTTATTGCTGCTGCTTACAGACCGCAACATGGAATTACCCAACACACGGTAATCAAACAATATCTCGGGTACGTAACGAAATTTGTAATGTTTAAAAGTCATGTTCAGCCACATGTCCCAATCTTCGTAACCCATAATGGGCATTTTTTCATCGTAGCCTCCCACGGCTTCCCAAACCGATCTGCGGTAAACTGCACAGGCGTCGATCTGGTTCTCAACCATCATATTCTGCAAATTAAATTCACCAACCACATGCCTTTTACTCTTGTCACCAAAAAACTCTGCATCGCCATACACCATCGCAATCTCCGGATGAGCATCTAAAATTTTAATGCTTTCATAAATATATTCAGGCCTTATCCGGTTATCGCTATCCAATGGTAAAATATAATCTCCCTTTGCAGCCCTGATGCCGTTGTTACGGGTGCGGCCCAGGCCCTGGTTAGCCTGGTTAATTACGTGATAGCCTTCAGCAGCAAGTTTATCCATCATTTCGATGGTATATACATCTTTTGAACCGTCGTTCACAATAATTATTTCGTACAAATTTTTATCGGCTACTTTTTCTACGCTATCAAGGGCTTCACGAATGTATTGGCCGTGATTGTAACAAGGAATGATTATGGATACTCTTGGATTCATTGTTTATTAAACGTTTAATGGCTTTCTGCCAATTACAACATAATTCATCGTATTAACCGGGTTATAATCTTTTCTATCAAGCCAGGAGAAAAACGCATTTACCAGCCAGTATAGGCGTAGCTTAAAAAATAAAAGCCTTGAAAACCTGATAAAGAGATTTTTGCTTTTGCTGTACCGGAAAGAATGTATGATAGTTTGGCCGGTTACAGACCAGGTACCGCCGTTTGATTTTATCTCAACCATTTCAAAACCTGCTTTCTCTAAAACATATTGAAAGCCGTATTTTGTAAAACGAAAAAAATCATAAGGTTCCTCGTGCAGGTGCCAGTACATAGGGCCCGATACAATAAAATTGCAGCCGGGCTTTAATAAACGATAAGCCTCATTCACAAGCCCCTGGTGATCTTCTACATGCTCAATGGTTTGGGTACTGAAAGCGGTATCAAAAGAATTATCAGGAAGCGGAATATTATTTGCAGGGCACAATACATCTACTTTTTGCAGGCTCGACTGCATAATATCGCACCCTACATATTCACTAGTAATTACCTGGAATATTGTTTCGTAAGGCTTATTGCCACAGCCAATATCAATCACCCTTCCGGTAGCATATTGCTTTATAGAAGATTCAAGGTCACGTATCAAAGGAGTATAAACCAAGTAGTTGAAATCCGACTTAGTGATTTTTTTATAGTCCTCAAACCTCGAACCGTTTTCGATCCTCATTGCTTCGTTACTTTTTTTTGTTAAAAAAATTGCTTGCGAAATACCGCATAGCAGTATAAGGACTCTTTAATATTCTTTTGCTGTAAGCCGCATCCCTTACCCTCGACCTGTAAATTTCAGGATGAACCAGCGGCAGTATTTTTTTTGTGTTGGTTGTAATTGACGGGTGCTTATCTTTTACACTATCGTTTACAAAAAACAAAACATTCTGCCGGTACCAGGGAGAAACCTTGTCGTTGTTCCAGATAAGTTCTCTTAAACAATCATAAGGTTTGAAATTATGTTTAGCAAATTTTTCTATCCAGTAATCAGGATATTGTTCGTTGTAGTGCAGCGTACCGTCCTGCCCGGGAATGGCCGCAGAAAAAACGATCACATCGCCGAGATTACAAAGAGAAGCAATAAATTTTTCGGCATTCTCCGGTTTTATATGTTCGGCCACTTCAAGTGATGTTACCAGCTCAAATTTTCTGTCTGTACTGAAACCATTATCCAGGTTGGCCGACACAAAATTCTTTTTATCAATGATCAGGTCTTCAGCCCTTACATAACTGCCATCAACGCCCAAAAAATCCGTTACGCCCAACTCCTTCCAGTTATATAACCAGTTACCGGCACCACATCCAATATCAATAACCGATGCTGGTTTTATAAATTGCAAAACAACAGGAATCACTTCCTTTGCAGAATTGAAAGAATCATCTGAATGAAAACCGAAAAAATTATCCTCGTAAGTTTTAGGTGTCATGCTTTTTTTATTAAGTAACAACCTGATGAATATGCCTGTATAATCCGCTCGGCACGTTTATACTTTGATAAATAATCATGCAGCGCTTTTGAGCAGCCGTCCCATGCATAATAATCATCTAAAATTATTAAACCACCCGGAATTACTTTTGGGAAAAGATGTTCCAGGCAAACCATAGTTGAGTCGTACCAATCGCCGTCAAGCCGCAATATGGCTATCGGTTCTTCTGTTTTAAACTGCGGTACAGTATCATCAAACCACCCTTTTATAAAACTGGTTTTATCCTGCACATTAGCCAGCGTCATTGCTTTTTGCGCCCACTCCATTTCGGCCTTGCAATTATCATAATAAATGGCCGATTCCTTATCGGCCTGCCAGGCAATGGCTGTTTCTCCATCAATTTCTTTTGCATCTGGCAGACCTTCAAAACTATCGAACAGGTAATAATTTCTGTTGTTACCCAATACTTCAGCTATGCCTGCAATCATTCCCCCACGCCATACACCACATTCAATTACACTGCCGTTAACATCTTTAAATTTCGATACCAGTTTTAAACAATCAATATAATCTCTGCGGGTTACCATAGAGAATTCTGAATATTTTTTATGAACAGGCCCGTATAAAGAATCAGTTTTTATTTCTTTCAGATATTTTTTTGCAGTTGCAATTATCATGGTCAGCTATTTATCATTTTTGAAAACGGAACAATATTCCCCTGCTCGGAAGCATGTGGGTAAACTCTTCCAGGCTGTGGGCTGTCAACAATATTAAATCCTACTATATCTTTTTGCCAGTCGTAAGTTTCTGAATAATGCGGGCCTATCCATGCACTAACCAAAAAAGTACCGGGTATAAATCCTGTTATTTCAATTTCGGTTGCAAACGTCTGTTCTGAAAAAGACACATCAATAAATGGATCCAGGTTGGGAATGGCCTGCCCGATCATGGTGCCGGTATTGCTTGAGATGTTAAATGCAACAAATGCCTTGTTCATCTTTACATCAGACTTAACAGTAAATGTAACCTCCAGTTTAAGTTGAGGTTGATGGTCTTTTATAACAATGCTTACATTGGTGAAATGCGGCGCTGCCGTTTTTTCAGGACGGTTCCAGTTATTGGTAAGCTGAATTCTGTTTAAGTATAAGGGTATTACTTCTCCAACTTTATCATTTTTTACAATTTTACCTCCGTCTAATAAAATAGCCGTGTTTGACAAAGTTTTTATCGCATTCATATCATGGCTAACAAACAAAACGGTGCGCCCTTCATTCATGCTTACATCCTTCATTTTGTTCAGGCATTTTTTCTGAAACTCGGCATCGCCCACAGCCAGCACTTCGTCAATAATTAATATTTCCGGTTCCAGAAAAGCTGCAACAGAAAAAGCCAGGCGAAGTTGCATACCACTGCTGTAGCGCTTTAAAGGGGTATCCAGGAATTTTTCTACCCCACTAAAATCAACAATAGAGTCGAAATGTTTATTGATCTCTGCCTTACGCATACCCAGTATACTTCCGTTCATGTACACATTTTCACGCCCGCTTAATTCCGGATGAAAACCGGTTCCTACTTCAAGCAAACTGGCCACACGGCCCCGGCAAACTATTTTGCCAGATGAGGGAGGGGTGATTCTGCTCAGGATTTTTAATAACGTGCTTTTGCCTGCGCCATTCCTTCCTATTATTCCAATGCTTTCTCCTGCACCAACATTAAAATTGATATCATCTAAAGCAAGAAAAGTGCTGGCTTCCTTATCCTTTTTGCGGAAAGGTTTAGCCAATGCATCCCTCAACGACAGGTATCGTTCCTGTTTAGCACCAATTTTAAATTCCTTGGTTAAATGCTGTACTTCAAGTATTGGTTTCATAATTATGCCAGATCGGCAAAGTAAGATTCTGTTTTTCTAAAAGTATAAATTCCTATAAAAAACAACACAATTGCAACCGAGCTTCCAATAGCTACGCCCTGCCAGTCAACTTCCTGGCCGGTAAACACACTGCGGCAAAGCTGTATAGCAGAAGCGATGGGGTTTGCTTTCATGATGGTATTGATGATTGGATTGGTAAAGGCTTTTGCCGAATACAAAACCGGGTTGGCAAATAATAAGAACTGTATCATGAAGGGAAGCAGGTACTGAAAATCTCTATACTTAACATTCAATGCTGCTAAAAAAGAACCCAGCCCAAATGTGGTTACCACAGTTATCAATATGCTTAATGGCAGGTAAATAAAAAGCTTCGTAAAATCTACTCCCTGGTGATAATAAATAAGGATGGCAACATAAATGGTTAAGGCAAATAAAAAATCAACCAGCGCTGTAAGTATGGCACTCATGGGTATGATTAACCTGGGGAAGTATATTTTTTTGATGATGTTGGCATTATTGACCATACTGTTGGCACTATTCATAAGTCCGTTACTGAAAATGTTCCAGATCAATAAACCGCTGATGGCAAAAACAGGATAAGGAATACCATCGCTGCTTACTTTAAGTGCTTTGCTGAAGATGAGTGTGAACATCAGCATCATGATCAATGGCTGAAGGATGGCCCAGAGAATACCCAGTGCAGCCTGCTTGTATTTCACCTTAACATCACGCCAGGTAAAAAAATAAAACAGTTCCCGGTACTGGATCAATTCGGCCAGCCCAAACGAGAATTTGTTCTTCGCTTTTATTTCGTATTCCGTCATTAGGGGGTTTGTAAGGTAAATATAAGCCTTATTTAAATTGCAGTTTTGGAAGGGAGCGGATAATTGATATTTGTTAACGAATACAAGTCTTAATTATTGTTCATCCATTTGTCGTACCACATCTGAAACATCAAAATATACCACACTTTTTCTGCCCTTTCTATCTTGCCGTGGTAAAACGAATTTTTTATCCTTTGTATTATGTTGTTGTTGAAAATATTCTGTTTTTGAATGAATGCCTCATCAAAATATTTATCTACATATGGTTTTAACTCGTTTTGTAACCAGGCTGCAATGGGGATACCAAAACCCATTTTAGGCCTGTCCATCATTTTAGCCGGAATATATTTATGTACGATCTGCTTAAGGATGAATTTTTTGTTGCCCTTATTGTATTTGTATTCCAATGGCAATTGTGCTGCCCATTCAATAATACGCTGGTCTAAAAAAGGTTCACGGCCTTCCAGGCTTACGCTCATACCGGCCCTGTCCACTTTTTGCAGAATGTCATCCAGCAGGTAAGTCTGGTAATCCACTGCCATCATGTACGACAAAACCGAATAGTTATCAGACTTAAGGTCCTTGCTGTCAAAATAAGAGGGCATTTGTTTGATGCTGTCTTTAAACAATTCTGTTAAATCCTTTGTGTTCATCTGCTGTGTCATACTCATTAAAACATTACGGGCAGATGGCTCTTTTAAAAGTGATTTCACTTTTTCGTACCGGCTGTGAAAAAGATATTTTTTATTGAAGACAGGAATTTTATCGGCAGGGATCAGCTCCATCATAGCAGCAGCACTCTTACGCAAAACACCCGGTATTTTTTGTATAGAACCGCCGTATTTAGCCATAAAATCGTAACGGTTGTAACCGGCAAAAATTTCATCGCCTGCATCGGCAGAAAGTGCCACTGTTACTTTTTCCCTGGCAATGCGGCTCACCAGCGTGGTTGGAATAGCGCTGCTGTCAGCAAACGGTTCGTCGTAAAAGAAAGGAAGCTGCGGAACAATATCCAACGCTTCTTTTTCGGTACAATAATATTCGGTATGATCGGTACCCAAATGAGCCGCTATCTCCTTTGCAAACGGCGCTTCATTCATGCCGGCATCGGGCACACCAATGGTAAATGTTTTTATTTTTTCTGTATTGTTTTTTTGCAGGATGGCGGTAACACAGCTGCTGTCATATCCGCCGCTTAAAAACACCCCAACCGGCACATCGCTTACCATGCGGTACTGAAAAGCACTGGTGAGTAGCTTTTCGGTTTCCTCAATTGCTTCAGGGAGACTAATATCCAGAATGGGTTTGTTATAAGCGTCATACACATTCCAGTACTGTTCTTCTTTAAATTCCTGTTTTTTTATATCAAAATTTAAAAAATGCCCGGGTTTTAATTTATAAGCATTGTTGAAAATGCAATGCGGTGTAGGCACATATCCAAATTGTAAAAAAGCACCAACAGCGTCGTTATTAATTTGCTTTTCAAAAGAAGGGTGCTGCACCAGTGCTTTCAGTTCGGATGCAAACAAAAACAACCCATCTTTATAATAGTAGAAGAAAGGTTTTACACCGGCTCTGTCTCTGCAGGCAAATAATTTTTGTTCTGCTTCATCATATATAGCCAGGGCAAACATGCCGATAAATTTTTGTAACGCTTTGCTGCCCCATTCTTTATAAGCATGTAAAATAACTTCAGTATCGCTGTGGCTGTCGAACTGATGGCCCTTTTGTTCCAGTTCTTTTTTTATTTCTGCGTAATTATATATTTCTCCATTAAAAGTAATGTGGAGGCTTCCAAAGGTTTTTGGTTGACTTCCCCCGGCAGTTAAATCAATGATGCTTAGTCTGCGGTGACCAAGACCAATGGTAGCATTGTCGGTTTCATACATACCGTATCCTTCACCATCGGGGCCACGGTGCGCCATGATGCGGTTCATTTTTTCCAATACTTCGATATTGGTTTTTTTATTGAAATCTATAAAGCCGGAAATGCCGCACATGTTATTTTATTTATGGGTAAAGTTACAATACCTGCTCTGTTAATCGGTATTACTCAAAGCTTCATCATAAATTTTCCGTAAACCGGAAATATGATGCGCCAATGTAAAATTGTTAATGGCCCGCTTCCGGCCTGCTTCGGCTTTTTGAAGCAAGGTATTTTTATCAGCCGAACTCAACGCAACGATCTGCGATGCTGCATCCTGCACATCTGCCAGTGAAAAATACCAGGCATTGTTTTCACATTGTTCTTTAAAAGATACAATATCACTCAGCAACAGCGGCATGCGCATGGCCATGGCCTCCAGTATGCCTAAAGAAAAGCCTTCGTAGGTTGATGACATTACGAAGAGGTCGTATTGCGGTATGATGGTTTCAATATTGTTTACTTCACCTTTTAAAAAAACCTTTGCGCCGGTTGAATCAATCTGCTGCTGCAATTCTGTTTGCAAGTTTCCGGTTCCATAAATATCCAGTTCTATATTTTTATCTTTTATCAATGCCATGGCATTGATGATGTAGGGATAATTTTTTTGAAGCCGCAAAGCTCCAACAGCAACCAGTTTAAAAGCAGCATTGTTTTTCTCCGTGCCTATCTTTTCAATATTAAAACGTTCAATATCGACAAACGTATATAATGCATAAGCTTTATAAGGTTCTAGATTCAAAAACGAAAAATATTCATCTAAAGCACCTTTGGCAACAACGATAATGATACTTTTCCTGAACTTGTAACTAAGCTTATCCAGAAAACGAATATACCAATGCTTGTATTCACCGGAAGTTGCGATAAAAGCGTGAATGGTTGTTATAAGCGGAATTCTTTTGGGTACTGCAAACCTGGCAATGAACGTGGGCCAGAATAAATGCGTGTGAATAATATCAGGCTTTTCTTCTTTAACCAGTTTCCTGAATTTAAAAAACGCAAGTGGTAATGCTAAAAGCGAATTGATGTTGAGGCAGATCCATTTTTTGCATGCCAGTTCTTCTCCAAAATTGTTGCCCGGGAAAAGTGTAACCACCACATGTTCGAATTCAGGCAGTTCTTTTATCACCCTCACCATCATGGTTTCGGCACCACCACGACTGAGGTTAAAAATAAAATGAATGATTTTTTTGTGCATGCTGAACCAGGATTTTCAATTCATTTCGTGGTCTTAAGATCTTTTAATGCCTTTTACCACATAGGCCGTACTATTATCAAAGCGGATGGTACCACCCCAAACCTGTTCCATACCATTTTCCTCAAACCATTTTTTTACGGTGCTTACTTTTTGTGGCTGATCATACTCGGGGCTAAACATGTCAAATGTATCCAGGATGCACCATTCACGCAGTTCCTGCCTGCTCATGCCTTGCGGCAATGTACCTTTAATATCGCAAATGGGAATAAAGCGGTTTACAAACCTGCCAATACCTATCTTATTAAAAAAAGTAGTTGCGGAGATCATCCAATCAACATTCTTTTCAATTTTATTCAGCAGTTTTTCGTTGCTCCATTTTTTGGTAATGGGCCTGAAGATGTATTTAGCCTGTACTTTTGTCCACCAGCCGTTCACACAATAAAAATCCACAATTACTTCGGCACCGGGTTTGGCCATGCTGATGAGTGATTGAACTGTTTTTTGCACATCGGGTGTATGCTGTATAACCCCAAAACAAAATACTTTATCAAATTGCCCTTTGGCAAAAGGCATATCATACACACTGGCCTGGTACAAATGAAACCGGTCTTTATGATGACCGTTGTTTTTAAAATTAGCTTCCACAGCATTGCTGTAATCAACACTGTATAAATTTGCCCTGGTATGATCAAGTATTACCTGCGAAAAGCGTCCGGCACCGCTGCCTACTTCCAGTACATTTTTATGCTGCAGGTCTTCTTTATCCCAGCCGGTAACAGCAAAAACACGCCGGTTGCTCAGCTGCATATTTTTTTGCGCCTGGTCTATTTGTGTGGCAGCAAATTTATTCCATTGATATCCAAAATTCTGGGTGTAATTATCATCCTCTACCAGGCGAAAGGCTCCGTTTTTACAGGGAAAAACAATGGTGCCGTTTTCGGCCAGGCCATCAGCCTGTTCCTGAAGTGGTTTTTGTGTAAAGGGGTTAAGTAGATCAATGCTCCTGTTCATGTATTTTGAGTTGTTTGGATTTTGCGTTTTGTCTTAGAAACCAGCTCTGCAGTTAAAAGTACCGCTAAAACGTCATAACATTATTCAATATTGCCCTGCCCGTTACGGGTATTATACCAGGCAATAAATTTTCTGATTCCTTCTGCCAAATCCGTTGCCGGTTTATAATTAAGTAATTCGCCAGCTTTGGTTATATCAGCAAATGTAATATCCACATCACCTGCCTGCATGGCTTCATACACTACATTTTTTTCTTTATCCATTGCAGCATAAATAATATCTACCAGTTCATTAAGCTTAACCGGTTTATTGTTACCAAGATTAACCGTGGTATAAACACCCGTATTATTCAAACAATATTCCAATGCGCTGTAAATGCCCGATACCGTATCATCAACATAGGTATAGTCTCTTGCAGTATCTCCATTACCAAATAAAACCAGGGGTTGGTTTTTTGATATTCTTTCTACAAATTTATGAATAGCCAGGTCGGGCCGCTGGCCGGGGCCGTACACGGTAAAAAAACGCAGGTTAATAATATCAATATGGTATAAATGATGAAATGTGTAATTCATCAGCTCACCTGCTTTTTTTGTAAAGGCATAAGGCGAGATGGGATTGTCAACATTATCATCTTCGCTGAAAGGCATTTTTGTATTATTGCCATAAACAGATGAGGAGGATGCAAATACGAGCTTGTTAATTGCTTTTGCCTGCATAAACTCATGCACTTTTTGTGTACCAACAATATTTACATTCAGGTAACCGGCCGGATCTTCAATGGATGGCCTTACGCCGGCTTTTGCAGCCAGGTGAATAACCGCACTAATATTTGTTGCTTCTATGGCATCTAATCCGGTTGTGATGTCCATTTCATAAAAACTAAACGCCGGGTGGTTTTTGAATTTTGCCAGGTTTAAATCTTTTGCAGAGCGGTTGTAAAAGGGATCAAAATTATCCACTCCAATAATATGAAACCCTTTATCGAGTAGTAATGCACAAACATGACTTCCAATAAAACCTGCACAGCCTGTAACTAAAATAGTAACCATATAGTTGTAAAAATAATGATAAACAAAGTTCCAATATATTATATTCCGGTTTAAAACCAGATTTCATTTCTTCTGTCAGTTAACTTTGGGCTTAAACAATAAGTATATTGCAGTATAAAATACCCTGGTACTTTACTTTGTTCAGGGCTTTTAACCAATTAAACTTCAAGACCCTCCATGCAGTATATAACCGTTTTTGATTATCTTTTACTGCCGGTTTACCTGTATATCTTTTATATTATAATTAAAAGACCTCTGTAAAATACACCGATCCGGAATTGCGGAAGTATTTCTTTATGGCATTCTACCTGCACATGTTTGGTGCAGTGGCATATGCCCTGATGGTGCAATATTATTACGGCTATGGCGACTCATTCGTTTTTTATTACGGAAGTGATTTTTTAAGCACGCAGATAGCGCAGGACGCAGGAAACATTCAATACTTTTTTAAACCGGCCAGCGAAGTGAAGTTGTGGTATGATGAAGAAGTGGGCGACCTTAATTATTCCGGATATTTTGGCATAGCATCCAATTTATTTATCATGAAGGTTGCTGCGGTACTTTCGCTGTTCTCCTTTAACAAGTATCTTGTTATAACTCTTTTTTTTGGGGCTTTTTCCTTTGCAGGATTATGGAAACTGTTCCTGGTATTTAAAGATATTAATAAAGATAAACACCTGAAACTGCTTGCGTGGGGCGTATTATATATGCCGTCAGTCTGGTTTTGGGGCAGCGGATTGATGAAAGGACTCTGTTTGCCTGGGAGGTATTGGTTTTATTATACATTATATGTACAGGCTTTTTATAAAAAAAGAGTTTTCCGTTAAAAGTATAATTGCCCTGATTGCTTTGATATATATAGTTGGAGTTATAAAAAGCTATATTATAATCGTGTTGGCGATTGGCCTGGCAGTATTTGTTTTTTATAAATTCGTTACTCCCTTTAAAAATGTTGTTATCAGGGGTTTTATCATATTGATATTTCTTACGGTAATTATTACGGTGGCCTTTGTTACAAACTTTGGTGAACAATTACAGGAATTAGCTGATGAATCAAAGGTTCAGGTAGATGCCTATCAAAGAAATTATGATGCTGTACAAAATGAGGATGAACGTAGCAGGGGAAGTTTAAAATCCGGTGAAATTGATGCATCTATAACGGGTTTGATACTACATAGCCCAATTGCCATTTTTACATGCCTTTTCAGGCCATTTATCTGGGAAAGCCGTAAAATATTTATCTTATTCAGTTCTTTCGAATCTCTCCTGCTTTTATTATGCACAGTTTATGTAATAATTAAACTCAGGTTTTTAGGCTTTTTCAGGGAGGTATTTAATAACCCTTTTATTTTAACTTCATTCTTTATTGCTGTTTTGTTTGCCCTGATTATAGGTTTTACCACCTATAATTTTGGAACCATGGCCAGGTATAAAATAGTTTTGCTGCCGTTTTATTTTTTTACACTCGTTTATTTATATACTATCTATTCTGAGAAACCAAAAAATCCTGTTTAGTTTTTATAACTCATTAATTTCATGTTTTCATTGTGTATAATCAATGTGTATGGGTTAAATCAAGTAATTTTACCGCCAATTAATTATTTTTCTTATTCATGAATAACCATAGTAATGATACCGGGGCGTTTGTTATTTCGCTTGACTATGAGTTATTGTGGGGTGTTTGGGATGTTACCACCAAAGAAAAATACGGAGCCCATATACTGGGTGTACAACAGGTAATTCCTGCTTTATTGAATGTATTTGAAAACTACAGCATTAAAGCAACCTTTGCCACGGTAGGGGTTTTATTTGCCAAAGACAAAGAAAAACTGGCGGGTTTTATGCCAGATAAAAAACCAGCTTACAGTAACCCGGAGTACAATGTTTACCTTAAAGAATTTGCCACCATGGGCAACAATGAGCAAGATGACCCTTATCATTTTGGGTACTCACTTTTTGAGATGATCAGGCAAAGTCCACATGAGGTTGCCACCCATACATTCAGCCATTATTATTGCCTGGAAGAAGGCCAATCGGCCGCAGAATTTGATGCAGATATTAAAGCTGCAGTAAAAATTGCAGCAGCAAGTAATGTAAACATCTGTAGTTTGGTTTTTCCCCGTAACCAGATCAATGAACTTTATTTACCGGTTTTGGCAGATAACGGTATTAAAGTTTATCGCGGCAACCCCGAATCGTGGATTTATAAACCCCGTAAGTTTACTGCAGAAGTTCCTTTAATAAGGCTTTGCCGCCTGCTCGATACATACTTGCCTGTTTCAGGTAACAACACTTTTGCCTTAACCAAAGAATCCGGTTTGCCGGTTAATATACCTGCCAGCCGCTTTTTAAAACCATACAATAAAAACCTGGCCTGGCTTGAAAAACTGAAATTAAAAAGGATCATGAATGAAATGACCTATGCTGCAAAAAAGAAAGAGCTATATCATTTATGGTGGCATCCGCATAACTTTGGTGTCAATATCAAAGAGAATATGGAAAACCTTACTGTCTTACTAAAGCACTATCAGTTACTGCATGAAAAATACGGTTTTACCAATCTTACCATGAAAGAAGCCGCAGGCTTTTAAAATCAGTTTAGTTTAGCCCTAAAGTATTCAGCTTTACATGCAAGAAAAAAAAATTATTTTATTAGCTTCCGATTGCGAATCATCCCGCTGGGTATATCATGCATTGAAAGAAGCTGCAGGTATTGAAGCTGTTATTCTTGAACAACCAGTCAGTAAAAAAGAGCTGGCCAAAAACCGCATAAAAAAAACCGGGTTTGTACCAGTGATGGGACAGGTTTTATTTTCAGCACTTGTTGTTCCCTTATTAAAACTACAATCACAAAAACGTAAAACATATTTAGTAAGCAAATATGGGTTAAACAGCAGCGCCATCAACAGCAGCAAAACACACAGCGTAAGTTCGGTAAATGATGAAGCTTGTTTAAAAGCAATAAAGTTATTACAGCCCGATATTATTGTTGTAAACGGAACCCGTATCATCAGTAAAAAGATATTACAAAACACCAATGCCATTTTTGTAAATATGCACGTGGGCATCACGCCCTATTACCGCGGAAGCCATGGGGGCTACTGGGCCCTGCGCAATAAAGATGCCGGAAATTTTGGCACAACCATTCACCTGATTGATGCAGGTATAGATACCGGTGCGGTAATTAAGCAGGTATTTATTAAACCGGATAAACCAGATAATTTTGCAACCTATCCTGTATTACAGGCGTCTGTTGGTATAGATGCTTTAAAAGAAGTATTGACCAATATGATAGCTGGCAATTATAAAACAATAAAGAATTCCGAAAAAGGCAATATGTATTATCAGCCAACGCTGTGGCAGTATTTAACCGGCGGCGTACGCTAAATTAGTTTTAACAACAGCATAAAATATGACTCCTTATAATAAACCTTCGCTGCAAACCATACAGGCATCTAACAAACCTATTGAGGTTTTCACCACATTGGGCGACAATGAAAATATTGATGCCAACGTAGTGAATGATTTTGGCGAAGAGTGGAAAAAATTTGCTGTACACACCGATGAAAGCGTAAAAGAATTACGTAAAGAGTATTTTGATATAATAGATGAAACGATTGTAAACAAAAATACTTACATGATTGATATTGGCTGTGGCAGCGGCCGCTGGACGGATTACTTTGTTGACAAAGCTGCTTTTATTGAAGCCATTGACCCCAGTGATGCGGTATTTGTAGCAGATAAAATGCTGGGGCAAAAAGATAATGTACGTATTACCAAAGCAAGTGTTGATACCATCCCCTGGGATGATGAAACCTTTGATTTTGGAATGAGCATTGGCGTGCTGCACCATATACCCGATACAAAAAAAGCGCTCATCAGTTGTGTAAAAAAAATAAAAAAAGGGGGATATTTTTATGTGTACCTCTATTACCGTTTTGATAACCGGGGAATAATTTTTAAAGCAATTTTTTACCTGTCTGATGGTTTGCGCAAAGTCATATCCCGCATGCCGCAAGGCTTAAAAAGATTTACCTGCGATACGCTGGCTGTTTTAATTTACTGGCCCTTATCCAGGTTTGCCGGCCTGTTACACAAGATGAAATTACACAGCCTTGCTAAAAAAATTCCTTTAGAACCTTACTATAATAAACCGTTTTATAATCTCCGTAACGATTGCCTGGACAGGTTTGGCACCAAGCTGGAGCAGCGATTTTTAAAACCCGAAATAGAGGCCATGATGAAGGAAGCCGGATTAACAGAGATAAGGTTTGGCGAAAAATCGGCTTTCTGGCATGCCGTAGGAAAAAAATTATAAAGAAAGACTTTTGTACCAGGCAGCCATTTTCTTTACCATAGCTTCGGTAGTAAATTCACTTTTATATTTCTCGTACGCATTTTCTGCAATCTGTTTTGCAACATCAGGGTTCTGAAGCAAATAAATAATTTTTTCAGCCAAAGCCTTGCTGTCGCCTTTATTTACCAGCAATGCAGTTTTATTATTTTCCAATATTTCATTGCCCGCTGGCACATCAAAGGCAACAATGGGCGTTTTTAAAGCAAGGCCTTCTATAAATACCAAACCAAAAGATTCGAAAAAAGAAGGTTGGATAACGATATCTGAATTGTTGATGTATTGATAAGGCTGTTCTACAAAACCCATAAACTCAACATTTTTCTCCAAATTGGCTTCTTTTACCCGCTTTTCGCAGTTTGCTTTTTCGGTGCCGTCACCCAGTACCAATAATTTTGTTTGCGGAAAAACTTCCAGTATTGCAGGCATGGCATCAATTAAAAAGTGGTGGCCTTTAATGATTTCAATTCGGCCCACTGTAATTAATTGAGGATTGGCATTTCTAAAATTTTCACCATGTGCCGGTTTATCAAATTCCGGAAAGGTAATGCCGTGGTGAATGTACGGGAAATGTGTGTTGCTGATACCCAGGTTGAAATACAGATCGGCCATGGCTTTGGATACGGCGATATTGATATCAATCTTCCGCAGTATATACTTAGTAATATGATAATAAAGATCATTTGGTTTTTTATAATTAACCGGGTCGTATTGCTGAAGTACTTTTTCCTGGTACCCATGCTTGGTGGAAATGATGCGGATATTTTTATTGAAGAAAGTTTTTAAAAATGCTGCCATCAGGTCGGCATGAAAAAGATGCGTATGTAAAATATTGATCTTTTCTTCCTTTAAATAATTGTTTACTTTTTTTGCGGTTGTTAAAATTCCATACTTCTCAGCAACAACTAAAGTTGTTCTTATTCCCTGACTGTTTACCTCATTACAATAAGCTGCAAATGTGCTTTCCGTTTTTTTGGTACACACTACAATTAAGTCGCAATCAATTCCATAAGCTTTCAGCCCAGGCAACAAATGTTTCAGGTACTTTTCGGCTCCTCCAACTCCGTGTGTGTATATTACATGCAGAATTCTCATTAGTTAAGAAATATTTCGTTGTAACGCTGCAACATTTTTTTATTACTGTAATTTTCTGTTGCAAATGTAAAAGCATTGGCAGCCAGTTCAGCAGATAATTTCGAATCATGAATCAATTGCAAAATGGCAGCGCTTAATGCCCCTGCATTTTGTGCTGGCACCAGCAATCCATTTTTATTGTGCTTTATCATATTATTTACACCCAGCACATCCGAAGCAATTATTGGCAGCCTGCACGCCATCACCTGCATAATAGCCGTACTCATGGTTTCGCCCAGTGTTGCATGTACGTATATATCCAGTGAATTGATAAATTTTGGTAAAGCAGTTTCCTCCAGCATCCCCGTAAATTCAACGGTATGGCCAATGTTGAGATCCTGAACCTGTTTCTCCAGAGCTGCCCTGCAAACGCCATCTCCTGCAATATAAAGTTTTGCAGCGCCTGTAGCAGTTGATTTTAAAACCAGGGCAAATGCATCTATTAAAGTTGCATGGTCCTTGGTTTCAGAAAGGCGGCTTTGCATACCGATGCTGATACCTGTATGGTCACTTTTTTCAGCAGGCCTGTACACTTCAAGATCCACTCCATTGGGTATTACAGCCGTTCTTTTATCTGAGAAAAAAAGCGAAAGTTTTTTCTTTATCACATCCCTGTATTCGGTACTTAAAAAAACAACTTTTGTTGCAGCAATAAGCGAAACGCACAAACCAAGCCAGTTTAGTTTTGTTTTTAAATGATTGGGCTGCGTTTCCCGTACAATAATTTTTATCTTTTTGTTGATGGAAAGTATCGCCTTCTTTACAGGAAAAATATAAGATGAGCTGTGCAGAAAAATAATATCAGGCATGGTTTGCCTGATTATCTTTTCGATCTTCCGGTAAGATGCAAAATCAAACCCCGGTTCTTTCTTTACAAAATACCAGGGAATACGCCGTTGGTTTGCTTTTTGAATATAGCCTTCTCTTACTTCTTCGTTACCAAAAAAAATAATTTCAAACTGGTGTTGTTTTTCTTTGTCGGCATCTGCCATTGAAAAGAAAACATTTCCATGCCCGCCTAGCCCGCTAAATGCAATATGAAGGATTTTCATTGTAATGTTATTTACTTATGGCTTTTTACAATTTGCCTCTACCCCATTGCCGCCATAAGTACAATGAATATCTGTAGCGCCCAGATTGGCAAGCGCCTCAGTGATCTGTTTTTTATTTCTGAATCTTTTATGCCAGTCGGTCAATGAATCATGTGTATCAAGCAAAGCCCATTCCTGCTGTAGCTTTTCGCTGAACTGCGGAAAAACGTTATAATAAGATACCACCGGCGAAATTCGATTAAGCAAAACAGAAAACAGTTTATACTTTGCAGCCCTTTTGTGCCAGGGCAAATATTTTTTTACTAGTTTTTGGGTATACGGAATGGTAAATGCTGCCGTTTTTTTACGCAGGTAAATGCGGTACAACCTGGCCAGCCGGAAATAATTTGACCGGTCGTAATGATAATGATCTATTACCAATGAACCGCCTTTTTTCACCAGCTTATATAAATCTTCAATGGTTTTTTCTGTATCTGCTGTATGCTGAATAACGCCCAGGCAAATCACCACATCAAAACTTTCATCGGCAAAGGGCATATTATTTATATCGGCCTGTATAACCAGGTGTTTATCAGAAACAGGGAAATTTTCAGCATTCACTTCTACAGCCGAGCTTAGATCAGAGGAAACCAAAACAGCGCCTTTTTTTAAAAGCACTTCGGTAAAACGGCCAGCTCCGCAACCTGCTTCCAATACCAGTTTTCCTTTAAGGTTATCTTTTAAATCACCGCCTAAACAACGGCTTAAACGGCTCTCTGAAGTTGGTGATCCTGTGTAGGAATCCAGCTGTGTTTTTTTGTATTCTTTCCATTGATCACCAAATAAAGAAGCGTAAGAACCACTGTCAACAAAACGTGGAATATCATTAATGATCTCAGCTATTGCATCTCCACTTATGTATTTATTCGCTGCTTTCTTAAAAGCCTGATTATTCTTTCTATTAAAAAATTCTGGAAACATATATTTAATTTAGTATGCTGCACCTGCCAGGGTTGCAATTTTTTGCAAATGTAAGAGATTCTTAATCCACTACATCTTTAATAAAGCCTTAAAGGTTGATACAGTATGGTTTAACATGTGATTAATTTATTTCTGTGGGGTTAGCTGGTTGTAAATATCCAGCAGCCTTTTTATATAGATATCCCTTCTTACCGTTTTTTCAGCATATGCTTTTGCTTTAACCGCCATACCGGAAATATCAATTGTATTATTAAAAATCTGCTGCATGATGGCTGCCACGGATGCTGCGTCGTTCAACGGAAAATAAATAGCATGTTCTTTCACAATACTGCGTAATGGCCCTATATCCGACAGCATAAGCGGTACACCGGCAGCCATGGCTTCAAACAATGATAATGGAAACCCTTCAAATTTTGAAGGCATGATAAACAGATCGTATTGATGTATCACCGTGGCAATATCATCAATATGTCCCATCATTTTTACTTTTAAGTCATTGTTATTAATTACTCTTTCGTATTTCGGTATATCGCCATCTCCATAAATATCCAGGTAAATTTCAAAACCTGTTAGCTGTTGAAAAACCTCCAGCAGGTATTCAAAATTTTTAAGTTCTTTTAATGCTCCTACAGCAACCAGATGCAGTTCTTTTTTATTACTGTCGTATTTTTTTTGAGGCAAATTAAAATACCTGTCTGCCACGAAATTATTTAACACAAACATTCTTCCCTTAAAAGATATTGAGCGTAAAAAATCTTCCTTTGTAAATTCTGAAAGACTGATAATATTACATTGAGCTTTTTCTAAAAACAGTTTCCTTTCCAGATACCGCATCACCGGCCTCGTTTCATTATCCATAGAATAGGTACTGTGTATAGTATGCACCTGCGGAACAGAAGCCGGGCAAAGAAGGTGTATATAAGCTCGCTGGCGTAAGATGTGTATGTACAATATCTATTTTATTCGTTTTAATTATTGATTTTAGTTGCATTAGCATACGCATAATATCAACGCCGCCCTTATAATTAAGGTTGATCAGTTTTACATCTTTATCAATTGTATCGGCCAGGTAAGATGATTTGTTGAAATAAACGAGATAGTTATCTGTGTACTCCTGTAAACCACCCGGCGAAAGAGAATTTGCAAGCAGTATTTCTGCTCCTCCAGTGGTTAGCGAATTTATAATATGCAGCACTTTTTTTTTCATGAATTAACCTATTTGGGCATCCTCGTGGTAACATTTAATGTAGAAGCTTTAGATGAGGAAAATATTTTTTTTACTTTCCTAACAAAGATATTTACACATGCTTTTAAATAAAATGCCGGGTATTTTTTAAACAGGCTGCTCAAAATTCCTAACGAATTTTTGGGTCTGTTGATTATAACACTCACTATATAGCTCTCTACAATTTTGATAACATAAATTTTTCTCCATTGCCTTATAGCTTTTTTTGGAAGATAAGAAGCCGCAAATAAGACGGAATTTTCAATAAATTTAAAATTGCTTATAATATCCTCTGTTGAAAAGACACTCTTACACTCTCATTCTCTCCATGAATTCCTCCACAATCCCACTATTTTATCATAAACAAATAACATTACCTGTTAAAGCCAACCTGAATAGCGATTCAAAATCAGTACTTAAAATATCTTCACTGTAAAAATTTAAAGATTTTGCCTTTGTACGGTTATATAAAGTTGCCAGGTGAATAAAATTCGCTTTCTCTGCAGGAAGATCCAGAAAAAATGTTTTGCCGTCAATACAGCACAATTCAGCATTATAGTTACTCCGGATTATATAATGCAATTTACCATCCACTATTCTTTCGCAGGCACCAGTCACCATTACTACATTTCATAACCTTCGGTCCAGCTTATAGCTTTTGAGATAAATGAAGGGTCTGTCAGGTAATCATCCCCATCCAGGTTGAGGTACCATTCTCCTTTTGCCAATTGGTATAACGCTTTGTGATAATTAGCAACCCGGCCAATATTTTTTTCATTTTTAAAATAATAAACACGGGGATCTTTACAGAAAGGCGTAACTATTTGTTCAGTATTATCCTGGGAAGCATCATCAACTATTAAAATTTCGAGGTTTACATAATCCTGTGCCATAGCACTCCTGATTGCATCGGCAATGTATCTTTCATTATTATAAGTAGGTATAGCAATGGTTACAAGCTTTGATCTGGTTTCTTTTTCATTCATTCGTCATATATTCTTATGTTAACTCATTTCTAATACCTCTTTCAATTTAATTTTCCAACTGAGGTTTGCTTTTGCATATTCAATTATTTCGCTTTTTATAATTGGTGTTCGCATTTTAGCTTATTATAAAATCAAGTACCTGGTTAAGGTCAAGTAAGGTTTCGTCGTCAGGAAAATATTTTTCAAAAAACAGGTTTTTTGAAAATCCAGATCCGGGGTTTTAAGTATCATAGGCATTCCTGAAAATGCATATTCCCTGTTTTTTAAAGAGGAGTCTAATTGTATATTTTTTCTATGATGTCCTAATGTGCCCACACACACGTGAATATTGTTTAGAAACATAGCAATTTCATTAGCATCCATTTCTTCATGAAAAATAATATCATGCTGCAGGTTTTCCTGTTTAACCATTTCTATAACCTTTGCAATCATCTTTCCAATAAAATGTATCTTAATCGTTACGGGCCCTGATGTTAAAGTATATGCTTTTAATGATTTAACCAATATATCTGCAGCGTGCCAATCGTTGAATTGAGCTATCATGGCAATATGAAATTCGTTATCAGGCACATTGGGTTGGCGCCTGACCAGTTCCCTATCAGTTACGGCTGGCAAAAAACCATTACTTATCCTTACAGTTGGAATGCCCCAGATAATATCATGGGTAGAGAGTGTAACGATCTTAGTTACATATTTTTTTAAAAGAGGAATAGTTAACCGGTTAACCTGATTGCGAAATCTGTACACTTTTGATTTTAATTCTTTATCAAAAGGAAAAGTTGGTATCTCAATGTAAATACGCACTGACTTATTTGTCCGCTTTATCTTTTTGAGGAATCTCAGTAAACCAAATGTTACAAAATAGTGGATTCTTACATATACAACATCATAATTATTACTACTTACCTGCTTACTAAATACTGAAAACTGCCCTAAAAAAATATCATTATAATAATAAAAGCGCATTTTATTAAGCGTAGAGCTGTAGTCTTTTATTTTTTTTTCATTAAAAAAAACTTCCCCATTAAACTCACTCATCACATCCACTTCATATTTTGAGTTAAAAGCATCAATAATACCCAGGCACTTTTTTGCTATGCCCGAATTTTTATTCTTTAATGGAACCGGAAAGTAGAGTAATGCTTTTTTCATAAATATTTACTTAAGATTTGGCTAATTACGCAGCAGCATTTCCCAAACCATAAATATGTTCTTAATAAATTTTAATTTCTGTAGGCCCTTCTGACGATTATACGTAACAGCTATATCGGTATTGAATGTCAGAAATATTTTTATTATTTTTTAAAATAACCTAAATAAATAATATAAAGAATTATACATGCTATTGAAAAAATTACTATTCTTTTAAAATTGTAAGGTATAAAGTATAATTTTTGGGCCTTTACAGTAACGTATACCGTTGTTATTAAATTCCCCAACCCTACAGCTATTGCGGCACCTTCTTTTCCAAGCAGCGGTATCAGAGTAAAATACCCAATAACAGTAAACCCCACAGAATAAATTGCCGATTTGGCAATGGGCTTATTATCTTTTGCCAGCAAATTTGCCAAAGAAACAACCTGGATTACACCTGCAATGACAATATTAAAGGCGAGGATGCCGATTACTATATATGCCGAAACATATTTTTCATTAGTAAGAAGTTGTAAAATGAATTTTGCCAGCAAGCCTAACAATAAAGCACAGGTCATTCCTATATATATATAATACTCAAGGATTTTCGCATATATTTTCTTTGCGTTTTCTTCGTGAGATATAGATAGGGCGTAGGCTGTAAAAGCCTGAAAAAAAGCAAATGTGGCAAGAGTTAATAAACTGGCCCCGGATGCTCCAATCTGGTATAATCCAATTTCTGCTTTGCTATGCATCAGGAAATTAATGAAGTAAGGAGTTGCAGAACCCATCACCCAAAAAATAAGGCCTGTTGATACCAATGGCAAAGAAAAGCTAAGCATCTTTCGCAATTCCTTAAAATCGATGTATTTTATAGCAATATACTCTCTAAGAATATAGATTGTAATGATTAAGGTAATAAGGGAAGTTATACAACAGAATAATATATACCAGGGATACCAATGCGCAACTTTAATACAAATAAAATATTAAGTGCAATGTTTAGTAAGGAAATTGCCAGATTGAAACTCACCGCCTGCACAGGCTTTCGACGAACCCGAAAACATATGTTTAGTACTTTTTGAGTGCTAGCTAAAAACATATTGATACCAAATAGTATTACTAGTGAATACAATTGACTGTTGCCAAGCAGTAGCATGGCTATATAATATGAACCTAAGCCCAATAATAGTGCAACAAAAAAACCAAGTGTTAAAGAAAAAAAGAACCAGTTACTAATAGCTATCTTTTTACCTTTTTCAGTTGGATCATCATAATACCATACCCCAAAACTATTATCCATTCCGAAGATAATGAGAATCGTTACTATTGACTGAAGACTGCCAAGTAAAGCTATTATACCGTAATCAGAAGGCTCGAAGATTTTTGTATATAATGGTATTAAAAATACCCCGATAAACGAAGTAATAATACCCGACAGCCCGTATATGAAACTATCCCCCAAAAGTTTTTTTGCATGGTGTTTAAACTCCATTATATCAGACCCCGTTTTTTTAGATTGTATTTTAATACCTCCTGTTGCAGGCCATAATTTTCAATAACCTGTTTTGTCAATTCTTTTGTTTTTGCAGAAAGGCGATTGTCTCCCGGCAATATGTAATCCCGGATAAAAAAGCATGCCTCATAATCACTAACTAAATTTTCATTACCCAAATCATTAATTATCTTTCTGCAAAAAATTTGGACTATTAAATTCATCCACAAATATTTTTGCAGCCTTTGCCAGTGAAGTCCTGTAATCAATATCGGTTATCAATAATTTTAGCTTTTCCGAAATATTTTCCGGAGTTATAGAACATACCGGTGGTTGAAAAGGCTTGATATTCAGACATCGGGTAGCTACAGCACATCCGGCTGCCATTGCCTCTGCACTTAAAACACCCGGCCCATGTAAGAAAAGTTCATCACAAAGTATATCAGCATCGGAGAGCAATTTAACCAACTCTTCATTTGGCATATTTTGAATATATTTATATTCAAATGAACACTATATTATCATTCTGTAACATCGGAACTCTTATATGATTATAATTTCGCAGGTACAGGCCTGCCTGATCCGGAACCGAATAAATTAAATCTGCATAAAGCTCGGATAACGGATCCTTTGAATTTTAGGTCGAGCAAACCCTCCTTGAAAACGGGTTTCCAGCCTGATGTATCAATTTTATATTGCTGACTGAAAGCACTGGTATGTCTTACTTTGAGCCATGCAGGCAGATTATTTTCTTGTTTTGCTTTTTTAAAATCGGAAAAGGTATGATTCAGGTAACCAGGGCCTCCATATAAAAACAAAGACATCATGCTAGTTAATAAGTTTTCTGTTTTTGTATTTTAAATATTGCGAGGTGATTCTGTTACTAATTTTCACTAAATATTTCTTAATGACAGCAGGCATCTTCCTTTCATCATACCTGAATATGTTATGTAACACCCTATCTCTTATTATATCATATTTGTTGTTTGCATAAAATTTATTGAGCGCGTTACATACGTTGTGACGGTATGCCCCAGTTCCAAAAACCTATACTCAGATTGGTTAATATGGAAGCTATTTCTTCAGTGCCAATAAAAATTCTCATTGCAAACACTCATTTAATTTTTCCCTGTCCGGGAAATTAATCAAAACGCCCATTCCCTTTTTCTGATAAACCAGCAAGCTTCCCAAAGCCACGGCCGATGCATTGCATTCCTTTATTACCCTGCCAATATCTTCAATACAACCTGCGCCACCATGAGCTATAACCGGAATATCGGCAATGGCGGTAATTTTCTTAATTAACTGTTCATCAAATCCAGTCCATGTGCCTTCCCTGTCCATGCTGGTTATTAACAATTCTGCCGGCACCAGCCTGTTGCATTTTTTGCACATACTGAATTATGTTATCTTTTACTTTTACCGTACCGTCTTTTACATAGATTGAATGTTGCCCATTGTGGTACTTGACATCTATTGAAACAACAACAGCCTGGCTTCCGAAATGGGTGGCAATTTCCGTAACCAACCCAGGATTATAGTAAGCCTGTGTATTTAAAATTATTTTTTCAAATCCAATATTGAATATTTTCTCAGTTTGTTCAAAAGTGCTGATTCCACCGCCATAGCGAGCGGCATAAAGCATTCGTCGGCTATGTATTGCAGCATCTTGCAATTGGGAATCCTGTTTTCAAGACTGGCTCTTATATCTAAAAAGCAAAGTTCATCAACTTCCAGTTCATTAAATATTCTGACAGTATTGCAAGGGTCGCCTATATATCCGTACTTCCTGAATTGAACAGCCTTTACCAGGCTTTCATCAATCAATTGCAGGCACGGTATAATTCTGGTTTGTAACATTTATATTTTTGAAAAATTTGAAAGGATCTGCATGCCGAACTTATGGCTTTTTTCAGGATGAAACTGTGCCCCAAAAATATTTTCGTCGTTAATAATTGAGTGAAAATCTGTTCCGTAAAATGTTGTTGCCAATACATTATTTGATCAGCGCATTCCACATAATAACTATGTACAAAATAGAATTTTGATTCAGCATCCAGGTTTTCAATCAATGCATTTTTTTGTTTGGGATGAACCAAGTTCCAGCCCATATGGGGAATCTTGAGGCTGTTATCCTTGAATTGAAATTTTTTTGTTGCGGCTTTTATCCAGCCGAGGCCTTTAACATTACCTTCCTCACTATGTTCAGTCAGTAATTGCATACCCAGGCATATTCCTAAAACAGGCGCCTTTTTTTCAATCACTTTGTAGTTAAGAACATCTACCAGGTTCTTTTCTTTGATCAACGTCATAGCTGCACCAAAAGCTCCCACACCGGGCAATAAAAGTTTATCCGCTTTTTCAATAGTAGTTATACTGTTGGTGATTTGGCTTTGCACTCCTATGCGGTTAAGCATATTCTGTACCGAGCCCAGGTTTCCCATTCCGTAATCAATAATTGTAATCATAGGTTAGCTTCATTATTAGGAGGCATAGGAAAACAATATTTTAAATAAAAACTCATTGTTACCCGGTTATATTTAGCCATGATGTAAAAAAAAGGGCGCCACAGCTCAAAACGTTTTTTGTATGTTTTAAAATCTTTCCATGATCTTTTTATTCCGTTGATCATCACCTTATCATATTCTTCGTCTGTTATCTCCAGGCGTTTTTTCAGGTACCTGATAATTTCTACATCAGGTTGCCGGGGTACACTGTAGATATCCAAAGCCTCCTGCCTCGTCATTTTTCCACTTCGCACGGCAGCAGCAAGGCTCCAGTTTCTGTTATCCATATTGAATTTGTGGGGATGGTATACAGAATGTACAAAACCAGATGCCCTGTTTTCCAGGTGATGGCCTCCATAATAGAGCCACCCTGTATTTTTTTCAAGCCAGCTTTGTGCAGCTTCCTTACTATAATCCAGGTACCAAAGCGGCCTTATAAATTGCACCCGGTGAAATAATATTGACTTAAGAAATTTCTTAAAAGTCATGTTTGGATAAGTCTTCATTGGCTTTTTTCCAAATGTCTTATGGATATCGGCAATATATTTACCGTCAAAATAGTTACTCGCCTGCGGTGTTAGTCCTTCAGCCTGGTAAGAATGTCCTTCAAGCACGTACTTCACTTTAAACTTAGCACAAGCATCTCTTAAAACCTGCGAAAAACCAATATCAGTGCTTGCATCAAACTCCGGTACACAAGCAAAGAAGAATGCTCTGAAAATATCATCAGCCTCTTTGTTATCTATCACGTAAGTCCATAAATCTATATCAGCGTATTTTGTAATTTTTCTGATATTTTCTGTAGATATGGCTGTATTCCATGTATTATCATAATGTACTCCCAGTGGCCTTAAACCCCATTCCACAGCTTTGCAAAGTAAATAACTTGAATCCGTTCCTCCGCTAAGGCCTATTATACAATCATACTTCTTACCAATTCCATCTTTTTTAATTTTTGCAAATATTTCAAATAGTTTTTTCTCAGCTTCGGGAGTTCCAGGTTGATATATTTTATTAAGTTCATCAGTCTGAATACAATAATTACAAACCCCATTGCTATCAAATGATATGCCTTTTATTTTCTCGTCGTAAATACATCTTGAACAGATTGTCATCTTCAATATCTTATGTGAAAAAAATTTCTTCTTTTAATCCTCTTACAATTTTTGCGTATCGATATGCAAATCCTGTTTCTACGTGTTCATTCAGTATGTGTTTCCGTATCAATACATCGGGTTCGTTGTATCCTACCATGGCTCTTAGTGAAGTAGTGCCGCTAAAACGGGGATTAATTTCAAACAAATAAACTTTTCCTTTAACCAACCTGCATTGCAGGTTTACAGAACAGGTGGCTTTCAGTTTTTTGATTCGAATACATTGCTCAAGTACATTTTCGTAATTGCCAAATTCTCCCTGTGATATTCCGCTGCTTATAAGTAATGCAGGTCCCAACATTTTATTTTCTGTATTATTTGGAACTTTTATTCTGCAGTTTAATCCCCCTGATATGCTTCTCCTGAGTGCAATAGCATTTATATAAACACCATCTTTATCAAACAAAACACCAACAGTATATTCGTCATCCGGCGTACCAACATATTCCTGTGCAATGAATTCGGGATATATTTTCAGGAGGTAAGATGCAAACAACTGTAATTCATCAGCGCTTTGGGCAATCATTACATTCATACTCCCCCGCCGCCGCCGATGGACGGCTTTAATACAAGTGGAAATATAGTTATGCCATCAATATCCTTAATGGAAGTAATTGTGTAAGATTTGGGATAATTGAAATTATTTGCTTTCAAAAAATCAACTGTTTTGTTTTTTATCCAGGCAAATATCAAGTACGCTTTCGGGATTAATAAAGACCATACATCCCTCCGCTTCAAATTTTTCTTTGTTCAGAGAAATTATTTTCAATTCAGGTTCAGAGCCTGGGAAAAGAGCTTTTATGTTATGCTTTTTACAAATTTTCAGCAGTTCATTTATATAATTTACATCATCTGCCCTTGGTACTACAAACGCAGTATCAACTTCGTTAAACCTTTACTTATTGCTGTAATATCTGTACCCACAATTATATATTTATGTTCAGAAAGGCGCAGCGCCTTAATAAGCTGTTCGCCTACACCACCGCCTCCAATTCCTGTAACTAATACACTTATCATATTTTTATCTTTTCCTACATAGTTTTCAGTTCTTCTAAGCAGGCATTCTTTACAGATGAATGAATATTATTCTCATCACTTATTGTTGCCTCATCAAAACTTATCCGGCAAATTTCAAAACATCTGTATTGCTATCATACATTAAGAAGCTTGACAGGTTGCCCACATCCCGTGGCAGCCCTACCGAACCTACATTGATAAACATTTTATCAGTAAGATTTTTTATGAATGGCCTGTGTGTATGTCCTGTTATGATCACATCATATTTATTATCACATAAAATATTGAGATCGGTATCCGGATATACATAACCATTAAGTTTATCCAGCGGACTGCCATGTGTTAAATAAAATTGTTTGTTATTGAGGGTAAACTGCATTTCTGTTTTCCAGCCTTTAATAAATTGCAGTTGTGAATCACTAATCTCATCCGCAATCAGGTTTAACTGGTATACTTCGGCATTGCCCTCTTTAACAGGTATTTCCCCAAGTAACATGGCCTCATGATTACCCTTGATACACTGAAAATTATTATCATGTAAAAAGATCTAAAACTTCTAAAGCATTGGGCAAATATCCAACAGCATCACCCAAAAATATTTCTCATCTGGCTGCACAGTCCTTAGATAAGCCATTACATTTTGTAGGGCCTGCAGGTTTCCATGTATATCAGACAGAAAAGCTATTTTCAATTTTGCTTGTGGTTTATTAGTTTACTAATTCCTTCTTTCAGCGATATCTTAGGTTCCCAGTTCAATTTATTTTTTGCTTTTGCTAATGTCAAATAATGCCTTATAATTTTCCTGGTTATCGGTCAACCCGGAGTTTTTTATTTTGCTCTCAGATCCCGGTACCAAAGAAAGAATTATTTCTGCCAGTTGTTTCATTGAAACCGGTTTGCCGGATGAGATATTAAATATGTCATTTTTTCTGGTCCGGATATTTTAAACACTCTAATATTGCATCGGCTATATCATTTACGTGTGTAAAAAAATCCTGCTGCCGGCCGCCTGAGCCATGATATTGGATAACCTCGTTTGCCAAAGCTTTTTCAACAAATATTTTCAAAACAGTATTTGCTTTTGATACTCACCATACGGGGCATTGATCCTGAGAATTATACTCCTGAAATTATTTTGGTTCAAAAGCTTATTTTCTGTTTCCAGTTTTCGTTTGCTATATAAATTCTCAATTATTGGCTCAGAATCTTCCGCGATCAATCTATCAGTAAACCCATATACATTAGTAGTTGAAATAAAAATAAATTTCTTAACCCCGTTATTGGCGGCATATTCAATTACAGAATCATCAATTTCACCGTTTTTCAAATAACAGTCTTCATAGGTGTTTGTACCATCGGGTATTTTAGCGGCACAGTGAATGATGGTATCAAACGAATATCCTTCTAAAGCCTTTTCCAAATCATCCTTATATAGATCTACTTTAATTAAGTGCCATGCAAAGCTGTTTTCATTTTGGCCACTTGTACCTATAAATGCAATGTCTCTTTGCAATAATGCTGTTGCGATAGCCTGGCCTACAAAGCCGGTAGAACCCGTAAGTAAAACAGTTTTATGCAATGTCATTTAAGGTTAAAATTTCTGTACCTGCCAATGCAGGCTCCTTCATACATTTATTTTTTATTTTATCACCAAAAGTTCTTGAATAAATCAAAATACATTTTGGAGGATTTTTTATCAATTCGCTGAACGGCTCAATGGCATTATGCAGGCAGGGCAGGTATTTGCCGCAGATTTCAGAATTATCGTCTATTAAACGGCATTTCAAAATATCCAAAAAAAACAATGTATTTAATGCCCGGCCGGGAACATATATGGCAACTTCCTCCTGTGCATATTTTTCAAAGAGTTTTTCAATTGCATGATTTAATGAATCACTAAGTTGTTCAAAATCCTGGTAGCTTATGCTTTTCAGTTTTATCATGTGTAACAATATCTGATGTTTTTTGAGTGGAAGAAGTCACTAATAACATTCCTTCTACAACTTCAATCCTTTCTAAAAACAATCCTGCTTTTTCCAGCAAAGTAAATATCCCTTTTCGTGTAAAATATAAATAGTGTTCGTGTATGAATATCGAGATGTCGCCTGTTTTTAAAAAGGGCTCGCAATTAGGCACTCCGAATATTAGTTTACCAGATGGGCTTAGTTGATCTTTTTGCTGTTGCAAAAACACAACCGGATCTTCTATATGCTCCAGCACCAGCAAGCTGAATATTAAGTCGAATTTGGTATCTGCTATTTGTTTGACCGGGAAAAAACCCCTGATAATATCAATCTCATCATCAATTCCTTCAACAATTCCGTGACCGCCCGGCTCTATTCCTGTTAATTTTAGAGAGCTATTTTTTGTCTTTAATTGCTTAAGTATAATTCCATTGCCACAACCTACTTCCAATACCGACAAACTTTCGTTAGCTTGTTTAAGGGGCAGTGACTGCAAAATAAAATCGGTAACAAGCTCAACATATACTTTACCCGATTCGTTTGAAATAGAACCATCTACTAAAGAACCCAGTTCATAAACTTCATTCAATTTATTCTTTAGTTCTTCAGAAGTCTTTTGTCTGTAAATACATAATTCATCATCATAATAAACATCAAAGGGTAAACTATCGGGCTGCCCTCCATTTCCTTTTTTGAGGATGTGCTTTAAAATAAAAAGGTAATTTATCAGGTAACATGTAATTATTGCATTTCAGTAAAGAATTTAGCTGTTTTTGCTATCCCTTCATCCAGATCAACCTTTGCTTTAAATCCTAATATTTTTAATGTCTTATCTACATTTGGAATCCGCATTGCAATGTCTGCACTTAAAGGAGGCTCAAATTCTATTTTTGAGCTTGAATTTAACACCCTGCAAACCGTTTGTGCCAACCCTAAAATAGTAATTACCGCTCTTGCATTACCTAAATTAAAGCTTTCACCAACAGCGTCGGGGCTTTCAATACAGCGAATCAGGCAATCAACAAAATCATCTACATAGCACCAGGCACGTATCTGGTTACCATCGCCGTCTATTTTAATCGTTTCATTTTTAAGAGCTCGTTTTATAAATATCTGTATCGCACCTTCGCCTGTTTGGCCCGGACCATAAACATTAAACGGCCTTACGGTTACAACCGGCAAATCGTATTGTTTATAGTAAGCATGAGCCAAATGCTCGCCGGCAAATTTGCTTACTGCGTAAGTCCAGCGTGCTTCGCCTGCAGATCCTGCAACCGTTGCATCATCTTCGCTGCTTCTGAAAGCCATTGAACCAAATACTTCAGAGGTTGAAAAATCAACAAACCTGTCCGTGATCCCGTTTATTCTTGCAGCTTCCAAAGCATTGGATGTACCGATCATATTCACCCGCATGGTTTGCACAGGATTTTTTATCACTGTATCAATACCGGCAATGCCGGCTGCATGTATCACAATATCGGCGCCTTTCATAGATGAGCACAACAGTTCAAAATCAAGCACATCGCCTTTTATAATGGTAACGTTGGGATGTGTATCCATACCACTGCCGGTAAGTGTATCGCGGTGAAAATTATCGTACACGACTATTTTGTTTTTTTCTACGTATTGTTTAATTAACGTGTTTGCAATAAATCCTGCGCCACCGGTAATAAACATGGTTTTGTTTTCAATCATAATCTGTTAATACTGTTTGATATTTTTTAATGATGTCTTTTGTTAGCTTCTCATAAATAGGTATAGCAATTCCTTTGGTAAATGCCCTGTAAGCATTTGGAAATTGCTGCTCGCTATCATGCTGGTATTTGGTTTTGTAATAGGCGGTTGCCGGAATACATTGTGCACCGTAATTAGCTCCGATATTATTTTCTTTTAATTCAGCCAATACTGCTGCCTGGTTTTTATCGTTATTAATAAGTACATGAAAGGTTTGCCAGGTATGGTTTCTGCCTGATGGTACAGTTGGCAAAACAATGCTTTCATTTTTATTTCATTAAAATACACTTCAGCCAGTTCCTGCTTATATGCAATGATCCGGGCAAGCCTTTGCATCTGGCTGTTGGCCAGTGCAGCCTGGAAATCAGTCATCCGGTAATTCAATCCTGCATCAACAAAATGCATCTGGCCATCCTGCATTTCAATTCCGTGGTTACGGAGTTGCCTGAGTTTTTTAGCTAATTCATCATCAGCCGTTAACAACACACCGCCTTCGCCGCTTGTAATTGATTTGCGTGGATGTAAAGAGAAAGAACCAAGGTTGCCAAAAGTACCGGCATGTTTTCCATTTTGCATAGCGCCCAATGCACAGGCTGCATCTTCAATAACATATAGCTTATGTTTTACCGCTATCTGCATTATAGCTTCTATATCGCAGGCAAGGCCAAATTCGTGTACCGGAATGATGGCTTTGGTTTTGGAAGTGATGTGTGCTTCTATTTTAGTTACATCTATATTAAATGTATTGATATCGATATCAACAAAAACACAGGTGGCTCCCACCATTTCAACAACGTTGGCTGTAGCAACATAGGAAAATGCCGGTACGATCACTTCATCACCTTTACCTATACCCAATGCCAGTAATGCCAGGTGTAAAGTGGCTGTACCATTACTTAATGCAATGGCATTTTTACTTTTATTGAATTCGTTAAAAGATTTTTCAAGCGCTAACACATTTATACCCTGCACCAACATGCCCGATCGCAACACGGCTGTTACGCAGTCTATGTCCTGCTGGTTTATATCCGGACTGGCAAGCGGTATGAATTTATTTATTTCCACGTATTTGATGCACCAATTCTATGGCAGCTTTTGTTTCTTTTATTCTGAATCCATTTCCTTTCAGTATCTCCTCATAACTTTTTGTATGCAGCTCCGTAAAACCATCGCTAAACTCAAATCCTTCGCCATCGATAGTAAGTGTACGGAAAGTTCTTTTACCTGCTGCTTTTGCTTCATCCGGCAATGTATTGGCATCGATGCTTAACATCCAGTTTACATTTGCTCTTTCCAGTTCTAATTGTCCTGAAGCAGTTTGTGCAGTATGTTCTGTTACCCTGTTTTGTTTTACTGCACCAAAAACCCACAACAGCATATCAAAAAAATGGACGCCAATATTTGTTGCAATGCCGCCACTTTTCTCCATGTCTCCTTTCCAACTGGTGTGATACCAATGCCCGCGGGATGTGATGTATTGTAAATTAACCGTGTACTTTTTATCTGCCGGTGCTGCTGCGATCTTTTCTCTTAAAGCAATGATGGCAGGATGCAGGCGTAATTGTAAGATGGTAAATACTTCGCCGCCTGTTTCCTTTTCAATTTCCATCAATGCCTCAATATTCCAGGGGTTTAGCACAACAGGCTTTTCGCAAATTACGTTGGCACCAATGCGTAATCCGAAACGAATATGTGCATCGTGCAAATAATTAGGGCTGCAAACCGAAACAAAATCAGTTTTGTTTCCCAACCTTTTTTGCTTTTCCAGGTGCCGGTCAAACCGTTCAAACTCGGTAAAAAAATCTGCATCCGGAAAATAACTATCCATGATGCCTACTGAGTCATGTTTATCCAACGCAGCTATCAGGGTATTACCCGTATCTTTTATGGCTTTCATGTGCCTGGGCGCTATATATCCTCCTGCGCCAATGATTGCAAAATTTTTCACGTTTTTTTTTTATTGTTGATTACCTGCTCCAGATGAGCAGTTTTTCATTAATATTTTTTGTTTCCTTTAATGCGGCAAATTCTTCTACCGAATAAATAACATACCTGATCTTTCTTTTCACCAATGGCTCGGCTTTTTTAATAAGATCGGCCAGGTAATTGGTGTTTACAGTGCCTACCAGTTCCAGGTCAATCACATTATTATCCCGGCCTTTTGCAAACTCGCCCGATAAATACACCCTTTCCACTTCGCCCAGTTGTTTTATCACATTTTCAATAATAGTATCAATACCTACATATTTTCTGATGATGCTATTCAGGTCGAAAAACAGTGGATGCTTGACATTTGCCGTAAAGAATTTTTTATTGCCCTGTACATCGCTGCTTACCATCCCCGCTTTTTCAAGCTTGTTCAGTTCAAGCCTGATGGCATTGGTACTTTCGCCAAATTCCTCCTCAAGCCCACGCAGGTAAGCCCGGTTACTACTGTTTAAAAAAAACTTGAGTAGTAATTTAATACGTGTTTTTGAAGAAATGAGTGCTTCTATCATTGAAATTGAGTAAATAAACTACTCAAAATTAATGCCTTTTTGAGAAATTTACAAGGCTAAGACGGCTTTTTTTGTAAAAAAGTTGTGTAAGTCAGAAAATAAAGTTCGGGAAATCAGCTAATCAGCTACTTGCGGGTTACTTTATTGTTGTTTAGCTGATAAGTTGCGCCACTTTCACTGCAAATGGCATTACCATCCTTATCAAACAGCAATTTTTGGCCATATTCACTCATCCAGCCGGTTTGCCGGCCGGGGTTACCAACAATTAATGCATAAGCAGGTACATCTTTGGTTACTACGGCACCTGCACCAATAAATGCATACTCGCCAATGGTGTGACCGCAAACGATGGTTGCATTAGCGCCAATACTGGCTCCTTTTTTTATCAGAGTTGTTTTATATTCTGTTTTACGGCTTACGGCACTGCGGGGATTTATTACATTCGTAAGTACGGCACTTGGGCCCAGGAAAACATCATCTTCGCAAATGACCCCTTCGTAAATACTTACATTATTTTGTACCCTTACATTATTACCCAATGTAACTTTAGGAGATACCACTACATTTTGTCCCAGGTTGCAATTGTTGCCAATTACAGCACCCGACATTACGTGTGAGAAATGCCAGATCTTGGTTCCATCACCAATAGTGCAGTTATCATCAATGACAGAACTGGGGTGTACGTAATAACTCATTGCTATAATTTTATTGAGATATCTTTTTTAAATATTCGCCATAGCCGCTTTTTTCAAGTTCTTTGGCCAGTTTTAATAAATCTTCTTTGCCTATAAAACCCATGCGCCAGGCAATTTCCTCGGGGCATCCAATTTTTAAGCCTTGCCTTTTTTCTATAACCCGTACATATTCTGCAGCATCTCCCAGGCTTTCAAATGTTCCTGTATCAAGCCAGGCAAAGCCACGGTCAAGCACTGCTACTTTTAATTTTTTTTGTTGCAGGTAGTTGTCATTTACGGTTGTTATTTCATATTCACCCCTGGCACTGGGCGCAATATTTTTTGCAATTTCAACCACGCTGTTATCATAAAAATATAAACCGGGAACTGCATAATTACTTTTGGGTGCGGCTGGTTTTTCTTCAATGCTGATAGCATTTCTATCCGCATCAAATTCAACAACCCCATATCGCTCGGGATCGCTTACCGGGTAGGCAAAGATCACTGCTCCATCCGGATCAACACTTTGCTGCAATAATTTACTAAAGCCGCTGCCGTAAAAAATATTATCGCCCAAAACCAACGCCACACTGTCTTTTCCAATAAATTTTTCGCCAATTACAAAAGCCTGTGCAAGGCCGTTAGGTACTTCCTGTTTGGCATATTCAATAACACAGCCCCATTGGCTTCCATCGCCCAGTAACCTTTTAAACTGATCCTGGTCTTCGGGTGTAGTAATTACCAAAATCTCTTTTATACCGGCCAGCATGAGTGTACTTAGCGGATAATAGATCATCGGCTTATCATATACAGGCATCAGTTGCTTGCTTATGCCTTTTGTTATAGGATACAGTCTTGTTCCTGAACCGCCTGCAAGAATTATTCCCTTCATACAATTATTGATTATGATATTGTTGATTATAATATTTCTGATAATCGCCGCTTGTTACATGTGTAAGCCACTCGCTGTTTGCAAGGTACCAGTCAATCGTTTTACTGATCCCTTCTTCAAATTGCAATGAGGGTATCCAGCCCAATTCTTCTTTTAATTTAGTGGCATCAATGGCATAACGCAAATCGTGTCCTGCACGGTCGGTTACATACGTTATCAGTTTTTCCGAAGTACCTTTTTCTTTGCCCAGCTTTTCATCCATCTGCCTGCACAGTTCTTTTACCAGGTCAATATTTGTCCATTCATTATGGCCGCCAATATTGTAGGTCTCGCCAATTTTTCCATTGTGAAAAACAACATCAATGGCTGCTGCATGATCTTCCACATATAACCAATCCCTTACGTTTTCGCCTTTACCATAAATAGGCAATGGTTTATTGTTGATGATATTGTGAATGCAGAGCGGTATCAGTTTTTCAGGAAAATGAAACGGCCCGTAGTTGTTACTGCAGTTGCTGATCTTCACCGGCAGTTTATAGGTATGGTAAAATGCCCGTACCATATGATCAGAAGAGGCTTTGGAGGCAGAGTATGGGCTTCGGGGATCGTAAGCTGTTTCTTCGGTAAAAAATCCTGCTGCGCCCAATGACCCGTACACTTCATCGGTTGAAATATGGTAAAAGATTTTATTCTCCATATCGCCGGCCCAGGCTTCCTTGGCTGCCAGCAGCAAAGAACCCGTACCCAAAACATTGGTTGTAATAAATGCCAGCGGATCGGTTATTGACCTGTCTACATGGCTTTCGGCAGCACAATGCAGCACTGCTGTAAATTGATGCGCTGCAAATAATTTGCGTAAAAAATCCAGGTCGGTAATATCTCCTTTTACAAACTGATAGTTTGCTTCATTTTCGATATCCCTTAAATTTTCGAGGTTGCCGGCATAGGTCAGCTTATCAAGATTAACGATTTTATACTGAGGATATTTCTTTACAAATAACCTGGTTAAATGAGAACCGATAAAACCGGCACCGCCGGTAAGTAAAATAGTATGCATGTAATTGAATAAGTTTAGCGGGGCAAAAATAAGATTAATTATTTGCTGTAATGGAAGAGGTTGAATCCTGGCCCAAACCTACAGGGTTTGCAGCGCTGCTTTGCTGCCCGGCAAACCTTATAGGTTTTACAACCCCGCAAAAGCCACATGAAAATACTGTTTGATCTCATCCACATCAAACTGCTCGGCACGCCTGGCAGCTTTGGCAGCAAACTGATTTCGTAACGGGGCATCTTCGTACATCTTTTTCATAGCATTGGCCAGCGATATCACATCTTTAACCGGTGTTAAAATTCCGAATTCGCCAACCTCGTAATTATTGATAGCCCGGTGATGCAGGTCTGTATCAGGAGCCAGCAATTCTCTTGGGCCAGAGCTGCAATCAGTTGAAATAACCGGTTTGCCGCAGGCAAGTGCTTCTATTAAAACATTGGGGAACCCTTCTACATTGGAACTTAACACAAAACAATCGCTCCGTTTTACATATTTAAAAGGGTTTTTATCAAAGCCACAAAAAATGATCTTATCCATTAAACCCAGGTCTTTTGCCTTTTGTTTCAACTCCTCTTCCATTGCACCAGCGCCAACGATCAGCAGTTTACAAGGCAGGTTCTTTAAAATAAAAAAAGCCTGTATCAGCAAAAGCTGGTTTTTTTCTTTGCGCAGATTACCAACGGTAATAAAATGAAAAACATCTTTCTCAAAAACAAGATCAGGTTCTTCAGCAGTGTTTGATTTTATGAGCTGCAGATCAACCGGGTTATAAATTACCCGAACCGGTGTTTTTATTCTAAAGTTCTCAATCAGGTCGGTTTGTATGGCATAAGAGTTTGCCAGAATAAGATGGGCACGCTTGTAAGAATACATGACCATGAATTTTGAAAACATGCGGTAAATGGCCGAATGGCTTTCCTGCATGGTTGTCTGGTGTGTGCCTTCGCACATAATGACACGGCCGCGGTAACCCAAAAAACTTTTCATAATCGCATTGATATAACAGGGACGGTATAAAAATGCAACTGAAGTATTGATATTATTTTTTTTGCAATAGCGGTAAACTTTCCCTGAGATACCGGGAAGTTTTAAAAAGCGGGTGACCTTGTTTTGTATCAGCGGCTGATGCAGGTTGAACACTTTTATTTCAGGAGGAATTGTATAATCAACATAATTGCTGTACAAGGCAAGGTGAATCTCAAAATCATCTTTTAAATGATCGAGCAGCAGCGACACCACCCGTTCTGCCCCGCCGGTTTGTAATGTGTTTATAAAGATCAGCAACTTCGGCTTAATACCATTCATTCGTTTTCATTTTTGCCAGGTACAAATATCTGCTATTTATTTTGGGCAAGCTTTAAAAAAGTATTTTCCACGGCAGTCATCATGCTGTTTACTGAAAAACTGTTTGTTGTTCTTTCTATTATTTGATGACGGTCAAAATTGTAACCCAGGGCTTTTTTTATGGCTGCTGCAAAAGCAATGATATCATTATCTTCAACCAGTAAGCCGTTTTCATTATCAGTAATTATTTCTGCAATACCGCCCGGTGCATTAAAAGCAACTACCGGTATACCGTGGGCACCGGCTTCCAGCAACACATTCGGAAAACCCTCGTAATAAGAACCCATGAGAAAAAGATCAGCATCTTCCATACCGCTGAACGGATCATTTTTCTGGCCAACTAAAAAAACCTTTTCCTGTAATTGCAACTCATTAATCAGTTTTTGCAATTCATTTCTTTTACTTCCTTCGCCAATAATATGATATGTACAAGGAATAGAAAGCAAACCGACAGCATATATCAATCGTTCAATACCTTTTTCCTCACTCAATCTTGCAATGGTTATAAATTTATATACATGCTCACTATTTTCCTTAGGTTGAACCGGCATATGAAAAACTTCTTCTGTAGCATTATGAATTACCATTGCTTTATCAGCAGAAATACCGTAATGCGTTACCAGGTCGTGCTTCATATAAGCCGACTGGCAAATGATTATATCAAAGCGATTGTAATATTTTTTTATCAGCCGGTTGTACAATACAGGCATTTTTGCTTGCTTGCTATTGATGCTTACTATACTTGCTTCCCGTGCAACAAATTTTATCTTGCTGTTAAACTGGTTTTTAAAAATGGCGAGATATAAGTTGAGATGATTAGCCATAGAAAAAATAATATCAGGCTTAAAATGGGTAACCACTTTTTTAATGGCAGATAAAGAAAACAAAACCCTGTTCTTCCCGAGGTTAATAATTTCAATTGCAGGGTTATCAATTTTAAAAAAAGGGTTGACATTATTAACAACCACCAAACAAACAGAAAAAATACCGGTATTGATATGTTCGCAAACCAACGAAACAAATTTTTCGGAGCCGCCACATTCCAGTGTGGGCGTTAAAATGAGGAGTTTTATTTTTTTTGTCTCGTTCAACTGCTATAGTTTGCTTTTATGAACAGCAATATAATCATCAAGGCCATCCATGTTTTTATTATGTTTTCCGGTATGCTGTAAATGATAGCCAAGATCCTTCAAAAATTGTACACATCTATCCTGTACACCGGGTAAATGGCAATTATGTGTGGCTAATAAGATATTCGGCCGGTATTGCTGCAGGGTATTTTTAGCTCCGGTCAAAACATCGAATTCGGCCCCTTCCACATCTATTTTAATGATATCGGGTTTATCATAACCCTGTTTTATCAACCCGTCTATTGACTGGCATTGAACTGTTATTTTGTTTTCAGTTCCAGAATAAATATATGACTCCTTAATATAAGTATTGCCATCTCTGTGAACCCTATCGTTTGAAAATTCAACCTGCTTTTCATTATTGGAAATGGCAAAAGGTAATATGGTAATATTATTGGTGATCATAAATTTTTGGTTGAGACTGATATGTTTTTCAAATACCTGCCTTACCGATGGCATGGGTTCAAAAGCATATATCTTTCCGGATTCAATCACTTTATTTGCTGTTAATGAATGAAATCCGACATTGGAGCCAACATCATAAAAAACTGAATCTGGTTTCAGCCAGGATATAAACAGTTTTAACGTGGCAGGATCTTCATATTCACCTAATAAATAATCATAACTACTGGCTGTTGACCACAGGTATTTTTGCAGCGGACCGGCCATTACCGGCAAAAATTGCTGCCTGAAAACATACCTGCATATTTTAATGGCCCAACGTTTAGTAAAATTTCTTTTTAACATGTTTAAGTATATATGCAAGCTCAGTATTTAATGCAAACTTTTTATTTAGCATAAGTAAGATTATAAAATACAGCCAAAATCCTGTTATAACTTTAACCAGATTAGCCACCTGGATGTAGTGTACTGCAAAAAACAATCCTGTTGCGATTGCAGCGTTTATTAAAATAATGAACCCGGTATATTTTAATAACGCTTCGTATTTGATATGCGGTACCAGTTCACGGCAAATAAAATACATGCTAAAAAAATTAATCAGGTTCATGATGATAATGGCGTAAGCATAACCATAAGCACCATAATACCTGGTGCAGATCCAAATAGCAGCTATTAAAATGATATTTAAAACTACCTGGTAAAAAAAAGCCTGCCTTATAGCCTGTATGGCAACAAAAATACGGGTAACAATAGCATTAACGCCAATACTGAAAATAGTGACAGACAACAGCTGCATAAACCTTGCCGATTCAACCACGGCTTCCTGTGTAAAATTTCCCCTGTTATAAAAAAGTTCTACAATAGGTTCTGCAAAAACAAACATAAAACAACCCAGCGGCACCAGTATAAAAACCATCATTTTAGATATGCTCAAAAAAGTTTCATTCATCCCGGCATAATCCTTTCGGGCAAATTCTTCATTTAGTTTTATACCAATTACATTGGCAAACTGCGATGTTACCAGCGTATTGGGTATATCAGCAATATTTTTTCCGTAATTCATTACGCTGATAACGCCACTGCCAAAGCCACTTAACAGGTATAGCGGAAACATACTGCTGGCAACGGTTGTAATCTGACCCAGTTCAGAATAAAACACATTGCTCCAGGTACTTTTCCTGATCGGCGGCTTCTTAAAACTGAATTTCCAGCCGGCTATTTTATACAAAATATACATTTGAATGAGCAGGTTTACAGCATACGAAATTAATCCGCCCGCAATAACACTCATTACATCATACTCTGCCCTCAGCAAAAAAATACAAACTATGACTATACAGCTTTTAACACTGCTGATAACCATTGGCAGACTAAAATATTTTAAAGAAGTAAGGATACTGTTAAAGTAATTGGTAAGCACATGAAAAATAAAAAAGAAAGAGCCTGCCCAAAAATAATTTCGATAAATGATAATATCTGCTTGCGAAAACCTCGATATCAACCCGAATATGGTTGTACCAAAAAAATACATGCCAACAGTAAACAGCATGCCGATCACAAAATAGATCATCAAAAAATAATTCAGAAAACTGTTTGCCTTTTCATCTCCTTCTTTTTCACGCAGACGCATAGATTCCGGAATTAGTACAGCCGTATCTATATTATTAATAAAGCTGGAAAAGAGGATCATGGTAGTAAAAACAAAGAAATAGATATCAGTTTTTATAGTGCTGCCAAAATAACGGGCTATGATGATGGTTAACAGGAACAGGATCCCTTTGGAGATAATGTTGAACAAAACAGAAAGCGTCATGCCCCTTGTATACGATTCTGCTTTTATCAACCTCAAAAAATTCATTAGACGGAAAATTGGTGAACAGTGATTTTTTTAATTAATCCCCTTCGGGAATTTTAATCTGCCACAGAGGCACAGAAACACTGAATCCGAATTGTATTTTTCTGTGCCTGCCTGCCGGTAGGCAGGTTTCCGTGCCTCTGTGGCAATCTCATTTTGCCGCAGGCAAAATTTCCTCCTCAAAAATAGTGGTTCAAATCCAAAATCAATTCTGCTGCAAGCATTTACTCCTTTACCTTTGCGCCATGCATTATGCTTCAATAGAAAACCTGGCCAAATCGTTTGGCATACGTACCCTTTTTAAAAATATTTCTTTTTATGTGGAAGAGGGAGATAAAATTGCGCTGGTTGCCCGTAACGGCAGCGGCAAATCAACTTTATTAAAAATAATTGCCGGGCTGGATACGGCCGATACCGGTACACTTTGGACCCACAAAGACATTAAAGTGATCATGTTACAACAGGATACTGTGTTTGAAGAAAATAAAAGCATCTGGGATAATGTGTTGAAAATGGACAATGCCGTGGTGAAAGTGGTTAAGGAATACGAAATGTGCCTGGAGCAGGAAGAAGAAAATATAGAAAAACTTACCGACCTGATGGCCAAGGTGGATGAACTGAATGCCTGGAATTTTGAAAGTGAATTGAAACAGATATTGGGTAAACTTAACCTGCATCACCTGAACGAACCGGTAAAAAATCTCAGCGGCGGCCAACGCAAAAGAGTAGCGCTTGCACAGGCATTGATTGAAGCACAACTGCATGAAGGCAAATGCCTGCTGATACTGGATGAACCTACCAACCACCTGGATGTACAGATGATCGAGTGGCTGGAAGATTATTTATCGGCACAAAAAGTTACGCTGCTTTGTGTAACGCATGATCGGTATTTTTTAGATGCCGTTTGTAACGAGATACTGGAAATGGACGATGAAAAGATCTATGTATACAAAGGCGATTATGATTATTTTTTAGAACAGAAAAGTCTGCGACAGGAAGTACAGGCAAGCGAACTGCAAAAAGATAAAAATATTTTTCGTAAAGAACTGGAGTGGATGCGCAAGCAACCCAAGGCTCGTACCACCAAATCAAAATCGCGGCAGGATGCTTTTGTTGATATTGAAGAAAGAGTAAGCCAGCGCAAAGAAGAAACCGATATAAGTCTGCAGGTAAAAATGACCAGGCTTGGCGGCAAAGTACTGGAAATGAAAAAAATAAACAAGAGTTATGGCGATAAAGTAATTCTGAAAGGATTTGATTATACTTTTAAAAGAGGCGAACGCATTGGTATTGTGGGTAAGAACGGTATTGGTAAATCTACTTTTTTAAAAATAGCGCTGCAGCAGGAAATGCCCGACAGTGGCAAGGTTAACCATGGCGACACGGTTGTGTTTGGCAACTTTAACCAGGAAGGTTTACAATACAAAGAAGACAAGCGGGCCATTGATTATGTAAAAGATTTTGCTGAATTTTTTCCGTTGGCCGATGGCGGAAAAATTTCTGCCACACAGTTCATGGAAAAATTTGGCTTTGCTGCCGAGCAGCAATACACTCCACTCAGCAAATTAAGCGGTGGCGAAAAACGCAGGCTGCATTTATTAAGTATTCTTTTTCTCAACCCCAATTTTTTAATACTAGATGAACCTACCAACGATCTGGATCTGCAAACTTTAAGAACACTGGAAGAATTTCTGTTGGATTTTCCCGGCTGCATTTTAATTGTAAGTCATGATAGGTATTTTATGGACCGCATGGTTGATCACTTGTTTGCTTTTGAAGGCGATGGTGTGATAAAGGATTTTCCCGGCAACTATACTTTATATCGTGAATACAAAGCAGCCGCAGAAAAAAATCCTTCGGCGGTAAAGCCGATTCCTGAAGTAAAGGCCGAACAACTATCCGCAGGATCCATTGGGCAAACAACCAACAACAAACCTCAAACTAATAAGCCTTCTTTCAAAGAAAAATTCGAATTCGAACAACTGGAAAAGGAAATCCCTGCCTTGCAAAAAGAAAAAACCGAACTGGAAGAAAAAATGAACAGCGGCGGTATAGATTATGATGCCCTGCAAAAAGCTGCCGAACGCATCAGCACCATTGTGCAACTGCTCGATGAAAAAGAAATGCGCTGGCTTGAGTTGAGTGAAAGAATTTGAGTAACTTTCAAATTCAACTTTACCAACCAGCTGTATGAACCAACGCTTTTACTCCCTCGATGTTTTTCGTGGTGCCACGGTGGCACTCATGATTTTGGTAAATAACCCCGGCAGTTGGGGACATATTTTTCCGCCGCTGGAACATGCAAGCTGGCATGGCGTTACACCAACCGACCTGGTTTTTCCTTTCTTTTTATTTGCCGTAGGCAATGCCATGGCTTTTGTTATGCCCAAACTGGATGCAGCAGGCGAAGGCGCATTCTGGAAAAAAGTAATCAAGCGTACGTTACTGATATTTGGTATCGGCATGTTTTTAAACTGGTTCCCGTTTATAAAATATAATGAAGCTGGCAATTTTGTTGCCAAACCTTTTGAGAACCTCCGCATTTTTGGGGTACTGCAGCGCATTGCTGTCAGTTATTTTTTCGCTTCGGTAATTGTACATTATTTTAAAGTGCGTGGCTCATTTGTTGTGGGCATGTTTATTTTATTAGGCTATTGGTTTTTATGTGTGGCCGCAAACCCTTCCGATCCGTTTAGTTTAAACGGTTGGTTTGGCACCAATATAGACAAAGCAATCCTGGGCGAAAAACACATGTACCGTGGTGAAGGGATTGCTTTTGATCCCGAAGGTTTGATGAACAGTTTTGCCGCCATTGTGCAGGTAATACTTGGTTACCTGGTGGGCAATTATATTTTACAAAAAGGCAAAACACATGAAATGCTCAACGGTTTATTTGTTGCAGGCTGTGTACTGGTGTTTGCCGGCTTTTGCTGGGATATGGTTTTTCCGCTCAACAAAAAAATATGGACCAGCAGTTATACCATTTACACAACCGGCCTGGCACTGCTCATCTTATCCATGATGATCTATCTGCTCGACTTTAAAAATACCAAGGGGATCTGGAGCCGTTTCTTTGATGTGTTTGGCAAAAATGCACTTTTCATTTTTGCCATGAGCGCCCTTATACCACGCTCACTCGGCCTCATACGCATAAGCAACGGCTTTACCGATGCAGGCAAACCAAAATACCTGAGCCCTTTAAGCTGGTTTTACGAAACCCTCTGCAAGCCCATCTTTCCCGGCGACCCACGCATTGGTTCTTTAATTTATGCGCTTTGCTTTATTAGCATGATGTGGTTTTTAGCCTGGGTGCTTGATAAGAAGAAGATCTATATAAAAGTGTGATTTTTTCCGCAGAAGGCTGTGCCTGTGAGCCCGGCATTAGATCATTGTGGAGCTTCGGTGGCGTCGCACTCTTGTACATTTTATTCTTGGTGAGCATAAAACATTTTTATACACAAGAGTCACTTCCCAATCTGCCACAACGCCTCCTCTACTTCCCCAACCGGCAACTCACAAGTTTTATCCCTGCACACATAAATCATAGTTTGCCCTTGCACCAGTTTATCTTCAAGCAAAGCAATTTTACTTGCTGCATTAGCTCCCAATAAAATCACAGTGGGTAAATAATGTTCATCAAATTGCTGCCGCCTGTTTTTAAAATCATCGCCCATTATTGCCACTTCATACAGCGGGCTTGTAAACAAAGCCTGCAGCATGCCCCAGTTTGCATAAAAATAAATATTGCGCTGTACATCAGCTTCCACGTTGATCAGCATTTGTTTTGCCTTGCTTATATATTCATCCTTGTTTAAAAAATGCCCCAGCAAAAAAAGATTCTTCGCCATTTCACTGTTAGATGAGGGAATTACATTATCCGATAATTCCATCTTACGTGCAATCAGATCGGCATATTGGTTATGCGTATAAAAGAACATGCCGGAGCTTGCATCAAAAAAATGCTCCAGAGTATAGCTTGTAATTTTATTTGCTTCTGTCAGCCATTTTTCATCAAATGTTGCCTGGTACAGTTCAATAAAAGCAGCAATGGTAAAAGCATAATCATCCAGCAATGCATTAATGGATGATCTGCCGTTCTTATAATTACGCGTCATTTCTCCATCGGCAGCAATGGCTTTTTTCAAAAGAAAATTCGCATTGGTAACAGCAGCGTTCAGGAAAGCTTCTTCACCAAAGACCCGGTAAGCTTTTGCATAACCGGTTATCATCAGGGCATTCCAGCTGCTCAAAATTTTATCATCAAGGCCAGGTTTAATCCTGCTGTTTCTTACCTGCATCAGTTTAACTTTTGCAGCATCAATTTTACTTTTTAGTTCTTCAACTGTTATTTTAAATGCTTCTGCAACCGCCACATCGGTTTCATTTCTTAATAAAATACTATTGCCATGCTCCCAATTACCGGCAGCAGTAATATTGTAATAAGCCGAAAATATTGCAGCATCATCTCCCAAAACATTATCCACTTCTTCTTTTGTCCATACATAAAATTTACCTTCCACGCCTTCGCTGTCTGCATCCAGCGATGCATAAAATGCACCTTCCGGCGAAGTAAGTTCCTGCTTTACAAAATCAATTGTTTCGTAAACTGTTTTTTTATACAGCGGATTTTTTGTTGCCTGGTAAGCCTGCGCATACAGCGTTACCAGCTGTGCATTGTCGTACAGCATTTTTTCAAAATGCGGCACATGCCAGTTGGCATCGGTTGAGTAGCGTGCAAAGCCGCCCTGCAGGTGATCGTAAATACCGCCCATTGCCATGTTATCTAATGTAACTGTTACTGCTTTTAATGCTTCCTCATTATTGCCCAGGTAATTGTAATGCAACAGGTATTGCCAGGCAGATGGCATGGGAAATTTTGGCGCCCGGTTCTCTCCTCCTCTTGTAAAATCAATATTAGGCTTCCAGGTTTCAAACTGTTTATCAAGATCACTGATTGAAAATGTCTTTTCCTTTTTTGTAAACACAACATGCTCTGTTGCATGAATACCTTTGGTAACCTGCTCTGCACTTTTCTGCAAGGCTTCGGGTTGCTTTTGTTGCTGGTCAACAAAATAGGCCAGCATATTCATCCATTTATCTTTGGGGAAATAAGTGCCGGCATAAAAGGGCCTGCCATCTGCCAGAGCCATGGCATTAAGCGGCCAGCCACCACGGCCGGTTATCAATTGTGCTGCGGTCATGTACACCTGGTCCACATCGGGCCTTTCTTCCCTGTCCACTTTTATGCAGATGAAATTTTCATTCATGATTTTTGCCACTTCAACATCTTCAAAACTTTCATGCTCCATTACATGGCACCAATGGCAGGCGGCATAACCAATGCTGATGATAAGCATTTTATTTTCGGCGCTTGCTTTTTGTAAAGCTTTATCGCCCCAGGGATACCAGTTTACAGGATTGTGCGCATGCTGCAGCAAATACGGACTGCTTTCGTTGATAAGATCGTTGGTGTATACGGGATTGTTGTTCATTGTTTTTTAAAATTAGCGATTATAAAAACAAAAAAGCAGCAACCGAAACCAGTTACTGCTTTCAAAAAATATCAGGAATGCCTTATTTTATTTTTGGCACATTATTAATTACATACTTGCCAAATTCTATCAGTTGTGCAGGGTTCATGTACCCTTCTGCAATTGAAGTAGATTTCAGGTCGGCATCCATGATCAGCAAAGTTGGGTAAGCACGTATCTGGTATTTTTCTGCAAAAGCCAAACCATCGCCCTTTTCCATATCCAGCGCTATATTAATAAAATGTTTATTGAAAAAGTCGCCGGCTGCTTTATCAGGAAAAGTATTTTGCTTTAACATTCTGCAGGGGCCACACCAGGTTGTGTAAGCATCTACAAAGATCAACTTTTTTTCTTTTTTTGCCTGCTCTATTGCTTTTGCCCAGTTTGGCTCAACGAATTGAATGCCTTTATCACCATTAAGATTATTTGCTGCAGCTATTATGTTGCTGTTTGATTTTGGCATAAATGCAAATACCATAACAGCAATAATTATAAATACGCCGGTAATAAGTAATTTTTTATTCATTTGTTAATGTATAAGAATACAAGTTTACATTTTCTTTTCCAATCCCTCATTTGCTTTAACATTTTATTATTGATATCTCCACTGTCAGCTACCGGTTATTTTTCTAATCCCAAAAAATCAATCTCCGGTTTTTTACCGGTTGATGAAACAGAGAATTTTGTTTTCAATATGGTATTGTCGTTAAAGAATCCACAGTTACGCAAATAAAATTTTCCATCGCTTACGCCACCACTATAATCAAGCCGGTAGCCAATATTGGCAGTAGCATCACCGGTAAACAACATTTTTGTAACCGGTTTCCATTCGCCTGTTTTTGTTACCAACCATTGATTATGATAGTAAGCCTTGCGGGTGATGCAGCCGGTCTCCGGTTCAAAATTTTCGAGAAAAGAATGTAGTTTTTTTAAGTAGGTATTTGTTTCAGGGCGATTGAAGCTGGCGATCAACAACCATTTTCCACCGGATCCTGCGGGCTTTTTTTCAGCAGCATAAAAATAGGCTGTGTAGGTGGTGTAATTATTTTCAGTTGGTTTTGCATGTACCAGAAATTTATAAGTTTCGCCAGCCTTCCAGTTATACTGCAAATAACTCTGTCCACCTGAACCTTCATTGCCAAACTCCCCGGCATGCACTTTGTCTCCTTTTTTAAGCAACTGTATCTTTTTATTCTCCGGAATTTCTTTGGGGTTATCCGTAACAAAGGGGCTCCACACCGAAAATAATATCCTTCGTTCTTTGGCCGAATTCACCTGCATACCAAAATAACCTTCTGCAAATCCATTGGCCATAAAGTAAGACCCGGTCACATCATTACCCTCGGGCACGGTAATTTCATTGTAGAACCATTCCACATCTTCGTTCACTTCTGCCAGGTCATAATTGATATGAACTGAAGGACCCCTTCGCCCCCAATAAAAATAATTGCCCTCATTGTTTTTTACAAAAGCGGCTGGACTATCTGTTGCCGTGCCTTCCAGGTACAGATCATTTACATCAGCAAACAGGTTACCGGTTTTACTGAGTCCCTGAGCAGTAATTAATATATAGCCCGGCTGTGTAATGCGCCATTCGCCAATGGCATACTCTTTGTCGGCCGTTCCGCTAACATTGATCGTCTTGCTTATTCCATTGATCGTCCATTGTAAAGTACTTTCCCCTCCCGGAACATGCATAACAGCAGCGAGTTTAAGCGATCCTGCTTTTTGAACTTTGATATACGTACTGAAAATCGCATCGCCATATTGCCAGTTTCTCCATCCTTTGACGGTAACCTTTTCATCACCATTCTTTGATCTGGCAGTAACCCATGAGTTGCCGCCAAGCGGTACAATTATTTTAGCAGGTTCAGTCTGACTATATGTTTGAGTGCAGGTTAGTAAAGCAACCGCAAGAATTTTATAATACAATGATTTCATCAATGCTAATTTAACAGATATTACCCGATTAAATGAACAGATCAGGGACAACAATAAAAAGAGGCTTTCGTTTGAAACCCTCTTTGCGTATTCTGGTAGTCCAACCAGGAACCTGTTCGAATAATTTTACCAGCGATATTGAGGCGATTTTAAAATTCAATACCACCTAACACCGGGGATTGGAGAAATATCCAACCGATTATGCAGGATCTTATCAGTTTTACACACTTCTGCAATTTTTGAGCAGGGAATTTTAAGGAAAAATGAAAATGTTTCACCAAAATATTTTTTGTAAATAAAGTGATTGATTCTGATGAAAAAATGAAGGAAGGTCAGGACTCTGTTTATTTTTATTTACCTCTTGAGAGAGGAATGAAACTACAAAGACTATGAAAAAAATGTGAATCATAGCATAAAAGGCAAAAGAAGTATACTAATACACCTAAGCAACTGCCTGGATAAACAGTATTATCGCAATAACAAAAAGCTACCTATTTCAGTAAATTGTTTAGGATCATTTTCCACTTTATAAACTAGGTAATATGTATATGTGCCATTGGGTTGTTTTGTGTTTTTAAAGTTTCCATTCCACCCTGTTTGCAGAGTTGTGGTACGGTAAATGATATTCCCATAGCGGTTATAAATTATTAACTCACCTTTAATACCGCAAAAACATAATGGCTTAAACAGGTCATTAATGCCATCGTTATTGGGAGTAAAAGCTGTTGGAATATACACCGAACAATTACAGTTTGTTTTTTCAGAAACGGTTATGGTATCCCTAACTGTATTACAATAGCTGGAAACATCCACCCAATAACTACCTGGTTTATTTACCAAGATAGAATTAGCAGAGTTTCCATCCTGCCAGCGATAGCGGTAGCCGTCTTGATGCAGTTTATTTATGATCGATATATTTTGACCATCACATATTTCCAGGTTGGCCCCTAAATCAACCGCAGCAAAAAACGGTTTGCAAATACAGGAATCTTTGGGGGTAATAATAATGCTATCCCTCACCGTGCCGCAGGTATTCTTGGATTGCAACCAATAAACGCCAGGATGCTGCACAATTAATTGGTCAGCAGAGCTGCCATCGCTCCATTGATAGATATCCCATGATTGCTTAACAGAAAGGTTTTTTAGAGTTATAGAACTTTGCATACAGATAATGGTATCGTTGCCTAAATTAACTGTCGGCGGAGTTTCTGGAGAAATGAATACAGAATCTCTTTTAGTCCCACATCCATTTGTAGCAGCCAGCCAGTAAAGACCAGGCTGACTTGCAAGGTAATTGCTACCGGTTGAACCGTCTTGCCACAGATAATTCTGAACTCCCTGTGTATTAGAAGGCTGAATAAGTAATGTTGAACCTGGGCATATAAACGTATCTGCGCCCAATGAAATATTGGGGAATGGCGTAATATTGACTGTAACAGAATCAACCGCTCCACAGGTATCGGGCAGTGTGTGAAACCGGGCATAATATTTACCTGAAGTGAATGCTGTAATGGCATTACCTGTTTGCTGGCTGTTATCGGGTAAAGTCCAAGTGTAACCACTTGCTCCGTTAATACTTTGGCCGTTTGCTTTCAACTGCACACCTGTATTGGAACAAAACGGCGGGTTGCTAAGCACACTGATATTTACTTTAGCCCTGCAGCCGGGAGCGTTACAAAATTCGGGGTAAGTACTTAACCCAAACATGAAACCATAGGTTGGCAGGTGGTAAAAAAAAGTTGATACCCAAGTGTTGGGATCAATCCTGAAAAGGTCATCCTGCTGGCATATATACAGGTAGCCATCTCCCAATGTTATTAAGCCCATAGAAGCTACTGAGCCTGCCCCTGTATAACTGAAAGCCTGTACACTGTTATCAGCCAGGTTTATTTTAGCGATCTTCGATTGCTCACAAGACACGTATAAAAACCCATTTAAAAAAGTGGCATCGCCTGCACTTACCAGCCCCGCTGCGGTGAGGTTTGCAACAAAACTAACCTGGTTTGTGGTAACATTATATTTTACAACATGCCAGCTATAAGGAGTAGTTGCAGTCCTGGCGCATAGATAAAGATTAGACTGTGCATCACTTACCATGCCGTTACAAAAATCGTAACCCGCAATTGTGCTCACCAACTGGGTTTGTGCAGTTGCAGGATTAATTTCACGTATCTGACCAGAAAACTCTTCTGCACCATATAACTTGCCATTGGGTGCCCAGGCAATATCTCCATAAGACTCCCCAACAGGAAAATCCATTCTCCCATCTTTATTGTTGGCAATATTCACCCAGTATAAACGAAATTTAAGCGTTGCCCATACCATGGTAGAAGGTATGCAGTTATCAGGATCTACATTACCAAAATAGCATGCATAATCTTCCATATCTACCAGGTTATCTCCATCATCGTCAATTCCATTATTACAGATCTCAAAAATGCCCGCAGTTTTTCCATGATGGTAAGATGATAGTTTTGTTGAAGGGCGCTCACCATATTTTAAATGGTCTCCAGGGGATTGAGCTTTAAGAGCAAAAATGATGCAAAAAGAAATACAAAACTGTATAAGAGTTTTCATAAAAATTGTGCAGAATTATACGAAGTATAATTATTATTAAAGATAGCAATTTGTTTAGTAAAAAGTGAAAAACCATAGACCTATTCATGGCTGGTGGTAAGCCTATTTGAATCAGAACAAAGTATTCAGAAAAGTGAGTGATGGATATTTTAGACATGGGAGTTTCCCGAGCAAAGAAATATGGAGTTACAAAGACTATGACAAACTTGTGTAACAACCCAAAGTACAAAAGAAATATTGCGATTCCATCAAAGGGGTATTAACAAGGAAATCGCAATTGTTCTTTTGGTTTGGCGAATGTCTTTGTCGGAATATTTCTTTGGGAGACCTTTTTACTGAATTTTTAATACAACGTAAGTTGATATATTACCGATATGATTTCGGATAACCATTGGCGTCCAAAGACCAAAATTTTTTAGCAAACCTGACTTTATTTTTCTTCAATAATTTGATATTTTCATTTACATTTCTAATGTCGAGATATATAACCTGGTATTTATTATTAAAAATTAATCGCCACCAATGAAAATCTTCTATTTTATGTCCATCATTTTTCCCTTTATTTAGATATTCATAGATGCCTGGCTCAAATATCTTGTTGAAAATACCTGTATCTGATCCCTTCTTAATTATTAATTTATAATCTCCCAGTTTGTAAACATTATCATAATCATAATTAATCATATTGTAATCGTAGTTAAAAGTTATATCAAAGAAAACGGAACCTTGTTTATAAAAACCTGAGCCTTGCTTCTGATTACCGATTGTAACTATAAATACAGTATTATTATCAAGTTTATAATTTTTTGCCGCGTATTCCAGGTAAGATTTAGCAATTCCTAAAAAGCTTTGTTCTGCTGTTTTTTGGCAAAATGCATGCATCGTCAAAAAATTCAGCAAAATAAAGGGTAGATAAATAAATGTTGTCTTTTTCATCTTTTATTGCTTTGTTCCGGTGTATGTAGCTGTTTGAGCATTAAATCGTACATAACCCCCGCTTTGTTTATTATTTTTTAACCATACGCTGTAAATATAATGGTCAGCACCAGGTGTTTTTAATGGACCGGATGTAATATCCGCACCTTGAGGATCACGCAATTCAAATCCTACTCCTTCTCGGGCCGAAGGATTATATATCCACCCGAATCCAGTTGGATAACTCGATCTATATCCTTCTGCCCATTTATCCCACGGGTGTGAATGTACATCTTGTCTTAACCTTCCGTTTCCGGCAGATCTGCCGGAAGCGAAAGTATATGTATTATCCACGCCCGTTACCTGGTGGCCAGCATGAACCGTTGTAATGACATTTTCTGGGGCTGCATCACTATAGGAAAATCTTTGATGATTCCATTCCACATTAGTATTTTCAGCCGCAAATTCAAATACCATATCAGCCATACCATTATCGGAAACTTCCATTGTAGTTCGCATTGTCGGTGCAGCATCATCTCCAGGCGCATTTGTCAGGCCACTAACGGGTACAGGATTATGTACTACAACTCGTGAGTTTCCCTGTGCATCATAGGGTACTTGTACAGATTTTGTCCCATTTTGATTTTCAATTATATCAAACTTATCATCTGTATTACCCGGCCTAATCTTAATCTTACCGTTATCTCCCAATGTTATGATTTCACCATCAACTTCAAACATTCCGTCGGGGTCTATAAAACGCAAAGGATTGTCATAAGCATATCTGTATGGAGACCATCTTCTATCTGCATCGGCCATCGGGTCTATAGTATGCCACCTCCCTATTTGAGGATCGTAATTTCTTGCTCCAAAATCATATAGTTCTAATCCGCTACCATCTGTGAATTCCTTTTCCTGCTTCTCCTTTCCGCCAAATTCATTTTTGTTATCTAAACTGCCTGCTGCCCTGCTACTTATTGCAGCCATGGTGAGTCCAAACGGATAATAGTGCGTTTCCTCTAAAATTGGCCCTCTATCATGAATCACCTGTAAATTATCAAAGAACACATCATATTTACTTTCGTTACTACAATAAACATAAATATAACCATTTTTCGGTATTGCAATACCGGTAATCGCATGATCTTTAGTAACCCAGTTCGTATTTGCATTGGACCCTGTTCCTACCATATCAAATCCCCCACTCACGTATTTAAATTGTTCATCTAATACAACCCAGTTAATAGATGCCCTTGGCAAATTTGAATTTTGAGGGGGCTGGTTATTTAAAAGATTGGTTACATTTGTTGGGAAGCCGGGCAGTCCGGATATTTGAGTACCGGTTATTCCTTTAGTGCTTGCAGTTGCTGAACCAGCCAATAAATTCATCAAATCTAATACTGAAAGCGGGTTTGTAGATAAAGTGTACCCTGAAGCATCAGGTTTTTTATGAGCAGACTTTCCCCAGATATTGATTACATCTCCCGACATTACTTTTAAAATAATGCCCAGCCCGTTTTTATCCTCTACAGCATTACTTGAAGCATTTAGCCTGTAACTTCTTGTACTATTTGCTCCGCCATTACTATATTGATTATTATTTGGAACCGGATTACTGCTGTTTGTATAAGAAGGATACCCTGATGGCAAAGGATTTGTACCACCTGGCCCCCAGATATTATTTGTATTAATATTATAAAACAGATTCTCAAAACTTATCGCTGTCCCTCCATTGAATGTGGTATTTTCAAGGGTAGTTGGAGGGTAATTATCCTGTTGCACTTCCTCTGTTAATACCATCCGTGTATTACCTAAATGATCTTTAAGCATGTAGTCATATTGAAAACTGGCATCTGCAAGTTTAAACCGTATCCTGCCCTCTTCATGGCCGATAAACTGAAGCCTGTCAACATAATTATCATCAGGGGTATTAGGAGGTGAGGTAGTTTTACTTTCGTAAACCATACTTCCGATATACGTGGTAGTAGTGATTACGATTTTGCCGGCTGTGCTGTTATCTGTTGTTTCCTTTTTTATTTTATTACCGGCAGCATCATAAGTATAAGTTATGTTTCCCTTGCCGGTTACCGTTATTAAAGCAGGCAGGTTTAAATGGTTAGAGGTAATACTGCTGATGGCTTTATTGTTGTCAAGGTTCATGTTGCCGTTCACATCATAGGTATAGTCATCCGTGCTTCCATTATTGCCGTCTTTAAAGTCCCCCAGCTTATTATCACCCGCAATAGCATCTGTAACTTTAGCCAGCTTATTACTGTTTCCTTGATAGTCATAATAAAGATCATCAACCGGAATACTTCCGGTTAATTTCCAGCCCGAATGTTGCATCCGTTTGATATTGCCATTATCATCATAAGCTGATGTTACATTAATACCATCACCCATTTTCATATCATAAATAATACCAGCACTTTGGTTAAATGCCCCGCCTGTATATTGAGTGAAATCAGCTCTCATAAGCCTATTGGCCGCATCATATCCAAAATCATATTTTCGTTTTTCTCCATCGCCTTTGCTTTTCCAAACCATCCCTTCAATATTACCGTTAAATTGGGGGATCGTATAAAGCTGGCTGCCTATGATATTATTATCTGCTTTATCGTAACCTAAATCAAATCCAAAATAGTTAGTACCAGCATCTTTTGCATACTGACGGTTCATCCCCAATAGCCACCCACGGATATTATATTCATAATTTAGATTTTCTAAATTATTTGCACCAAGTGTTTTTTTCTTTAGCAGCCCAAGTTGGTCATATTCATTTTGTAAAATGGTTTTATAGCCAGACATTGTGTTATTGTTAACCAAAGTATTGCTTAACTTTTTTTCTAATTTTATTGCCCTTCCAAGTTCATCATAAGTCATTTGGGTAACAACCACACTGGTTTGTGCGGGACTTACTTGTTTTTCCTGCTTTTGAACAGTTACTAGTGGCAGTCCTGCCCAGGTATATTGGGTGGTGTTTACATCAATGCCTCCAGTTATATTGGTACTTTTAGACTGTATAACCCTTCCTTTATCATCATAAATAGTTACAGAATACAAGTATGTATTTGTTGTTCCTAATACTTTAGTCTGTGTCCAGGTGGGCATACCTTTTACGGCGTTGTTCTGTATAGGCATTTGAGGATAAGGCCATGAAGTATTGACAGAAAAATTGCCATCCCATGTATTTAAATAGGTCGAAGTTAAACCGCCGGACAATCCAACATAGTCATCATAATGGGTTACAGTTAAAAGTTCATACCCGCCTGATGTTACAGGATAATTAGTACTGTTGTATGCCAATGAGGCATGTGTGCTGAATGTTGTACTGTTAGTCCATAAACCTGTTTCAACAGGACGGTTAAAGTCGTCATATTTTGTTACTAACCATTTAACAGTTCCCTGCCGCATGTTTGCATCCTGCATCATTACAAGTCTGTCCCTGGCATCATAAATCATATAAATCAAGCCTCCGCCCGGCACTTTTTTTAGTATTAACCGGTTACGTTGATCATATTCATAAAAGAAACTTTGTTCGGGTAACTGGCCTGGACTCAATCCCAAATTACTCCCTTCCGGCTGTATTACGTAGCGCAGATTACCATGATCATCGTAGATATAATATGTACAAAGCCAGCCCACATACCCGGTTCCTGTACCATTATCGGCGGCACCAGTAAGCTGTACTTTTTTTAGAATTATTTTTCCATCCTTGTCTTTAAATTCGATTATTTGTTTTTTATGCTCATCTACAGTTATTGTCTTATATAACTCACCGGGTGGGTAGGTTCCGTTTTGATTATAATTACCAGAAGGGCCCGACCAAATCTTTACAGCATCTGCGGCTGTATTAATGCAGTATTTTATTTGTTGATTTCTTCGTAAAGAAGGGTCAGGATTACTTTCGCTGCCCACCCAACTGTTACCAGGAGCATAGGTTTCACTTACTCTGTTTAAAGGTGAAGGTTCAAAATTTGTTTTGTTGTAGTAAAAGATTTCATTTTGAGAGCCATATTGTGCATTCATGAAAGTTTCCTGTTGCTGAAAAGGATTCATTTTAAACTTACCATCATTGGTTGGGTAACCTCCTGTAGTATTTGCAGCAAATGGTAAATACTTATATTGCTCCCTGCCAAATTGATCATACTCAATTGCATTTATCAGATCCCTGGCATTGGTTGAGGAAGTCGGATTTGAAGGATCGGTTTCCAGAGAACCCTTTTTTACTACTGTTTGCAAAGGCCTGCCTAAGCCATCTATATATTGTGTTGTCTGCTTTGCATCCTTTACAGGTTTCGCCATTAACTGGTTTGCATCCTGTTCGGGGACTGCAACATCCCAGGTCCGGATAAAATTTACGGGCATTCCTGCTGAATAAGGATTAGGTACAGGCCGGGGTTGGGCTAAGGAATGCATATTGCTCAGCACTGCTATACTTAGCGATATAGTTTTTACTATATTCTTAAACTCTTTCTTCATTGAAAAAAGTTTTAGTTTTTATTTATTTTCTACTGAATTAAATTATTCATAGCACTGCTTCCTAACCTGGTTTGTGCCCCTAAAACGCCAATCAGTTCTCCTGTTGCAGAAATAACAAACTTATTTCTTGGCCCCGTAATATCCCTATCAAAATGATCGTTTTTGCCTTTATCCGTTAACCACTTAAATAAAGGGTGCTGTGTGTTGCCTGATGTCTTTCTCGTAAAGTAACCTTCTGTAACTATAACATCCATATTCAGTTTACTCCGGTACCACATCTTTAAACTATTCTTTAATACCGGTGCAAACCCATCCTCGTATGAAGGGACGGCAATAATCACAAGTGAGTTGCTATTTGCTGCTCTGAGTGAATCTAAAGAGTAGAGCAAAGAATCATTGGAACTGTTTTGCTGTACAGGCAGTGTGATAACAAGTATTTTTTTGCCCTGGTAGTTTGTGAGCGGTTTATTAATTCCTTCAATAGTTTTTACGGTATGAGTATAAACACTTTCTACACAGACCATACCTGTAAGAAAAAAGAAGCCGGTAATTAAAATTATTCTTACCATATTTATTCGTTTTAATTTTCTTTTGTTTACTTATTATTTAAAAGTCTATTGAAATAAAATTGCAGCTTGTTGATGATACATTAATATTATAAAACGAAACCGGGGTGCTGCCTGTTATTGTCTGATTTCCGCAACCCGACTGAAAAGTGCCATCAATATTTGAGTAAAGCCTTGAAATGGAAAGGTTATAAGTTCCTACAGGAATACTACCTAAAGGCTGCTGCCCGCCTGCAATAGGGACATTAAAAGTATAAACGACCTGAGTTGATGTGTTATAATAAGTTGCAATCAAGTCCTGATCTCCCATATTGTTGTATGAAGTGAGCGCTACACAGGTTTCTGGTGGACAGGTTGTTTCATTATACCCTGCCGATATCCATTGTGTCAGGTTATATGTTGGGCTGCAGGCATTCATATCTCTTTGTTCCTGTTCCTGAAAACCTGTCCTTCCACAAGTACCTGTAAGACATCGTACATTGGCAGTATTTTGCCAATCAGGGCTAACATCGTTACAAGTAATGCAATTCTCAGGTTGGCCTGCATAGTTATAACATATTTTTTTGACTATATTGTTATCATTATCTCTAATAATTGATAACCTGTTTAAAACATCATATTCATAATAAGTTGTTTTGCCATTGGGGTCAGTTTCACTGGTTATGCCAACCAAGGGCTTATAAGTATATGTATAAACCTGTGCGCCGGATAAATTTGTCCGATAGATAGCCAGGTTCGCCCTGAAAGTTGCATCATCAGGTGGTGAGTTCAGCAACGCCTGATTTACTCCTGCCAGCGAAACAACATCTGCATATGATTTGCCGATAATTTTAACTACAGGATATTCCTGACTGTAGCCCCACAAATAAGTCTCAATAAAATCATTTTCCTTCTGCCTTTCATGTAAATTTCCTTTATCATCATACTTATTATAGAGGTATTTAGTTTCGATTGGGTTAGCCTCATTTTGATATTTTGCTTTTTCAGGTTTTAAAATTGTTCCACCCCAGTTTCTGTATGTAATCAAGGTTCTATTTAGTAGAGTGGTATTATTGTATTGCTCTGTTTGTAAAACCGGGCTTACAATATTGCGATTAACCATTTCATCAATTGCAGCAAGTTCTGCTCCAGTCAAAGGAGTTACAGCATTAATGTCATTCTTCTCAAACGGGCCACGGTTGATGGTTTTAATCAACTCTCCCTTACTATTTGTTCTTTCTGTTCTTGTAGGATAGAGATGTAGGGGGTTACTATAAAAATAATTTGTAATCGTATTTATCTGGTTATTTGATCCTGGAGAATATGTTGTATTCTCAGTCTGTTGAAGGTAAAAAGGAACGGCTACTGTATAGTATTTTTCAACGCTCCATTTTGCAGGGTATGTAAACAATTGATTCCAAACCTGAGTAACCCTTTCTGGCAGAATCCTACTTATCTTTAAGTGGGGTGTGATTGATTCGTTTGGCAAACAAAAATTACCGTTTTCCTCGCACTGGCTGTCGTAAACAGATTGGTAAGTGTTTTTTGTCTTTGCTATATTTTCGTATGTAGATGTAATACTATTAAACAATTGATCAGTCTTTTCAAGCAGAAGCCCTTTTCCTAATTCAGTATTACTGTTACTGTTTATTGATATACCAATACCACTACAACCTGTAGAGTATTTATAAATAGTCCTCCCTGTAGAACCATTGAGAATATTTTTTTCAATTACTTGCTCGTAACCTATACCTGGTTCTAAAGCAACCCCCAATATCGGTACAGAAAAAGAAGAAAACTCCCAGTTTCCGCAAGGAATAGGATTTCCAGTATTTGAATTTAATGATTCAAATAGGTTAAAATAAACCTTATTTGCATCCGGTGGCAAAATAAGAGAACTATTTGCAGAAGTTTCAGACCAGTTGTAGTCATAATATTTTGATGTTGCAATATGATTTTGAAAATCAAAATTCTTTATCGCTTTTATCCTTAAACCTCCGTACATAATTCTTTCTTGTGTTACGGTTGTGGTTACCGGCGTTTGCCAATTTACAGCAAGGCCACCATAATCTACTAAATTTGACCTGTATAACCTTAACTTATAATTGTGGTCAACAGTTAAATCATTTAGGGTAGCGTAACCATAAGCCGGACCATTTATATATCTGTAAACAATAGATGGGTCATTACCATCAATAATAGATCCGGCTGTAAAATCATCATAATTTTCTAAAGATAAACTCCAGCTCCAGTTAACCCCAACAGCTCCAGCGGGAAGAATAAAGTCGGCATATGTATAGGAATCTCCGGAATTTGCAGCAGCTTCTACATAAGCATTTCCTTGTTGGTAAGTAGTGGTGCTTTCTGTAACAAGATCTTTATGAGGTTCATATTCAAACTCTGTATATCCGCCCGTAGGATAAGCCATTTTTATTAAACTACCTGATTGCATATAATCAAAATCAGGAGACCTGTCAGCGCCAGTCATCTTACTAGCCAAAGGTACCGGAGGAATAAATGTATTATTTATTTTTCCATTATAATAACCCCAGTGATCCTGAGAAAGAGAAAGCCTTTCTGGTAATGAATGTGTTTCATTATATGTAAATTGATATGGTGGTAAATTATATTCCTTTACCGCCAAAAGCTTAAGCCTGGGCGCATAATTTTGATTAAAGTAACCATAAGACAAAGTCCAAGATTTACGCTGAATATTATTAAAGTAAGTTTTTATGCCTTCCAGATAATTTCCTGCATCTTGCCCGTTATGTTTTAAATCAAGCCTTTTTACTATAGAATATAAAAAATCGATCTTAGTGCTATTATCGTCTGAAATAATTTTTTTTACTCTTAGCCCATAAAGAGGATAAACTTTTTTGCACTTTCTATTACTTGCTGATAAATCATCGCAGCCACTAGAAATAGGATACTGTCTTTCATATTGCACTTCAGAATAGTTACTTTCAACCGTATAAGTATATGAATCGTATTCTAAGAATACCTGCCTATTGTTTGGACTTACTATTTTAGATAAATAACACGCAGAATTGTTACCAGAGTTATTTTCCCTGGAGCTTTCTTGCCCCAAAGTACAAACACTAATACCGCTCCCGCTTCCTTCATGCTCTGTAAAATAATATTTATATCCCTTGTCATCAGTAATAATAAATCCGTTATAAAAACTACCATTATAAGGAGTTATTTTGAAATTAGGGTTAGCTGGTACCAAACGAGGGATGCCGTTTCTGTCGATTACAAATTTTCCTGAATTTCCCAAAAAATTATAATAGTAAATATCCCGTTCCATATCCCGGTTATTATTAACTAAATCTTTTGCCAATTCGTAATCTGGGGTAGATCCGAATTCAAGCTCATGAAAGGGATTTATAGCAGGATTAAAATTAGGCCCCGGATAATTAGCCTCATTCGCACCATCCGGTAAACCACGTATTGACCTTGTAATAACGCCACCTGCCATTAACGACCATCCTAATCCAACATTAGTCGCTATATCATCCACTCTTATACCTCCTGCATTATAGTCCAGGCTAATTTTGAAATTTATATCTCCATAATTAAAATCGGAAATTGAAATTGAAATTTGAGGAGTACCTGAAAAAAGAGAAACAGGCACAGCACCATATTTTCCTAAAGCGGCCGCCTCTGGTGAAGGAGATACAATTTGAGGATAGTTTGCTTGTCCATAATCTGCATTTTGGCAAAACGAAAAAAGGCTAAAACATAAAAATGTAATTATTAAACATACTTTTTTCATAAGTTCCTTTGATTTTATTTTTAGTAACTCATTTATAGTTAAAACTTATACCCCATTCTAAATAATATCGGTTGGCTCACCGGGTTATGCTGCCGGTAAAGCATGTCATACAATAACTGGACACTTGTACCATTAAAGAATTTTGTTTTTACATTTATCTTCTTAGTTAATCCCACTAACCCTACCTGTTGCCAGTCATTGTATTGTTTTAATGCAGTCAAATTCTTAAACTGTGCATTGTAATTCAGTTCATAGCCACCTGTTACAAAAATTTGCCACTTTAATTTCCAGTCTATAAAGCTTCTTATACCTATTCCTTGGTGACTGATGCTAATTCTTTGTATACTACCCAAGCCCATCTTGTATGATGCTCCGATACCGACAACTGATTTGTCGTTGAGCTTATAACCAACACTCAACGCAATATCTGCTGTAGTTGGCACCAAGCTATTATTCTTTGCAAACTGAAAATTGCTACCAAATTCTAGGCGTTGTAAAAATGTTTTTGACTTCTGATTATTGGGTTTGAAATTTGGAATATTAGCATCGCTACTGCTGCCACCCATTTGCATTACTTTGTCTTTTAATTGACTTACCTGTGCCTGTGCCTCCTGAAAATTCTGTTTCATTATTTCTAACGCATTGGGGCCACCAGAAGCAATCTGATTTTGTATTAGAGTATTTACACTTGCCCTAGTTTGTAAGCCCTGCAGACTTGCCATAGAAGCAGGGGTATTGGGGGAGCCAAATAAAGAAGCCAGCATACTGTTATCCTGCATAAACCTTGTAAAAGCAGGTATCTTGTTTAAAAGCTTAAGAGCTAATTCCTCTGCTTTCTTTTTATCGGTAAACAGCTCTTTATAATTCCGCAGTGTTTCTATGTAGTAATAGGATTCCTTATCAATCTTGGTCAGGTACTTGCTTCTGCCAATATATTTTAGTGCCTCATTCAGCAGCTGCTGTTTTCTTTCTTTGATGAATGCTTCAACAGCTTCGGTGTTGCTTACATCCTCTTCCAATTCATTCAGTTTCTTCTTTGTAGTATTGATTGGCTGAATCAGTTTTTTATCAAGTTTATCTTTTTGATCTTCCAGGTATTTAATACTGGTGGTTAGTTTATCCCGGTATTCGTTATACTTTGTTTTGTAACCTTCGGCAATGGTTTTACCCTCCTGTAACTTCTTTAATAAACTGCCGAATGTAGTAGCATTGCTGCCGAATAATTTTGCAGATGTTTCGGGGCTAACCTGGTCTAATATATTTTTAATCTTGTTTTCCCATTTGCTTAGTTTGGCCAATGTCTTTTCTGTTTTACCGGTAATGCGGTTGCTGTACTTATCAATTTTATTTTCTACCTTATTGAGATATTTAACGGGAACTTTCTGGAGATTCTCTAATGCCTGGAATATACTATCAGTCTGAGCTACACAGAAATGCGAAGAGAAGATTATCAGGGTTGTTATAAAGAGCCGGGTAAGACTCATTGGGTTTGATTTAGTATAAACAAAACAATAAAAACAATGTCTATGCAACTATATGTCACATGAGAACCAGGGGATTTTTCTAATGCTTGTGATACTAGCTTCTCAGGAAAATTGGATTAAAAAACAAATGGGTAATGAAGGTTAGTTTTCTTTCGTACAATAAACGTAGAACTAAAATTTGATAATCGCAAGTCTTTTATGATATTTTTTTTAAAGTAGAATTTTTACTACATCACTTGTCAATCAACACCTAATAAATTGGAGTTGCCTAGTTTACCAGAGTTAAGTGTTATTGTATATTCTCCGGGTTCAAGGGAGTCAAAGATTTTTAAATAATCTCTTTGCCTGTATTTCTTATAAATGAATTTAAAATGCCCTTCTTTGTTTATACTTTTTTGCCTTGAATATTTGAAACAAAAATTAAAATGTTTCACCAAAATCTTTATGTCACACCATTTCATTGATTGTGAAAGGTAATTACATCCAAGTCAGGACTCTGTTTATTTTGTTTTTCATATTTGAGATGAAAGAAGTTTTGCATTTTTATGATATTGTATAATAAATTTATGGGCGATTTGCATTTTTCGATTCGACGGATGCCTGTGTTGAGATATTTCTTTGTAAGACGTTTGCCGGATATTCAACACTTCAAATCTATTTACATAATTTTTCTTCTATGTAGTATTTGTAATTATTAATTTGACCAAATTTCATTTTTTTAATTAAATATTACATCATGCAAAAAGAGAGTCCACAAATCTACGTGTCAGAGTATTTCCGGCAATTTATTAAAGCTTCTGTTTCAGGGAGGCGTTTAACACCTTCCTGCAAAAGAATTACAGCTGGCACCATTGCAAATTACCGTTATGCGCAAAAATTATTGTTAGAGTTTGAAACAAAATCAGGAAATCCGCTGAGGATTCAGTTACTACATCGGGCTTCTATGAGAACTCTTCAAAAAGAAAAAAACTATTGGGCAAGATTTTATATGCAGTTTTCGGCTTTTTTATATAAGGAAAAGGGATATTTCGACAATTATGTACTAAGCGTTTTTAAGATTCTGAAATGTTTTTTTAATTACTTGCAAAACGAAAAAGGATTTAGCGTGGGTAATTATCATAAATCATTCAGAACACCTTTACAAAAAACCTCTACGGTGGTTTTACAACCCGAAAGATTGCAATACCTTATTACTGATGAAGCCTTTGAAGCCACTCTGAGCCCTTATCTAAAACGTGTAAAAGATATTTTTGTATTTGGCTGTACAGTTGCGTTAAGAGTTAGTGATTTGATGAATTTGCAAAAAAAGAATTTAGTGTATTCAGGCAGTGATACTTACCTAGAGTTATTTACTCAAAAAACAGGCACTCAGGTAAAGATTCCTTTACCTGGCTATGCTATGCAAATTATTAAAAGATATAAGGTAAAAGCGAAATATATTCTGCCAAGGTTATCTGTAAGCAATTTTAATATTCAGATAAAAAAATTAATCGAAAAGGCAGGATGGAATCATCCACTCTCAAAAACTATAAGCAAACAGGGTAAATTAACGGAAGTTAAAGACCATAATGGCAAAACCTGGTGTTTTCATCAACATATTACAGCTCATACAATGCGGCGCACTGCTATTACTACACTACTTATTATGGGGGTACCTGAAATGGTTGTAAGAAAGATATCGGGACATGCACCTGGAAGCAAAGAGTTTTATCGCTATGTGTCTGTTGCTGAAGATTATATGAACCAGGAAGTAAAAAATGCACATAAAAAATTAGTGGAAACTGATTATAAATTGCAATTAAAATAAAGGTTAAAACAGAATATATGCTATCGAAAAACGTTGTTTTATAACCAAATTGGTTAAATTTATATGTGTTTAATGCTCTTTGAACTGCGCTACTGATGTGTATTTGAGTGGATTTTCATTACTATCCATTCGGGTTAACAATGGCTGGAATATCTTATAAGGCAGCAGGGATGGTGGAGAATAAAATCAAGTTTCAAGAACAAGAATTTGCACATGGAGAATTTAGCGATGGAAGCGGCTTAGAAATGTATGAGTTTAAATGGAGAATGCATGATCCACAAACAGGACGCTTTTGGCAGATAGACCCGTTAGCGGAAAAATATGTTTACAATAGCACCTACGCATTTAGTGAGAACAAAGTAACAGGGCATAGAGAATTAGAAGGGCTGGAAGCGTTCAATGTTAATGACAATGATAATGGTACTAAGACAGTGACTTTGCATAAAGTTGATGCACCGTTTAGTGTTCAATACAATGGGCAAAAAATGGATGCGTTTCCGCAGCAGAACATGAATGATTTTTATAGAAATAATTTAGTGGTTCAAGGAAATTCTGATGCAACAGGTGGTGTAGCAAGTGTAAAACAGGTTAATGGAGATGGTCAGGTTGTTAATACTTTTTATGATAATACGCCGGGAACCAAAGATGTAAATCTTGGCCAAGCTTCTTTCCTTTTTCCTGGACAGACACCACTAAACATGCAAAGTGTTCCAACTATAGGAACAGAGGGTAACAGCACAATGTTACAATCTTCTAATGTTGAAAATAAGAATATCTCTAACTCAAATACTGCTGGCATACCAATCGGCGGTGATGGAACTGCTGTACTGAACTACTCAAGTATGGGTAGCGACCCCAAAACTTTTACTGTTACAAATACAACATCAGCTGGCACGGTATTATGGCAGACATCTTTTACTGGTACATCTGGTACAGGTAGTCCAGCAGTATTATCGCTTCAACCCGGTACAATGTTGAATGTTACAGTAACTCAACCTGAATCAAATACGAATACAAACTATAACTACAATGTTAAGCCTCTTGATGTAACTAAACCTGTAAATAAAACACTTCCTCAAAATTAAATTGTATGTTCAGACCATCAATAATAATACTTCTGAGTTTGCTATTATTTTTTAATAGTTATGGGCAATATAATAGGGAGTTTTATAAGGATAAGTATAAAGAGAAATGCTATAAAACATCTACAATTAACTCATCAACAAATCACATCCGTTTTATTTGCAAAGACACTTGCGAAAAAACTTCTTTTATCGTAGAACTAAAAGTTGTTGATTCTCATAAATACTTTAGAGACGGAATGAGTGCATATTACTATGATGTTGCTTCAAAGAAGCCCAAAGCTTTAATTTATTTTATCAATAGCAATGTGAATGGTTTTATAAAGGAATTTTATCTAAATGGGAAACTGAAATATGAAGGCTTATGCAGAACTGTTAAGTATGTACAGCCTGCCGGAAGTAAGGATATTTTTAAAATTGACATTAAGGATACTACTGTTATTAAGTATGATGGCACTAAGACTTATGATAGTATTAAGCAGATAAATCAGTATAGCTTTATAGATACAATAAGTGGCGAAGGTTATTCTGAAACTAATGAATTGCTTTTTTATTCTCCCTATTATCAAAAACAAAAGTTTGGGAGATGGAAATACTATGATGATGCCGGTAAGTTGATTAAAGAAGAGTTTTATGAGAAAGGAAAATTAATCAGAACAAAAAAAAAATAAAACAACAAAGCCCTCAACCGAGGGCTTTGTTGTTTTATGAAGCGTAAGCTTTTTTAGCTTTATGGTCTCTAAGAAAAGCATCCATGAGAGCAAACAAATGTGCTTTATCATCAGTGGGCAGTTGCTGTATATCAGTGATGCGTTTTACAATATTTTTTTCTAACAATACTTTGCTGTTACCGGCGAGATAATCCAATGAAATCTCCAAAGCTTCCGCAATCTTAGAAGCTACTTCTATAGAGGGTTTTACCTCATCACGTTCGTAGCGGCCAATCACCGGCTCTTTTCTGTTGGCGTAGGTAAGCTTGCATTGCCGCCGACTGGGTTTCAACCAGCAGCGTATCATAATCATACTCTTTTTTTTATCAACTGAAACGTGAGTCATTTTACGGTAAAAAATAATTATATTTATTAAGCAATTGTGCTTTGATATTTTTAGCATATCGCTTTCTGCATAAATCTATTCTTTTTTATTTGTATATTTAATTATAAATCCTGATCCCGTCAACCGGGGTTAATTTTAAATTTAAGTATGCATAAAATTGTTACATTAGTTGTACTAGTTTCTGTAATACCTCTTTCACAAAGGGTATTCAAAAAGGAGCATCTTACGGCTTCTAACGATTGTATAGAATTAAACACTTTCCGGTTTAAAAGTAATTTCCCTTCCTTACTGGAACCGCCCCCAAAATCTACCGAAAATTATTCACAGGATTGCCTTAGCAAAGCACAGGAAAACATCCGCAAAAGCGAATACAATTTTAAATGGGAAGAAAAATTAAGAGCATACTGCACGCCAAACCGAAAAAATAATCTTCGTTTTTTTTATAATGATAATGGATTTGCGGTTGAGCCAAGAACAACACAAATACCTATTGGTGACTTTGACCATAAGACACGTGCTGATGAAATAAAATACAGGACCTTATCCAATTGGAAAGTAAAATTCAAACTTGATAAAAAACAAATAGGCAAAGGTGCCTGGCAAATAACTGAAAACAAAGCAGAATATATCACAGACAATATAACTGTACAATACATCAACAATGATGAAGGTATGCGGCAGAATTTTATTGTCAATACGCCACTATCAAACGATGATAAATTAAAGATATACTTTAGCATTAAAACCAGTTTAAAAACTGTCTTAATTAATAATAATCTACATTTTAATCATAAAAAAAATACTGTTTTACATTATGAGGGATTGAGGGTTTGGGATGCCGATGGAAAACAACTGACAGCATTTATTAAAAAAATCAAGAAGAATAAATACGCAATCGAAGTAAATACTACCGGTGCAATATTTCCCGTCACCATTGACCCCATAAGCACTACGCCTGCAGCAACAGTTGAGAGTAATAACGCCAACGCCCTTATGGGAACTTCTGTAGCCTCAGCAGGAGATGTTAATGGTGATGGATACAGCGATGTGATTATTGGCGCTTATTTTTATAGCAATGGCCAGTCTGCTGAAGGTGCATTCTTTGTATATCATGGTTCAGCTACCGGCATCAGCACTACTCCTGCATTGATGGTAGAAAGTGATCAAGCTTTCATCCAGATGGGCTATTCAGTTGCTTCAGCCGGAGATGTTAATGGTGATGGCTACAGCGATGTAATTGTAGGTGCCGCATTATACAGTAACGGACAAACAAGTGAAGGTGCCTTTTATATCTATCATGGATCAGCTTCGGGTCTTAACAGTACCCCTGCCTCTTTTGTAGAAAGCAATCTTACAGGGAGCTGCCGTTTGGGTTTTTCTGTAGCATGTGCAGGAGATGTAAACGGAGATGCATATAGCGATGTGATAGTTGGCGCTAATGGGTATACTATCGGGCAAAGCAACGAAGGTGCTTTTTATATTTTTCATGGCTCATCAACCGGTATCAGCCTCACACCTGCTTTAATTGTTGAAAGCAATATTGCTTCTGCTCAACTCGGCTGGTCAGTAGCATCGGCTGGTGATGTTAATGGAGATGGATACAGTGATGTGATTGTTGGTGCCAGCCGTTATGCCAATAGCCAGTCTTCTGAGGGCGCTTTTTATGTTTATCATGGCTCTGCTTCTGGTATTAGCAGCACCCCTATATCCATAGTAGAATCAAATAACGCCAATGCCGAAATGGGAGCTTCGGTAGCATCTGCCGGTGATGTTAACGGAGATGGATACAGTGATGTTATTGTTGGCGCACCAGGTTATTCGAATGGCGAAGTTGGAGAAGGCGCCATATTTTTATTTAATGGAAGTGCTTCCGGTATCAATACGACTCCTGTAAACACAATTGAAAGTAATCAGGTAAACGCTTTCTTTGGTTATAGTGTTGCCTGTTCCGGTGATATCAATGCTGATGGTTACAGCGATGTGGCTGTTATTTTCAACAGATATAGCAATGGCGAAACCAATGAAGGTGCTACATTTTTATACAGCGGTTCTTCAACCGGTATCAATACTATTCCAATAGCAATCCTGGAAACTAACCAGGCAAGCGCTAATTTATCATCAGTTGCTTCTGCAGGTGACGTGAATGGAGATGGGTACAGTGATATCATAGCAGGAGCCAATAATTATAGTAACGGACAGTCAGGTGAAGGTGGCGCTTTTGTGTACCACGGTTCAGCTGCTGGTTTATCAACTATACCTAATAGCACACCCGATGATGCAGACCAGGCTAATGCCAGTTTTGGAAGAAGTGTATCTTCGGCAGGCGATGTAAACGGGGATGGGTATGGTGATGTTATTATTGGGGCACCAAATTATGATGATGGGGTTAACGCTGATGAAGGCCGTGCATTTGTTTACTATGGTTCTGCTACAGGTTTATCCGCCAACCCAAACAGCATACCGGATGATGCCGATCAGGCCAGTACTTTTTTCGGTTATGCAGTAGCTTCAGCAGGAGATGTAAACGGCGATGGATATGGCGATATCATCATAGGTGCACCAAATTATGATGATGGTGCTAATGCAAATGAAGGCCGTGCTTTTGTTTATCATGGCTCTGCAGCTGGTTTATCCGTCAGTCCAAGTGGTACCCCTGATGATGCAGATCAGGCTGCTGCTGCTTTCGGACTTTCAGTATCACCGGCAGGCGATGTTAACGGTGATGGATACAGTGATGTGATTATCGGGGCACCAAATTATGATGATGGTGCCAATACAAATGAAGGCCGAGCTTTTGTTTATTATGGTTCTTCCACAGGTTTATCAGCTAGTCCAAATAGTACGCCTGATGACGCTAACCAGCTTAATGCAACTTTTGGTACAAGTGTTTCTTTAGCGGGTGATGTAAACGGAGACGGATATAGCGATGTGATCATTGGAGCAAATCAATATGACGATGGTGCCAATACAAATGAAGGAGGTGCTTTTGTTTATTATGGTTCTGCTACAGGACTCGCAGCCAGCCCTTCCGCACTAATTGCTTCAGCCGATCAAATAGCAGCCAATTTTGGAACTGCTGTTGCCAGCGCTGGAGATGTAAACGGTGATGGATATAGTGATGTGATTATCGGGGCAAACTTATATGATGACGGTGTCAATACTGATGAAGGGAGAGCTTTTGTACATTATGGATCTGCTGCAGGTCTGTCTACTACTCCTGGCGCTGTTCCGGATGATGCTGACCTAGCGAATGCTCATTTTGGTTTCAAAATTGCCGGTGCAGGCGATGTCAACGGGGATGGGTACAGTGATATAATTGTCGGAGCACAATTATATACGGATGGAGCAAATACCCAGGAGGGGAGGGTTTTTATTTATCATGGCTCGGCTATCGGGTTATCTGCTGCGCCTAACAGCATACACGGCGATGCAGACCAGTCTACCGCATGGTTCTCATCTGGTGTGGCGTCGGCAGGTGATTTAAATGGCGATGGGTACAGCGATATAATTATTGGTTCGCTGTTTTATGATGACGGGGCCAATAATAATGAAGGCCGAGCTTTTGTTTACAATGGAAATGAATCAACAAATAATAAACGAAATAACCTTCATCTTTATAATAGCAATTTAACCACACCCATCAATAGCAGCAATTTTGTCTTCGGTAATTTTGGTGCAGGGCTTTATGCTAAATCTTTTTTAGGCAGAGCCAAAGGGAAACTCGTTTGGGAAACAAGGCTGAATTACAACGCATACAGTGGAGTGCCCATTACTAACAGTGCTCTATTTACTGCACAACAGGCTGCTTATACAGACATGGAATTGGCAGGTATCGAACTAAAGAATATTATTACAAAATTACTCGGCGGAAAATACACCAAATTAAGGGCAAGGATAAAATATGATCCAGTTACCGCCATTACCGGCCAGGTATACAGCCCATGGCGAAATGTATCTTCCATCATTGATGCAAATAATCTCGGCATCCTGCCCATCGAATTAATTTCCTTCAACGCCGCTTGGTTACAAAAAGGTAAAACCGCCAGGCTTGATTTTAAAACTGATAGAGAAAATGGTATTTGCTGTTTTGATATTGAGAAGAGTGCTGATGGGTTTAATTATTATTCTATCGGAACTGTACCTGCAAAAAATATAAGCGGCATTCAATCATACTCTTTTATTGATGCAAATGCAACTGGGAAAAATCAATTCTACTGCTTAAAGATAAAAGGGATTGCAGGTCAGTTGGATTACAGCAATATACAGCAGTTGCAAAATGATAAAGCCACAGAGATTTTAGTTTTTCCTAATCCAACAACAGATGCGTTACAATTGCACTTGAATAAAGTTTATGATAAAATGCAAGTGCAGATCATCAATAGTGCCGGACAAATGGTAAAGAAATTAATTGTTGCTTCATATAGCCAAAGTATTAAAATAGCGGTACAAGACTTAGCAGCTGGTAAATATTGGTTGCAGTTACAAAGTGGAAGTGAAAGGCAGGTGGTACAGTTTGTGAAACAACAATAAGCTTTCCAATAAACAAATTTTTCCGAATATTATATTATTCTTTCATCAAACAGAGCCCTTTCAAATTTTTTGCTACATGTAAATCATTTATCGAATCTCGTTCCAAGCAAATTTTTGTAGAATCATCAACAAAATAAAAACAATTTATACCTAAACTTTGAGATGGAACAATTTTCGTATTTCCAATCATGAATGATTCACTCCAAATCGACTTTAATAAGAAGTTATACTTTAAATTTTTTTGAATTTTTTCATCACAATTGTCAAGATTTTTTTTGGAAATAATTTTATAAAATTTGTGATTTTTCTCAGCGTAAATAACATAATATGAGTTTATAGAGTCGATTTTATAGACATTCCATAAACTATCACTTCTAAAAACATTAACATCGCTATTTTGACTTGTTGAGTTTGATAATTGCATCTTGCACGAACAGAATACCAAAAAAGCTGCAATTACTGAATACAAAGTATTTACGAAACGATATTTCATAATATTATTTTATGACTTTATAAATTAGGGGTCTGAGTGTACCTGCCTTATTAGTTACAGTATAATCAATTCTTATCAACTTACCAGTATTTCGATCTGCCCAAGGTTGAGAAGCAAAACTAGTTAACTGGGGGGTTGCAGCTAAGTGGGCTCTTGAATATATACTTAAAGGATTTGATTCCTCCGCCGGCGTTGCTGGGCCAGATATAACTCCAGTACTTTGTGTTATCAATGCTGCTTGAAATGCCTCAGTTATTCCATGAAGAGTTGTAGATCCTGGAGCCCCTATATAATTATCTGCAATTCTCAAGCTTAAAGGGTCCTGTTCTTGAAATGCTTTAACTTGCCTGATTGGTCCTGGCGTTTTTGAATTAACTATGGTCGTCCCTACAAAGGCATCTCCAGGATAAGCACCTCCTGACCTGGTGGTAAGATTATCAGATGCCCAGTTAGTAACAGTTATATATTTATTATCTATTGCTTTCATCAATTGTTTTGCACTTTCATCAGGTTTAATAGGATTTAATGTTGGTATTTGAAGATTTTGAGTGTAAGTTATTTCACCACTTTCGGATATATCTAAGGTCAAATATTTAGCCACAGAAGCTTGCAATTCTTCAAAAGACTCTACTCTACGGCCTCCTTCGATAATTACTTTTGTTGGACCTGAATTTTCTCCTGAACTTTCTGTAGCTGTTCCATTTTCCTTGTTCATACTATACCCATACCAATCACCACCAGGCCTCATTCCGTCGGGGTCAATAAATCTAATGGGATTATCAAATGCATAATTATAAGGAGAGTGCCTACGCATCTGGTCAGAAAGAGGATCAATTACATGCCACCTTCCAATCTGCGCATCATACATCCTGGCCCCATAATCCATCCAATCTAAACCACCACCATCACTAAACTCCTGCCTTTGTTCTTCCTTACCGTTGTATTTAAATTTATTCTCTTGACCACCTGCTGCCTTACTACTGATGCCCGTCATTGTCAACCCGAATGGATAATAATGGGTTTCCTCTAGTAAGGGTCCTTTAATATGCGTTACCTGTAAATTATCAAAGAACACATCAATGTCTGGTGTTTCATTGCTTACATAAATATACAAAAATCCATTTTTACTTATAGGTAGATCATTTTGAACAATCGGTTCTGTATGGTTACTGGGATACATCCAATTATCATAAACTGATTCATCAGGCACTTGTTCAAAGTTGCTATTGCTACTCACAAAATTGAATTGCTCATCAAACATAATCCAGTTTAAATATGCTTTTGGCCTTCCACTGATAGGAGAAGACTGGCTGCTTAAGAATTGTGTAACCCCTGGTGTAAGAGCACCGCTGCTAATGATTTCAGACTGAGTAACTTTACCTCCGGTGGTTGTAGCAATTCCTCCGGCAAGTGCAGAGATCAAAGCAGTAAACGGGTTACTAGGTCCACCGGGGGTACTGCCATTTATATACCATGTATCAACCTTTACATTAAACTTATCTCCGGCCATTACTTTCAAAATCATTGATGGGCCAATCATTGGCCCTGATTTTCCATTTACTTTTGCCACTTTTACGTGCGCTTCAGGATAAAAATTGGGTTCATCAACTCTTGTTGCAGGCAAGTTACCATAAATAAGTTCTTCGTCGGCAGCCAAAGCATCTTCCATTGTTGCAGGTGGATAGAATGTTGTATCCTTCTCTTCAGTCAGCATCATCCGTACATTACCAAGATGGTCTTTCAGCATATAATCATACACCACTTCGCTACTGTCAGCATTTACTCTTGCCCTACCTTCTTCTGTAGATATAAATATCAGGCTGTCTGTATATTCCCGCACAACACCACCGGCTGAACTTGAATACTTATAAAAACTCTCGTAGACTGATCCATTAATATAGGTTGTTGTAGTTGTTTGATCATCTCCTATACCAAAAGCCTCAGACACTATCTTTTTTAATTTATTTCCATTGGCATCATAGGTATAAGTTATATATCTTGGCTGGAATGCGCTTATTGGATTCGCCAGTTCAATGGTATCGGGCAGGTTAAGATGATTATACTTTATGCTGTTGATATGCTTATTGGAATCAAGTTTCAAATTGCCATTACCATCATAACTGTAATCTGGATTTGTATTGTTGCTGTATTCTTTAAAATCTCCCAAGTATGTTGCAGCATCGTTTGTTCTGTCAGTTACATAATGCAGCTTATTGCTGTTAGTATTATATACATATGCCAGGCTATCTATGGTAACACTACCTCCCAGTTTCCATCCTTTCTGGTTCATATTAGAGATATTTCCGTTTACATCATATAGTAAACCATTGGTACTGAAATCTACACCGGCAGCTTTTGAAAAACTGTTGCTGTTAAGCTGATTAAAGTCTGCCCCGGTTAGCCGGTTGGCATTGTCATAGGTAAAGTCATATTTACGCAGCATATCATCTCCTGTACTCCGCCACAGCAAACCGCTGATATTCCCGTTATATTGTGCCGCGGTATAACTATGAGAACCACTGTTCACAGTAAAGGAAGTTTTATCGTAACCCAGGTCAAAGCCAAACCAGTTGCTGGAGCTTGTTGTATCTTTTACATAACTCCGGTTCATGCCCAACATCCAGCCACGGATATTATAGTCATACTGAAGTGAATCTACAGTTGTGGTTCCAAGCTTTTTCTTTTTTAATTGTCCCTGCTCGTCATAACCGTTTTCATTGATCGTTGTCCAGCTTCCCGGCATACTGCCACTACTTACCCGGGTATTGCTTATCTTCTTTTCAGTCTTTATCATCCTCCATTGAACATCATAGGTAAGTTTAGTGAGTGCGATGGTTGTCTGCGAATTGGTACCTGCCTTTGCCTGTTTGGTAATATTAAGCAATGGCTGACCGGTCCAACTATATTGTGTTACCATAACATCAGTTCCGCCACTTACATTATTACTCTGTGTTTGTATTGGTTTTCCTTTATCATCATAAAAGGGTGTCGTATACAGCGAATCGTTACTGATAAGCACTCTTGTCTTTGTACCAGTTACCAATCCTCTTAGCCTTACAGTAGCCGCAGTAGCATCCTGTGGATATGGCCAGATATTGTTCGAAGGGCTTGATAGATAACCATCATAGCTGGTAACTCTGCTTGCACTCAAAGGGCTGCCTTCTCCACTTCGCCAGGTATAATCATCGTAAAATGTTTTTGTTAATTGCTCATTGGTATAGCTAGCTGGGTTGGGGTAGCTGATACTGGTCTGCGCTAGATTTCTGTGATGGGCAGCATCATTGTAATAGGTATTATCCGTTATCAGTCCTGTTGTTATCGGCCTGTCTAATACATCATATAATGTGTACATCCATTTATGTTCTGAACGGAGTACTGAGTCTTGTGTCATTACCAACCTGTCCCTGGCATCGTATATGATATAGACAATACCTGCACCCGGCACTCTTTTACTGGTCATCCTATGGCGTTCATCATAACTATAGCTAAAGCAGAGTTCATCAAGCGTATAACTGCCAAAGGTCCAGCTGTTATTGATAAGTTGTTCAACTGCCTTTGGCGGTATTACAAATACTAGTTCATTCAGATCATTGTAAACATAGTAGGTACATAACCATCCTAAATGTGCTCCTACAGGAGAATTATCTATCTGTACTTTTTTTAGGATTATTTTTCCTCCAAGATTTTTATACTCAATCACCTGTTTGCCATGTTCATCAGTAGTAACGATTTTTTCTAATTGGCCGGCTCCGTACCTTACTGAAGTTGCAGGTTGGTTGCTGCTGATGATCCATTTGCGTACGCTGTCAGAAATAGTATTGAACAGGTATTGTATGCTTATTCCTCTTCCATCACCTGTCCAGCTTTTACCTGGTGCATAGGCATTAGTTGGTCTGTTCAGGGGAGATAATTCAAACAGGGTTTTGGTATAGGTAAAGCTGTCGCTGTAATTAGATATATACCAGGCATATTGGGTATTAAAGGGGTCTGTTTTAAAATTACCGTCAGCTCCTGTATTGGTAATATAAGGCAAATATTTATTGGATTCCCTTCCAAATGCATCATAGGTGTTTGCTGATACAATATCTTCCTGCAAAGGGCTTCCTTTTTTTACAATCGTTTCAATGGGCCTGCCCAGGCCGTCAAAATACTGGGTTACCTGCTTTACTTTTTCTATACTTCCTGCCGTCACACTATCTTTATGGGTCATGGGGGCATAGGCTTCCCAGGTGCGAACATAGTTTACTTTTATGCCACTAGGGAAGGCCGCAGGAGGTGTATCCTGGGCATATGTGCTGGTAAACATCAGCATAGTAATCAGCAGCGCTATTTGTTGTTTTACAGTGAGCATAATACTCTAATTATTTAGGTTTATGATCTGGTTATTTTTACAACATTTTATTGTTGGTATTTATAGTCGAACAGTTTTAATATCCTGCCGTCTTCATCACGTATAAGCTTCAGCCGGTTCAATGCATCATATTCATAATAGCTTACCTGGTTTCTTACATCACATTGGCTCATCACACCCAGCATTGGTTCATAGGTAAAGGTTACCATCTGTGCATCCACAGGAAATACCCTTACTTCGTCTAATTTATATGTGGCAGTAATAGTTGTAGAGCCGGTGTAAGCTGTTTCATAATACACCCATTTGGTCCCATCCCAGCTCCAGTAAGTAAGCACGTAGCTTTTGCCATTGGGCAAAGAAAAACTGACACTGTAATTACCGCTATGGCTTTTACCACCAGTTTTTGCTACTGCATCAGTTGTTCCGTCCACCTCTTCAAAACTTGTATAGAAAATTTCGTTGGCAGCTGCATTGGTTGCCGCTGCAATTGGTAATTGTTTTTTATACCCCCATAAATAGCTTTTATGAACGCCGCTATCCTTTGCTATTTCCAGCACATTGGCTAGCGTATCGTAGTTTATATAATTGATGTGAGCGGGCATGCTGTTGGTTTGCTCTTTATATTCTGTTTGTTGTAAAACCACAACAGTGCTGTCGTTAAACCAGTCGTCGTAAGTATTTGTAATGGTAGAAAGCAATGTGCTGTTCTTGTATTTTTTTTCTTCCAGTACGGGGGCCACTATATTGCGGTATGTTAAGACAGAAGCACTGCCATCAAGGGGATATGTCTTTCTTATTTCTAGGATATCTCCGTCAGGGCTATTTACAATTTGTTTGGTTGGATAACTATGCAGGGAATTTGCATACTCGGTAGTTGTTTTTACAATAAAGGAATCATTATTATTATCGTAGGTAACCTCCCTGGTACTGTCTGTATATACGTCATATTTATTAATCGCATATTTTGTAACATCGAATGGATTAAACTCGCAGGGGACTGTTGGCGGTGTACTATTATAACCAGCCAAGAAATTCTTTTTGATTACGTAATTGTAATAACTTAAAAAATTATGCATGAATAAATAATTGGTTACTGATTTCTGCAATTTGTAACTGCTGGTTGCAGTATCATAGCGGTATATTTTTGTCAAATCTTCGCCCAATACGACATCGTTGACAACCTGCAAAGGAGCGGACAATATTTTGTTGTTATGTCCTATAGATATATCATAAGGCCCCAGATTCCCACCGTTAAAAAACAAGTAATGATGCTCAGTATAACCGTTATTGGTACTTCCCACGGTTTTTTCAATTACATTGCGGTGGTAAGCATGTTGGCTTCCCAATGTAGTTAACGGTACCTGTAGGTTTGAACTTAGATGTGCTATTTTGTACCATGGCCCTTCACAAATAACAGTGCCACAGAAATACCAGTCTTTACTTATTTTAGTTTGGTCACTGCAACGGTTGAGACCGGTTAAAAGGAATGTAGAAGAATGGTTGCTGGTATCTAAATAACTGAAAGACTTTTCCAGTTCCTTTTGGCCAAAACTGTACGACTGGATAGACGTAACGGAAGAACCCCCTATTAAAGAATCGTTGCCACCGTTATAATATCTATTTGGTCTGTATATAATAGAATCATAACCTCCAGTGGGATAAATGATCTTGTTCAATAATCCTTTCATAGCATAAACGGTATCAATTGAACGGTCTCCATAAGTTACCAGCGTTGAGCCACCGCCCAAGTAAGGGTAATTCATGTCAGTTGTTGGAAGTGTAGGAATAAGCGAAGCGTTGGAAGATTTACCATTACTGTACCCGTACCAGTCCTGTAGGTAAGTTAATCTTGCGGAAACCCCGCTCTTATCAATGTAATCAAATTTATAAGGAATTGAGTTAAGTGTATCGCCGATATTATCCAGTTTTATACTGTCGAGATACAATCGTTTATTCGAATTGGTATGTGAAGAAGTGCCATTGCCGCTGTTATAAGAACTGTACAATGTTGCCTGCTTAACGATCAATCCATTGCGGTTGGTAATCCTTACCTGTGATAATCTTTTTGCTGAATCCAGGTCCTGTCTGGGAGAACTGTCATAATAAAAAGCTGCCGTATCACCGGCAGATGTAATGATCTTCGAAATGAATTTACTGCTTACCAGCTGACGGGTAACACAGGTATAAAATGTTTCGGAATTTAATGGCAAGGCAGCCCCTCCACATCCGGGTAGGTAATTATCAGTTTCAATACATTTTGACAAGTACTGGCTGATGGATTGTTCAAAAAGAATGTTTTGGGTGAGGTAAGTAAAATTCATAAAAGAGCGCTTATTGGGGGCGGTGATCTTGCTCAGATACCAGCTGGTTATATTATCTGAAGCCTCATAAGTTTTGGGACAGCCAGTACCCATCGGGTTCCTGCTTTTGCTGGTTTCTGCTACGTCAAATCTGAATGTAGAACCATCATCTGTTGTAATAATAAATCCATCAGGAAAATAATTACTGATAGGTTTGATAACAACATTATAATTTGCCAGTGGTATTATGGTTTGGAGATTGGAATCCAGTATAAACTTTCCCGAATAATTAAGAAAAGAAAAGCTGAATATATCAGATTCCGCATCAGGGTGATCTTTTAAAAAACTCAGTAATGCAGCATTCTGATTGCTGAAATTGGGGTTACTCAGATTGGTAGGATATGAACTTCCGTCTCGGGCTTCATCAGGTCTGTCAAAGATAGTTCTCGATACCACTCCTCCTGAGCTACAGTTCCAGCCTGTACCAACCATGGATGAATATTCATCTACTCTAACGCCGGTGGAGTTATAAGATACATTAATTGGCAGTTTGATTCCGTTAACTGCAAGCACACCAATAGGAATATTAATATTCGGAGAGCCCGTAGAATTATTCACCGAAAGGTTATCTGCTTTTAACAATGCGCTTACCTCCGGTGTTGGCTGTACAAAATCAGGAAGTTTCATTGCTTCAGGTAATTGAGCAAATACCCCCGAATGTAATAACCATAATGCAGGAATAATAAATAATTTTTTCATCAGTATAAATGGTTAAATATTATTGTCATCATTTCAATTCATAATTTATTCTGAAAACAAAAGGTTGGCTCACAGGTATATGTTGCCGGTAAAGCATATCGTACAGTAACTGCACTTTTGTTCCTTTGGCAAGTTTCGTTTTGATGGATATTTTCTTTGTCAATCCAACCAGTCCGGCCTGTTGCCAAGCAGAATAATTTTTCAACTGTTCTATCTTCTTAAATGATGTATTGTAATTCATCTCGAACCCACCCGTTACAAAGAATTGTCTTTTCAATTTCCAGTCAACAAATCCCCTGAATCCCAAACCCTGGTGCGTAATACGGATTCGTTGTATACTACCAAGCCCCATTTTATAATTAACACCAATACCAATCACAGATTTGTCATTCAATTTATATCCTACACTGACCCCGATATTTGCAATCGTCGGGATATATCCATTGGATTTTTCAAAATCAAAAATGCTTCCATATTCTAACCGCTGTACAAAAGTTTTTGTCTTTTGCATATTAGGTTTGAAGTCAGGAATGTTTGCATCACCACTACTGCCACCAGCTTTGAGTACTTTATCTTTCAGGGCTTTTAACTCTGTTTGTGCTCTTTGCATATTCTGATTAAAAACTTCCCTTGCATTCGGCCCCCCGGAACCAATCCTGTTTTGTATCAAAGTATTTACGCTCTCCCGGGTCTGTAATCCTCGTAAGTCCAATGGTGCTCCCGGCTCAGATGGCAGCCTGAAGAGGGATGCCAGCATACTGTTCTGTTTTACAAAATTTTTAAATGCAGGAATTTTGTTTAACACTTTAAGTGCTAATACCTCAACTTTCTTTTTATCAGAAAATAATTCTTTGTAATTACGTAATGTTTCAATATAGTAATAAGCTTCCTTATCGATCTTAGTCAGGTACTTGCTTTTGCCGATATATTTTACAGCTTCATTCATCAACTGTTTTTTCCGCTCTTTTATAAATTGCTCAACTGCTTCTGTATTTGAAATATCCTGTTCCAATTCTTCCAGTTTCTTTTTGGCATCATTAATCGGCTGAATCAGTTTTTTATCCAGTTTATCCTTTTGATCTTCCAGATATTTGACACTGGTGGTAAGTTTATCCCGATAGCTGTTATACTTTGCTCTGTATCCTACAGCTACCGCTTTGCCTTCCTGTATTCTTTTTAAAACACTGCCAAAGGTGGTTGCATTGCTGCCGAATAACTTTGCAGATGTTTCAGGGCTCACCTGGTCTAAAATTCCTTTGATCTTGTTCTCCCACTTGCTGAGTTTAGCTAAGGTCTTTTCTGTTTTACCGGTAATGCGGTTGCTGTACTTATCTATTTTATTTTCTACAGCATTGAGATATTTAACAGGAACTTTTTGAATATTTTCCAAAGCCAGGAATATGCTATCTGCCTGGGCCAGACAGCTAAAGAAACTGAACTGCAAAAAAATGATAAATATTAATTGCTTCAGGCGCATGGGTAAAAAGCATTTATAAAGTACATACAATATTACATGTGACAGTCTACTGTCACAGTAATAGAATTACTGTTAGTTTATGCTTGAACAGAAAAATTTTTCGCAGGTAGGATTAAATGCCAGGGGTGGCAAAAAAGTATTTTTTCTAAAGTAAAGTAAACATAATATACATTATTGATATTTGCAACTGTTTCAAAATAATTTTTTATTAAATTAAAAATCGGCTTGCAGATAACCGAGATAATCATCATTAAATGCTATGCCACTAATTTGATGCTTGAAATCAAATGTGTCACCAAATTACTTTCAGTAAATAAAACAATTGATCCTCACACAAAAGGAATTAAGGTCAGGACTCTGCTTAAAATTTTTTTATTGATACTTATTATTCTCGATCAGGTAGCTAAGAGTTCACTTATGTTATTGATTTTCTTGGTTATTGTAGCTAGGAGATTTCTTTGTGAGGCCACTTCACGGGATTTCTTGTGAATAAATAAGTCATTTTTATTATTGCTTTACAATTCAAAATTGGAAACAAATAATATTTTTATTAACTTTATTATCGTTTTATTCCTCACAGTATTCAACACTACTGATGAAAGTTTTAATCGCCCTTATATTGCTATTCAATATTCCGAGTTTTGCACAAACTCCTTCTTTTGATATTACTAAACCACCCATAAATAAACTGTCAAACGGCTTACTCAGTTCTAAAAATTCATTCATAGAAAATATTGGCCAGTATGGCGAAACCATGCAAGGATTTACCAGGATGGGTAAAATAAAATATGGATTTGAAGGATTTGGAATGCCTGTTTTATTTACGCCAAAAGGTTTGATTCATCTTCAAAGAAAAGTTGAAAATATATCAAAACAGGAAGAAGAAAAACTTGAGAAAAAAGGTATACCCGAAGAAGAAATTGAAAGAAAAAGAAAAGTTACTGATAAGATAATAATTATGGAATGGTTGGGTGCTAACCCACAGCCAGAAATTATTGCTGAAGACATTACGTCCGATTATCATATTTATGGGCTTTTGAAGGAGAAAGCAAAAGGATTTAAAAGAATTACTTATAAAGATTTATATCCGGGAATAGATATGATTTATCATTTTAATAACTCAGGAAAAACTGGTTTTGAATATAGCCTTATTGTAAGGTCAGGAGCAGATTTAAGTATGGTTAAAATGAAGTATGGTGGTGATGTAAAAAGAATAGCTATAAATAAAAATGGAAATTTAGTTATTCAGTCTGCAATTAATGAAATTGCTGAAACCTCTCCGTTAAGTTTCAGTAGCACTACAGATAAACTACAACTTAAGCCAGATGTTCAAAGTAAACAGTACATATATAGTTCTTCTTTTCAGAAAAATAATAACATTATTAGTTTTACTATCAGTGATTATGATAAGGCAAAACCACTAGTAGTAGACCCTTTTATCAGTAATACCGCTAACCTTACGGGTGCAAATAACGGCATAGCAAAAGATATTGATTTTGATTACGATGGCAATATTTATGTGGTCGGTGGTGGTGGTAGCGGATTTTTACCATGCAAGCTTGCAAAATTTGACCCTACTGGAGTGTTATTATGGACTTTTCATGGCACACTTACAACACCTTCCTGGATTTTCGGGATTACTAATGGAGGTTGGGTGGTTGAGAAAACCACAGGTAATATTTATTTAGGCCAAGGGTTGGGCGTCCCAAATGGTTCGGTGAATATCCGATTGAATACCGCTGGTATATATGACAACTTTATTACAGTAGCCGATATTAATTTTTCAGAAAACTGGAAAATGGCCTGGAACTGTAATAACGGGAATCCACAAATTTTCATTGCCGGAGGTAGTAATAATTCAAACAATAACTTAGCCATTTGTACTCCTCCTTCACCAATAATTACCGGTGCTAATATTACCGGTAATAGTGCTTTTAACCAGGATATATCTGATTTTGTTTTCGACCCTACTACCAATGACATGTATACAATTTATGCTTCCGATATCACACCCCCCTTTATTAGCAACAGGATTTACAAACATAAACCCCCTTATGGCGTTTCTGACGTTCTTTGGCAAACACCATCAGGTTTCAACAGGTTATTTGAACAAAGTAATCGGCCTTATCTTGCTACAAATACTTTTGGTTTTACTGATAACTCTACCAATGCTTTGTCTGTAAACAGTTCTTATTTATTTTATTATGATGGTTTAAACCTAAAAGCTTTCAGTAAGGTCGATGGTACAACAGTTGGAACTCCATTGGTTTTAAACCCGAATGTTGCTTTAATGCAGGGAGGGATCGTGGCTGATGAATGTAATAATGTATTTATCGGAAGTACAAACGGCACCATTAAAGTTTATAAATTTAATGGCAGCATTTTTGATGATGCCGCCGCTAATGATATAAACATTGCAAGCTACCCCACTGCCTCCGTTTATGATTTGGCTTACGATCAGGGGCGGCAGCTTTTATATGCAAGCGGAAATGGTTTTGTTGCATCAATTGATATTTCATCTTATTGTGCTACCACGGTTTATACATTGTCTGTGATTTCCGACTGCAACACGGTTTCAGCACAGTCATCCGTAAGCCCTGCGCCGCCGGCTGCAACCGTAATTACATATATTTTAATGAGCGGCGCAACTCAAATTGCAACTAATACAACCGGGCTGTTTACGGGATTAAATCCTGTATTGACTTATACTGTAAGAGCAATTATAAATCAGGCGTGTGGCGGAATACAATTAATTAAGGATTTTAACTTTACCAGTTGCCCTCTAAGTATTACTGCAACATTCATCAACCCTTCATGCAATTTATCAAATGGCAGTATTACGGCCTCGGCAACATTTGGCACACCTCCTTACCAGTTTTCTAAAGATGGTATTGTATTTCAGACAAGCGGAAACTTCTCAGGACTGGCTGCAGGAAATTATACTATCACTGTGAGAGATGCTTTAAATGTTACTAACACAATTAATGTATTATTAGTTAACTCTCCTCCAGTACTGCTCAATGCAACTGCCACTGCATCTACCTGTAATTTTAATAATGGTGTTATAACTGCTACAGGTTCGGGAGGCTCAGCTCCTTTACAGTATAGTATTGATGGAATTAACTTTCAGGTATCAAATATTTTTACAGGGCTTAGCCCCAATAATTATACGGTTACTGTTAAAGATTTTAATAACTGCTCTGCTACTTTTCCTGTTACAGTTACTTTAAATAATACGTTAACTGTAAATGCAGGTAATAATATTACGATTTGCGAGGGCACAAAAACTACTTTAAATGCCACATCAAACGGCACTTCATTTTCCTGGTCACCTGTTACAGGACTTAACAACCCTGCAATTTTAAATCCTGAAGCATCGCCCATTGTAACTACGCCTTATACTTTAACAGCAACAAATGGAACCTGCACTGCAACAAGTATGGTAACTGTTTTTGTAAATCTAGCACCGATTGCTTATGCAGGCAGAGATACTGGTATTTGTTTCGGAAAAGATATACTGCTGACTGGCACCGGCGGTGCCTCTTATTTATGGAAACCATCTACTTATTTGTCAAATGCAAATGTATTTAATCCAATGGTAATTCAACCAAGTGTGGGTTTGCTTACTTATTCTCTTTCTGTAATTGGTGCCAATGGCTGCAATTCTTTGAAAGATGATGTTGTTTTATTGACAGTGAGCCCACCACCAAATTTATTTGCAGGAAACGATACAACAGTTGCTATTAACCAACCTTTGCAATTATTTGGTGTTGATATAAATAATACCGGATTTAATAATTACACCTGGTCTCCAAATTATGGTTTAAATAATCCGTTTATTATTAACCCTGTTGCAATCTTAAACAGAGATATAACTTATTCACTAACTGCCCAAAATGCAAATGGCTGTATAGGTGTTGATAATATTAAGATAACAGTATTTGAAGGTCCTGAAATATATGTACCCAATGCTTTTACGCCAAATAGTGATGGCAAAAATGATATTTTAAAAGCTATTCCAATAGGCCTGAAAGAGTTTAAATACTTTACAATCTTTAATACTTATGGCCAACTGGTATTTACCACTAAGGATCCAGCTATAGGTTGGGATGGCAATTTCAAAGGTGCAAAACAAGGCTTAGGTACTTATGTATGGATTGCAGAAGGAGTAAATTATAAAGGAACCCAATTACAACGTAAAGGAACTGTAATATTGATTAGGTAAATGCATTATTGTTTTATCACCTTCTTCGATATTGTTTGCCCATTCTCTTCAATTCGCACAAAATATATTCCTCCTGGTAAAACCGACAAATTACAGGTGAGCTTTATTCCGCATGCTTTATATTGCTGTACCGTTTTACCATTAACATCAACCAGGCTTATGTTAGCATTGGACAAGGCTTTACTAAAATTAATGTAAAATATTCCTGAAGTTGGATTGGGATACAAAGCATCAACAGGCTGAAATTCTATATCCCTCATTTCCTGTTTTGTAAAAGCAGTATTAGCATTTACAAAACTCGTGCTGTCTATATTTTGCTTTGTTGGATATGGGTCTGTTCCATTATTACAGTAGTATACTCTTCTGGTTCTGTTTCCTGCTGCATCATGGATGTATACAAATCCACAACTGCCGAATGGTATTTGTTGGGCAATGCCTGCTAAAGCAGAGAAAACTATTAACATTAATAATATAAGGTTCTTTTTCATAAACTGTTAATTTGTAAATTTTTAGGTTGTCTTCATATAATCTACTTGTTCAAAAAAAGTTAGACTTGCATTTGTAAATGTATCTGATAGCTTTTAATAAATTTGATCATTTTCTCTTTTCATTTAGTTCATTTTTATACCAACTTTTATTTACAAACCAAGCAATTGTGCTGTCTGGCTTAGTATTGGTTTTGTAAAAATTTAAAACACAAGGAGCAGATAATGAAGGTAATTTATCTTTCCACCAATATGAATACTCAGAATATATTTCAATTGTTGAATCATTAAGAATTCGGCCTTTTTCTTCAAAAACTGATCGCTTGCAAACTTCTTCATTATTGCGATTGAAGCGTTGAATTATTATTTCATTCCCTTTGATAAAAAAATCACCCCATCTTTCTTTTTGTTTATATTCCCAGGCATTTTGCATTTCAGCTATTACTTTTTGGGGCGGAACCCAAAGTTCCGCTCTCAAAGTATCAAAGAAAGGGCTATAGACTTTAACTTTTCCATTATTGAATAGAAAAAGAGCAGCCCTTCCATTTTTAGATATGTAAATACCATCAGTTCTTAATGATAATTTTTGGTTGCTATTAATTATCGGTTCTTTGTAAGCAATAAAATATTTAGAGCAATTGACTGGGCTACTGCAGCTAATTAAATCAACTGATATTACTAATACTATTATTATAAAAAAATTACGCATTTTAATAAAGTGTATATGGAAAATAATTTAAAGTTTGAAGAAATAATCTAGTTGAAGGGCCATTATTTGTGTTGAAATATGGACCATGGGTAAAATGTCTATGTATTCCATTTTGAAAAAAGTCCTGTACCCAAGGAGCATCGACACCGATTCTGCTGACTGTGTTATTGCTTTGATAGCCAAAATATAACCCTGCATATACTCTGCTACCACTAGAATATGTACCATGAGAATTCGGGCCCCACATACTTTTGAAATTAGCTGTACTTAGCCCTATTCCTTCAGAATGTTCTCCATCAGGAGGTGCGGTAGTATATAGATTAAATCCAAAGGAAGTCTCTCCAATACCAATCTCTGCTGCTGCAGTACGAAATTTATCTCCCCCAACAGAAGCGTCATTTGTCATTCGAAAAGAGAAGTCTCCTTTACTATATCCTATAAACCAGTTTTTTTGAGCATCCTTTCCTCCAAAAGCTGTAAGTCCCACTGAAAAGGACTGATTATTAGCCCTATCGAAATATGTAACACCTCCCCCGATCCTGGGATTACTTCCGTTGCCTGTTGCATTTGGGCTTACTCCACCTGATACATTGAATGAAAAATTACCAGCTGAATAAGCAGCTCCTACCGTTATACCAACTCCACCAATAGCGCTAATTCCGGCACCAGCATTAAAAGTCCAGTCTCCTTCTCTAAAATATCCATCAGCGGATATACTGAGTGAAAATGGGTTTATCCCCGCTGTATATCTTGTATCACCTTTATCATAAAGTGTCCATCGGAAAGCACCATCGAACTCATCAGTAGCACTTTTTGCCCCATTAAACGCTTTTCCTAATGCATCGCTTGTACCACTGGTTAAATTACTAATAAATTCTCCCAGGAAAGCAACTGCAAAAAAAGCCGCTTTTAGAAAATTACCACTTGGATCTGTATATTTTAATGGGTTATTCCAACAATAGCTATACCTGTTATAGTTTTGAGTGAATAAAGGGTTTTGTACATAACTATCAGAAGACAACATGCGTCCTAACAACGGGTCGTACATGCGGCCATTCATATTAACGAGCGAAAATAGCGGCATCATTTCGTGTCCTGTATAACCTCGGTAAAGCCAATCCGGAAGATTTGGATATGGATCATAAACATTCCAGTTGGATGGATTCCTATTTCGACCCCAGGCATCAAAATTTTGCTCAGCTATAATATTTGCGCCATTGTTATCCGTTACTGTACTAATGCTACCTAAATGGTCCGTATAAACTATATATGATGACAAAACTCCTGACTCATTTACCAGAATCGCACACAGCCCATTACCTCCACCTACATAGTGTATCTATCTTGTAACCCCGTTCTTGATTTGCTTTTCATAATTACCAAGGTAATATTTTGTTTCTGTTAAACCTAAATGTCCTTGCCATAATTCACTTTTTACACGTTCATATTCCGGCCCATAAGTATATTCTATATAAGGGCCTCCATATAATTGTCCTTCACCGATGGTAGCTGTTTTTAAAAAAGGTGTATAGGTTATTTGCTGTTCTAGTAATGAAATCTGTGTATTTGGTGCAGGTGTTACAGGCTGCTGTCCAGGCACAGGCGTGTTCATAACATAGGCAACCGCATTTATCTTATCATTTTTGTATTTATAATACCCTGCATCTGTTTTGGCAACAATATTTCCCATACTTATCGAGCCGTTTGCATCATATGTTATTCCTGATTGTTGGGTATTGTTAGGAGTACTTGTTGTTAACCTGTTTAAATTATCATACCCAAAATATTCTGTCTGGTTTTTAAGGTTGTCGGTCCGTTGTAAAAGATTGCCCGTCTGCAAATCAAAATTATAGGCAAGATTTTGTATACCCGAAGTGATTGTAGTTGCCGGAAAACCTTTAAAGTATGTATTACTTGTAGTTTGGCCAAAACCCAGACCATAGGTCAAATATTTTCCCTCGCCATCTACCCAACCATTTTGAAATAAAGAATTTTTGGGGTGTGTTGTGCTGTGATAAACTTTATTTAAATATCCATTCACATCATAGTTTCTATAAACAGCTAATCCAGATGGATAAGTTGTTTTACTCACTTGGCTAAAGTTGTTATACTGATAGGAAGTAGTATAACTTGTACCATCAATTATTTTGGTTTCGGTCCAAAGCCTTCTTAAACCATCGTAAGTATATTCATTTATTACCCCGTTGAAGCCAGATACTTTAGTAAGATTATTGTTACTGCAGCCTGATAAAACATGATTGTAATATTCATAAGAAGTTGTTCCCTCTGGTCCAACCCGGGTTATTATACGGCCCAAATCATCATAATTCATATTGTACGTATTCCCCAAAGCATCTGTTTGCTGTTTTAACTGTCCATAAGCATCATAATTATAAACTGTTGTCCCTGCATTAATATCGTTCAAACTTGTTTGTTTTCCGTATTGGTCGTAACCCGAATATACTATTGTTGTCCCTCCTCGTTTAACTTCTAACTGGTTGCCCCAGCTATCAAAAGTAAAATCCAATTGTCCACCATTATCTATAGAACTAATAATCTTGCCAGTTGCATCAGTAATTTGCGAACTACTTTGGCCTGCTTGATTGGTAATTGTAGTTTGCATTTTACCATTTCCTGCTTGGTTGTAAGAATAGCTTACAGTTCCGATATCATTAACTACCGTAATTGTTCTGTTATAAGCATCGTAATTGTAGGTCGTAATACGTGGCGTTTCTATGGGTTGTTGAAATGCTGGAGGTGGTGGAGGATTTGCAGGAATATTAGGAAAATGTGGGTTTGTTTTTGTTTTTACATTTCCCTTGTTATCATAAGTAGTAGATATTGTATGCCATCTTGCAGTAGGGCCATACATACTAACAGTTTCATTTCTCCATTGCTGTCCAAACTTATTTATATACACCTTTGAATCCGGGCTGCCTCCATCGAAATGAGTATAAACATAGAATAGTTTATTAGGATTGAATGCTCCAAAAATATCTGTTGTTTGCCAGGTATTGCTTTTATATACATTATTTCCATCAGGTAAAATAGTATGCATTAAAGTACCAAAGTCATCATATTCATTAGTAGAGACAAGGCAATCTGTGGATGTTTGTGTAAGAGGCACACCCCATTTAGTACTAACGGTGTAGAATACTGTTTGTGATACTCCTGTTCCGGATTTCTGTATTGATAAAATAAAACGCCCTTTGTTATCATAGGTTGAGGTGGCTGTACGGCTATTTAATCCTGTTGAACTTGTAACAACAGTTAATGGGTTACCCAAATTATTATAGGTGTAAGTAGCAGTTACAGCTTTAGGCAGGCCGCTAAAACCAGTTTCTGATGCAATTAAACCGTTTGTTGTATATGTATATGTAGTAGTTGCAGAAATAGCCGGCATTCCAACTCTTGTTTTAGTTATAGTGATATAATCAGGTTTAGCTGGTACTGGCGTATTGTGTATAGAAAAGGCTGATGAAGTAATTGTTGTTTCAGTTGGGGTTACAGTATTTCCTGATACGATACCAATCTTCGTAGTTTTACCGGTAATATTTCCATAACTATCATAAGTGTTTACGGATTCGGATGCCCTGTCATCATTTAGGTAATCTATAGCTACCGTTTTATCAATTTTTTGCAAGTAACGGATATCATGACTGCCTGTTGAGAGGTTATGGAATGAATTTGTGACTAAAGATTCTGATAACAATTCGTTAGTTGATGTAAGATATGCGAGCTGCCTTGTTGTATATGGCACAGCGAACTGCGTATTAATCTCCAATTCAGTTATTCTTGTAACACCGCTCGTATAGTTTTCAGCAGTTATTTTTTTAAAGCCCAGGAAGCCCTTAGCTGCCCGGTGAATCACTGCATTTTCATAATTATACTGTGTTACATCAATACCTCCTGCACCATCCGGATTACTTATGGCAGACACAACATACATTGGTAATTGTATATAATTGAAGGGATTTTGATTTACAGGATCGCTTAATGGAACAGTTCGCTGATACACATATGAGGAAGTCAGTGGCCAATATGTAAAAGTGGTAGTTACATTATGGCCGGTAGTAATTTTTCGTAAAAGTCTTTGCGTGGTATTTTCCCTCTTAAAATAAATAATATCAGGGGCCCCATAATATGACCCTTTTGATAAAATATCAGTACGCCCATCACCATTAAAATCCCCAGTAACCAAATCAATATAGGGCAATATGTTATTATAAGTGTGCTGCTCATAAAAAAAGGTTGAAGAATTGAAACCTCTACTGTAATACAAAGAAAACTTTGAACCGCCTGTAGCAGCAAATCCATGTGCAATGTCAGACTTTCCATCTCCATCAAAATCACCGATTACAATTTTATCATCCCAATAATTACCGTTCATTGCAACAGTTTGGTTAAAAGAAAAAAGTGTACTGGTAAAACCTGTACCAGTACTATATAAAATTTTCCATTGCCCATTTGCTTTTCTAATCAACAAATCGTTTTTTTTATCCCCATTAAAATCTCCCGGAAAAATCCTATCTCCAACAACAATATCTGTTGTTGTTAAAATAATGGAAGCCAAATATGTAATTGCAGTTTCAGGATTGATGCTTAATATACTTGTTTGAGATCCTTTAACAACTAAAAGTTCCTGCTTGCCATCACCGTTTAAGTCAAAGGGGAGTATCTTATCAGCGGAAGCAATGCTGTTTGCAGACCACTCGCCTGGGGTAACGCTAAATTGATTAATTCCATAGTTTGCAAAGATTGTTCCGGGAGTACAAATATATGCGTGATAGAATCCTAATCCCCCTGAGGGAATATGGGTTGTAAAAATTGTAATATAATCCTGGTTGCCGTCACCATCAAAATCTCCCTGAATAAAAAAATTGCCCGAGGGATGAATAATTTTATCCCCGGGCGGCATCGGCATTTGTTGTGTTGTGCTTCCGGTAGATGTAGTAAATTCAATATTAAACCTATCGGCAACCCAATGTGTATTTCCTGAAGGATAGGTAACGAATAATGTTTTTACATTTACAACATCATCCCGCCCATCTCGGTTATAATCAGCTGCAAAAAAACTTGTAAGTTTTTTGCTTTCGATAATAATATGTCCGGGGTCAAATGTTTTTTCATAAAGAGGCGTGGTAGAATTAGGATCTAACAATATTTTATATCCGCTACTGTATTTAATAAGATTATTGTAATAGTAAGTACTTGCTAAAATATCCGTTTTCCCATCAGCATTAAAATCTCCGGCAATGCATTCTCCATTAAATAGTGCAACAGATTCTGAATATAGATTTTCACTGGGCTCTCCGTATAAAAAAATGGTACTATTTAAAGACGGTGAATTTTCATCACCTCCAAATTCTACCACCTCCTTAAGCATTGAATAACTGTTATCGAATCCATAATTTAATTTATAGGTTTTTACTGTTTCGTCAATATTGGCATCATTGGTATGTACAACTGTTATTTTATCTAGTAAGTATTTGGAAGTCAGGGAGGCACCCGCTTCATAAATCGTATTTTGATCAGTACGTATACTATATGAAAAATTTATTTTGTTGTAAGGAATTAGACCGGCATTTAAATTGCCGGTATATATAATCTGTTGTATTCTGTTATCCCGGTCAGTATTATCATACTTAAATTCAATATAATTTCCGTTGATGTCAGTTATTTTACTTAGCCGCCACATCATCACACTATTCAGATCTTCTGCCAATACCCTGGCACCAACCGAAGTTCCGAATTCCAAAACAGAGCCATCTTTTATTGTTACCTGAAACCAACCGGGGTTATCTGGAAAATTACCTTCATAAGAAACAACTTTAGAAAAAGATTCTGATTCTAAAGCATATATTGTTCCGTTATTTCCGTTTGTTCCTGAGATTGCATTTAACCTTACTCCGTTTAATAAAAAAGCATCATTTGCAGCAGTATAGGTCACAGGGCTTACAATCCCATTGTGATAAATATTTTTCCCTGTACGAGTTATGGTTGATAAACCAGAAAGGCCCCAACCGTAACCTGCTATACCAGATGAAGCTTGGGAATTATATGTTAAGCTGATTGATGGTTGTATGCCATTTGTACCAGGGCATGTAAAAATGGGAATTGAATAAGTTACTCCGCCTGATGCTGTAGCTGATACACTTCCTGCAATTTCTCCTACAGGTTTAGTAAAGTCAATTGTTTTAATAAAATTGCCAGAATTATACAGTGGTGTATATACTGTATTTTGTGCTGTGGAATTTAACAAAGAAAATAATAAAACTGTAGTAAGGTAAATAATCTGTAAAGGCAGATTTACTTTAATTTGGTGTTGTTTTCTAAGGGATGTCATTAGCAGAAAATTTTAGGGTGAATTTTAAGCAGTTATAATTTGATTATAAGGGATTAAGTAATTCTTGATTTTATTAAAGAAACTCTTCTTCAACAGCTTTAATGTTTGTTTGGATAGTTTCCTATCGTCATCATCAACTTTGTCTGTGGATTTTGGAATGTATTTTTCGGGGAAATCTTTAGCTGATTGTAATAAACTGTCGGCTTGAGCTAGGCAATGTTGCGAAGCGCAAACAATGAGAATTTTTGTGAAGAGTCGGATTAGACTCATAAGGTTTGATTTAGTATAAACAAAACAATAAAAACAATGCCTATGCAACTATATGTTACATGAGAACCGGGGATTTTCTTATGCATGTCTGATACTAGCTTCTCAGGGAGAATTGGATTATAAAAACAAAAGGGTAATAAAGGTTAGTTTTCGTTTCTGTAATAAACGTAATGACTAATTCTGGTAATTGCAAACTTTTTATGATATTTTTTTAAAAGTAGAATTTTTAATGCTCCTACTCTCAATCGACTGAAATACAGATTGGAGAAAATTATAAAGGGGAAACTCATGGAAATTATCAGAGGGAAAATGATACAATAGATCTTAAATAAATACAGGCGAGAAATATGCAGATTATATAATCCGGCTATACATTTATAATAAATTCACGTAAAAAAATGTGTATTCTCGTGAATTCACAACAATACACGTGTATAGTCGTGAATTCACGTTATGTCATGTAATTTCTCGTGAATTCACGAGAAATTTTATGAAAATAATAAGCCGGGGATATAAAAAATGAAGCAATTAATATAAAACACTGTATTATGCAGTGGGTGTCTCTTGTGTTGCTGAAGTATTATTATCAGGATTAGTATCAGGCTTTATTTCCTTTTCGGCCTTCAATTGACTTATGGTGTCATTTAGTCGACATATCTTGGCTTTATCAATTAATCTCTGTGCATTATCGGTAGACTGTTCCTTTTTAAATTCACTATAGCTCTTGTTAATTTTTTTGTTCTGTATATATAAAAAACAGCAACCGGTTAATGCTAAACCGGCTATTGCTCCCATAATAATTAGATATTTTTTTTCATTATTATTCTTACTTATTATAGTAAGCAGGTTCATAAGTTCATTGTTGTTCATGGCGCGTAATTTTATGTGTATTGGTTGTGGGATATGATGTAATAGTATATTGTAAGAAATGCGAAATTGCGATTCCATTACTTTTTATTTCAAGTTTAAGTGATTCAGGAAGCGATATGTCATATGCATTTAGGTCATCAGTGGTAACCTCATATCCCTTCTTTGAGATCATTTCGATAATTTGTTTTGTAAAAAATTTCTGATCCCTGATAAGAGTACCTTGAACTTCCCTTTCAGGTTTATCAATGGTTCTGTGGTGATCAGTTTTGCAATCGTGTACTTTGCCAGATTGATCATAATATTTTTCGCAATACTTTCTTGTTGCATGTTCCTGGTCGGCTATCGGCTTATCGCAATTAAGGCACTTCCTTTGGTTATCATATGTCAACTGGCTAAATTGAGTATTCATATTTTCGTTGCATTTTTTTCGAAAATACAACATATTTTATATTTTTAATAAAAAAAGATAATTAATTAGTAATTTATTATTACATTTGGGTATGGAAAAAATAAAACCAAAGGAACTTCATTTGGATTCGGTAAAAGGAGCTACCGCTATGGGCAAGTTATTGCATGAAAAAATTTTTCTTTTAAAACATACAGGTGTTGACTCCAAAATTTTTCAGGTCTGGAAATCTAAAGGCCTCGTTGATTTTATTGAAAGAGGTAAATGGGTAAGGTTAAATTTAGTAGAATATTTATGGCTTCGGGTATTAGAAACCATGAGAAAATTCGGTTGTTCGGTTAAATTAATGAAAGCGCTTTATGATGACCTTTTCACAAAGGCATTTGAGGAAGACCTGGCTGCAAAGAATTTAAAATCCCGTTATGATTACTATAATAATTTAAGTAAGGTCCGCTCTCTTACAAAAGACGAGTCTGAATTACTCGAAGCAATGCAATATGTTTATGATTATCCCCAACTGGGCATACAGTTCAGATATGAGACAAGCTATTTTTCTGAATTAGTTCAGGGCTGTTTGAGTTATCTGGTAGAAGCTGGTTTATATATTTTTGAAGATGAAACTTTTATCAAGTTTATATTGCCTCCCGATGGAACTCGTGAAGAACAAATCACAGACTTTAGCATATCAAAGCCGCATTTGTATATACCACTGTCAAATTATATTCTTGAATTTATAGCTGATGAAGAAAAGGATAATTTTTTGACTAGTTCAGGCTTGTTAAACGATGATGAATACAGGGTTATTAAAGAAATAAGAAATGAGAACGTAAAATCTATAAAAATAACATTTAAAGAGAATGAACGTAAAATTGAAAAAATAGAATGTGACCAAAAAGGCTTGATAAAAGGTGATGATGCTAAAAAAGTAATGCATTTGCTGGGCCTTAAAAATTATTCTGGTATTGAATTAAATACAAGAGACGGGAAAACACTTTCTTTTACCTACACTGAAAAAAAGATCTTTTAACGATTCCGTTTGAGACGGTTCTGTAATCCAACAAAGTATCTTCCAATTGACACGGCGATACTTCAACAGTACAGAAATGCAAACCCAAAAATTAAAAAATGAAGTAAAAAGTAAAATTGCAAAAAATAAAACAGGACTAAATGAGGAGGAAACAATAAAAGTCCTGTCTGATATAATTAGTAATATAATCTTCAACCAAATAGAAGAAAATGGAGAAAAAATCATCGATAATGCAGCTTCAACAATTTGCAAAGCTCAGCCAAAAAGCTATATGGCGAACTGGTAATCAAATAGTGAGTTATACACGTGTATCCGATCCCTCACAATTTGATAATACCAGTTTGGAGTCGCAAAAAAAAGAAGCTGAAAAACAGGCCAAGAGAAAAGGGTTTACTATTAAAAAATACTTTGGTGGTACTGCGGAATCGGCAAAAACAGATGAAAGAAAGGAATTCAAAAAGATGCTGGAATATGTGAAAAGAGACAAAACAATTGTAGCAATTTTGGTTTATTCCTATGAAAGATTTTCCCGTAGTAAAAATGCCGGATACCTGACCAGGGAGTTAGCGAAAATCGGGGTGCAGGTATTGTCAGTATTTCAGGATGTAGATGTAACCACTGCTTCGGGTCAGTTACAACAGGACATTTTTTATGCATTTGGTAATTACGATAACGTTTTAAGAAGAGATAAGACCACCAGGGGAATGATAGAAAATTTACGCAATGGATTTTGGGTTGCTTCTTGTCCTTTTGGGTATACCAATTTGAATAGGAAAGAGAAAGCAAAATACCATAAGTACATAATAAATAAAGATGGCGAGTTACTCAAAATGGGATTTAAATGGAAGGCAGAAGGAAAACTAAATAATCTGGATATAGTGCAGAAATTGAGAGCATTAGGATCCAGTATCGAATACAAGAGTTTTGTACGCATAATCAGCAATCCTTTTTATTGCGGTTTCATTACTCATTCGCTGATACCTGGTGAAGTTATAAAAGGACAGCACCCTGCTTTGGTACCCGAGACTTTATTTTTAAAGGCTAATGATGCAGTAACCGGTAACCCCCATAAAGGGATAGCCAAGAAATTCAAAAACAAAGATATACCCTTAAAATCCTTCGCTAAAGATGAGTTCAGCAACACTCCCTTTACAGGTTACTTAAAAAAAGGCCATTATTATTATAAGACAAGGGGGAAAGGTGCGGCGGTTAACGAAAGGGCCGATCTGCTAAATGGTCTATTCATGAAAGAGCTGAATAAATTCAGGATCGAGGACAAATACAAGACTGAAATAGCGGAGAATGTAAGTACATCTCTTCGTGAAAAACTAAAAGAAAAAATTGAAGGCTCGGCTGCCAAAAAGAGAAGAGTAACTGAATTGGAGAAAGATATTGAAAGCCTTGAGTTACGTTATATAAAGAATGAAATTGATGGGGAACTTTATCAAAAGTATAGAGTAATCTTTCAACAGGAAAAAGAGGAGATCGAGAAAGAAATGGCTAAAAGCTTATTTGACAGTTCGAACCTGGAATCTGTAGTAAAAAAGGTAATTGATATTTCCTGCAATCCCTTGCAAGTATGGATTTCCAGCGATTACGATGATAAACAGAGATTGCAATATCTGATATTCCCTGAGGGAATTCTGTATAATAAGAAAGAAAGGGTAGTTCGAACTCCAAGGATCAACTCTGTATTTTCCTGTATTATAGATGCAGCAAGGATTTCGACAAAAAATAAAAATGGCTGCATTTCTGAATGCAGCCATAATTCTCATTTGGTAGTCCCGGCAAGAATCGAACTTGCATCTAAAGTTTAGGAAACTTCTATTCTATCCATTGAACTACGGGACCAGAAATTTGGATGGCAAAAGTAATATTTTTGCTCTTAAATTCAGGATTAATTTACCCGTAGTATATTTTATTCTTTCACAAAACGCAGCACCCTCGATTTGTCTTTTTCAGTTGTTACAGAAATGGTATAAGTACCAGCGGCCAGGTAAGGCACATTAAACCCAATACTGTTAATACCCGAAGTGACATTTTTCTTACGGTGTTCTACTACCCTGCCCTGCATATCAGTGATACTTATTTCTACAGATGCTGTTGCATTGCTGAACAGATCAAGATTAAAAGTTCCGTTAATTACAGGGTTTGGTGAAATACTTAAAATATCAACACCCTTTCTGTTACTCGTCAGAGCCACAATATTGCTGTATTTGCTGTTACCATCTGCCGATACCATTTTTAACCGGTAGTAATTTACTCCCGGCAATGGAGCAGCATCCGTATAGTCAAACGGTTGGGTGCACCGTACTGCTGTAGCAGTAATGTTGTATAAGCTATTAAAGTTTGTGCCATCTGTACTCCGTTCCAGGATAAGCGTTACAGAAGGACTAGCATCGCAGGTAACCTTCCAGTTAAGTAAGTGATTATTACCCTGCCTGGTTCCGTTAAAATAGTTTAGTGTAATGGGCAGTACATGGTTCAGGTTGGTGTGTACATAAAATCCCGAAAAACCATTTACTGTTATGGTAACCTCCCAGTAGTTGAAAGTACTGTTGTAATTAACTGATGTTGGCACTATAAGAACCCCGGCAGAATTGGTATAATAACCCGGTGCCGGATTGCCTGCATTATGCGGTGCGATAGGGACTCCGTGATACTGTGTTACCCGTACATTAGTAATACTGGGATCTGCATTGCCACCGTTTGCCACAGTTGGCAGCGGTGGAAAACCTGTTCTGTGAAGATTGAACTCCTGAAATTCCTGGTCCTTAAAATAAAGGGTTACTGTAGCCGTGGATGTGGCTGCATTGGTTGCCGGTTCAATATCAAAATGCCTTTGCACATAAGGTTCGTTATTATAGGTTTGTACCGAAGGGTCAATGATAACCTTGCTGCTGATTGATCCGCCTGCAGGGGATGCCCCTGATGGTACAACCCTGGCTATCAGGTTACAAAAAGTATCTAAATAGGTAGTACCTGTTGGCACAACCACAGCCGAAGTAGAAACCTGGGGGCCGCCTGTTGCTGCTGCCAGTAACCCGGAAAATGCAGTTGTTGTATTCACTGTTACCAGGGATGAATCTCTGCAACCTCTTGCATCTTTTACTCTGATCAAATAGCTGTTTGCAGCAAGGCCGGTAAATATATTGCTTGCCTGAAAACTAATGCCATCCTTGCTGTAAGTTAGTGCTGTTGTACCACCCGTTGCACTGGCTGTAATTGTACCATCACTTAATCCGCAGGATGCCGGTGATGAAATGGCAGACAAGGTTGGTGCCGCTAAATTTAAAACAGTAGCAGCCAGCGTTTTTACACATAAATTTACATCTCTTACATATAAAGTATGGCCACCTGCCGGCACTGCATTAAAGATGTTACTGAGCTGGTAGGTTATCCCGTCTATAGAATACTGAAGTGTTCCCGTACCCCCCGACGCAGTTGCAGTAATGCTGCCATTATTTGATCCGCAGGCTGCATTTGTAACTACTGCAGTTAATGTTTGCGGACCTGGTAAGTTAGCTACGGTTACAGCCCTGGCATTAAGGCAGCCGTTTATGTCCCTTACGGTAATGATATAGGTGCCGGGCAATAATCCGTTAAATATATTCGATACCTGAAAGTTTGTTCCATCCTTGCTGTATTCAATTCCTCCACCCCCGCCTGATGCAGTAACAGTAATAATTCCGGTCGGGTTATCACAATTAGCAGGCGTGGAAGATGCAGCGGTTATAGCCGGCCCGCCTGCATTGGCAACAGATATACCGGTGGTGGTAATGCAATCACGGGCATCTTTAATATACACCGTGTAAAAACCTGCAGCCAGGTTACTGAATGTACCGCTGCTTTGATAAACCGATCCGTTGATACTGAAAGTATAAGGCAATGTTCCGCCGCTGCCGGATGCCACTACAGTTCCATCGGTATTGTTACATGATGCAGCAATAGTGTAAGCGGTTGCCAGCGGAAGCGATATATTACTGATGGTTACCGGTAAAGTACTGTAACATTCATTTACATCTTTTACATAAAGGGTATAACTCCCCGGGGCTAAGTTTGAAAATACATTGCTGCTTTGGAAAATAGTGCCATTGATGCTGTATTGCAGTGGTGGCACACCACCGGTTGCTGTAGCAGTAACTGTTCCATTATTTAAATTACAGGTAGCCGGTTGTAAAGCAGCAGTGATTGTTGGCACAGCCGCATTAGATAAAGTTACATTTGCTCCGGTAATACAACCAGCGGCATCTTTTACTGTTACAGCATGTACACCCGGCGCCAGATTATTAAAAACACCGCTGGAAAAATATGCTCCGCCGTCTATATTAAAAGTATAGGGACCTGCTGTGCCACCACCAACTGCTGTTATGCTGCCATTGTTTGCACTACAGGTTGGATTTACCTGCGTAGTTGAAATAGTTGGCCCACCGGTTGAAGGAACAGCTACAAAAAGGGTGGTTAAACAGGCTCCGGGAATATCCGGTGGGCCCGTAACAAAATCAGCATCGTCGGCAATTATAATTTTATGTGTGCCTGATGACAGGTTGGTAAAAGTAAAAGTATTGCCACCCGGAGGGAAGAATGTTACCCATGTTGCGGCATTATCAATATTGGCATGGTATGGTGTACTGGCACCTATACCGGTAATGGTTATTGTTCCGGTACTGGCATTACACAATGTTGCTGTTGAAGTGGCGGTTGCCGTAGCAGCAACACCGCTTCCAATGGTTACAAGCCGGGTAAACATACAGCCGTCATCATTTCTGGCCGTAATGGTATGTGTTCCCACACTTACAGGATTGAATTGATTTGATGTAGTAAATGCTCCTCCATCTAAACTGAATTCATAGTGGTTTCCGCCGCCGCTGGGTTCGCCTTTCAGGTTCTTTATTCTTCCTGTCTGGCCTGTGCAGGCTAATGCATCCTTTAAAACAAACGTCACATCTGTAATGGCATTACCTGCTCCCGAATTGGTTATGGTAACCGATTGAGATACTGTACAACCTGTTGCATCTTTTACTATAATAGTATGCAAACCCGGCGCAAGATTTATAAATATATTTATCGGTTGAAAAGCGCCTCCGTCAATATTATAGGTTAAAGGAGCTAAACCGCCGCTGCCATTTGCCCTTATTACGCCGGTGGCAGCACCGCATGTAGCTTGCCGTTCAATACTTACAGATAAGGAAGGCCCTGAAACTGATCCTACAGTTGCTGGCTTTGTTACAATGCAATTATTATTATCCTTTACATACACCGTATAGCTAGCGCTGGCAAGGCCTGTAAAAACATTGCCCGGTTGATAAACAGTTCCGTTAATACTATACTGTAATGGTGCGGCTCCGCCGGTTGCCGTTGCTGTTATAACGCCATTATTTAAACTGCAGCCAGACACAATAGTGCTTACCGCAAGAGATAAACCAGATATATTGTTAACTACAACACCGGTAGATTTAATGCAGCCATTAAAATCTTTTACATAAGCAATATAGTTTCCTGAAGCAAGTCCCGAAAAGACAAATCCTGCAACGTAAGTCGTACCATCAATACTATACTGATATCCCGGCGTACCGCCACCGGCGGTAATGGTAATAATTCCGTCATTCGCATTACAGGATGTTGGCGTAGCAACAGCTGTTATAGAAGGACCGGCAGTATTGCCAACTGTTATAGAGAAAGTACCAATACATCCATTGGCATCTTTTGCGTAAGCAATATAATTTCCGGCAGCCAGATTATTAAATACATTACCGGCCTGGTAAGTGGTTCCATTAATACTGTATTGATACCCCGGAACTCCGCCACTTGCTGTAATGGTAATAGTTCCTGTATTGCTGTTGCATGCAGATACGGTTGATACCGCATTGGCTGTTGGGCCTCCTGTGCTGCTAACAGTAACAGCTACAATATTTGTACATCCTGTTGCATCTTTTACCGTAACGGTATAACCACATGCTGCAAGTCCGGTAAAAATATTTCCTGTTTGAAATGTAACACCGTTAATACTGTACTGCAGTGGCGCAATACCACCGGTGCCTGTAGCAGTAATAGTTCCGTTTACATTGTTACATAACGCCCCGGTTGATGTTGCAGTAACAGCTGGTGCCGGAGAGTTTGTAACAGTTACTGTAGTTGTTGCATAACAGCCATTCACGTCTTTTACATAAACTGTATAGGTACCGGGAGTTACGCCGGTAAATATATTGCTGGGCTGATAATTATTTCCATCCATGCTGTATTGTAGCGGCGCAGTTCCACCCGTTCCAAATGCCGTAATTGTTCCGTTATTACTGCCACAGGTTGCGGCCGCAGGTATGGCCGTAATAAACACAGCCGGTGATGTTGTAATGGTAACCAATGTTGAATTAATACAATTGTTTGCATCTTTTACCACCAGGGTATATACACCAGCGGTTAATCCGGTAAAAAAATTATTGGTTTGCCAGGTAGCTCCATTGTTGATGCTGTATTGATATGGCGAAGCACCACCGGTTGCATTGGCTGTTACTGTTCCGTTATTGCTGCTGCAATTTGCATTGGTATTTGTAAAAGCTAATTGAGGCCCGTTGGTATTTGTAAGCGTAACGCTGGCTGTATTACTGCAGCCATTCAGATCTTTTACAGTAACTGTATAAATACCCGCAGGTAAATTTGGAAAGTTACCCGATGGGAAAAAGTTTGTTCCGTCAATACTGTAAGTGTATGGCGCCGATGTACCTGACCCAACAGCATTAATGCTGCCCGTGCCGGCACCACAGGTTGTATTGGTTGTTGTAATACCGATTGTTGGACCAGGAATCACAAATGTTGCAGCTGCCTGTGTACCACTGCAGGCCTGGTTAACCGTTGCAATAACTGCGTATGTAATGTTAGGACTCAGTCCGGAAAAAACACCCGTGGTATTTGAAGTAACTAATGTTGTTCCGTTGTATAAATTATAAGTAATAACCGAACCACCGGGTGGGGCCGGAGTAACGGTAGCCGTTGCACTTGCTGTTAAACAATTGGGCACAGCTGTTAAGGTGTAGGTTGTAGCAGGACAATAAGCCGCCACATCAAAAGAACCAACAAATCCATCACCACTGGCATAAATCAGTTTCTTTGATTCATCGTAAGACAGGTCATAAACGGCTTTGCCCGAAAAACCTGGTATAGCAATATCAGCAGGTGCATCACTAAATGTGATTCCATTAAAATTGTAAACCTTAATTATTCCATTTCCTTCTCCTACAAAAATATTATTGCATGCATCTGCAATAATTCCACCCTGCATCATGGCTGTATTTGCTGTTGTAAGGGGGGTGCCTGCATCTGCTCCGGTTGATTTATTAAATGCCTTTAAATTTTTTCCATCCCAGTAAAATAAATAAGATGCATTTAACGCAAGCATGTTGGCTGAGTTATCATTATACCCTGCAATCACATTGGCCATATAGGGCCGGTTGTTTGCTTCTGACAAAACATTGTAACCAGATTGAACCGACCAGGCAATAGATGCACCACTATAAGGTGCTGCATTTTTAAAGATTTTATTATTGATAGAAGGCGTTCCAAATACAGAAGCGAAAATGGAATAGATATCATTGGTAGCCGGATCAAAAACCATATCTGCCATATCCTGGCAACAGGATGAAGGAACATTGGTAATGTTCAATGCGCTGATGGTAGTTGACGGGGGTGTTAACACGCCTAAGTTTAAATTGGAACTGGTACCTCCGCCAACAACCAGTATCTGCGGTGACCCATTATTACAACTCCAGTACATCTTCCAGTTTTCATTAAATGCCGTGTTGCCTGTAGAAATATAATTATCATACAACCCGCTTGTACTAATACGTACAACACGATATCCTGTACCAGGACTGAAACCCTGGCCTAGGTAAATTTTACCGGTGTTTTTTTCTACCACAAAGCCGCCATAATAGTCTCCATAATGCCAGGCAGGTACGGTAGTAGTGCCATTGAAGGTCCATTGCAAAGCGCCTGCTGCATCGTATTTCGACAATTTGTAGGAAGTACCATCTCCGCCGCCGGTAACATAAATATTACCTTCGTAATCAAAATCCACATCCTTGGCTTTTCCATTATTAACGCCGCTCAGCCCGCCGGTACTGCTCACAAATGGATCTATGATGAGCTGTTTAGATCTGTCGTAGCCTTGCGGAAATGTAAAGTCAATTTCTGTTCCGGTTAATTTATAAAAAGACTTTACATTTTTGCTGATACTTTTTGAATCCTGCCCATCATAATAACTTACCGGTACAGAAGTTTCAACTCCTTCAATATCCGATTTGATAAACAGGCTTCCCTTGCTGTCTGTTCTTATAGTTTTTATATCGCCGCCGTATTTTAGTTTAACGGCCGCAACATCGGCACCTGGCTTAACCAGCAGGCTGTATTCAAAACCTGCTTTATTATTTTTTGTAAATGAGTAAATGATATCAATACCCGGGTAGGCATTCTGATAAATAAGTTTTTTATACCCATAAGCTTTTTGCGGAATTAATCCATATGTGTGATAGGCCGTTGTAACATCTTCTGCAATAACTTTTACATCGGGGTTTATTCCAACCCACTCCATGGTAATTATCCTGTCTGTAATCAGCTTTTTTTTCTCAATTACATCTTCAGGTACCCCCAATTTTTCAAGCCTTCTTTCTTCCTTTTCAGAAATCTTTTCCGTTTTTCTTTGCAGATGAATCAAGCCTTTTAACGTAAAAAGAACCGGCATATTCATGCCTTCGTAACCAAATTTAATTGGCCCCATGCCTGTATAACCATCCATGGTTTTACCATACTGACCGATATTGTCTGTAAATACCTGTTGTTGACTTATAGTTTGCTTTAAAGCCGGATTTACTTTAACAATTGTGGGGATTGTATTTTGTGCAAAACAAATCTTTCCAGTACAAAGAAGTATAACCAGGCAGGTCTTCACAAAACTATTGTCTGGCAAATAATATTTTTTTCTCATGCAGTTCATTTAAAAAAAACAAGGTAGCGCTATATTAATGTTCAAACAACAATTTAATACTGAACCTGTAAATCAGGCAACCGTACCGGGATAAAAGCAAGATGAAGCAGTCATACATACAGATGAACCGGCAAAGAAACATACCAAATATGTATTATGTATTTCCAGGCATATCATGTTTCATTTATAAAAAACGATAAGGATATAGCAGGTTTTTATGTGAAAACAGGAGCATCAAATGACAGATTCAGATTTTAACTGTAAAGCTTATCTTTGCCCTCCTAAAAATTTTGAGCATGAAGTGGTTGAATATCGTTATCAAATACCGTTTATGGATTGGCGTCCTTTTTCTTGGCCTTGCCATTTTTACCAATATACAAACCAGTTTCTGGCCATCTTTTGTACTATACCTGATTGCGGCTATAGCTATTGTAGGGCATTTTCTTTTTGGACCAATGAGGCTTATACAAAGCTATATGGAAGAAGGCGATATGGAAGGTGCCAAAAAAGTAGTGAATTCAATCTGGTTCCCCGCTATTTTGATCAAACCGGTTCGTTCGGTTTATTATACCATTAAAGGTAACCTGGACATGGTTGACCAGAATTTTGATGGTGCCGAAAAAAACATGCGCAAAAGTCTTGCGCTGGGCGGCGGCGCCTTAACCAAACAGGCCGAAGGGCCCAACAAACTGCAGCTGGGTATGCTGATGATGCAGAAAGGAGATATTAAACAGGCAGAAAGTTTTATCCGCCAGGCCATACGTGCCGGTTTACCCGATAACGAAAATAATGCTGCCGCTTACTTACAGCTTTGTTCTATCATGATGAATAAAAGGGAGTTCAGGGCTGCCAAAGATTATTTTAAAAAAGCAAAAGGTTTTAAGCCAACCACGCCACAGATCGTTGACCAGATAAAGCAAATCGAAAAGTATATCACCCGTATGCCGGGATAAGGATAGAACACAGATTACTCTGATCAAACGGATTTATACTCATTTTTAATCCGTTTTTTATCTGTTCAATCTGTGTTATCCGTGTTCCATAATTCCAAACAACTCCGCTACCTTCTTAAACCGGTAATCAAAAATGCCGTTCAATTGTTTTTTTACAAACAAAGCATTGGCGATATCTCCCAAAAACCACATCGGTAGTTTGTAGTGTACAATATCGGTCATCTCTACACCGCCATCGATCACTTTAAAATGATGCTGGTGATGCCACATGCTGTAAGGCCCGTAACGCTGTTCATCCACAAAATATTTTCTATCATCCACATGGGTTATTTCTGTCATCCAGTATAAGGGAATGCCCAAAACGGGGCTCACTTTATATTCAATAACCTGGCCGGCATACATGGCATCTCCATGATATTTTGAAATGGTTTTAAACCCCATATTATCCGGAGTTATATTGGCAAGATTTGCCGGGTTGCTGAAATAGGCCCAGGCTTTATCAAGACTGATCGGAATTTTTTGAACCGTTTTAAAAGAATAAACTTTACTCATAGCCTTATAACATCGTTTGAATTATTTTGTTCGGTAAAACGTGTATCAAGTATCTTTGGATCATGCGTCACTACCGTGAAATATTGCAAAATAAGTTTGCTGAAGAATATAAAAAATTAAATAATGAACAGCGCCTTGCTGTTGATACCATTGAAGGGCCGGTAATGGTGATTGCGGGGCCGGGCACAGGCAAAACACAAATATTAGCCGCAAGAATCGGCAAGATATTATTAGATACAGATGCCCTGCCCGAAAATATTCTTTGTCTTACCTACACCGATGCCGGTACCATTGCCATGCGCAGGCGCCTGCAGCAATTCATTGGCGCCGATGCGTACAAAGTAAATATTTACACTTTTCATGCTTTTTGCAATGATGTGATACAGGACAACCTGAACCTGTTTGAAAAAAATTCGCTGGATGCTATTTCCGAACTGGAAAGTATTGAACTGTTTAAGCAGTTGATTGACTCATTTCCAAAAGGTCATCTTTTAAAAAGATACCGGGGCGATGTGTATTTCGAAATAAACAATCTCCGCAGTTTATTCAGCAGCATGAAACGTGAAGGCTGGACAGCTGAATTTATTAATGAAAGAATTGACAGTTACATCAGTGATCTGCCCCATCGTGATGAATATATAGCCAAACGTAAAGTAAAGGAGTTTAATAAAGGCGATGTACGTACCGACAAGATCGAAGAGGAAAAAGAGAAGATGGAAAAACTGCGTGCTGCAGTAAATGAGTTTGCCAATTTTCAAAACCTGATGCGTAAAAGAAACCGCTACGATTTTGATGATATGATCAACTGGGTGATAACCGTATTTGAAGAAAATAAAAACATACTGGCCAGTTACCAGGAAAAATTTCAGTACCTGTTGGTAGATGAATACCAGGATACCAGCGGCACACAAAACAAACTGGTGCAGCTACTCATCAACTACTGGGATAAACCCAATGTATTTGTGGTGGGCGATGATGACCAGAGTATTTACCGTTTTCAGGGAGCCAACGTAGAGAATATGCTGGAGTTTGCAAACAAGTACACCAAAGATCTGATGACGGTAGTACTAACCAACAATTACCGCAGCACACAGCCCATACTGGATATTTCCAAAACGCTCATCAATCGAAACGAAGAAAGACTGGTTAAGCAGATTAAAGGATTAAGCAAAGATCTGCTTGCTTCCAATTTACGGATTAACGGATTAACGGATAAACCAATCTTACACGAATACAATTCTGCCAAAGATGAAATGGCGGATATTACCAACCGGGTAGCAGCATTGATTGAACAGAAAACTGAACCGGGTAAGATCGCCATCATTTATAAAGAAAATAAATACGGCGAAGAGCTGGCAACTTATTTCCGTTTAAAACAAATTCCGTTTTACAGCAGGCGCAGCATTGATGTGCTGGTACATCCTTTCACCAGTAAAATTGTGCAGCTGCTGCGTTACCTCAATGCTGAACACGATACACCTTATGGCGGCGATGAAATGCTTTTTGAGATTTTGCATTTTGATTTTTATAAGATCCCTCCCATAGAGATTGCCAAACTAACCGTTGAAACCAATACACTGAAATACAAAGGAGAACAGACTTCCATACGCAAACTCCTTTCAGACAAAGCAAACAAACCGGCGCAAAATTTATTTGACACCGGTATTCATGAAGGGCTGAAGCGTTTCAGTTTTATGATGGAGAAAATGATTGCAGATGTATCGAACATCACTTTACAGGAATTGTTTGAACACATCATTCAAAATGCCGGCGTGTTGAATTATATCATGCAGAACAACGATAAGATTGCGCTGATGCAATTGCTTACTGCTTTGTTTGATTTTATTAAAGATGAAACAAGCCGTGATCCAATGCTTGGTTTAAAAGAACTCATCAGCATTTTCGATCTGATGGAAAAAGAAGGCATTGCCCTGCCCATGAATAAAGTGGCAGGCACCGATAAAGGTGTAAACCTGTTAACCACCCATGGCAGCAAGGGACTGGAATTTGAATATGTTTTCTTTGCCGGCGCCAATGCATCCTTTTGGGAAAAGAAACGCAAGCCGGGCGGCGGTTATAAATTTCCGGATACCATGTTTACTTCGCAACCAACACCGGCCGATGATGAAGAATTACGCCGCTTATTTTATGTGGCATTAACCCGTGCTGAAAAACATTTGTACATCTCCTATTCAAAATTCAGGAACGATGGTAAGGAACTGGAACCATCTATGTTTATTGCCGAAATTTTAGAAGAACACGAACTACCGGTTGAAAAAATAACACTTACAGAAGAGCAGCAAATGGAATTTGAGATGCTGCATTTTACCGCACAGGCACCTGAAATTGAACAGGCGGAGGAAGATTTCATTTCATCAATACTGGAAAAATTTGTGATGAATGTAACTGCTTTAAGTGCTTACCTCAATTGCCCGTTAGGATTTTATTATAAGAACCTCATCCGTATACCCTCTGGTAAAAGTGAGTCGCTTGAATTTGGAAGTGCCATACACCATGCACTGGAAAAACTTTTTAGAAAGATGCAGGATGGCGGCAAAGAAACCTTCCCGTCTAAAGAAGAAATGATTGGCGACTTTAACTGGTACATGCACAAACACCGGGAAAATTTTACCAAAGAAGCTTTTGACAGGCGGATGGAATATGGTGATGAAGTGCTGCGTAATTATTATGATAAATATATTAACAGCTGGAATAAAGTGGTAGCTGTTGAAAGAAACATCCGGGGTATTGTAGTAAATGGTGTGCCCATAAAAGGCAAACTGGATAAACTGGAATTTAATGGCAAGGAAGTAAATGTGGTAGATTATAAATCGGGTAATATTGATAATGCGCTGCCAAAAATGAAATCTCCTTCTGATAAAGACCCCAATGGCGGCGATTACTGGCGCCAGGCCGTCTTCTATAAAATTTTAGTTGATAATTACGAGCAAAAAGACTGGAAAGTGATCAGCACCGAATTTGATTTTATTGAACCCGATAAAAAAGGTGAATACCGGAAGGAAAAAATCGTGATCGCCCCACAGGATATGGAAACCGTAAAACAACAACTTACCGAAGTGTGGCATAAAATTCAGGCCCGTGATTTTTATACCGGCTGCGGAAAAGCCGATTGCCACTGGTGTAATTTTGTAAAGAACAATAAGCTGGCGGTTGCGCTGCACGACCTGGAAGAAGAGACAGCAGAATAAAAGATTTGAGAATTTTTATGATTTCTAAACAAATCAAACAGGTTAAGTTTGTATTTTAATTGCCATTAATGAGATCAAAACATTTACTTTTTTCCCTTTTCATTGTTTCACTGCTATACCTAATTGCCATCGGCAATGCAGGTTGTGGCCAGATAGGTATGCCAACAGGCGGGCCAAAAGACAGCATACCGCCCAGGCTGGTGAATGCTTCGCCTGCATTAAACAGTGTGAATGTAAAAGACAATAAGATCATGCTTACCTTTAATGAATACATTGATCTGAAAGAAGCACAAACCAATGTGTTGATCTCACCACTCCCAAAAAAACAACCTTCTATTGATTTTAAACTGAAGACAGTTACTGTAAAACTGAAGGATACACTTTTACCCAACACCACCTACAGCATTAATTTTGGAAGCGCCATTGTAGATAATAATGAAGGCAATCCTTACAAGGATTTTACCTATGTTTTTTCTACCGGTAATCAAATAGACAGTTTTAAGCTAACTGGTAAAGTTATACTTGCCGAAACAGGTAAATACGACAGTACTTTACTGGCCATACTTTACCGTAAAACAGATGACTCGGCCGTACAAAAAATCAGGCCCGACTATATTGCCCGGCTAAGCGGCGATGGCAGTTTTACTTTTGTAAATCTGCCTGCAGGTAGTTTTAATGTGTATGCATTAAAAGATGGCGATGGCGGTAAATTCTATAATTCTAAAAAAGAAATGTTTGCATTTGCCGATGCACCGGTAAGTATTGCTGCAAACAACGAACCGGTTATTTTGTATGCATCGGCGCTTGAAAAAGAAAGTACAAATACCAAAACACTTAAACCTGCATTTGCCAAAAGATTGACATATACATTGGTTTCCGGCTTTCAGGGACAGGATCTGCTTACGCCCTTTGTATTAAGTTTTAATAACCCCTTAAAAATATTCGAACCGGCAAAATTAATTTTAAGAGACAGTAATTACAAACCGGTAGCGGCAGCCAGCTGGACAATTGACAGCACCAGAACCAAAATAACCCTCGCAGCCAAATGGCAGGAAGCCATGGATTACCGCATCATCATAGATACCAGTGCCATTATTGATTCAGCAAACCTTCATCTTTCCAAAGCAGATACCATTCGTTTTACAACAAAACAACAATCAGATTATGGTAATGTGGTGTTGCGTTTCAGCAATCTTGACCTGGCCAAACATCCGGTTCTTCAATTAGTAAAGAACGAAATAATTGAAGAAAGCTATCCGCTTACCGCAACAGAATGGAGCAGCAAATTTGTAACACCCGGCGAGTATGAAATCCGAATCCTGTACGATGATAACAACAATGGCAAATGGGACCCCGGTAATTATTCTAAAAAACTACAGCCCGAAAAAGCCATTACCCTAAAAGACAAATTAGCCATAAAAGCCAATTGGGATAATGAACGGGATATTAAATTGTAATGGATAATTTTTTAATTGATAATGGATAATGCCTCTGCTTCATGCACAAATCTATTTCGCTTACTGCATTGAATTTAAAAAATTATCCATTATTCCATTATCAATTATCCATTTGTTCATCCCATTATCCATTAACTTTACTGCATGATTTTTTCTTCTTCTCTTTTAGAAAACGCAGTAAATGAATTTGCCAAACTGCCCGGTATTGGAAAAAAAACGGCATTGCGTTTGGTGCTGCATCTTATTAAACAGGATGCGGAAGAAGTGAGCCAGTTCAGCAATATCATTGCTAAAATGCGCAACGAAATAAAATTCTGCAGCCGCTGTTATAATATTTCCGATAAAGAACTTTGCAATATCTGCAGCAATACCATGCGTAAGCAGGAAATGATTTGTGTGGTTGAAAATATACGTGATGTAATTGCCATTGAAAGTACGCAGCAGTTTAACGGTATATACCATGTTTTAGGCGGCATTATTTCGCCGCTTGATGGTATTGGCCCCGGCCAGCTAACCATTGATGCATTGGTTGACCGCATTGAAAAAGAAGACATCGAAGAAATTATTTTTGCGCTCAGCCCAACCATACAGGGCGATACTACCATCTATTATATCAGCAAAAAGCTAAAGGGACAGCCCGTTAAAATTACCAGCATTGCCCGGGGTATTGCCTTTGGCGGCGAGCTGGAATATGCCGACGAAATGACCCTCGCCAAAAGCATCAGCAACCGCATACCTGTTGAAAATTTTATTGTATCAGGTAATTAAACCCGGCGTTTTTCTGTTAAGATGTAAAAAATGCCCGTTCAGCTTCAAATTTATCCTGTTCAGTTTTGTTTGATTTTTGTTATTGTACAACAGGATTACTTTTAACAATAATTATAAACATGCCAGCAAAGAAAAAAAATATCATCATAATTTTTTTAGCAGTTATTATCATTGCCGGGGCTATTGGTTTTTATTTTTATAATAAAGGCCCGGTAAATGTAAAGAATGCAGCTGCCATCAAAACTGAAGCTGCAGCACTGTATCAGTCTTTTTTGAAAGATTCAACAGTTGCTAAAAAAACATACCTGAATAATGTGCTGGAGGTTTCTGGTTTGGTAATGAAGGTTTCAAAGAACCAGGAAAATCAGGTAATAGTGATGCTGCAAACCAATGAAAGCGGTGCTTATGTTAATTGCACTATGGAAGAAGTGGCTGGCCTGGCCGAAAACAAACAAGTTACTTTGAAAGGAATTTGCACCGGAATGGGTATGGGTGATGCTGACCTGGGTATTATGGGGGATGTTTACCTGGTGCGGTGTTACTTAATCAAATGATATATTTAGAACTACCTTAATAAAATAAATAAGTATGAAGAAATCTTACTGCATACTTACACTCTTAATTATAGCCCTGACTTTAATTAACGCCTGTAAGCATGAAATCCCACAGTCTGCACCCGGGTCGCCAACACCTGTTCCGGGTGGCACCAACGAAGTATGTTTCCAAAACCAGATCCTCCCGCTTTTTCAATCCAATTGTGCCAAGTCGGGCTGCCACGATGCAGCAAGCCAGCAAGATGGTTATGTTTTTGACAGTTATGCCAACATAATCAAAAAAGGCATTCTGCCCGGCAATGCAACCAATTCAGAGGTTTATGAAGTGCTGTTTGAAACCGGCAATAAAAAAATGCCCCAACCGCCTAATCCCGATCTTACAACCGAACAAAAATCACTTATTGGCAGATGGATAAATGAAGGCGCAAAAAATACCGTTAACTGCGGATCGGTTTGTGACACCACTAAATTTAAATACGGTGCCGATATCAGTTTAATTATTGGTACTTATTGCCTTGGCTGCCATTCCGGTACTGCACCATCCGGAGGCATAAATATGAGTACCTATAGCGGTGTATTTACTGTTGCCAACAACGGAAGGCTGGTTAATGCAGTGAGTCATGCACCGGGTTATTCAGCTATGCCAAAAAATGCTGCCAAACTAAGTTCCTGCCAGATAACCCAGATCACCAAATGGGTTAATGCCGGAGCTCCCAATAATTAAAAATAACCCTAACAAACAAAGACGATGTATCAAATAAGACCAGTAAGTACAGGCTTCATTACGACTGTAATTATCATTAGTGGTATACTGCTCAGTTCATTAAATAGCTGTTACTACGATAAATCAGACCTGCTGTATCCCGATACAGCCTGCGATACTTCAGCCGTTAAATATTCAACTTCTGTTCTGCCGGTATTAAGCTCAAATTGTATCAATTGTCATGGCGGTGCTACCCCATCGGCCGGTATAAGCCTTGACAGTTATACGGGAGTTAAAATACAGGTTGATAATGGCCGCTTATGGGGAGCTGTTTCTCATAGTGCCAGCTATTCGGCCATGCCTAAGAACAGTGCCAAGCTAAACAGTTGCAGCCTGGAAAAAATACGCATCTGGATTGCAGCTGGTGCACCCAATAATTAAACACGTTAAAATACATACCCTAAAGAATCAATCAATTTTAAACTTACACAGATGAAGAATATTTTTTTAATTTTTACCACTTTATTTTTATTTACCCTTTCGGCAGGCGCACAAAATTTTATTACCAAGAACGGTAAGATCTCTCTCTTTTCAAAAACCGATGCCGAAAATATTGATGCTGTAAATAACCAGGCAGTAAGTGTAATAAACACCCAAACCGGTAGTGTTGCCTTTTCTGTATTGGTTAATGGTTTTCTTTTTAAAAAAGCATTGATGCAGGAGCATTTTAATGAAAACTACCTGGAAAGCGGTAAATACCCGAAAGCCACTTTTAAAGGATCCATTGTTGATATGAGCAAAGTTGATTTTAAAAAAGACGGTTCTTACAATGTAACAGTAACCGGCGACTTAAACATGCATAATGTAACCAATAAAGTTACTGTACCGGCTGTGATAGTGGTTAAAGGAAACTCGCTATCGGCCAACACTACTTTTAAAGTTAAGCTGGATGATTATAAAATTGCTGTACCAAAAGTTGTTGAAAACAATATTTCAAAAACCATTGAATTAAAAGTTGACTGTAATTACGAAGCCAGGTAAAATTATTGAACTACTGTAAAATTATTTAGTATGAAAACCCTTAAAATATGGTTTCTTTTTTTGCTGATGGGCATGTTTTATAAAGCCGGCGCACAGGATACCACCGACCTGATGAACCTGCTTGAAAAAGAAATGACCTCATCAAAAGATATGACCTACTATACCACAGCCACTTTTAAAACCACCAGGCTGGTAAACGGCCATTCGGTAGAAAATGTGGCCAAAGGTGTACTGGATGTAAAAATATCGCATCGCTTCGGTAATCTTAATGAAGGCTTTTATGAACTTTTTGGTTTAGATAAAGCCACCATGCGCATTGGTTTTGACTATGGAATTTCCAACAACCTGATGATTGGCGTTGGCCGCAGTACCTATCAAAAAACGTACGATGCCTTTTTTAAACTAAAAATATTACGCCAGTCAAAAGGCAAAAGAAAGATGCCCATAACGCTCAGCTATGTACCCACCATTGCTTACCGGTCGCTTAAATGGCAGGATCCTTCCATAAAAAATTACGCCACATCCAGGTTGTTTTATTCTCACCAGCTCATTATTGGCCGTAAATTTTCAGAAGGCACTTCTTTTCAGTTAATGCCAACCTTCATACATCAAAACCTGGTTACCGGCGCTAACGACCCTAACGATCTTTTTGCAATAGGTATTGGCGGCAGGCAAAAAATTACCAAACGCATCAGTATAAATGTTGAATATTATTACCAGTTAGAAGATTATAAACTGCCCGGTACCAGAAATTCACTATCGGTTGGTTTTGATATTGAAACCGGCGGCCACGTTTTTCAGGTGCATTTCACCAATTCGCCTGGTATGAACGAAAGAACGTTTATTGCAGATACCAAAGGCAGATGGGATAAAGGTGATATTCTTTTCGGATTCAATATTTCGAGGGTATTTACCATTCGCAATAAGCATTGATGCTAAAGATTATCTTTGCTTTATAAAAATTTATACGCGTTAATAGTAACATGCTCAAAAAGCCTATTATATTTTTTTGCCTGTTGATATTGTTTTCATCAAATGTCAGTGCTCCACCGGTGCTCTATGGTATTACTTCAGGCAGTATTACTTTCCGGTCAGATGCTCCGCTTGAATTGATAAAAGCAATCAGTACCGAGTTAAAGGGTATTTTCAATGCAGAAAAAAAGCAGTTTGCTTTTACGTTAAATGTAAATAGTTTTAAAGGATTCAACAGCCCTTTACAGCAGGAACATTTTAATGAGAACTATCTTGAAAGCAACAAATATCCACGGGCCTCATTTGAAGGGAAAATAATTGAAGACATTGAGTTAAATAAGAACGGACTGTACAGCATCCGGGCAAAGGGAAACCTTACCGTGCATGGCATAACACAGGAACGTATTATTAAATGCGAATTAAGCATTAAAAATAATGTAGTAAGCATTAAATCAAATTTTACCGTATTGCTGGCCGATCATAATATTACCATTCCAAAAGTTGTACACGAAAAGCTGGCATCTGAAATAAAAGTTGAAGTAAAAGCCGATATGATTGAGAAGTAAACTAACAGTACCAAAACTCATGACGGGCATCTACATGGCCATCGTCATATTCTATGCGGCTATACCCTGCAGTTTTGCCCAGCAACCGGGCATTAAATCCTTTAAACTGCTCGACGACAACGAACCCTTTAAAATTAATTGTTTAGTTAAAACCAACGAGGGTTATATATATGCCGGTACTACCAATGGCCTGTATAGTTTTGATGGTATCCGTTTTAAAAAAAATAATTTTTTGCAAGCCGGTATGAAGGATACCGTTACCGCAATTTTTGAGGACAATAACAACCTGCTTTGGACAGGTTTTAAAAGCGGCCGCATTGCAAAAAAAATAAAAGGCAAACTGGAATACATTGAGGTGGAAGAAGGAGATTCCAAAGTTGCCATCACCTCTTTTATACAGGATAAACAAAACAATATCTGGTTTGCCACCAATGGCGAAGGTATTTATTACTTCAGCAATAAACATCTCTATCTTATTAATACCGAAAACGGGTTAAGCGATCTGCATGTACGTACACTGGCACTTACATCCAATGGCGATGTGCTTGCAGCTACCGACCAGGGTATTAATATTTGCCGTTTGGTTAACGGAAAAGCAACCGTAAACGTAATTGGCCCTAAGAATGGTTTGCCCGATTATTACGTTACAAGCATAGCCGCAGCTGGTAACAATACCTATTGGATAGGTATGCAGGAAAAAGGATTTTGCCTGTACGACCATAGTTCGGGAAAAATAACCATCCCGGCAGCTGCACAAAGCTGGAGCTACGGACAGGTAAATGAGCTGTTGGTTTCACAAAAAAATTTGTGGATTGCCACCGAAGAAAACGGATTGCTGAAACAATCAGGTATGAACTCACCGGCAGAATTTTATAATTCATCAACCGGTATTCAGAATAAGATCAATAATTTATTGCAGGATAATGAAGGTAATATCTGGATGTCAACAGCCACAGCATTAATTGCCATTACCGGTAACAAATTAAAATTGCTACCGGTTTATTCGCCCGAAGTGTTTGAAACCATTCATGCTACCCTTTGCGATTATCAGAATAATATCTGGGTGGGCACCGATGCAGCAATAATAAAATACAGTTTTGTAAACGGCAGTTATACTGAAAAAAAATACGGCTTTTCGTCACTCAACAGCAAAACCGATATCACGAGTTTGTACCAGGATATTAATCATACCATCTGGATAGGCACCATGGGCAAAGGTATTATATTGTTCAACCCCGAAACGGGCCAGTCACGCAGTCTGTCAGAAAATCCACTTTTACAAAACGCAAGTATCTTAGCTATCACAGGCAGTAGCAATACCGTTTGTGCCGGCGGGCTGGAAGGTGTTGCCATGATATTCAACATCACCGGAAAAAATAAAATCATTACAGAGAAATATAGTTTTACAAACTATAATGATATAGAAAATGTAGGGAACAATTATATCTACAGTATATACAAAGATTCACATGGCCGGATCTGGTTTGGCACAGATGGAAAAGGCATAACAGTTTTGGACAACGGCAAGCTTACTACTTATAACAAAACAAATGGATTAAAGGATGATCATATTTATTCTTTTACCGAAGATAAAAATGGTAATATCTGGTTTAATACAGAAGGGGCAGGTATTTACAGCTTCGATGGAAAAACCTTTAAAAATTATACCGGTACAGATGGTATCAGCGATTTAAAAATCACAGCACTTAAAACCGGCCCACTGGGCAATATTATACTGGTAAATAAAAATGGACTTGATATTCTGAACCCCGAAAGGGGCTCCTTCTCCTACATTAATAATAAACATGGCATAGGCGATATAAATACCGGTATGGGCAGCGTAACACAGGATACTGCAGGCAATATTGTACTAAGTACACTGCAGGGAATTGTAATGTATACACCGGTAATAAATGCAGCGGATCACCCGAAAACAATTATCGAAAGTGTACAGTTGTTTTTAACGGATGTTGACAAAAATGTAAAAGGAAATTTCAAATACGACCAAAACAATTTTCAGTTCAATTTTACAGGGCTATACTACACTTCGCCCGATGAAGTACGATACCAGTATAAACTGGATGGCCTGGATACAGGATGGGTACTTACCCGTGACAGGAACGTAACATTTCCAAAACTGCAGCCCGGTACTTATAAATTTCATATCAGGTCTTCATTAAATGAAAATTTTACAAATGCCGATGAAGCCACGTACGAATTTGTAATTGAACGCCCTGTCTGGAAAAGACCCTGGTTTATTATTTTGTCAATTATTATTTTGCTTGCCCTGGCATACTGGTATATAAAAAGAAGAGAAAAGCAGCTAAAAAAAGTACAGCAGCTGCAGCAGGAAAAGATACAGTTTGAGTTTGAGGTGTTACGCAACCAGGTAAACCCGCATTTTTTATTCAACAGTTTTAATACACTCATTTCTTATATTGAAGAAGACCCCGCAATGGCCGTTGATTATGTAGAAAAACTGTCGGCATTCTTCCGCAATATTGTAAACTACCGCGACCAGGATGTAATAACTCTGGATGAAGAAATGGATGTTTTAAAAACTTATTTTTATCTGCAGCAAAAACGTCATGGCAAAAATTTAGTATTGAATATTTCAGTTTCTGAGGAAGAAAAAAAACTTATATTTATACCACCGCTAACCCTGCAGCTTTTAATTGAAAATGCCATTAAACACAATGCCGTATCCAAAGAAACTCCTCTTGAAATAACAATAGATCTGGAAAACAAAAACCGGTTAGTAATTAAAAACAACATAAACCCAAAAATATCCAGGGAACCCGGCACCGGAACGGGTTTACAAAATATAATAAAGCGGTATAGTTTGCTTAGTAAGGAGTCTGTAATTGTTAAAAATGATGGCATTCATTTTAATGTAATTTTACCAATCCTGCAAAAACTCTACTAATGAAAATACTGATTATTGAAGATGAAGAACCTGCATACAAAAGATTGCAGAAAATGTTGAAGGAACTTGAGCCTGGTCACACATTGCATGATCAGATCGTAAGTGTTTCTTCCGCAGTAAAATGGTTTAAAGAAAACAAAGCGCCCGATCTGATTATTTCTGACATCCAGTTATCTGATGGTATCAGTTTTGAAATATTTAAACAGGTTGACATAAAATGCCCCGTTATTTTTACGACCGCATACGATCAATATGCCATTGAAGCTTTTAAAGTAAACAGCATTGATTACCTGCTGAAACCGGTTAAAAAGAAGAACTGGAAAAAGCAGTTACAAAATTCAAAGCACTTACTCCAGCAACAACAGTGTCTGCATTTGATATTAATAAACTGCTGTTATCGCTGCAGCCCCACAGCACCGACTATAAAAAACGTTTTGTGGTTCGCTATGGCGAACATATAAAAACCATAGATATAGAAGAAGTGGTTTATTTTTATACTGAAGACAAAGCTACATTCCTATGCACCAAAGATGCACGCAGGTTTGTTGTTGATTTTAACCTGGATACACTGGATTCAATATTGAACCCCAAAGTATTTTTCCGCATAAACCGTCAGTATATCATCAGTATTTATTCCATTGCCGAAATGTTTGCCTACAGCAAAAGCAGGGTGCTCATCAAACTAAACCCTCCAACAAAACACGAAACAATTGTAAGTACCGAACGCTCAGCCGATTTTAAGCACTGGCTGGGCGATGAGAAATAACATGCTTGCCGGTTCAATAACACAAAATACCGGTTCAGCATTAAGAACAAACTGCTTGAGGCCATTTAATTGCTTTGCTGATGCATGGGCACTACTTTTACATTGTTAAGTTAAAAGCCAGTATCCAAAAAACAAATCCGATTCACTTAGAAAACCAAAGTTTAGTTATCCGTTATCCGGTTAAACCAATGCCACTGAACTTTAAATCATTAAAACCCTGTAAAAGCAGGGTTTTTTCATTCTCTCACCCCTGCTTTCCGGTATATGGGTTCATTACAATGAATGAATACATTTCGCTTGTAGTATTGTTTTCGCTATACTGCTTCTGCATAATCAATCCAATATTTCAGGAGAAACCCAAAAATAAAACCCATGACCATTAAAAAGCAATTGAACCCCTGAGATCCGGCTTTTCTTTGCCATTAAAGAGGTTGTATTATCGTCACAAAATCTATCGAACTGATTTTACATGTAGCGTGTATTAATTGTTTTTTCTCATTCAGCCGTCCAAAAAGCGGGTTCAGTATGTTTCGGTTTTTAAATACCACATAACCCTTCACTTTTACAGTGTTAAAAAAAATTGCTCATCCTTAATATTTTCAATTATGATCCAATCATTTAAAACAAAAGGAATAAACCTGTTCCTTGCCCTATCACTGGTAACCTTATTTACAACCCTGCAATCTTCTACCTGCTCTAACGATGATGCCATTTCCAGCAATACATCCGGTGCACCCAGCGGTACCTGGCGGGTAAGCCTTTACTGGGACAGTAAAGATGAGACCTACAAATTCAGTGGTTACAATTTTACATTTGCCACCGGAGGCCAGGTAACTGCTACAAATGGCAGCAGCACCGTAACCGGTACCTGGAGCGAAAGCAGCAGCAGGCTTACGCTTGATTTTGGTGCAGACCCGGTATTTAGTAAAATAAGTGATGACTACCTGAAAGAAGAAAAAACAGCCAGTAGTATCAAACTCAAAGACGATAATCCATTGAAAGATGAGAAGGTTCAGTTTGTACGCAACTAAGTGTTCAAAGCCAGGATTCCTGCTTTGGCAATGCCGCTGATATCCGTCAATTCATGTAACCCCCTGCTTTATTAAATGAAGAACCAGGAATACTACCATCCTTAATACCGGCGCTAAAGCAGGAATTTATAAGCTTTTAATAAAGAGCCGTAACATTTTGTGTTACGGCTTTCTTATTATAAATTTGCAGCGTTATCAGGCAGATTTGTTTATTGTTCGGCCTGTTAATTTTTTCCAACTGAACTAATAAACGAAAGCAATTCTGCATTACTTCTCTCAGATTGATTCTCGTTTATAAGTTTATAGTAATGTCCTGAGCGTAGTCGAAGGATTATACACTCAAGTCCTGAGCGAAGTCGAAGGATGGAGCGAAGTCGAAGGATGGAGCGAAGTCGAAGGATGGAGCGAAGCCAAAGTACGAACTTAAATTAAAGCGAATGAAAACATTACAGGATTGTTTAAAAAACCGCATCCTCATCATTGATGGCGCCATGGGTACTATGATACAGCGCCACAAGCTGGAAGAAAAAGATTACCGTGGCAAACGCTTTAAAGACTGGCATACCGATGTAAAAGGTAATAACGACCTGCTGAGCATTACACAGCCGCAGATCATCGAAGGCATTCACAAACAATACCTGGAAGCCGGCGCCGATATTATTGAAACCAATACCTTCAGCAGCACTTCTATTGCCCAGGCCGATTATGATATGCAGTCGCTGGCTTATGAATTAAATGTGGCCTCTGCAAAATGTGCCCGCAATGCGGCAGATGAATACACTACAAAAAATCCGGATAAGCCACGTTTTGTTGCCGGTGCAATCGGGCCATTAAACAAAACTTTATCGCTTTCGCCCGATGTAAACAACCCGGGCTTCAGAGCTGTAACTTTTGATGAAGTGGCAGCAGCATACACTGAACAAATAAAAGGATTGGTTGATGGTGGCGTAGATATTATTTTAATTGAAACCATTTTTGATACGCTGAATGCAAAGGCTGCTATTTATGCAACGAAAAACTTCTTCCGCAAAAATAATTTGCCCGAGTTACCAATCATGATCTCCGGAACAATAACTGATGCCAGTGGCCGAACTTTAAGCGGACAAACACTGGAAGCCTTTTATGTTTCTGTTATGCATGCCAATCCTTTAAGCATTGGATTGAACTGCGCTTTGGGTGCATCAGAAATGCGGCCGCATATTGAAGAGCTAAGCCAGATTGCCGGATGTTACACATCAGCCTATCCCAATGCGGGCCTGCCCAATGCCTTTGGTGAGTATGATGAGCAACCACACGAAACTGCACATATTATTGAAGAGTGGGCTAAAGAAGGTTTTGTAAATATTGTAGGTGGCTGCTGCGGCACTACACCAGATCATATAAAACATATTGCGCAGGAAGTAGCTAAATTTAAGCCTAGAGAGTTACCTGTTTTGGAGTTAGTTTAACCACAAGGGACACTAAAGCAAAACACGAAGAACACTAAGGATATGACAGAAAATGAAATATCGAAAATTGTTTTTGATTGTGGCCTTAAAGTTCATCGGGCTTTAGGACCGGGTTTGTTGGAAAGTGCTTATGAAGAATGTTTGTTTTATGAACTTATAAAAACCGGTCTTATTGTAGAGAAACAAAAAGGGTTGCCCCTGATTTATGAAGAAATAAAATTAGATATAGGCTACAGGACTGATTTAATTGTTGAAAACAAATTGATAGTTGAAGTAAAATCGGTTGAAGCTTTAAATGAAATTCACCTGGCACAGGTTCTTACTTATTTAAAGCTGTCAGGATGTAAGCTTGGTTTACTGATTAATTTCAACTCAGTTTTATTTAAAGATGGAGTAAAAAGAATAATAAACGGCACTTTGTGAACCTTGTGTTTTCCTTTGTGTCCTTTGTGGTAAAACTAAAAAAATGACTGTAATTAAACCATATTTAAGATTAAGCGGGCTGGAGCCCTTGATCGTTAGACCGGAAACAAATTTTATTAATGTTGGCGAACGCACCAATGTTACCGGCAGTAAAATGTTTGCACGCCTGATACGTGAAGGCCAGTATGAAGCCGCACTCGCTGTTGCCCGTCAGCAGGTAGAGAACGGTGCACAGGTAATTGATGTAAACATGGATGATGCACTGCTGGATGGCGTGCAGGCCATGACTACCTTCCTGAACCTGGTACAATCAGAGCCAGATATTGCGAAGATTCCCATCATGATCGACTCTTCGAAATTTGAAATTATTGAAGCCGGTTTAAAATGTGTACAGGGAAAATGTATTGTGAATTCAATCTCCATGAAAGAAGGCGAAGCCAAATTTATTGAGCAGGCTTTCATTTGTAAAAGTTACGGAGCATCGGTAATTGTAATGGCTTTTGATGAAGTGGGACAGGCTGATACCAAAGTAAGAAAAGTAGAAATTTGCAAACGGGCATATAAAATTTTAACAGAGCAGGTTGGTTATACGCCGCAGGATATCATCTTTGATCCAAACATTTTTGCCATTGCCACTGGTATTGAAGAGCATAATAATTACGCAGTAGATTTTATTGAAGCAACCCGTGAAATAAAACAGGCCATGCCGCTTACCAAAGTAAGTGGTGGGGTAAGCAATGTTTCTTTTTCTTTCCGGGGTAACGAGCATGTACGTGAAGCCATTCATAGTGTGTTCCTGTTTCATGCCATTAAAGCCGGTATGGATATGGGCATTGTAAATGCAGGCCAGCTGGTAGTATATGATGAGATTGAACCCAACCTGCGTGCACTTTGCGAAGACGTTATCCTGAACAGGAATAACGACAACAACGAAACAACAGAAAAAATGATTGCCTTTGCCGAAACGGTAAAAGCAAAGGGCAAAGAAATTATAAAAGACGAAAGCTGGAGAAAAGAAGCAGTTGAAAAACGTTTATCACATGCGTTGGTAAACGGCATAACAGATTATATTGATGCTGATACCGAAGAAGCCCGTCAGCAATATCCAAAACCATTGGATGTAATTGAAGGCCCGTTGATGGATGGCATGAACATCGTTGGTGATTTGTTCGGCAGCGGTAAAATGTTTTTACCGCAGGTTGTAAAAAGTGCCAGGGTGATGAAGAAAGCCGTGGCTGTTTTAACGCCCTTCATCGAACAGGAAAAAGAAGACAGAAAAAATGCACACCTTGCAGCCGGAACTGTAAATGAAGAAACTGCGGGCGCTGCAAAAATATTACTGGCCACTGTAAAAGGTGATGTACATGATATAGGAAAGAATATTGTAGGTGTTGTACTGGGTTGTAATGGTTATGATATTATTGACCTGGGAGTAATGGTACCAACCGATAAAATTTTAGAAACTGCTGTAAGAGAAAAAGTAGACATCATTGGCCTGAGCGGTTTAATTACACCTTCACTGGATGAAATGGTACACGTGGCGCATGAAATGAAACGCCGCGGTATTACTTTGCCATTGATGATTGGCGGCGCCACCACTTCCCGTATGCATACGGCCGTAAAAATTGCGCCACAATATGATGATGGCGTAGTGCATGTACTGGATGCAAGCCGCAGCGTTACAGTTGCCGGAAGTTTATTAAGTAAAGAACAAAAACCTGCTTTTCTACAAAACTTAAAAGCTGAGTACGATCAGTTGGTAGTTGACTTTGGTAATAAAAAATCTACCAAACAATATTTGAGATTTGAAGAAGCACAAAAAAACGGTGCTGTAATTGACTGGGCAAATTATAAACCGGTTGCACCCACATTTACCGGCACTAAAATTTTAGATAATTATCCTTTGGCAGAGATTGCCGAATACATCGACTGGCAGCCATTCTTCATTGCCTGGGAAATGCACGGTAAATTTCCGGCCATACTTACAGATAGTGTTATTGGCACAGAAGCAACCAAGCTTTATAACGACGCTAAAAAATTATTGCAGCAGATCATTGATGAAAAATGGCTGACAGCAAAAGGCGTAGCAGGTTTTTGGCCTGCTAATAAAGTTGCTGATGACACTATTGATGTTGATAATGAATCAGAAATAATAAAACTGCAATTTCTGCGCCAGCAGATAAAAAAGACGGCAGGTCAGCCTAACCTTTCATTAGCTGATTTTATTGCTCCGGCAGAGCAAAATTACCAGGACCATATCGGAGCATTCAGCGTAACCATCCAGGGCATTGAAAAGCATATCAAAAATTTTGAAGCCAATCATGATGATTACAACAAAATAATTCTACAGGCATTAGCCGATAGATTTGCAGAAGCATTTGCAGAATTGCTGCATAAAAAAACAAGAACAGCATATTGGGGTTATGTTTCGGAAGAACATCTTACCAATGAACAATTAATTAAAGAAGAATACATGGGAATCCGCCCTGCGCCAGGTTATCCTGCCTGCCCGGATCATACCGAAAAATATAAATTATTTGAATTACTGGGCGGCGAAGAAGCAACCGGCATTCACCTCACTGAGTCATTGGCCATGTACCCGGCTGCATCGGTTTGCGGATGGTATTTTGCAAACCCGCAAAGTAAATATTTTGGAGTAGGCAAAATTGAAAAAGATCAGTTGGTTGATTATGCTCTAAGAAAAGGAATGAGCATAGATGATGCAACCAGATGGTTAAGGCCAATATTGGAGTAAGGTTTACCTGGCTTTTATCACCATCGTATCTGTCCAGCTGTCGTGCCAGGTTAGTGTGCTGAAACCACTGAATATTTCAAAAGGTACGCAGCGGGATAAAGATCTTAATAATGCATTTCTGAAAGTAAGTTCACCACCATCCTGCCTGATGGCTCTTGTTCCGGTTATTATTTTGCCAAGTGTGTAACCTTTAAATAACTTTTCGCAAAGCGTGTAGTAAAAAATATAGTCCAGAATAATAACAGCAAAAGAGACCAGTATAAGGCCGCCTTTGTTTTCACCATATACTATGCCCATCATAAAGTTTGGGAAAATTATTGCCAGTAAGGCACCGGCACCCATCCCCGAAACATAATTCAACCCAAAACGAATAAGCAGATTATCAATAAGCCAGTTTAAAAAACGCTGGCCCTGCGTAGCATATTCAAAATGATTTTCAATATAGGACTCACCCGCCAGTAAATCCTCCTGTTCTTTATTTGCATCAAGGTTATTGTTTTCTTCCATAAAAAAGATTTTTACAAGTATAAATTAATTATTTAGCTCCGGCATATTTTGCTGTTCAGATGCTTAAGCAAGTCTGTTCAGCTCCAGTTTATGAATGATATTAAATACCAGCAGTATCGTGTAAAAATAGTTTTTAATTCCCTGCTTATCCCGCACTCCGGCTGTAGTTGGCTCCAGCAGGTTTTCTTCAAAAGGCACTGCTATATAGCATTTGCCTCTTACAAATGAAAAACTTATATCGCTTTGCAGTTTTGTTTTTATAAGTAAGATGTGTTCCTGCATATTGCTGGTTAAAATTAAAGATGCTTCGTCTGTATTGGTTGTGTAAACAGAATAATGTTTATTAAACTCCGGATGGCCTGTAGTCATTTTGTGTACAGGTGGTAAAGGCAGCATCCTGTAATGTTCATCAGCCAGGCTCGATGCCAATTGCGCTTTTCCCTTTAACCAGATATACGTTCCGCCCGAAAAAAAATGATTGATGTTGGCTACAAAAAACAATCCCTTAAAAATATTTTCTTTACCGGCCATGTCTTCGTACCAGGATTTTATTTCAGAGCAATGAAAAGAAACGCCATTGTAAACACACTGCCAGTAATCATCTCCGTCAAAGTCTGTAAACCGCCTGCGGTACAATCCACTTGCCTTGTATTCTTTTTTCGAAACAAAGCCCATTGGCTTATATACAGCCGAGGGGTATATATAAGTAATGATCTGCCCGATTATTTTTTCTTTAAAATCATCAATATAACGGTCGCTGTATTTTGTCCAGAAGTAAACACCGGTAATACACATCAGCAACATGCCTGCAGCCAGTATAATACCGCTCGGAAAAACTTTAAGAAAATTCAGTAAGAAACATACAAACGCCCCGGCACCTGTAAACAGCGTAAATTTTTTCCAGTTATAAGCCGAAGACCGTTCATTATCCAATTCATCCACAAAGGGCAGGATCTTAACAGTATAAAAACTTTCAAAGTCCTTAACAGGTTCCATTATGGTTTGCTATTTTTACAGGATAAATATAATACTCATTATGCGCATTATCTCTTACAATGTAAACGGCATCCGTGCCGCCATAAAAAAAGGTTTTATCGACTGGTTGAAAACCAATCCCGCCGATATTATCTGTTTACAGGAAACAAAAGCCACACAGGGCGATGTGGATGTTAAACTGCTGGAAGACCTGGGTTTTCATCACCATTGGTTTAGTGCGCAGAAAAAAGGATACAGCGGTGTTGCCGTCTTTACTAAAATAAAACCTGATAATGTTTGCATCGGTTGCGGATTATCTTCAAGCGATAATGAGGGTCGTGTTATTCAGCTCGACTTTGGAGATATCCGTTTAATAAATGCTTACTTTCCCTCAGGCACCAGTGGCGATGAGCGGCAGGCATTTAAATATGTGTGGCTGGATGAGTTTCATACTTATCTGGAAAAACTGAAGAAAAAGCATCCCAAAATTATTTTGACAGGCGATTACAATATTGCCCACAACGAAATTGATATTCACGATCCCAAAGGCAATAAAAAAAGCAGCGGTTTTTTACCCGAGGAACGTGAATGGCTTACCAAGTTTTTAGCAAGCGGATGGATTGATACTTTCCGTGAATTTCATACCGAGCCACACCGCTACAGCTGGTGGAGCCAGCGCTTTCCATCAGTACGCTTAAATAACAAAGGCTGGCGTATTGATTATATTACGGTTACAGAACCGCTGAAAAAACAATTGGTTGATGCGGATATTTTTCCGGATGTAAAACACAGTGATCACTGCCCGATATATCTAGAACTGAAAACAAAATAAACGGTTTAAAATTTTTTCCATGATTGTTTATAATGTAACCATAAAAATTGCCAATGCTATTCATGCCGATTGGCTGCCATGGATAAAAGAAGAACATATACCGGAAGTGATACAAACCGGTTGCTTTACCCACGCCACAATTTTACGTTTGCTTGAAGTGGATGATACCGAAGGTCCCACTTATGCTATACAGTATTTTGCCGAAAGCAAGGGTTTATACAATAATTATATTGAAACCCATGCGCCCATTATGCGGCAAAAAAGTTTTAGCAAATGGGGCGATCAATTCATCGCTTTCAGGTCGGTTATGCAGGTTGTTAACTAATTGTGCAAAACAATTGAATTTATATCTTTTTTTATTTACGCCACATTTGTAGCCCTTTAAAAACCGCACGGGCAAAGGATTTCATACTTGCTTTTTACAAAAAGCAATACAGTAAAGGGTTTCAGCAAAATGAGCTGTTAAATAAATCGTAAATAACAGCCCTTAAAACAGCCCAAAGCCCTTGTTCCTTGGGGTTTACAGCCTTTGTGTACATTAAAAACTTTTTTAAAAAAAATTTTGTTGCAATTAAAAACCGTCTATATTTGTTGCAGTTAAAAAATTCAAAAAAAATTATCATGAACAAAGCTGAATTAATTTCAAAACTTGCTGACGATGCAGGTATTACAAAAACACAGGCAAACGCTGCTTTAGATTCTTTTGTAGCTGCAGTTACTAAAACTTTAAAAGGTGGTGGCAAAGTTACCTTGGTAGGATTTGGTACTTTTTCTGTTTCAAAAAGAGCTGCCCGTAATGGCCGCAACCCACAAACAGGTGCTGTTATCAAAATTAAAGCAAAGAAAGTTGCTAAATTTAAAGCCGGTAAAGAATTATCAGCTAAAATGTAATTTTGCATCAAACACAAAAAAAAGCAAGGTGCTATGTGCCTTGCTTTTTTTGTAATAGTAAAATTTTAATCATTCATAAAAAATAAAAAACGCAATTATGGGACGTGGAGATATTAAAACAAAAAAAGGAAAAACTTTTGCAGGTTCATTTGGTAAATCCAGGCCTGCCAAGGTTACTAAAAAAGCAGTAGCCGCAGTTGAAGTTGCAGAAAAGAAAAAAACTGCTGCCAAGAAAAAAGCATAAAGAAATGTACGGTGTTAGATGTGCGATTTACGACCGTTTGCAAAAGCAGGCGTACATCATACATCTAACATCTAACTTTAAGGAGCCAGTCTCTCAATACTCCAAATACCATCTTGTAATTTTGAGTATTGAACACGGTCGTGCAGGCGGTTGGGGCGGCCCTGCCAGAATTCTATAAGCGTTGGCTTAACAATATAGCCCCCCCAGTGCGGTGGCCTGGTAATTTCGGTGCCGGTAAACTCCTTTTCATATTTCACAATATTCGTTTCAATGGTTTCTCTTGATGGTATGACACTGCTTTGTGGCGATGCCCAGGCCCCGATACGGCTGCCCTCCGGCCTCGAATAAAAGTATTCATCACTTTCTGCAGCACTTACTTTCTCAATCCCACCTGTAATTCTGATCTGACGCTCGAGCTCTTTCCAAAAAAATACCAGGCAGCCAAAAGGGTTTTCTTCCAGCTCTTTTCCTTTATGACTGTTGTAATTGGTAAAAAAAACAAAACCATCAGTTGAAGCTGATTTCAGTAAGACTATTCTGGCCGAAGGCATACCTGCTGCTGATGCAGTTGCCAATGTCATGGCATTTACTTCATCCAGTTCACTTTTTATGGCATCATTCCACCACCGGCTAAACTGTTCAAAGGGGTTATCGGCAACATCTGTTTCCAGTAAACTCTGTAGTTGGTAATCCTTTCTGATATCTGCTATGCTCTTATTCATCTTCTTTCTGATTTTAATTGTAAAATTCAGCTAATTTAATGAAACAAAAAAGCATCCCGCTTTACCGGGATGCTTATAATGACATATAAAAATAATAAGAGAAATTTTATCAGATGCTTTTAAAAAGTTCCTGCGCCTTTTCTCCAATCAGGGGCATGGGTTTTTCTTCACCATTAATAGCAGCGATTAATCCCATTATCCATAAAACTAAAAATGCAAGTCCTCCAATTGAAAGAATTAAACCTACGAAAGGAACTGCCATTGTAATAATATAAACCGCAATCTGGTATACAATTGCACAGATAAATAATAAAAGGGTCTGGCGTAAATGATAACTGCCCAAAGAGGTCTTTTTAGACTGGTGCATTGCAAAATAAGCAATCAGCCATCCAATAAGTGTAATGTAACTTACAATAGCTGTGGTTTTTCCATTATCAACATTGTTTTGTGCTTCCATAAATAATTAGCTTTAGTTTGGTTATGTATAATACGTTTTAGAGCAGTAAAATATAAAATTGAAATCAGCAATGCAAGTGTTTGCTGAATTATTTTAAAACCTCACATCAGACTGTTTGCTTATATTTCTTTAATGAATTTTTGTGCTTCCAGCGTATTGATCCTTTCTTTCAATACATCTTTTTCCAGCAAACTGTTTTCCAGCCTGCTTTGCAACTCGCCCATGCTGCCGGCAACTTTTTCAAGCTCAAGGTTATGATGCTGCAGAGCGGTTAATTGAGCCAGTACATCTTTATATTGGCTTTGCAGGTAAGCATAATCCTGCACCAGTTCGTTGTATTGTTTATTTAAAAGAGCCATCCCGGTAAGCTCCTGGTGCAGTTCAAATTCTCTTTCTTCGGCACCCTTGGCGGCCTTTTGTTTTTCGCCCAACTGGTTTTCAATACTCTCAATCTGAGCCTGTTGCCCGTCTAACTTGCTTCGCAGGGCGGTAGATTCTGCAAGTTCTGTATTTAAAAAATCAATTTCTTCCTGCCTGGCCGCCAGCATGGCATTGGCATCAGCAAGTTGCACCTGCAGGCTTTCATTAGCCGAAACGATCTTTTTTATCTGTTCTTCTGATAACATAGGTAAAATACCAGGTTTTATACTTTCAGTTCAAATTATAGATTTTGTGCCCCCAAAACAAGAAATACCCCCTTTTTTTGTACCTTATAAACAATAAAGCCCTTCCGGGCAGCGTATAGTTGGGTCGTGGTATCTTAATTTATAAAAGCCCCATGTAAACTTAGTTATAATTGACGGAAGACGAGCTCATACGAGGATGTTTACAGGATGATGCCTCCAGCCAGAAGGAGATATTCAACCGCTTCGCCGGCCGTATGCTAGGTGTATGTAACCGCTATGCCCGTAACAGCGCCGATGCAGAAGATATTTTACAGGATGCTTTTATTAAGGTTTTTGACAAAATTTACCAGTTTAAATTTGAAGGTTCTTTTGAAGGATGGATAAGAAAAATTGTAGTGAATACGGCTTTAAAAAAATATTCGCTGCGCAGGTACGAGAAAGAAGTGTCGGGTTATGAAATTACCGATAGGGATGAAAGCATGATTGAACCATCGGCCTACGGCCACTTAACTGAAAAAGACCTGTTGGTTTTAATAAATAATTTACCCGATGGATACCGGCTTATTTTTAACCTGTATGTTTTGGAAGGATACCAGCACGATGAAATTGCAGACATGCTGGGCATCCAACCAGGCACCAGCAGGAGCCAGTTGGTAAAGGCAAGAAATATGCTGCAGAAACAAATTTTACAATTACAAAAAGTTGCGGTATGAACAGTAACCGGCAGTTTGATGAACATATAAAAGATCAATTCAGCAACTACACACCTGATGTACACCCACGCATCTGGGAGAAAATAATTGCTGAAAAAGATAAAAAAAGACCGGCAGGGTTTTGGGTTTCGATGTTTAACAACCGGAACAAATTATTGATACTGGGACTTATTATTGCTTTAAGCAGTGGCGGAGCCTGGCTTTATTATGGTAATGACTTTGCTTCAAAAGAACCTACATCAAATGGAATCAAAGAAAAAAATAACGGCAAAAACCCGGGTAACAAGACAGATAATTATACCACAATAACATCCCCTGCTGATCAGCAATTAAATGCGGGCACCACAGAAATAATAACAGTCGTTCATCCTGTACCTGGTAGTATTGCATCTGGCAGTATCACACCTGGTGATATTACAACAGACAATAAGCCCTTTTTATCTTCTAAAGGCAATACAAAAACTTCTATTACCGCTCCTTTGCCTGAAACCGATGGAGAAACAGAGCCAAAGGTAAAAGCAGGTAAACTTTATACCGGTTTGGGAAATATTTTGGTAAATACAACGGCGCCTGAATTAGAAGAAGATGCATACATGGAGCCCGGCGGAACACTGCTTGGCAGGCTTACTTACCATGCCGAGAAATTTACAGAAAAACGCAAGACCGGAAAAAAACAGGAACCGCTGCGTTTTAACCCGGTTGTATTTTTACCCGATTGTCCAATTGAAAAAGATGCATCGGGCAATAAAAAATATTTTGAATTTTATGCCGGTCCCGATTATGCTTTTCAAAGTTTGCAGGATACCGGTAATTCGGCCTACCTGCAAAAAAGAAAAGAAAGCACCAGTTTTAAATCGGCTTTTAGTGCCGGTATACGTTACACCAAAGTGTTCAACAACTCTATGAGTGTACGTGGCGGTGTAAACTTCAGCCAGATAAATGAAAAATTTACTTTTAACCAGGGCAATATTGTGCAGGTTACTTATATCATTAATGCCAATGGCGATACTGTTGGCAGTTATACCACAACCGGCTCACGTTATAAAACAACCATCAACAGGTATCGCAGTATTGATATACCGATAATGATTGGTTATGAATTGGGTAACGGTAAGTTGCACGCTAATATAAATGCCGGCCCTGTTATTAATATTTACAGCTGGCAAAAAGGCGATGTGCTGGATGCTTCGGGAAACCCCGTGAGCATTACTACCGGAAAAAGTTCCTCCCCTTACCAGTTTAAAACCAATGCAGGTATCGGTTTTATGGGTGCTGTATCGATATATTATAAACTGAACGACAGGCTGCATATAATGGCTGAACCCTATTTCCGGTATAATCTTTCGCAAATGAATAAAGAGAGTATTACTTTAAAACAAAAATATCAAACTGCCGGTTTACGATTGGGAATAAGACTTGATTTAAAATAGAGGCAGCAAAAATACAACAGCAGGCATCTGTTAATTGTAAGGTGTTATTTAAAAAAATGGTGATGAAAATAAAAGCATTCATATTGATATTATTTGCAGGCGGCCTGTTATTAAACGCCTGTCAAAAAGATGTAGATATTTTTGTGCCCGATCCGGGACAATTGAACGGCCCCGATACCAGCTGGCAAAATACAGTTACCGCAACCATGCCTGTTTCAATTCTTAAAAACAATTTATCGCAGGAACCTGTTTACCTCGACAGCATTACTGTTAATGCAAATATTGCCTCTGTAACTACACCTTTCGGCATCCAGGTAAATTTCCCTCCAAATTGTTGTGCAAACACTTCCGGGCAGCCGGTAACCGGTAAAGTACAGGTAGAAATTATATCAATAAAAAAGAAAGGAGATATGATACGCCTGAATAAACCCAGCACCTGGAATGACAGTATGCTGGTAACAGCCGGGCAAATATTTATCCAGTTAAAAAAAGACGGACAGATACTGCAACTGGCACCCAATGTAAGAATTAATATACGCTACATTGACTTGCCCATTAACACACAAATGAAATTTTTTATTGGTGAAGAAGCCAATACACAACGTTTTAACTGGTTGCCAACCCCAACCCCTTCACTGGATACCATTATTATGGGTTCTCAGAGTTATGAATTATACACCAAACAACAGCGGTGGATAAGCATTGCAACATTATTTGATGTAAATTTTACAACACCCAAGATAAAAGTAAGCGCTGATATTGCTCCTTATTTTACCAATGCCAATACCGTTGCATTTACGGTATTTAAAGATGTACGCTCTGTAGTTGCCATGCTTCCTGATTTAAGCAGCCGCACATTCACTACCGGAAAACTGCCCCTTGGTAAACAGGTTACTGTTGTTGTAATTTCAAAACAGGGGGATGATTATTATTTAGGTTACGAATCGGCTGTAACCCAAATACAGGCTGTAAATGTTTTAACACAACGTGTACCAGTAGTACCCATAAAAAAATCTTTACCCGAAATACTGGCTTATCTCAGCACGCTTTAGGTTTATTAAGTTAAATAAAAAAAGCGGCTGCATAAATATGCAGCCGCTTTTTTATATCATTTTCTTCTCAGTGATTAAGATACCAATGTACCTACTTTTTCGCCGGTAACCACTTTAAGCAAATTACCTTCGGTGTTCATATCAAAAACAACAATGGGCAGATTATTTTCCATGCACAAAGTAAAAGCTGTCATATCCATCACTTTCAGGTTTTTCTGAATACACTCGGAAAAGGAGATGGTTTCATACTTTGTAGCTGTTGGGTCTTTCTCCGGATCTGCAGTATAAATACCATTAACCCTGGTTCCTTTTAAAATAACATCGGCTTTAATTTCAATGGCTCTTAATGAACCGGCAGTATCGGTTGTAAAATACGGATTACCGGTACCGGCACCAAAAATAACCACCCTCCCTTTTTCCAGGTGGCGCATGGCTCTTCTGCGTATATAAGGTTCAGCAATCTGTTCCATTTTTATAGCACTTTGCAGCCTGGTATAAATGCCGGCTTTCTCAAGTCCGCTTTGTAAAGCCATGCCATTTATTACGGTTGCCAGCATACCCATATAGTCTCCCTGTGCCCTTTCAATGCCGCTTTCAGCCTCATTCATACCACGGTAAATATTACCGCCTCCAATTACAATAGCTACCTGTACTCCTAATTCTATAACCGATTTAATATCATGTGCGTAACGGGCAATTACTTCACTGTCTAACCCGAAATTTTTATTGCCCATTAAAGATTCACCGGAAAGTTTTAGCAGAATTCGTTTATACTTAGGTAACATTGGCTGGAATTATTTTTTGCGAAGATACTACTTCGCTAATTTGGTAATCAAACTTTTTAATTTATTCGCTTAAGCTGTTCTCATTTAATTTCCAAAACCAGGTAGAACAAAGTATATTTTATAATTGTTTAACTGCCTTTATAGAATACATCACAGGCATTTTTTCATCCAGGCCTTTTATCCGCCACATTCCATCTGCTCCCTGTTCCAGGTTATTAAAGCAGTTGTAAGGAGAATAAGAGAATTCATTAAAAAGCTGAATTTGCAGATTTTTTTTCAGCAAAGCATTGATAATCTCAGAAAACGGATGATTCCATCCATGCTCAATGGATTTGATGGGCGCACTCCTGTCTGAGTAAGTGCCGGATATTTCTTCCGTAATTACTTCGGTATTAAAATAGCTGTATTTCACTTTTTCAAAATTTTCATCCATCATCCACAATGCCGGATGAAAATCGGCAATATAAAATATGCCGCCGGGTTTTAAAAAATGAGCAACAATATCTGCCCAGGCATCCAGGTCGGGAAGCCAGCCAATGGTGCCGTAAGAAGTAAAAACGATATCAAATTTTTTATCAAGATGTTGTTTCAGATCGTACACATTACAACAAACAAATTCAGTATTCAGGTTTAATGCTGCATTTACTTCTTTTGCAAGATTGATGGCTTCGTCGCTCAGATCAACACCCACACAAGTTGCCCCTTCTCTTGCCCAGCTCATGGTATCCATACCAAAATGACATTGCAGGTGCAGCAGGGTTTTCCCTTTTACATCGCCCAGTTCTTCCAGTTCAATTTTATTGAGTGATGATTTTCCTTTTTTAAAAGAATCCAGGTCGTAAAATGCAGAATCTTTGTGAACCGCCGTACGCTTGTTCCAGGATTTTTTATTCTCTTCAAAATATGATTGATACATTTCCATCACCAAATATAATTATTAGTTGGCGATAGAAAATTTGTGGTTACTGAAATAAATGCGGAGAAGTTAAATCCACTTATTCTTTAAGCTTATCTGCAGCGCTTCAATTTTACTGCTTACATGCAGCTTGCTGTAAATGTTTTTCATGTGCTGGCGTACCGTATGTTTGCTCAAAAAAAGCAGCTCCGCAATCTGTGCATACTCTTTGCCTTCCATACTGCATTTCAAAATTTCTTTTTCTCTTTCGCTGAGCGGCTCCAGTTCTTTTTGCAAACCAGCGGTTTTTTCCATTTCAGGTTGTAAGGATAAAGCATTAAGCCACTTCCATGCTTTACGGGCAATTCCCGGGCTCATGGGTGCGCCATCATCTTCATACACCTGGTAAATAGCATCAATGATCTGCTGCGCCGTGGCTTCCTTTAATAAATACCCGTGTGCACCGGCTTTAATAGCGTTAAAAATTCTTTCATCATCATCAAAAACAGTGAGCATGATAAATTTTACAGCAGGATACAATGGCGCTACCCTTTGTATAGTCTCAATACCATTCAGTTCATTCATTTCAATATCCATCAGCACCACATCGGGTTGTGGCGATGCGGTTTTCATCAGCTTAATAAAATCTGTTCCGTCACCGGCTTCCATGATTACAGTGACCTCATTTTCTATAGAGGCCAGCTTTTCTTTAAGCGAATTTCTTAAATATGGTTTATCGTCTACAATTGCTATAAGCATAATACAAAAATAGGTTGAAGCTGAAATTTATCAATACTCTCTGTATGGTATTATCGTTCCTGAAATATTTTAAACCTGTATTGTTATGGTCGTTCCTTTTTCTGCTGCTGCAATTATATGCAACCCGGCATTAACAGAAGCTGCCCGTTTCTGCATATTCCTTAATCCGTAATGCCCCTCCTGCTGTACCAGTTTGGTATCAAACCCCTTCCCAAAATCCTTGATGCAGATCATAAATATATTTTGTGCTGTATTGCCTTGCAGTTCCAGTATTTTACTGCCGGCATATTTACAGGAATTGGTAATGGCTTCCTGGCAAATGCGGAAAAGCTGCAGTGCTTCATTTGAATTAAGTTCCTTGCTGGCTGAAAAATTTTCTGTTACCTGTAGTTTTATATCCGGATAAGATTGCAAAAACCGGTGGGCATATTCAACCAGTTTATCAAAAAAATCCTCTGCCGTTACCTGTTCCTTATTCAGTATCCAGATGGTTTCACGCAATGTTTGTAAAAGCTGTTTGGCTGTACCTTTTACCCGGTCTATATTTTCATCAATACCGGTTTGCTTGCGGTAATTGATGTCTAAACTCTCAACATTGTTGCTAAGCAAAGCCATTTGTGAACCCAGGTTATCATGCAGGTCACGGCTAAGCCTTTCCTTTTCTTCCTGCATCTGCAATTGCATTTGTATTTTTTGCCTTATGCTTCTTCTTTGATAAATAAAATAAGACGCAAAGCCTGCCAGTATGAATAACCCGGCAAAGCCTGTTAAGTATATCTGTTTTTCCTTTTTTGCATTAATGGAAGAAATTTCGTTTTCATACTGCAGTTCAGCTGTTTTAAAAACGGCTTCAGCATCACTTATTTTTTTATTTAAATCGCCATTAAACCTGGTTTTTACCAGCTCATCTTCTTCTCTTTTATACAGGTAAGCTTCTTTATAATTTTGTGCATCTGCCAAATTACCTGCATGGGTATTTAATGCAGTAATTACACCATCTATTAAATTTATTTTCCGGGCAATTGCCAATGCCTCCTGGCTAAGTAAAATCGCTTTATCAAACTCTTTCTTCTTTTTAAGCACATTGGTGTAAAACAATAAGCTTTCTGCCAGATTTGCTGAATCTTTTGCAGCCCTGGTTTTTGCAATTATATCCTTAAATATTACCTCCGCTTTTTCCAGCATATTTTCTGCATCGTAAGTAGTAGCCAGCAATCTGTAATGAAGGCTAAAAGTAGTTGAGGCTGTATCGTTATTTTGTTTACTTAAATCAATAGCTTTAATAAAATATTTTTCGGCTAATTTATAATCAGTTCCTTCAAATGAAATTACACCCACATTATGATAACACTGTGCTAATAAAGCATTGTATTCATTTGGCTCGGCTATTTCTATGCATTTTTTCCAGTAGGCAATGGCATTTTCTTTTTGAGGAATATAATAATAGGTGCCTCCTATGAGTTTATAAAAAGTTGCTTCAGCCAATGTGTTATTTTGGTGATGTGCTAAAGCAACCTGGGCCTGACAATAATTCAAACAGATATCCCATTCCTTCAGTTGCTGATACTTGTGAACCAATACAGTTTGAACTGCTATAGTTTCTGTTGCAGACAGATTTGATGAACTTAGCATTTTTTTAAGGGCAATGATATCTGCTTTATGGGCAGTACTTTTCTCAAATGCAGCCAACTGCTTTGCCAGTTCGTTATTTTGAGCAAATAGACCTGTGGCAATAAACAACAATAAAAATATAAGGCATCTTTTGTACATCAGGAAACCAATTAGTTTTCAGGTAAAGCTACTGATACTGAATATATAATTAAGCTGCCTGCAGCAAATGCTTATTAAAATACCCTCTATAGGGTATTCTAATAAGCTACTGATTTTATATATTCACCTTCTTATTTAACAACTATTAAAATAATTTTATGACAAATGTTTCAAAATGGATGAGCTGGGAAGGCGGTATTGATTTAGTTGCCGTAACATCACCCGATCTGCAAATGCCAAACCTGATCGTACATTTAGGCCGCATGGTAAATACACCTGTGGGCAATGCCGCCAGCGGTATGATTCTTTGGCAACCTGATCCAACTGGTATGCCTGCGGTTATGGGTTTTGTAAGTACCAACGAAGAAGTAGGCAAATATTTTGGCCCTAATATTTTTGCAGATACCCCGTTTGAACAGGCCCCGGTTTTAAATGCCACTATTGATATTGAAATAACGGCAGACAAAGCAATCAGCAAATGCGTGGTAGGCGATTATACTTTTGAAGTGGAGATGAGTGATTTCAGTGCACCCTATCTCATCAATCGTGAGCCGGCTGCCATGCCACCTTTTCATCAGCAGGGTGTTGAAATTCATGCACAAAAAGTAACTTTAAAAATTAATGGCGAGGTTATAAATATTATTGTTCCTCCTGTTGGCATTACCGGCGGACCAGCCTGTGTGGTTTCTCCAAACGGTGTATATGCCAGGTAATACAAGCAATATAATTTTAGTTTAACTTTTAATAAATGAAAAAAATAACATCCTGTTTTATTGTATTGCTTTTTGCACTGCCTGTATTTTCTCAACTGAATGCAGAGCAGACTGCTATAAGAAAAGTATTTTTCGACTTTCTTGGTTTTTATAAAAAAAATGAAACAAAATTCAATTCATTCAGATTGTATAAAGGAACCGGAAAAGATAATAATCCGCCATACAAAGTGCAGTGGAAAGAAGCAGAAAAATATTTTACGTATTTACGCAGCAGCGTACCTTATGTTGGCGAAGCATATATAAAGGCAGAAAGGGAGCATTTTAAATTTGCAGACAGTTGTTTTAAAGCCGACCCACAGGATGAAATAGCAGCAGGTTTTGATTTTGACCGATGGGCGGGCGGACAGGAATCTATTGAGTACACCTACAAATGGTACACTTCGCCAAAAAACAAATACAGTGTTACCATTACCGGCAACACAGCTGTTTTAAAAATTGGCGGCGAGCTTTATGCCGGTGCAGCCGAAAAAGACCGCAGCTGGAGCTTTGTTCCTTTTGTGAAAGAAAAAGGAAAATGGAAAATGGCCGATAATATTTATCCGGCAGATGATGGAAATTGAAGGTATTGAATCAGATAAATAAAAAAGAGCGAAACATGTTGTTTCGCTCTTTTTATATTTTGAATACCCTGGATTATCCTAAAGCTACTCTTTTAAAATCGGTAACTTTTAAATCAGCATCAACGCTTTTTAAATAATCGGCAACAGATTTACTGTTGTCTTTTACAAAAGCCTGGTGCATCAAAGTATTGTCTTTAAAGAATTTGTTCATTTTACCATCGGCAATTTTTTCTGCCATTTCAGCCGGCTTACCTTCTGCCTTGATCATTTCAATGGCAATGGCTTTTTCCCTGTCTTTTGTTTCCTGGCTGATAGATGTTTCATCAACTGCCAATGGATTCATTGCAGCAATCTGCATGGCTACGTCTTTTCCTGCTTCAGCAGCTTCTTTGGTCATAGAAACCAAAACACCCATGCGGTTTGCACCGTGAATGTAAGAAGCAACATAAGGTGCATCTACTCTTTCAAATTTTGAAACAGCAATTTTTTCACCAATAGCAGCTAATTTATCATTGATCAGTTCTTCAACTTTAGCTCCGTTAACGGTAACTCCGTTTAACTCTTCGGCTGTTTTAACATCGTTGGCAATGGCTGCATCTGCAATAGATTGTGCAAAGGCAACAAAGTCTGCATTCTTACTAACGAAATCAGTTTCGCAGCTGATGCAAAGTACAATACCGCTTTTATGATCGGCTGTTGTTTGTGCAATTACTACACCTTCTTTGGCTTCACGGTCGCTGCGCTTGGCGGCAACTTTCTGGCCCTGTTTACGCAACCAGTCAATAGCTGCTTCAAAATCGCCGTTGCTTTCTGTTAATGCTTTGCGGCAATCTAACATACCGGCCCCTGTAGTTTGACGTAATTTATTGATATCTGCTGCTGTTATTGTAACACTCATGTGAATTAAAAATTAAAAATTAAAAATTAAAAATTCCTCAATGCCGAACAATGTACTGATGTACAAGAGTGCGACGCCACTGAAGTTGATGAAAGATCAAATGCCTGGCTCAAAAAACCATAACGCACAATCATTACATCAAGCTTTCTTACCTTGCTCCACCACCGCTACCGGCTGGCCTTCTGCCACCCTGGCCCGGACCAGCTACACGACGCTTAGGTTGAGCCGCAATGCCTTTACCACCACCACGCTTGTTCCTGTCATCAGAACCATCTTGCTTAGCTTCAAAACGAGCTGCTTTTGCTTCGGCACTTTCTTCAGTATCGCTGTTTTCGTCTTCGTCTTTATTTGCCTGACGCTCCTGCAAACCTTCTGCAATAGCCGCTGTTAAATAATTAACGATGATAGCAATTGATTTGGTAGCATCATCATTTGCAGGAATGGCAAAATCAATTTTATTCGGATCGCAGTTGGTATCAACCATACCAAAAGTGCTGATGCCTAATTTTCTTGCTTCGGCAAGTGCAATGTGCTCATGGCCTATATCAACCATAAACAAAGCGGCAGGTACACGGCTTATTTGCGCAATACCACCCAGCACTTTTTCCATTTTTTCCTTATCACGTGTAAGTGTCAGCTTTTCCTTTTTGGTTAAGCTTTCAGCGCTTCCATCCGCCAGCATTTTTTCGATGCTCTGCATTTTTTTAACGCTCTTACGTACGGTGTTGAAGTTGGTTAACATACCACCTAACCAACGCTCGGTTACAAATGGCATGTTTACACGTTGTGCACAGTCGCTAACGATTTCCTTAGCCTGTTTTTTGGTAGCCACAAACATGATTTTTTTACCGCTGCGTGCAATTGCTTTTAAAGCTGCTGCAGACTCCTGTAAACCTTCTACGGTTTTGTTCAGGTCGATAATGTGTATGCCTTTCTTTTCAGCAAAGATGTAAGGCAGCATCTTAGGGTTCCACTTTTTCTTTAAATGTCCAAAGTGTACACCTGCTTCTAAAAGTTGCTGTTGTAAGGAAGTATTTTCCATTGTTTATAATTAATGATGTTATTTAATTTGGTTCATTGTTCATAGTTGATGGTTAATAGTAAGGCAATTGCCATGAACTATGAACCATTAACCAACAGCCGGTATTAACGTTTGCTGAACTGGAAGCTTCTTCTTGCTTTCTTACGTCCTGGTTTTTTACGCTCAACCGAACGTGGATCACGCTTTAATAAACCAGCAGCTTTTAAAGCCGGACGGTAATCAGCGCTTACTTCAATCAAAGCACGGGCAATACCCAGCTTGGTTGCTTCAGCCTGTCCTTTTACGCCACCGCCTGTAGCATTAACCACTACATCAAATTTATCAGAAGATTCAACCGTTTTCAACGGTGCTTCTACCTGGTTTTGTAAATAAACCAACGGGAAGTAGGTTTTGTAGTCTTTGCCGTTAACTGTAATCTTTCCATCTCCCTTAGAAAGGAAAATGCGGGTTACAGCTTCTTTTCTGCGGCCGACTGCGTTTGTTTGTTTTTCCATTTTATTTTATTTGGAATGTGTTTTTTTAATTGTTGTTAATCCTGAGCGAAGTCGAAGGGTTAAAATTTTAGTTCTTTTGGTTGTTGTGCTCCATGTGGATGCTCCGCACCCTGGTATACAAATAATTTTTTGTACATCTGGCGGCCCAAACGGTTTTTAGGCAACATACCTTTAATAGCTCTTTCAATGATCACTTCGGGCCTGCGCCTTAATAAATCTTTAGCTACTTCTTCTTTACGGCCACCGGGGTAACCACTAAAAGTGTCATAGATCTTTTCATCCATTTTATTACCGGTAAGTTTTACCTTTTCGCAATTGGTAACAATGATGAAATCTCCGCAATCAACGTGTGGAGTATAGTATGCTTTGTTCTTACCACGAAGAACTGCCGCAATACGGGCACACATACGACCAACGGTTTGATTAGTACCATCCACAACGTACCAGTTGTGAGTAACGGTAGCCTCGTTCGCATGTTTTGTAGTGAAATGTAATTTGCTCATTTTATTTTTTTTAAGTTTCGTCTTTCGACATTATCCACAGCCATCCCTGTGGTTTTAAATTTGGACGGCGAAGGTAACTGCAAACAACCCTATCTGCCAAAGAAAATGGGAAGTATTTTTTATTGCACTTTTATAACTGATTGATTTTCAGTAATTATTTTGACTAATAATTTTAATCATTGGTGCTGTGGCATAAAAAAGCGGCTCATTTTATTGAGCCGCCGGTTAACTAACAGCGCATATTCTTATTCTTTTACAAATTGTTTTGTGTGGCTTTCGCTGCCATTTACTAATCGTACACTATATATACCCGGCCTAAAGAGAGAGATATTAACGGGTATAGCATTACTGCCGTTTTGCAGTATAATATCTCTTCTGTAAACCTGCCTGCCCATCATATCTGTAATGCTTAATACGCCGTTACCAGCCAGGCCACTGGCAGTTTGAACCTGTAAAACATCTTTTGCAGGATTGGGAGAAACAAGTAACTGTATAACTGTTTTATCAAGTTGCATGGCTACAATATCGCTGTTACCAAAGTTTCCATCGGTATCAACCGATTTTAGCCTGTAAAAAACCGTTTTATGCATTTTTACACTGGCCGGTAAAATATCGTTGTAACTGTAATTAATCGGAAGATTGGAGACCCCGTTGGCTGCAACCCTGTCCACATCGGTAAAGTTTAGGCCATCAACGCTGCGCTGTATAACATAATGGCAGCTGTTTTGCTCGTAGGCTGTTTGCCAGTTAAGGGTAATGGTATTGTTTTTATTTACCCCGGTAAATGAAGTGAGTTTTACAGGCAACGCCACACTGGCAAGTATTAAAATTTCTGCGGCTGTAAGTGCCCGGTTGTAAATTCTGAATTCATCAAGCTTACCGTTATGGCCATTGTATTGAGGCGGTGTATACCCCGAATAAGACATGGTTCCAAACTGGCCTGGTAAGGTATATGTAGGCACCCATGTGCCAGGCGCTGCCGTTACATTTAATACACCATTTATGTAAATCCTGGTGACTGCACCGGCCCTTACACAGGCAACATGTTTCCATACATTAAGTGGTAATGCCCCGTTTGTTGTTAAAGCACTGGCATTTTTAAAATTGAAAACAATCTGTGGGAAACCATTGGCGCTCCACATAAATATACCCGGCCCGCCTGAGTTCAGGTTATTATCATAAAGTCCTCCAGGGTGTGATGTGCTGGTTGTAAGCACCGAAAAATCAATGGTAAAATCCTGGTTGGTACCAAAGCTAAGGTTGGCATTAACCGGATGCGTGGCATACTGCACAACCGGGCTACCGGGATTTGCATAAGCCATTGCCGTATTGGCAACACTTTTATTATTCGTAGTGGCTGTTGAGGCAAAGTTGGTGCCGTTAATAAAATTAGTGCCGGCATCAACATAATTGCCATCCATACGCCAGTAAGCCATCAAGCCAGCCGTGGGTTGTGCTGTTACAGCAGAGCATATAAACAGCGCTGCCACTAAAGTTGGTAAAAACTTTTTCATGCTAAAGGGTTTAATAAAATACAATTGTTATCATAACACGAGCTGTGTTATGCGGCTTTCAGGGAATTGAAATAATTGGCTGCTTCGGTTCGGTTACGGACTTTTAATTTTTTATAAATGCTTTTGCAATGCTTTTTTATGGTGTTGATATTTACCTTTTGCATGGCCGCCATTTCCTTATACATTAAGCCATTGGACAGTAAACCCAGAATGATTGTCTCTTTTGGTGTTAGTGGATCGGTTAGTTTCTGCATGCTTATTTTCAGCTGTTAAAATTATATTGAACACTTTTTACAAACAATGGCTCTTTTGTGTACCAAAGCTTTCAATACAAATGTAGCTGTAACGCTAAGCCGCAGTCAGCGTTATAAGACGGGAAATGGGAAGGGTTAAAACACGGTAGTTATGACTTTTAAATTTTATGTGCTTTTATTGGTATCTTTCTGGCCGGCTAACACCAACGTATACATTCCTTTGAATTAAAGGGTTGTAATGCTGCCTTATACCGGGTGGTTAAGACCGGGATATTTTATATGAGAGATAACACAAATTCAGTGACTGAAATTATCGTGAGAATTATAATCCCCTTAAAAAGTACATGATCATAATATCATACTTTAAATTACAACCTCTTTGCTGTAACTAATAAAGTTGGTCTCATTGTTGGCATATTCCCCGGGCCTTTGATCCTGCACCGGTATAGGCTTTAATGGCCTTTGTACAACTATTGTGCAACACCCAACCCCCGGACCTTTCCTGATACATTGGCTTCTGCAATTAAAGTGTTTGTAAAAACATCCCCATACTTAGCGCTGAATGCTGCTGCATTTTTTGGAAATGCTGAACGTTTTGTCCCGGATAGTCTCCGCTGACATCAAACACACAAAGCTTAATAATTTCTTCCTGTGTTTTTTATCTATTCAGAAAACACAAACATTGGCAGTTTCCTGGCAGGCTATTCCGCATAAGGTATCAATATGAAATGGCGTGTTTTTAACCGCTTACTTTAATTGAACAGCATAATTTTGTTTAAGCCATGTTATTGCTTTTATTGCCTGGGTTTTTGAAAAGGGAAGTGGCATGGTTTAAATTTTTTAACATTTAAAAATGTGTTCTGTAAATATTTAGTCTGATGCGGTTTTAGCACTTTTAAGAAAATTGCTGAACCCGAAATGAAAACCGCCTGCAGCAAACATATTTGATGGATCATTATAATGCGTTGAGTTGCCATCGAAATTGCTGTCAAAGGTTGCTTTAAAAGTTACCAGGTTATTCATTTTATCTGAGCGTACAGGCAGTTCGGACTGTATAATTTTTTTTCTGGTTTTTAGGTTTTGTAGTGAGATACCTGAAAACACCTTCTCCCGAAACGGTAAAAATTTTACTGAGGTAATATATTTATCTGTGTACCCTTACCCGGTGCTGATTTCAAAACAACTTTGTACTTTATCTGCCCTGCCCTGTACTGCATATTTTTAAGGCCATAACCTTTTGTAACTTCATCTGCATTAAAACCTTTGCCGTTATCGGATACAACAATCTGTATTTTTTTACCACTCGCTGTAATGGCAACATCTATCTGGCTGGCGTCAGCGTATTTTATACTATTGTTAATGGCTTCCTTGCAAATTAAAAACAGGTTTCGCTTTTCTTCTTTGGTAAGATGCCGGTAATTTACTTTACTATCGGCCTTTATTACAGCTTCCATTTTACTGGCATCAGCAACGGGTATGGCGTATTGTTTAAGCCGGTTTACCAGGTCGTCTACTGTGTCCAGTGCGTCATCTAACACCCAGATCATATCACGAAGCCCCATGGTGGCCTCCTGCAGATTTTCCTTTGCCTGTTGTAAACTCTCTTCCTGTTTTATACCGCTTATAGCCAGGTTGGTAAATACTTTTACGCTGTTGAGGGTGCTGCCCAGGTCATCGTGCAGGTCGGTCGCGATATTTTTTCTGATGGCATGTTGTTTTTTTATTTGTGCAAGACGGTAACGGTAAAAGGCATAAATGATACCTGCCGAAACTAAAAAAACCAGCAGCCTGAACCACCATCTTTGATACCATTTAGGTTGTATATAAATGGTTATCTGTAAAGCATCACTTATATAAACACCATTGGGTTTTCTGTAGCCAATAGAAATGCGGTATTCGCCATAATCCAACGCATTTAAAATAATACTGTTGCTGTTGCCTGTTTCAATATAGTCTTTATGAATACCTTCAATTTTATAACTGAATTTAATTTTATGGTTTTCGGAAAAGGTTAAAGCAGATAAAAATACCTCAATGCTGTTTGTTCCGTTCGGCAGGTAAATTTTATCCCACTTTAATTTTCTTATGCTGAATTTTTTGTTATTGGCATAGTATTCCACATAGTGTATAAATACCGGAAAATCATCGTTGAGCTTTTGCTGCTTTTTTAAATCCACTGCAGTAAATCCATTAATGCCGCCAAATAAAAGTTTGTCTTCAAATACCAATCCTCCCTTTTCGTCAAAAGAATTATCCTGCAGGCCATCTTCGTAAAAGTAATTTGAACAGAGTTTTGTAAAATGGTTTACCCTTGATAAACCCATGTTGGTACTTACCCAAAACACACTGTCGTTTTCGGGAAGAATACTGTACACACTATTGTTACAAAGACCATTTTGCTCATTTATAAAACGCCAGTCTTTATCTTTTTTACTATACCCGCAAAGACCGGCACCATAGCTGGCAAACCATAAAATACTGCCGTCATCATACATATCAAAATACAGGCTGGCATTAGGCGCATTTTTGTTGTTCTTTATATACAACACCTCCTCAACACTATCTTTTTGCATGTTAAATTTCGACAGGGTGGCATCTGATAAAACCCACAAAAACCCTTCCCTGTCGGTTTTAATATTCCGGATATGGTTTTCGGTTAATCCTCCGCTTCTGGAGGTCCCTGCCTTAAATTTTATAAGCGTATGGCTTTGTTTATCCCATTTTACCAGGCCCTCCCTTTCTTCACTGGCCCAATACCAGGTATCACCGTTGCGGTAAGCTGTATTAAAATAGTTGTTGCTGCATTCTTTCCATTCCGGAAATTTTTGTATCAACCTTTCCATGGATAGCTGTCCGGTTAAAGGATCGTAAGCAAACATTCCTTTATCTGCAGAAACCAGCCAACAGTTTTCCTCAATTTTTTCAATATGATGAATAAGCCCAAGGGTAGTTGATCCGGCTATTCTTTTGGTACTTCCCGTTTCAAGATTGGTTGTATACAGCCCGTCGGTACCGGTACAAAATATTGCTGTTTTGTTTTTGGGAACCAATGAATAAATATGCTCCATATAGTCGCTGCCAGCCAAATCGCCCGAATAACTGCGGAACTGGTTGGTTTTTAAACTTACCATTTGCAGCAGATTAAAAGTACTGATCCATAAATTATCCTGGTTATCTATCATTAAATGATTGATGTAGTTATCTTTTAACCAGTTGGATCTTTTTTTATCGGCTTTATAGGCAACGGATTGTTGTGTAAGTGTATTAAAATAAACAATGCCGGCATTGGTTCCAATCCATAAACCGTTTCTTTTATCATGCACAACAGAAGTTGTAAGCAGCTTCTGCAAAGTGGTGGGCGTATATTTTATTACTGTATGCCATTTATTATCAGTCATTATCCCTTTAAAAATAGCCGTATTGGTGATAGCAAAGGCGGTATCTCCATTTTGATAAATATCATTTACTGTCATGCCTGTAAATACATCATCATGCAGTTTAATAAAATGGCTTTGCTGTAAATTACTGGTATTGTAAAATAAAACACCATAGTTAAGTACACCAATAGCCACCATATTCGCTGATACCTGTTTTATGAAATTTACATTGATGCTTTCAGATAATCCAGGCAGGTTATCCAATACCATAAAAGCTTTGTCGGCTTTTCTTTTAAAGGCTATAAAACCTTTGCCTCCCAGCCAAAGATTAAGTTCTTTGTCTACATAAACTTTTTCAATCCAGTAATTGGGCAGTTTGTATGCTGCGCTGCCTGATGATCCAATATAATCAACATGCCAGGTAACAGCATCAATAACATCAATACCATAATAATAATCTGCCGTGTACACCTTATTGTCATTTCCGATCTCCAGGTCGCTAAGTACATTCCCCATCGTGCTGTTCTCACTGCCAATATTGCTTTTCAGCACTTCAAAGGATTTACCATTAAACCTGAACAGGCCATCCTGTGTAGCCACCCATATAAAACCAAAAGCATCCTGCCGGGTTTTAAAAATATTATATGAGTTAAGACCCTGGGCGAAAGAATAGGTTTTAAATAAAAGATTCTCCTGTGCAGGAGATTGGTAAAAAAGCAGGAGCAATAAAATACAGTTAAAACACCCTTTTTTCATTATGGTAATATAGTATAAATTTACGTAAAACAACTGCGATGAGTAACACTCCAAAAAAATGGACAATTATTTTTTTAGTAAGCGCCAAAAGTAATTTATACAATGAAATGATTGCTGCTATAAATGAAATTTGCAGCGTGGGCAGTAATAAGCACATAAATTATATTATCATTTACGATGGTTTAGAAGCCGGAGTGTTTAAAAAAGAGTTTACCAAACCCTGTGTTTTTTATGCAAGTCACAAAGTTGATTTTTCAAAAGCACAACCCGAGAAAGTATACCCTGAATGCGATTTAACTGAAGAAAGGGATTTATCAATCATTGTTGAGGATATAAAAAACAAATTTCCTGCAGAACATTATGGCTTTGTATATAAAGGGCACGGTGGAAGAGGTAATGTAGATATAAACAATGGAATTACAATTGAAGAAATAGTTCCGATACCAAAAAAGGTTGATATCCATGATGACAGTAAAATAGAACAGTATCTGGAGTCAATAAATAAATCCAGCCATAGCGATTTTTTTGTTTTGGAAAAAAGAAGCAGCGTGGTAAATGACAGTGTGCTTTTAATTTATAAAAGCAAAGACCCCCGTATGCTCACGCATGTAAATATTACCAATGTACTCAGGAAAAATTTTGACGGGCCAAGAGAGCTGGGGTTTGTTTTTATGGATTGTTGTTGGGCAATGCAGGTTGAAAACCTGTATGAATACAAGTATATAACCAAATATTATGTGGCTTCTGCTGATGAAATGCCGGCTTTGGGCCTCGGAAAAGGATACAGTAATTTTTGCCGCAAACTTAATGAGCGGCCACAGGCTAAATACGACGAAATAGCCGACCTCCTGATTTCTCTTTATTATGCTAATATGTATGATGACTACGATCAGGAAGGGGCACCGGTTAGTTTTAGCAAAATGGGTGTATCGCTAACCTGTGCCGATGCTACAGACCTCAAATACTTTACAGATAAATTTTTTGATTTTTGCGAAATATTAAAGAATAATATGGATGACATACACCTCATTTTTGCCGAAGCAAGAGACAAGTGTCATGATTTTACCTATGAACCCGAGGAACAATTTGGTGTTTACAATATTGATTTGATGTGGTTTTTAGAAAACCTGCTTTACTTTAACAGGATGTCAGATATGCCACATGAACAACTTGAAATCTCCATCAATGGTCTTATGAGAATTTGTATGCTTTATTTGAGAAAGAGCTTTATGGGATCTAATTATCAAGACCCCTACCCCGGAAACAGAAAAAGGGTTTGCCGTGGAATTACAATTACGTTCCCTATAAAAAAAGGCGGTTTAACAGATAATTATAACCAGATTGGCCCTGAAAGAAGAGCGGAAATAAAGTTTTATAAAAAGACAGGGTGGCCCATGGTATTGGAAAAATATTTTGAAACAGTAGAAAAATATAAAAACTCCGTTACCGGCATGAATGAACATTTAAAAAATCAGGTAGCCGCAGGTTTCAAGAGGCGTGACTTTAAGAATATTACTGCAGGTACACTCACTGTACAAAATTACCGTGAGCTTATAGAGGATTTACAAACTATTCATCCCGACTATAGATGGGGCAGAAAAAAGTTTATACGATATAACCAATAAATCACCTGTCGTAAACAAAAATTTCTTTACAAATTAACCGGTTGATAAAATGAAATAAATTTCCTGACGCAATTTTACCGTCTTTTCACCCTTTCCTGTTATTTGCATCTTCAATAATTTTATGACAAATGCCTGCAAATGAAATGTGCGTTAACGAATGCTCAAATTAAAGACCGTCTGGAAAACTCTGCTAAAACCATTTATGATGAAGTAGCTCAAAATCTTTGTCTGATAAAACTTATTTTAGCAAGGAATGAATCTGGTCAGTTCCACGGCCATAATGAAAACTATAGAAGGTGCCTGGAACTGGTAAGCAATTCTATAACGCAACTGCGGCAGGTTGCTGATTCTCTGAATGAAATAAAAAACGAAATACAACCGGAATAAAATTGTATTTTAAGTTCAATTATAAAAGCATGATAAAAATTGCCTTAGTAGACGATCACTCCTTACTGCGTATGGGGCTGGCAAGCCTTATGGAAAGCCAGGGCAATACTGTATTGTTTGAAGCTGACAATGGTAAAGAATTTGTAAATAAATTAGATGCCAACAACCTCCCCCAAATCGTCTTAATGGATATCAATATGCCCGAAATGGACGGCTTTGAAACTACCCAATGGCTTAAACAACATTACCCGGGCGTGCTTGTACTGGCCTTAAGCATGTACGATAATGAAACCTCCATCATACGCATGTTAAAATGCGGGGCCAAGGGCTATATTTTAAAAGACAGCGAACCGGCTGAACTGAAAACAGCCATTGATAATATACTGAGCAAGGGTTTTTATTACAGCGACCTCGTAAGTGGCAAACTGATGCATGCCATCAACAAAATGGATGATGAAACCGACGACCTGAAAAACCTGGTGCCGCTGAATGAGCGGGAAACAACTTTTTTAAAATATACCTGCACCGAACTTACCTACAGGGAAATTGCCGATAAGATGTTTGTAAGTCCACGCACCATTGATGGATACCGGGATGCGCTTTTTGAAAAACTGAAACTAAAAACCCGGGTAGGCCTGGTGATGTATGCTATTAAAAACGGCATAGTGAATGTTTAAATAGCCCCTTGTGTACTTTGTGGTAAAATTAACCACAAAGCACACAACGGATTTCACAAAGGACAGGAAGTATGCCTCAGAAAATTATTTCCCATAAACCTTTTTACCACCACTATAGGTTGCCAGCACTTTTGCTTTTAAAATAGCTGCTGCTTCACAACTCATTAAATCAGTATCCAGTATTATAAAATCGGCCAACTTCCCTTTTTCCAGACTTCCCTTTTGCTTCTCTTCAAAACTTGCTTTGGCAGCCCAGATGGTCATGCCTCTTAATGTTTCTTCACGGCTTAAAGCATTTTCCATCTGGTAACCGCCCGCAGGAAAGCCTTTACTATCCTGCCTTACAACAGCTGCAAAAAATGTTTTAAATGTGCTGATATCTTCCACCGGAAAATCGGTACCCAGCGGTATCCAGTTATTTTCCTTTAATAATTGCTTATAGGCATACGCTCCTTTAACCCTTACCGGGCCAAGCCTGTCGCCGGCCCAGTACATATCAGATGTACCATGTGTTGGTTGTACAGATGGAATGATGCTGTTCTCTCCAAACAATTTAAAATCATTTTGATTAACTACCTGCGCATGTTCAATACGCCAGCGCAGATCGTTGCTGCCTTTTAAATATTTAGCATAGGTTTTAAGAATGGTTCTGTTGCCGCTGTCGCCAATGGCATGTGTACACATTTGCCAGCCTTTTGCAAAAATAATATTGGCAACCGAATCAAAATGCGCTGGTGCACTCAGCAAAAAACCACTCCAGTCCGGCTTATCACTGTAAGGCTGCAATAAGCTGGCGCCACGTGAACCCAACGCCCCATCGGCATATACTTTAAAGGAACTTACATTCAGGTAATCTGTTTTTATCTTCCCTCTCTTAAATGCATAATCAAAATTTGCTGCGGCATCGCTCAGCATGATGTTCATGCGCATTTTAAGCTCCCCGCTTTTTTGCAGGGCTTCTATTTTTTCTACGGTTTCAAAATCCAACCCACAATCATGCAAAGAAGTTAATCCCACAGCAAAACAATTTTCCTGCGCAAGCAGTAATGCTTTCTTTACCTGCGCCAGATCTGCAGCAGGAATTTTTGCAGCAACAAGGTCCACTGCATTATCTATAAGCAGGCCGGTAAGTTTGCCATCCTTTACTTCAATATCTCCGCCGGTCAGCTTATCGCCGGCTTTTACTCCGGCAAGTTCCAATGCTTTTTGGTTGGCCATGGCAGCATGTCCATCAATACGGGATATAATTACAGGCCTGTCAGGAAAAAGTTCATTCAGTTTTGTATTGTCGGGAAACTCTTTTACCGCCCAGTCATTCTGGTCCCAGCCGCGGCCGGTTAACCAAACACCGGCCGGCAAAGTTTTTGCAAAACCACTGCATGTTGCAACTACCTCTTCCCAGCTTTTTGTATCAACCAGGTCTACATTTAATAAGCTCATGGCATAACCCACAAAATGTGCATGTGCATCATTAAAGCCCGGGAAAACAGCCTTGCCACCGGCATCTTTTACAGAGTCAGATTCATACTGCTTTAGAATATCATCGTTTTTACCAATGGCAATTATCTTTCCATCTCTTACCGCCATGGCTTCTGCAACTGAAAATTTTTCATCTACCGTATAAATTTTTGCATGATGAATAATGAGGTCGGCCTTTTGGCGAAACTTGCAGGAAAAAATAAACAGGCAGGCTGCGATGGGTAACAGGCTATTTAAAAGCAATCTTTTTAGTGACATGGTATGTTTTTAGTTTTCAAAAATAAGATAAATGACAGGAAGAAGCCTGTCGAAAAAAGTTATTCTTAATGCAGCGTAATAATAGCCATTGTATTTTCAAATTATATAAAAATCTGCGTTCATCTGCTCAATCAGCGTAATCTGCGTTCCATCTTTCGGCCTTATCTTTACATCATGCAGTTCGATCAGATCATCAACGCCAAAATAAAAAACGATTCAGACCGTCCACTGATGAAAAAGGACCTGTTTCCTGTAAGCGAAAGGCTGCAGAAATACCTGCTTCAATATGGCCGCGATATTAAACTGCCTGTAGAATACAAAGACCTTTTAAACTACCGCCACACCACCGCTTTACGTAATAAAAAAGGAAAACTTACCCATTGGGAAACGGCCATTTACGACTTAAAAGAAATGGAGTTTTTAAAAGAAGGCCTGATAAAAACCTACGCAGCTCTAAAAACAGAAGGCAACCTCAGTTTTGTAAAACACCTGGATGTGGAGCGAATAGATTTTTGCGAATTTGGCAACAGCATGCCATTCCGTATCCGCATCATTAACCGCATTAACGATAATTACGATCACTATTATTTAAAAGCCGAAGATGCATCCCGTATTTATGGACTGGAACTGGAAGACCTCTTAAGCCCTAACCGTATTAAATTCTTATTTCATAAAGGAACATTGGTGGAAGAACATATTGCAGGCATACCGGGAGATGTTTTTTTAGAAGACTATTTGCAACTGCCCGAAACAAATAAAATACGCATTGCAAAAGAGTTTGTGAAATTTAATGAACGCTGTTTTGCCAGGCTGCTGGGCGATATGCGTAGTTATAATTTTGTGGTGGATATTACTCCAGATATTGAAGATTATCAATACCGCCTGCGTGCCATTGACTTTGACCAGCAGAGTTATGAGGGCCGCAAAAACCTGTACCTGCCACAGTTTTACCGGGAGAATTATGAATATGTGGAACTGGTTTTAAAAACCCTGAGCCCCGAAGTAATTGAACAATACCAGGCAGAAGAACAAACAGCCATGGCCTACCGGGTTGTTACCAGCCGCAAACAATTGATGGAGTTGCTGAGCATTATGATCAAAGACGAAATATCTGAATACCACAAAATAAAAATGCTGAAGGATGAACTGAACCTGCATTTTAACACCAACTATTTTTCTAAATGCAGCACCATGGGTACCATAGTAAAAAGGCAATTGAAACTGGTTTTACAAAAGCACCTGCAGCATATTATTTCAGGATGATTATTTTATTTCCCACTAAGACACAAAGGCCCTGTTAATCTATAGAAAAAACCTTTGTGTGCTTAGCGACTTTGTGGGATATTTTTTAAGGCGATAATTTTTTATCTTTAGTGAGACTTATTTATGTACAATAACGAACAAACAATTGCATTACAAAAGAAAACCACCGAATGGCTGGCAAGTGTAAATGCTACAAACATTTCCGGGATCGTAAAAAAAAATACAGAAGACCTTCGCAATTGCCTGCGCTTTCACGAATACCGGTATTATGTACAAAACGATCCGCTTATCAGTGATTTTGAATACGATACCCTGTATAAATTACTGGAACATTTTGAAAAGGGAAATCCCGATAAAGTAACACCCGATTCTCCAACACAGCGTGTTGGTAAAGGTTTGATCAAAGACTTTCCGAAAACACAGCACCTGGTTCCTATGCTTTCTCTGGAGAACTCGTACAATGCAGATGACCTGCATGACTTTGACCGCAAGGCCAGGGAACTATCAGGACTGGATGAAATTGAATATTGTGTAGAACCAAAATTTGATGGCGCCAGCATCTCTTTAGTTTATGAAAATGACCTGCTAAGCCGGGGTGTTACCCGTGGCGATGGCGAAGTGGGCGATGAAATCACCTTGAATGTAAAGCAGATCAAATCAGTGCCACTTTCTGCAAAATTCAGTGAGTATGGTATTGAACAAATTGAGATACGTGGCGAAGTGCTGATGAATAAAAATAATTTTAAAGCTTACAATGATGCATTGATTGAAGAAGGCATTCCTCCACTGGCAAATCCTCGCAATGCTGCAGCCGGATCATTAAGAATTAAAGACACGGCAGAAGTAAGTAAAAGAAATTTAGAAGCATTCTTATACCATGTAAGTTACGACCATGCAACGGACGCCCAACCCAAAATAGAAAACCTCAAACCTCAAACACATTCCGGTATGCTGGAAATGCTCTGGAACCTCGGTTTCCGCAGTCCCAAAAACGAAATGAAAGTTTTTAAAGGTATTGATGCAGTTATAAAGCATGTACAGGATTTTGAAAAAGTGCGTGATAACCTGGGTTATGAAATAGATGGCATGGTGATAAAGGTGAACGATTTAAAACTGCAGGACCGCCTTGGCATGACCTCTCATCATCCACGCTGGGCCATTGCGTTTAAATTTAAAGCCAGGCAGGGAACCAGTAAATTGCTGGCGGTAGAGTTCCAGGTAGGCCGTACAGGCGCCGTTACACCGGTTGCCAAAATTGAACCGGTGCAGGTTGGCGGTGTTACAGTAGGCAGCATCTCCATCCACAACGAAGAATACATCAAAGAAAAAGATCTGATGCTGGGAGATACGATTTTGATTGAAAGAAGCGGTGATGTAATTCCGCAGATAGTAAAATCTTTTTCTGAACTGAGAAAAGGCGATGAAAAGAAAATAGAATTTCCTACCCATTGCCCTGTTTGTAAAAGTGAACTTTACAAGCCCGAAGAAGATGCGGTGTGGCGCTGTGTCAGCCTTACCTGCCCTGCACAGATTGTGGAAGGCATTATACATTTTGTAAGTAAAGATGCCATGGATATCAGAAGTTTTGGCGAAGCCAATGTGCGCAAGTTTTACGAAATGGGATTACTGAAATCTATACCGGATGTTTACAATTTGCCTTATGGTGAAATTGGTAAACTGGATGGCTTTGGCGAAAAGTCAATAACCAAATTGCAGCAGGCCATTGAAGATTCTAAAAATCAATCGCTCAACAGAATTATCTATGCACTCGGTATTCGTTACGTTGGCGAAACCACCGCTAAAACACTTGCCAATGCTGTAGATCATCTTACCGATTTTAAGAACTATACTGAAGAGCAATTAATGCAACTGGAAGATGTAGGAGTAAAAGTTGCCAAAACAGTGTATACCTTTTTTCACAATGCCGATAATCTGCTGTTATTGCAAAAGCTTGAAGAACTGGGTGTTCAATTAAAAAATGAAAAGAAGGGAACAGTAACAGATGGCAACCTCTCGGGCCTTACATTTTTGTTTACCGGCACCTTGTCTCAATTGAAAAGAAGCGACGCCGAGGCACTGGTAGAAAACAACGGTGGAAAAATACTGGGTGCAGTAAGCAGCAAATTAAATTACCTGGTTACAGGTGAAAATGCAGGCAGTAAACTGGAGAAAGCCAAAAACATCCCGGCCATACATGTTATAAGTGAAGAAGAATTTATAAAAATGCTACCTATTAGTAAATAATTATATTATATTTGACAGCTGCCCCATATAAATAACCCAGGAAAATCCTTCTTCCAGTTTTTAAACTGATTAAAATATGCTGTTATGATTAAAAAAAATCCCGGCGAAGTTTGGAAGCAAATTATATTTACCGGACACAAACAACTACGAAAAAAATACGCAGTATCATCACATGGCAGGGCCGCCAGTTATAATGATGATGTAGTAAAAGATGGCAAATTACTCAATGGCTCACTTACATCGGGTTACAAAACTTTAAACCTGCATGTTGCAGACAGCAATGGCACGATTTATATTCACCGGGAAGTTGCAAAACATTTTTGCAAAAAACCTTCACCAAAATATAAATATGTGATTCATGTAAATCATAAAAAGAAAGACAATATTTCAAAAAACCTGAAATGGGCAACTTTGGAAATTGTAAGCGCTCACCAGCAAAACAGCCCCGAAAAAATTGCATACAAAAAACGCCAGGCAAACCGCACCGTAGGACTGAAACTGAATGCCACACAGGTTAAAACCATAAAAGACATCATCAATAATCCAAAAAGAAAATTAACCTACAAACAATTGGCTGCAAAATATAAAGTAAGCGAAATGACTTTATACCGCATTAAAAGCGGTGAAAACTGGGGACGTATCAAGTAATTGAGAAATTGAACCTTCGGCAAAGGAATCTGTTAAAACGCAGATTCCTTTTTTTATTTTACTAAATTCGCCCTGCTCAACCCCAAATCGTTATGCTTCAGTCAACAACATTAAAGTTTCTTAAAGATTTAAAAAAGAACAACAACAAACCCTGGTTTGATGAACACCGTACACAGTATGAAACAGCCAGGGCAGATTTTTTCAGCATGATTGAAAAGCTGATACCGGCCATCGCAAAATTTGATGAGCCTATCGGCCACTTAACCGTTAAAGAAACAGTGTTTAGAATAAACCGCGATGTAAGGTTCAGTAAAGACAAAAGCCCCTATAAAAACAATATGGCCTGCTATTTTAACCAGGCTGGCAAAAACGGACTTGGTGCCGGTTATTACCTGCACATAGAACCGGGCAAAAGCTTTGCGGCCGGTGGTATCTGGGTGCCTGAGCCGGCAGTACTGGCTGGTATACGGCAGGAAATAGACTACAACTTTGCAGACTGGAAAAAGATACTCGAAAACAAAAGTTTCAAAAAAGTCTTTACAGATGGAATTACCAGCAATGATACACTGGTGCGGCCGCCAAAAGGTTACGACGAAAACAATCCGGCAATTGAATTTCTTAAGATGAAAAGTTTTATTGTACGCAAAAGTTTTGCCGATGCTGATCTGCCGGATAAAAATTTTGCAACAGAAGTAGCCAAAACATTTAACACCATGAAACCACTAATAGATTTTTTAAATACAGCACTCCATTAAAAAAAGACGGCCAGAGATAAAAATCTCCGGCCTTGCTTACCTCTGAAACCACAAGAAAAAATTTATAGCTAACGCCTGCAACTATTAAAATAAAGATGTAATGTTGAAGATATCCCTTAACGATATTCCAAACGGATTTTTTATAATATTGGAGAATACAGATAACTAAGCAGGGTGTAAAATTACTGTATTTTTAATATTTACATAATTTATTTTACAGTTTTCGCCATTTCTTAGGCTTTTTTTAAATTTAATATGCCCTTTGCTCCTTGCCTCACTGCATTCTCATCAAATGTTGTTTTATATGCTAACCGGACTGCAAATGCTCACTTCTAAAAAAATCTTACCTGTAAAACAAAGCTACAAAAACTAATAAGCATTAGTTTTGTAAAAAAATACCAATGGCCAAAATAAAGCCGGGTAAAAACGCCAGCAAAAGAGATGTGATCACACAAAAAGCGGCTGCTTTATTTAAAACCAAGGGGTTTTCATCTGCTTCTATGAGAGAGCTTGCCGAAGCTGTTGGTGTGGAAGCCCCCAGCCTGTATAACCATATTGGCAGCAAAAGCGAATTACTGCAGGGCATTTGTTTTAAAGTTGCCAATGCGTTCACTTCATACCTGGATAGTGCAGAAAATACCCCTGCCAACCATGCAACCCGGCTTGAACAGATCATTCGTTTTCATATAAGCATGATGCTGGACCATTTTGATGAAGTATATGTTGCCAATCATGAATGGAAGCATTTAAAAGAGCCTTACCTGAGCAATTTCCTCATTCAGCGAAGGGGTTATGAAAAACGCCTCATCAGTTTATTGGAAAATGGCATTGCAGCAAAAGAGTTTAAACAAACCAACCCATATGTTGCTGTACTTACTATTTTGTCGGCAGTAAGAGGACTGGAATTTTGGCAGCAACACAAAAAAAATATCAGTAGCCAGGTGCTGGAAGACGATATGGTAAATCATTTATTAAAAGGAATCACTAAATAATTTTCTATGGCCGTTCATTTTCATAAACTAAAAGTAAAAGAAGTAAGAACAGAAACACCCGATTGTGTTTCTATTGCGTTTGTAGTGCCCAAAGATTTACAATCTGAATTTTTATTTGAGCAGGGCCAGAATATTACCATCAAAAAGGAAATTGATGGCGAAGAGATACGAAGGTCTTATTCAATTTGCTCGGCTCCATTTGAAAATGAATTAAGGGTGGCAGTAAAAAAGGTTGATGGTGGAAAGTTTTCGGGCTTTGCCAATTCCATTTTAAAAGCCGGCGACGAACTGGATGTGCTCCCTCCTACCGGAAAATTCAACACAAAACTTATAATTCAAAACGCAAAACAATACCTGGCTTTTGCTGCCGGAAGCGGGATTACGCCGGTAATTTCAATTATAAAAACAACGCTGCAAACTGAGCCTGCAAGCCGGTTTACGCTTGTTTTTGGCAACCGCGGCCGCCACGCTATTATTTTTTTTGAAGAACTGGAAGCATTAAAAAATAAATACCTTAACCGATTTAATTTTATCAATATACTCAGTCGTGAAAAAACGGATGCTCCCATCAATTTTGGAAGAATTGATACAACTAAATTAACCGAGCTTAATAAACTGATTGATTTTAAAAAAACCGATGAGTTTTTTATTTGCGGACCCGAAGAGATGATCTTTTGTGTAAAGGAGTTTTTAGAAGCAAGTGGCATAGAACAAAAGAAAATTCATTTTGAATTATTTACAACTCCCGGTCAGAAACAGTTGTCTGTTGCCAGTCATCTGTCTTCATCTCAGGATAAAGGTCCTGCAAGTAAAATCACGGTAAAACTCGATGGCCGGAGTTTTGATTTTGATCTGGGTTTTAGCAGTGAGAATATTCTGGATGCTGCCTTAAAACAAGGTGCCGATCTTCCCTTTGCCTGTAAAGGTGGTGTGTGCTGTACCTGCAAGGCAAAACTGCTTGAAGGTGAAGTGGAGATGGATGTAAACTGGGGCCTGGAACAGGAAGAAGTTGAACAAGGTTACATTCTTACCTGCCAAAGCCACCCAACGACTGAAAAAGTTGTGGTAGATTTTGATATCAAGTAATGTACTTTTTGCTTCGGAATCTCTTTACACCTGCATAAACCGCTATTAAACCCGGTATGGCGAAAATAATTGCTGTCCCGGTTTTACCAAAGGTCTTCAGCAGCCTGTTTAAATCCTGTACGCTTGATGAATCTGAGTTTGAATAAATGGTATGCGCTGCAAAATAAACATAGCATGCTGCGGTAATACAAACCAGGCCACAAAGAATTATAATAACAGCTACAGCTTTTTTATTTCGCATCTACTTAATACCAAGCTTCTTTTTTACCAGTGCAGTTATATCATCCGTTTCTGGAAATACGATTGCCTGATCTTTGTATAAAACATGGTTGTATCCATTTTCTTTTGCAACAGTTTTAATTGTTGCAAGCAGTTTATCCTGTATGGGTTTTATTTGCCTGGCCTTTTCATTTTCAAAAGCGTCATTAAATTCCTGCTTTTTCTTCGACATGCCACTTAGCCTGGTTTGCAAATCGCTGCGTTTGGCTTCTTTTACAACAGCAGACATCGTTACCGAATCCTGGATAAATTTTTCAATCGCTGCATTTAATTCCGCTTCCTGCTCAGCGTAAGTATCTGCCAGGTCTTTTTGATAAGCCGCCAAAGCAGAGTCTGCCTTTCTTGTTTCCGGCATTAATGCAAAAACTTCATCAACACTTATGTAGCCAATTTTTGTTTGAGCAAATACATTAGTAAAGCATTGTGTAAATACAATTGCTGTAACCAGCAGTAATAATTTTTTCATGTCCATTTTTTAAAAGTGATCTATCCCCTTTTTCAGGACAGCAATAATAGATAAATCAAATGAATTAATGATGCCGTTTCTAAAATTTTATTCTGGTACCGGGTAATATGAAGGCAGTATAGCTCCTGTTAGAAGTGATCTCATTACGCCTGCCATGGCCTTTTAAGGCTCTGATAGTAATTTGTTGACCGTTGGCTGCAGTAATATTAAAAATATCAACATCGGTTTGTATTTTACCCAGCTTTATCCTTCCTTTTGCAATGGCACCCTGGTTAATGATGGTTACACCGCTGTAAACAACATTATTCTTCAGCGAAAAGGTAACCGGTATATCCTGCCGCTCGGGAGAACTGCTTAAATCATTCTGCAGGTAAAGTTCTATTTCAACTCTTGAACTGATAAAAACATCCTTTTTAGCTGCCGGTTCTTCTTTTTCTTTTTCTTCTTCATCTGCCTTAAATCCCATCTTACCCGGTGGTTTTACTTCATCCTTTTTTTCTTTTTCTTTATCCGGGGTTTTTTCTTCTGTCTTTTTTTCAGCTTCAGGTGGCTTTACATTTCTATCAACCACTTCATCGTTTGATGGCGGATTTACAACTTCCGGAACTTTTATTTCAGAAACTACATCGCCGGAATTATCAGGCTTTTTTTCTTCTGTGTCTGCTACTTCCTTTTCGGGTCCCTTATTTTTTACAATGGCAATTGTAATAAAAAGACACAATAAAAGCAGCGCTGCTGATAAATAGATTTTTTTATTTTTTAAAACATGCTGCTTTGAACTTTCAAGTGCTGATGAGGGTTTAGGCCATGTTTCCATTCGTGTTTCCATATCTGCACCCGTTATTTTTTCAAGCCGGGTTGCAGGCCCACCCTGTGCATAAGCTGCTGAAGCAACATTAAGCGAAGCCAGATTTATGTGCCTGTAATTTGGAAAAGCAGCCATCAGCGCCTGTTGAAAAGCAGCAGCATCAGCAAACCTTGCGGCAGGATTTTTATCAAGTGCTTTCATAATAATATCGCTGAGCGCTTTGGGTATATTGGCATTGCATTTTGCAGGGTGAATTACTTTCTCTTTCATGATGGCCTGCATCAGGCTAAAGTCGGTATCTGCTTCAAATGGAAGTTTGCCGCAGATCAGTTCATACAGGGTGACGCCTGCTGCATAAATATCCGATGCTGCCGATGCATCTTTTCCCTGCAAAAGCTCCGGTGCCATAAATTCTACTGTACCTACGATCTTGTTCACCTGCGTCATTTTCTGTTCGCCTGCAACTTTGGCAATTCCAAAATCCATCAGTTTCACCGTATCATCCGGCGTAAGCATAATGTTGGCCGGTTTTATATCACGGTGAAAAATATTTTTTCGGTGGGCATGTTTCAGGCCGTCCAACACCTGTATAAAAACAGGCACAACAAATTCCCCGGGAAGTGTTTTATATTTTTTCAGCAGATCATCCAGGTTTGTTCCTTCTACATATTCCATTACCATAAAATGGTTTCCGCCCTGCTCAATAAAATTGTAAATAACGGCTATGTTGGGATGCAGCAACTGGGCCAGCACCCTGGCTTCTTTTTTAAATCTTTCTAAAAACTGCTCCTGCACCGTAAGCTGCGGATGCAGCATTTTTAAAGCCACATCCCTGCCCAACATGGTATCTGTTGCTTTGTACACGTTGCCCATACCTCCTTTGCCCAGGTGTTCGCTTATTTCGTAAGAATGTATTTTTTCTCCAATCATAATTTGTTCATATTAAAATTCAGAAGGTAGTTCTGCATCCCTTGTTATTTTTGGCAGCTGTACTTCCCTGGTTGATTTCAATTCATTTTCTGCCAAATCATTTTGTTTTTCGGCAATCACTACGGTAATATTATCATGCCCGCCTCTTGCCTTGGCCTTCTCAACCATTGCAGATGCAGCATTTTTTAAACTGTTTTCAATAAGTATTTGATTCAGTTCTTCATCGTTCAAATAATCATACAAGCCATCTGAGCAAAGTAAAAGTCTGTCGTTGTTTTCAAAAATATATTTGCATTTGCCTGTATCTATCCGCATATCCGCTTTTGTACCCATCGCATTGGTAAGTATATTTCTTTTAGGATGTACGGCTGCTTCTGCTGCAGTAATATCGCCACTGTTTACAAGTTCCTGCACATATGTATGGTCAACTGTTATCTGCATAATTGTATTGCCCTTTTGTATATAGGCCCGGCTGTCGCCGGCATGTGCATAGTAAACATCCTTATCAATTACAACCAAAACCGTACAGGTTGTACCCATACCCTGGAAGGCTGCCTGCGATGATGCTTTTTCAAAAATGGTTTTGTTGGCAAGGGTAAGGGCTTTTTCCAGGTTCTTTTCTACGTTGTTGTTGTTTTGATTAAAATATTCTTTGCAGATGATATCGGTTGCCATTCTGCTGGCAACTTCTCCTGCATTGTGTCCACCCATACCATCTGCCACAATCAGCATATAGCCTTTTTCCTGCAATACATTTTCATCTGCAATTTTAAAAAACAAACCCATATCTTCATTATTGGTGCGGATATTGCCCAGGTCGGAAACCACCACCGCTTTAATATTAACAGGGTATGCCGGATCGCTTTTATATGCTTCTGCAACCGGTTTGTTTTTCTTTCCAAACAAATTATTTATCCAGCCCATGATTTCTACTTTATTTTATCAAGATTGTATTCGTATGATTTACGGCCAACAGTAATAGATACATCCACATCCTTTGATTCATATCCATCTGCTTCTAACCTAAATTTAAAACTTTCTCCTTCTTTTCCGGTTATTTCATAAGGCAGCTTTTTCCGGTCTCCGTTCTGAAGAATAATATAAGCATTGCTTACATTGGATACATCTATCGAGAGTGTTCGGGTTAGCTCGTTGCCAGGTTCAACATGTACGTCGCTTACATCAGGTTCCGGTTGCTCCGGCAGGGCGATGTTCGTGTTTTTAGGAATGGTAACAGCTATAATGACCAGCAGGAGTAGCCCTGCAGCAATCATCAATATCTTTTTATTTGCCCATAACGGCTTCGGGTTATGCATACTGCCGGCAGGTTTCAACACTGGCTTTTCCTCTTTAAATAATGCCTCAGCAGCAGCAGCAGAGAACCGGTTGGCCGGATTTACCTGCAGGGATTTTTCAATAAACGTATTCAGTTTATCAGACAGATGTGGTAACAATATACGGGGCCTGGTAAATTCTCCTTTCTCAATTTTAACCCTCATCGTTACTGCATTATTGGCATCAAATGGCATGTAACCGGTAAGCAGTTCATAAGTTAATACACCCAGGCTCCATACATCTGATTTTTTTTGAACCTGCTGCTGAAACTGTTCGGGAGCCATATATTCAGTTGTGCCAACCAGGTATCCCTGCTGCGTTAATTTGGGGGTGTACTTGTTTTTTGCAATGCCAAAGTCGAGCATGGTAACTGTGCCATTTGGCTGTACTTTAAAATTCTGTGGTTTAATGTCCCGGTGCAGAATATCTTTATTATGTAAATAAACTAATGCGGCTGCAATTTGTTTTATGATGTTTTCGGTTTCTTCGTTCGATAATTTTCCTCTTCTGTGCAAATAAACATCAAGCGAGTCGCCTTCAACATATTCCATAATAATGCAGGCAGTGTCGCCGGTAACCAGGTATTCATATAAACAGGCAATGTTTGGATGACTAACAGAAGACTGGATATAGGCTTCATTTTTGAACCGCTCGCCCATATTTTTCTGATGAAGGATTTTAATGGCTGCTGTACGGTTCAACGCTGCATTAAAAGCTTTATATACATCACCCATACCGCCTGATCCTATTTTTTCGATCAGGCGGTATCCTCCTATTTCTTGATATTTATTAGCATAATCCATATTCTGCAGATGGCTCATCAATTATACGTATACCCCGGTTTTTGATTTTCCTGAATTATTATTTTGCCTTCTTCACACTCATAAGTTCCAAACCATATTTAATGGGTACCGCAAAAGTTATTTTTGTTTGCCCATCGTTGGAAGAGGCATAAAAAATCCCGATCACATTTCCTTTATCATCATACACCGGTCCACCACTGTTTCCGCCTCCGGTAGCATTAGCAGTGAGCTGGTATGAATCGCCAAACCCACTTTCGCTCATGGTAAGGTCTTTCATGGAACTGGCCGGAACAATACGGCCTATAGTTCCGGGTGTAACGGTAGGTGTTGGTGCTGTTGTTGAATTCCACTCCGGATTAAAAGGATCTTTGGAGCTTTTCACTTTTATGGTCTGTGGGGCAATAGCCGGATAGCCCATTATGGTAACAGTTTGCCCTGCCTCTACTTTATCATAATTATCCAGCATGGTTACCTTTTTCAAAGAGGTTGGAATATTAACTTTTATAAGGGCCACATCGTGGTCAGCAGAAGGAAGTTCCAGGTGTGCCTGTCTGCGGTCTGTAGTGCCGGAGAAAACAACAAACATATAAGTATTATCCCCTTTAATTGTTCCCGGATTAACCGGCCTGCCTTCGGCCATTTTTGCATTTGCAGGAACCCAGCCAAAAACTTCATCAGACTGAACAGGTTTTGGGTCAAATACCATATTCCCTTTCTTATCATATCCCGTAAATAATAAACCTGGGAAAGCAAAATCGGGAAAACTCCAGCGGGTATTCCATCCAGCGCCAACATGCCTGTTGGTAAGTATATAACCATCTTCCCCAACTACAAATCCCGAACCTGATGCACCGTAAACAGAAATGGGTATGCCATTACGGGAGTTGCGTTTGGTGCTCAGATAAGGTTCAATTTTTCCCTGGCCATTTTGTATATAAATGCCCATCCACCTGGCCTGGCCATTTTCATCTGTTATCTGCGTAAACTCATGTACATATTCATCTTTTGTTCTGGTATCATATAACTGCCAGCCAAATTCGATCTGTACAACTTTTTCATCGTTTTCACGGGCAATCTGATCAGTTGTTTTTTTGCCCGCAGTTTTAGGATCGACAATTGTTTTAGGACCAAAAATACTATCACGAAACACATAACCCAATACACCCAGTGCAACTACTAGTAAGCCAATTATAATGCCCATGGTGCCGTAAGATTTTTTTCTTTCGGCTACCAGCATTCTTTCTACGGTTTGTTTTCCCAATCCTGTTTTTACAGGCTCCGGTGCTGAACCTGCTGATGAAGCTATTTCTGAAATAGTGGTAGCTTTAATGGATGTGGGTATGTCCATTATTTTGGTTTCCATCATCATGTTTTGCGGCCTTGGGTATATATCAAAAGCAAACACAGGGCCATTACTGCCCAGCTGAACTTCATCCCCGGGACTGAGTGTAGCAGAGCCTTTTACACGGGTTTTATTTACAAAAATTCCGTTGCGGCTGTTGTTATCAATAATGGAAAACTGCGGTGGCTCAGAAGTTACCTTTACTATTTTTCCATGTTCCCGGCTTACAATAACTTCCTGCTCAGGATCATACTGAATATCACTTCCGGCAGTACGGCCAATGGAGATTTCCTGTTTATTAAAATCAAATTCTTCTACCTGGTTGGCCTTGGTACCTGATATATGCCTGATGACATATCTTTCAATAGTTGTGCTCATGATGTTTGGTTTTGGTTTTATTATATAAATGAAATATTACTGGTTTTGAAATACACAGAAAGGTTTGAATCAAAGGAAATATAGAAAAATCAGGCCAAGCAGGCTTCTTCCTTTATTCTGGGAGTAGCCAGGTAAATCTGAAAATAAATTATAAGTAGTGTCTGTTTGTTAAAAAAACAGTAGTTTATCAAAGGAATGAATCAGTAGATAAATATAATAATAATCATTTAAAAAATAACTAATTATACTATTAATTTCAGTTCCTGTTTCGGTTACCACCCTGCATTTGAACAAATACTTATTTCTTTAATGCTTAATTCTTTATAAGCTGCGCCGGATACAGCTATCCCACTGGAGCATAGCCTCATATAATCCAGATGGATTACCTGACAGTTGACATCCTGGTTAACCTGAACGTTAGAGCAAAATATTATTTTATGCTGATATTCCGGAGTAATGATAACCTGATGATCTTAGCCTGTTAACTAACAGTTGTTAGTTTTTTTATTAAATTTGTGTATAAAACATAACCTATGTCCATACAGGATCTTGAAAAAATATTCCAGGATAAGATTGATAATGAAATAAAGATCGAGCCTAAAGACTGGATGCCGGAAGCTTATCGCAAAACCAATATCCGCCAGATAAGCCAGCATGCACACAGCGAAGTGGTAGGCATGTTACCCGAAGGCAACTGGATAAGCAGGGCTCCCTCTTTAAAACGCAAAGCAATTCTTATTGCCAAAGTACAGGATGAGGGAGGGCATGGTTTATACCTCTATTCATCTGCTGAAACACTAGGCAGCACACGTGATGAAATGATTGCCGACCTGCACAGCGGTAAAGCTAAATATTCTTCCATCTTTAATTACCCCTCTTTAACATGGGCCGATATGGGCGCCATTGGCTGGCTCGTTGATGGTGCAGCTATATTAAACCAGGTAATGCTTTGCCGCACCAGTTACGGCCCTTATGCAAGAGCTATGGTACGTATTTGTAAAGAAGAAAGTTTTCACCAGCGACAGGGCTTTGAAAGTCTGCTTGTTTTAAGCAGGGGAACTGAAGAGCAAAAAGCCATGTGCCAGGATGCCATTAACCGTTGGTGGTGGCCAAGCCTGATGATGTTTGGGCCAAAAGATTCAGAATCTACCAACAGCGACCAGAGCATGAAGTGGAAGATAAAAAGAAAAACAAATGACGAACTACGCCAGCAATTTATTGATATGATTGCCGAACAGATAAAAGTGTTGGGCATGACTTTGCCCGACGCTGATCTGAAATGGAATGAAGAAAAAAAGCATTACGATTTTGGCGAAATAAACTGGGATGAATTCTGGAATGTGGTAAAAGGAAATGGCCCATGCAATAAACAAAGACTGGCAGCAAGAAATAAAGCGCACAATGAAGGTGCATGGGTAAGAGAGGCGGCTGTAGCTTACGCAGAAAAAAAGAAACATAAACAACAAAAAGCTGCCTGATGAAAAAAGTAATCCTGCTATCGGCTATATCTGCGTTTTTGATTTGTTGCAATAACAATAAGCAAAAAGTAACTGAAAAAGATAACAGGATCTATCTAAGAACCGATACGCTTAATGTGGTAAAACTCACAGACACGCTGGTAATTTACGAAAGCGTTTGCCGGGGCTGTGCTTATGAAGGAAGTACCTATTTTAGCATTAACGACAGTATGGGGAACATTGTATTGCAGGAAGTAATTACCAAAGACAATCATTCACCAGATGTAGCAGGAGGCAACATTAGTAAAATACTGATACTAACAGCATCAACAATTGGTAAAAGTAGTTTTAAACTATACAAATTTACAAACGGACTACCTACAGCAAAAGACTCTGCAATTTTTACACGCTATAATGTTGAAGTTAAAAACTGATAAATTGTACTATCATGAATAATTATTGTATAAAAAAGTTCTATTACGGCGATATCCCCGAAGAAAATACAGGTGGTAATTTGAATATTGCCAGCGCAGATAATGCACATGTCTGGCCGCTTTGGGAAGTATTTGTTCGCAGCAAACAGGGCCTTGATCATAAGCATGTGGGCAGCCTGCATGCGGCCGATGCAACCATGGCAATTGAAAACGCCCGGGATGTTTACACCCGCCGGCAGGAAGGCGTTAGCATCTGGGTAGTTGAAAGTAAATACATTACTGCATCAAATCCCGATGAAGCAGGTGAACTGTATGAACCGGCTGCAGACAAAATATACCGTCATCCTACTTTTTACGAATTACCGGATGAAGTAGGACATATGTAACCACTGATTAATTGATTAAAAAAGATTTCGCTGATGAACAATGCGCTGATTGATTACATTTTACACCTGGCCGATACCAATTTAATTCTTGCACAAAGAAATGCAGCATGGTGCGGCCACGGGCCCATACTGGAACAGGATATTGCCATTACCAATATTTCGCTGGACCTGCTTGGACAGTCAAGAAATTTTTATCAGTATGCCGCTACTTTAATTGGCAATGATGCTACTGAAGACTCATTAGCATACCTGAGAACAGAAAGAGAATTTAAAAACTGTTTACTGGCAGAACAACCAAATGGCGATTGGGCACAAACAGTGTTGCGCCAGTTTTTTTTCAGCGCTTACCTTTTTCTGCTTTACGAAAAATTACAAAACAATAAGGATGAACAGATTGCCGGCATTGCTGCAAAAGCTTTAAAAGAAGTTACCTATCATCAACGCTGGAGCAGCGAATGGGTTGTACGCCTGGGTGATGGTACAGAAGAAAGCCACCAGCGTATGTTACATGCCATTGATGAATTGTGGAGATATACCGGGGAATTATTTATTGCTGCAGATTATGAAACAGCGGCCGGCTTTGATATTGCTTTATTAAAAGAAGACTGGATGAAAAAAGTTACAACTGTTTTTGAAGAAGCTGCATTGCCGGTTCCTGAAAATGTATTCATGCAAACCGGCGGTAAAACCGGAATCCACACAGAACATCTTGGTTTTATACTTACCGAACTCCAGAATTTACAAAGAACATATCCCAACGCTGAATGGTAACAGCATCAAACATATCAACACAAACCATCTGGAAAATTTTAGAACAGGTGCCGGATCCTGAAGTACCCGTTTTAACCATTGCCGACCTGGGAATAATCAGAGATGTAAAATTAAACGGCGATGAAGTTGAAGTCATTATCACTCCCACTTATACCGGCTGTCCGGCCATGGATATGATTGCCATGAATATAAGAATGGCATTGATTGAAAACGGTTATTCAAAAATAAAAATCACTTCAGTACTCTCTCCTGCCTGGACGACAGACTGGATGAGTGAAGCCGGAAAAATAAAATTAAAGGAATACGGCATTGCCGCCCCGGATAAAAGATTCACCATTCCGGCAGATGGGATTGAGTGCCCGCTCTGCAACTCAACAAATACCAGACTCATCAGTGAATTTGGCAGCACTGCCTGTAAAGCATTATACCAATGCAACGATTGTAAAGAGCCTTTTGATTTTTTTAAATGCCATTAAAATGGCTAGTCCTTTTTCAGGCTGAAATAATATTTACCTCTTACTTCTCCTGCACCTTTTTTATCCCAAACCCTGAACTGAACCTCAAAATTATCCACACCCGGATCGGCCTGAGTAATTAAAGCAGACAGGCTTATTACTTTCGTATCATCTGCATCAAGCCCGGTTAATTCCTGTTCTTTAAAAATATCATCGGCACTTACCACTACCCTGCCGGATGATGTTAATATCTTTTCGCCGGCTCCAATAAATGATTTACCGTTTTCTTTTACCCAGCCGGTATCCATTTTGATAACAATGTGAATTTTTTCGCCAACACGGGCTTTATTCTCTGCCAATGGTTTATAATCTGCATCCACCAGGTATACTTCCTTCACTTTTACACCTGTTGCATCAACTTCAATATCATTTTTAATAATGGCACCGTTAAGTGTTGTATTGTCTTTTGAAGTAACCGTTTTTACTTTTACATCCGATTTTTTATCGCCAACTTTAAAATCGCAGCTATACAATACCATGCAGCTTATTGTTGCATAAACCAATATTAGTTTTTTCATTCCCTTTTGTTTTAGTTTAAATGAGTGATGGCCTGACAGAAAAGTAAAGTACAACAATTATTTATATCCCCAAACTGCCACCCTCGACCTTCCTTTTCTGAAGCCCTTGGTTTCGTACCAGAATTCAATACGCCTGATATGACGCAATCCGCCATCCAGGTCAATCACGCGACTTTCGCCACCCTGTCTTATCTGGGCACGGATAGAAACATCCTGCACATCCCCATTATCAAAATAAACTTTCATATCGTACATCTTCAACGGACCGTCAGTAACTCTTAATTTAAGTTTCCGGAAATCATCATTGGTATTGCCGGTTACGATCACATCATGATCAACTCCAAATGCAACCATTTTATCAGCAATAAAACGCCAGCCGCCCTGCGCATGTACATTTGTTGCAGCAAAAAGAAATACAAAAACGAATAGTGCGGTTATCTTTTTCATGTTTAAAATTATTAGTTGTAAAAGTTAAAAATAATTGTTGTTATATGCTAACCCATGCAGGTAATTTTATTGTATCCTGAACCAGTTGGTACCATTGCTTTGCAGCGTGATTGCACTATTGGCTGCAATAGTAGTGGATGTACCGGAAAAATCCAGGTAAGAGCCAACTGTCTGTACAGAACCACTTCTGTTTACAATCACATATTCCCTGCGGCCGGTACCGGCCGCAGCAGGTAATGTAATGATGATGGCTCCGGCTGCGGGCCCTATAATTAAAGTATGGTCATCCACATCCAATGTTGTTGCTACTGTAGTACTCCTGATCGCATTACCAAAACTACCCGTTACATCCAGCCTGCTGTTGGGAGCACCACCGGGGTTTACACCAACATAGCCAGCCGTATCCACCCTTAACACTACATTGGTTGCAGATAAGGAATCTCCGTAGGCAATAACAAAATTATCAAAAGTATTCATACCGGTTATCCAGGCACGGTTACCTGGCAACACGAAATTTTTAAAGGCAAGTATTGCCTGTCCTGCCGCTCCTGCTGTGTTTTCTATCAGTAAACCACTACTGTAATTATTTGAACTGCCACTTACCCCATTAACCACATGCAGGCGGGCCGAAGGCACAGATGAATTGATACCCACATTACCGGAGTTTGCTACATAAAAATCATTTCCGTTAACACCTACATCGCCGGTATTTAAAACAGTAAATGCTGTTGGCCGTGTAGGCGTGCTGATAGTAAAGTCTCCAGAACCGCTCAGGCTATGCGTTAAATTAAAATTACCATGGGTGATGGTAGTATTACTTAAAAGGGCCCCTCCCAATGCCACATTACTACCGGTAAGGGTAAGCCCGTTGTTTGCAGTGGTACTTTCGCCACCTGCTGATGCCCAGCTTACCGTACCTGCTCCATTGGTTTGTAAAACCTGGCCGGCGGTTCCGTCAGTTGTAGGAAAAGAATAGGCATTGTTGATGTTGAGTGTGCCGTTTACCCGCAGCAGGTTGGTTGCAAAATCGCCATATAGTAAAGGTGAGGCTGTGTTGGAATTATCAATGTATAATTTGTTGGATGTTGTTTCGTTGTACCCGGCATTATATCCTACAAAAACATTACCACTGCCGGTATTCAGATAACCTGCCGAATTACCAATGGCCGTATTGGTGCCCCCGGTAATATTGCTATACATACCCTGGTAACCAACAACTGTATTGCCTGTGCCGGTTGTGTTATTCCACAGTGCTTTACTGCCAACAGCAACCAGGTTGGAAACGGTGTTGTTGTAGCCCGCACTGTCGCCAATAGCTACATTATAACTGCCTGCTACATTATCAAACAAAGCAGCCTGGCCAATGGCGATATTGGTGCGGCCGGTACTGTTAGTACGCAAGGCATAATATCCCAATCCAATATTTGCTAACCCGGTTGTATTTACCCATAAGGTTTGATGACCGATACCAATATTGGCATTGCCCGATGTTTGACTCAGTGCATCATTGCCAATGCCAATATTATAGGCTCCGCTATTATCCTGTAAAGTTCCAAAACCAATGGCAACATTATAATAACCAAAGGGGCCGTTGTTTTGCAATGCGTTGCCCCCTATTGCTGTATTCTGTAAACCAGTTGTACTTTGCGACATAGCATTATAACCAACAGCCGTATTGTTGCTCTGGGTGTTTCTAAACAGTGCTAAAGAACCAACGGCTGTATTATTTACACCCACAGTATTTGCCTGCATGGCTTGATTGCCGATTGCCGTATTCTCATTTCCGGTTGTGTTTAAATCCAATGCCCCCTGCCCTATGGCTGTATTCAAAAATCCGGTTGTATTACTATTTAATGCCAAAGATCCAATAGCCGTATTACCAACCCCTGTATTATTACTATATAAACTACGATAACCCAGGCCGCTATTATTTGAACCTGTTGTATTACTGTATAAAGCAAGATTACCTAAAGCAACATTTTGGCCGCCGCTGGTATTTGAAAACAAGGCTTTGCTGCCCACTGCTGTTATAAACGATACATTTGAATTATAGGCGGCACTGTCTCCGATAGCTACATTGTTATTTCCTGTTGTATTATCGTATAATGCCCTTGCGCCAATGGCAGTATTGGTTCGTCCACTACTGTTTGTGTACAAAGCCTTGGTACCAACAGCCGTATTATTGCTGGCACCCGTGGTTATGTTAAATAAAACGCTATCGCCTACAGCTACCGTGTTATTAACGGTATAACTTGCTGCAGGCCTGCCCATCGCATCGCCGCCTATTGCAGTATTGGAATATCCCTGCATACCGCCTGCAGTCCTGAAGCCCAGTGATGTGTTGTTTCTGTTATTGCTGTTTGATGAATTTTGAGAAGCGTATCCAATGGCAACATTATTAGCACCCGAAACATTTGAACGTAATGCCACATCGCCAATGGCAATATTTTTATCGCCGGTAGTGGTTTCCAAAAGTGCATACCTGCCAATAGCTAAATTCCAGTTGGTAGTGCTTACCGGCAAAGCCGAATCGCCAATAGCGATATTGGCAAAGCCGGTTACATTCTCATTAAGTGTACTGTGGCCTATGGCTATATTTTGAAAGCCGGTTGTATTTTTAACCAGCGCCTTATCGCCAACAGCCAGGTTTTTATAACCTGTTGAGCTGCTATACAAGGCAGAATCTCCTACTGCAATTAAGTTACTGCTGGCGGTTACACTATGCAGTGTCTTTCTTCCAATACCAATCAGGTAAGATGATGAAGTGTTGCTTACAATACTGCTATCGCCAATGGCAATGTTGTAGTTTCCACCAATATTGTCCTGTAGCGCCGAGTGGCCTGCCGCAATATTATTGTTTCCGGTTTGATTATAAAATAATGCAAACGGGCCCAATGCCAAATTGTTTGAGCCGCTGATATTGCTGAATAAAGCAGCGTTACCAACCACTGTATTATATACCCCGCTTGTACTTGATAACATGGCCTGAACGCCAACTGCTACATTTTGGAAACCGCTAATATTGTTTTGCAAAGCCTGTGTACCAATTGCTGTATTAAGCACACCAGCGGTATTGGATAAAAGTGAGTTGGCACCCAATGCCGTATTGTTATCACCAGTAGTAAGTGATTCTAAAGCCCTGGAGCCAACGCCTGTATTAAAATTAGCATTTGTAGCCCTGTTCATTACATTATAACCTAAAGCTGTATTATCTGTAACCGTAGTGATTTTTGTAAGTGCTAAAGAGCCCACGGCTGTATTTCTGGAGCCGGTAGTTAAACTGTTTAAAACCGAATCGCCTATACCAATTATATCTGTAGCAGTGGTAACTTTTTTACCGGCCACTTCACCAATAAAATAATTGCCGGTGTTCTTATTCCACTGTCCCAGCCATTCGTTGCCTTGTTTAAAGCGAATGGGCATGTTATCAGTAGTACCAATGAAATTTGTAGCGGTATCTGTTCCGGCATTGCCAGTCAGACTCCAGTCGTTACCAGCGCCAGATGATGGTTGTAACCACACCCAAACTGTTCCATTGTAATAATGAAAACCAATACTATCGGGCAATGCCTGGTAAACCAGTAATCCAATTGCCGGAGCAGCTATTGCGTTTTTCTGCCCCTTGGTCATTCGTGGAATCAACACACCTTTTGAATTACTGCTTATATCCAGTATAGCGCTGGCATTAGCCGTAGCGCCGGTTGTGTTGATGGCAACACTCTGTGCATTGGTTTCCACAAAGGCGGCAAAAAGAAAGATCAGGACATAAAAAAAACACTTCATAAACAGGTGGTTTAATCACTGTAAATATGAAGTGCTTTGTAATTTTTTTACTCACCCCGCTGGGTGGTTTTTAGTACTTTATTTTTTAGGGAAACATATCAGCCTTGCCGAATCGGTAAAGGCCAAAAATGCAGATACATCTTTACCAGCCTTGATATCATTCTCTACCTTGATATAATCCGTAAGAGAATATTTTTTCTCGATCTGCTCCAGCATGCACTCGCAGTTTTGTTTATACTCCGGCGGCAGTTTACCTGCACAACTGTTCACAAAATTGGTGCGTACCTGGTCGGGGAATTTTTCGCCGGCATTGTTGGTGTTTCCGCAGGAAGTAATGGTAATCGCAAAAATGAATACAAATAATATTTTCATGATGTTAAGTTTTGATAAAACTAATTTACTGTATCAGCAGAGCTATCCCCCAATCAGGTGATTTTTGTACTTTGGTTTTCCTTTCCACAAACCTGCCTAATCCTGTTTACACAAATTCTTTCTGTTGCTGAAAGAGTTAATAAAATCAATAGCTGCTGCATCCTGCCTTACATGCACACCATATTCCACAATTTTTAAAGCTGTTTGTGCCACACCTTCTTTGTAACCCATATTTACCGGTGCAATGGTAAAGGATGAATTACAATTGTTTACAGCACCGGTAATATAAATTGTTTTTTTGCCGCTCCCATTGCCCCATTGCTCAACACGGTAGCCGGGGTTTTGGCAATACATCTGATGGTAGGTTGCCTTATTCTGGTAAACCGCAGTTATAACCTGTGCCAAATTCTGTTCTTCCACTGCTCTTAACTGTACCTTACTGCCATCTTCAAAAAAGCCAGGCGCAAACAGTTGCAGAAATACTGCCCGCAGTTTTTCGGGGTTGCCATTACGTAATACATCATGTACATATTTTGTGATATCCTCGGCGTTTGTAAAAGCTGGCACATTCACCTGCGGCAGAGCTGCTGCAGACTGCCGGGCTTTTTGTTCGGCCATCGTATATTGCAGGGTTTGTTTTTCAAAATCATCCAACTGTTGCGGAGTATAGTTTTTAAAACCAACTACTTTTATATCGGCAGCTTCTTCGCTACGTAAAGCCAGCATATTTTTCCAGGGTGCTTTGGGATCATCACGGTACAGCCGCACTTTCCAGATGGCTTCCTGTGTTTCTACACCCCTTCCGCTTATTATATGATCAAACTTTATGTTCATCCGAAACTCAACAGAGTTAATACTATGCCATACCCATTCCGGGTTTTCAGCCAGCGCAGGTTGTTGCCATAATTTTACTATAGTGCCATAATAAAATCCGTAAAACCTTTGCCAGTCTTTACTTATAAAATCATCAATTTCTTTTGCTGCAGGGTTCGGTATTCCTTCGTAACTGTTACTGAGCACCCTTACTTTCCAGAAGCTGTAGCCGCCGTTACCCACATATTGATAAACCACATCTTCATCCACGATCATATTAATACCCGGGTAATCACTTTTGCGCTTCACCTGTACACCTCTTACGTACTCCCAGTTGCCGGTACTGCTGTTCCACTGGCGGGTGCCGGTGCTTTTAGTAAACTTAAAACTAATTATACCGCCTCCGTTACCTACCGCATCGCTTTTCACTTTGGCATCTGAAGGTTGCGCAAACACTAACGAGGTTTTAAATACCAACATCAGTAATAAAATTATTCTTACCATGGTAAATGATTTACCAGCTAAAGATGCTGCAGGAAATATTTATTCTTTTCACCTGAACAGGTGATTTTATTTGGCCATCAATTGCCGCAACCGCACAATTAATCCGTAACGGGTATTGGCATCAGTTTTTAAGTAAATACTTTTCAGATGCGTTTTAATGGTATTGAGAGAGATAAAAGTTTGTTCCGCTATCTGGCTGTTGGTAATGCCGTTGTAGGCAAGATGCGCCACTTCAAACTCACGATCGGTTAAAGGCGATAATAAATGCCTGTTTATTTTCTCTATATTCAGGCCGGGCTGGGCACTGTTTTTTTCTGATGCAAAATTGGAGATAGCGATTTCCAGCGAAGCAAGCAAGGTCTTTTCGTTAAACGGTTTTACAATATAGCCACTTGGCTTTACCTGTTTGGCCTTATCCAGTGTATTTTTATCTGAGTAAGAAGTTAAAAACAGAAATGGTATCTGTATTTCTTTATTGATATAAGCAGCAACGTCAATACCATCTTTATCGCTTTCTAAATTAATATCCAGTATGGCAGCATCGGGTGTATTATTTTTTAATTGCAGAAAAGCCTCATCACTATCGTAGGCAATAGCGCTTACTTCAAAATCATTATTGTCTAAGTAGATGGAAATATTCTCGGCAATTACCGGCTCATCCTCCACAATCAAAATTTTAAGTTTATTACTCATGCCGCTTTAAATTTTGATATCTGCATCTCCACCACAGCACCATTGTTGTTGTAAATATCAAGTGTGGCTTTTAGTTTTTGCGCAAAGGCTCTTATCATTTTTAACCCAAATGATTTGGTTGATTTTACATCCATATCAGCTGGAAAACCTGCGCCATTGTCACTTACTTTTAAATGCAGTTTTTCATTTTTTTCTTCCAGCATGATATTTAATATTCCGCTTGTGGTTTCTTTAAATGCATATTTAAAAGAATTGCTCACCAGTTCATTCAAAACCAATCCCAGTGGTATCATCGTATCTACATCTAAATTCAGATCATCAATATTGATATTGACTTTTACCTTCTCATTAGAAATATTGTACGAATCGCTGAGCGACTGCACCAGGTTGCTGATGTATTCCTTTACCATGATGCCTTTGATATTTCCTTCGCTGTATAAATTCTGATGAATGAGCGCCATACTCTGTACCCGGTTCTTACCTTCCTTTACGGCGGCACTTGCCTGCGAGTCGGTAATGGTATGGCTTTGCAGATCCAGCAGGCTGCTTACTACCTGCAGGTTATTTTTAACACGGTGATGTATCTCTTTCATCAGCACTTCCAGGTCGGTAGCCTGCTTTTGAATGATGGCATTTTTATTTTTTTGTTTTTTATACAAAACAAAGATGGAAATACCAGACAATAACAAAACCCCGGCACCTGCCAGTAAACTCCAGCGTAGTTTTTTCTCTTTTCCAAGTTCATTAGCTTTCAGATTGTTTTCACGGCCCAATGCAGCATTCAATGCTGTCTCTTTTTCTTTTTCACGGTTTACAGCCTGGCTGAAGGCCTTTTCGCTGTTCACTATAGAATCCATCAGATCATTTTCTCTTTGCAATGCACTACGCATTTCCGATTCCCTGAAAAATTTCATCGCAGTCAGTTTCTTATCTGTACTGAGTAAAGCGATTTCCTTTACAGCCAGTGCATTTTTGGCATACAGCAATGCTATTGAATTTTTATCCAGTTCTTTTTGCGAATTCAGCAGGGCAATTTCTTTTTCACTCAGTTGCTTTTGAGAGCTGAGCAGTTCAATCTCCTTTTGTTTTTTCTCTGTTTGGTATTTGGTTTCCATCTCTGCAGTCATATCGCGTTGCTGAATTTTGATCATACTGTCTTTCAGCGTCAAAGTCTTGTCTGCAGCCGCTATCGCTTCTTCATTTCTTCCTGCTTTTTTTAAAAGCCGGTAAATAGCTTTTGAAAAGATATACTGGTTAGGCAGGCTGTTTCCTTTTTGTGCCAGCGAAAAACTCTGCTGCATGTATTGCAATGCCGCGGCAGGCTGATTATCATCCTCATAAAATGCGGAAGCCTGGCTAAGGGCTATTGAAGCATTTTTAAAATCACTTTCTTTAACCAGGGTTTCTGCAACTGATTGCATGAATGCTGCCTTTTGCGAAACCGGAATATTTCCAAAATCTTTCAACAAAAAACTGTGAACCGGGTCCTTGCTGTAATCCTTTTTTCCTGCAGCAACAAAGCTTTGGTGCTCCTGCAGCAATTTTGCAAACTTATCGGGCACTTTCCATTTGTAATAAAAATCGGCAAATTGCGGAAGTACAATACCATGATCCATCCGTATTGCTTTTCCCTTTGTAAGTGTATATGCTTTAATAAAATTTTCCTCGCCCTTTACAAAATCATCAGCCTCGTTAAACATCAAAGCTTTTTCCAGGTAGACCAGGTAATTTCTGTACGGATTATTTTTGTTGTTCAGGTTTTCGCATAACTGATAGTAATAAATTGCCGAATCAAATTTTACCAGTTCCCGGAAACATTTTGCATTCAGTAAAAGATATTTTCCTTTAACTCCAAAGGAAGTCGCATCAGAAATATAAGGAGCAGCTTTTCTCAAAAATTCCAACCCCTTATTATAGTTGGTTTTAACAAAAGCTATATTGCTTTGCTGGCAATAATATTTAGCGATCAGTTCTGCATCTGCGGTATTTAAGGCAAAGGCCAACCCTTTGTTAACCCAGTATTCTGCACTGTCATTTTTCCCTTTCATCATGTAATTGGAAAGAAAGAAAAACAGGGTATCGGCCTTTTGCTTATCGGTTTGCAAAGCAGCTAGAACAGACTCAACAGATTGAGCCCGCAACGAAACAGTTGCAGTACACAAAAAACACCCTATTACAATAAACAACTTCATACAAATTGATTACGATTTAAATTTAACCATTTTTGCCGTAAACAAAAGTATCGTTCAGCAAATGGGATACACTCACCCAACAAGGTGATTTACCGACATACAATTATATAACCGGGTTTTAAGTTACAGCACAGTTTGTAATTATTATCTTTACCAGCGTAATTCAACACTTGCTATTAATTTATTTACATGGATATCTCAATTTATTTTGAAGAAGCGGCGCAGGTTTCTGTTGCCTTTGTGATCGGTGCCATTATAGGCCTGGAAAGGGAATTCCGCAGTAAACCTGCCGGTTTCAGAACCATGATACTGATTTGTGTGGGCTCCTGCCTCTATACCATCATATCAAAAGAAACAGGGGCAGATAATGCAGACAGGATTGCCAGTAATATTGTAACCGGTATTGGTTTTATTGGTGCCGGTGTTATTTTTAAAGAAGGGATCACCGTAAACGGTTTAACCACCGCTGCCCTCATTTGGGTTACTGCCGCATTGGGCATGTCTATTGGTTATCACAATTATCCCCTGGCCATTTTAGTATCGGCCATGGTAGTAATTACTTTATTTGTGCTGGAACCTGTACACCGGATCATCAACAGGTTTCATAAGGTTAAAGATTATAAAATAAGAACCGTTCATTTGGGAAACAGTTTCATAACCGATTTTGAAGTTTTTTTTAAATACCATGGCCTTAGTTACCGGTGCATGAAGTTTGCAAAAGATAACAATGATGCCATTTATGTTTACAGAATAAGCTCACCCAACAGAAACTATGATTTGGTAAGCCAGTTTTTACTGAATCATAAAGAAGTAAAAAGTTTTGAAATGTAAATAAATTATTGTTTCGGTAGCAAATACATTTAAATACTTATTGTTCATAAGTAATTAAAACGGTAATAGGCTTTGCACCAATGTTGGCGCTGTTGCCCGCTTTGTTAATTATTGAAACGCCGTTAAACTGTACCTGTATATTATATTCGTATCCGGCAGCGTCCTGGTATCCCGGAGGTATTTTTGACGTGCCTCCATAAGTCAGCAGTACATCTATTCCTAAAATTTTACTATCTGTAATGCCCCCACCAAACGGATAATTAGCAAAGCCATCCACAGCAGGCCCTGCAGCAATGATCATTTTTTTCATTTTTATGGCTGGTGCACCACTGGCCTGTGTACCCAACCGTGCAAAGTCACGGATGTTTACAGCGGCATTAAGGTTCATACTGTCGGCAGCAAAATCCCCATATATTAGTGCGTTATCTTTATCCGCATTGCTGTTTTCAATAAATAATTTATTGCTTACATTTAAATTGCCCCCAGCATTGTTGCCTATAAAAATATTATTTGCCCCACTTGTAACACCAGTGCCGGCACTGTACCCAATGCCAATATTGTCCGATGCATTAACGTTGTACAAACTAAAGCCACCAATGCCTATATTTTTACTGCCGGAAACATTATTGAATAAAGCCGCATAACCAAAAGTAGAATTGGAAGCCCCTGATTGCAATCTGTTTAAACTAAAGGCACCAATGCTTACTGTTTCGGCACCTGTAATACCTAATGGATTTGTAGAATTACCAATACCAGACTCGTAGCCAATAAAAGTATTGTAGTTTGCATTGTTAAACCTGCCTGCCCTTGTACCAATAGCAATACTTCCGGTATCAGGGCTGTTATTAAAAGTACTACTTCCACTTAATGCAAACCTGCCAATAGCAACACAGCTTAATGCAGTGTCTTTATATTCCATGGTACCAACACCAAGCGTATTGTTTTCTCCTCCATCCATTATTAACTTAAGTGTTCTAAAACCAATAGCACTGTTTAAAGTACTTCGGGTAGCATATTGCATGGCTTCGCCACCAGCTACAGTATTCCAAACTCCAACAATATCTCTTTCTAAAGCCGATGTACCAACAGCCACATTATATGAATCTCCGTTTCTTTTATGATAGGCCAAAGCATTCTGGCCAACAGCAGTATTGCGTGATGAAGAATCATTAAAGCGCAATGCACTTACTCCTATTGCCACATTATTTTTACCGGTTACATTATCTGCCATACTATATCCACCAACAGAAGTGTTTAAACTACTGACTGTTGGATCTGTGTTGCCGGTTGCTGCATTTTGAGATGCAAATCCAATGGCTGTATTAAAGCTGTATAAAGATCGCCCATCAAGATTTTTTAAAGATTGATAGCCAACTGCCGTATTACCAAAACTTCTTATCGCATTGCCCATAGCACTATCGCCAATGGCAATATTTTGAGATGAGGTATTTGTTGCTGACAAAGCATTTCTGCCCATCGTTACATTGCTATATCCGGTAGTTAGTGACTTGCCGGCACCAAAACCAAATACCGTATTTGCAGTACCCGCAGTGTTAGTTATTATCTTTAACGCTTCGTATCCTAAAGCCGTATTTTGGCTGGCGCTGTCAATAATACCCGATGCAATATTTCTTATTCTAAAACGCAATGCCGTATCGTTTGTAGTACCCAAAAATGTTTGTGATGTAGCGTTACTGTTACCTGTAAGTTTCCAGGCGGTGGTATCAGTTGCGTAATTACCGCTAGCTATCCAAATCCAACTGCTTCCATTATAATAACTAAAGCCTACTGTATCTGGTGCATTTACAAAAACAATCAAACCGGTTGCGGGTAAACCGATAGCATTGCGCTCTGTCTTATTCATCCTTGGAATAAGCATGCCTTTGGCCGTACTTTTCACATCCAGAATACTGCTGGCATTGGCCGTGCTGCCATCGGTATTAATGGCTAAAGATTGGGCATTGGCATTGCTGAAAAATAAAACGCTGAAAAAAACAAAGAATAAACTTTTCATCATAAAATAATCGGATTTAATTTTTGTTTAAAAATATGCTTATAGCCAGATGCGGGATATACCAGATATCTGGTATTTTCTTTACTTTGCGCTGCGTAGCGATTTACCTTTTGAAAGCTAAAAACACAGCATGGAAATAAAACCAGTTTTACCCGAAGAGTTTACCAATAAGATGTTGCGGGATGCAGATATGGTAAAAGTGGATTATGAAGCCTATTTTAAACCCTATATTCAGCAGGCTGTTACTTTTGCTGTTGGGCCTTATTTTTGGTTTATACCCGACCAGGCTACCATGACCATTGTAGCTGCCAGCGAAAACGCCAGGCAGCTTTCTCCCTACACCGCTGCGGAATGGGTGGGGCAGGATGCCGGTTTTTGGGCAAATAATATTCATCCCGATGACCGGTATTATGTTTTATCAGCTTCGTTGTTATCTGCCGAAATCAATGAAAGTTACGAAAGGGAAAGAAGCGATAAAATAAGGATAAACATTTACTGCCGCATGCTGGATGCAGAAAGTAAACACAGGTGGGTGCTTATACAGTTTCCCAACCGCTACTTTAACGATGAAAACCGCATTGCAAGCACCTGGATAATGATTACAGACCTGGGGCATTTAAAAAGCAATATTACCCACATGATGACGATGATTGATACCAGTAATAACGAAAACCAATATTTTTCGGTATCGGTACCAACCAAAGAAAGAAACCCCTTACCCCTGCCGCATATAACAAAAAGGGAGCAGGAAATATTGCAGTTAATGGCCAGGGGATTAAACAGTCCCGAAATAGCAAAAGTGCTGTTTATTTCTCAACATACTGTGGAGCAACACAAGCGAAACCTGAGGGATAAAACTGATTCAAGAACATCGGCAGAACTAATGGCTTTTGTTTGCAGGAATAATTTATTTTAATAAGAGATTGGTTAAAAATTTCGAAGTATAATCATCATAAAAAACAACATCATGTCTTCTATATTATTTGAAATTAAAAATGCGGTTGCTTACATCACCTTAAACCGTCCTGAAAAATTCAATTCCTTTAACCGTGAGATGGCCCTGCTGATGCAGGCAAAACTGGATGAAGCTGCATCGCTTCATGAAGTACGTGCCGTGTACATTACCGGTGCCGGCAAAGCTTTTTGTGCCGGACAGGATATTTCGGAACTGGTTGGTGATGAAAAAATTGAGATTGCACAAATTCTTGCGGAACATTATAACCCTATTGTACAAAAAATAAGGAAGATGCCAAAGCCGGTTGTAGCAGCCATTAACGGAGTTGCTGCTGGTGCTGGCGCCAACATTGGATTATGTTGCGATGTGGTGGTTGCAGCTTCTGCTGCGTCATTCATTCAGGCTTTCAGCAAAATTGGTTTGATACCTGATAGTGGAGGAACCTTTACATTACCCCGTTTAATTGGCTGGCAAAAAGCAAGTGCCCTGATGATGACCGGCGACAAGGTTTCGGCCACCGATGCAGAAAAGATGGGTATGATCTATAAAGTATTTGCTGATGAAATATTTGAAGAGGAAAGTAAAAAAATTGCACAAGCACTGGCGCAAATGCCAACCAAAGGTTTGGCTTATACCAAGCATGCGTTAAATCAATCTTTTGTAAGCAATTGGGATGAGCAGTTATTAATTGAAGACAAATACCAGCAAAAAGCGGCCGATACAGATGACTATGCCGAAGGGATCAATTCGTTTTTGGAAAAGAGAGCTCCTGTTTTTAAAGGGAAATAATTCAATCATCATTAATTAATAACCATGCCAACAGCAAATGAAGTTGTAACCCACATGATGGAGCATGATCTGTTCAGCCGCTGGCTGGGTATTGAAGTGCTGGATGTGAAAGAAGGTTACAGTAAAATAAAAATGAACGTTCGTGAAGAAATGATCAATGGTTTTGGCATTGTACATGGTGGTATCGCCTTTTCTTTATCCGATAGTGCCTTTGCATTTGCCTGTAACAACCGCAATAATTTATCCGTTGCGTTAGATACTTCTATCAACTTTACAAAGCCTGTGCATGTTGGTGATGTATTGATTGCGGAAGCTAAAGAATTACATAACGGTAAGTCGACCGGACTTTATCATATTACTGTTACAAACCAGAAAGATCATATTGTTGCGCTATTTAAAGGAACCTGTTTCCGTACAAATAAATCATTGATTGCAGATGAATAAGTATATAGGTAAATAGGTAAAAAAGTACCTTTGATTCAGCCTTACAATTTTTAATTAAACCCTTCAAATTATGGACGAATTAACTTTTGGGTTTGAAGAACTTGATCTATGGAAAAAGTAAGAGAATTTAAAAAAGAGGTAAGTGCAGAAGCAAGAAAATTTCCGTCTGAAGAAAAGTTTAGATTAACAGACCAGTTAATCAGGAGTTCCCGATCAATTAACGCTTTACTTTCTGAAGGTCATGGAAGATTTACTTATGCTGACCAATTACATTTTTGTGTGCAAGCCAGAGGAAGTTTAGCAGAAACTAATCACTTGATTGATACTTTGGATGAAACTTATATCAATACAGAAAAACTAAATTATTATAAACAAAAAGGGAAGGAAATTGAAAAGTTTTTAAATGGCTACATGAACTATTTGCGGAAGCTTAGGGATAAAAAGTAACCACCGCTGCAGAGCCATTACTTTTATACTTATATACTTTAACTTATGATCTACGAATTCCAGGGATACAAACCAGTCATACATGAATCATCATTCATTCATCCGCAGGCGGCTGTTACCGGCAATGTAATTATTGGCAAAGATTGTTACATTGGCCCTGGTGCTGCCCTGCGTGGCGATTGGGGGCAGATCATTATTGAAGATGGATGCAATGTGCAGGAGAATTGCACCATTCATATGTTTCCCGGTGTAACCGTTATTTTAAAAGCAGGTGCACATATTGGCCATGGTGCCATCATACATGGTGCAACCATTGGTAAAAATTGTTTGATAGGCATGAATGCCGTTATTATGGATAATGTACTGCTGGGCGATGAATGTATGGTGGGTGCTTTAAGTTTTATTAAAGCCGATGAAATTTTTGAAAGCAGAAGTCTGATCGTTGGCAACCCTGCTAAAAAAATAAAAGAAGTAACCGATGAAATGATCAACTGGAAAACTGAAGGCACAGCATTGTATCAGCAATTACCAAAAGATATGTTTGAAGGCTGGGCTGTATGTGAACCATTGAGAACAGTACCTGAAAATAGGCAGGTGCAATCTGCCGGCTACAAAACCTGGAACGAAAAAAAATAATTATTTAGGTGTTCCCCACACCAGTTTTTCACTTTTAGCTTCTTCAAAAAAGTCGGGTATTTTACCATCACCCTTTCCGGTAAAGCCTCCATCCGGCGCCCCCAGGTAATTACACTTATCATCGTACACTTCATTAAAAAAATCGCAGCAAGGCATTACAACGTAATATACTTTTTTACGCTTGTACATATATTCAAGAACCCGTTGCGGCCTTTCATGCGGTTCTTTCAGTTTAAAAGAATCAATCTTGTTTTTAATACAGGTGGGCAATACCATATCAGTTGCTTCCGGAAGAATTGCCGAATCCCGCTGATTCATCACTGCAGGCTCTTCAATAATTGTTGAGTCTGTTTTGGCAGTTTGACCGGTCTTTGTAGAACCGCAACTTAACATAACAGCAAGGGGTATTAAAATAAATCTGATCATTTTTTATATTTTACAGTAACAGTTGCAAATGTAGTACCATTTATAAGTTTATCTGGATATTAAAAGCATAAAAACAAGTTAACAGGCCTTAATCCTCAAATTTTACAGACCTTTGCGCCAATAATGGAAAAATCAAACTTTGTAGACCAGATCAAGATATTCTGCCGCAGCGGCCACGGTGGTGCCGGCAGCAAGCATTTTATGCGTAATAAATTAACAGCCATGGGCGGTCCCGATGGCGGTGATGGCGGCCGTGGTGCACATATCATTTTAAAAGGCAACACACAGTTGTGGACCTTGCTGCATCTTCGTTACTATAAAAATGTTTTGGCCGAAGATGGTGAAAACGGAAGCAAAAACAACTCGAGCGGTAAAACCGGAAAAGATATCATCATTGAAGTGCCATTGGGTACCATTGCCCGCAATGAAGAAACCGGTGAAATAGAAGCAGAAATCTTAGAAGACGGGCAGGAAATTATTTTGGTAAAAGGTGGCCGTGGTGGCCTGGGCAACAGTAATTTTAAAACAGCTACCAACCAAACACCCGAATATGCACAACCCGGCGAACCCGGTTCTGAAGGCATTAAAGTTTTAGAGCTGAAGGTGCTGGCCGATGTTGGATTGGTTGGTTTTCCCAATGCAGGTAAATCGACCTTGCTAAGCAGCATTACCGCAGCCAAACCAAAAATTGCCGATTATGCTTTTACTACTTTAGTACCACAACTGGGCATGGTTGAATATCGTGATGGAAAAAGTTTTTGCATTGCCGATCTGCCTGGTATTATTGAAGGTGCGGCCGAAGGAAAAGGCCTTGGGCACCGGTTTCTACGTCATATTGAACGTAATTCTATTTTGCTTTTTTTAATACCAGCCGACAGTAAAGACCACAAAGAAGAGTTTGCCATTTTACACAACGAACTGGAGCAGTACAATCCCGAAATGCTGCAGAAAGATTTTGTTATCGCCATCAGCAAAAGCGATATGCTGGATGATGAATTAAAAGCAGCTATTGAAAAAGAACTGCCGAAAAAGATCCCACATGTTTTTATTTCGTCGGTAACCGGCCAGGGGCTTTCCGAATTAAAAGACCTGCTTTGGAGCACACTAAACAATCCGGATAAAGTTTAAATCACTTGTCAGCCATTTTTAAATACCTGCAGGAATTCTATCAAAAAGAATGTAAGCTGTATTATTTTTTAGCTGTTTTATTGCTGTTGGGCGTTTACATCTACTTAAATTACTGGCATGCGCTGGAAATACGTTTTGCCGCAAGTGGCAAAACCAAATGGGGCAAATTTTTCGGTTACTATCTTTTATATCTTATTCCTTTTGCGGCTGCATTTTTCCTGCAATTGCTTTTTTATAAAGATTGTGATTACTACCGTAATTGCTGGTTCTGGATAATTCTTTTACTTGCACCGGCCTTTTTTTCCTTCAGAATAAATTTTGATTTTCATCAACAGGCCATTAAAAATACCTGGACCGGTGATGCACAAATTTTCTGGATGCGTTGCCTGAATCTGGTGTTTAGGGTATTTGCATTACTGATTCCTGTTTTTATCGTTTGGTTGATTAAAGACAGGGACAACCTGCCTTTTTACGGTACTGCTGCTTTAAAAAATGTTACACCTTACCTGATCATGCTGCTTATTATGATACCACTGATAGCACTGGCCAGCACACAAAAAGATTTTTTGCAGCTGTACCCAAAGGCCGGATTTATCGGGCAACTGGATCTGCCCGCTAAAAAATGGCACTATATTTTTTACGAACTCTGTTACGGATTTGATTTTGTAAGTATCGAATTTTTCTTTCGTGGTTTTTTAATTTTATCGTTGGTGAAAATCTGCGGGCCTCACTGCATTGTGCCGGTAGCCTGTTTTTATTGCACCATTCATTTTGGCAAACCACTGGGCGAAGCCATCAGTAGCTTCTGGGGCGGTTTACTGTTGGGTATCATCAGTTACAATACACAAAGCATTTGGGGTGGTTTAATCGTACATTTGGGTATAGCCTGGTTAATGGAAGCCGGCAGCTGGCTTGGTTTACTGTTTAAAAAATAACCCATGGAAGTGAATTGTCTTTTCTGCGGCAGCAATATTCATTTGGTTTTTGTGCATGGCCATTATCAGTGCCCGGTATGCAAAACCAATGCGTTGCCCTGTTGCGATGGAGATAATTGCAACAATGCTTTCTTATCCAATCAACTTACCAACAACATAGAGGAAAATAATACAGAAAATTTTTTGGAACAATAACCGGTAATTACAGCAGGCAGCATACAAACGTAAAAGGGAATCATCAGCAGGTGTTTGTTACATTATAATTATTAAGGGGTTTTACTATTGCATTTGTAAACTTCCCGGATTATTTTTAATCAGATGAAAAAGCTTTTCGAAATATCGTTACTGTTTTTTTTATGCCTTACGCTCTGTGCCTGCCCGTACAGTTCTGCTTATTATTTAGATGAAACATCCGGCATGAATGTACAAGATGCATTGCTGGGGAAGTGGACAACCTATATGAAGAAGCCCGGCAGTTCGGGTGAGGAAGAAATTTACCTTAGCCTGTCAAAAAAAACGGATACCGAATACCATATTTCAATTACCGGTAACCTTAACGAGTTGCGTCCTTACCGTGTATTGATTTCCGACTCTTTAACCGGTACTGCATTTATGAGCCTTGTTGATAACCGGCAGTTTTTAAATATTAACATCAACTCCAGAATTTATATTGCAGAACTGAAACTAAAAGATGACAAACTTTCGCTGTTACCGCTGGCAGAAAATTTTACCGGCAAGATGGTTCGTAACACGGCAGATCTCCGCAAGTCGGTTGAAGTACACTACAAAACACGGGTACATCCCCTGCTGGATGATGATTTTTGTTTACGCAACATGGTTAAACTGAATTAAGCCTGTTTTTTATAGTTGCGTTTGAAACAGTTGCAAATCATATCTTATTGTGTAAATTGCCTGTTCTAAACTTACGATTGCATGCAACGAAGCAAAATTGCCGGTATTGGCTACTATGTTCCCAAAAACGTTTTTACCAACGAAGATTTGAAAAAGTACATGGATACATCTGATGAATGGATCCAGGAACGTACGGGTATAAAAGAAAGGCGCTATGCCGACCGTACCGGCGAAACCACTACCACCATGGGTGTTGAGGCAGCCGCAATTGCTATTGAAAGGGCAGGCATTACTCCGCAGGATATTGACTTTATTGTTTTTGCCACACTGAGCCCCGATTATTATTTTCCCGGTTGCGGCGTTTTATTACAGCGTGCCATGAAAATGAAAGAGATCGGTGCTTTGGATGTTCGCAACCAGTGCAGTGGTTTTGTGTATGCTTTATCTGTTGCCGATCAGTTTATTAAAACCGGTATGTATAAAAATATTTTAGTCGTGGGTGCAGAAAAACACTCTTTTGGGCTGGACTTCAGCACCAGGGGAAGAAATATCAGCGTAATTTTTGGCGATGGTGCCGGCGCTGTTGTTTTGCAACCAACACAAAAAGATGGCCAGGGCATTTTAAGCACTCACCTGCACAGCGATGGCGAAAGTGCCGAGATTCTGGCTATGTACAATCCCGGTACCCATGCCAACCATTGGGTAACCGACCCGGTCGCAAAATTTGATGAGGCAGAAATGGGCCAGATGTTTATGAGCCATGCTATGATTGATGATGCACAGAATTTCCCAAACATGGATGGTCCGTCGGTTTTTAAAAAAGCCATTGTTAAAATGCCCGAAGTTGTTCACGAAGCATTAACTGCAAATGGATTAACAGCTGCCGATATTAATATACTTATACCGCACCAGGCCAATTTACGCATTGCACAATTTGTGCAGCAAAAACTGCAGCTTAGAGATGACCAGGTATATAATAACATTCAGAAATTTGGCAACACAACAGCTGCTTCAGTTCCCATTGCGCTTTGCGAAGCATGGGAGCAGGGTAAAATAAAAGAGGGCGACCTCGTTTGCCTGGCTGCATTTGGCAGTGGCTTTACCTGGGCAGGCGCATTGATACGCTGGTAAAAGATGCGGCACTTATATATTTTTTATTCCCTGTTATAAAATTCAATGTTCTGTAATTACATCCTTTATCGTATGTTATTTTCAACTAATTTTATAACCTAAACCTTTCAATCATGAAAAAAATTTTTTTATCCCTCATCTTAATTATTGCCCTTGGCACGTTATCTATGGCGCAAGTCACGGTGGATGTTTTTATCAATGGTATAAAAGCCGGCCAGATATCCCTTAAAGCCAACCAGGCTTTTGGAGGCCTGTCGTATAAAAAATCTACTTATAAGAATATTGACAAATTAACGATTCAGATTCAGGGTAAATCTGTTGATGGCGGGTATTACAGAAAAGTTCATGTTATAGGAGATGATGTTACTCCTATACTGATTGCCGATGAAACTGTAGGTGCAGTTGGCCAGTTTATTCTTACCAATAAAGACATCATCAAAAGATTAAAGAACGGCAAACCAATCACCTTGTACGTAGAAAAAACGCCGGCCAATACAAAAAGCACAGAACCTGTTTCAAAAGTATATATAGGTACACTTACCCGGGAAAAATAATTCATGCACCGAAAATTAATTTATTTAATAAACCCCATTTCCGGCACGGGGACCAAGGGTTTATTGCTTGAAATCATTAAAAATAAGACTGCCGAAAAAAATATTCCTTTCGAAATTCTGCATACCAATGCCGAAGGAGATTACGGGTTTCTTAAAGAAAAGATAGCAGCAGAAAACATAACTGATGTTATTGTTTGCGGCGGCGATGGAACCGTAAACCAGGTTGCCAAAGCTTTATTAAGTGTTGCCGTAAATATAGGCATCATACCAATGGGGAGTGGAAACGGGCTTGCTTTTGCAGCAAAAATCCCAAAAAGAATTCATAAAGCACTGGAATGTGTTTTTGCCGGTAATGCCGTTTATATTGACAGTTTTTATATCAACCGGAAATTCAGCTGCATGCTTTGCGGACTGGGTTTTGATGCACAGGTTGCCCATGATTTTGCAAAGCAAAAAAAACGGGGGCTCGCTACTTATATTAAACAATCAACTAAAAATTTTTTTAAAGCCAGACATTATAATTTTGAAATAATACTGGATGGTAAATCCATAAACAGCGAAGCTTTTTTTATAAGCATTGCCAACAGCAACCAGTTTGGCAATAATTTTACCATTGCCCCGCAGGCCAGCCTGCACGATGGTTTGCTTGACATTGTAGTGGTAAACAAAATGAGTAAGCTGCGGTTGATCTGGACCATTTTAAAACAGATCCGCAGCGGGCAGGTAAGAATGTATGAAGACAAAAAATACCACCGCAACGATATTCACTACTTTCAAACAAAAAAATTAACCATAAAAAACCTGCAGCTTGCTCCATTGCATATTGATGGCGATCCCGCTGAAACGGATGCAGCTTTTGAAATTGAGATAATTGAAAATGCATTTAAGTTGCTGATACCGGCTTAAACTATTTCAGCAGATCTTTTATACGCTTTAAAGAAACCTGGTTGTATGTACTGTTGAAAGATTCCCTTACCGCTTTTTTCTCCCGGGCCGTTAAATGAAAATTCAGCGCTGCTCCTTTTTCTTCCGTTTCGGGTACATACATAAATGAAATGCGTTGTAAAACCGAATCAAAATCTGCCTGCAGATAACTGTATTGATCGGTCTCTGAAAAATCCTGTATTTTATACCAGTTATGTTGCAGCATGGTTCCCGGTTTTATAAAAAAATCTGTTACGGCACCTGTTTCAAGAGGCTCCTGCCAGTTATCCTGGTTCCTGTCACGTATCTGAAGAATAATGATCTTACTGGTATTTGCTTTCAGCCAGTCCCTGAAATTTTCTATAAAACGTAGGGTTGTTTCCATACCGTAATTATCCCTGAGCCCGGCGTCCATTACATCAATTACCGGGTTACTGGGTAACCACACATTGGGCAAAACATAGGGGAAGGTTGCATTCATACGCAAAGCTGTAAGCAACCTGATATGCAATGGATCCTGTTTTGCAAACATGGCTGCAAAATCAACTGCATCCGGACTGGCATTTGCATCACCGGCAAATACCAACGGCTTCATCATAAAACTGATGGGCTGTGTACTCACCATCATTCTTCTTCCATCTCTGTTAATGGTTGAATTAAAAATGATCAAAGGAATTTCAGCTGCTCTTTCTGCATGGCTGTATTCTTTCAACTGCTTATCAAGTACGTTTCCGCTGTTCCTGTTCAGTTTCTGTTCAAATGCGTAACCCCGGTCTTTTACATATTTAAAATTGCCCACCGTAAATTTTTGTGCAGGAGAAAAAATATCCCTGGCCACCATCGAAGAAAAAAGCGGGTTCAATAAATCCTTTGCAATATTATCTGAGTAAACGGGGTTGTATAAATCTGGTAAACTATCTTTTTGCTGTTGCCGGTATAACTCACGGTAATAAGTTGCTGCCAGCATACCTCCACTGGCTCCGCTTATCAGCATGGTATGCCGCATCAGTTTACCGTTAACTGCACTATCCAGCTTCTGCAGTGTATTCATTACAAATGTGCCGCTGCGTAAACCGCCGCCGCTTACATTTATAAAGACCATTACCGGTTTATCTCCGGTCTGTTTGCTTTTCCAGTTAGCCAATACCTGCAGCATATTTTCTTTGTCTGCAGCAATTTTTTCGGGTGTACACAGTTTTTGTAAAGACGATTTGTCATAAACCGGCTGATCGGTTTTATTACTGTAGTTCAGGCCATATGCTTTATTACGGTTGTCGATAATTTCATTTTTATACAACACATCCGCAAATAAAATAAGTATAATAAAAACAGGGAGGCTCCAGCTTTGCAAAAAATACGAAAGTGCTCCAATAACTGCTGTCATGGCTGCAAAAAATATTAAAATACTGGCTGCAGCCGGCGCTTCAAAAAAAGGACTATCCATATAAAAGCCAACCACAATTAAAAAAGCAAAAGACAATACAATGCTGAGAATGCCGGAAAGATGATGCCGCTTAAAAACCGTATCCAGAAATTCCTGGTTATAATGTGAAATATTTCTTGGCTTTTTAAACCTGAACCACTCTCCCAGGTATGCACTCACTTTTAAACCCGGTATTTCTGTTTCCGGATTGCCCGAATAATAATTAACATTAAAATGCGCTGCTTTACCAATGATAGGAGCAATGGTTCTTTGAATTCTTTTTTCGGCCCCAAAAAAATAAGCAAATGAAACCGCCACCAGCAAAATAATACCGCCCAGTATTCCTGCAATTACCAGCGCTATTTCACCTGTGTTCATTAGTTCCTTTTTCGAATCGAATATGATGAGTTTGTAAAAATAGAAGGCAAGAAAAAGTAAAGGCAATGCCGCATTATTAATACAGTATTTTAAAAAAGGCTTGGTTGTGGTTGCCAGAAATTTACAACGTTTGCTATGCAGAATAAACGTGGTGATATTCCAGCTCATAAAAAAAACACCCAGCGCTATGCCAACTATAAAAGCACTCAATGCATTTACATCGCCCAGGTATTCCGGCGAAAAAAAGAGGGCATCGGCTCCATAGTTTTTCATAAAGCCGCTGTTGATGGTGCTGCCCAATACATACCAGCATACCAGCAGTATCTGAAACTTACGGAAATGCAGCATAAAAAGCTGAACAGGAAAAAAATAGTAAATATTTTTAAGCGTTTGTTTCATGAATGCGGCTGTTGCTTAAAATTACAACATAAACAAGCATCATGCAAACGCGGTATCCTTTTTTCGAACTACAAAAAGCAATGAAACAATTACCATCAGCAATATCATAGCAATAAACTGGTGAGACACACCTAATACTACCAGGCGGTTTGGATGCGTGGCATTTAATACTGTTAAGATACCCAGCAATACCTGCAACAATACCAACAATACAACTGTAATGCGAAGCCTGTTGAACAATTTGTTATTTGCTATAGCCCGGGATGTAAACCACCACATACCAATGAGCACAACCAATATATAAGCCAGTCCACGGTGAATAAAATGAATGGCAATGGGATTAGATACCAGGTTTTTTGTAAAAGGAGAAAGTTCATTCATAGCCGGCAACATGCTGCCGTTGATATCGGGCCAGGTTGGTGCGGTTGTTGCCGCCCGCAGGCCTGCCATAAAAGCACCGTATACCAATTGAAAAAACAAAACAGTAAGTAAAAGCAATAGAAAATTTTTCAATTTTGTATCAATTACTTTTTGATGCTCGGTTACAAGCAGGCTTAATGCAAACCACAAAGTGTAACAAAGCAAACCCAATGCGGCAATAAAGTGAGTGGTCAATTCAACATGACCCACAAAATATTTTTCGGGTACCAGTCCGCTCTTTACCATAAACCAGCCAATGAAACCCTGTAACCCGCCAAGCAGGAAAAGTATGACCATCGGTTTAATCATCCTTCCTTCAAATTTTTTCTTTGCCAGGAAATAAATAAAGCCAAATAAAAACACCAGTCCCATCAGCCGGGCCCAGGTGCGGTGAAACCATTCCCAGAAGAAAATAAACTTAAACTCAGACAAAGTGAAATCCTGGTGTACATATTTAAACTGATCCGTCACTTTGTATTTATCAAACTCCAGCTGCCAGGCAGCCTCATTCAAAGGAGGCAAACTGCCGGTTATGGGTTTCCATTCGGTTATAGAAAGGCCCGATTCAGTTAAGCGGGTAATGCCGCCAATCAACACCTGGATGATGATCATGCCCACACCAATCAAAAGCCAGTAAGCTATTTGCCGTTGAGATCGTTGTTGTTGTAAAGTATCCATTGCAGCAGCAAATTTACAGCAGCAAAAACTGTTATCATAAAATGAATTGCTTTTTTATGCTTTTACCTGATATTTGTTGAACACGATGTTAGCCCCATTTTTACATAGCCATTTTGTTGAAGCCGGTTTGGATGAAGCCGGACGTGGCTGTTATGCCGGGCCTGTATTTGCGGCGGCTGTTGTACTGCCAAAAGATTTTTATCATCCTTTGTTAAACGACAGCAAACAATTAAATGAAAAGCAGCGTGACCTGTTAAGGCCCATCATCGAAAAAGAAAGTATTGCTTTTGCCGTTGCATCGGTAGATAATGAGACCATTGACAAAATAAATATTTTGCAGGCCAGTTTTACTGCCATGCACCTTTCTATTGATCAGTTAAAAATAACACCTGAGTTTTTACTGATTGATGGCAACCGGTTTAAAGTGTATCCAAACATTCCGCATCAATGTATTGTAAAAGGCGATGGAAAATATGCATCCATTGCAGCCGCCAGTATCCTGGCAAAAACTTACAGGGATGAGTTTATGCAGAAACTTCATGTATCATTTCCACATTATGGATGGGATAAAAATAAAGGTTATGGAACCGCATCGCACCGCAAAGCCATTGATGCATTCGGGCTTTGCAGCCATCACCGAAAAAGTTTTAATATAGATCCGGCAGGCTTTATTCAAAAATAAATTCGCCTTGTCCCTGCCTGATGATGGTCCATTCATCGGTTGTGCAATCAACCACGGTTGATGGAATCATACTTCCGATTCCGCCATCAATTACAAAATCAACCTTATCGCCAAAATTTTCCTGCATCACTTCGGGATCGGTATATTCTTCCACCATATCGCCGGGCAATGATGCACTGAGGATGGGATTACCGAGTTCATCCAGAATATGATGACAAATAATATTATCCGGAACCCTGAGCCCTACTGTTGATTTTTTACTCTGCAGTATTTTGGGAACCTGTTTACTGGCCGGTAATATAAATGTATAAGGGCCGGGTAAATAACTTTTCAGCATCCGGTATAGCGGTGTATCAATGGTTTTTGTGTAATCACTTAAGTGACTCAGATCCCTGCAAATAAAAGACAGCTGTGCTTTTTGGGGATCAATATTTTTTATTTTACAAATGCGCTCAATAGCTTTATGTTGATTGATATCGCAACCCAGACCGTAAATGGTATCGGTTGGGTAAATAATTACACCGCCATCTTTTAAACATTCGGTAACCTGTTTTATCAGGCGGGGCTGTGGATTTTCGGGATGTATCTGAATTAACATAATTACATTTCTGGCCCCCTCTATCTCCCCATGGGGAAGGAAATGGAAAGGATTTTTGCGGAGATTATTTTTGTTTGATAATACTGAACTTAATTAACCAAAACTAAATTGTATTATTCGCAAAATTAGCCCTAATCATCTTAGTTTAATCTATTACTTTTGCTTTTTGCATTAAAACAAATCTTCAATCTAAAATTCATTTATGTCAGTAATATGCGTTGGTACCATGGCTTTTGATGCTATTGAAACCCCTTTTGGAAAAGTAGACCAGATCGTAGGAGGCTCGGGCACTTATGTGGCTTATGCAGCCAGTAATTTTGTAACGCCTATTCAGCAAATTTCCATTGTTGGTTATGATTTCCCGCAGGAAGAAATGGATGAAATGAAAAAACGTGGGGTTTCCCTGGAAGGTGTGGAAATTGTAAAAGATAAAAAATCTTTTTTCTGGAGCGGCAAGTACCACCTGGACATGAACAGCCGTGACACACTGGTTACCGACCTGAATGTACTGGCAGATTTTAACCCCGTGGTACCGGATAGCTACCAGGGTGCTGAGTTTTTAATATTGGGCAACCTGGCTCCTGACATACAAATGAGTGTGATTGATCAGTTGAAAGTTCGTCCGAAACTGATTGTGATGGACACCATGAATTTTTGGATGGATATTGCCATGGATGGGTTAAAGGATGTTTTGAAAAAAGTAGATGTGCTGCTGGTTAATGATGCAGAAGCCCGCCAGTTGAGTGGTGAACTTTCGTTGGTTAAAGCTGCCAAGTTAATTATGGAGATGGGACCGCAATTTTTAATTATCAAGAAAGGCGAACACGGTGCCTTATTGTTTCATCAGGAGCATGTTTTCTTTGCTCCGGCTTTACCATTAGAAGAAGTTTTTGACCCTACAGGCGCAGGCGATACGTTTGCCGGCGGCTTTATTGGTCATCTTGCAAAAACAAAAGACACCAGTTTTGAAAACATGAAAACTGCCATTATTGTGGGTAGTGCCATGGCCAGTTTTTGTGTTGAAAAATTTGGGCCCGAAAGATTGAAGGAAATTACCAAAGCAGATATTGATGCAAGATTGAGTGAGTTTGTGCAATTGGTAAATTTTGATATTGATCTGGTGTAAATTTATCTGATACCGAATTTTAAGGGTTGCCGGTGTTTAATATGCCGGCAATCGTTTTTTAAAGGCCAAGCCCATATAACAATCCATCCTTACCTGATATCAGCCAGATATTTTCACCATCCAATAAAACACTGTTTGGTTGCCATGGAGTAAGGTCAGTTAACCTTACAAGTTTTTTTATAGTGTGATTGTATTGCAGCAGATGATTGCTGTATATTAACCATAGGTTTTCATCATCTGCTTTCAGCAATTTTGTACTGTAGTTATCTGCAAGTTCTTCGGCTAATGAAGAGACCTCCACCTGCTGTTTTAGTTTGAGTTTTTTGGAAAGGATGCTTATTTTATCTCCACTTAAAATAACTGTAAAATTACCGGTGGTTATTATTTCGGGCACATCAAAAAAATCTGTTCCAAAAATATCATCAGCTAGTTTTCCTTTTATCTCAAGGCCGTCATGTGTAAGCGCTGTAAATGTTTTTACACAGGGAATATCTTCTACAAAAATACTTGCCTTAACTGCACAGGTCGTATCAAGCAAAACACCGTCATAACTTAACGCCACCCAATTATTGGCCTCTGCATTGGCCATAAACTTATTTTCAAAGTAATAAGGCTGACGGGAGAAGCCATGTGCAATAAAACGGCTCCAGACAACTGTATCTTTTTCAAGGTCGTACGCAAGTATGCAGCCAAAATTGTAAATAGCGGTACCATACAGCATACCGTTTTTTATTAATGGCTTTGTGGCCAGCGGGCCAAATGGAAGGGCTTTTATTAAATCACCATTTGCAAGATCGAACTGTGCTGCCTGGTGTATTTCCTTTTTGGATATGGCTGCATAAATGATGCTATCCTGTACAAATACCGGGATAGTAGATTTATAATTAGTTTCAACAGACCATTTCAGCGATCCATCTTTTTTATTGTATACATACAGGTGATAATCGTTGGCATTAAAGATCACCAGCCCCTCATGAATAGTTACGGAAGAATAAAAATTGCTCATCTGCTCATTGGTAAAAATCTGTTTAGAACGGAAGAATTCTTTTTGGGAATAACCTGATATAGTTATAAATAACAGGAAGAGAAATGTAAAAAAATATTTTATGGATTTGTGTTTCATGTTTTTGCCTGTTACTTAATTCATCATTTTCCCATCCACATCAAATTTGAATGTTTGTCCACTACCATCTATTGCTGTAAAAACCCCCGATTTTAAATTTATTTTAGCATATTTACCTTCAATAATCTCTTTACCTGCCCTGTTTAAAATCCCTTTATGCCCTAAAGGATCAGAAAAAAGAACAAAGCTTGTTGCAAATTTTTGTAAATAAGAATATCTTTTGCCCGTCATTTCTTTTCCGGTTTTATCAATAAAAGTATAGATTCCGTTATATGATATTCCTGCATATTTTACAATGGCAAAACCATCTTTAAAATCCTCAACCAATTCATATTTTATTTCTGTTATTAATTTTCCTGTATTATCAATATAACCGTAATAGCCATTACTTTTCACTATCGCAAACCCTTCTTTAAAGTCCCTGATGGCATCATAGGAGGCAGGAGCTATCATTTCCTTTCCGGATTTGTCAATAAACAACCACTTCCCGTTTAATACAACTATGGCAAAACCATCTGAAAATCTTTGGGCACCATCATACTTTATATTCACAGTTACCATACCTGTCTTGTCTATAAATCCCCATTTATCATTAAGGCTTACTGCAGCAAAGCCTTCAGAAAATGAATAAACAAACTGATATATAAAAGGAATCACAGTTTCGCCTCTTTTATCAATGAAGCCCCATTGCTTTTTTACCAGAACCGCCGCCATACTTTCACTAAAAGAATCTGCGTTCTCATATTTAAAATCAATAATCTTATTGCCAAGCTTATCAATATATCCATAATTACCTTTCTTAAATGCAACACTGGCAAGTCCATCAGAAAACTTAGTGGCATATTTATATTGCAGCTCAATGACTTCTTTGCCCTCAAGGTCAATAAACCCCCATTTATCTTTTTTTCCAACCAGAATAAGCCCTTCAGAAGCTCCATCCCATTCATCATATTTGGAGGGCTGTATTATTATTTCTCCTTTCGCATTTTTAAATCCGATAAATCCGGTATTATCATCTTTAAACGCTTTTACATTTTGTGCAAAACTAAAAGAAGTAATCTGGCAAATTAAAACCGCAGTTAATATTGATTTCAGTATCATTTAGTAGGGTTGGTTTTTAATTTAGATCTGGTTTAGATTTTATTTATTGAAAAGGTTTCGTCCATTTAGCAGTCAGGTAATGTGCTTTATAATAGTTGCAAATTAATCTCCGCAGATCGTTTAAAAAAAATGGCCAGCAGATTAAAACTGTTTTTAAAATGTAAACATACCCTTTAATTATGGTATTGCTTCAATAAAACGGTTATACACTAATCTTCGTCTATTCAAACTAGTAATTTACTATAAAATCCCCTTGGTTATATATTCCAAAAGGCCGTCAAGCACATAGCGCGGCCTGATTCTGGTTGTTAATTTTACCTAGATATCCCCCCAGCGCAAGAAAAAATGCTTCCTGCCTGGTCTTTTGGTGCTTTAAACTCCCCCCGGTGCCCGCTGCCCGGCTTCTTGTGTACAGCAACAGTTTGTTCTTATCTGTTTTCATTTCACGCAGTTTGGCAACCCATTTGGCCGGGTTCAAAATATTGTACCTGGCTGTCGTGCAGGCCGGTTGTTACCAGCATATTGGGATATGCCTGTTTGGTTACATTATCGTAAGGCGAGTACGATTTCATGTACATATAATTTTCTTTATTGGCCGGATTGCCCCACTCATCGTATTCATTGGTTGTAAGCGGAATGGAAGGATCGCTCATGGTAGTTAATACATCCACAAACGGAACACCGGCAATAACACCATGCCACAGATCGGGCCGCATGTTTACCACAGCTCCCATCAGTAAACCACCGGCACTACCGCCACTGGTATACAGATGTTCTTTACTGGTATATTTTCCGGCCAGCAAGAATTCGGCGCAATCAATAAAATCAGTGAAAGTGTTTATCTTCTTCAACATCTTTCCATCTTCATACCAGCTTCTTCCCATCTCTTGTCCGCCTCTTATATGTGCAATGGCATAAGCAAAACCACGATCCAGCAAACTCAAACGCACACTGCTAAACGAAGCTTCCATGCTGGCGCCGTATGAGCCATAACCGTATAACATCAAAGGCGCATTGCCATCTTTTGTAAATCCTTTTTTATAAACAATAGAGATAGGAATTTTTGTTCCGTCTTTTGCTGTTGCCATTACTCTTTCCGTTTCATAATCTGCCGGTTTAAAGCTACCAACTACTTCCTGCTGTTTCATCAGCTTTTTATCTTTGGTAACCATATTGTAATCATAAACCGAATTGGGTGTGGTAAGCGATGTGTAATTATACCGCATCACGTCTGTATTGTAATCCGGTATATAAGCAATATTGGCTGCATAAGCTGCTTCGTCAAACTTTAGATAATGAGAACTGTTGTCCTTTGTATTTAAAATATGAATTTGAGTTAAACCATCTTTTCTTTCCGAGATGGCCATGTAGTTTTTAAACAGGTCGAATCCCTGTATCAAAACTTTATCATTATGTGCAATCAATTCTGTCCAGGCTGATGAATCAGTTTTTGTTTCGGCACAGGTCATCAATTTGAAATTCTTTGCCTGCAGGTTGGTGCGGATATAAAATTTATCATTGGCATGATCCACATCGTACAGTACTTCCTTCATCCTGGGTTGAAAAACTTTAAATGCATCTTCCGGCTTATTGGCATCAATATACCTGTACTCAGATGAAAGTGTAGCACCGGAACCAATGAAAATAAATTTATCCGACTTGGTTTTATTTACACCGATATAATTGGTAGGGTCTTTTTCTTCATACACTGTTTTATCTGCTGCTGCATCGGTACCCAGTTTATGCCTTTTAATTTTTTCAGATAAAAGTGTTACTGCATTTTTTGATGTATAAAACAACGTGAGGTTATCATTTGCCCAAACCGGGTCGCCTTCTGTGTTTGGTATTTTGTCTTTATAAATTTCGCCGGTCTCCAGGTTTTTTATATAGATATCGTACTGACGCCTGCTTAACATATCAATACCATAAGCCAGCAGCTTATTATCCATACTTACGGCAAACCCTGTGGCCGAAAAATAATTATGCCCTTCTGCCATGGCATTTACATCCAGCAAAATTTCTTCGGCAGCCTGAAGCGTTCCCTTTTTACGGCAGTACACAAAATAGTCTTTGCCCTCTACCACACGGCTGTAATAAAAATATCCATTCTTAAATGTGGGTACGCTCTCATCTTTTTCTTTTATTCTCGCTTTCATTTCAGTGTACAGATTTTCCTGCAGGGTTTTGGTGCCGCTCATCATGGTATCATAATAGGCATTCTCTGCTTTCAGGTAGTCAACTACTTTGGTACTGTCGGGCCCTTTTTTAAAATAATCATTCATCCAGTAATAATTATCAATGCGGGTGTCGCCATGGGCTATTAATTCTTTAGCTTTTTTTTCGGCAACAGGCGCTGCAACGCTGTCTGCCCATTTATAATCCGTTTTTGTCATTTCTCCTTCTTTATTAGTACATGATGAAATTACCAACGCAGCAATAATGATTGCCGGCATGATCTTGTTTTGCATAAACGTTATTTTAGTGATGATTAATTATTCTTTTGCCACGAATTGCACCGATGAACACGAATAAAACAATTCGTGAAAATTCGTGTTATTCGTGGCAGTTTTTCTTATCTCATCAGAAACGAGGACGAGTTAATTTTTTCTTGCCAGTACAATCGTATTCTTAAACTGCTTTTTCTTTCCATCTAAATTAAAAACTTCGGTGTAGATAACATAAATACCAACCGGAAGTTTTTGAAACTGCTCTCCCAATCCATCCCAACGGAAGTTACCTTTTATTCCGCACAAAGCATTGCGCTGCAGGTAACGTACCGTCCTGCCGTTTGCATCAAAAATGGTGATATTAGCCACATAACCCGGAGATGGAAAACTATAATCAATGGTTGCAAAATCATCCTGTCCATCATTATCCGGTGACACAATTTCCGGCGTAACGGTTATTTCGCCCTGCACCTGTAAGTCGAGCCGGTACTGCGAATTTTTATAGGTTGGTGTGCCGTAGCCAACACTCGTTGCGGCACTATGCCAATTTGATTCCTGCTGTGTGGGTGCATTGTAATCAATCCTTTCCAGCGCCACCCCTTCCCGGTTATCAATCAGTTTAAAATGCCATTTTTCATCATAGTTCAATTCATCTGTGATATTGCCCTGTGCATTTAAAATGATCACATCTCCTTCATCATCGTTAAATGATGGCATGGAGGCTACTGTTACAAATGCATCCATATTCTGTGTAATAAAATCTCGTTTTACAACAGCCGGATCTTCAGTTATCACCACAAAATCCTGCGGAAACAATAAATAATTATCAGCACTCAGTTGTTTGATATTACTGATAACACCGGCTGTGTTTCTATTGGCTATAAACATTTGTTTCAGATCGATGATCTTGTTACTTCGGTTATAAATTTCTACATAATCCGTTCCGTTTGATTTGGGATTGAACAGAATTTCATTGATAACAATAGACAGGCTATCGGCTATTTCACTTAATCCCACCCTTGCTTTATTTTTTGTGCTGATTATATTACCCTTGCAATCTGTAACGGCCGAAACAGTAATAGTATACACTTTTTTACGAAGCAGCGGCGTATTCAGCCGTAAGTTCACTTTATCAAAAGTTGGTGAAACTGCCATAGCAGAAAGAGGAATGCCAATCCCATCACTAATACTGTAATTAGCCGCTGTAGCCGCTTTTAAACTATCCAGCGGTTCATCAAAAACCAGGCTGATGCTTACACTGTCTGTTGCATAAGCCCGTAATAATTGCGGCCCTGTTGCATCGGCATTAACAGCATCCACCCCATTTTTCTTTCCCGGGGTGCCGCCTTTTATATCTGTACTTGCTTTCCAGTTGCTAAACCCGCTGCAGGGGTTTTTGGTGTCAATCATTTCCAGTGTCCACCCACCATCTTTTTTTAATTCATTCTGGTACCAGGTATCGGCATAACTCACCGCATGTATAATCCTGTTTTGCGGACTTCGTAAATAAATAACATCGCCGGTATTATCCAGCGAAGGAAAACTGGTAACGGAAATGGCTGGCCCGTATGCACTCATGGCTGCTACCGCACTGGCTGTGCAAACAATTACAAAACTATCGGGCAATAAATTGTAAGATGGCATGGTACCGCTTTGGCCGGTAGCATCGCCAATGCGCCAGCCCAGTAAATTAAATGCGGTGGAAGATGTGTTGCGTAATTCTATCCACTCATTGTTGGGTAAACTGATCTGCGGCGTTGGGTCGGCCATCAGTTCATCAATTACAATATCATAGCGGTTTGCAACCTGGGCATGGGCAATAAAACCGCTTAGCATAAAAAAGACAAGGGTGCTGTATTTTTTAAACATAGGGGTACGATTTGTTATTATAAATATAAATAATTTGGTTGGAATACCAGTTTGTAATTACTTTTGTACGCAACATGCAAGCAATAAAATTTATAAAACAGTCAAAGAAACCATTTTCAATAAAGGGGGTTTGATGTTTTATTTTTAAAATAAGTACAGGCCTTCCTAAAACGGGAAGGCTTTTTTTTAACTAAAAACTCTCTGTAAAAAGAGACCTGGGGGGAACAAAATATGAAAGTTGCAGTAGTAGGCGCCACCGGACTGGTAGGCACAAAAATGTTACAGGTACTGGCCGAAAGGAATTTTCCGGTAGATGAACTGATTCCGGTTGCTTCGGAAAGAAGTATTGGAAAAGAAATAACTTTTAAAGGCAAACAGTATAAAATTGTAAGTGCTGCAGATGCCATTGCCGCCAAGCCTGATGTGGCTATTTTTTCTGCCGGCGGAAGCACTTCCCTGGAGCTGGCTCCGCAATTTGCTGCAGCCGGTATTACGGTGATAGACAATTCAAGTGCCTGGCGCATGGACCCTACCAAAAAATTAGTGGTGCCCGAAGTAAATGCCGATGTATTGACAAAGGAAGATAAGATCATTGCCAACCCAAACTGCTCAACCATACAAATGGTGGTTGTTTTAAAACCCCTGCACGATAAATACAAAATAAAAAGAGTGGTGGTTAGCACTTACCAGAGTGTTACCGGCACCGGCGTTAAAGCAGTTACCCAGTTAATGAACGAGCGCAAAGGTATTGAAGGCGAGATGGCATATAAGTATCCAATAGATTTAAATGCCATACCGCATATTGATGTGTTTTTAGAAAACGGTTATACCAAGGAAGAAATGAAAATGGTGAAGGAAACCAACAAGATCATCGGCGACGATAATATTAAAGTTACCGCTACCTGTGTACGCATACCAACCATGGGCGGCCACAGCGAAAGCGTGAACATTGAATTTGAAAATGATTTTGACATTGATGAAGTAAAAGACCTGCTGAGCAAAGCTCCGGGCGTTGTACTGAAGGATGATGTTGCCAACTTTATTTATCCCATGCCATTAACTGCATACGACAAGGACGATACTTTTGTTGGCCGCATAAGAAGAGATGAAACGCAGGCCAATACTTTAAACTGCTGGATAGTAAGTGATAACCTGCGCAAAGGTGCTGCTACCAATGCGGTTCAGATTGCAGAGTACCTGCTTGGCAAAGGCCTTTTGTAAAAAAATTATTTAAATAGCAATGACCCGCTTTATGTGGGTCATTTGTTTTTATATTTGGTTTATGTCAACAACTGTAAAGAAGTTAATTGAAAAGTTTGATCTGTTACCACACCCCGAAGGCGGCTATTTTAAGGAAACCTATCGCTCTGCAGAAACAATTCCTGCTGCTGCATTACCCGATCGATTTTCCGCTAACCGCCATTTTTCAACTGCCATTTATTTTTTACTGGAAGCAGGAAATTTTTCTGCTTTTCATAAAATCAAGTCTGATGAATGCTGGCATTTCTATTCAGGCGAACCTTTACTGGTTCATGTTATACATTTCAATGGTATTTTAGAAACGATCCGTCTTGGGAGTAGCTTTTCAGCCAACGAATATTTTCAATTTGTAGTTCCGGCCGGTTGCTGGTTTGCCAGTGAGCCTGCCCCAGGTTCGGCTTTCAGCTTTGTTGGTTGCACCGTTTCGCCGGGTTTTGATTTTGCAGATTTTGAATTGGCACAGGCAGACGAGCTAATAAAAATTTACCCTGACCATAAATCAATTATAAGCAGAATGTGCAGGATATAAAAAAGCTCCGGTCTAAACCGGAGCTGAATATTTAATGTTAAAACTAAACTTAACTAATCACCCAGGTCTCATTTCCTCTCAGCAATTTATCCAGATCACCTTTGCCTTTTTTAGCAATAATATCTTCTATCTGCATCGTCATACCATCTTCGTAGCAGGCTCTTTCGGTTTCGTAAAAAACACCAAAAGGTCTTGGCAAGTGTCCCTCCAACCTGGGATCATCAAACATGCGTATCAATATCTGTGCTTTGTAAAAATCCTTTTCATCATGCACCCACAAATCATCTGTTGATGCGCCTTCGGCGAGGTCAACAATTACCGGTTTAAATCCATCTAATTTAATTCCTTTGTTATTGGCTGCACCAAAAACCAATGGTTTACCCTGCTCTAAGAACAACACTTCATCGGGCTTGGTTTTTTTCTCTGTAAAAATTTCAAAAGCACCATCATTAAAGATATTGCAGTTTTGATAGATCTCCAGGAACGAAGCTCCCCTATGTGCCTGCGAACGCAGCAACATGGCCTGCAGGTGCTTGGGATCCCTGTCCATAGTACGGGCTATAAAACTTCCTTCGGCACCCATGGCCAGTGCCAATGGATTAAAAGGATGATCAATACTTCCAAATGGAGAGCTCTTGGTTACTTTATTTTCTTCCGATGTTGGAGAATACTGCCCCTTGGTTAAACCATATATCTGGTTGTTGAACAGCATAATATTCACATCAAAATTGCGACGCAGTAAATGGATGGTATGATTGCCACCAATGCTCAATCCATCGCCATCGCCGGTAACGATCCACACACTCAGTTCGGGCCGGGCGGCTTTTAAACCACTGGCAACGGCTGTTGCACGGCCATGAATACTGTGCATGCCGTATGTATTCATATAATATGGAAAACGGCTGCTGCAGCCAATACCGCTTATGATCACTATATTTTCTCTTGGAATACCCAGGGTGGGCATAATTTTTTGTACCTGTGCCAGGATGGAATAATCGCCACATCCGGGGCACCAGCGTACTTCCTGGTCGGTTACAAAATCTTTGGCGGTAAGGGGTGGTAAGCTCGTTACTGTATCACTCATAGTTTAAAATATTGAGGGCTAAAGTTACTGAAAATAAATACTCAGTGAGCAATGATATTAATCATTCCCTTAACCAATATCGAACAGTGGAAAACAATATTGAACAAGGAACAAGGAATAATGAACAAGGAAGTAGTGCAAGGTCAATCTGCATATTTCCATAAGGGTTCTGTATTTATACTTCAAAATTTAACATTCCTTGTTCCATATTCAATGAGTTCAGTATTCATTTGGATGTGTTGTTCTTTTGGGCGGTTTCTATACTTTTAACAAAGATTGAAATCAGCTGATTGTTTTCATCCAATACCTGTGATAATTTTTCCCCGGCATACCATTTTCTTTTGTGTATTATCCTGAGGCAGTTATACGTTTCTCTTAACTCTTTTGCCGATATTTTCATTTTATGAATAAAATCATTCCTCGATTCGGCGCTTTGGGCTTCTCCATATTGCAAAGCAGGGGCTGTTCCACTTCTTACCAATTGTCCGGCAATATGATTAGCGGCAAATGATTTTGGCAATGCTTCTGAAATATCAATGATCATATCTGCAAAGCTTATCAGTCGCTCATCAAGATCATATTTCCTTTCCATGATTATATGTTTTTATTAAAAATATAATCATATTTTGAAAAATACAATAGCCCTTTTACTGCCTTATAATTTGACCGACTGCCTTGCCCTACTTCACAATTCTACATTCCTTGTTCCTTGTTCAATATTCAAAAGTTCCTCCCAATACTCTGCCGCCCTTCTTGTATGCGGTATCACAATTGTTCCACCCACCATATTGGCCACCGCAAACACTTCATACAGCTGTTCGGTTGTAATTCCCAACTCATGCGATTTGCCTAAGTGATATTTAATACAATCATCGCAGCGCAACACCATGGATGCCACAAGACCCAATAATTCTTTGGTCTTTACATCCAATGCCCCTTCGGCATAGGTGTTGGTATCCAGGTTCCATAATCTTTTTATAACGAGGTTCTCTTTGCTGAGTATCACTTCATTCATTTTTGTGCGGTATTCGTTGAATTCGTTTACTAAGTTGCTCATGTGTTTTATTATTGAGTGAATTACAAAGTTAAACCCGGCATGCATATTTTGATGAAACTGTTATAAATTGGCATAGCTTAAACAACTGCATGAAGGAATTTTTCAAGAAATATAAAAAAGAAGCTGCCTTAGTTACCGGACTGGTATTATGCCTGTTCTTCTTTTTTGTAAACCCGCTGGCACTTGCTTTTAAAGCAAACCTGGTACTGGCCATTGCAGCCTTAATGATCAGCTGGTGGGTGCTGGATGCTATGCCACTGGCTGTGGTAGCATTGGTACCCATCGTTTTGTTTCCGTTGCTAAACATCAGTACTTTAAAAGAAGTGACCAAATCCTATTCCGATTCAATCATCTTTCTTTTCATGGGCGGTTTCTTTATTGGCATTGCCATCGAAAAATGGAACCTGCACAAACGAATTGCCCTGGGCATTATTAATATTACCGGCACCAATGGTAACCGCATCATTTTGGGTTTTATTATTGCCACCGGCTTTTTAAGCATGTGGCTCAGCAATACCGCCACCACCATGATGATGTTTCCCATTGCCATGTCGGTTATTCATGTAATTACCACACACAACAAAGAAAGCACCGGCATAAAAAATTTCTCACTGGTGCTGATGCTCAGCATTGCCTATGCATCAAACTTTGCGCTGGGCACCATTATCGGCACTCCACCCAATGTTGCCTATGTAAATTATATACACGAAAAATTCAACTATACCATTGGCTTTACAGATTGGATGATCGTATTTACACCACTCACCATTGTATTGCTTTTTATGCTGTACTGGGTAATGGTACGTTTTCTTTTTCCGAATAAAATAAAACACAGTGTTGAAGGAAAGAGTTATATCAAAGCAGAATTAAATGCATTGGGCAAATTATCTGCACCCGAAAAAAGAGTGTTATTTGTTTTTATAGGCACCGTTTTTTTATGGATAACCAAAGATATTATCAATAACCTGCAAAAAACGATCGTACTTGATGATACCATCATTGCCATGATCGGTGCCATTGCTTTATTCATCATCCCATCCGGCAATAAAAAAGAAGCAAGAGAAGAACGCCTGCTCGACTGGCCCGATACCGGAAAAATGGCCTGGGGTATTTTACTGTTATTTGGCGGTGGTATTGCACTGGCAAAGGCTTTGGAAGATGTAAAACTGATGGACCAGCTGGGCACTTATATCGCCTCTTACGCAACAGACAATACTTTTTTGATGATCCTCATTGTTACAACCTTCTCCATTTTTTTAAGCGAAGTCATGAGCAATGTGGCGCAGGTTATAGTAATGGCGCCGGTTATTTCATCTGTTGCTGTTGCGCTGCACATGGACCCGCTTTTATTAGGCATCCCCATGACGCTTGGAGCCAGTTGCGCCAGTATGTTGCCCATGGGCACACCTCCCAATGCCATCGTTTTTGCCAGTGGCCATATCAAAATGAAAGACATGCTTAAAGCGGGCATTGTGCTCAACATCGTTTGCATTATTTTAATTACACTGTTCTGCTGGTTACTGCAACCGATGATCATGCGGTTGATGTAATGATATTTTTTTCTATTGCTAAAATACTTTGTGTTTCTTCCTTTGTGTTCTTCGTGGTAAATTCTTTACCACAAGGATCACAAAGTTTTTCACTAAGAACACAAAGTTGATCACAAGGATGTTTCTGCGCTATGTGTTGCTTTATTTGTAATTTCAGATACCTTAATACCAACAGTTATGAGATCATTACAATTGAAAAGGATTTTTATTGCAGCCCTTCTGTTGCAATCCTTCAATTCCTTTGCACAAAATTTTGATGCCAGTTATTTTAATGCCATGCAGTGGCGCTGCATTGGTCCACACCGTGGCGGAAGAACCGTTGGTGCCGTGGGTGTTCCATCGCAACCCCATGTATTTTACATTGGTGTAAACAATGGAGGCGTATGGAAGACCACTGATTTTGGCCGCACCTGGAAACCCATTTTTGATGACCAGCCCACCGGCAGTATTGGCGATATTGTAGTCTCCCCTTCTAACCCAAATACTATTTATGTGGGCAGCGGCGAAGGCCTGCAGCGGCCAGACCTGAGCGTTGGTGATGGTATTTATAAATCAACCGATGGTGGCAAGACCTGGATAAACACCGGGCTTAAAGAAGCACAACAAATTGGTGGCCTGGCCATCGACCCAAAAAATGAGAACCGTGTTTTTGCAGCAGCCCTCGGCCATCCATACGGACCCAATGAAGAACGTGGTGTGTACAGAACAACAGATGGCGGAAAAACATGGGAACGTGTTTTATATAAAGATGAGAACACTGGTGCCATACAGGTTACCATCGACCCCAATAACAGCAATATTATTTATGCAGACATGTGGGCAGGCAGGCAGGGGCCCTGGGAAAACGGCGCCTGGAACGGAAAGGAAAGCGGCCTGTTTAAAAGCACCGATGGCGGTACCACCTGGAAAAAACTTACCACCGGGTTGCCCACCACAGAACAGGGATTGGGAAGAATTGGTTTTTGCATTGCACCCTCAAACAGCAACAGGTTGTATGCAACGGTTGATGCCGGAAAATATGGCGGCATTTACCGCAGCGATGATGCCGGTGAAAGCTGGCAAATGGCAAACCCGGATGAGCGGCTTTGGGGAAGGGGCAGCGACTTTGCAGAAGTAAAAGCCGATCCCAAAAATGCAGATATTGTTTACAGCGCTGATGTGGTTACCTGGAAAAGTATAGACGGCGGAAAAACATGGTCGGCTTTTAGAGGTGCGCCGGGCGGCGATGATTACCACCGCATCTGGATCAATCCCGATAACAGCAATATCATTTTAATAGCCAGCGACCAGGGTGCCATCATTACCGTGAATGGCGGTGAAACTTTTTCCTCCTGGTACAACCAGCCCACGGCACAGTTTTATCATGTAAGTACCGATAATGATTTTCCGTACAATGTATACAGCGGCCAGCAGGAAAGTGGTTCGGTTGGTATTGCATCAAGAGGCAACGACGGGCAAATTACTTATCGTGAATGGCATCCTGTTGCTGCTGAAGAATATGGTTATGTAGTGGCCGATCCGCTGAATCCGAATCTTGTTTATGGCGGTAAAATTTCGAGGTATGATAAAAGGAACGGACAGTCACAAAACATTTCGCCCGAAGCAGTGCGGAGTGGTAAGTACCGTTTTTTAAGAACAGCGCCGGTACTCTTCAACCCTATTGATAAAAAAACATTGTACTATGCCGGTAATGTGTTGTTTAAAACGATAGATGGTGGAAACAAATGGGATGTCATCAGTCCCGATCTTTCAAGAGAGAGCTGGGATATACCTGCCGCGGTTGTCATTTATACAAAGGAAGAGATGAAGAAGATGCCGCGCCGTGGTGTTATCTATACCGTTGCCCCCTCTTATGTTGATATCAATACCATCTGGTGCGGCACTGATGATGGATTGATTCATGTAACCAAAGACGGCGGTAAAACCTGGACCAATGTAACACCACCTGCCATCACCAGCTGGAGCAAGGTTTCACTGATGGATGCCAGCCATACCAATGCCAACACAGCTTACGCTGCTGTAAACAGCATTCGTTGTGATGACCAGCGCCCGCATATTTACAGAACCATGGATGGCGGTAAAACCTGGACAGAAATTGTAAATGGTTTACCCAACGATCCCATCAATGTAGTTAAGGAAGACCCGGTACGCAAAGGATTATTATTTGCCGGCAGCGAAAGGGCTGTATATGTTTCTTTTGATGATGGTGCCAACTGGCAAAGTTTAAGATTAAATATGCCGGCAACATCCATCAGAGATCTGGTTATTAAAGATGATGACCTGGTAATTGGTACGCATGGCCGCAGTTTTTGGATACTGGATGATATCACCCCATTGCGGCAGATGTATAATCAGTTGCTGAATCAACCGGCCATTTTATTTAAACCGCAAAATACGTATCGTGTAAGATGGAGCATGTATCCCGATACGCCTGTACCACCAGATGAACCCGCCGGACAAAACCCACCCGATGGTGCTATCATCAATTATTATTTAGCCAGTAATGCAGCCAATGTTCAGCTGGATATTTTAGACAACAAAGGAAACCAGATTCATAAATATGCATCCACCGATACGATGTATACAATTCCACCGAATAATGTACCACCTTACTGGATAAGACCACAGCAAATACTTTCAGCCAAATCAGGTGCCCATCGTTTTATGTGGGATATGCATTATCAACCATTGAATGTTCCCCCATCTTATCCCATTTCGGCCACGCCCATGAACACGGCACCCGATCCTACATCACCCTGGGTGATGCCGGGAACATACACCGCCCGGTTAACGGTTGATGGCAAAATATATGACCAATCATTTACCGTAAAGATGGACCCCCGTGTAAAAACAAGTGCCAAGGATCTGCAGCTGCAACACGACCTGAGCCTTAGTTGTTACAACTACATCAAAAAATGTATGAACGATCTGAAAGCAGTAAGCGATAAAGACAGGCTTGCTGAAGTACGTAAATATTTAGGAAGCTTTACCGGTTTACAAAACACCCTACAGGATGGTGACTGGCCACCAACCACGCAACTGATAAAAGCGGTGAATGAAACAGTAGCTGCTTATGAAGCGATGAAGAAAAAATAAACAGTTTTGTGACCCTTGTGCTTTATTTCTTAGTGTTCTTTGTGGTAAAACTTAACCACAAAGAACACTAAGTTTACCACGAAGAACACAAGGTTATTAAAAGGTAACTACTATGATTTTTTTGTAAACAAGCCGTCAATCAGCTGCTGATTAAAATGTTCTTCCACCTTACCATTAATATTCTGGTATACCAGGCTTATAAAAACTGTTTCTACCGCACTGGTTATGGTGTACATGATGAACAAAGCAATAATACCTAAGCCAATACCAATAACCGGATGAATAAAACTGGCTATCAATCCGCAAACGATAACAATCAGCACGGTTCCTAAGAACTGAATTAATCCCATACTGAAAGTGGAAGCCAGACTTTCGCCCCATTTCTCTTTCATCATCGAAGCCGAACGTTTAAATGCCTGTATCGGTCCCATGTTTTCATAAGCAATGATGGGTACAACAAAGAATGTGGTAATGCCCCAAACCAGGCCCAGTGCGCCTGCAATTAACTTACCTATCCATCCTGCGTTTTCCTGTATGGCTTTTAATATGGTGCCTACTGTGGCAGCAAACATTGCCCAGGAAAAGATCACCCAAATACGGCTCAGGCTGAATTTTATTCCTGCCATCACTGTCACTTCTTCACCCTGCAGGTAAAGTTTGGTGCAATGCACAAGTGCCATATTAAAGAACACCACTACAAAATAATTGATCAGGTAAAACAAAAAAGTAAACAGGTAGGGCACCGCTTCATTATCAAAATCGATATTGATATTGGCAACATCCCAGCCGGCCGATGCCAGGATGGGCACCACAATGCTGGCAACGATAAGCACAATTGAAACGCCGGATAAGACCGGGAATATCAGTAACTGTTTATTTTTATTAAGGATGGCAAAACTGCTTTTGGTTATGGCCCATCCGTTTGAGAGACGATCAAAGAAGTTCATAAGAGTAGTTTTGGTAAATAAAAATAAATATACAGTTTTTCTTTTTCAATATGAATTAATACAGGCATTGTATACTGGTAATAAAGCCGCCCCCCAAAAGGTTTGGGGGGCGGCTTTATATAAAATGTGGTGATCTTAATTAATGTTCAATTACTACTTTCTTGCTGCCAATTATTACACCATCGCTATCAACCACTGTAACCGTGTAATTGCCGGATGCAGCGCTTCTAAGGTCCACATCCATTCTTGTATACGGTGCACTGGTTATCTTACGTTCACGGTATACCAGCTGTCCACGTGCATTATGTACAAGTACTGATAGCTGCTTACCCGGCTGATTGTATACCCTTACCTGGAACTGACCTCGGCTTGGATTTGGATACACAAACACGACATTGGTAATGCTCTCTGCTGTAATGGTTATACCTGTTGATAAAGCGGTACAACCGGCGGCCGTAGTGGCCCTGGCTGTATAGGTACCATAATCTGCTACACCTACTGTTAAGCTGGTTCCTGTTGCTCCCGGTACCAAATTGCCATCACGGTACCACTGTACCGGAGTTCCTGCCGGAGTTACCGTTGCTGTTAGTGTTGCATTCTGGCCAGGTTTGATCGTAGTGGCCGTTGTAGATATTGTTACAGTTGGCTGTGCATTTACAGTTACTGTTACACTGGCACAGGTGGTGGTGTTACAGATGCCCTCTGCCCTTACAAAGTAAGTGGTAGTGGTACTAACTGTTACATTTAAGGTAGCTCCTGTTCCTATTGCAGTACCTCCACAGCTTCCTGTATACCATCTCCACGTAGCACCTGAACCTAAGCTTCCGCCGGTTATTCCAAGGGTAACCGATCCGGGTCCGCATAGTGCTGTTGAAGTTGCTGTTGCCGTTGTTGCGGCTACCGATGGCGCATTGATAGTAACCGATGTTGTTGCTGTTACAGCCCCACATCCGCCGCCAGCTGCTAAAGTATAAGTAATCGTGTAAGTACCCGCTGCACTGGTGCCGATATTGATATCTCCGGTTGTTGCGTTGATGCTGAGACCTGCAGGTGTAGCACTGTAAGTGCCGCCTGCTGTTCCTGTCCTGGTTACTGCAACCGTACCGCCGGGCTGGCAGTATGGAGTTCCGGCATAACTGATCGTTGCGGCAGGAAGTGTTGTTATGGTTATACTTGCTGTTGCTGTTACTGCACCGCATCCGCCACCGGCTGCTATAGTATAAGTAACCGTATAAGTACCGGCTGTACTGGCTGCCAGGTTCACTGCTCCTGTTGCTGCATTGATGCTTAAGCCGGCCGGTGCCGCTGTATAAGTTCCGCCGGCTGTGCCCGTTCTGGTTACAGTAGCTGTACCTGCATTGCTGCAATAAGGCGAACCGGTATAAGCAATGGTTGCGGCAGGAAGTGTGGTAATAGTGATCGTTGCTGTTGTTGTATAGGTTGCACAACCGCCACTGGCTGCTACCGTGTAAGTAACTGTATAAGTACCTGCTGTACTGGCTGCCAGGTTCACGGCTCCTGTTGTTGCATTGATGCTTAAACCTGCGGTGGAACTGTATGTTCCGCCGGCTGGTGTACCCGTAAGGGTAACATTGGCTGTACCTGCATTTGAACAATAAGGAGAACCTGCATAAGCAATCGTAGCATTAGGTGCTGCACTAATCGTGATCGTAGTAGTTGTGATTGTTATTCCACAACCTGCTGCTGTTACTGTATAAGTTACTGTATAAGTACCAGGCGTGCTGGTTCCCAATGTTACTGCTCCTGTTGCTGCATTAATACTTAAGCCTGCCGGCGCTGCGGAATAAGTTCCGCCCGCGGTGCCAAACCTCGTAACATTAGCGGTGCCAGCATTGGAGCAATAAGGCGTGCCGGCATAGAAGATGATCATGTTTGGAGCTGCCGTAATGGTAATGCTGGTGGTTGCTGTAACGGTTGCACATCCTGTTATAGTATAGGTAACCGTGTATGTTCCGGGTGTACTGGTAATTGGTGTTACAGTTCCCGTGGTTGCATTGATGGTTAAACCTGCCGGCGATGCGGTATAAGTTCCTCCGGCTGTTCCGGTTAGGGTTACAGGAGCACTTGTTACACTATAACAATATGGAGAACCTGTATAACTGATGGAGGCAGATGGCGTTGCTGTTATCGTAATAGTTGCAGTTGTTGTAAATGCAGGGCATCCGCCAGATGCTGCAATGGTATAAGTAACTATGTAAGTACCCGGTGTGCTGGTGCCTAAAGTTACAGCGCCGGTTGATGCATTAAGGGATAAACCTGCAGGTGTTGCTGAATAGGTTCCACCAGTCGTTCCTGTTAGGGTAACAGTTGCTGTACCTGCATTAGAACAATAAGGAGATCCCGTATAAACAATGGTTGCTGATTGTGCTGATGTTATAGTGATGGTTGTTGTAGCTGTTACAGTCGGACATCCACCACTGGCTGAAATGGTATAAGCAACGGTGTAGGTACCGGGAGTACTTGCCCCCAATGTTACATCGCCTGTTGTTGCATTGATGATTAAACCTGCTGTTGAACTGTATGTACCGCCTGCTGTTCCGGTTCTTGTAACCGTTGCAGTTCCTGCATTGGAACAATAGGGTGAACCTGCATAAGAAATAGTTGCAACAGGTAATGCAGTTATGATTATGCTGGTTGTAGCTGTTACAGCCGGGCATCCGCCACTGGCTGCAATAGTATAAGTAACGGTGTAGGTTCCCGGCGTGCTGGTACCCAATGTTACATCACCTGTTGACGCATTAATGGTTAAGCCTGCTGTTGAAGTATAAGTTCCACCTGCTGTTCCGGTTCTTGTAACATTTGCAGTTCCTGCATTGGAACAATAGGGTGAACCTGTATAAGAAATAGTTGCAGCAGGAAGTTGTGTAATGGTAATAGTAGTTGTTGCGGTTACAAGAGGACATCCACCACTTGCTGCAATGGTATAAGTAACCGTGTAGGTTCCCGGCGTACTGGTAGCTAATGTTACATCACCTGTTGCAGCATTGATTGTTAAGCCTGCTATAGAACTATAAGTTCCACCTGCTGTGCCCGTTCTTGTAACCGTTGCTGTTCCTGCATTGGAACAATAAGGTGAACCTGTATAAGAAATAGTTGCTGCAGGAAGCTGTGTAATAGTAATCGTCGTTGTTGCGGTTACAACAGGGCATCCTCCTGATGCTGCAATAGTATAATTAACGGTGTAGGTTCCCGGCGTGCTGGTACCCAATGTTAAGTTGTTGCGGTTACAAGAGGACATCCACCACTTGCTGCAATGGTATAAGTAACCGTGTAGGTTCCCGGCGTGCTGGTACCCAATGTTACATCACCTGTTGCTGCATTGATCGTTAAGCCTGCTGTTGAACTATAAGTTCCACCTGCTGTGCCCGTTCTCGTAACTGTTGCAGTTCCTGCATTGGAACAATAAGGTGACCCTGCATAAGAAATGGTTGCAGCTGGAAGCTGTGTAATAGTAATAGTAGTTGTAGCGGTTACAACAGGGCATCCTCCTGATGCTGCAATAGTATAAGTAACGGTGTAGGTTCCAGGTGTACTGGTGCCCAATGTTACATCGCCTGTTGCTGCATTGATCGTTAAGCCTGCTGTTGAACTATAAGTTCCACCTGCTGTGCCCGTTCTTGTAACCATTGCTGTTCCTGCATTGGAACAATAAGGTGAACCTGTATAAGAAATAGTTGCTGCAGGAAGTTGTGTAATGGTAATAGTAGTATTAGTTGTTACAACAGGGCATCCTCCTGATGCTGCAATAGTATAAGTAACGGTGTAGGTTCCAGGTGTACTGGTGCCCAATGTTACATCGCCTGTTGTTGCATTGATAGTTAAGCCTGCTGTTGAACTATAAGTTCCACCAGCTGTGCCCGTTCTCGTAACTGTTGCAGTTCCTGCATTGGAACAATAAGGTGACCCTGCATAAGAAATAGTTGCAGCTGGAAGCTGTGTAATAGTAATAGTAGTTGTTGCGGTTACAACAGAACATCCTCCTGATGCTGCAATGGTATAAGTAACCGTGTAGGTTCCAGGTGTACTGGTAGCTAATGTTACATCACCTGTTGCAGCATTGATTGTTAAGCCTGCTGTTGAACTATAAGTTCCACCTGCTGTTCCGGTTCTTGTAACATTTGCAGTTCCTGCATTGGAACAATAGGGTGAACCTGTATAAGAAATAGTTGCAGCAGGAAGTTGTGTAATGGTAATCGTTGTTGTAGCGGTTACAACAGGGCAGCCGCCTGATGCAGCAATGGTATAAGTAACGGTGTAGGTTCCGGGTGTACTGGTGCCCAATGTTACATCTCCTGTTGTTGCATTGATGGTTAAGCCTGCTGTTGAACTATAAGTTCCACCAGCTGTGCCCGTTCTCGTAACTGTTGCAGTTCCTGCATTGGAACAATAGGGTGAACCTGCATAAGAAATAGTTGCAACAGGTAATGCAGTTATGAGTAATCGTGGTTGTAGCGGTTACAAGCAGGGCATCCGCCACTGGCTGCAATAGTATAAGTAACGGTGTAGGTTCCCGGCGTGCTGGTACCCAATGTTACATCGCCTGTTGCTGCATTGATAGTTAAGCCTGCTGTTGAACTATAAGTTCCACCTGCTGTTCCGGTTCTTGTAACATTTGCAGTTCCTGCATTGGAACAATAGGGTGAACCTGCATAAGAAATAGTTGCTGAAGGAAGTTGTGTAATGGTAATAGTAGTATTAGTTGTTACAACAGGGCATCCGCCTGATGCTGCAATGGTATAAGTAACCGTGTAGGTTCCGGGTGTACTGGTGCCCAATGTTACATCGCCTGTTGCTGCATTGATCGTTAAGCCTGCTGTTGAACTATAAGTTCCACCTGCTGTTCCGGTTCTTGTAACCGTTGCAGTTCCTGCATTGGAACAATAAGGTGAACCTGTATAAGATATAGTTGCAGCAGGAATTTGTGTAATAGTAATCGTTGTTGTTGCGGTTACAACAGAACATCCTCCTGATGCTGCAATGGTATAAGTAACCGTGTAGGTACCAGGTGTACTGGTTCCCAATGTTACATCGCCTGTTGCTGCATTGATCGTTAAGCCGGCTGTTGAACTATAGGTTCCGCCGGCTGTTCCGGTTCTGGTAACCGTTGCCGTTCCTGCATTGGAACAATAAGGTGAACCTGCATAGGAAATAGTTGCTGAAGGAAGTTGTGTAATGGTAATTGATGTTGTTGCTGTTACAACAGAACATCCACCGCTTGCAGCAATGGTATAAGTAACCGTGTAGGTACCAGGTGTACTGGTTCCCAATGTTACATCGCCTGTTGCAGCATTGATTGTTAAGCCTGCTGTTGAACTATAAGTTCCACCTGTTGTTCCGGTTCTTGTAACCGTTGCAGTTCCTGCATTGGAACAATAGGGTGAACCTGCATAGGAAATAGTTGCAGCAGGCAATGGAGTAACTGTAATGGTTGGATTACCACTGTTACCGCTTCCCACACAGGCAGTTGCATCTGTTACCGAAACAAGCGAGTAGCTTGTTGTACCGGAAGGTGTAACCGGAATATTGGTGCCGCTTACATAATTATTTACTGTAAAATTAGTAGTGCCATCTGTGTACACAACGGTATATGGAGAAACGCCACCCGTTATAGTAGTAGTTAAATTTGCAGTGCCTCCGGCGCAAATTGTTGAAGCCCCTGAAACTGCCAACACAGACGAATTTGAACAGCATGCATTCAAAGCAGCATTTGATACAACCAGTATCTCGGCAGCTGACAAAGCCCGGTTATAAATCCTCAGTTCATCTATCTTGCCACCAAAAGGATTATACCGGGGTGGCACAAAGCTCGCATAACACATAGCACCTGCCTGCATATTGATAGGATAATTGGGGGCTGTTGTACCCTCCGTTGCCGAGAGCCTGAAAACCCCATCAATGTATAGCGATATGGTACCATTGTTTCTTACCGCCGTTGCATGGTGCCAGCTACCGGTGGTAAAATTTGTTGCCGCAGCACTGCCCACTGAATTATTTTTATAATTGAATTGCAGATTCCATGTTCCTGCTACGGTAGACCATAACCAAACTCCCCAGCCACCATAGTTCAGGCAGTTGTCAACCAGGCCCGATGTACTGTTGCCGTTGAAAAAAAAGTTGAATGAAACTGTAAAGTTATTGGTACCGACAAAGTCAAGATTACCGTTATCAATAAAATCGATATACGAATTCAGGTTTCCCTGGAACTGAACAGCTGTATTTGGGGCAGTGCAGGAGTTTGTTGTAAAACTGGTACTTACACCACTGGCTGTTACATTAGCAGGACCAGCATTGGTATAGTTTCCGCTAAAAGGAAAGTAAGCAATTAAGCCAGCAGTAGTTTGAGCTGTTGTACTGATCGTGCAAAACAGCACCATCATCAAAAATAAAGATCTAAGCATGGTTTTAGGTTTAATAAAGTATAAACAATGTGATTTTTTATTCGTTTTAGTAACATCATCTTACCATGAGTATCGTTACACTTAGTAATGGCCTGAATATTGAAAATCCAATTTTGATCCAGTTTTTACAGTGTATACGGTACCGGAATGTGTACCCCAAAGAACTAAATAAATGACATGGTTTTAAACCGTTTATGAACCTTTTCTAAATGGGTGAAAACACCCTGAACAGGGGCTATATTTTATTATATGTACAAATCATTATTTAAGTATTTTCCTCCTGTACTTCCTGGGTTAAATCAATGAAAGGCTTTCCTGCATAAAATTTCAGCCAATTCAGCATATTGACTACCGGGTCTTCTCTCTTTTGTTGCAGTAATATCTTATGGTGTGAAATTGGATTGCGGCCAAACAATAATGTTAGTTCCCGGAGTCGGGGGCAGTGATGTTTGGGTAAGACATGCCTTAAGCTGGCTGGATGAATTTATTTTGAACCTGCAGTTTATTTAAAACTATTTGGGTTGCATGCAATAGTGATCTTTGTGTTGCTTCTTACCTCTGTGTCTTCGTGGTTTATTTTTGAACCACGAAGACACAAAGAACACAAAGTTCACTAAGGTTTATGTTTACAATGCTCCAAAAAATCCTGTATCCCCTGCACGATCCTTTCTGCTATCTGCTGCTGAAAGTTATCGTCCAGTATTTTCATTTCATCTTCGGGGTTACTGAGAAATAATGTTTCTACCAATGCATTGGGATATTCAATGGGGCTGTTGAGCATAAAATTAAAACTGCCGTTGTTGCCATTGTCTTTCAGGTCCAGCTCCAGCATGTGTTTATGAATGGCATTGCTTAAATTTCTAAAACCAATATAGCGGTAAAAGCTGCTGGTGCCTTTTACCCGTATCGGTTCAACGGTAGAATTCAGGTGAATGCTGATCAGCAGGTCGGGCACACTATCGCGGTAAAATAAAATGCGTTCTTTATTATCAACAAATTTTTCGGTGGTTCTTGTCATGATGACTTTGGCGCCTGCCTGCTCCAATAGTTTTTGCAGTTTAATTGAAACTGCCAGTGTAAGCATTTTTTCTGAAGAGCCTGTTGGGCCGCCGGCACCGGTATTGCTGCCGCCATGGCCTGCATCCACTGCAATGGTTAAATGCTGAAGGTCTAATTTTTCAGGCTGTCTTTTTACTTTTATCACCAGGGTATTGCCTTTGTAATAAATACTGTGGCCCCAGTGCTGGGCATGTTTCAGTTCAATGGTAATTCTAAAAATTTCATCTTCAATCTGTTCATAAGTAACATTTTTTATCTCCTTTGTGTTTTCCAGTTGTGTTATCCAGTTGGTATTGTTGGTGGCACCAAAAACATCCACTACAATTTTTGATGGATCAACCAATTGAAAACTCTGGTAAGGCAACCGTGCAAGCAAACCCAGCTGTACGTAATCAAAAGCACTGTCGCCATAAACCGTCCACCGGTCGGTAAGCGACTCCGGCGTAAAACTTCCCTTAGGCAAAAACTCCACCGCATCATCATCAATAAAAGCGGTGCGGTATTTACTAAGCCTTACTTTGTACTGGCTGCCCACTTTACCAACTACATTTAATAAAACCATCGAATCTACATAACCGATTTTTGCACCGCCCAGCCTGTCATTGCCCAGGCCATACAGCAAATGCGCCAGCCTGCCTTTGGTTACGGCAATATTGGGTGCCAGCGGACCAAACATACTCACCCAGTATTTGGTTTGTTTTGTTACAGCTTTGCCTATACTATCTGTAATGGTTATCTGCAGCTTGCTCACCAAAAAACTGTCCGTTTCTTTTACTACATACTCGCCCTGGTATATGCCGGGCATTTTGTTTTGCAACATCTCATACAAAGGAATATTACCATTGGCAAAAACCGTACAGCCTGTTAAAGCTTTTACTTTAAACTTTATTCTGTCGCCGGGCATAACAAATAAATTGCCTTCGGGAAAAGTTTCTATCGAAGCAATATCCAGTGTTTTTACCGTATCGGGCGGAGGCGGCAATGTATAATTATAATTTAGTTTTTTGCTGGTTGATTTATCCGGAGCGGTAAATGCGATCAGGTTAAAAACCGTATCGCCGGGTTTTAAATTCAGTTCATAGGCAAAGGCGCCGGTGGGGTAAACCTTTACTTCCTTTCCATTGATGGTGAGGTTGCAGGTTTTGCAGGTACTGCCAACTACAAACTGGCGTGATGCTTTTACATTGATGACTGATTTGGTGGGTTCTACCAGTTTTATAAAAGGCTTATGCACAGCATCCTGCGGATCAGTTGTTTGGGCAAAAGAAAAAATGCTTAGCAGCAATGCAGGAATGATCAGTAAGAATTTCATAGAGGCAAGTTAAAATAAAATACATAGTTTGTTGGTTAATTATCGGTGAAAAGAAAGTAATGGCAGCTGGCGGTAAAATAAAATAATAGCAGCTTTCTTTTTTATTGTTCTTTTTTGCTTCTCCAAAAAAGAACCAAAAAAAGAGCCCGACAAAGGATTACATCCCCTTTGTCGGATGGTTCCCTGATTAAGCTTTTGTACTACTGTAGCTTCAGCATTGGTAATTCTACTCTTAGGTTCAGTCCACTAACAAAGAATAAAAGCAGCTATTAATTTAATGGATACCCGCTCTTAAATATTATTGTAACAACTGCGACCACAGTATTTTTCGATTTTGATGTTATCATATGCGTGAACCGCCACGCTAATGTTAATTGAACTGATTACTATTTTAAAAGTTCTTGAAAAACGGTTTGGGTTGTAAATTGATTTTGAAAAAAGCCGACTGCTCACGTGGCGCTGGCAGGAAAAACGGCGGAGCATTCGTTTTTCCTTGATCCTGAGCGAAGCCGAAGGATTGTTACTTTTTTGTATCAAGACAATAAAGTAAAGTAATTATAAGAATGATTTTGCTATTATGACGTGCTCTAACATAAGCAACCATTTTGTTGACACTAACAAAATGGCAGCTTAAACTTTTATATATCAGCGTTTAAACAGCAATTCTTATATAATCTCCGAATGTTTTATATAATCCCCACTTATTTACCCCAATAACAGATAGCGGCATGAAAGATGCTCATGCCCCTGTATAAACAATTTAAAAACTAATCAAGAATTATGAAAACGATCATGTTAATTGCTTTGAGTGTTTTTTCTCTTTCGGCTATGGCCCAGGAAAAAACCGACAAAAAAGCCAAATGGAGTAAAATGAAATCAATGAAGCCGATCATGACCCATGGTATTGGCGTAAGCTTCCAGAATTTTGATGCACTGAATCACCGCATTGCCGGTTTTCCGCAATATGATGGCTTAAACAACCGTATGTGGACACTTACTGCAGGTTCTATGCATGTAATGAACAATTTTGTATCGCAGATGACTGTTACCGGCGGCAGCAGTTTAACCGGCAACCCCAACAAAAAAAGCAGCACCCTGCGTACCATTGGCGGCGGGTTCGACCTGGGTTATGATGTGATCCCTTCCGAAACAATTATGCTATATCCGTTAGTAGGTATTGGCGGCGAAACCTTTCATGCCATTTACTACAGGGATGTAAATGCGGTAGAGTTTGATGCCGTAGCCAATTCAACTTCGGTGCAAAACAGTATTCGCAAAACAAAATTTGTAAACTCTGCCTTTACATATCGCCTTGGACTGGGCATGTTGGTTAAGTCACCAAGAAATGAGCATGGCAGCATTGGCATACAGGCCGGTTATGTTTCGGGCTTTCATGATGAAAGATGGAAGAGTGCCGAATACCAGAACCTGAACAATGCGCCTCATGATATTATTAAGCGCTTTTCAGTTTCGCTTATTTTTACCGGTGGTAAGATGATGGGCATGTAAACAACAAAGCATAATTTTTATAAAAGGTATGGGGTTTCTCATACCTTTTTGTTTTAAAGATTATTCTTCTTTTTTTGTTTGTAAGAAAATAAAGTATTATCAATAGCAGTAAAAGAAATAACGGCAGCCTGAATTTTTTTGCTCTTTTTTTGCTTCCCGATGAATCGGGACAGGTCCTCCAAATCCTTCGACTCCGCTCAGGAGAAACAAAAAAGGAACCCCACAATCGATTACATCCCGATTGTGGGATTGTTCCCTGATTTAGCTTTAGTGCTATGCGCAGCATCCTGCGGGCTGTAGCTTCGACATTTGATCTTTACTCGACTGGTCCAGTGGCGTTGGCCTGGCAAAACGGGCGGTCCCGATAGCTATCGGGATGATTTTTTTTGGTTCTTTTTTGTATCAAGACAAAAAAGAACATATTAACTAATGGCAGTTTAATTAATAAAAGCAGATATTAGTTTAATGGCATTAAAAACTACACCATTCTTATTTTTTTTCTTTCTCCTTCTTCCCCCACTCCAATTCATAACTGATACCTGCCAGCAAAAACTGCTGATTCATTTTTCCCCAGGTAAACATATACTCAATATGCGGAGCCCATTTACCGAATTGAAAAACAGCACCGGCCCCTGTATTAAAAGACCAGAAACGTTGATAGACCGTTTCATCCAGCGCAATAATATATTCCTTTTCGCTGGTATGGCTTATACCGGTAAGCGGGTAAAGCCTTACTGTTTTACCCACGGGCAGCAGGTAATGAAAATTCAGGTCAAAATCCCAGGAGCTGAGCTCTACGGCTTCTTCGTGCTTTATATGTTTGCTGGTGAGGAAGCGGTTCATTTCTATTCCGCCAATCAGGTGCTCATTAAAATGATAAAAAGCGCTCACATTAAAGCCGTTAAGCTGCGAGTGCATATTGCGTACAGTGGCCAGGTCTATACTGGCAGTATGTTGTGCAGCAGCAAACATGGCCGGCAGCAACAGGCAGGCTATAAAAAGCCCTTGTAAAAGTTTTGGTTTTTTCATAATGCAAAACAAACATCAAAATGGCCGGCCATAAATGAGGGCGATGGGTTGAAATGCTGATTATGGTCAGGTATTGGGCAAATGAAGCCGGCTGGTGTAGCTTTACAGTATGGCAGATGTACATACACCGCAGCAGCGAAGCTATAATATGCAGCAGATAAAGGGCAAAAACACCAGGCCAGAAATGCTGGTGCGTACATTTTTGCATGCAAATGGCTACCGCTATAAACTGCACGATAAAAAGACTTAACAGCATATTGGTGAAAAACCCTAAAAAAGTATTTAATTTAATATGGTGGATCACAAAAACAAAATAGCAATAATCGTTGGAGCAGGAGCTGTAGAGAATGCATGGAATCCCATTCTACAAATATTTAATCCAATGATGCAAGGTGGTGTTGATAGTGATACTGCAAATTGCATTTTTGCCAGAATGATCTATTTACTTCGTGTTTATTCTGATTTATCAGATGAAAAGTCTGTTGAAAATTTAAAAAATCAAATCGGGATAGTACAGGATTTGAAAATTTTAATAAGCGAATTAATACAAGTTTCTCAAACAGCAGGCATTTTAAAACCCAGAAAGGAGTTTAAAGGTATATTTACAAAATTTATTTTGGCCGATAAGAATAACTTGTTTGGACTGGTTTCAACAAACTGGGACACAGTAATTGATAAGTATGCTGATGAACTGGTTAAAAAATTTTACGTCGATCTTGACAGTATAACTTGTTTTCATATACACGGCAGTATAGATGATCCTCATCACCTTTATTTACCTTCTGAAATATCCCGGGAAAAGTACCGGTCAACTGAAGATAATGACAAGCATGGCTATAATCATTATGCAACATTAAAATTTTTAAAAGAGGCTCATCAAATTATACTATACGGACTTTCCTTAGATCCCCTTGATGCAGAGCTTAGTCAAATTTTAAATAGCGCATTTACAACAAGTACTAATTTACGTGAAGTAGTAGTTATTAATCCTGATTTTAAAAAAGTTAGAAACAGAATAAAGTCTTTGTTATTTCCAAAAACTCATTTAACGGTTAAATGCTTTCACCCCCAAAACTTAGAGAACGAAGTTTAGGAGAAGGATACTATCTTATTATTTCTATATGGCCGATGATGTACACTCTCCCACAGCAGCGAAGTTTTAATATGCAGCAGATTAATGGCAAAAACACCAAACCCGAAATGCTGGTGCGTAAATTCCTGCATGCAAACGGCTACCGCTATAAACTGCACGATAAAACCCTCCCCGGCAAGCCCGACATTGTTTTACCAAAATACCGCACCGTAATTTTTGTGCATGGCTGTTTTTGGTATGGCCATACAAACTGCAAATATTTTGTAGTGCCCAAAATTCCTACCCAATGGTGGAGCAACAAAGCCAATGATGAAAAAGGAATGACGATGTTTAAATAAATTAAATATTTTATCGATAATTAATTTAAAACACTATCTTAAAGATGAATAAAATTTAAAAGTATGAACACGGTCCTACCAATCACTGAAAAAAAGCATACTTGCGGCAATAAAGAACATAGAGGACAATCCAATACTAATCAACGGAAGGGAGTCAACTGACTATGATTTAGTCTTCGAAAAAAAAAGCTACCCACCTATATTAGTCCTCTCTGAGGCAAATAAATTTCTTGGAGGAGAGCAATTGACGATTAGAGACTTTAATAACTCAACATCAACAGCTTTTAAAATACTTAGAGATCATGGTTTTAGAGTTGAAAGAAAAAGTTCAAAGAATTTTGGGCTGACAAAAGTTTGGATCGAAAAAACCAAAGTTACCGGCAGACCTGATAGAATAGAGGGCGAAAGGGCGTTGGGTAAAGTCTTATGGTCACCTCAAAGAGGAAAACCTAATAGTAGAACTGGAACACCTGCAGATATCTACAAAAACATGCGTATTGTAAATCCAGGAGATATCGTTTTGCATCTAATTGACGACCAAAAAATTTCTGGCATTTCTTTGGTGAAAAACAAAGTAATCGAAACAACAGGGTTAAAAGGAACAGATTGGGAAAGTCCTGCTTACTTAATTGATTTAGAAAATTATATTCAATTAACACCTAGCATTGATCGAACTTCTTTATTGAATAATGAAAATAAGGCATTGCTATTAAACATAAAAGAAGAATCAGAAGTCTTTTACAACATAGCCTTAAACCTAAGAGAGGGGGCCTATTTGACACCTTGCCCTATTAAGCTATTATACATCATTAATGAGTTGTACAAAACTCTCTCTAATAAAAGCCTACCATTTATGGAAAAAATCAATTTTGAACAACAAACCCAAGATGTCATTACTCAATCACTTTCTAAGACACCAATGAAATCATTAAATTATTTTTTATCAATAAAAACCAAACCCTTCATCATTCTTGCAGGGTTATCAGGAACAGGAAAATCAAGACTGGTTAGAACACTTGCTTACCAGTTCAACAATATTGAAGCGGATAAGACAGCTGAAAGAAATACGCCAACAAATTTTCAACTCATAAAAGTAAAGCCCAACTGGCATGATTCATCTGAGTTGTTGGGTTACGAATCTCGGATAAGCGGTAAAGACCGTTTTATTTCAACAGATTTCATCCGTTTCATTGTGAAAGCATGGCAACACCCCGACACACCGTTTTTTCTTTGCCTTGACGAAATGAATCTGGCTCCTGTTGAACAATACTTTGCTGAATATTTAAGCGCAGTTGAAACACGGAGAGTGATAGATGGCAAAATAAAGACTGATGCTTTAATCAGTGGTAACCTAATTACAAAGTATGCAAATAAAGTGGATGGCGTTGATGCTGCCTATGAACTGTGGAATGAATTAGAACTTAGCGATACAGGTATACAAGACGAACTGAAAGCAAACGGACTTGGGCTGCCTTCAAATTTAATTGTGATGGGAACGGTAAACATGGATGAAACCACACACTCATTTAGTCGCAAAGTTTTGGACCGTGCAATGACAATTGAAATGAATGACATCAATCTTTCAGAAGGTTTGGGTGTAGATACAGATGACTGGAGTTATCCGGCAGAACCATTACAAAAAGAGCTTGTGCTTTCTGAAAAAACACAGGGAACTGAAGTGTTTGCTGAATTAAGCACAACCGGAACCGAAATCATAACCTATCTGGATTTAATTAACACAAAACTGGAAGGCTCGCCATTTAAAATTGCTTACCGTGTTCGTGATGAATTTTTACTTTATGCTTTTAATTATTCTTTGCTTGAAACCAAACCAGAAGATTGGATGAAAAATGCTTTAGATGAAATGACATTGATGAAAATATTGCCAAGAATAGAAGGTGATGAAGAAAAAACAAAATGCCTTACAGAATTGATAAAGTTATTTGAAAGTAATAATTTTCAAAAATCATTAAGAAAAGCAAATGAAATGGAAGAAAGAAGAAAACTTTTTCACTACACCTCTTTTTGGTCATAATTTAATATGGATGTATTACGCATAACAACGAATGACTATGAGCTCACAGTGAGAGCTGATGGCGTTGATACGTCATTTCGCAGAGCAGCGTTACGTAACACATCTATTGAAAATTCAACCATATATACTTTTACCGGTGGCCATGTAAACAGGTTTGAGTTAGCCATCAACAGCAACAATGATTTGGGAAATCAATTGACAGATGCAGCTTTCGAACTTGCATCTCATCCGGTATTTTTTGAAAACAAGGATTACTATTTTGATATTGTTTTCCGTAATCCTACTGATGCAGAGCCGGTCATATACAGTTCTTTGGCAGAAGTGAAGAAATCATTTATATCCCGTAAAGTAAACGACAAATATTTTCTTACCGGTGCAATCAATTACAGAAACGACATTGGCAAATCGGATTTTATTATTCGTTATAATAGAGAGGATATTTCAGTCAGTCAGAAATTAAGTTTTGAAGTTTTCCCGGTTAAACTTGATTACAAATCAGATTACAAAAGTATCATTGCCGATATCAACAAAGAATTCTCATCTCTTGTATTTGATGTACTTAAAAAAACCTACACAGGGTTTAAAGAAGGCGGTAAAATAAATAACGACATTATATGGTGGGGAGTTTTCGGGCAGTTGTATAAAGAGATCATCAGTTATGCAAAACTAATTCTGAATAAGCCACACAACAGGCTTGTTCGTGATAATTATTTTTCAAAAGCAGATAGGATAAGAAATTTGAATTTTGAACTTGAAGAACAGATTGCTGAACACAGAGAGAATTCACAGAAATATTATCGGGTTGAAAGAAAAACTTTAACCACCAACACATTTGAAAATCAGTTTTTCAAATATTCAGTTTTGTATTTGCTGCGGAAATTTATTTCAATAAAAAATAAACTGCTGAATATTGCTGGGCTAAGAATGAGTGATGAATTCAAAGCGGAATTGGAGCAAGTTGAAAAAGAGTTTTCATTTATAACGCATCATCCATTTTTCAAACAGATAAGTGAATTCAGGGGCATGAAACAGGAATCGCTTGTGCTGCAAAAAGCGACAGGATACTCTTCTCTTTTCCGCTCTTGGATAATTCTGAAAAGAGGAATTGATTTTTTAGACGGGGTAAATAAGATTGAATTAAAAAACATTGCAGACCTCTATCAAATTTGGTGTTTCATTGAAATGAAAAATATGATACAGGATATTTTAAAGAAGAACCCAGAAGAAGTCAACCTTGCAGAAATACTGGTAGAGGGGTTTTCAATTCAATTAAGATCGGGCAGAAGTTCAAAGGTCAGTTTCAAAAAAGACAATGGAGATTTGATTGAACTCTTTCACGAACTAAAGTATACAGGCACAATTTTGGATAACACGCTTTCTCACACAGTAAATCAGGAACCAGATATTGTTTTAAGAATCACAAAAAATGATTTACAAGAGAATTTGCAGTTAACATATTTGTTTGATGCGAAATACAGATTGGTTTCTGACGATACTGAAAACGGAAAAGACTATCCTCCTGACGATGCGATAAATCAAATGCATCGTTACCGGGACGCAATCTTTTATCAGGATAATCAGGAAAGCAGATATCCAAAAAAAGAAGTAATTGGTGCTTATGTTTTATTTCCGGGTGCAGATGATGCAGCCGAAGTTGAGAATCTTTATTTTCAGAAATCAATTAACAAAGTAAACATTGGTGCTTATCCTTTAATTCCAGGAGCCAAGAAAAATTACAACAGTTCTTTACTCAAAGAGTTTTTAAAAAAAACACTTGAAGTAAAAGAATCGTTAAGCATTTTAAACGAAGATATTCTTCCATACAAAGCAATGAAGTATGAAGACCCAGATGCTTTTGTGTTAGCTGGCTTTCTTTCTAGTAATCATCAAAAAAAATATTTCGCCTCTGGCAATGCAAAGGTTTACCATATTCCGGTATACAGATCAAATGGGTCAATTAGGACAATCAGAAATTTAAACAAACTAAAATATTTCTGCCCAATAATAAATGGAGTAACTGAATATTATGAAATCATAGATATAAAAGTAATTCCTAGACGAGACATTTTTGAGAGAATAGAAGTTGGGATGTTCAGAGATGATGATGCTTCCTATTTCGTTTTTAGCTTGAGAAATAAAAAATTTTTGCCGAATAGAATTGAAACTGCAGCTGGCGGTAATCGTGTTTTCAGATATGCTAAATTCTCAGAACTTCAAATTAGCAAATCAATAAATGAATTTAATAAAACAGCACAAGAAATAGGAGATGAATAATTAGCCTGTTATTCCAATAACATAAAACGCAACCTCGGTCTCTTAAAAACAACCGCTAATGTTTTATTGAACACAAGAATACTTCTTCACAACTCAAACCACGCCTCAATCATTTCGCCTACTGCATCTGCAGGGCCCTTGTAAGTATATTCATTGGTTTGGGCATTGTATATATAATCCTGCTGCCAGGTTTTAAAGTTTGCAGCAGTGGCTTCAATGGCATCTAAAATAAAAACGATCTCGGCATTGGTCATTACCGGGTGTACCGAAAGCCTTACCCAGCCGGGCTTACAGGAGAGGTTACCCGAATGGATGGATTCCAGTACTTCGTAAGAGCGTATCTCATCTACATGCAGCAGCATATGGCCGTAGGTGCCGGCACAGGCACATCCGCCACGGGTTTGTATGCCAAATCGGTCGTTCAGCAATTTTACGATCAGGTTATAATGGGCACCCTGCACAATGAAGGATACCACACCCAGCCGGTCCTGTTTATCAGCTTCCAGTATCTCTATATTTTCAATTGTTGATAAGCGCCCGAAGATGAGGTGCAGCATTTCTTCTTCCCGCTGCAGCATATTGGTTACGCCCATTTTTTCTTTCAGCCTGATGCACAAAGCGGTTTTAATGCCCTGTAAAAAAGGAGGTGTGCCGCCATCTTCCCGGTGTTCTATATCGGTAATGTATTCATGCACTTTCCAGGGGTTGGTGTACACCACGGTGCCGCCGCCCGGCTGGTCGGGTATCACATTGTGGTACATTTTTTTATTAAAGATGAGTACACCCGGTGTGCCCGGGCCGCCTAAAAATTTATGCGGCGAAAAATAGATGGCATCCAGGTGGCTGTTGTCGTCGGCAGGGTGCATATCAATATGTATGTAGGGCGCCGAGCAGGCAAAGTCAACAAAACAAAGTCCGCCATATTCGTGTATTACTTTGGCTACCTGGTGATAGTGCGTTTGTATGCCGGTAACATTGCTGCAGCCGGTAATGGCTGCTATCTTGTTCTTTTTATGTTTGTATTTTTCCAGCAGGTTTCTAAAGCATTCCAGGTCTACATTTCCGTGCTCATCCGAAGGAATGATCTCTACAGCAGCAATGGTTTCCAGCCAGGTGGTTTGGTTGGAGTGGTGTTCCATATGGGTTACAAAAACAATGGGCTTCAGGTCATCATCCAGCTGCAGGTAACCGGTAAAAATATTATGAATGTGGATGGCATCTGTTTGTTCAATATCGGGCAGCTTGTCTTTTTGTACATAATCCATGATCCTTTCGGGAAGGCGTAACCCCAGTATGCGTTGTAATTTATTTACAGCGCCCGTCATACCGCTGCCGCAAAAGATCAGTACATCCTGTTCGTTGGCATGCACGTGTTTTTTTACAATGAGTTTGGCTTCTTCATAAGCCCGGGTCATGAGCGTGCCGGTGATGGTGGTTTCGGTATGGGTATTGGCCAGGTAGGGCATGATCTGTTGCTGCATGCGTTCTTCAATAGGTGCATAGCAGCGACCGCTGGCGGTCCAGTCGGCATACAGCAGCCGTTTTTTTCCAAAAGGCGAATCAAATGGCTGGTTGTACCCTATGATGTTGTTACTGAAGGGTTCAAAATATTTTTCGAGTGTGGTGGTTTCAGTCATATAGCTGCAGATTGGATAAAGAAAATTACAATTAATTCGTGTATCAAAGTTACTTCATTGGTGAAGCTGCCGGTTCAATAAAATTAATAAGCACCAAAAACCCTTAAATATGACGGGTGTTTTAAAACATGAGTCAAAAACAATCGATCGTCGCAATTTAACCTGCCCTTCGATAAGCTTTCCGAAAAAATCGGGACAGGCAGGCTGTCAGCTCATTAGTTAAGCACCCTCCTTTTAAAATAATTTGTATTTTGCTGTAAACATTACCATGCAACAGCTTACCTGTGCCAATTGCGGCAATACTTATACCGGGCAATTTTGTAATCAATGCGGACAAAAGCAGGCACACCGCTACACAATCGGGCATGTATTGCACGAGCTGCTGCATGTATTTACCCATGCCGATAAAGGTATTTTTTCTTTTGGCTGGCAGGTGCTTACAAAGCCCGGCACCATTGCGCTGGATATGGTGGAGGGCGGCGCAAAAAGGTATTTTTAACCTGTTTCAGTACCTGGTACTTATTGTGGGCATTGGCACTTTTGTAATGAGCAAGACTCACCTGATGGAGCAAACGGTGCAATCGATGAACAATATAACCGGCAATAAAGTAACGGGGCAAATGGCTTTGATGCAGCAACAAATGGTGCAGTTACTGCAAAAATATTTTAACCTGCTGCAGTTCTTCCTGATACCGGTGTATGCACTTTTTGCCTGGCTTTTTTTGCGCCGGGGCAAATATAATTATGCCGAAAACATTATACTCAGCAGCGTCATCAGTGCCCAGATGAATACCATTTCTATTGTAAGCACCCTGCTGTTTGCATCTTTTCATTCGCCGAAAGTTATTATGTGGCATAGCCTGGTTGCTATACTGATACTGATCAGCTGCTTTGTCATCAGCTTCAGGCAGTTCTTTAAAATATCATTTTTAAAAGCGCTGTTGTACAGCCTGCTTGTATATATATGCGCCTATATAGTACAACTGGTGGTAATCAGCATTGTGCTGTTTATCTATGTAATGTTAACCCGGTAACCATTTATTATTTGCATAATGCACATTACCTGCTTTTTGGCAGCAGTCTGGATTCTTTTTTGCAGCACACCATAAAAAGGTATTATGGAAAAGCATTTAACAAAAGAAGTAAGCAACCCGCCAACGGACTGCAATACAAACATGGGCGCCGCATGCGGGGGCGAAAATGATACACCCCGTAAAGGCAATCCGCAAATGCCCGATACCGGTAAACCCGAAGTAGAGAAGCCTGAAATACGGGAACTGCCCGAAACAGCGCAACCGGAAGTAGAAAAAACAGCTATTGAAGAAGTACCCGATACAGCCATTGAAGAAGTGCCGGATATGGATATACCGGAAATACCCAAACCGGAAACGCCCGATTAAGATTGCCGTGTACCCTGCCTAACAAAAGCCCGATGTTATGTTTTGCGTGTTACCGGTACAAAAAAGCCCCCGGTGTACCGGGGGCCTGTAACTTAAAAACAACTTTCTATTTCTTTGCAGGATAGTGCTGTATATGTTCATCCAGCTCAATCATTTTGCCGTCTTTCATTTTGCAGTCGTTAATTATTGCCAGCGAATCGGCAACGCCTTTTTCATTTTTCCAGCTTTGTTTGTACCAGATGGTTACCCACTCGTCTTTTTTATCGGCAGAAATTACGGACTCATAATCGTACATGTTTATGGTAAGATCGTTGTACAGGGCACGCTGGGCTGTAAACAATTTGAGGGCGCTATCCCTGGTGAATTTACCCTGAAAATAATCGAAACGCATGTCAAGCGAATCGCCGATGAGGCCGCTCATTGCGGCATAATCTTTATCAACAAAAGCTTTAAGAGTACCCATGGCGGCGGCTACATTTTCGGTGCTGCCCATCTGCCAGTTTTTGTAAGGCTTCTCCAGTTTAAAAGGCAGTGTTGGCTCAGTGGTAGTTGTAGTTTTGTTGGCGGTGCTGTCGCTGCCGCTCTCTTTGGTGGCTGCATTGTTGCAACTGGCCATGGCCACACCCAGGCAGATAATTAAAATGAATTGTTTCATTGAAAAATAGTTTTGGTTAAGATGATAAATGAAATAAGATGAAGCGGTTTACAGTTACTGTAAGTGGCGCATTGGTGGCAGAAGGTAAGGCGAATAATTTTGAAATGCAAGGGTTTGAGGTATTAATTTGAGTTATTGACTGCAGCCTGTGCAACAAAGCCAAAATGTATGCAGGCAACAGTTTATACAATTGCACTGTTTGCTGAAAAAAGATCTTATTTTCAATCATGAAAAAAAATAAAAAGTTATTGACTGTAACAGCAGTACTTTTTGTATTCATTATTTTTTTAGTGCAGTGTATCAATAAAAAGGCAGTACCCGATGCCCGTGGTACTGCTTTTGCACCGGAACAAACCTGCAGGCAATGCCACCAGGCCATTTACGATTCGGCTGTAACATCGGCACATTTTAATGCATCGGCAGCAGCCACGGCAAAAAATGTGCTGGGTAATTTTAATGCCGGGCATAATATTTTTATGTACGACAGCCTTACCAAACTGGTGATGGAGCAAAGAGACAGCGGCCTGTACCAGGTTTTGTACAAAAACAACAGCCCCTTACTGGCCCGGCGTTTTGATATTGTTTTTGGAACCCGCCATGCGCAAACATCGCTTTACTGGCAGGATGACCGAAGTTTTGAACTGCCCGTATCTTATTACCATGCGGTAAATAACTGGGGCACCAGTCCGGGCTTTTCGGCAACAGTACCCAATTTTAACCGGCTCATTGGCACCGACTGTTTTGAATGCCACAGCAGTTATATCAGCCATAAAAAAAATACGGCCGCCGGTGATCATTATTTTGCCGCCGATGCCGCTGTGGAAATACTTGACAAAAACTCGCTGGTATTGGGCATTGGCTGCCAGCGCTGCCACGGGCCGGCAGCTGCGCATGTTAACTTTCATACAGAAAACCCGGGTAAACAGACAGCCGGCCATATTACAGCCAACAAAACTTTAAACAGGCAACAGCAATTAGACCAGTGTGCGGTATGCCACTCGGGCAATGATAAAAGAAAAATACAATCGAGGTTTATGTTCAGGCCGGGCGATTTGCTTGCCAATTATTTTTTACCGGCCGTGGTTGCCGACAGTACCCGTCATTTTGATGTGCATGGTAACCAGTTTAATTTACTGAAGCAGAGCCGCTGTTTTTTGAAAAGCAACAGCATCACCTGCAGCACCTGTCACAATCCACATGGCAATGCAGCGATGCCGGCTGCTGTGTATGCTCAAAAATGCATGAGCTGCCACCAGGAGGGCAGCGCTGATTTTTGCACCGTAAAAAACATAGCCGTTGCTGAATTAAAAGCCAATTGCACCGACTGCCATATGCCCCTGGAAACTTCGGATGCCATCAGCTTCCGGGTTTCGGGCAGTGCGGCTGTTTCTTCTTATTTATTAAGATCGCACCGCATTGCTGTTTATAAAGAAACTAAAAAAAAGTAAATTGAACATTGCATGAAACCTTCACTGGATGATCTTAAAAGAATTACAGAAAAAATGCTTGCCGAAGAAAGCAGTTATCTGGACTTGCGGAATGCCTGTGGAAGTTTACTGGATTTTTTTTACCAGGTTTCGGAGTTTGATGATACAGATCCTGTTAACGGGCAGCACATGCAAAGCCAGGCTGGGCAGGCAGTATCGCCGGAAGCTGCGGCAGTATGTATCAGGGATTTTATGCGTACCTGTGTTTTTTTGCGTGGTATAAAGGAAGCTATTTCAACAAAGCTGCAGTCAAATCCCGATAAGGCAGTAACCGTTTTATATGCCGGTACCGGGCCCTTTGCTACCCTGCTTATTCCGCTGGTAACCCTGTTTAGCCCCGCACAATTAAACATGCTGCTGCTGGATATTAACCCGGCCAGTATTGCATACCTGAGCAGGATCATCCGGAATTTTAACCTGGAACCATACATACTGCAGGTGGTGGAAACAGATGCAGTTACCTACCGTATTCCTGAACAATGGAAGCCTGATATAATCCTTTCTGAAACCATGATGCCTTCGTTAAAAACCGAGCCACAGGTAAGCATTGTTGCCAACCTGGTCGGGCAATGCCCGCAGGTGTTGCTGGTTCCTGAAATGATTGAGGTTTCTGCCGTTTTATATAACAATAAACAGACTGCCGGGAAACGATTCATTAACCTGGAAACCCTGCTTGTTTTTACAAAAGAAGCTGCATTAAAAATGGCAGCCGAACAACAAACAGGTGATACGGGTTTTCCGGTAACGATACTTGAGGTTCAGAAACCTGCAGAGCCTGTTTATTCAAGACTGGCATTACTTACACGTATCCGGGTATTTAATGAACATTTTTTAAACTATAGTGAAAGCAGCTTAACCATACCCGTATTTGTATACAACATGCACAGCATTAAAACCTGGCCGGCCGTTCTTAACATACAATACAGGATTTTTCCTATACCGGGTTTTACTATTTCAAAAGATGGTTTAACACTATTTGAAGTAAAGAATAAAGAAATCCCGATTATAAACTAGTTATAAAAATTCTGCGACAGAGAATTGGATATCACTTTAAATGTTCCGTCTTTATTTATGATCTGGTAGCAATTGTTGATGGCCCGTATATTGGGGTTCGACATATGCTTTTCGTTATAAGGTGCCAGCATGTTTTCTTCGCTTACTATATTTCCGGCTTCATCTATTGTACGGGCAATCACCATGTAATGAAAATGCCATGGGTTTAAACCGGCAGCCGAATCGTCGGAAGAATAGGTATCATTAAATCCTTCAAATATCAGTTCGGATGTGTGGTTGATATGCTCCAGCAGTTTATCGGTGATGTTGATAAACTGGTCCATTTCGGGATCGTCATGTACGATACCACTGTCCCAGACAATTGCGCCATTAATAAAAATAACCAGCCTGTTGTCTACATGTTTCACGTTGATCCAATATTCCTTTTTCATTGTATGTATTGTTTAATCTTAAAAAATATTTGGTTGCTTTGAAGGTTTAAAATTGCGAATGATAATGGATACAGGTGATGAGAAAGGTCATAAAGTAAGCTGATAAGCATTACCTGTTATACTTTTGTTCTTTTGTGCACAATCCACATTTATTCCACAACACAATTCGGTAACACAAGGTTTACAATTTCTTTACGTTATAGCCTGAGATTACACTTTATAAAACCATATACATGCTGCAAAGTAAAACGGTGCTTTCGCTAACAATTGATCTGCTGGCCAACAATGCTTTTAATCATTTAAAAGATGAAGAGATATCGGCCCTGCATTATTTAATTTTAAAACTGCAGGAACCGCTTACGCCCATACAGCAAAACCTGTTGCTTACTTTCTGGAACCATGCGTATACCGGCGATCTGCCGGCGGCTTTACTGTACCGTTGCAATACAGTACTGCAGCAGCTTGGCCGCAGCCCCCTGGAAGAAGTGATGATGGAGGTGGAGATGTATTGATTGCTTATTTTTCTTTAATCCTTTTTAGGCCGTACAAAAAAATTAACAGCCTGGTATATCGAATCCTTAACATAGCGGTTGTGTGAAATAGCTGGTATCCATTTGGGCGATCTTTTCACAACACGCAGTACTTCTTTATCAAAGAGGGGATGAAAATGGTACTTCCACATAAGCATCGGTAACATTGCCGGCTTCGTCAATAGTAGCCATTACCACTACAGTTATGGTATCGGTATTCACCAGTTTTACACCTCCTGGCCATTGCAGGTTGTTCTCCACGTATCTTCCCCATTTTGCATTATTGCCCCTGAACAGGGCCGGCCTGTCGCGGCTGCTGGTATCTGTAAGCTGCATACCAGCCTCATCAAAATATATGCGGCTTACCTGTTTTCCTGCTTTGTATTCTTCCAGGGCAGCAAGATTACCATTGCGGTGATAATAGCGCCATTTGCCTTCCGGTAACCTGTTAATTGTTTTTCCACCACTGGAGGGCATGCCATTATCAAACCAGGATACATGCAGGTCAGCGCTATCGTTACTATACACCACTGAGTCGGCAATATAGCCGTTGTTATGCCAGCTCTTGGATGTGCCGGTTAAAACACCCTTTATATACACCATTGAATCTTTTATCATGCCGTTGTAATGATACATGAATGAGGTACCCTCGGACACACCATTGATGAACCGCCTTTCTGATGACAGATTGCCATTGGTATAATAATGCCTGAACCAGCCGTTTGGGATCAGGCAGCTACTGTCTTTAAACAAGCCCTCCATGCATAATTTTTTAGTGGCAATGTATATATCACTGCGTAACCAGCCGCTGTCTGTTTGGGTAACCACAGCAATAAAGCGTGCCATCGAAATATCGCATGGTAATCCTTTCCAGTCGTAGTGAGTTGTTTTTTGGGCAGCGGCATAAAGGGGAGTAAAAATGCAAAGGCACAGCATACATTTTTTCATAAGCCAAATGTAAATATTTTTTAGAGATGGGGATGCCCGTTTACTTTTAATCAACCTGTCCAAATGTTATGGACTGCCGCGTATGATATTTTACGTTGCGGTTATGATCAACAGCCGGAATCCAGGCCGGCGATTTCTTTATTACTTTTATTGCCTGTTCATCAAACTTAGGACTTACAGGAACATCTACATAAACGTCTGTTATATTACCTGCTTCATCTATGGTAAGTGCAAGTACAACGGTAACAAAATATGTATTCACCAGTTTTACCCCATCTAAAAAATCGAGGTTGTTTAAAAGAAACGATCTCCATTTTTTAGGACCGCCTTTAAAAGATGCCGGCCTGTCTTTGCTCTCTGTATCTGAAAGCAGTTGCCCTGTTTCATTGTAATACACCCGGCTAACCAGTTCGTTGGCCTTGTATTCTTCTACGGCAGCAAGTTTACCGTTTTTATGATAGTATTGCCACTTACCATCCTGCTTAGTGCTGAAGGATTGCCCGGTATGAGAAAGCTGACCGTTATCGAACCAGTATGTATGTGTAGATGTGCCGTCGTTATGATACACCGATGAATCGGATTTCAATCCCTGGCTGTGCCAGGCCATGATTGTGGTGGGATAACCGGCATTATAAAATGCAGCCTCTTTGATGATGCCATTGAAATGATTCGATATCCACAAGCCATCTTTTTTTCCGTTCACATAATTTCCCTGTGATGACACCACCTGGTTTACATAAAAATACCTGAACCAGCCGTTCTTAATTTTTAAAGCACTGTCTTTATACAAACCCTTCATCTGCGATTTTTTGGTGCTCAGGTAAAAATCACGCCTCAGCCAGCCGCTGTCGGTTTTATCTGTAAGTGAAACAAAGCGGGCATCTTCGGGGTTACAGGGTTTCCACTCCCAATCGTAATACTGTTTGTTTTGTGCAGTGGTATTAAGTGCTGTGAAAAGGCAAAAGAAGAGGAGGAGTGTTTTCATCTGAACAAATGTAAATAAAAAACCGGCCTGAGTAATTGCTGTTTTTTAAAATCTGGCACGCTTTTGCTTTGTAATAAGATAAAACAAACAATCATGACAAAGCATTCATTTAACGCATCAGCCGATAAACTGAATCCACTGTTTCAGCAGCATTTTTTGCCGGGTCGTGTACATACACGTGATTATGCATTTTATATGAGGAAACTTGCATTTATGCAACAACAAAAAGGTGCACCCGAAAAAAAGAGGAATCCCGCCATTACTACGGCTGATCTTTTTTAGTTTTAAAAGTAAGCGCCATGATCCTGAAATTAAAATCAGGCGGGTATAGTATTTACTCACACAAAAAAGATCCAACAACAAATAAACGCCGCAACCCGGGAACTTTTTACACACTGGCAGCCGCCAAAAAGCACGGCAGGAAATACAATATTTTAAACATAAAAAAGATTGGCCAATTTCTCAGCCAATCTTTTTCACTTCATCCTGCTGGTAAATCTGTGGTTTACCAACAGGCTTCCATCGCTTCACGATATATATGGAGGTAATGTGCGCTTTTTTTACCACAGCGGTTTTTTACCCGATGGCTTTATAGCATTTTTTGGTTTAGAGGAAAACTGACCGTTACTGTGCGGAACTCCTTTTGCTGTTGCCTTGTTAAATACATTTTGGTCAAATGTTTTTACAGGGTCTTCTGTTGTAACCGGTGCTTCATTAAGACCGTCGCCGGGCACCATTATCTGTTTGTTGATATTGGCTGTATCTTTTACAAGCCCATCTGGTATTAGTATTACCGATGCTTCAGGGGCAGGTTTCTTTTTTGTAACAACCTTTTTAACTGCCGGCAAAGCTGGTTTAACTGCAACTTTCACTGGTATAGTTTTTACCGGTACCGGTTTCTTAATTGCAATAACTTTTTTTGCAACCGGTTTATTTACAGCTGCTTTTTGGGGTGCTGCTTTTTTTACCGGTGCTTTCTTTACTATTTTCTTTGCTATGGCTTTCTTTGCAACAACTTTTTTGGGTGTTGCTTTTCTCCCTTTCGGAGAGGCAGGTTTAACCGGTGCTTTTTTAGCTTTTGGAGTGGTTGGTTTGATAACTGCTTTTTTTACTGCAGCTTTCTTCACCACTTTCTTTGCCACTGATTTCTTTGCAACTGCTTTTTTTACTGGTTTTGATTTTTTTGCCATGAGATTTTTTTTAGAGGGAAATATTAAAGAGGATCATTGGAATGATATAGTATCCAAAACTGTGCCACTAAAAAACCCACTTCGTTATGAAGTGGGTTTATCAAAAATTATCAGTGCTGTTTTACCAGGCGTATTTATTTTCTGCAATCAGCTTATCTGCTATTCTTCTTCTTGCATCTTTACTGTTGAAGGGTTCTGTTTTGGTAAAACGCTTTAAGCCCAGCAACATCATGCGTTGCTCATCGCCTCCGGCAAATGCATTGATGGCTTCTTTACCGGCCTTGTTCACTTTATCAACGGCATCGTTGAGGTAACAGCGCATGATATCGATCTGTATCTGCGATGCAGCTTCGCCTTGTTTATCAACCATCTTCATAATACGCAATAAAGCGCTTTCGGCTTCAAAGGTCTCAATCGCCATATCGGCAATGTTCATCAGTATCTCCTGCTCATCATTCAGTTTCATCATTAGTTTTTGTACGGCAGCACCGGCTACCATCAAAATACTTTTCTTCATGTTTACAATGGTCTTGCGTTCTTTGGCAAACGGCGTTTCATCCTCATTACCAAATTCCGGAATGCTCATCAGTTCTTTGCTAACGGCCATAGCCGGGCCCATCAGGTCGAGTTTGCCTTTCATGGCACGTTTCAATATCATATCAACGGTAAGCAGGCGGTTAATTTCGTTGGTGCCTTCGTAAATGCGGTTAATGCGGCTGTCGCGGTAACCACGGCTGGCGCTGTATTCATCGCTGAAGCCATTGCCACCATGCACCTGTACGCCTTCATCTACCACATAATCCAGCACTTCGCTGCCCTGCACTTTTAAAATGGCGCACTCCACTGCATATTCTTCTGCAGCACCCAGTAGGGCTTCGGCAAATGTTTTGCCTGCAGCTTCCAGTTCGGTTTCTTTATCATCTACCCATTTGGCTGTACGGTACAGTGCTGTTTCTCCAACAAAAATACGGATGGCCATTTCGGCAAGCTTGTATTTTATGGCGCCAAAGTTTGCAATGGCAGTTTTAAACTGCTCACGTGTTTTGGCATAAGCAATGGTATCGTTCAAAGACATTTTTGCACCGCCCAACGCAGCAGCACATAATTTTAAACGTCCGATATTTAAAATATTGAAGGCAATGATGTGGCCTTTGCCAACTTCGCCCAGTAAGTTTTCAACAGGCACTTTACAATCCTGAAAATATAATTGAACAGTGGATGATCCTTTAATACCCATCTTATGTTCTTCGGGTCCCTGTGTAAAACCTTCCATGCCACGTTCCAGAATAAAGGCACTGAATTTATCGCCGTCAATTTTTGCAAACACGGTATATACATCGGCAAAGCCGCCGTTGGTTATCCAGCATTTTTGTCCGTTGAGGATATAATTCTTTCCATCTTCACTAAGTACAGCGGTTGTTTTTGCACCCAGGGCATCGCTGCCGCTATTGGGTTCGGTAAGGCCGTAAGCACCCTTCCACTCGCCGCTTGCCAGTTTGGGAATGTATTTTTTCTTTTGCTCTTCGGTACCAAAATATAAAATGGGTAAGGTACCAATACCGGTATGTGCAGCTATAGCCACACTAAAAGAGTAGCCGCCACCCAGGCCTTCGTTCACTAAGGTAGAAGTGATGAAATCTTTACCCAGTCCGCCCAGGTCTTCAGGTACCGAAGTACCCAGCAGTCCCTGTTCTCCTGCTTTCACCATCAGCGAAGGCATGAGGCCGGCTTCCATTTTATCAATACGATCCACAATGGGTAAAACCTCCGAAGCTAAAAACTGCAGGCACATATCTTTCACCATCAGTTGTTCTTCGTTGAAGTCTTCGGGTGTGTAGGTATCAAATGCATTGCTTTCTTTAATTAACCATTCGCCGCCTTTAAGCGATGTAGTGGTTGCGGTTGATGCTGTGCTCATAAAGATTATTTTAAAAGTTTAATGTCATTGGTCAAAACGTTGGCCGTTGATAGTTGTACGGGTGATGCTTGTTACAGTATGCCGTTCTACGGTGAACGAACAACCATCAATCTACTTCAGATTATCATACACCATCTGCAATACTTCTTTTGCAATTTCCACCTGTCCGTTTGTAACACCCTGCAGGGCTTCGTTTAAAGTTGTGTTGGCCACTTCCATGCAATGTTCTTCCAGTTCTTTTCCTTCGGGTGATAGTACGATCAGGTTTTTGCGGCGGTCTTCCCTGGATGCATTTCGCTTTACCAGTTTCAGTTTTTCCAGGTTATCAACCAGGCGGGTTATGCTGGGCTTATCCCTGAAAGTTGCATCGCATAATTCCTGCTGGCTCATACCATCCACTTTCCATAAATGATACAGCACACTCCACTGTTCAATCGTTATTTCAATATTGGCCTGCTTAAAATTCTTCTGCAGCCTGCGCCCGATTGCCGTGCTGGCTTTTCCGGTTATAAAGCTGTAGAGTTCTCCTTTCTTAAATTGGTTGTTTGGCATATAGTTGTTTATGCAACTAAACAAAGATAATCATTCGTTTCAAATTTTAAAATTTATTTTTGAAGCCAACAGTACCGCTTCGGGCAACTTCATTGGCGTCGCACTCTTGTACTGTAAATCAATATGCAGCAGGTTTTACTCATCTTTTTATTGATTCTTTTCGGTTTGTATGTATTGCTCATCCTGTATTACTGGAAAAGCTGGATTTCCATACCGGACTTCGAGCTACAAACCGCAAACTACCCACAGGGCCCTGCAGGCAAACCATCCCCAGAATCCTTTGTACAAACCCGCATTTCAGTTATAATTCCAGCACGTAATGAGGAAGAAAATATTGCGGCCTGCCTGGATTCAATTTGCAGACAATCTTACCCAACAGCATTATTTGAAGTTTTGGTAGTTGATGATCATTCAACCGATAACACTGCAGCCATTGTAAACAGCTATGCAGATAAAAATGTAAAACTTATTTCGTTAAAAGATTTTATTCCTGCCGGCGAAATAAATTCTTATAAAAAGAAAGCCATTGAAATTGCCATAACCCAATCCTCCGGCGAGTTGATTGTTACCACCGATGCTGATTGTTTTGCAAAAGAAAACTGGCTGCAAACCATTGCTGCATTTTATGAAGAATATGATCCCGCATTTATTGCTGCGCCTGTTGCTATAGATTGCAGCAATAAATTCATCGAACTTTTCCAGGCGCTTGATTTTATGACGCTGCAGGGCATCACCGGTGCATCGGTATATAAAAAAATACACAGCATGTGCAATGGAGCCAACCTGGCTTACACAAAAAAAGCATTTACAGAAGTGGGTGGCTTTACCGGTATAGATAATATTGCCAGCGGCGATGATATGCTGCTGATGCACAAGATTTACAAACTTCATCCGCATAAAGTGATGTTTGTAAAATCGAGGGAAGCCATTGTACAAACAGCGCCGGTAAATTCAGTAAGAGATTTTTTAAATCAACGCATACGCTGGGCCAGCAAGGCCGATAAGTATGATGATAAAAGAATTTTTGCAGTGCTGCTGTTGGTTTACCTGGTTAATGTATTACTGTTGACGCTTCCGTTTGCCGCCATTTTCATAAAAGCTGCATTCAGCATCAGTGTTTATCCTTTCACCCTTGTTTTTACGATTTTAGAGCTCTGGGCTTTTCTTCTCATTATTAAAACAATTGCCGAGTTAATTTTTTTAATGCCGGTATCAAAATTCTTTGGCAAACGAAGCATGCTTTGGCTTTTTCCGCTGATGCAGCCCTTTCATATCTTATACACAGTAATTGCCGGCTGGCTGGGCAAGTTTGGCAGTTATAACTGGAAAGAAAGAAAAGTGAAATAACATTTTCAAATTGTAAATTACAGCATGGTCCAAACCGAATTTTCTTTTAAAGCCCAGATGTGGAAACGCCTCAAAAAAAATAAAGGCGCCATGTTTGGTTTGGCCATCATTATACTGGCTGTATTCGTTACAGTTTTCGGTTATATGGTTGCACCGGATAATTCGCCCAACGCCGATCTGCAAACGGTGGAGATACAGGCAAAGAAGCCCGGATACAGTCAGCAGTTTTTAAAAATACCCGGCAACAATATTTCAGAGGGCAATTGGCTCCATCATTTTATCAGCGGCAAAAAAAATAATTTTCAGCTAATTCCTATAAAAGGATACCAGGTCAGGGGCGACAGTCTTTTAATAAATAAATTCATTGATGATGATACATCGGTTGTTCAATATTATTCTGTCAATCAGTTAACCAATAAAACTCCCGCTGCTATTCAAAATAATATCATCACCAAAAAATACCGGTTGGGCACCGATAAATTTGGCAGGGATATTTTAAGCCGCCTTATTATTGGTACAAGGGTTAGTTTAGCCGTGGGTTTAATTGCAGTGCTTATCTCATTAACACTCGGAATTATTTTAGGTGCCTTGGCCGGTTATTACCGCGGCTGGGTTGATGAAGTAATTATGTGGCTGGTAAATGTTACCTGGAGTATTCCTACGTTGCTGCTGGTATTCGCCATCACCATGGCCATGGGCAAAGGCTTCTGGCAAATATTTATTGCAGTTGGCCTAACCATGTGGGTGAGTGTGGCCCGCCTTATACGTGGGCAGGTGATGGCCATTAAAGAAATGGAATATGTGCAGGCGGCAAGGGCTTTGGGATTAAAAAACAGCCGCATTATTCTGCGGCATATTTTACCAAATATACTTGGGCCTGTAATGGTAATTGCTGCCAGTAATTTTGCTACGGCCATCATTGTTGAAGCCGGTTTAAGTTTTTTGGGTATTGGTATTCAGCCACCACAACCCAGCTGGGGCCTAATGATAAAAGAGAATTATAATTTCATCATCACACACAATCCTTTGCTGGCATTGGTGCCGGGCTTTGCCATTATGTTGCTGGTGCTGGCTTTTAATTTATTGGGTAATGGATTGAGGGATGCCGTGGATGTAAAATCATAAAAAGACCATGAAAATAACAGCAACATTTATTGATGAGATCAGTCATGATATACCACATCAAAACTGGGGCAGGCATGAATGGGATGCCGACTTCAGCCATATGAAAATGGTGGGTATTGATACCGTGATCCTGATCAGAAGTGGTTACCGCCTCTGGCTTACCTATCCCAGTGAGTTATTGATACAGGAAGAAGGTTGTTACAAACCCCCGGTTGACCTGGTACAACTGTTTCTTGAACTGGCAGATAAACACCACATGCATTTTTACTTTGGTTTGTATGATACGGGTAAGTACTGGGTGAAGGGTGAATTTCAAAAAGAAGTAGATCTTAACCGCAAAGTGATTGATGAGGTTTGGAAGAAATATGGCCATCACAAAAGTTTTAAAGGCTGGTACCTTACGCAGGAAGTAAGCCGTAGGGTAAAAGGTGTTATTGACCTGTATGCCCAGCTGGGAAGGCATTGCAAAGAAGTATCGGGCAACCTGCCTACGTTTATTTCTCCCTGGATAGATGGCAGCAAAGCAGTGAGTGCAGCATCAGATAAGATCAGTAAGGAAGAAGCTGTTTCCATCAGGCAGCACGAAGAAGAATGGAGTGAGATATTTGATGGTATAAAAGGTGCGGTGGATGCAGTAGCCTTCCAGGACGGGCATATTGAATACCATGAACTTCCGGCATTTTTTGAAGTGAATAAGAGAATGGCCGGTAAATATGGATTACAATGCTGGACCAATGCTGAAACATTTGACCGTGATATGCCTATTAAATTCTTGCCTATTAAATTTGAAAAGTTACGGATGAAATTAGAAGCTGCCCGAAAAGCCGGTTATGATAAAGCAATCACATTTGAGTTTTCGCATTTCATGAGTCCCCAGTCTTCTTATATTTCTGCAGCACATCTTTTTGAGCGGTACAGGGAATATATTAAAACAATACCCGGGTAACCTTTATTTCAATTTTCCTTTAAAGTCCGTTTCCAACATAAATGGATCTATTGCCAGTTGGCTCATGAGCATGGCAATATGTTTTCTTTTTACAGGCGCATTATTTCCCGGATATGGTTCTCTTATAAAATCTTTCCAAACGGCTACTTGTTCATCACCTACAATGGATGGCCATTTATGTGGAATATTTTTTTTAAGCCTGATGGCATGTAATAAAGTAATAAGCATATCCCAGGCTTCTTTTACCTGTACGGGCCGGCCAATGATCGTATCCGTTACAGGTAAGCAAGGAATGAGATCATTTATCGCATCAACAAACTGGTTATAAGCAACCGTACTATCCGGGAAAAAATAAGTTTTATTGGCCCAACCATCAGCTTTACCTGTTCCTTTTAAAATACCTGTTACACCGGCCTTTTGAATTACTTCCCAATATTGATCTCCTGGCTTTACATCAACATAAGGCAACAGGTAACATTTTGCCTGTAATAAAACCTGTTGCACTTCCCTGATGCCAGCCTTACGTGGCTGAATATTTTTTTGTACACAAACAGCTGCCAGCGCACCTGCTGCCTGGCCGGTTAATAATACAACAGGTTGCAGGCGGGTGGTACCATTTACAATATTACTAACGCTGATATTTTTTTCAGCAGCAATAAGGCCATCTGTTTTTTCGGGAATTAAACAACCCAATGGAATGGTAAATGAATGTACATGTGTAAATTTTATTTTAGGAGCCAGTTCATTTTTGTGATGGTGATGATCAACCGGATAATCGCCAACTGAAACACCGGTTCGGTAAAGCGACTCATTTTTTCCGAAAGGATCTACCAGGTAATTATTGTTTAAACGAGCCAAGCCTTTTACACGTCTGCTTTCCCGGTTGTAGGGAATCATAGCGAGTTTGTCTGTTGTTGGAAATTCATCATCGGCCAGTCCCAGGTTCTTATATCCCAGTTCTTTTTGTATGTAATAAATAAATTGCAGCGTGTGGTTTTTTGCTGCCGCATATTTTTTAATTCTGTCATCCGGTCTTTCTTCAATCACATTCAGGTAATAATCATTGCCACTTGCCGGCCAGTTCAGCATATATTTATTGTTTTTTATTTTTCCATAGTTCAGCATTTTTTGTGCTGTCCAGGGAGCAGCAATTGAATCGCTGTTGAACACTGATGTACAGCTTTTGAAAAACCTGGTGGAATCATATCCATCGGGGCGTGGAATGGTTTTATCGCTGCCTTTACCATAATCTTTTAAAATGGCCGCCCAGGTAAGGTCCTGTATGATGCTGTTTTTCCCTGGGGCAATAGCTTCTTTTGAATAAGCTGCATCTTCCATCCCCAGATCATAAGCAGTTGCACTCATTGCAATCACATCCCCCAACTCTGTAGCATCAATGCAGATCTTACTTTTAATAGTGACGCTTTTTTTATCAGCATTAAAAAAAACTGCTCCCGTAATTTTATTGTGTTCTTTTAATACGCTTTGCAACTGTAATCCATACATTACTGACAGGTGATCTTTTTCCTTAGCGCACATGGCTTTAAAGATGCTATCGCCCACATGCGGTTCAAACAGGGTATTACTTACCCAGCCGGTTGCCAGGTTTTCTGTTTTATAATGTTGGTAAAGCTTTTGTCTGAATTCCTGCCACAGGCCACTGGCTAAAAGATGGTTTCCGTCTGTTGCGCTAACGCCTGCTGCGGTGAGCATACCTCCCAGCCAGGTGGTTGGTTCTGCAATAATGGTTTTTATATTTTGCCGGGCAGTTTGTATACCTGCAGCAGTACCACCGGTACCGCCGCCTATTACGAGCACATCGGTATAAATGGTTTGAGCAGTAACCTGATTAAAAAAATAAAATAAAATTACCGGTATAAAAATTAAACGGGGCTTCATTGTCTATTATTATGATTCGGTTGCCACCTGCACATTCCTGCTGAACCCTTCTTCCAGCGAAATAAAAGTTTCTGTTCTGTCGATGCCTTTTATTTTCTGCAGCTCATCATGTAACACAAAACGCAGCTGGTTAATATCCTTACAAACAATTTCGATGAACATGCTGTAGTTACCGGTAATATAATTCAGCCTTACAATTTCCGGAATGCTCATCAGTTCTTTGGCAACTGCATCATACATGGAACTTTTTTCCAGATAAATTCCAACAAAGGCGGTAATATCATAGCCCAGTTGTTTAATATCTACATCCATTTTATTACCTTTAACAATGCCAAATTCCTGAAGCTTTTTAATGCGCACATGAATGGTACCGCCGCTTACAAAGAGTTTTTTACCCAGTTCGGCATAAGATATCTCCGAGGTCTCCATCATTTCATGAATGATCTGCAGATCGAGTTTGTCAAGATTTAATTTTGCTGCCATTATTCAATATGTTTTAGATTTTTTTCAAATCAATTAGCAAATATTTGAATTATTTCTATACTTTCCAAATATTTTATAAAATATATTGAACGTATGGGCATTTACCTTAGTTTTGTGTTATCAAACAATCCGGTACAGACCGGAACAAATTGTGGGGTGATGAAATTGCGTAAGCATGGCAGACGACCCCCTTGTCTCGGGGGTGAGGATAACAGGATAAACGTAGCATAGAGCCGCCGGAGTAGTAATACGAAAGCGACCGGGGTCGACCACCGAACTTTGTACTACAGCTAACTGCCTCGTGAAGGTTCGATCCCTTCCCCTACAGCGCTTTAAAAAGCCTTCGTTGAGAGACGGGGGCTTTTTTATTTTGGTGATAAATCATCAATAGCTACTTTTAATTATACTCTCACTCCATTTCTTAAAAGCTTCCAATGCTTCTTCCCGTAAAATCTGTTGTGTAAATAATTTTCTTTCAGCAATTGGTTTTGCAATTTCTTCGTAAATAAACTGATCATCAAAATTAATGGCAGTTGCATCTTCTTTAGAATTGGCATAAAAAAGTTTAGCCGGCCTTGCCCAGTAAATAGCACCCAGGCACATGGGGCAGGGTTCGCAGCTGGTATAAATTTCACAACCATCCAGTTGAAATGTTTGTAATACAGCGCAGGCATTTCTAATGGCTGTTATTTCGGCATGTGCTGTTGGGTCATTCGTTGTTGTAACCTGGTTTACACCACGGGCAATTATTTTACCATCTTTAACCACAACAGCACCAAACGGTCCTCCCTTGCCTTCTTCTACATTGCTGATGGAGAGCCTGATGGCTTCCAGCATAAATTCAGATATATCTTTATTCATGCACTATTTATTTTTATTTTATTTAACTGCGCTATCACAGGTATGCAACAATGAAAACAGGCATCAAGTGTGTAGCAACATTAAAAATAACAAAATGAATCTATGCCTGCAAATAACAAACACCGTATAGCTTATTAGTTATATACCCTAACACCATGAGGAAACCGTTTATTATATTTGTTACATGATTGCCGCTTATCATTATTTATCCATTGAACAACGCAGGAATGCCATTCAGCGGCTCACCGCTTTGTGGGCATTTACCGAAAGCGGACCTGGTGGCATTATGCATGCCTTACAAATTCCTTTTACCGGGCTGCTGGTTGGTGGTATGGCAGTTATTATGATCAGCCTGATTGCAGTTTTTTCGGAATATAATTACAGGCAGATATTAAAAAGTGCTGTCATTGTTTTAATTGTAAAAGCTATGGTTAGTCCGCACACACCCTTTCCCGCTTATATTGCTGTTGCATTTCAGGCTATACTTGGCTATGCATTATTCAGCTTATTAAAAGTGAATTTTTTCAGTATCGCGTTGTTAAGCACCATAGCTATGCTTGAATCTGCTATTCAGAAAATACTCATCCTTACCTTGTTTTTTGGTAAATCTCTCTGGATAGCGATGAATGATATGATTGCCTTTATTACCAAACAGTTTGGCAATGCTGTTTCAAACGGTGGATACTGGATAGTTTCTGTTTACATCCTCCTGTACATTGCAGGAGGGTTGTTAATAGCAGTGTGTGCTTACCGGACTATTAAAAGTTTTAATGCAGAAAATAAACCATTGCTTCCGGAACCTTCAACAGCAATAAATTATGACGTACTAAGAACAAAAAAGAGCAACCCGAAAAGTGTTTATAAGAAATTTTTGTTGTTGATACTGTTGATGACCGGCCTATCGGTTGTATTATTCAATTTTGCTGCAGATAATCAACAGGGTTGGCTGGCTGTTGCAAAAACAATCACCTGGACCTTGTCTGCAATACTGATATGGTTCATGCTGATTGTACCGTTGTTTACAAAAGCCATTCAAAAATTATTAAAGAAAAAACAAAGCAGGTATAGCGAAGAAGTGTTGGGTATTTTATCTTTTTTGCCTGTACTTAAGCAACTGACATCGCATGCCTGGCAACAAAGTAAATTGCACCAGGGTTTCGGCAGGTGGCAGTTTTTCTTTACATCGTTAATTCATACTACGCTTACTTATACTGAATCTACATCTGCAGAAATACCACTTAACAATCCGGTATGAGTATTTATATTTTTTCAAGACCTGTACATAGCGGCAAAACAACCGAATTATTACAATGGTGTAATCAACAAAAAAATATTGCAGGTATTCTAATGCCTGATATAAATGGCAGCAGAAAAATTCTTGACCTGCAAACAAAAAACATGTTTGATATTGAATGTACAGATGCCACAAATACAAAAGAGCTGCTTACAGCTGTAGGCAGGTTTCATTTTTATACTGCTTCTTTTGAAAAAGCCCATGCAATTGTACTGGCAGCATTAAACCAAACGCCGGGCTGGCTTGTGATTGATGAGGCAGGAAAACTGGAACTGGATAGAAAGGGTTTTTATGATTCGATTGTAAAGACAGTTGAAATTTATAACAATGATAACGCAGCGGGAAATTTACTGATCACGGTACGTGAAAGTTTATGCAAAGAAGTGATCTCCTTTTTTAAAATAAAAGATGCCCGGGTCATTCATCAGCTGCAGGATCTTGTGTAGGTTTATCGCAAAAAAAAATCCCCGATAAAAAACGGGGAGTAAAAAATAAGTCAAATTCTTTTATTCATGCATGATCATTATCGGCATTTTGCTGTGGTAGGTTAATGTTTTTGTTCTGCTGCCACTTAATAATTTTCCAATAAATGAACGGTTTTTTTGAACGGCTATGATCAGGTCAATATTTCTGCTTTCAGCAAATATGTTAATGGCTTCATCCACATCAAATAAGCGCATAAAATAAAACTCCGGATTATACTCAGCAAACATCTGTTGCAGTTCCTGCTTTTCTGCTTCGTAGTTTTCTGTTAATGAAATATAATGTTCGTTGTCAACATTTACAATATGTAACTGCGGTTTAAAGATATTCAGGAAGTCTTTAATCGGCACCGATGGTGTTGTATTCAGTGTGCTTTTAAAATCAGATGTAAGCATTACGTTTTTAATAGGGCTGAAAGTAGCATTTTCAGGTACTATTAATACCGGGCAAACTTTTCTCTCGGCCATCTTTAAAGTATTGCTTCCAAAAAGAACCTGGGCAATGGCAGATTTACCTGTAATTCCCATAATAACCAGGTCGGCTTTGCGGTGACGGGCAGCTTTTTCCAGCCCATCAACAAAATCAGATTCCTCATGAACCAGCACTTCCATTTTTACGATATTTTTCTCCATTAAGTCTGCTTTCAGCTTTTCGAGACTTTCTGCTGCATTTGCCCCTTCATCTGCTTTGGTGTAACTGTGGTATAAAACCATGGTTACCCCGTAATGGCCGGTAAGTAACTGAGCGGCATAAGAGGCAGCATTTAAAGAGGTTTCAGAAAAATCAACCGGAACTATAACTGTATTCATAAAATGTAGTGTTTGTTTAATCGCATACAAACTTACTTTATTTATGCCTCATTTGTCCTTTTAAAATACAATTTTAATATATGATCAGCTTATTAAACCCCTGTTTTTCCGTTTCTGAATATTTATCTTTGCCGCCATGGCTCAAAAAAAATTAGAAAGGTTTGCGGCAATAAAAACTTTCGCCAATGTGCTTGAATATCCGGTAGATATGAAAGGCAACTGGTGTAATTTTTTTAAAAATAAAAACCCTTTGATTTTAGAGCTTGCCTGCGGAAGAGGAGAGTATACTGTTGGCCTTTCATTGTTATTTCCCCATCAGAATTTTATTGGTGTGGATGTAAAAGGAAACCGGATGTTCATTGGCGCTAAAAAATGCCTGGCAGAGCATTTAACCAATGCTGGTTTTTTACGTACCCAAATTGAAAAGCTGGCCGACTATTTTAAAGCCGGAGAAGTTGATGAGATCTGGATCACTTTTCCCGACCCGCAATTGCGGATTTCAAAGGCAAAAAAAAGGTTAACGCATCCAAGGTTTTTAAGGCTGTATCAACAGATCCTGAAGCCTGGTGGTTTTATTCATCTGAAAACAGACTCTCCTGATCTTTACCATTTCACAAAGAAAGTTGCCGGGCTGTATGATCTGACAATTATTGAAGACTCGGATAATGTTTACAGCGAAAATTTTGTAAAAGAAGAACTGAAAATAAAAACGCATTACGAAAGCCTTGATATTGCACAAAGCAAAAAGATTCACTACCTTAAGTTTACTTTGCCCCTGCACATAAAAGACATTGATGAAGAACTGCAACAACTAATTCAAAATGATGAACAGCTGGATTGAAGGCGAGGATTTTTACTACAATGAACAGGGGTTTATTGTTTTAACTGCCAGGTACCATCTTGACAGGGGGCATTGCTGCGGCAATGGTTGTAAGCATTGCCCTTATGAATACAAAAATGTTCCTGAGCCAAAACGAAGCGAATTGTTATCTTTAATACTGAATGGCAAAGAAAATAATCAAACAAAAAACAACTGTACGGAAACCAACCCATGCAGCTAAAGAAACTCCCAAAAGCACAGTAAAGGAATACAGTTTTTTTGCTGATGTTTTTGATGTGGTACGACAAATACCAAAAGGTAAAGTAACATCGTATGGTGCTGTTGCTGCTTACCTGGGCACTAAGCTGAGCGCCCGTATGGTAGGCTGGGCCATGAATGCAGCACACACTGCTAAACCTAAAGTGCCTGCACAGCGTGTTGTAAACCGAAATGGTATGCTTACCGGCAAGCATCATTTTGCTACACCAACCGCCATGGAAGAACTGTTGAAGAAAGACGGCGTTGCCGTTAAGAACGATACCATAGTTGATTTTAAAAAAATATTCTGGGACCCCTCCGAAGCGCTGGCTTTATAATTTAATCAGCTAACTTCATATAAATGCCTGCAATACTGTACCGCATTTTAATAAAGAAACTTATCATGAGTAATACGCTACTTACCGGCAATGTCAGTTTCGTTAACCACGAAAAAAAGTATATCATTATTGAATACGAAGTAAACGGTAAAAAGAAAGTGGTGAATGGAAGTACCGGCGATAAGCTGCAAAAAACAAAACATGTTTTTCATATTGGTGATACGGTGAGTTTTACCGTAGGTTTATCCGGCAGGGGCGACAAGATGGTGGCTTCCGATATAAAATTTCTCTATAACAATGCGCTGGATGTACTCATCAATAAAGCAAAAACTGAAAATAATTTTATCGGCTATTTAAAAATTGTTGATGATAAATATTATGTGAAAGAAATTGAAAGCTATCTTTTCTTTCCGGCTACCATATCGCCCTGGCAGTTAAAACCAACCGATGAAGAATTAAATGAAGCCGTAACTTTTGCATTGGATAATCTTGAAAAAAAAGAAAAGATCACTGCATCGCTCTTTACACAAAAATTCATTCCGGAATATTACTCGGCCGAAAGGGCATTTAAAAAGCAGGAGCCAATACATGCAGAGATATATAAGATCACTGAGTATGGTATTTACCTGAACCTGTTTGGCAATAAGGTGCAGGCTAAAATTTCGCCTGCAGCGGAAAATCTGCCTGAAAACTTAAAAGTGGGTGATAAAATACATGTGCGTATCTCTTATTTCAGCAAAATGAAAATTGTTGTGGAACCTGTTCTATAGATCTTCCAGTTCCGCTTCGCTGATCTGCAATTGCAGCTGCATTTTTAGTTTTGCCGGTGCCGTCATTACAAATATGAAAAGAATTATCAGCACCAGTGCCAGGAATGCATAATTACCGGTAAGAAAAAAACAGATGGTACAAAAAATGGAAGGTCCTTCCAACAGCGCCCACTGTATGAGGCAAGCAGTACGGTATAACTCAAATTTTCCTTTTGCATCGGCCTGCATGGCTCTTATCTGCATTAGTTTTTTCTTAAAGAAAGTCATGCCTCCATATACGCCGCCTGCTGTTACCAACAATGCAACAACCTGGAGCGTTTTATCTAGCTCTTTTGCTGCAGGCAAAATAGAATTTGAATAAACCAGGTAAATACAAATTCCCGAAAAGAAAACCTGCCCCATCATCAATCCTTTGTGCAGTACACTCAACATTTTAAAAGCAGCTCCTTTTTGCATTTTGATTAATTATAGTAAGGACTTATCATGAGGTAAACCACCACACCGGTTACAGCCACATAAAACCAAACCGGCCAGGTAATTCTAACCAGTTTTTTATGTTTATCATACTCGCCGGTTAATGCACGGTAAGCTGTAAATAAAATAAATGGTAAAATGATTGCTGCCAGCGGGATATGTGTGATGAGTATAAAATAATAAATCATCCGAAGATTACCAGCCAGTGCTTTTTCGTCAAGGCTCACAATGCCGTCATGATTCAGGTCACCATACTTTGTATCGCCGGCCAATAAATGGTGTGCTATATAAGACAGTAAAAATAAAACAGACAGCGAAATAGCCGTGAGCATTATTTTTTTATGCAGTTCATATTTTTTTTGTTTGGCAAAAAAAAGCCCGGCCAGCAACAATACAGCGACCATTGAGTTGATGACTGCATTTGCTTTTGCAAATACATGCACATCAAAACCCAGATCAACATCCAGTTTATATTTGCTTAAAAAAACCACTGCGGCAAAAACCACAAAAGAGAGGGTGTAAATTAAAAGCCTGGCTTTTTTATCATTCTTTGTTAAAGAAGGTTGTAACATAAATTAATGCTGTTTTTCCTGTTTACTTTTTTGGCGGTTAAAGATCAATACAGCCACAAACACAACTCCAATTGCAATAAATATAAGAGGCAGAATGGGTATAAATTCCCTGAATACCGAAGGCTTGTTCCTGTCTTTTTCAAGCATCAGCAAAGGAATATCCTGCACCAGCCTTGCCTGCTTAACAGTATCAAACCCATTGTACCAGCCCCTTACCACAAAGCTGCTATCCAATAAAAAAAAGTTTTCGGTATGAATAAAAGCTGTGTCTACTTCAGTATCTGCAAGTCCTGCTTTCAGTTCATTCAATGCAAAATCATAAATATCTTTTTTATTACCGGTTACAAACCACCAACTGTCGTGATTGGCATTAATACGGTCGGCAAATTTGCGCAATTGTGGTACCGAGTCATACTCAGGATCAACACTGATCGAAATAAACTGCACGATGCTGTCATTCTTTTTAAAAGAATCCTGCAGCCTTTTCATACTGCGTGCCAGACCGGGGCAAATGCCGGGGCATCTTGAAAAAAAGAAATCTATAACCACGATCTTTCCTTTCAGGTCGTACAGCGAAACTTTTTTTCCCAGCTGGTTTGTGAATTCAATATTCTTTACTTTATGCCAGATGGTATCAGTTATAGTTTTGCCATTCTTTTCTTTAACTACTACACTGTCCGGTTCAAAATACCTGCGGGGCATATGAACCGTGCCTTCACTGTAATGCTTTACTATAAAGTATCCTGCAAAGGGCATTACCAGGGCAAGCATCAGGGCTAAAACGGCTTTTTTATTCATAGCCCCTCCTAAATCTTCCTGTAAAGGAAGTGCTTTTTAACAGTCTGATGATTTGTAATCTCTCTTGCATATTGTCCTCTTTAATTATGTGCAAATTTACGGCAATGCAAATCAATTCATCCATAAAACAAAAAACCATCCCGATTATCTCGGGATGGTTAATAATTTTTTTATGAAAGATTATTTCTATTATTTTTTTGCATCTTTTTCAACTGCGGGCACATGTTGCTGGTGCTGCTCTGTTTGATTGGCACGACTTCCGCCATCAGTATTCCTCAATGTTTTCCAGCTGTTTCCATCCCAAAGAAATGCCACTATAAACCAAACAAATAACAGCAGCGGTACAATGATGGTCATGATCATATTTCTTATCTCATCGCCCAAATGCATAAATATGGATACGATGTAATAGGCTTTTAACAGTGTTAAAACGGCAATTACCAACTTGGTCGTAATAACCGGTGTATAACCCCATTCGCCATGTTTCCAATATAGCAAATAACCAAGTGCCAACTCAATAATGGTTAAAACAGATAAAACGGTAAATGTTTTCCAGATTCGACCCGTGCCGGATGCATGTTCCGGTGCATGTGTAATTTCGGGAGAAGATACTTGTGAACTCATAATTATATTTTAAACAATTCTTTTAATAAATTTTAAACAAGATAAAAGCAAAGGAATACAAATACCCAAACCAGGTCTACAAAGTGCCAGTACAATCCGGCTTTTTCAATCATTTCATAATGGCCTCTCTGGTCAAAATGGCCGAGTTTGGTTTTTATATACATTACCAGGTTTATAATTACACCGCTAAATACGTGAAAGCCATGAAAGCCTGTTATTCCAAAGAAGTATCCGCCAAAAGCAATAGGGCCCGGTGTTGCAACCATAGCACCATTGTGCATTACTTCAGGTCCCCAGGGGTTTCTTGTTACTGTAGTTCCCCAATGTTCAATCTGTCCGTTAACCAACACTGCGTGATCACCGGTGATCATATGCGTCCACTCCCAGGCCTGGCAACCAAGGAAAGCAAGTCCGCCAAGAATAGTTAAGATCATATATTTCTCAACCCCTTTCCGGTTCATTTTATGCCCTTCGTGCACTGCCAACACCATGGTTACAGAACTGAAGATCAGAATAAAGGTCATCAAACTCACAAACGCCAGCGGCAGGTTTGCATGGCCCGCAAAAGGAAATGCATTAAACACATGGTTAGGATCGGCCCAATGGTTTACACTAAAGCGGATGGTGCCATAGCTAATAAGAAATGCTCCAAAAGTAAAAGCATCACTCATTAAAAAGTACCACATCATTACTTTACCATAACTTATGTTGAAGGGACTTCTTCCTCCGTTCCACCATTTGGTATTTGTTGGTATCGCTGTTGTTGACATATTTCTTAAATTCTATAATAAAAAACTAACTAATAAATTTTTTCTAACGGATCATTATTAAAAATATCAATAAATAGATCCAAAGCACATCTACAAAGTGCCAGTATGTACTTACCAGTTCAACCGGAATACTATTGTAGGTTCTTGTTTTTGTATTAAATGCATTTGCAAACAAAACAATCAGTGCTATCAACCCGCCTGCTACGTGAGCTGCATGAAGGCCAACGATCACGTACATAAAATCACTCGAAACATTCGTCCCCAATGGTAATCCTTGTTTCCAGAATTGCTGAAAACCCAGCACCTGAAAAACCATAAAAAGAACTCCCAATACCAGCGTGGCAATTACCAGGCTTCTGTATTTTCTCATTTCCCGCTGCTTAAAAGCTTTTTGCGCCAGGTAAATGGTTACACTGCTAAGCAATATTGCAGCTGTGCTGTACCAAAAGAACTGAGGCAGATCAAACGTTTGCCAGTTTGCCTGGTTACGTTTAACTATATAAGCACTTGTTAAGCCCGCAAACATCATCAGCAAACTGCCAATGCCTACCCACAGGGTAAATTTATGCGGATGAATTTTTTTTCTTTGTTCCATTGCCACTGTACTCATATCACTTTGTCCCTAACGGGAGTTTTAAAATTTATTATTGAATTTACTGTATGGCTCTGTTTGCAAACAAAGCCAGTAAAACAATCATTAAATAAAAGTAAGAACTGAACATTACCCTTCTTGCACTTTTTGCATCCATGCGTATAAACAACAACACACTCACATAAACCATCCATAAATTACAAACCAGCAAAATAAATAAACTGGTTAAACCGGCGATGCCAGTGTAATAAGGCACAAATCCCATCGGTATCATCAATGCACTGTAAATAATACTTTGCATTGCTGTGAACTTTGTAGGGCCTTTATCAGCCGGTAATAATTTAAACCCTGCTGTAGTGTAATCTTTATGCGCCAGCCAGGCAATTGCCCAAAAATGCGGAAACTGCCATAAAAACTGGATACCAAATAAAACCCAGGCACCTGTCCAGCCGATAGGTTCGTTACCATACGCTGCAACCCACCCGATTAAACAGGGTAAAGCGCCCGGTATAGCACCAACCAATACAGAAATTGAATTAACTTTTTTGAGTGGTGTGTAAATAAAGCCATATAAAAAAAGGCTGAACAAACTCACCATTGCACTCTCTGTGTTAAAAAATTTCCACATCATAAACACGCCGGCAGCTCCTGTAATGAAAGCAAAAATACCTGCTTCATTCACCGTCATCCTGCCACTGGCAACCGGCCTCTTAGCCGTACGCATCATTAACCCGTCTGAAGTTTTTTCCAGGATCTGGTTAATGGCATTTGCTGAACCGGTAACCAACATGCCCGCTACAAAAAGTAAAAGAACTGATATTAATTTTTCACGAACATAAAACTGTTCATTGGGTGCTATTAAAAAACTTACCACCGTACTGAACACTACCATGAAGCTTAAAGTGAATTTGATCAGTTGAAAATAATCTTTCACTTTGCTCACCAACGCAAACGATGTTGAGCTGGCTATGGTTTTTTGTTCCTGTTCTGAATTATTCAAAAATCTAAATTTTATTGCTCCTCAAAAATCAACACCCCTGTTAAATTATTTTTTAATGTCCTTTCGATTCATCATCACCTACAGGTACATTCTGCGGTATAAATTCTTTACCGTCTTTTGCATAATCATAAGCACCACGGTATACTTCCGGAATTTCTCCAGGCCAGTTTCCGTGTCCCGGATTAATTGGTGTGGTCCATTCCAGTGTATTTGATCCCCAGGGATTTGCATCAGTAACTTTTCTTCCTTTGAACATGCTGTAAAAGAAATTGAATACAAATAACAGCTGTGCCGCAAATACAATCATCGATACAAAACTGATGAACTCATTCAGTCCGCTAAACATATTAAATGAACTCCAGCCGGAAAAATCATAATAGCGCCTTGGCATACCGGCTAAGCCCTGGTAATGCATTGGCCAGAAGATAAGGTATGCACCCACAATGGTTACCCAAAAATGGATATAAGCCATGGTATTGTTCAGATAGCGGCCAAACATTTTAGGGAACCAGTGATAAACACCGGCAAACATTCCAAAGAATGATGCCACACCCATTACGATATGGAAGTGAGCCACTACAAAATAAGTATCGTGTAAATGAAGATCAAGTGCAGAGTTACCTAAGAAGATACCTGTTAAACCACCACTGATAAATAAACTTACAAAACCAATGGCGAATAACATACCCGGTGTAAAGCGGATATTAGCACGCCACAAAGTAGTAAGCCAGTTAAACACTTTAATAGCAGATGGTACCGCAATTAATAAAGTAAGTAATACAAACACCGAACCCAGGAAAGGGTTAAGGCCGGTTACAAACATATGATGCGCCCAAACCAGGAAAGCCAGGATAGCAATAGCGAACACCGAGCCAACCATGGCCATATAACCAAATATAGGTTTGCGGCTGTTAACACTGATAATTTCTGAGCTCATCCCCATGGCAGGTAACAGAATGATATATACTTCGGGGTGACCAAGGAACCAGAACAGATGCTGGAACAGGATGGCACTACCGCCTTCATTTGGTAAAATTTTGCCGGCAATAACAATATCGCTCAGGTAAAAGCTGGTACCCAGGTTACGATCGAACAATAATAATATGGCACCTGATAATAATACAGGGAAAGAAAGTACACCTAAAACTGCGGTAAAGAACAATGCCCAGATTGTTAATGGCAAACGGGTCATGCTCATACCTTTGGTACGCATGTTAAGAATGGTGGTGATATAGTTAAGGCCACCCAACAGAGACGATACAATAAACATGGCCATACTAACGAGCCAAAGATCCATACCAATTTTTGCTCCGCTTGATGCGTCACCCAATGCACTTAAAGGAGGATAAATCGTCCAGCCACCACTTGCAGGCCCTGTTTGTACAAACAAAGAGCAGAACATGATAGTAGAAGCTAAAAAGAAAAACCAGTAGCTCAACATATTCAACATGGGCGAAGCCATATCTCTTGCGCCAATCTGTAAAGGAATTAAAAAGTTTGCAAATGTTCCGCTTAAACCTGCGGTTAATACAAAGAACACCAGAATGGTTCCATGCATGGTAACCAGTGCATAATAAAACTCGGGTTTTAATTTACCACCTGCAGCCCAATGGCCCAGTAAATCTTCCAGCCATGGAAAAGTAGATTCGGGATACCCCAACTGTAAACGGAATACCACAGAAAACAGCCCGCCTATGATTGCCCAGATAATACCTGTTACCAAAAACTGTTTGGCAATCATTTTATGATCCTGGCTGAAAACATATTTGGTTATAAATGTTTCATGGTGATGATGTTCATGATGTGCATCATGTGATCCGTGAACATCGGCATGGTGTAATGTGGCTGCGCTACTCATATTCTTGTTTTTTTATTCTACCGATAACTATCGGGACTATTGGAACTCTTTAATTATTTCTTTACTGGTAAAGCCTGTGATATTTGTTTACCTGCTGCACTGTCAGGTGCATTCTGCTCCATGGGCTTTGCAGGAAACAAAACCGAATGTTCTGACTTTTGTTCAGCCAACCATTTTTTATATTCTTCCATTGTTTCAACAATGATAACACCCCTCATGGCATAATGGCTTGAACCGCATAACTGATCACAGGCAATTTCAAAATTGAATTCAGGATTACCTGTTTTCTTTTTCATTTCTGCAGTGGTGATCTTTGGAGTAAACCATTGAGTTGTTGGAATACCTGGTACGGCATCCATTTTCAACCTGAAGTGTGGCAATCCCACATCATGAATCACATCCTGAGAATGGATCACCATTTTTACCGGTACCCCAACAGGAATGTGCATGGTTGTATTTACGTGTATATCATCCAGGCTCGCAGGATCTTCAAAATCTACCCCCAGGTTATTTGTTGCCGTATATAATTTGTAATTGGTTTTACCCAAAACTTTATCAGCACCTGGATACCTGAACTCCCAGGCAAACTGGTGGCCGGTAACTTCTACCACAATAGCATCTTTAGGTGCATCACCTGTAACTTTGAACCAGTATTTTAAACCAAAAACAACCAATACAGTTAAGAAAATTGCAGGAACAGTTGTCCAGATCAATTCAAGTTTCGTATTGTGGGGGAAGTAAAATGCTTTTTGTCCGTCTTTTTCCTGGTATTTAAAACAGAACCAGAATAAAAGGACCTGTGTAAGAACAAAAACTACACCCGTGATAGCAATGGTAATGTATAACATGGTGTCTAACTCCTCTCCTTCTACAGAAGCAGATCCCTGCGGGAAAAGTGTTTTACCAAAATACAGTTCATTACAGTACCACACGCCAATCAACCCAAAAACAAGTAAGCCGATCAACATAAAGGCATTGATCTTGTTGTTCTGTTTACGGGATTTATCCTCGCCTTTTAAAACGCTTACGTACTCACTGGCTTTTGCAATCTGAAAGATGACTACAAATATCAGTACTCCTAAAGCTATCATTAAAAACTCCTTCATGATTCAAAGTTATTTTCTGTAAATGTGATTCTAATTTCTTGTTTAATTCTCTCTTATAAAATTCCTGTGCCTATTTCAAATGTGTACTAAGATTAAGTATGGTGAATCATACTTTCTTTCAGGAAAGGATGATTTTTTGCCAGCAAAGAATGTTTGCTTAAATACCTGCCGGTTCCCCACATAATTAAACCTACAAACAAAGCTGCTATACCAAATTCAAAAAAACCTAAACTGTAATGTCCGTGCACAGTGCCCGGCATTACCATTTGAAAGAAATCTATCCAGTGACCGAATATGATCAATACGGCCATAACAGTAACCAGTGTCCAGTTTCTTTTTGCTCCTTTCTTCATCAATATTAATAACGGACATAAAAAGTTTAGTATCAGGTTAAAGAAGAAAATGGCTTTATAAGGACCGGGTTTGGTTGCCGTACCAATTCTTTCTATAAAATATTTTGTTTCTTCAGGCTGATTACTGTACCATATCAGCATGTATTGAGAGAACCACAGGTATGTCCAGAAAACCGAGAAAGCAAACATGAATTTTCCCAGATCATGAAGATGTTCATCAGTAACATATTCAAGCTGGCCGCGGTTTTTTAAATAAATAACAAACAGGGCAATTAACGACATACCCGAAACAAATGTACTTGCAAATGTGTACCAGCTGAACATGGTACTGTACCAATGGGCGTCAATACTCATGATCCAAAGCCATGGAATGGTAGATGCAACAGTTAATGTAAATACCACACTGTATAATGAAGCCCAAACGGTATTTTTCCAAACCCATTTTTTTCCGGTTTCATAATCCATATTTCCCTGCTTATCACTTTCCAGGCTCATGCTGCGCATTTTTTTACCCAGGAACCACCAAAGGAAAATAGTACAGAATGACCAGATTGTAAAAAACGGTACACTTAAAAAACCGCTCTTACCTTTTAATATAGGATCGTTGGCTACAGCTTCTTTATCAAGCCAGTGATAAATATCTGTGCGGCTGCCGAAAACAATCGCCATTAAAATAACAAAAGTGAGAATGCCTAAAATGGGTACTACGCTTGAAATGGCTTCAGATACCCTTCTGAATGCTACAACCCATCCTGCCATGGCCATAGTGGTAACACATATAAAGAACATGGCCGCATTAACAACCAATAAAAAGAAAGTACTGTTTTGTAATAGCACAGCCCAAAAGCGGGTAGCATCAACATGACTGCCATGATGTGAATGAATCCACGGTTGAAATCTAAATACGCCGTACAGTAATGCTACCAGGCCTACAGCTATAAGCCCATAGGTCCACTTTTTATAACTACCCGGTAATTGAAATTGATGATCCATCTAATCTTTATTTTGAGTTAATGCTTTATTTTTTTACTACTGTTGCACTGTCTGTTTTAGCAACCGCTGGCGTTGTTGCTGCGGGTGCATTTTTGGGCTCCAGTGTTCTGATATACTGTACAATTCTCCAACGCTGCTCCCTGCTTAATTGGGAAGCGTAACTACCCATGTTAAGCTGGCCATATTCCATTACAAAAAATATTCTGCCATCGCTGTAACCGGGAGAAGCCAGTATAATATTTTTTACCCCGCCCACTTTTGCAGCCAGCGGACCGTTTGCTTCTGCTTTTGCACCATGGCAAACAGCACAGTTAATATTGAATAACCTGCCTGCTTCTTCAAGGTCTTTACCGGTTAAAGGATCCAACGGATTTTTTACCAACGAGCTTAAATTCAATAACCCATTGCTGTCGTTTGGTACATTAAATGGAAATAATTCACCTCTTTTTAAAGTACCGGCAGGTGGCAGGTTATTAAAAAATATTTTGTGCCCTGCATCATTGGGATCAGTTGTAAAAACAGATGAATCTCTTGCTGCATAACTTTCGTAAGCACGGCTGTAAGCCATATCAGGCATATAAACAGATCCGGGGCTGCGTTTGTCTTTACAACCAATAAACACAACTGCCATTGACAAAATCAGTGTTGCTATAATTGCGGTTTTTTTCATTCTGATAATCTTCTTTTTATTAAGTAGGAATTTTATTTCCCCGTTCTTATCTGCTTACTATTAATACCCTTTTTCTTCTTTGTACAGTTTTTGTTCTTTATGGTACCTGCCGATCCACCATCCAGTTTCTGCCACCTGCACATTTATTTCCTGTGCGCCTGCAGATTGTAAAAAGGCCTGTACTTCGGCATCATTGGTTTTATCGGTACACTCAATAGCCATCACAAAAAGGTCATCAGTAGCTCTTGGGTGAAAATGATGTTTTTTTACAAAAGGAGCCAGGTTACACAGGTAACAAAAGGTGAGTACCATACCCACTGCCGAAAACAATACGGTTAACTCAAAAGTGATCGGTATCCAGGCCGGTAAAGCAAAGTTTGGTTTACCACCAATGTTTAAAGGCCAGTCTTTGGTAAACACCCAGCTCATAAATGTAAGCGCTGTGGTGGTACCGGTAATGGCATAAATAAAACCTGCAGTATGCAGACTGGTTTCACGGATGCCCATGGCATGATCTAAACCATGCACGGGAAAAGGTGTGTACACATCGTGTATTTTGTATCCTGCCTTGCGAACATTTTTCACCGCAGGGAACAATACCTTTTCATCATCAAATGATCCTACAACAAATTTTTTAATTCCTCCAGCCATATCAATTTATTTACGATTTTAGATTTACGATTTCAGATTTCTTCAAAATCATAAACTTACTTAAGTCATTCTTTTTAAACATTGAACTCCCGGTTCCCCCTTCCTTCGACTACGCTCGGGACGGGCGGAGGGGGTTTAATGATGCGGATGCGCAACCTCTTCTATATAAAACTTCTCTGCATCTGCTTTTTCAATATCAGTCATCTTCACTTTATAATTTTCTCCACTGGTTTTTAAAATCGCTTTGATCTCGGCAACCGCAATTACCGGGAAGTATTTTGCAAACAGGAAGAAGCAGGTAAAGAACAATCCGAATGTACCGAGGTAGAAACCGATCTCCCAAATGGAAGGACTGTAGTAAGTACTCCATGACGATGGCAGGTAATCTCTGTACACTGATGTTACAATAATTACAAAACGCTCGAACCACATACCTATGTTTACAATGATACTCATAAAGAATGTCACCGTGATATTCCTTCTTAATTTACGGCTCCAGAACAATTGTGGTGAAACCACGTTACAGAACATCATCAGCCAGTAGCTCCAGCCATAAGGACTGAACAGGTTTGCACGGTTTTCTTTAAATGCATACCACTCGTAAGGGTTTTGTCCGTACCAGGCTATGAATAACTCAGTTAAGTAAGCACAACCCACAATACTACCTGTTAACACAATTACTTTATTCATGGCTTCAATATGGCCGATTGTAATATAATCCTGCAGGTTTAAAACTTTACGTACAACGATCATCAGTGTTTGCACCATGGCAAAACCAGAGAAGATGGCACCAGCCACAAAGTATGGCGGGAAGATGGTTGTATGCCAGCCGGGAACGATTGAAGTGGCGAAGTCAAAAGATACAATGGTATGTACCGATAATACAAGCGGTGTACTTAAACCCGCCAGTACCAGTGATAAAGATTCGTGGCGTTGCCAGTGCTTGGTACTTCCGCTCCAGCCAAAAGATGCAACACCATAAAACATTTTACGGAATTTTGTTTTTGCACGGTCTCTTACTGTTGCCAGATCAGGTAATAAACCCGAGTACCAGAATAATAAAGAAACGGTGAAATAAGTTGATATTGCAAATACGTCCCACAAAAGCGGTGAATTAAAGTTTACCCATAAAGGACCACGGCTGTTAGGGTAAGGCAATACAAAAAATGCCATCCACACACGGCCCATATGCCATATAGGAAACTGGCCTGCGCACATTACCGCAAATATTGTCATAGCCTCTGCTGCACGGTTTACACCTGTTCTCCAGCCCTGGCGGAATAATAATAAGATCGCTGAAATTAACGTACCTGCGTGACCAATACCTACCCACCATACGAAGTTGGTAATATCCCAACCCCAGCCGATGGTTTTGTTTACGTTCCACTGGCCAATACCATAGGTAACCTCCCGGTAAACACTGTACACCCCAAATAATAACAGGGCTACGCTGATATAAAATCCAATATACCAGAGACGGCTTGGTTTCATCTCAATGGGACGAATGATATCTTCCGTTACCTGGTGGTAATCTTTATTACCATCTACCAGCGGTTCCCTTAGTTGCGATTCGTATTTCAGTAATGACATATCGTATTTAGCTTTTAGCCTTTAGCTGTTAGCTGTTAGCTTGTTTTTTATTTTGCCGGCAACACATCTTTGATCTACATCGTTGTGTCACTCACTTGTACTTTATTTTCTTTACTCAACCAGAGAATTAAGCGTGTGCTTTCTCTTCTTTCTTTGCTTCGCCTCCTTTTTCTTCTTCTACTCCAATATGCCTGTCGGTATTCCGCACTTTTGCCAGGTAACTTACGTTTGGCAACACGTGCAACTGCTCCATTACATAAAAAGCACGGTGTTTCTGATCTACGTTTCTGATCTTATATACATCACTTTCCTTGTCATTAACATTACCAAAGCTGATAGCATGTGTAGGACAGGCCTGCATACAGGCTGTTTTTACATTGCGTACCATGGTTGGGTCCTGTTGTTTTTTCGCTTCCAGTTTGGTCTCCTGTAAACGCTGAACACAGAAAGAACATTTTTCGATAACCCCCCTTGAACGAACGGTAACATCAGGATTTAAAACCATCCTGGTCAGATCATCATTCATCTGCAATACACTCTCATCCATGTATTCGCCTATCATTGGGTTCTGATTATCCGGGAAACTATCGGCTCCGGTATAATCCAGCCAGTTAAAGCGACGTACTTTATAAGGACAGTTGTTGGCACAATATCTTGTACCGATACAACGGTTATAAGTCATTTGGTTTAAGCCTTCAGTGCTGTGGTTTGTTGCTGCAACCGGGCAAACGTTTTCGCAAGGTGCGTTATCGCAGTGCTGGCAAAGCATGGGTTGAAAAACCACATCCACATCTTCGTGGTTATCGCTGTTGAATGTAAAATAACGGTCAATGCGTAACCAATGCATTTCATGTGCACGCTGCACCTGCATTTTACCAACTATACTTACATTATTTTCGGCCGTACATGCTACAACGCAGGCGCTGCAACCGGTACAGGTATTCAGATCAATACTCATTCCCCATTTAATGCCCGGCTTATCAAAGTCAGGATAAATGGTTGCATCTTTTACAAAATCTTTGCTGTCATTAGCAGTTATGGCTAATTTTTCTTCAGTTATCTTTTCTAAAACTGCTTCGGGATTGGCTGTAAAACTTTTAAGATTGGTTTCATAAATCACCGGGCGGCTTTCGGTAAAACCATGTACCTGTGTTTGTGCCAAAGGATACATCGCTCCTGTTTTTTCAACAGTTGCAACTGAACTATATGAATTGGTTCCGTTGAAACCAACCAATGGATACACATTTTTACCGGCCCCCACTGCCGACCTGCCAATATTTGCTGATGTGGTTTCTTTATCTGCACTTTCTCTTCCGTAACCAACTGCCAAAGCAATAGTAGCAGCATTCATACCTGGTAAAACAATCACCGGTAATTCAACCGACTTACCATTTACTGTAATTTTTACAACCGGTTTTTCTGGATGAACTTCATAATCACTTTGCTTACCGCCTTCCTGGTTCATCACATCCAAACCTAACAATGATTTGGCCATTGCCGGGCTCATCATAGCGTAGTTATCCCAGGTTACTTTAGAAACCGGATCTGGTAACTCCTGCAGCCATGGATTATTTGCCTGTGCTCCATCACCGATAGAGACTTTTTGATATAGGACCACTTCAACCGCTCCGCCTTTGGCAGCAGCAACTGCAGCAGCAGCTTCGGCTACTTTTGCACCACTGAAAGCCCCTCCGCCAACAGGCATGGTTGCTGGTTCTACAACACCATCCTGTAAAGCTTTTTCCCATAAATCCAGGCTTCCCAATTTGGCGCTCCAGTATGTTTTAAAATAAGTTTCGTAATCGTTAACCAAACTACCTGCAGCAGCACTCCATTTAATTAAAGAAGTCTGGAAAGCACGTGTTTTAAATAATGGATTGATAGTTGGCTGCAGTAAACTGAAATAACCTGTTTTAGGTTCAGCATCGCCCCAGCTTTCCAGCCAATGGTGCGATGGAAGAATATATTTGCAAAGCTCCGTTGTTTCATCCATGGTTCCGTTAAAGGAAACAGAAACAACTTTTGCCAAAGCGTCTTTAAATTTTTTGCTGTCGCTGTAAGAATAAGCAGGGTTAACGCCGTTGATCAAAACCGCACCAACCGCTCCGCTGTTCATATCATCAACCAGCTTTGCCATATCAGCATCAATACCATTTTTGTAGTTTGATGTAATGGCCCAGTTGATGGTAGTACCGTTGGCACCAATTGCTTCGTTGATGGCATTTACAATTACCTGGATGTTCGCATCATTACTTCCGCAAACAACCAAGGCTGCACCTTTGCTTGCAACTAATGCAGCTGCAGCAGTTTCAATTCCTTTGGTAAGTTTTGAATCAGCAAGTGATGGTGCAGTTACAGCCCCTCCCAGTTTAGCCAGTAAAGCCAATGCAACAGCACCGGTTTCAGATGGTTTGTGGGTATAGCGGTCATCGGCGTTACTGCCAGTCAGACTGATCATACTTTCAAACTGAAAGTGTTTGCTGAGTTCCGGCTTTTCGCCTTTTATTTTCCTGTTTTGCGAATATTGATTGTTGAATTCTGCAGGGCTGAGCCAGGTTCCCAGAAAATCGGCACCCAGACTTACAATTACTTTAGCCTTATCAAAATGATAAGAAGGAATTGCTTTTTTTCCGTAGCATGCTTCATTGGCCAGTAACATACCGCTGTAGCTTACAGCATCGTATTGTACGTGGCGGCTGCCGGAATGTTTGTCAATAAATTCTTTTATAATTGCTAAGGTAGTTGGTGAGTTTACAGTTGCTGTAAGCAGTGCAAATGATTTACCGGCAACAGCAGCTTCAACCATTTTATCAAATGCATCAAAGCCGGTAACTTCTTTAAATCCTTTACCGTCTTTTTGCATGGGGTAACGAAGGCGGGTATTATCGTACAAATCCAGTACAGAAGCCTGTGCCTGTGCAGTAGTACCACCATTGGTAATGGTTGATAATTCGTTCCCTTCAATCTTTATTGGCCTGCCGTCTCTTTGTTTTACTACTACCGAAATGGTATCACCACCATTAACATAGGTAGAAGCATAATAATTGGCAATGCCCGGTATTACACTTTGTGGTTTGTTTAAAAATGGTACAGCCTTACGTACCGGTACTTCGCAGCTGGCAGCTACTGCTGCTGCGGCTGTACTAAAGCCCAGGTATTTAAGGAAATCCCTGCGTGGAGTTTTGGCATCTAAAATACCTTTGTCATCAAGGTCCTCTAAAGGAAGTAATTCTTCTTTAAACTCCTTATTGGCTGATTCCTGAAAACTTTGTGTTTGATTCAGTTCACCAAAACTTTGCCAGTACTTTTTCTTACTCATATTATTTGTATCAACCCCAAAAGAGGATTTTATGTGCTATAAAATGATAATTATCTAAATGCTCCTGTTCTTTGCCAGCTGGCGGATCAGGGGGCTTAATAGTGACATTTCTGACATTCTGTTCCACCGATCTTTTCTACAGTAACACTATCCATTTTACCACTTTTCAGATCTTTGTGGAATTTCTCGTAAATGCTGTAATATTTGTTGCCTGTCTTATTTTCTTTATCGTAAAAATCAACTTTTGTATCTCTGTGGCAGTTTACACACCAACCCATACTCAGGTTGCTGAACTGATACACTTCAGGCATTTGTTGTATGTTGCCATGGCAGGTCTGGCAATTTTGTTTGCCCACTTTTACGTGCTGGCTGTGGTTAAAATATACATGGTCGGGCAGGTTATGAATTTTAACCCACTCAATTGGTTTTGCTCCGTCAGGATTACCATCGTTATTTTTATCCGGATTATAAGTTTTAGTAGCTGAATTCCAGCCAGCGTAAGCGTATAGTTTTTCTATTTCGGCAGTTCCATCTACAGCAGTTCCGTCTTCTCTTACCAGTTTATCGGGACCTTCGTATTTGCTGATAGATTTATGACAGTTCATACAGGTATTAACTGATGGAATGCTTGCCTGCTTGCTATCCTGTGCACCACCATGGCAATACAAACAACTGATCTGGTTAGTGCCGGCGTGTACCTGGTGAGAGTAAAATATAGGTTGTACGGGCTGATAATTCTGCATGCGTCCCATACCAATTGCTCCATTGATAGTAAAATAACCACCCACAGCAAACAGCAGTAATATTCCTGCCATTAAATAAGTTTTGTTTTTGTATGCCGGTACAGGCTCTGTGCGTAGTACACCTTCTTTTTCATCAGATAACTTACGAAGGTTACTGTTAACCTGTAATAATATGAAAGCTATCAGGGCTAAAATCAGGGTTAAAATTCCAAAGAGGAGCGAATTATCTGTTGCTGGCTCACCACCCGGAGGAGCAGTTGTGGTTTCCGGAGCCCAATCGTCCACATACTTTAATATGGCATCAACATCATCCTTTTTTAAATTGGTAAATGCGGTCATAACAACCGGCTTCCATTTAGCCTTTAATGTTGTTGCATAAGGGTCGTTTTGAGCAGCAGGATTTTCTATCCACTTATAAATCCAGTCCCCTGCAGGCACCCTGTCTTTCCAACCCTTTAATGCCGGGCCGGTAAAATCCTTATCAATTTTATGGCAGCTGGCACAATTTGCTTTAAACAAAGCAGCGCCATCAGCAGCTAAAGATTGGTTATTAATAGACAGTAAAACAACTAAGAAGATACTTGTAAAGATCCTGTTAAAGATTTTTCTATAGCGACTCATACAGTTATATCGGGGCTAATGTGGAAAAATATCCTGATTCGGCAGCAAAAATAAGGCAGGATGCTGACAATATATCAACATTCCAGAATTTTTTTTTTCCTTATCCAGCGTGGTTTTTAGCAAATTGGGTAAATACCTGTATACTATTTGTCATGTATTTGTAAGTAGTTTTTGTCCCTTCACTTTTTTTGGCACAACTCTGCAAAATCACAAATTTTTAACCCACATTTGCCCAATGTTAAAAAAGCTACAGCAAAGATGGAAGGTTAACGGGCTAAACCTGGTGCTGATTATAACAACTTTTGCGTTGGGCGGAAGCCTTTGTGGTTATACCGGAAGAAAGCTTTTAATGCTTACCAACCTGGAGAAAGGATTTTTATGGTTCATACTATATATATTATTGATAACCCTGCTTTGGCCTCTTTGCGTTTTACTCATCAGCATCCCGCTTGGCCAGTTTTCATTTTTTAAAAGATATCTTATAAAAGTGTGGGGTAAAATGAGCGGCAGCAGCAATAACAGCCACTATAAATGTAACATAGCCATTTTTGCAAGTGGAGCCGGTTCAAATGCACAGCAAATAATTCACCAGTTTTCAGATTCTGCCCTTATCAATATTTCATTAATCGTTTGTAATAAACCTGGTGCCGGTGTGTTGCAGATTGCAGAAAAAGCCGGTATTCCTTCTTTATTAATAGAAAAAGAGCGGTTTTTTAACGGAGACCATTATTTACCCGAACTGAGGAAACAGCATATTGATTTTATAGTGCTTGCCGGGTTTTTATGGAAAATGCCCGCAGCTTTAATTAATGCATACCCGAAAAAGATACTAAATATACACCCGGCCTTATTGCCAAAATATGGCGGTAAAGGCATGTATGGCAGTAAAGTACATGAAGCAGTAATTGCTGCAGGAGAAACCGAAAGCGGTATAACCATTCATTTTGTAGATGAATTATATGACCATGGAGAAATCATATTCCAGGCTAAATGCGAAGTGACCCTGCATGATACCGCAGAAACCCTTGCACAAAAAATTCATCTTTTAGAACATGCAAACTACCCGGGCGTGATTGCATCAGTTGCAGAAAAGCAAAATCGCAGTTAAAACACGCCAACAGCAAATATTGTTTTAATTTGTTCCTGTACTTTTACCCACTAATTTTTCTGCCTGTTGCAATTATTTTTGAAAATACATCTACTGCTGCTTTTTTTTACTGCTGTAACCCATCAAATGTATGCCCAGTTAACGGTTACCGGAACCGTGTTTGATTCATCCAAAAGAAATTATGTTGAAAATGTACGGGTAGAGAGCAGCAGTGGAAAATATACCCGGACAGATTCTATGGGCAGGTACAAAATTGCTGTTACAGAAAAAGATTCCCTCACTTTTATCTATAAAAATAAGCCCACTCAAAAATATGCTGTAAAGGAAATAACCAATTTGATGCAGTTTGATCTTTCGCTGGGTGTAACTGTAAAAAGCGGATATCGTGTTTTAAAAGAAGTGGTGATCTTTGCCCGCAGTTACCGGGAAGACTCTATGGAAAACCGGCAAACCTATGCCGATGTGTACAATTACCGGAACCCTACCATACGAACCAGTATTTCGCCGGGCGGCGCTGTGGGTGCCGATGTGAATGAGATCATCAATATGTTTCGCTTTAAAAGAAACAAACGGTTAAAAGCTTTCCAGGCAAGACTTGAGCAACAGGAGCAGGATCAATTCGTAAGCTTCCGTTTCAACAAGAATTTTGTACGCCGTATTACACAACTACAGGGCGCCGAGCTGGATACTTTTATGATAAGATATTTACCTTCCTACGAATTTGCCAGTACCGCAGATGAAATTACTTTCAATAAATACATCTTAAATTCGTCCTACGCTTTTAGGGTTGCCTTATTAAAAAAGACAGACTCAGAAGCAAAAAAAGAAAACTAATTATGGAAGAGAATCAACTAACGCTTGGTATTGGTACCCGGCTGCAGCACACCCAATACGGCCCCGGTGTAATTGTGGGTGTGAAATACGCAACCTATATTATTTCCTTTATCCACCACGGCATAAAAGAAATTGATAAAACCGATACCAACCTGGACGAGATCATTGCAGAAAATGTGACCACCGAAGTGGAGACCGTTTCGGCAGTAGAAAGATCTTTATTAAAAATTTTACGCCAGTGGAGCGATGTTACCGAAATTGTTCCCATTGGCGATAAATGGATTGGCGGCACCATGAGTCTGCAAACCGCCGACAAATCTTTAAAACCAAAAGAAATTCCCATTGATGATTTCTTTCACAAAATAGTAATGCTGCGAGACAGGCTGCGGGTATTGGAACAAAACATCAACAGCCACAAAAAATTGACCGACGAAGAAAAAGTAAACATACAGCAATACATCACCCGTTGCTATGGTTCGTTAACCACTTTCAATGTTCTGTTTAAAAATAAAGAGCAATGGTTTGTGGGTGATAAAGGAAAAACCGATTAAATTATACATTAAAAAAACTGCAGGCATTTACCTGCAGTTTTTTTAATCCAAAACAAAATACCATAACTACTGAATAATCATTTTTTTAATTGATGTAAACTTTCCGGCAGTCATGCGATAATAATAGACACCACCTGCCAGTTCATTTTTTTGAACATTAATATTGTAACTGCCCTTCTGTTGAAATTCTTCCAGGATCACTTTAATGGCCCTTCCCTTAATATCAAAGAGCATGATATTTACTTTTTCTGCCCTTGGCAGGTAATAGGTTATTGTTGTTAATTTATCAAAAGGGTTGGGATAATTTTGTCCTAATACATACTCATTTTTATTCTCCATGTTAACGATAGCAATATTGGAATAAGTAAACCGGTCATCAATATCCAGTTGTTTTAACCGGTAATAATAACGTGAAGGAGATAAGCCGATATCATCGTAAGTATACTTTTGTAATGTGTTGCTGTTGACACGACCAGGTACAAAGCCGATCGATAGCCAGTTGACCCCATCAACACTTCGCTGAATTTCAAAGCCCCTGTTATTTTGTTCAAAGCTGGTTGACCAATACAGTTGTGCTTTAGTTCCTGCGCCAACTGCATGTAAGTCAAGCAATGATATTGGTAAAGGCCCGCAATTAACAATGAAAACGGGTATATCGGTTGCCATTGTTCTTCCACAACCATTATTATCCGTAATACTGGTTAATGCAAGGTTCATGGAAATGGTTTCAAATAAAACATCCACCCAATAGTTGGCGCCATTAGGGTTCTGATCCGGGAAACCTCCGCCATATTTATAAATTCCATTAGGTCCATCTGTTCCATTCTTTAATGCAGTTAAAGGCTGATTTATATAAGCCGACGAACTAAAGTATCCCGGGGTCATGGCGAACCAGCCAGGAGCAGGTGAAAAATATGAGGCCACATAAGTAGTATTGGCTGTTACGGCAACAGGAGAACTGAAACGAGCCTCTACCCAACCCACATTATTATTATTGGTGTTTGTAAAGTTTACGCTTGCCAATAAAGTTCCGGAGGCAGAATAGAGTTTTCCAACCATGCCACTTAAAGCAAATGCCGAACCTTTGTAAATACGTATACCGGTTATGGTTCCATGAACTGATGACCTGAATTTTACGCCAAGTTCAATAGCTGAATTGTCATTTACACTTGGGGTGGTTGGCGAACCCGAACTACCCCAAATACTTTTCTCCCCTGCAATGGCAGTGATGCCGGTAGCAAATGAAACCCCGCTTTGTACATTGTTATATGTATTTCCATTAACCATTAACTGGAACGGGCCAGTACCCGCTGTTGCATTAAACGTGAGCTGTATATTGGATCCCCTGCAAACATTACCTAAGGAGGTGGCGATGGTTCCCGTTGGCAAAGGATTTACAGTTACCGTAGTATTGCTTACCAGTGGGCCGTTATTTACGCAATCATCATCAGTTGTGATACTGCTAAGGACAAAATCAGTAACCTGTGGAGTTGTTATTTCGGGAACAAATAATACATCTACCCAGTAGTTTGCATGATTATATGAATCATTGGGGAAAACAGAACTGCTGTTATATTTATAAACCCCATTAGGTCCTTCGGAACCACTTTGCAATAAAGTTAACGGACCATTGGTTATCCCTGAAGACTGGAATGCATTGGCAGTAAAAGCATATTGGCCATTTGGCGCAAAATAAGACGCAACATAAGTGGTATTGGCATCAATATGAACGGGATTCGAAAATTTGGCCTGCTGCCAACCAGATGCAGACTCTGCGGTAAAAGTTACCGTAGCCAGCAGTGTTCCTGTAACTGACCATAAGCTTCCCGTATGTGTACCTGTATTGGCTGTTCTTTTATAAAAACGGATACCGGTAATATAACCAGCGGTTGCAGATCTGAATTTTACACCCAATTCAACCGCACTATTATCCACAACTGTTGGTTCACCACCTGTTACATTATTATTCCAGGTGCTAAGTTCATTGGGCGTGTAGGTAATGAAGGGAGTACCTACAGTAACGTTGGTATAGGTTTGCCCATTTACCACAATGGTATAAGGAGCTGCACCTGTAGCAGCCGACAATTGAATGGAAACTGGTCCATTGCCATTGCATACAGCAGCACTTGTACTGGCTAAAACAGCAGTTGGAGTTGTGCAGATCACTGTTTGGTAAATGGCTGTGTAATTTCCTGAGGCAGCATCAAAAAATGCATACTCAATTCCTTTGATCGTTTCTGATGTAAACGTTACCGCATTGCCATTTCTGGTAATTGATTGTAAAACCAGGGAACTGTCGCCACGCTTTGGCAACATGGCTTTCAGGTTCCTGGCCTGTGCATTTGCGTCAATTCCAAAAGTGAGTATATTATTATTCCATACAAGATTTGTAAATGCTGAGCTGTTTCTTCCATCCAACCAGGTTAGCATTTGTTTTGCGCTAATTACCGGAATATTTTTTGCCTGAGCTGCTGCGATGATGGCATCAGAGCCGGCAGTACTGGTGCCTCCATTTACATCGGTATGCATATTGGCGCAAAAAACACCATAATAACCTTCGGGACCAGTCGCTTTATCAAGCAATGAATTAATGTGCAAAGTATAATTAATGCCCGATTCATCTGTTAATTGGGTTGCCACCTGGTAACAATCAATCATTGCCCCGTTTAATGTTGCAAAACGCATCGGCATTCCGGAACCTGTAAACATGCCGGGCCTGTTTTGCACCCAGGTATCGGGCCAGTAATAATAATTTGCATCCAGGTAAATACCATGATTAAATTCTTCTGCTGCCATTACAGACCAGCCACTCCATGCTATGCAGTGCGTACGGTGTGTACTGGTGGCCGAAATGCCCGGAAAAGTTGTGGCCATATCACCCAACTGTGTTGCAAAGAAAGAGTTGAGTGCAGACTGTGTATAATTAGCACAACCTGTGTTTAGATGCACGCCTATTTCAAAACCCTGTGCCTCGTAAGCAGCTGCCTGCGCATTGGTTATGGGTGTATTGGGGAAGATATAAGAAGAACCCCTTATCGCTTTCCAGTCGGCAATATCAGTTGCATTATTATGTGAGCCCGAAAGCGTTAGGTACTGATCGAATCTGCCAATGGTTCCACCGGCTGCATGGTCATCACCCGTCATAACCACTGCAGCTTTTTTACCGGATGGTAAAAACCAAAACCTGGGTAAAGGTTTACGATGCAGGTTACTTTGAATGATGATATTTGTAAGCAACTGTTGTTGTTCATCGGCCTGTGGTATGGCTACTTTATCCAGGTTAACCCAGTCGGGTTGAGGATCGCCGGATGCATTGCCAAAGAACAGGTCATTAGAGCGATCGGGGCCAGACTGCCCGTCGCGGTTCTGATTTATCCATGCAGGATTACCCTGCCGGGTATAAACAATTGATTTGGCAAGATCGTAGGTAAAAGCAAAAGCAGCACCCCCATTTGTACCAACCAGTTTTTTTGTAACCGCCGGAAAAATTGTTGGCGTAGTTGCATTTGAATAGAGTGTTGCTATTGCTGAAGCTCCATTTAAATTATAATAATCGGCTGCTCCGTGAAACTGTATCGTTTGATTAACAATTCCTGCACCCGGACCATTGGCTGTATTCACCAATAAATACTGATTGGATAAACTGTTTCCTGTGGCAGTGATACCCAACAAAGAAGACAATTGCACATCAGGTTTAAAAGCAATAAATGTTCCGCCGCTATTAACCCAGTTTGTAAAATTGCTTACATCAGTGCCTGATAAACTCATTTCACCCAATACTACCACATCATAAGCAGCCAGTAAGCCGGCGTTAACTTCTCCAATTTCTTTTACATCAAATTCATTAAGCCCCTGTGCTCTCAGTACCTCTGCTGTGTAGCGGCTGAATTCATTTGTTGATTTATAAACAACCAGTATCGGACCGCCAGTTCCTGTATTTGGTGAAGGCCTGCCTGTAACAATTACAGAAATAACATTTGGTCCGCTGGCTCCGGCTGTTTCCATATTTCCATTATCATCAAATGCACGGCTTTTAATAACCCAGGATCCTGCGGTATTAGGTACAGCAACGTTAATACTCCAGCTGGTTGTACCTGTTGCCACTGTCCATGTGCTGCCTCCATCCACGGAAACCTCAACACCGCCAATTGCATTAGCATCACTGGCTGTACCGGATATGGTAAGATTAGCGCCACCAATAACTGTAGATCCATTTGCCGGTGTAGTAATTACTGATGAGGGGGCGATATTATCAGTAGATGCGGAAGCAATTACCAGCCCGGGCTGAATGGTTACCGGCTGAACACCCATATCCGCAAATAAATTTACCGTTGCCTGTTGCATGGCTACACTTGGTGCTTCGTTTCCACGGTCATGATTTTCATCCAGGCCCCAACTCCACTGCACCGTTCCGGCACCAAAAACCCAGGCCCCGCTTGCATGGCGGTATAAAGAAAGTTTATGTGTTTTACCGGTTAATGTTGTGCTGGACATCTGTATTCTGCCCGCAGGATTATTTAAAGGATATTGCTCAAAATCAAATTCATACCCCAGTGTTCCATTGGGTAACGTAGCTGTTTGGCCGCTTCCTAAAGTAGCTATGCTGGTATTACGCCAAAAGCGCAGATTCTTGTAAGTATCGGGTACCAATATAGAACCCGTTGCATCGCCCCAGCTTATCTGCCCGGTCAAAGCATTTTCGGGTCTGCAGCCATCCGGCGCACTGGATGTGCAACCATCCCGCCAAAGGCCGGTCCAGGTGTTTGTGGGATCGCAATCGCCTCCACAGGTATTTTCGCCCATGGTTCCTTCTTTATAACAAACCAGCGTACGGTGATTATCTTCCCACCTGGTTTTCCAATACACTTCGTTGCCGCTAAAAAAAGCCAGGTGAACCCCGTTGTTTCGGGCAGTTTCAAATTTTGTGCGCTCTGCAAGGCTCCAGTATTCATCATGTCCAACAGATAATAATACTTTATGAACCGATGGCGTAATTACTGTTGCATCTCTGTCCATATCCATGTCTGTGGTATAGCTTACATCATACCCGTTTCTTTCCATCCACCTTACCATGGGGTATTCTGCATTAAATATCCAGTCTTCTGATGAGCCACTTCCGCCGCCACCGGCCCTGGTATAAAAAGGCCGGTTATAACTTACTTTGGTAGCATGATTAAAACCCGGTACGGATGTACCTGAATTATTTACATACAAACTGTTGCCGCCATAACCATTATAGGCCTGCCAGGTAGCATCCGATGTTTTAAAAAGTATTTTAGAATTTCCGTTATCATTTCTTACCACAAAAACAATATGGCTTGAGCCATTATTATCTGCCCTGGTAATTTTTGCAATATAAATACCGGAAACCGCACCTGTTGCCGTCCAGGATGCAGATACAGCCCAGTTGCTGCAATCTGTTTTGCCTGTTGCTGTTTCATAAAAAGGTGCAGGCTGTGCCTGTCCGGCAAACCCATTTCCCAGATCAGCAACCAGGCGTGCACCGTTTCCACCATAATATCCGAGCCGGTATATTTTGATACTGTAATTTGTTGCAGGCAGTTTAACGTCAATTTTAAAGTCAACTGTTGTTCCGGTATCAATACTCAGATCCGTTGCAAAACCTTGTATGGACAAGTCTCCGGCTCCGCTGATATCCCACTCTGTAGAAGGGTTTCCGGGCAATGCATTTTCAATTGAAACCGGGTTTTGGGCTTTTGAAAATGTTGAAAAAAATAACAGGAATGTGCTAAGTAATATGGCATACTTAAGCATGCCATTGGCACACAGTGCTGGCTGTACAGTGTTTTTTGCTGAGTTCATGTTTTAAAGGCACTTAGGGTTTATAAATGCTCTGGGGAGGTAGTTCTTAGGTATTAATGATTTCAGGAGGGTGTTGCTGGTATAAAATAAATGCAATCTTATACTATTATTTTGAATTTAGCAACAATTTATTAGTAAAAATACGGTCTGATTATTTGCTACGCTTTTCGCTTTTGTTAATGATGGCAGCTGGCTAGCTTCAATTTCGTTACACAAAAGGAAGTATTATTAATAATTAATCAGGTTTTGTTTATATTAACAGCACTAAATAAATCATCACTGTATGAAGATGTTACTCTTTGTTTTCCTGATTCCATTTCAACTTATTGCACAGCCATTTTCCAATAGCGAAGTTGCGTCCTGGAAAAAACAAGCTGGCAACATTACCATCATCCGTGATCATTATGGCATACCACATGTGTATGGCAAAACAGATGCCGATGCGGTGTTTGGTTTATTATATGCACAGTGCGAAGATGATTTTAGAAGAGTGGAGATGAATTATATTGAAAAGCTGGGCCGCCTGGCCGAAGTGAATGGAGAAAAAGATCTGTATAACGATCTGCTGATACGCCTGGTAATTGACAGTGCCGATGCCATAAAAGATTACAACAATGCCAACGATACACTCAAGAGAATTTTAAATGCTTTTGCTGATGGCATTAATTATTTTCTGCACAAAAATCAAAAGATAAAACCAATCTTACTCAATCATTTTGAGCCATGGTATCCTTTACTATGGACCGATGGAAGCATTGGTGCCATCAGCACCGGTGGAATATCTGTTGAAGAATTAAAAAATTTCTATTCGGGCAGTGATGAGGCTTTTACCAAAAGAGCATTTAAAGAAGAAGATCCAACAGGTTCTAACGGATTTGCTTTTGCGCCAACAATCACCGAAAGCGGTAAAGCCATTTTATACATCAACCCACATGTAACATTTTATTTCAGGCCCGAGGTACACATGGTAAGTGAAGAGGGATTAAATGCTTACGGTGCCGTTACCTGGGGACAGCCATTTATTTACCAGGGTTTTAATGAGCGCTGCGGCTGGATGCATACCAGCAGCCAGGCAGATATTTCGGACGCATATATTGTAAAGCTTACCAAAAAGGACAATCATTTGTTTTACGAATTTGATGGAGTTGAAAGAACGGTAAGCAATAAGAATATCTACGTAAAATATAAAACAGCCAGTGGTTTTGAAACAAAAACTTTTAATGCACTGTTTACGCATCATGGGCCCATTTTAGCAAAGCGTGATGGAAAGTATTTGAGCCTGCGACATAACAACCGTGATACAAAAGGTTTTATGCAAAGCTGGTTGCGTACTAAAACAAAAAGCTTTGCCGATTTTAAAAAAACAATGGACATGGGCGCCAACCCCAGCAACAATACGGTGTATGCCGATGCAGAAGGAAATATTGCTTACTGGCATGGTAATTTTTTGCCTAAGCGTGATCCCAAATACGACTGGAGCAAACCCGTTGATGGAAGCACATCTGCCACTACATGGCAGGGCTACCATTCGGTAAATGAAAGCGTACATATGTACAATCCTGCAAACGGCTGGTTGCAAAACTGTAACTCCACGCCTTTTACTGTTGCAGGTAAATACAGTCCGAAGAAAACAGACTATGCAGCTTACCTGGCGCCCGATGGTGAAAACTTCCGGGGCATCAATGCGGTGAGGGTATTGGATGAAGAAAAGAAATATACGCTGGATAAAGTAATAAAAGCCGGTTATGATACCCGCCTGGCTGCTTTTGAAGTTTTATTGCCTGCACTGATAAATAGCTATGACAATAAATTGAATAAAAATGATACAGCTTTTCTGCAACTGAAAGAGGTAATGGCTGTTTTAAAAAAATGGGATTACCGCAGTGCAGAAAATTCTGTTGCCACTACACTAGCTATAACATGGGGCGAAAAACTTTTACCATTGATGGGCGAAATAAAATACAAGGGCAATCAGGTTGAAGTAGCAAAATATTTTGCTGCAAACGCAACTGCCGATGAACTGCTTAAACCCATGCTTGCCGTAATGAAAGATTTAAAAAACAATTTTGGCAAATGGCAGGTTGCCTGGGGAGCCATAAACCGTTTTCAACGCATTGCAAATGATATTGAATATAAGTTTGATGATAGTAAGCCAAGCCTGCCGGATGGGTTTGCCTCTGCAACCTGGGGCATGTTACCATCCTACAGCAGCAGCACGTATCCGGGTACTAAAAAAAGATATGGCTACCATGGTAACAGTTTTATTTGTGCTGTTGAGTTTGGCAAGAGAATAAAAGCAAAATCTTTATTGGCTGGTGGCGAAAGCGGCGATACCAATTCAAAACATTTTTTTGACCAGGGATTGATGTACAGCAAAGGGCAGTTTAAAGAGGTGTTGTTTTATAAAGAAGATGTGTTGAAGCATGTAGAAAGGAAATATCATCCCGGGGAATAAATAAACCGCAGAGACAGAGAGAAATAAAATTCCTTTAGTTTAAACTCTGCACCTCCCCGTCTCTGCGGTAATAAAATCATTGCTTTGGCACTTCCTTTATATGATACTCCTGTATCAACGCCGGGTTCTCCGGCGACAGTGTAAAATATACTTCCATATTTATTTTTTCGCCTTCAATAATAAAACTGCCACGCAACTGGTTCTCGGGCTTTGTTGCTTTTATGGCAATTATTTTTCCGGCTTTGCTGTACAGATCCTTTGCTTCTTTCTTTAAACTGTCAATGGGGTAATCGGGGAAAAAGTTTTCGGCAAAAATGCCGCTTTTTTCGGCATTGTTCCAGTCGGGTAAAATTTTAAGCAATTCATTTTTGCGCTGCTCTAAAATTTTTGATGGCACTATTTGCCTGGGTTGCAAACCGGCTATTTTAATTAAGGTATCCAGCACACGCAGGTTTATGGCACCCATGGGTGCATAGGTACGGTTGGCAAAAGCCATTACACCAATCCCATATTCGGGCATGATGCGCCACTGGCTTCCAAAGCCGGGCAGGCCACCGCTGTGGGCAATATATACTTTACCATCACAGTCTTTCATCCAGCCCAAACCATAGCAATAGGCAGTTGTAGTTGCACAGGTTCTTCCATCCGGAAAAATAAAATTTGCATTAAAGGCATTCACCCGCCAGGGATGATGCATCTCTCTAACTGAACTTCTTTTTACCGGGCCATCATCTTTTGCGTTGTTGGGCGGCCATGCACTCATGTGAAAAGCCATATAGTTTGCAAACTCATCAATAGAAGTTATCATGGCGCCCATTGCTCCCCAGCTACCGTCTTTGGTATCATGCAGTAATATTTCTTCGTTCCATTGTTCATTTAACCAACGGTATCCATGAGCCAGTTTATCAGGAGTAACATCACCAAATTCGTAGGTGGTAGTTTTCATGCCCAATGGGTCCAGAATATTTTTCTTGATATAATCCTGGTACCGCATGCCGGAAACTTTGCTGATGATTTTTCCCTGAAGTGCAAAACCTAAATTGCTGTATTCATACGCAATGCCGGGCGGGTTGGAAAAAGAGATCTGTTTACCAATAAACTCCATCAGGTCTTTATCAGTATCGGCAAGCTGCCTGTCGCCCCAGGGATTGTCTTCAGGAAAACCGGCACCATGTGTCATTAAATGACGGATGGTAATAACCGGTGCATCGGCAGTTGGGTACTTCAGATTTTTTAATTCAGGGATGTACAAATAAGCAGGATCATCTAAATTCAGTTTTCCTTCATCACGCAGTTTTAACATGGCCATGCAGGTAAAACTTTTACTCATAGAGGCAATGCGGAAAAGTGAAGCAGATGTTGCCGGAGTTTTCTTTGCCACATCGGTATAACCATAACTGTTTTTATACAGCAGCTGTCCATCTACCACAATACCAAATGATATAGCTGGAAAATGATTGTCTGTTGCGTATTTTTTATACAGGCTGTCTATTACTGTAAAAGCCGCTTTAATTTTCTCTACCCGGTTGGCATCAGCAAAAACTGCCGGCACATAAGCAGAGTCGTACAACACAGTTGCCGCACCTGATTTTTCTGCTGATTGTTTGCAGGAAATAAAAACGGAAATGACTGCAATGAATAAAAAATATTTTTTCATACTGATTTTTTTAACTGTTACCCGTTTTGTTCTGCTTTGGATTCTGCAACAAAATCTGCAACAGATTTTTTCTCTTCCATACATTCCATATGTGCAAGCTCCATCATTTCAATATCGTCCGGTAATACAAGTCCGGCTTTGGTAAATTCAGTTTTTACCTGGGCGTACCAATCGTTAAATGAGGTTTCTGTAAACATTCATATTTATTTTTAGTGTTAAAGAATCATGCAGTCTGTTTTGGATTGAATTATATTATCCGCTACCAACCGCCTCCACCGCCACCGCCTCCACCGCCTCCACTGCTGCCTCCACCAAAGGATGAACCGCCACCTGATGAACTGGATGGAGGTGAACTTGCCGATGAAATGGCGCCACTGAAAGATGAGGCAAAGGAAGAGCTGAAATTATTGTTCCTGCTCATGCTTTGAGAAAAAGATGTGCCGGAAGAAACATTACCATCCAGGCTGGCGGTATCTATGATCTCTTCAAATTTTTGTCCCCATTCATTTTCACAGCCAAGGGCAATGGCAAAGGGTAGATATTTTTCGTAGAGCTCAAGCGATTTTTTGGGCGGGCTCATCAGGTCAAATCTTTTTTCATCGGCCGTGGATAAAAACATGCGGAAGCCTTCAATCTTATCAGCCAATTGCCGCCCTTCGGGGCTGTATGCTTTTAATAGTTTAGAGAATATTCTAAATACCAGCGAACATAAAATGATGCCGCCAACAAAATAGGCTATCTGCCAGAAGTTTGAAAGATACAGGGCTCTGAATAATTCTATGGCTCCCCAAATACCTGCTGCAAAGCAAATTAATCCTGGTAATGTGGTGTATTTATTATTCAATGCAAAAAAGCCTTTTTTACTTTTTGCAAAACCATCTTTACTTTTATAATTGTCTTCACAATAATTTTGTACGGCTTTGTTCAGATCTCCCAGGTCCTTGTTGTATTTCCCTTTCTCAATGCGGCTGCCAATGAGGTCCTCTATATCACTCCAGAATTCTTCATATTTACTTACCGGTTGTTTTGCTGGTAATTTACTTTGGCTGATGACGTATTCGTTGTGCTTAAAAATAAGCCCGTCTCTTTCCACATCAATTTTAATTTTATGCCTTACGGCCGCATCAACCATGGTGGCAGCAGTTAACTGCATATTGAATTCCTGGTGGTAGATATATCCTAATGCAGCCGGGCCATAACCGGCAGGTGGTTCAAACAAAGGATATACTGTTCCTTTCTCCGGATCCCGGCCATAGCGAAACCAGAAAATGAAACAAAAGATGGCAGAGAACAGGGCTGCTAAGGGTAAAAAGAAAACTGCTTTATTATTCCACACATAATATTTAATAGTTTGCCAGGTTGAAAGTTGGTTTTGTACAAATCCCTTTGGCCATGATGTGGCAATGGTAAGCCCCTGATAAGGTTGCAGCGATTTTGTAGCTCTGAAAACAATAACAACACTATCCCCAATTGTTGTTTGGCTGATGTTACAATTTGCAGCGCTGTCGCCCTGAAAACCTGTATAACATTTACCTGATAATGCAGTAGCTCCTTTGGGAAGTATAACCGTACAGCTAGCCGAATCTATTTTAAATGGCCAGCCGTTGCCTGTAACATTCCAATACAGTTCATCAAAATCTTTTAATGATTTTAGCTGATGATCTGTTTCGTAAGTAATGCTGTAGGTATATGTTCCTTTATCCAGAAAAATATCTTTGCTTCCGGTGTAAACCAAAATACCGTTCTCATAATTTTCTGTGTGGTAGTTTTCTGTTTTTCCATCACGCAATACCTCCTTCAGTTTAAAAGTTGTGTTCTGAAAAAGTTTATATTTATTAATGTAGTAAAGAGGGAATGCTCTTACAATTCCTCTTTTGATCTCATTGTTTACAGTAGCATCTTCCGATGCGCCGTCGCTGGCATAAACTGAATTTGTTTCGCCATTGCCATTGTGTATGCTTATCTCTTCCTGCACCAGCAGTTTACCATCAGTACCAACCCGTACCATACTGTTAAAGCTGGTAATCCGGTCGCTGTTGTTTAGTGTTGTGTATTTAGAAAGGGATTTACTGGCAGAAAATGTTTTGCGTATCTGCACCTGCAGTTCTTCAACATACAAACGCTTATTGCTGTAAAACTTTGACAGGCTTTTATCAACCGGTTTTATTTTTTGCTGAGTTTCCAGTATTGTAAATGCCTGTGTTATCTGTTGTTTACCAAAAGCCTGCAGCATGCTCTTAATGGAAGGATACGCTGCCTCTATCATCGATTCGGGAATGCTTTGTTCTTTTAAAAAAGCGGTTGCTTCATCATAAAACAGCGAATCTACTTCTGCATCGGTTAAATAATATTCACTGGTTCTGGTAAAATAATAAGTGGGAATTTTTGCTTTCTGTGCTTCTGCAAAAAAAACAGCAAAAAGAAAAATAAGCAGGGTGATAATTTTCCGCATGAAATTTTCCGTTTATAAAAAATGAAAATCAAACAACGAAATATGTTTATTAAAATTTTACTTTGGGAGCCACTTTAGCTTCGGCATCTTCGGCAAAGAAAACTGCGGGCTTAAAACCAAAGCTGTTGCCCACCATATTTTTAGGAAACACTGCAAGGCTTTGGTTGTATTCCCGTACTGTGCCATTATAGTAGCGGCGGGCATCATTGATTTTTTCTTCAAGCACAGATAATTGTCCCATCAGTTGCTGAAAATTTTCATTGGCCTTCAGTTCGGGATAAGCTTCCGTGATGGACAGCATATTCATCAACGCCTGCTTTAAGCCGCCGGAAGCTGCATTCTGTTCTTCCACTGTTGTAGCAGCGGCGCTTTGGTTGCGCCATTTTGTTACTTCAATTAATGTCTGGTTTTCGTGGCCGGCATAGCCTTTTACCGTTTCAACCAGGTTTGGTATCAGATCATTCCGTTGCTGTAAACAGGTTCCTACTCCGCTGGCACCTTCCTGGGTAAGAATACGTTCTTTGGCCAGCTCGTTATAAATTTTAATGAAGGCGGCAATAAGTATAAACACGCCAATGCCGAGAGCGATGAGTAGAATTGCAGAAGTTGACATGGTTGAAGTTTTGGTTGTAGAAAACAATTTTGCTATGTGAAAATATATTTTCTTTTTTATAAAACAACTAAACTATTATCAGTATGCCATCAATTTTTCTACATTTTCATCCAGCCTGCTGTAAGCCATAAAGTTTTTCTCCAGCTCTATATTAAAAGGAATGGGTGTATCCAGCGACGCACAACGCATTACCGGTGCATCCAGATGATCAAAACAATTTTCTGCGATCCAGGCGGCTATCTCGCCACCAATGCCTCCAAGCAGTGTGTCTTCGTGCAGTACCAGTACTTTGCCTGTTGCAGCAACAGCTTCCTTTATTGCTTCATAATCCAAAGGAAGCAATGTTCGCAGATCCAAAATATGAATAGAGATATCTGTATTATTTTTTGCATAGTCCATTGCCCAGTGCACACCGGCACCATAGGTGATGATGCTGATATCATCGCCGCTGGTAACCAATCTTGCCTTACCAATTTCAACTTCATAATATTCCTCAGGCACATGACCGCTTACCGAACGATACAAAGCCTTATGTTCAAAATATAAAACCGGGTTGGGGTCATTGATGGCAGCTATCAGCAAACCTTTTGCATCGGCAGGTGTGCTTGGGTAAACCACTTTCAATCCCGGTGTGTGTACAAACCATGCCTCATTACTTTGCGAATGAAACGGCCCTGCGCCCACGCCGCCGCCGGTTGGCATGCGGATTACCACATCGGCATTTTGTCCCCAGCGGTAATGAATTTTTGCCAGGTTATTTATTATCTGGTTGAAACCCACCGTTGCAAAATCGGCAAACTGCATTTCCATAATGGCTTTGTATCCTTCCAAACTTAAACCCAGTGCAGCACCCACAACAGCACTTTCGCAAATGGGTGTATTGCGTATCCTGTCTTTGCCAAACTCTTCTACAAACCCTTCGGTTATTTTAAAAGCACCGCCGTATGCTGCAATGTCCTGCCCCATGATGATCAGGTTGGGATGTTTGGTCATGCTTTGGTGGAGGGCTTCTTTGATGCCGTCGATGAACCTTTTTTCGTGAGTGGTGAGTGGTGAGTCGTGAGAAGAGGCAACAGCATCGTACTGCAATACTGACGATTCACGATTCACGTCTGACGACGGCGCATACACATCATTCAACTCCTCTGCAGTATCCACAACCATCGGCATTGCCTGTGATCCTATTTTTAATTCAGTCTCTATGTAAGTTTTGGTTTCTGCCTTCATATTTTCAACCTGCACTGCAGTTAAAATATGTTCATCAATAAGATACTGTTCATAGTTTTTTACAGGATCTTTTGTCGCCCATTGCTCAAACATTTCGGGTGGCACATATTTTACGCCGCTTGCTTCTTCATGCCCACGCATGCGGAAAGTCATGCATTCAATTAAATAAGGTTTTTGATTTTTGATGCAGTATTCACGAACACCTTTGATGGTATCGTAGACTGATAAAATATTATTGCCGTCGATTTGAACGCCTTCTATACCATAACCAATAGCTTTATCTACCAGGTTTTTACAGCGGTATTGTTCGCTCGTTGGTGTGCTTAAACCGTAGCCATTATTTTCAATGATAAAAATTACGGGCAGATCCCACACCGCAGCAATATTCAATGCTTCATGAAAATCGCCTTCGCTGGTGCCGCCATCGCCGGTAAAAGCCAGCGATGCTTTTTGATCATCACGCAGTTTATAAGCCAGGGCCACACCATCGGCAATAGCCATCTGCGGACCCAGATGCGATATCATACCACAGATATGATGTTCTTTTGTACCAAAATGAAAACTTCTTTCCCGTCCTTTACTGTATCCCTCTTTATTACCCTGCCATTGCATAAATAATTTACTCAAAGGCATTTTACGGGATGTAAAAACGCCCAGGTTGCGATGCAGCGGCATGATCCATTCATCTTGCTGCATAGCCATAGTGGCACCCACTGCAATGGCTTCCTGCCCGATGCCGCTGAACCATTTACTGATCTTGCCCTGCCGCAGTAATACCAGCATTTTTTCTTCAATCATACGGGGCAGCAACAGTTTTTTGTAGAGTTCTGTTAATGCTTCGTTGCTTAAATCTTTTCTGTAAAACTGCATCATATTAAATCTGGTAAATTATTGGTAAAGTTAGCCCTTGTTGGGTATGCTTTCCAAATCGGTTTTGTATATTGAAACTTAATCCGGTTTTGTTAATCAATTGCAAACAGGGCTGTCTCCCGGGAAATTAGTGTGCAATTAACAAACAACCTGCATCTACCTTAAAACTGTTATATATGCAACAACTATTTAAACCAGCCGCTGTAATGCTGCTAATTTTAACCAGCATTACCATTTTATCTTTTACAAATAATGGCCGGCAATCAACCCAGCTTACAAAAACTGCCAACCCAAAAATACAGGCCGCCATTTTATTAGATGTAAGCGGCAGCATGGACGGACTGATTGAGCAGGCAAAAGCCCAGTTATGGAATATGGTAAACACCATGGGTAAGGCCAAATGCGATGGAAGCGTTTCGCCAAAAATTGAAATTGCATTGTATGAATATGGCAGGTCTACCAACGATATAAAAGCCGGTTATGTAAAACTGATCAATGGTTTTATAAGCGACCTGGATTCGCTGTCGCAGAATTTATTCAGTTTAAAAACCAATGGCGGCGATGAATATTGCGGCCAGGTAATTTTCAGCTCTCTGAATGAGTTAAAATGGGATCCTTCACCGGAAAGTTATAAAGTGATCTTTATAGCCGGTAACGAAGACTTTTTACAGGGCAGCCTGCACTATACTAAGGCTTGTACCGAAGCAAAAAACAAAGGGGTGATTGTAAATACCATTTACTGCGGCGATAAAATGCAGGGCATCCGGGAGCATTGGAACCTGGCAGGCGAATGTGGCAATGGCAGTTTTACCAACATCAATCAAAATGCTAAAGAACCCGAAATACCAACCCCATACGACAGTATTATTTATGCGCTCAATGATAAGCTGAATGGCACTTACATTGCTTATGGCTATGGTGGAGCCAGTTATCAGAAAAAGCAGGCTATTATGGATGAGGCCAATGCAAGCATGAGTAAATCTGCCGGTTTAAAAAGAATTCAAAGTAAAAGCAATGCTGCAGTTTATAATAATGCCCAATGGGATTTGGTAGATGCAAAAGATAAAGGTGGTGACCTGGCATTGGAAAAGATTAATAAACAGGAATTGCCCGATAGCCTGAGAAACAAAACAACTGAAGAGTTGAAAAAAATTGTGGAAACAAAAAGTAAAGAACGCAGCGCTGTAAATACTGAGATAATCAACCTGAACAAACAAAGAGATGCTTATATAGCCGCAGAAAAAGCTAAAAATGCAGCTAATAAAAACAATGCCCCCACTTTAGAAACAGAAGTAGAAAAAATTATTAAAGAACAGGCTAAGCGGTATAAAATGAAAATTGACTAAGAAAAGATTTCCCTGAAAACTGATCAAAGAGTACGAACATAAACCGTACTCTTTTTTTATTGCTGTTGATTTACATTTTGCTTATCCTCTGGAAATGCTTTTTTATGCACCAAAGAATTAAAGAAAGAAAGCACAGCACTTAAAAGAAGGGCATACCAAAAACTGTCTACTTTAAAGCCATGCACAAAATAGGCATCCAGCAAAATAATGGCAGCATTAATTACAAACAGGAAAAGGCCCAGCGTTAAAATGGTTGCCGGCAGGGTAAGTATAATGAGGAGCGGCTTTACAATTGCATCCAGCAATGACAGTACAACTGCTACAATAATAGCAGTAAAAAAATCAACAATAGCTATACCTGGTAAAATATACGCCAGTACAAAAACATTTACCGAGCAAACCAATACTTTAAAAAACCATTTTTGCATAACATCAAATTACAACTATTTCGTAAAAATCGGCAGGATTCAGGTACTTTTTTGACAGCTCACGCAGCTCTTCTGCTGAAATATTTTTTATTGTTTCTATTGATCTGTAAAAATAATCGCCGTCAAGATTATTTAACACCAGGTTTTTCCACCGGCCCATGATCTGAAAGGGGCCATCCAGGTCACCCAAAATTGTTCCGATCAAATAATTTCGTACCAGCAACAATTCTTCATTATCAACCAGGTCTTCTCTTAATAATTTCATTTCTTTATACACTTCTTCAATGGTTGCTTCGCAAACATCCTTACCGGCTTCAGTGCTTATCATCCAGGCAGAGTCGTGAATATGGTTTTGCACATAGCTGTGTATGCCGTAAGTATACCCTTTGTCTTCACGAATATTACTCATCAGCCTTGATCCAAAAAAGCCTCCAAACACGGTATTCAGCACCATCACTTTCATAAAGTCGGGGTGATGACGGTTTGGGAAAGGCCTGGCAATACGGATAGCACCCTGCACGCCATTTACATCGTTTTCAATTCTGTATTTTTTTTCTGCCGCAGGCGATTGTATGATTGTTGTAAGCTGGTTATTGAAAGGTTTGATTGAAAGATCGCCAAAAGCTTTGTTCAACTGCTGTTCAATATCAGCCGGAAGTTTACCACTTACAAACATCACACACTGCCCGTTAAGATAATATTGCGTGAAAAAATCTTTCAGCAAGCCGCTGTTCAATGCATCCAGGTCTTCGGGATTAGTGTATTTACCGTAAGGATGTGCTTCGCCAAAAACATATGCATCTGTTAACCGGGTGGCAACAAAATCGCATTTTTGTAAATTAACCTTTATCCGCTGTTTTGAATTTTGTTTATAGATATCCAGTTCTGCCTCACTAAAAACAGGGTCAGTAATCATGTCCCTTACCACGGGTAAAACAGCCGGCAATTGTTTACTTAAGGCTGAAAGAGAAACAACCGCTGTTTCATTAAAGCAGGAGCGGTTGCAGTAGGCACCATAATATTCAAACACTTCATTTATTTCAAAAGCACTTTTTGTTGATGTGCCATTCTTTAATAAATAATTGGTGGCTGCTGCTACCGATTTTTGCTGTTCAAACCAGTTGCCGGCATAAAACACCAGCTCTATCTGCACTACTTCCTGTGCACCGGCATCAATGGTATAAACCGGTACGCCATTATCTAAAGTAAATTTTTGATAAGGTTTCAGTTCAAGATTAAATTCAATGGCATCTTTTATGAGTGGGGCCGTTTTTCTGTGCATTAAGTTATTAGTTATTGGAATAGTAATACAGTGTATTAGAATTCTTTTCGTCAAAAATTATTTTGCTTTCATGCTGTATTTCTTCTGCTGTTACCGCACGGTATCTGTCCAGTTCTTTATTGATCAGGTCAGCATCGCCCAATTGCTCATACATGGCAAGGCTGGCAGCCCGGTTGGTAATGCTCATGTCTTCAAAAGCAATCATGCTTTCTGTTTTGTTTTTCACTTTATCCAGTTCCCGCTGGCTGATGCCTTCCTGCTGCAGTTTTACCAATTCTTCATTAACAGCTGCTTCTGCATCTTCCATCTTCACACCTTTTACCAGTTTACCTTCAATGGTTAACAGGCCGGCATCGGTACTTCCCAGGTGATAACATTCAATATTGCTGAAAAGTTGTTTTTCTTTTACCAGCGATTGAAATAAACGGGATGAACCGCCTCCGCTTAAAATTTCGGAAATAAGATCGGCGGTATAATAACGCATATCAGTTCTTGGATAAATATGCCAGCATTTATACAATGCGTCCAGCGGCACATTTGCTTTTACTGTACTTGACCGGGCAGCAGTTTGTTTGGGCTCAACCGGCAAATTGCGAACATATTTTTCGCCTGCAGGAATGGGTGCAAACCATTTTTCGGTAAGCCGCTTTACTTCATCAAGGGTTACATTTCCCGCCACAACTAAAATAGCATTGCCCGGGTTGTAGTGTTTATTAAAAAATCCTTTTACATCATCCAGTGTTGCATTTTCTATATGGCTCAGCTCGGCACCTATCGTCATCCAGCGGTATGGATGAACAGTATAAGTAAGCTCTCTCATCTTATGCCATACATCGCCGTAAGGTTTGTTTATATAATGCTCTTTAAATTCTTCGCAAACTACTTTGCGCTGCACTTCCAGGCTTTTTTTGCTGAAGGCCAATGATAACATCCGGTCGCTTTCCAGCCAAAAAGCAGTTTCGAGGTTTTCGGCAGGCAACTGGCAATAATAATTGGTAAGATCATTGGTTGTAAAAGCATTGTTGTCTCCGCCGGCCAGTTGTAAGGGCTCATCATACACAGGAATATTCACACTTCCTCCAAACATCAGGTGTTCAAACAAATGGGCAAAACCGGTTTTGGCAGGGTCTTCATCACGTGCGCCCACATCATACAAAACATTAACCACTGCCATGGGTGTGCTTGCATCCCGGTGAACCAGCACTTTTAAGCCATTGGCAATTTCAAATTTTTCAAAATTAATCATGTGCAAATGTACGGAGGAGAACAAAACCCGCAACAAAGTTTATACCGACTTTGCACTATAAACAGTACAACAGCTTTTCAGTCGGCATAATACCAACTAATATTTCAACGCAGTCCGTTGGACTACTTATGAAATAAAGATGGTATTAACGGATGCTTATGGTATTAATGGTAAGCTCTTTTAAAACGCCATCACGCCTTATTAAGATCTTCACTGTTTCAAATGGCTTTTGCAGCATATTTTTATACGCTTGCATATTCAGAGAAAAATTTCTGTTTACTGCAATAATTTCGTCATTCACTTTAAAGTTTGCCTTATCTGCAGGCGAATCTTTAATTACATCCTCTACCATTATCTTACCATTTATATAATAAATTCCCAACCCGGTGTATGCATAATCAAAGTCTTCGTTAAAATGACTGTTGGGCTGCAAATGAATTTCGCGGTTTGGGTAATTGATGATCATGTTGAACCTGCGCAGCAGGTCATTGCCTAACAGGCCGCCCGTAAAGGGATAGGAGGTTACATTGTAATCATCTTTATACAAATAAGTTGGTACGGCCTTGAAACGGTAAGGCCCGATTCTAACTTCTTTAATTAAAGTAAGACGCATCTGAAGTTTTCCGCCCATACCTTCAGCCTGTGTAACAACCGGTTTTCTTCTGTTCAATAAAATGGCGCTGTCTTTTGCAAACTGTTCACTCATTAATAAACAAAGTCCGGCACCGGTATCAAAGTAAAAGTTAAAGCCAAGTCTTTTTTTGTCTTTTATATTCAGCCATTGAATGGGCAGGTTGGTAAATGCAGGATGCAGGATGGTTCCGTCAATTGGATAATCAATTCGTCCGGGGCTGTAAACTTCAATCATACTGCTGTCGAAATTGATCTTAACGATATAACGGCTGAAAAAACTATAACCTATGATACCATCTACTTTTTCGCCATACACACTGCTGAGTACATCATAATTGTTTACATGAAAGTTAAGATGTTCTATTTTCAACCCGGGCAGGATCAGGTTTTGATCAAATGCAAAAGAAACTTTGCGTATACCTCCAATTCCGGTAATGGTAGTGTCGCTGGGTTTTAAAGGAATATTAAACTCGGCGCAGGTGCCTGAATCAAGAGAGATACCGCCACTGCCGCTGTCCAAAATAAAATTTAAGCTATCGGGCACATTGCCAAATTTAGCCTGGAGCACCATTACCCCGCCGCTGAATTGCCTGAAAGGGAACCGGGTAATGAATTTTGCTTCTTTTTGGGGTAAAATCTCCTGTGCCTGTGTATTTGCCAGTACAATAATGAATAATATGGTGTGGCAAATTTTTATCATGCAATCTTCATTCGAATTTACAACCTATTGGATGTACTTTTGTTGTTTATTACACAAACGGAGGACATATGGAATTAAATGACCTGTATCAAAAAGCGCTAAACTTCGGATTTTTATCTGTAGAAGAAGGCATGTACCTTTTTGAAAACGCTGCACTGACTGAATTAATGTTTGTTGCGGATGAATTAAGAAAGAAGCAGGTGCCCCATGGTAAAGTTACCTGGCAGATAGACAGGAATGTAAACACCACCAATGTATGCATCGCCAATTGTAAATTCTGTAATTTTTACCGCATACCTGGCCATGCCGAAGCATACATAACAGATATTGAAACGTATAAAACAAAGATTGAAGAGACCATAAAATTTGGTGGCGATCAACTGTTGCTGCAGGGAGGCCATCACCCCGAACTGGGTTTGAGTTTTTATGTAAACCTGTTTAAAGAACTTAAATCGCTTTACCCTAATATTAAACTGCATACACTGGGGCCGCCCGAAGTAGCTCACATTACCAAGCTGGAAAAAAGTACACACCGGGAAGTGCTGATGGCTTTAAAAGAAGCCGGTATGGATAGCCTGCCCGGCGCCGGTGCCGAAATTTTAACCGACAGGGTAAGGCGGTTGATCAGCAAAGGAAAATGTGGTGCACAGGAATGGCTGGATATTATGCATGAAGCACATAAACTGAATATCACTACATCTGCTACCATGATGTTTGGCCATGTAGAAACACTGCAGGAACGTTTTGAACATTTGGTAAAGATTAGAGAAGTACAAAGCCGCAAACCTGCTGAAGCAAAAGGGTTTCTTGCATTCATCCCCTGGACGTTCCAGGATGTGGATACACTATTGGCAAAAATACGTGGCGTACATAATTTAACCACAGCCGAAGAATATATACGCATGATTGCCATGAGCAGAATTATGTTGCCCAATGTTTTAAACATACAGGCAAGCTGGTTAACAGTAGGAAAACAGGTTGCACAAATTTGTTTAAATGCTGGCGCAAATGATTTTGGCAGCATTATGATTGAAGAGAATGTTGTGAGTGCTGCCGGAGCACCACATCGTTTTACAAGTACAACCATACAACAGGCAATTAAAGAAGCGGGCTTTGAACCGCAGCTGCGCAACCAGCAATATGAGTGGCGGGATATGCCGGAAAGTATTGTTGAACAGGTTGTAAATTATTAAAACATCACACCCCTAACCCCCTAAAGGGGGAATATACACATGATAACAAATAAAGCAAAAAAATTACTGCACCGTTTCAGAATGATTGGTATTGCAGAAGGTATTTCATTTTTGGTCTTATTGCTGATTGCCATGCCGCTTAAATACTTTTTTAATTTTCCCGAAGCTGTAAAAGTGATGGGCTGGATACATGGTGCACTCTTTGTAACATTTATCTATTTTGCATTTGAGGTAATGGGCAGTTTAAAGAAAAGTTTTTTATGGTTCATTAAAGCCTTTATTGCTGCTTTTATTCCCTTAGGTACATTTATTTTCGACAGGGAATTAAAAAAGGAAGAAGCCCTGCTGGCTTCCTGATATACTGCAGTTTAATTCCCCATGTTTAGCAGCCTGATTTTATTTATAAGTTGATTAAGACGGCTATTTTTTTTTAAATTTGATAAGATTTTTTATCAAATTTTAATACAATGACTAAACAACTGCCATTAAAAAGATTACTCCTCACCATTATTGTCATTTTCAGTTTTACTATTCAGCAGGCAAAAGCCCAGGATAAAGCTGTTGTACTGCACGAATTAAATGATCTTTTGATAAACACCGTAATGGTTGATTTTTTCACACCTCCGGTGGCAAGCCGTATTTATGCCTATCCCAATATTGCTTTTTACGAATGCATCAGGCTCGATGACCCTGCTATTGGTTCTTTATCCGGAAAGCTGAACGGATTGGGTAATTTACCTGCGCCGCCGGCAAATATCAAAATTGATAATTTTATTGCAGCAGCAGTTTCATTTTCTTATACAGCACAAAGCCTGGTTGGCTCCGAGTATAAACTGGAAAGCTGGCGTCAGCATTTTATTGATTCGGTTTTATTTGGTAAAAGCAATGCCGAGCTGGTAAAAAATTCTCTGCTGTATGGTAAGCTGGTTGCCGATAGTGTTTTTGCATGGGCCAAAAGAGATAATTATAATCAATCCCGTGCCATGCCAAGGTTTACACTTTCAACCGAGCCGGGCACCTGGCAACCTACACCTGCCGATTATGCCCAGGCTATTGAACCTTTCTGGAACACCATCAGGCCATACACATTAAGTTCTCCCGCTCAATTTTCACCAAAAGAAAAACTTCCTTTCAGCCTTAAAAAAAATTCTTCCTTTTATAAAACAATGATGGATGTGTATGAGATGGGCAAAAAACTGGATACCACACAAAAAGCCATTGCAAAATATTGGGATGATAACCCCAATGTTTCGGTAAATATGGGGCACCTGAATTATTTTATTCATAAAATTTCGCCGGGCGGGCATTGGCTGATGATAACCAAGCAGGCTTGTGAAGAAAAAAACGAAACCGTTAGCCGCTCTTCCCTGGCTTATACACTAACATCCATTGCGTTATTTGATGCGTTTATTTCCTGCTGGGATGAAAAATTTAAAACCAACCTTATCAGGCCTATAACGGTAATCAACGATCATGTAGATAAAAACTGGCAACCTTACATTCAAACACCACCGTTTCCAGAATTTACAAGTGGCCATTCTGTTACATCAAATGCCGCAGCCACTGTGCTTACCGCTTTATTTGGCGATAATTATAAATTCACAGATAAAACAGAAATTCCTTTTGGCAATGATATCCGCCGGTTTAACTCTTTTTATGAAGCTGCATATGAATCCAGTATGAGCAGGGTGTATGGTGGCATTCATTATGCCGAAACTGCCCGTATCAGCGTTATACAGGGTAAAGAAATAGGGGCCCATGTTTTAAAAACACTGTATCCGGCTGCAATTAAATAAAACAAATTATACCAATGGCAAAACATCGTTTAGTTTCATGCTTACTCTTTATTTTTTCAGCAGTTACTGCACAGGCACAACTGACTAATACAGGTAAACAATTTACCCTGATGCCTGAAAGCATAACCGGTGTTGATTTTAGAAATGATATTGTTGAAACGCAAACCATGTTCCTGTATGTATATGAGTACCTGTATGTAGGTGCCGGTGTAAGTGTTGGCGATATTAATAATGATGGACTGCCTGATCTTTATTTTACATCAACACTGGCCAGTAATAAACTGTACCTGAACCTCGGCAACTTTAAATTTAAAGATATAACAGAAAGCGCCGGTGTTAACGGAGGTGTGGGCATTAAAACCGGTACTACCATGGTTGATATCAATAACGATGGCTACCTGGATATTTTGGTCTGTAAGTCGGGTTATAAAGATGCGAACCTGAGAAAGAAAATGCTCTACATCAATAACAAGAATAACACATTCACCGACATGGCCGAATCCTTTGGCCTGGATGATGCCAGCTACAGCATGCAATCTTACTTTTTTGATTATGATAATGATGGCGATAAAGATGTTTACTTCCTGAACCATCCGATTGATTTCAGCAAAACAATGACCATACCGGCAACCATGGTAAATGGTAAAGCAGTGTATAATGCCGATACCAATACTGTTTATGTAAGCGACAGGCTTTTTGAAAATCGCGGCGGAAAATTTGTTGATGTTACAAAAAAAGCCGGCCTTATAAACCATGCTTTTGGTTTAAGCGTTTCTGTTGCTGATATAAATAAAGATGGCTGGCCCGACCTGTACGTTGCCAACGATTTTAATAAACCCGATTTCCTGTACATCAATAATAAGAACGGCACATTCAGCGATAAACTTACATCGTATGTAAACCATATCAGCTTTTCTTCTATGGGTAGCAGCATCAGTGATTTAAATAACGATGGGCTTGAAGATATACTGGTGATGGATATGGCTGTGGAAGAACCGGTCAGACAAAAACAATTGTTTGCGGTAAATCAAAACTACGATAAATTTCAACTGTTGCTGAAATATGGTTTGTATTATCAATACCCACACAACAGTTTTCAGTTAAACAATGGCAATGGCACATTCAGCGAAATATCAAACTATTCGGGCATTGCCGAAACCGATTGGAGCTGGAGTGTACTTACCGCCGATTTTGATAACGACAGCTGGAAAGATATTTACATCACCAACGGATTAAAGCGTGACATGACAGACTGGGATTATAAAGTCTTTGTTCTCGACTCCGTAATCAACACAATGAACAGGGGAAAGGCAGTTGATCTTAACACCTGGTTAAAAAGTATGCCTGAGGTACCGGTTAAAAATTATTTTTACCGAAACACCGGAACTTTACAGTTTGAAAAAGTAACCGATTCCTGGACCGATGCACCCCCGTCATTTTCAAATGGTGCTGCCTATGCCGACCTGGATAATGACGGCGACCTTGACCTGGTTGTAAATAATATAGATGCGCCTGCATTTATACTGAAAAACAATGCAAGAGAAAACGCCGCTGCAAATCATTTCCTGCGTTTTAAGTTTTTAAAGAAGTCCGGCTCTTTTGATGAAGTGTATGGCGCTGTTGTAAAATTAACCAATGCTGCAGGGCAAATACAATTACAGCATTACGATCCGCAAAGAGGTTTTCTCTCTTCATCCGAACATGCTTTGCATTTTGGTACCGGCAGCGAAACTGTAATATCAAAAGTTGAAATTATTTTTCCTTCATCAAAAAAAATAACACTGCAAAATGTACAGGCAGATCAGGTGTTAGCTATTTATGAATCTGATGCAAAAACCACGGGTGCTAACATTGCTGCAGGTTCAAAAAATAAATTTACCGATGCAAGCAAAGCCGGCAAACTAACCTACACACAAAAAGAAAATGACTTTATAGATTTTAAAAGAGAGCCGCTGATACCTTACAAGTGCAGCCGCAAAGGGCCTTATTATGCCAAAGCAGATGTAAACGGCGATAAGCAGGAAGATTTTTTTATTGGTGGCGCTGCAGGCACCGAAGGAAAATTAATGCTGCAAAATGCAAACGGATCTTTTACAGAAAAGAAACAGGCTGTGTTTGCTGCCGCCAAAAACCAGGAAGACATGAGCGCTCTTTTCTTTGATGCAGATGGTGATGGAGATATGGATTTGTATGTAGTAAGTGGCGGTGCCGAGTTTTCGCCGGGCAATACTTTATACCAGGACCGGTTGTATAAAAATGATGGCAAAGGTAATTTTACCACAGCGGCCAATGCTTTACCTGTAGAGGGTTTTAATGGATCGAGCGTTACTGCACTGGATTATGATGGTGATGGCGATATGGATCTTTTTGTGGGTGGGCATGTGGTGCCGGGCAGGTTTCCTAAAGCCGACAGAAGTATGCTTTTACAAAATAACAAAGGATTTTTTACAGATGTCACCAATCAATTTGCAAAACCATTGTTTAACGCTGGTATCATTAACCAGGCAGTTTGGGCCGATGTGGATGGTGATGGAAAAAATGAATTGTCGGTTTGTGGCGAGTGGATGCCGCTGGAAATGTACAGTTACCAGGATGGGCAGTTTGTAAAAAAACAACATTCGGTTCATATTATTTTACCATCACAAAAAGATACCCTTATCAGCATGGATGCTTTGATAGGCTGGTGGTATAATATGAAAGCCGAAGACCTGAACAATGACGGCCGCATGGATTTTGTAATGGGCAACCGTGGTTTAAATTCATTAATAAAAGGCAATATCAGCGAGCCCTGCACCATTTATGCAAAAGACTTTGATAACAACGGCAGTTATGATGCTGTGCTGGGATATTACAACCAGGGTAAGTGTTACCCGCTGTTCAGCAGAGACCAGTTAATTGACCAGATACCATCCATGCGCAAAAAATTTGTACGCTACCGTGACTATTCCGGCAAAACACTGGATGATATTTTTACAGTAAACGAGAAGAAGGATATGGAAGTTTTTAAAACCAATTTTTTTGCATCGGGTGTTTTAATGAACGAAGGCAATAACAGTTTCCGTTTTATTCCTTTTCCTGATAAAGCTCAATTCTCTACCATCAATGATATGGTTATTGACGATATTGACAACGATGGTATAAAAGATATTTTGGTTTGTGGTAACTCTGATGATGCTTCAGTTATCGTGGGCGTGTATGATGCAACATCAGCCCTGCTTTTAAAAGGAACAGGCAAGGGAAATTTTGCTGCAGTATCGCCAGCCGAAAACGGATTGAATGTAAAAGGTGAATCCCGTAAAATGGTTTACCTGAAGGATAAAGGCAAAACCACATTGATCTTTTTAAAGAATAATGCAGCAGCGCAGGTGTTTATGAAATAGTAAAAAATTACTTCAACAACAACTTTCCAAATTTCTCTATCTCTGCAAGTTCCAGTGCAGGAATATTTTCGTTGTTGTCAAATTTCGATTTTAAAAACAATAACCTTTTGTGCTGGGGATATTTATCCAGGATGGCGGTAATCATTTTTCCAACTGATTCATCTTTTACAGGAAGGGGTGCGGTGATTGTTGCTGCAGCCCGTTCCCTGGTTGGTTTTTTTTTGATGATGGCTTCCAGCGTTGCAAGTCTGCCCTGAGAAATATTGGCGGTCTTGCTTGCTTTGCTGTGCAGACCTTCCAGTTGCTTTTTACTGAGGCCACCCCGGTTGCAGTATTGCTGGTGCAGGCTGTTTACAAAGTTTGAAGTTGGGTGGGCCTTCACCATTTCATTTAATATATCTAACAGTACATCCATTTTGTTGCAACGAAAGTAATCTAAAAACACAAAGCCACCCGAAAGTGGCTTTGTGACCCTGCTATTCTAAAACTAATTAATCATCTCCCTTACCATGGCCCTTTCCTTTGCCTTTGTTATTTCCTTTACCATTACCATTCTTTTTATACTGCCCGTTATGGTTTCCATTATCATGCTTATTCTTGATGATCACCTGGTGGTTATTGTAGTTTTTATACCGGGCATATTTTACTTTATGATCATTAAAATATTTGTATGCGTTCGGTCTGTTCACTACAACCTTATACCCCGAGTATATATTATAATTTGAATGTGCAGGCGGTAATCCTGCTGAAAAAACCCATCTATTGCCCGAAAAATAAACAAACTGCTTTTGAGGAACATAATAATAGGTTTCAATATCAGGCATATAATAATATTCTGCATAATTATACCCCGATGGGCCCCATTCAGGCTGAGAACCGATATTAATATTGACACTCACCTGTGCTTTGGATGTGTTTACCATTGCAATTGTTGCAATGCCTAAAAACATACTTAACATTATCTTTTTCATATTAATTCTATTTGGTTCAACTCTGTAAGCCAAATACAATGCCAAAGAAAAAAATGTAGGAATTTTAAAACACTTATCAAATCAGCGGGTGTTGTTTGCCAGTAATCAAAACTTCATCGCCAACGGCAATCCATTTTCCAAATTCGGATGAGGGGATGTAACAATCCACCGATAAATAATACCCATGGTTATAATCATCTAATGTTGACCCTGGAGGCAGATTTGCGGTTCGTTGTTGTGCAAAAGATTTTTGAAAGCCATGAATCGCTTCCCCGGTTTCGGGATGGCGGGTTGGCACAATACATCTTGCACGTGGACTGATTCCCTGCAATTTTGTATCGCCTATTTTAAATCCGATCGCTTTGCCTTCTTCCAAAAAAAGTTTGTCTTCCCAAAATGCCGGCACAGCCGTTAATTCAATAGTTGCACGAAAACGTTTCCTTGTTTCTTCAATATCCATATTATTAAACCAGCTGCCAACAGCATGTAGGCTCGCGGTTGACAACACGGTTACCCCGCTTTTAACCGGTATGTCTAAAAATTCGCCCAGCGCATTTTTGTAAAGCGCAACAGGCATTTCAAAAAATGCTGAAAGAAATTCATCAAGCGCAGCTTTATCTTTTTGTAAATGAAAATGATTCCAGGCTGTTTCTGATTCGAGCCTTAAAGAAATTACTTCACGTTCAAAATCAATTGCTGATCTGAGTAAATGCACCCGTTCATTTGATTTTCCATTCACAAACTTTCCATTACTATCTAGGATGGCATACTCTCTGTCATGGACCAGGCAGCCTCCATTACCTATCTGTGCTTTTTGCAAAGAAATTCCATCCAGTGATTTAACCGGGTAAATGGTAATGCGATCAACAACCGGGTTTACATCCATGTACAATTGATTTTTGAATCCGTTAAAAAAAACACAACAAGCTTTTTCTTTTAAACCACCCGTTTCTCATCTGGTCTATTCTTTTATAACCAATTTAAAACATTAATTATGAAAAAGTATTTACAATTAGAAATTTCTACTGCAGAAACCCTTGCCTTTATTGCCATTCTTTGCTGGATAGCTGCTTCTTGTTTTGTACCATTGCCAGAAGTAAATTCTCTTGGAAGATAAGTCTTAGTGGCAGGTTTAGTCTGGATTGCTTAAAAACGGGGACAGTATACAATAATCTCAGATATGCGGCGTTAAGATTAATACTAAACAATCTCCTAATGACGAAAACCCCCTACCAGGCAAAATCCGGCCATATTTTGGTGCAGGCAATTAAAAGTTTTATCGGTAAGCTCAGGCAAAATCCTGATGTTTACCCCATTCGTTACTACAAAAAGAGTCGCAGGTTTGGCAGTAGTTTTAACAGAGAGGCAGTAAAATAACTATCTCTGTTCGGAAATTACCTTACAAAAGATTAAGCAAAACCGCTCTTGACAATATGTATAACGAGTTTGTACTTTTGAAGTGTAAAATCTGATGTATGAAAAACTATACCACCACTACCGAACAGCAGTTTTCTGTTGCAGGCATTTTTAAGGTCCTGGGCAATGCCTTAAAAAACTTATTTGAATCCGGAAGTAACAAGGATTTTAAAAGATTGAAAGATTTTATTTCATCCTAAGCTAGTTGTTTTCATGAAAATTTAAATACTTAACCGGGTTTAGATAAAAAATTTTTTTCCACCCTTCAAAGGCTTGCTTGTCATAAAGCCAGAAATATGGCAGCAATGTTTCTATTGCATAATGTAAATGAGGAGGCTTACCGGCAGCATTTCCGGTATCACCTACTTTTCCAATAGTGTCTCCCCTGTTAACATATTTGTATTCTTTTACAAACAGGGTGTCCAAATGTGCAAAATAATATGTGCGCCATTTGGGGCCTATCATATAAACATAATTACCGGCAATTGTTCCATATCCTTTTTTTACTACAAAACCAGAAACGGGTGACAAAACCGCTGTTCCCTTTTCAGAAAATATATCAATACCCTTATGTACACCAGATTCTCCCCATGGGTAACACCAAAAAGATTCCGGGTCTATTTTAGAGATATTATTTTGTAATATAGGAGAGGAAATATTATTTGGTATTAAGTAGCCAATAATAATAACCACAATTAGAAATTTTAATCCCTTTTTTAAACCTGAATACATGTTATTACTTAGTTTATTAATCCCTTTAAGATTTCTTTTGTCCTTTGCCTGATATTTTTTGTTTTTTGTGAAGCAACTTTAACCTGCATATTTAAAATTGAATTTGCCCAATAAATTGCAGTGGCCGTATCCTTTCGTTCAAGATAAAATTCAAATAACTCACTCCTGCTTCCCATTCTGTTGGGTACCATATTAATTGCTGTTTTATAATCAGCTTCTGCCTGTTTATAATTTTTTAATTCGCTCTCAATGGCTGCGGAAAGTTTATATACTTCGTTGGCACAATAAAATTTCTTTGCCCTGTTAAGTATTTCTCTTGCCTGGGTTGGTTGGTTGATATAATACAACTCTTGCGCATATAGATAAAGCATATTCCCCTCTTGTATATATGAGCTATTCAAATTCCTGTATTTCTCAATTGCCTTTTGCCTGAATCCGGCTCTTTTTAATTCAAAAGCCTGGTTGGTTTCTCTTTTATTGTTGAAATAAAAACTAAAATGTATAAGCAGCAATGTGCTTAATAGTATCAGCATGCCGCCTGCAATTTTCCTTCCCATTTCTGATAATTCAATTTGAAACTCTTTTCCTGTTTCAAACGAATTTATTATGCAAAGGCAAAGCGTAGCCTGAATGGCTATCGGAAGAATCTGCAATGGGTAAGAAAACAAGGCTCCGGTTAAGATACATAGCAGCGAGGCTACTGAGGCTGTGAAAAAATGTTTATTACTAGCATTTGTTTTTGCTTTGTTAATTTGCAATACCAGTAAAAATATGATGGCTGCTAAAAAAAGAAGGGCAATTAAACCGTTTTCAATAATGCCTTGTAAAAAATCATTAAACGCATAAAAAGTATTATCAGCCAACAAAGCCTCTTTACTATCTATGTTATGAGCAGCAAAATACGAAGCCTGGTATTGATTATACTGTATTTTAAATTGCCCATGGCCTATGCCCCAAAGCAAGTTTTCTTTCAACATCACGGCTGATACTTTATAAATCAATAACCGGCCACTGGAAGAATCTGATTTATATAAAAATATAACAGTCGTTAAGAAAACAATGGCCGGCAAGGTCATAATTAAAACTATCCTTTTAAAGTTTGTAGCAGATACATATTGATAAGCGATATAAGCTATTGCGATTGCCAACCCAATACAACCCGCCCTGCCCTGTGTAAAACCCAAAAGAATTACTGAAGCAGCAATTAAGCCAATAAAAAACCTTGTTGAAAGATTTGAAAGTATTTTATGCCGTTTATAAAAATGTAAGATTGGTATTAAAAAAGCTATTTGTGAGGCAAGTAAAATGCTAAAAATACTTTTATTGGGAATGAAAAAAATTGGTGAGTGTTTCTCTTTGAAAATAGCAGTGGTAAATAGCAAAAACAAAATAACCGGACAACGTTATAGCTGTTACCATTGTTAATGCGGGTAAATATGTAGAAATGGAATTTACAATGAAGGGCTTTAAACCATAATATAGCACCATAAAAAAAACCAAATAACCTGCAGAAGTAAAATCAAAAGTATTGGCAAATATGTTTTTGGCGATTACGCAAACGACAAAAAGCACGTACACTACATCGGAAAGTTTAAGCGATGGCGGTTTGGATATTTTTAAACCCTGGACTACCAATAAAATAGAAATAACCAGTAATAAGAATATAATTATAACTGAATTTTCCTTACATAAAGCTGTACTTAAATTTCCCCATGAAGACAAAGCGTAAATCAATACAAAAAACAAAGAACCTCTGTTTACGCCAAATTTGTTACTTAAATAAAGCATATACAGAGGTTCTTAAAATTTTATAAGATGGTTATCCCCCGGGTTAATAACAATTGATTAAGAAATGTATTTAAGTTACTATTAAAGTTTTTTATCTCTTAAAGTAACTCCTCTAATGGTATCAACTACAGCTGCCTTACTTTTTATAATCATACTCTCACATATGGCCTTCTCTTTTTCAGTTAAAGGCCGGATTGCATTAACTTCTTCAATATATCTCTGCCTTTGTTTCGGAAAATAAATATTTAATCCAACAATACAAAAATTCTCATCAGTAAATTTTGCACCATTAATTTTATATAAAGAATTAAGATTGGCATTCTTAATCATGGTCATCTTCAATTCAAAAGTATCATTCATGTTTTTATTTTTTGAAATCACTTTGAATAAAAACAATTAATCTTGTTTATTAGACCCGGAAAATATAAATTTCTTCAGAAGGTATTATCTAAGGGATAAAGCCTACACCAATTTTTATCAAAAGCTTGCCGGTTTTTAGTAACTTTTTTAAGGCAAAAGTATCAAATGAATAATATAACCTAGTTTTACCTCCAATAAATAAACACCTGTTGTATCATAATAAATTGATGATGTAAAAGAATCCTGATTCTCCACGAAGCTCGTTAATAGTTTGCTTTTTGTATAAATTCAAAAGATAATCTCCATACGATATTAAACTACTAGAAGTCTATAAAGCGCTTTTGCTGTATCATTGGTATACCAATTAGATTTATAAGAATAATAAATTTCTTTGACCTTTACAACCAAATAAAAAAAAAACTCAAACCAGAAACGAATAATATAATCGCTTTACTCATAACATTTTTTTCTGGGATTAAAGATTAAATTGAATTTGGATCTAGTGATTGAGTTACATCTAAAACCTTAAGGGCAAAATGGAATTATTAATTGGTATATTAGCTACATGGCTGATAGTTCCAAGAACTATTGATTTGCCATAAGTATTTGCTGTATTGTTATTAAAAACCTGATCAAGAACAGACGTTTGAGTCCAGGTGGATGTAATGTAAGAATTTGAACCTACATAATAACTGGACACTGTTTGATAATGAAACAGATTATAGGTATGCACAAAGGCATTTAAATTGATATCATAGTATTTGTCATGAAAATAACTATAATTTGTATTTGCTTTAATCTGCCACCCAGCTAATTGACCTTCCGCCACGGTCCAAGTAAAAGTATCGCTTATGGGTTTGGCCATCAGGTGAGGTATGCATCTATTGAAACCTGTGAACTTGATTGCATTACTACATAATTATTAAATTGTTCTTCTTCAGCCCATACTGCATTAGGATCGCAAGTTGGTGGCTCTATTGGCCCGCCACCACCACCACCGCCTGGAGGAGGATCTGGGCAATTTTCTACTTCCCAGCATTCTACTATATACCATTCGCCGCATTCATTTGTTATCATACCATCTCCATAAATAGTAAGTACACAATCCTGCTGCCACAAACACAGCGTGGTATAAGTACATTCTCCTAATGAACTCGTATTATCTCCATTTTTTGTATTGCCAGATTTTTTTTCCTTTACTATTCTCCCGTATTTTATAGTTTTTCCATCAACCTGAGTTTGAATTGACAAAATATTACCTGCCCAGTCTTTTGTAATAACCCTTCCGCTAAAATCCGTTATTCCGTTTACTCCCTTCATTTCGCCAATATTAAACTGCTTTTGTTGCAAATATTGCCAGTCTGGTATATAGTCAATTTCCTTGACAACAATTTTGTTATCATCCGTTTTAATAAAAGCTATTTTAGACAAAGATGCGGCGGCAATTCTTTTACATTGCGGTGCTGTTAAAGAGTTATCACCTGGCATTAGGAAAGCGTGTTTTCCTTTAATAAATGGATATACAACAGCTTCAAATTTATCAATAGTAGTAACTATTCCATTTTTCCAATCTGGCAACTGCTTATCTTTTTCGGCGACACCCGACCACTCTGCAGTTTTAATAAATGTTCCATAGTACCAGTTTTTTACAAATGCTGTATTAAATGTTTTTCCTGAAGCTGATTGATCTTCATTTGACAGCATTTTTTTGCAGCCGATTGCTATCAGAATTATTGCTGATGCAAATACAAAATGTTTTAGTAACGTTTTCATTTTTTAAATTTTTAGGGTGAAGTTTGGATTACAATACAAAAATCTATTTTAGTTTTTTTATTACAATTTTTTTGCACTAAAGTTTATTTAGTATAACTTCATATTAGTTTAGTTTGTTACCCTTTTTAATCTACCCTACCATGCCTATCAAAAAAACTAACAAAGAATATAAAATTAAAGTTGGAGAAAATATCAGAACCTGGAGAGAACTTAAAGGATTAAAACAGGTTGATCTGGCACAGCAAATCCAGATAAGTCCGGAAGCTTTAAGTAATATCGAAAATGGGATTTCGAAACCCAATATTGAACGGCTGGAAGATATTGCAGATGCACTGGAAATTGAAGTTACCCAGCTATTATTAAATCCTCAACAACTGCTTGCTTTTAATAATAACCCCGGCAGTAATGTAGTGCAGCATCCACAAAGCCTGCATAATTTTGATAAGGATTTACTGGATAGATTGATGTATGTTATGGAAAAAATGACAACTTTTTTTACTTCATCCAATAAGCAAAAAAGCTAACTGAACAGATACTCCACATCTGATTTTGAAAGTGCTTTTACAAAGCTGGCATCATCGGCAATAAGCTCACTGGCTAGTTTACGTTTGCGTTCCTGCAGTTCCAGTATCTTATCTTCAATCGTATCAATACAAATCATACGATAGGCAAAAATATTTTTGGTTTGTCCAATGCGGTGCGTACGGTCAATGGCCTGTTGCTCTACAGCCGGGTTCCACCAGGGATCAACTATATATACATAATCGGCAGCTGTTAAGTTTAAACCCACACCACCGGCTTTCAGCGAAATTAAAAACACCCTGCACTCGTCATTGTTCTGAAAATTCTGAATGGCTTTTTCCCTGTCCGGTGCCGATGTACTGCCATCAAAATATTCAAACGGAATACCATCTTCAATCAATTTCTTTTTTATTAAAGCCAACATGCCCAGGAACTGGGAGAAGATAAGTGCTTTGTGGTCGCCGATATTTTCTTCAATCTCCCGGGCCAGTTCATCTAACTTGATGGAATGATTTGGATATTTTTCATCTTCATTCAATATGGCCGGACTGTCGCATATCTGTCGCAGCTTCATCAACCCCTGCAAAATGGTTAATTGCGATTTGCCAATGCCCTGCTGATCGATGGTACCCAATATTTTTTCCCTATAACTATTTCGATATGCTTCATAAACCTTGCGCTGCTCTTTTTCCATTTCGCAAAACAAAATGGTTTCTGTTTTATCGGGCAGGTCTTTGGCCACCTGTTCTTTGGTTCGTCGTAAAATAAACGGGAATAATAATTTGCGTAAATGCTCTTTCTGTTCCTGCTCACCAAATTTATCAATGGGTGTTGCAAATTCATTTCTGAAAAATTCCATATTACCCAACAGGCCGGGGTTCAGAAAATTCATCTGCGCAAAAATATCAAATGTGTTGTTCTGTAAAGGCGTACCACTCATGCACAGCCTGTTCTTTGCATTCAGCAAACTGGCAGCCTTGGTAACTTTTGATGCCGGGTTTTTTATAGCCTGGCTTTCATCCAGCACTACATAATCAAAATTTATTTTCAACAGCAGCTGTATATCGCTGCGCAGGGTTCCGTATGTTGTAATAATAATATTGTGTTTCTTTAATTCTTCCACATCACGGCTTCTTACACTGCCGTGGTGTATATGAAAAGATAAAGAAGGTGAGAATTTCTGCACCTCATTCCGCCAGTTATAGATCAAAGTTGTGGGGCAAACCACCAGCGCCTTTAATCCTCCGGTAATTTCTTTGTAATGATGAAGCATGCTTAATGCCTGGATGGTTTTACCCAAACCCATATCATCTGCTAAAATACCGCCCCAGCCAACGTCATTTAAATAGTTAAGCCACTGAAATCCGGAAGTTTGATAAGGACGTAGTATTGGCTGCAAATGCAGAGGGGCAGCAGTTTCGGGAATATTTTTAAACTCCTTCAGCCGCTCATATTTTTCATCAAGCTCAAAGCTTAATTCTTTTTCGTCCCGGTTTTCGTACAACTCATCTATCACACTCATGTGGTACTTAGACAGGCGCAACTGGTTGCTTCTGCCATCGCCCACCTTAAACAACAGCGAATACCTTTTAAGCCATTCATCTGGTAATATACCCAAAGTTCCATCGCTTAATTGTACAAACGACTGTTTATTAACCAATGCACTTTTTATTTCGTCAATTCCAACACGCTGCTCACCAAATTCTATTTCTACTTTTGCATCAAACCAATCAAGTCCGCTGCTTACATGTATATGGGTATTAGGCCGTGCTGTATTAAAACGGAAATTGCGCAATGCTTCAAATCCAAATACCGGCACTTTCATTTCATTCATGGCATCTACAAATAAAAAGAACCAGTTATTGCGCAGCACATCGGCACCTCTTAACACCAGGTTGTTTTTATTATCATCGGGCCTTACAAACATGGAGTGCAGATTTTCCAGTTTCTTCAGAAAATTTTCTTCTGCTTCCAGATTTCTTTCAATGATCAGTATTTTATCTCCATCCGGGATGATGATGCTTTCTTTATCAGCCGCTTTGGTTTCAAATCCCTTGTAAGTAAACACCGGCTGAAACACAAGGTAGTCACCCTTTTCCTGCAACTGCAATCTTACTTCGGGTTCGCCGCTTTTAATTTCCCTTACCAGGCTTTTATCAAACTCTACTTTGTATTCTTTGGTAAGCGGTAAAATAACCTTACGCATTTTTTCTGCCCAGTTATCTTTACTCAGCTGAATATTTCCTTCTTTCAGAAATTTTTCGGCCTGTAAAACATCTTCGGCTTTTTGCCACAAATACAAAACCTGATCATTTAAATAAACCAGGCTGCTGTTACATTCATTATCGGTAAACGGCACAGTCTCGCCCAATAATTTTACGGTGCAGGCAATTTCAAAATGATCGGCACTGGCCTGCACTTTAAAAACCGGTGCAATAAAATGGCTGCTTAATTCAATGTCAACCAGGTTGGCGGTTGTAAATTGTTTTGCATTGGGCAGATAAAAAATAAAATTGTTGCCAGCCTGTTCTTCAAATATTTTTTTCAGTTTGGGTTGCAGGTATTCTGCTATCAGCGCTTTTGTTTCTTCGGGCAGATCATCTCCATCTGTATGAATAATATTTTCCCATATGCCGCTGAAGGGTGAGTTGCGGTCGAGATATTTATTTATTTCACTGGCTTGTAATTTACGCACCTGCTGCACCAGTTGTTTATCATCTTCGCTAAACAATTCGGTGTTTACAAATTTGGTGAGGTCCAGTTTTTCTACCTTGCCCAGGTATTTATTTTGTGCATCATTGGTTTCGCCCTGCACGGCATCTATTTCAAAATAGGGGTAGGTGGTTGCGTTGAAATTAAAAACAACACCCAGTCTTTTTGCAGGTTGCTCTTCCACAACAACTTCTTCGGGAGGCAGCTCGGGAACAATAAAAATCTCCGAAGGCCTTGAGGCTGCAGTACCCGCCACCACTCTTTTTATAGCGGTATCCAGTACTTTTAAAAACGGCTTTCCATCTTTATAAGAAAATTCAAATTTGCCGGTAAGGTCATCTTCTAAACTGTAACCATAAATCTGGAGCAGTTTATTTTTTTCTTTATCCCAGTTGCGGATGCTATCAAAATAATTGGTGCCATAAGCATCCAGCAATTGTAAAAACAATAATGTTTTATGCTCGCAAAGCGGATGTTCAGTTTCGCCACATTTGCAGGATGTATCAAAATTACGTTCGTCGTTCTTCTGTATTACCAGCGGAAAAGTTTCTCCTTCAATGATCAGTTCGGCTTCTACCCGTTCATCAGCCGCCTTAATAATATTTGCTTTGGTCGTACGTAACAAATTTTCGGCTTCGGCATAAATACCAGGTGATGAAAGCAGCTTGATCATCTTCAATTCAATATGCTTCATTTTGGCAACGGTATGCCGCTGGTTGTATTGAATATTGGTATTGCCCAGCATATTCTTATCAACCATATCCTGCAGGCGGATCAATGCTGCACCTTCGTGGCGGCATACATCGCCCAGGTTGTAGGGACACGAGCAGCGAACTGTCATGGATTTAGCATCGGTGTACTTTTGTATATACACTTTGTAAAAAGTGGCATAACTGTCATCCTTCACCCTAAACACAACGCCACCCATCAGCTGGTCGTGCTCCACCAGCTCAACAAAACCCATTGCATGAATTTTTTTGCTGCGGCGAATCACTTCATCCGAGCCGTTGTTGTATAGATATTTAATAAGGTGCGGTAAAGCCATTCTGGTTTTTTGATTGCCGATTTGGGATTTCAGATTTCTGAAAAAGGCAATTTGCAAAAGTAACGAAAAATAACCGAGCCTTGAAAGGTTACTGGCAGATTAGAAAGAAATTTATGTTAATTGATTTTTATATGGGGGACAGGATCGATTTATTTTGAAACCAGTTTCCCGTCCTTATAAATAACCAACACATTGGCACCATCAGGTGTAAGGCAGTAGCGGATGTCCTTATCTAACCCAAAACCGGAGAGGCGTTGGTAATGCGAAGCATTTTTCGCTTTCATAAATTCAAACAGATCTTCTCTGGCATCATTATACATAGTTGCTGCCATTTGGGATGAGTCGCAGTTAATAGAGAAATGTTTACCTATGCGATCAATCACAGCACCGGCAAATAAAGTGTCTTCTATATTCACCCTGTTTTTCCAGGCGGCACAGCCCAGTATTACAGGCTGATGCTGCTCCACTAAAAAATCACAAACAGCCGACAGGTTTGGAAAAGAACCGGTAATGATGGCTTTTGCATTTTCGGCTAGTGCCATGTGCAACAGCTTTGTGCCATTGGTTGTTGTAAGCACCAGTGTTTTTCCTTCAATAAATTCACGTGGGTATTCAAAAGGAGAGTTACCGTATTCCAGGCCTTCGGCAATTTGCCCGTCTCTTTCTCCCGCGGTGATACTGTCAATTTGTTTACCAATTCGAATACATGCTGCAACACTATCAACCGGTATGATGGCTTTAGCGCCATTATACAAAGCCGTGGCAATGGTAGATGTAGCCCTTAAAACATCAATGATCACAACGATGCTTTTTTCTACGGGATACAGATCTAAAAGTGCAGGAGAGAGAACTGTATATAATTCTGGTTTGGTTGTTTGCATTGTTATAAAATTAATTCAAAATGGCTTTCCATTTTTGAGTTTCGGCATAATCTTTAATCACTTCGTTTCTTTTTATCAAAAAATTTTCGAGGTATGATTTAAGAAAAAGCGTGTTGACTATTTTTCCAAAAGTTCCATAAGGCGTTTCAAAATCCAGCAGATCAATCATAATAGTGCCATTTTCCGCAGCTTTAAAATGATGTTCGTGATGAAAACTTTTAAAATCGCCTTTTACCATTTCGTCAATAAAAAAATCGGGGCTTTTCATCTCAGTAATCTTAGCCGTAAACTGCCTTATTTTAAAAAGATGTTTTGCCTGCCAGGTTACCGTTTCGTCTTTATTTATTAATCCGTTCATAACACCATCAATTGCTTTTTCATTGGTAGCTATAGTTGATATCTGGTGCAGGTTGATGCTGCGGCTTAAATCAAAAACACGTTCAATAGGCGCAGCAATAAAGGAGGTAAGGTGAATTTTTGGCATAGTCAGGAAATGGATAATGATTTAATTGATAATGGATAATTTGTTAAACTCAAAACCTTTTGCGTGGATAGTAAGCTGCATAAACCCGAAAACATTATTAATTATCCATTAAAAAATTATCCATTAAACAAACGGCATTTTAACCACTTTGGCTTTTAGCAAAGTATTTCGGATGCTGATAAAAATTTCGCTGCCAATAGCCGAAAGCCTGGCATCAACATAACCCATGCCTATTGCCTTGCCCAGTGTGGGCGATTGTGTACCGGATGTTACCCGGCCGATAATATGTCCTTCAAAATCTTTTATTTCATAATCGTGGCGGGCAATACCTTTTTCAATCATTTCAAATCCTACCAGTTTTTTGGTAAGTCCACCAGCTTTCTGTTTTTCAAAATGTTCGCTGTTAGTAAATGGTTTGCTGAACTTGGTTATCCACCCCAGCCCGGCTTCCAGTGGCGATGTGGTATCATCAATATCATTGCCATATAAACAATAACCCATTTCCAAACGCAGTGTATCTCTTGCGCCCAGGCCTATCGGCTTAATACCTCCTTTTTGTCCGGCTTCAAAAATGGCATCCCAGATTTTTGCAGCATCCTCATCCTTGTTCTCAAAATATATTTCAACGCCACCTGCACCTGTATAACCGGTTGCGCTTATTAAAACATTTTCAACACCGGCAAATGTGCCTTTGGTGAAAGTGTAATATTTCAGGTTCATAATATCCTTATCGGTAAGCGGCTGTAGTATTTTTGTTGCATTGGGGCCCTGTATAGCCAGTAAGCAGGTTTTATCAGATATGTTATGCATCTCTACCTGTTTATCGTTAAACTGCTGTATCCAGTTCCAGTCTTTTTCAATGTTGCTGGCGTTAACAACCAGCATGTAAGCTTTGTTTTCTTCCAGGCAATACACGATCAGGTCATCAACAATGCCACCATCCATATTGGGGAAGCAACTGTACTGTGCTTTTCCATCAGTTAATTTTGATGCATCGTTGCTGGTAATACGTTGAATAAGATCCAATGCGTTTTCTCCTTTCAAAATAAATTCACCCATATGACTTACATCAAAAACGCCTGCCGAATTGCGTACGGCTGCATGTTCATCATTAATACCCGAATAACTGATGGGCATATTATATCCGGCAAACTCAGCCATTTTAGCGCCTAAGTCAATATGTTTTTGTGTGAAGGGTGTATTTTTCATTAGAAATTTTTTAGTTTTTACTTAGCTGCAAATGTAAAATAAAAAGCTGATGGTTATGTCATTAATACCGACTACAAAATTAAACAGCCCAGGCTCTTTTCTGTCGGCATAAAAAAGTCCCCCGAAAAATCGGGGGACGTTGTTGGTTTCAACTTCAACTCAACTATTGAAACGAGTTTAATTATCTGCTAAAATCTGCTTCAGTTCTTCGCAAGCCTGCCTTACTCTTTCGCAGGACTCTTCGGAGTTTTCATTCTTATTAATTCTTATGCTCAGTTCGCCCGGGTTGGTGTTGATATAAAAAGTTGTTTTATCATCCAGGGTTACTTCGTCATCTACAAAACCATTTTGGATGGATACATTACTGTTGTTAAGCAGATTATTATTTAAATAAACCTGCACTGCATGTGACTGGTTTCTCCGGTAATCAGCCTCCATTTCGTATTCATCCTCATCATCTGAAACGGAGATTGAAATATCGTGCCGGTGATGAAAACAAGAAGACAGACCAGCAATCATCATCAATCCTAATGCAAGTGAAACAATATAATTTTTCATTTAGCCTGTTTTAGAATTTGAAAATCGGTTAATTAAATTATCTCCATCAATGGGCTGAAAGCCGGTAACTGAGAGCTAAGCGGAGTTGGTTCAATATTATCACCGATCTTCTCCAGCTGTTTTTCAATTTTTTCCTTGGCCTTTTCCAATGAGTCTTTTATTTTTTGTTTTTCATTTTCCAGTTTCACTTTCATGGAGTCAATCTTATTCATTGGCTCGCCACTGTTGTAGCGGTAATTGTCATCTCCATTATTGTTGTTGTCTGTTATTACTTCTATGCCATTGCTGTTGATGGTTACTTTAGTACGGCCTTCTTTGCCGGCAGGCACACCCTTTAAAGTATAGAGTTGGCCATCTGCTCCCATTTTATACTCAACTCCTGTTTTCCAGTCTTGTGCATCGCTGTCTGAATCATAATACCAGTCTCCGTTATCCCAGTTGTTGCCAAAATGTACATCATTGAACCAGCTTATGCTTTTATCAATTTTAATTCTTTTACCAACCGGAACATAAATAGTCAGCACCACTCTTTGATTACGGAACTTATCGGTTTTATTAATTGCAATCCCTTTGTCCATCAGCAGTACGCTGTCTTTTTGTACACCCGAGTATTGAATTCTTGCAGCATTCTCTTCGGCAATATTTCTTGCTCTTCCTGTTGCTGTTTTAATAACTGTTATTCTAAAACTGTCGTTGGTTGCTTTAACAATGCGTACATCAACATTATTTACATAAGCTGTGTCTTCCTGGATACCCTGGAAAGGTTCAAACCTTAAAAACCTGCTGCGGTTATATTTATACAAAGGCGATTTTGCTGTTATCTCCAGCTTATCAATTGTGGGATTGTTTAAAGCGATATCCTGTTCTGTAAGGTTTTTGCTGTTGTAATTAAAATCACGGCTGATGGAGGCTCCCAATAATACAATGCATACCCAGCCAATTACCCACAAAGCGCCAAAAGACCAGCCTAAAATATTGCTATTGCTTTTTGACCTGGCGATTTTACGGATGATCCAGGTGATAATGCCGATAATAGGTACCGCTATAAAGAATATCAATGTACCCCATGCAAACAGGTTTTGATAATCGCCGCCGATTAAAAAGTCTTTTAAAGGAAATAAACCGATTGATGCAATCGCCAGACCGAATAATGCCATAACCAATGCAAATCCAACACAACCAATGATGAAGTAAGCAAATATTTTTGCAATCATGGCAATTACATTACCCAATCCGCCACGGTTACGTTTGCTAAAGTTTTTTACATCACCTGCAACTGCACTGGCTTTTTCACTTACAACAGAAGAAGCTTCTTTACCAAATGTTGAAGCCTTTTTTCCTACCCCTTTCATCTCTTCCATTACAGAAGCTTTGATGGAATTCATATCCACTTTCTCTCCTTTCATTTCCAGTTTTTCAGATGTGGTAATGGCTTCCGGAATCACTATCCATAAAATAATATAAACTATAAGTGATGTTGGGCTGAAGGTAAACCGAACGACATCGCCAAAATCCAGAAAACCGCCCCAACGGCCCCAACGTGAAATAAACGACAGGAAAGGAAGCAGGAAAAGTACTCTTGGTATCCAGGCATTGATGCCAAAATAATTGCCAATACCGCTGCACACACCGGCAATCAGTTTTTCATCGGGGTTACGGAACAGTTTTTTCTTGCTCCCCCAATTTGTGTGGTAGCGCTGCTGGGCACCGCTATCCACATAATGATGTAGGTTAAAAATCCAATACCCGAAAATAACAGCACCACAAAAATTATCCTGACAATTACCACATCTATATTAAAATAATTGGCCAGGCCGCTGCAAACACCACCCAGTACTTTATCATTTTCATCGCGGAATAATCTTTTGTTGCCGGTTGGCTGTGTATTGCCTGCAGATGATTGTTCCTGAGATGTAGATGAAGAAGCTGTTGACTGGGTTTGTGTATCATCCATTGCTTCAAACTCTTCGGGCCTGCCCATGTTTTTAATAATGGCGTTTACATCATCTTCTGTTATACAGGTAGCACCTTTGGTTATTCTTTCCTGAAACAGTTCACCAATACGGCTTTCAATATCGTTGATGATCTCTTCCTTGCCTTCTTCATTGGCAAAGTGACGGCTCAGGCTTTCGGTATAATTTTTCAGCAACTCAAATGCTGTTACTTCTATGGGAACAACACGTCCCTGGAAGTTTATATTTATTACTTGTTTCATGGCTTTAATTTTTTCGTTTCGTTAGTTGATTTGGTCCAACAAAAAAACATGGCTATACTTTTTTGTTATTGGGGGTTGTTGAAGTTGTTGTTATTAATATTTTCCTGTTCTGTATTGGTAAGCGCTCTTACTGCATTGGCAAGCTCAAACCAGGTTGCCTCCAGTTCTTTGTAAAATCCTGCCCCTTTCTCTGTAAGGGTAAAATATTTACGTGGCGGGCCGCTGGTGCTTTCTTCCCAACGATAAGATAATAGTTCTGCGTTTTTTAGCCTGGTCAACAGTGGGTATAAAGTACCCTCCAGTATGTTCAGGTTGGCCGCTTTCATTTTTTCAATGATATCCGAAGGGTAAGCTTCGCCCTCTTTAATGATAGAGAGGATACAAAACTCCAGAACTCCCTTACGCATCTGGCTGGCTGTGTTATCAATGTTCATGGCTTCATTTTTTAACTTCACTCCAACCCTCTCCTTTTGGAGAGGGTGAAGCGAGGATCTTTACGAGAAATAATTTTTTCATGGCTATACTTTTTGATCTGCACCGGCTTCCCCTATCTCTCCATGGCTAAATGAAAGGAGAGGATTGAAGCGAAGATCAAATTGCGAGTGCTATACTTTAAGAACTTTATGACTTGAAATAACCGGTTTATCCCCTATCACATCACAAAGATAATAAGTTTTTAGTACTATGCAACACATAATACCATATTTTTTATAGTAGTGGGTGGTAAATAGGAGTCCGTTTTCTTCAAAAGCCTTTACAGTAAAGGCTTTTGAAGTTTTAAATTATTTTTTTAATCTGACCCGGTTTTGATGAGCGGTAGTTCGTGGTGATAAATGGCGTAAATTTCCGTAAGAATTTGGGATTTTGCAGGGTTAATTGGATCTGAAATGAAAACAGGATGGGGTTTGCTGTTAATCTTTTTATAACAGGAAATTTGCACGTAACATTGGCCCCTGTATTGTTCGTATATTACTAAAGGAGGATATAATTATGAAATACATTTTTTACAGTTTTTTAAGCCTGATAATATTAGCCAGCTGTAAAACCAATAAAGATTATTTATCACGCAGTGATAATGACAATACCCTGTTTGATGCCATTAAAACCTTAAAAAAACACAATACAGATACAACAGCTTTACAGGCATTACCGGTTTTATATAACCTGGCACAACAAAGAAACCTTCGTAAAATAAACAGTTACAGCAGTTCCAGGGAGCTTAGCCGCTGGGATAAAATGATAAATGCTTACAGCACTTTACAGGAAATGTACAATGCCATTGTAGAAAACGATGCTGCCAGCCGGGTAGTAACACCTGTTAATTACCAGCAAACCTTGTATGATCTTAAGCATGAAGCGGCAGCCGATTATTACACAGCTGCAACCGTTTTTTTAAACAAGCCCGGACGGGCAGATGCAAAACAAGCCTACAACTATTTTAAAAAGGCCGATAAACTGGTGCCCGGATATGAAGATGCCAAACTAAAAATGGATGAAGCTTATGCCCATGCTATTGTAAACGTGGTCATAAAGCCCGTGCAGGATAATTCTTATTTTTTTAATACCGGTTGGGGTAATTACGGTTATAATTACAGCAACGAATATTTTCAGCAAACACTGGTACGGGAGCTTAAAGGAACAAACAGCAGCCGCTACCCGGCACGCTTTTATACCGATAGAGAAGCCAGTCGTGAAAATGTGCAAACGGATTGGGAGGTAACTCTTACACTCAGGAATATGAATATACCCAGGCCGCAAACTTATACCTACAGCCGTAATGCAAGTCAGCAGGTGGAAGCCGGACGGGATAGCAGCGGAAGGATTATTTATAAAACAGTATATGCTACGATTAATATTTCCAGGCAATCTTTTACAGCCAATGCCAGTATGGAAATAAATATTACTGATATTGTCACCCGTAAAAATATTGTTTACAACTCTTTTAGAGAAGATTACCGCTGGCAGGAAGAACATGCAACTTATACTGGTGACAGCCGTGCATTAAGTACCAGCGATTGGGCATTAATTAATAACAATTATTACAATGAACCTCGTAAAGAAGATATACTGAATGAACTTTACCGCAAATTATATCCGCAGGTAAAAAATAAAATTACGAATGCGGTTGATTGGTAGAACAAGCTTTTACCAAATAAATTTTTACCACAAAGGGCACAAATTTCTGAGATAATTTTCTTTGTGTTATTAATGCATAAGCTTCGTGCACTTTGTGGTTATGTAAACATGTTGCCAGGAAGAGATGCCAAGCGCTTTAGATAAAAATCCTGTACACCACCCAGCTCATCAAATAAGCCAGGCCCGTCATATAAAACAACTGAATGGCAGGCCATTTCCAGCTACGGGTTTCTCGTTTTACAACAGCCAGTGTGCTCATGCACTGCATGGCAAGTACATAAAATATTAATAAGGATAAACCGGTAGCCAGGTTATATACTTTGCTTCCATCTGCCCTTACAGCAGCAGCCATTTTTTCTCGTAGTGTATTGTTATTTTCATCGGCATCTTCGCCCACACTGTATAATGTTGCCATAGTGCCCACAAAAACTTCCCTGGCAGCAAAAGAAGTGATCAATGCAATGCCAATTTTCCAGTCGTAACCAAGCGGGCGTATGGCAGGCTCAATAGCTTTGCCCAGTGTACCGGCAAAAGAACTTTGCAGCAGTTCTGTTTTGCGCTGTTTATTTAATTCAGCTGCTTTTTGCGGATTGTTTTTTATCAGCTGCTCATACTTTGCAGTAACGCCGGCCATTTTTTCTTTAGGTCCGTAAGTACTTAAAGCCCACAACAGCAGGCTTATCATCATAATTATCTTACCGGCATCAAACACAAATATCTTTGCCTTTTCAATCATGGTGGTCAATGCATTCTTCCACCGGGGTGCACGGTAAGTTGGTAATTCCAGAATAAAAAAACTGCGTTCGGAACTTTTAATAAACCACTTCATTACCCAGGCAACTACCAAAGCCATTACTGTGCCCAATAAATACAAACCCATCATCACCAGCCCCTGTAAACTCAAAAACCCAAAATATAGTTTTGATGGAATAACCAATGCAATCAGGATGGTGTACACCGGTAACCTGGCGCTGCAGCTCATCAGCGGTGTTATCATGATGGTAAGCAATCTTTCTTTTTTATTCTCGATATTACGTGCGCTCATGATAGCCGGTACTGCACAGGCAAAGCCGCTGATCATGGGCATTACACTCTTTCCATTCAACCCAACTTTACGCATTAATTTATCGGTAAGAAAACTGATACGGGCCATATAGCCGGTATCTTCCAGCACAGTTATCAGCCCAAACAAAATCATGATCTGCGGAATAAAAATCACAATGCCACTCAGTCCGGCTACTACACCATTAATAAGCAGATCGCTCCACCAGGTTACCGGCAAACTGTTACTGAGCATTCCTCCAAATTGTCCAAACACCCATTCAATACCATCCATAGGATATTTGGCAACCCAAAAAACACTTTGAAACAGCAGGAACAAAACCGCCAGTAAAATAATATAGCCCCAGCGGCGGTGCAGCAGCAAATCATCAAGTCGTTCGTTAAAAAGTGCTTTCTGCAACGGATCTGCCTCTACAACCGTTTGCTGCATGATATGCTTAATGCGGCCGTAACGCTGCATAATTTCTTCGGCCTGTGTTTTAGTTGGATTAAATTTATTGTCAACCTCAATCTGCTCTATGGTTTCCTGCATTCCATCGCCCAGCAAAAAATGCTCGTGATTGATGAGATAATGAATTGCGTTGTAATTACTGAAATCAGGATAATGTTTTTTAACCGCTTCAACAGCATTTGATGCCAGTGCCTGGTTATCAATAAAATCACGGGCGGGAGGTTGGTATAAATTTCCTGCCGATTGATCGATTACTTTTTTCAGTTGCTCAAGCCCTTTATTTTTTCTTGGGTTAATGGGAACGATGGGAACGCCCAGTTCTCTTTCCAGGCCCGGTATATCAATCTGTGTTCCTTTCCGTTTGGCAAGGTCCATCATGGTAAGTGCCACTACAACCGGTAAATTGAGGTCGATTATTTGAGAGCAGAATAACAGATTGCGTTTTAAATTACTGGCATCGGCAACCAGTACAACCATATCGGGTTTAATAGCCTCATCCTGGTTTAATAAAACCCGGTATGCCACCCATTCATCTGCCCGTTTTGGGTATAAGCTGTACGTTCCCGGTAAATCAATAATAGTTGCGCCCAGATCCTCTGATATACGGCTTTGACCCATCTTCTTATCAACAGTAACTCCAGGAAAATTACCTACCTGCTGGTTTAAACCGGTTAAATAATTAAAAAGAGAGCTTTTTCCGCTGTTGGGATTGCCTACTAACGCTATGTTTATCTTTTTTGCCAAATCAGGCTACAAAAATAACGGTAAACCATCTTACCCGGTTACGAATTGAGAAAGTTGCCGTACGCCATGCGGAAATTTTGCTCAATACAATTTTTTCTCAGCTTCGCTGAAAAAAGGGTTTGCCACGAAGCCACAAAGACACGGAGTAGAAAAATGCGTAGCATTTTCCTTTGTGGCTTTGTGGCTAAATTCAGTTTTCACAGACGGCGAAAGCTTTTGAAAAACCGAACCCCTATTTTAAATTTTACACATTATTTACAGAAAAAAGCCAATTGCTGAACTACCTTTGTCCATCTTCAACAAACATATATACATGAAACGGATTCTTTGGTTACTCTTGCTTTTTTCAACTATTTGTACAGCACAAAAAAATAAAAAGGCGCAAATAAAAGCACAGCAAAAAGCAGACAAAATAGTTTTAACCGCTCTTCAGACCCACATTGGTTTTTTGGCTGATGATAAACTGGAAGGAAGAAGAACCGGATCGGCTGGTGAAAAAGTGGCTTATGAATACATCAGTAAAAAATTTGAAGAGGCTGGGATAACTCCAAAAGGCGAAAATGGCAGCTTTATTCAACAGTTTGAAGTAAATGAAGGCAGGGAAATAAAACCTGCAACATCATTCAGCATTAATGATGTTATCCTGAAACTTAATGTTGATTACTTTCCTTTAAGTTTTAGTGGAAATGGAAAAGTAATTTCATCAGCTGCCATGGCAATGCCGCAAAGTGAATCCGTTTGGTTTTTTGATTTAAAAGAAATACTTGAACAAAATAAAACCAATCCGCATTTCGACCTGGAAGATGCGATTGTAAAAAAAACAGATAAAGTTGCAACCAAAGGCGCTTCGGCCCTGCTTGTTTACAACAGCTCGGATATTAAAGACGAGCTGAAGTTTGATCCAAAATCTAAAACAGAAGCAGCCAAAATACCTGTGCTTTTTATGAGCAATGACATGAAGAAAAGGTTTTTAAATGATGAATTGAGTTTTGCTGAATATAAACTGGATGTTTTAATAGCCGATAAAAAAAGAATTGGCCATAATATAATTGGATTTGTAGATAACGGTGCTGCCAATACTATTATACTGGGTGCTCATTACGATCATTTGGGTTATGGCGAGGATCATAATTCTTTATACACAGGAAGTACGCCGATGATTCACAATGGTGCTGATGATAATGCCAGCGGTACTGCAGCGCTCCTTGAATTGAGTAAGCAACTTAAAAATTCAAAACTAAAAAACAACAATTATCTCTTTATTGCTTTTTCCGGCGAAGAGCTGGGTTTGTTTGGCAGTAAATATTATACCGAGCATCCTACTGCTGATCTTACCAAAACCAATTACATGATCAATATGGATATGATTGGCCGGCTTAACGACAGTACACATGGATTTACCATTGGGGGTTATGGCACTTCGCCAACATGGGGTACTGAGCTTGCTGCGACTGATAAATTCTTTAAAATAAATTTTGATAGCAGCGGCACCGGGCCAAGTGACCATACTTCTTTTTACAGAAAAGATATTCCGGTGTTGTTTTTCTTTACCGGTGCACACAGCGATTATCACAAACCGAGTGATGATGCTGATAAAATTAATTACACCGGTGAACTAATGCTGATGAAATACATTTATGGTGTAATAGAAAAAACTAATGATAAGGGCAAACTGGCTTTTACAAAAACAAGGGAGGCGCAGCAAGCTGGCAAGCGGAGTTTTAGTGTGAGTATGGGCATAATGCCCGACTACACTTTTAGCGGCACCGGTGTAAGGGCCGATGGTATCAGCGAAGGAAAGCCGGCAGAAAAAGCGGGATTAAAAACAGGCGATATAATTTTACAGATCGGTGATTATAAAATACCAGATGTGCAGGGTTATATGCAAACCCTGGGTAAATTTAAAAAAGGCGATGCAACAAAAGTTACAGTGAAAAGAGGTGCCGAGGAAATTGTTTTTAATATAGTTTTCTAACCTGGCCTAAGACCTCAACATGAAATTAAAAATTGACAACGAAGCTTTGGCCGAAGAGTTTTTTGAAGACTCTGTCCTCTTAGGCATTGTTGCGCCTGTTAAAGATTACCAGTTCAGCTGGCAGCTTAACCAGTTGCTTGGTCTCGATTTTAGGGTGAATAACGATATTGAGATACAGCTTACCAAAAAGCAGCGAAAATATTTTTTCAGTATTTATGAATATGCTTTGCCCGCCATCAGCCTTTCACATTATTTATACAACAATGAAAATGATGGCGAATATTTATTGCCCGAATTTAAGCACCTCGATTTTTTGTGGCTGATAAAAGGCGATCCTGTTCCGCCAGAAGATCTGAAAGCATTGATACAATCGATAAGAACTTTACCCGGCGTGCAGCTGGTTAACGAAATGACGAACGAGAAAATAAAACACAAGCAACATTTGATTTTTTAATCCTTTCTTGTATGCACCAATATTGCCTGCATGGTTTTTATTTCTGTAAGCTCCACACTTTTTCGTAATCGCCATTGGCTGTTTCCTTAGCTTTCAGCTCCTCTAATGCTTTTTTGAATTTTACAGCAAATTTTTCTAATTGAAATACTTCGCCAAGTTCTACCGCCTTTTTGTTCTTAATCTCATACCCCTCTCCGGTGATAGTCATTGTAAAATATTTTGTACTGCCAAAATACGACCTGAAGTCGCCGTTGTTTTCACCTACCAGTTCAATATTCAGGTAAGGAGTCATCATTGGTTTTTTATCCCAGCTCAGCCTGAAAATAAGCGCCACTTTTAACAATGCATCCGCTTTCGTATCTTTTATGATTGCATTTTCGCCGTAATAGCGGTTGCCAACAGATGTTAAACCTTTTATCGGGTTTAATCCTTCATAAGCTCTTAAAAATTCACTGCTGTTATTCAGATCATCACTCATAAATTTTATCGTGTTGGCATAGCTTGGTGCAGCTGGCACCGTACCCACAGGCATCATTGTACTTCCTAAAACTTCGGTAAACACAGCAGAAAGGTTGCTGTACAATATCCTCAAGCCCTCATCCAGTGTTTCGTTGGGGATATCAGGAAAGTTAATGGTTTTGGTTGTTCTTGTATTCTGGAGCTTGTCCTCGGTTGTTCCGGATGTATAGGTTTCTCCATAGGTATAAAAAGAACCGGTTGCTATATTTTTTGCAAAAGATAAGGGCTTTGCACCGGATGCGTTCTTTTTTACTACAGATACATCACCTGTTTCAAATTTAATTCCGCTGCTGTTATCATTACTATTGGTTACATCTACCCACAAGCCATCGTTGCTGCCGGTAGATACCGTTGGGTTTGCCGGCACTTTCCCTTTTATATTTGTTGCCGGTACCATTAGCTGATCAGAAACAGCGAGGTAGCAATTCTTAAAATTAAATTTATTATCATTTTCAATATTTCTGAAAGCAGCTGCCGGTAATATTACTTTTGCAGCCGGTTTTACATAGGCTACCAGGCTAAGGGTTCTAATGCCTATTTGCGTGGTAATTACATCTACCCGTATCAAGGAGTTTGCTTCGGTACTGTAGTTGGCCAGTTCTAATTCTACCTCTTTGGTAAAATCTACTTGTATGTTTTTGGTTTGTCCGTTTACAGAAACCAGTTTTACATTTTTAGATGGCACAGGAACATCAAAACTTCCTTCAACCACACCATTTTTTTCAAAGCTTATTTTTTTTATGCCACTGTTCGGGTTTTCAGTTACGGTGTGTACGCCCATGGCAAAATGTTTAAGTTCCTTATCATTAACTTTTATGATACCGCCATATTTATACATTTTAAATGCATCCTTACTCGATAACTGCAACATGGTAAAATCGCCGTTATTGATCCAGTCTTTGCCCAAAAAACTGTGTACCATCAGGCCTAGATCTTTAGAATAAATATTGGTGCCAACTGCAACTGTAACATCTGCATCTTCTACATGGTCTATGGTAGCCACAGCACCAATACCGCCTGCAACAGCACTGCCAGCAGCTTTAGCCACTTTACCAACTACTTTTTGAAAAAAGCCGCCGCCGCTTTTTTTCTTTTCAGTTTTTTCTTCTTCGCTGTTTGGAATAGAATCTGTTTTAGCAGCAGCTACCTCTGTTTTTTCTTCTTTATCTTTTTTCTTTTTCAATAAGCCGCCGAGCTGGGCAGTTGCCGTATTTGCTAAAACGATGCCTGCAATTAAGCAGAAAAATAATTTAATCTTCATACCTGTTTTTGTTTCACTTTTTGAAAAAATTACTATTTGATTATTTTTGTGTAAACCTTTTGCCATTTTTTAATTTTTATTTTATGAAATAAATACCAGCTATATTACTGGTTTTTAAATTCAACACTTTTATCTGTTACGGTTAAATAAATGAGATATTCGGATTGTGTTACAATAAGCATAAGTGTTACTTTTTGATCCGGCTTTCCTTTGATGGTATAAACCACCGAGTTTGCTTCTTTCACAATTTCCTTTTTTTCAAAGTCAAGGCTGCCGTCACATTTTCTCTCTAATTCAGTTACAATGGCTTCAATATTTGTTCCGGTTGTTTTGTAATCAGATGTTGCGCTATACTCAAGGATTTTAAAGCTGTCATCATAGGGGCTATAACTGTCGGAAGTAGTGAGTACTGCTTTTTGCATACCTGCCAGTGTGGGCAGGTTGGTTCTGAATTCCATTTCGCCATCCGTGTTTTTTTTGCCATCAAACCTGTTTTTCACAAAACCATTTGAAGAAGCGGATAAAATTTTCTTCATGTCATCCGCAAAGTTTTTATCAAAAACACCTTGTGATTTTGCAGTTGCTGCTGTTGCTTTTTTTTCTTTCTCCGGGTCTACGGTAAATATGTTCCAGATAATTAATGACTGGCCGCCGTTATTGTGCTTGTATATCCTCATTTCAAATTCACCGTTGCCCAGCATATCCCTGAACAAAACACTTTTTTCCCCGGTGCTGGCATCTGAACCCGTTTCAATTTTTTTGCCCACAAGGCATAGGGTTTGAATGGTCTTTATTTTAGTTAAGAGTTCATTGTATGCAGGCTCTAAATCATTTTCATTATCACTTAAAATAATAATTGTTGTGGTGAATATGTCATTTTTATTTTCATTGTAATAAATGGGGAACTGTTTTTTGGGCCCTGTAAACGGCAACGTTGTTTGCTGCATACCATCTGCAGCAACCGGGATAGATGTGTTTATCAGTTGCGATTGTGTACGAAGACAAACGGCATCCATTATGGTTTCAAATTCTTTGTTCGTAAGAAATGAAGTGGATCCTGCTTTTTCAGTTGCATTTTCCGGGCAGCCTTTATTTGCTTTTGTTCCTTTTGTTTTCGGGCATAGGTCTTCGCTATTAGGTATGCCGTCGTTATCATCATCGGGAGGCATCTGTGCTGTAGAAATTAATACGGTAAATAACGCTATACCGAGAATAATTAATTTTTTCATTTGTTTTAGTTTACCGGTTTTCTTAATCTTCAGAAAGTGAAATCCTGTCAACTCCGCTAGACTGTTTATGTACAGTAACAATACCTATTCCTTCAAAATTTCTCAATGCATCATTTTTTTTGTTTAGCTCAACGGTATCTACCAATTGGTTGTTGATAAAAAGCAAGAACCTGTTTGCCTCTTTTTTAACCGAAATAGTATTTTTTGTACTTGTTTTTGACTCGTTTGAATGCTTGTTAATAGCATTTGTAAAAATATTGTAGGTGTTACCTGTGTAATGGTTATGAGTTGTCCACTCATTTTTACCGGGGCTGTAACTGCCAAACCAATAGGTTTGCTTAATGGGGTTAATGATAAAATATAAACGAGCCGGTTCATTTTTTTTACCATCCCGGTATTGTATTATAAGCCCTTGCCCGCAATCGCTGTTTTTATTCTCGGCCATTCCCATTATTGCAGAGAAAGTATAATTAACAGGTTTGTTTGCATCAGGTTTTGTAAGTGTCCATGTATAATCATCTGCTTTTTGATTAATGGATAAATGCAAACTGTCGGGGTTATTAAACCCAGATGAGAAATTAAAGAAAAAACGATAAACATTTTTATCATCAGCAGCTGTTTCTAACCAGTCCCAGCTATATTTAAATTTGGCTTCTTCCCAGTTTTTAAAAAGGTAGTTTTTGGTATTATCAATAAAATCCGGCTGCTTTGGGGGCGAAACTTTTGTTGGATTCTTATTTGGCTCTTCGGTAGCCGGTTGCTTTACAGTTTCTTCTTTTAGCACACCTACCATATTTACAAAATAGCTGTAATCCGAAATCATTACTTTATTACTGCCCACCACTACCACTTTTGATTTATTGTTATCACTTGCCATCATTTCCATTTGATGCGGAAACCGCTGACCATTACTTTCGGGATTACATTTTAACTCTCCGTTAAACGCATAAATACCTTCTGAACTTGAGCATAAAACCAGCTCACCATTTGTTTGAAAATGGGCAGCATAAAAATTTCCCAAATCGTATGTTGAAAGTTGCTTACCTGTTAATGCATCATATACAAACATATTTTTTTGATAGGTGCAAAACACTTTTTTGGCAGCGGTTGCAATATCTACTGCTAATTTTTTTTCTCCTGCAGGTGGTGCAATCGTTACAATTGCTTTTCGGGTTTTTAAATCCCATGTTTTTACAAAATCCCCCCCGGCAGTCACTAATGTACTGTTATCTAAAAAACGGGTACGCAGTACCAGCCTGTTATCGGGGTTTTCTTTTATAACCGCAGTTCGTTTACCAGTTGCTAAATCATATAAAAATATTTCGCCGAAGAATGAGCCTGCAGCCAGCGTTTTACCATCCGGCGATATATCTGCCACAAATAAAACTTTGCCCAAAGTATCTTTCATCAGGGTTCGTATGGTTTTCCCTGTCTGTATGTCCAGTTGCACCAGTCCTTTGCCCTTTATATGGCTGTACAAGGATTTATTATCAGCCGCAAATAAGGCGAAGTGGCTGTTAACCCCCGGTATAGTTGTAATTTCTGTTTCGGTGTCAGTGTCAAATATTTTTATCTGGCCTGTAGATCCTTCTTCAGAACTTGATACGGCAAACATCTTGCTATCGTTACTAAAAGCGATATGGGTAATTTTTCCATTTAGTTCTGCAATTGTCCGCCTATCTGCTTTTACATAGGGTATCTTCTTTATGTCTTTAGAAAGAAAGTAGTATTCCAGCAGGTTGGTGTTCTTATCAGCTATTTTATAAAATACCAATTTTTCGCCTTCAAACAGTTGGGTAACATCTGCCCCATTGCCCAGCTTCGTTGCTTTAATCTTATATTTTCCCGAAAAAGCTTCCTGTGTCAGCACCTTATCAATTTCCGTTTCGGAGTATTTTGCATTTTGCGAACCTATATTGAATGTCTGGCGATAAATCATTCCCAGTTCACCATGATTAAATATTTCATGGTCAAGGCCTCCAAAACTGTATGGGGCATAATAAACAGGCCCAAATTCATTTGTTCCGTTTTGTGCCCTTTTTAAATTACTAAAACCATTGGGAGCATCTGCAAGTACAGCTTCAAAATCCCTTTTAAAATCAACCGCTCTTCCATAAATTAAAAAACCACCGGGCTGAGAATTTGTTTTATCATTCGGTAGCAATGCTACAGCTAATTTATTATCAAATGCCCTGTCATTATGATAATCGGCAATCATCATTAACTCGTTATCCTTCTTTTCACTTGATACAAGCACAGCACCCCCTTTTACATTGTGCAGCAGCTTTAATATTCCGGGGCCCCTTGTTAGCCCGGCTATAATAGTATAGGTAGTGGCCGGGTTGTGGTCAAATGCTTTTAAAATAGGATAGTCGCCCCCATTGGTTTGCTGAAGCCTTCCCGCAATCCGTACCCATCCATCTTTTAGAAGGCGTTCATTCTCAGCTTTAATTATTTTCCTTACGTTTGCGGAAGCATAGGTTTCTAATTCATCTAAGTAACCATTCTCTTCTGCTTTAGGTTTGTAGCCAAGTAAACCATCCGTATTAAATTTCCCATTGGAATTTTCCGAAAAATCAATAGAGGTGCAGCTGCTGATAAGCATATTATTGATCCCCTTTTTTTGCAAATACTCCCTGGCATTATTACAATCAAATCCTTCTTTGAATTCAAAGTACATATAAGGGTCGTAGGCGGCTACTTTATCTTTCAGCAAGTTGCCTATTCTTTCTTCGCTGTCTTCTTTTTTAAATTTCACGTCCCAAAGTGAACAGTATTTTACTACCCGGTTGGGACCATAGTATAAGATCATTACACCGGTTTTATATTTAAGCCGGTCAAGGTTGGCCACTTGTACCGTTTGCGATTCAACGGTTATAACAATAGTCATCAGCAAAAAACTAATAAATGATTTAAGCATGGATGTAAGTTGTATTAAATAAAGTATTGTGTATATTTTTTCAGTAAATGCAGGAAGGTGGTGAAATCCCTTTTTTTCTTAAATACCCTTGTGCATTGGAGCAGTCGAATCCTTCTTTAAATTCAAAATACATATAAGGAGAACTACCCGCTACTCTTCTTTGCAGACTTTCGGCAATGCCATCCTCACTGTTGTTTTTATCAATCTCCACCACAAACAATGATACATTGCTTACAATCCTGTTGCTTCCAAAATATAATATCATTACTCCGGAACGTTTATTTTTTCGTTCAAGATTTGCAGTGGCGATTGTTATACCATTTACAGTAGTAGTAGTAGTAAAGCCGCCATTGTTACCTGATGAATTTGAGGAAGAAGAGTTTGAAGAAGAAGCAATTGTGGCTGACGAACTACCAAATGAAAAAGTAGCAGGCTTATAGGATTGGGTTGAGCTTATATTTTTTAACCACCATGCTGAATTTAAATAAGCGAGGTCTTCTTTTTCGGGAATAGCCCTTTTTTGAGACTCATCTACTCTGACAACAAAGAAAAAGCCTAAATCTGATTTTGGCAGAAATCCATTTGCAAAAACTTGCCCTGACGGCACCCAATACAAAGTATTTATTCCATATTCACCAATAAATTCTCCAAGTTTGAAATAATTATAATCATTCAGCTTTTCAAATGCCAAATCTTTTCGCTTTGTAAGCTTTAGACTATCGGGCCAGCCATCAATGGCTGCACTTCTTGAAATAGCTTCAATCTCGTCATCGGTCAGGCCAAATTTGGATCTAAGTACTGAGTAAAACCCTCCCAGTGCATGACCATAACCGGGCATTGTAATGTCATATAGGTTACTTAATTTTTTTGCCGCATCCATTTTTTTAGAATCAAGCTTTTTAACAATGCTCTTTACAACTGGAGATGGCGCAGGAAAAAAAGGCACCTCATCATCATCAAGAGCGCCAACGACTACATAGAACCCATTTCCCGTTTTGGGAATATATTCAGCTTCCATATGAAGGTTTTCTTCTTTTGGTATCCAAATCAAATCTATTTGCCTGAAATTCTCTATTGCAGGAAAAAACTCTGTCCAGCTTCCAATCCAGTATGTTTTATAATCCCAAATTTTTTTTGAGTCCATTTTCAATAATTTATCAATTGTATTTAATGCCTCTGGGTACTCTGAAAAATTGGAATATTTGAATGCAGTATTCAGTTGAGTTTCTGTTAATGTTTTAGAATCTACTAATGATGTTTTTATCCATTTATCCTCATTAAACTTGCTATTGAATATCATTTTCCTTTCATGAAATATTGAGTTAGGACTTTTGATAGGATATTTTTTCGTTGGATTTTGTCCAAACAAAAACGAGGCTGTAAACAATGCTGCTACCAAAAACAAGTATTTCATCATTCTAATTTTTAAATTAATAAGTGATATATCCTTTACCGCCGCAAACAGAACAACTGGTATAAGTATATGTGGATGGCCTGCTAAATGTTTGCGGCGGATAATCCCATGTTACATACCCCGAAGCATTTGCATGGCCAATGCCCCCTAGTGTTGTACTTGAACCAGGAGTAACAGAACCACTTCCTCCTTTACCACCACAAGCCCTGCATTGCATTTTTTGTGGTTCAGTCAATGCTTTCCGCAAAGAATCTGCACGGGGATTTTTAATTGATGTAATTGTTTTGTTTACTACTTCCACAATACCTGTGGTGGCTGCACTCACATAGGTGCCTGTAAGCGGTAGTCCATCGGGGCCAAATGAGCCGGTGAACTTTGTATCATTTTCTTTGTAATAATACACACCAGATTTGGGTTTATGCTCCACAAATTCAGCTTCCATGTAATTACCTCCCTTAAAATTCATTTTGCCCTTGCCATGAAACTGGTAGTTATGAAAATAGCCTTCGTAACGGTTGCCGCTTGGAAACTCCATAACTCCATAGCCATTGGCACAATCGCCACTGATGCATCCTTTAATATCTTCTTTTTGTTTTTCTACGCCACCGGCGCCTATTGCAATCAATGGTTTTACTTTTCCAATCTTTACACCATTATCATATTCTATTTGTGTGGCTACATTTTTTTCAAACAACAGGCCCCTGCCATGCTCTATACCGCTTTTCCATTCACCCTGGTATTTATCCCCTTTGCCATAGTCCATAGTGCCATTACCTTCGGGCTTACCATTTTTAAAACTGCCCTCGTAAACAGCATAGCCCATATCCATTTTACCCCATCCGTTTTTACAATCCCCAGAAAGGCATTGGGATTTTATAATGGAAGAATAGCAGCATAATAATATTAGTAGAAAATTCTTCATTTATAATTTTTTGATTTTAATCCTGCACTCCTTCTGCCTGCAATTGTTTTGATTTTTTTTCATACTCAGCACTTAGTGCATCGCCCCGGTTGGTACGCTTTACGCCGATTGCCATCAGCAAATTGGCCCTTGCACTTTTTTCATTTACCTGCAATGCTTTTTGTGCCCAGGTATATACTTCTTCCCATGTTTTATCATGCACACTTATTTCAGCCCGGGTATTATAGTAATGAAAATCTTTAGGCGCCAGCGTTATTGCTTTTTCTGCATGTTGCTTTGCCTTGGAAAAATTATTGACATTCATTGCTGCAATAGCTGCGCTGTTATAAGTATCGGGTGTGGCGTCAACACCCAATGAAATTGATTTATTATAGGCCTTATCGGCTATATCAAATTGTTTTGTACGCAGGTTAATATCTCCCCATACTTCCCATATACCGGCATTTTCAGCCTCCGTGCCGGTAACTGCATTTTTAATAATTGTAATGGCCGCATCATTCTTATTTATTGCCGGGGCCGTATACATCAGGCCCCTATAGTTTTTTGCAATGGATGGTGTTATTTGAATGGCTTGTTTAAAATCTGCAAAAGCCTCTTCATTTTTATTTGCTGTGCTATAAATTTCGCCCCTGAGTGTAAACAAGTTTGATGATTTATCTGTGTCATACTTTATAGCATTGGTGATATCCTCAATGGCCTTTTCATACATTCCTTTTTCGTTAAAGATAATCGCCCTGAAAAGATAGGGTTCCATCAAATCGGGGGCCATTTTAATCACTTCAGAATATCCTTTCAATGCTTCCTGCACATTATTATCTTTTCTGTCAGCAACAAAAGCTTTAAAAAAAAGCGTGAATGGGTGGGCAGGGTATTGTTTTGCTAATGTGGGTAATGAGGTAGCTAATTCATCTAAATTTCCGGCAGAATAGGCAGCGATTGCTTTATCAGCGGCAGCACCTTTGGGCGGCGAGGTTTGTGCAAAAGTTACCTGCGAGGCAAACAACAGGATAAATAGTTGTACAAAAAAATTATTCATAGTTTGATTGCTTGTTTTAAAATATGGTTTAAAACATGTACTGCTTAATATTTTTTCAACTGGTCTCAACTATTTTATATATTAATAACAAATTTGGCGTGATTTACTATCCTACCCTATACCCTAATCAGGGTATTTTAGTTTAGATATTTTAGTCCAATTTTGGTTAAATGATTAATTTACACAAGCAACAATGGAAATAAAACCTGATTTAATTTATATAGCAGATGACCACATTATGGTGGCACAGGGTATCAGCAGTCTGTTGCAGCAACTTGGCTACAGCAACATCCGCATTTTTACCAACGGGCAAGAAGTGATTAAAGCCTGTAATGCAAAAGCCCCTTCATGGATTTTTTTAGATATTTATATGCCGGAAGGTGATGGAATTTCTACGCTGCAGCAGCTTAGAACAAAGGGCTACCAAATACCAATCATTATGCTATCTATGACGGCAGATAAAAAATATGTAGATACCAGTATGGAATACGGTGCTAATGCATACCTGCATAAAAGTTGCGATGCTTTTGAAATAAGCAAAGCCATAACTGCCATAGAAAATAATAAAAAGTATATTTCTGAAGCAGTTAACTATATCAACACTTCTACTATTAAAGTGAGTATTAACAGCGAATATTACTTAAAAGAAGCATTGACAAAACGGGAAGTGGAAATACTGGGTAAATACTGCGATGGGTTAACTACTGAAGAAATTGCCCAACAACTTTTTTTAAGCATTGCCACTGTAGATACACATAAAAAAAATATTATGCAAAAATTTGGCGTAGGCACACTTTCGAAATTAGTTGCGGTTGCTATAAAAAATTATTTTGTGTAATGCGATATACACTCTTGCTGATATTGTTTTTTTCTGCCTCTGCTTATGCACAAACCAGCAAGCAGTATGATACAATAACCGATCCTGCCATTGCAGTGCAAAAACTGCATTTCGCAATATCTAAAGATGTTACCAATTCAGAGTTGTATTACCTTATAGGCCAAAGAAAATTTTACTTACAAGAATACGATTCCTGCATATTTTATAGTAATAAGAGTATTGAATTGCTTACAAAATTTAAAAATAATAAAATATTAATTCAAGCACTTCATATTAAAGGTAGCGCCCAATATTATTTAGATGATAAAATTAAAGCCGAAACTAATTGGCGGCAGGCGTTACAATTGGCCATGCAGGAAAATGAATTTGAAAAAATTACTAAACTGGCTACAAATATTGGAGCTATTTATTTAGATAGAGCTTATCTGAAAGACAGGAACTCACAACTCTTCAACATTGCAGATTCATTTTTTGCAATTTCATACAATAAACTCAAAGCCAAAGACTCATTGGGTAGTGCTCATGGGTTGCTTACACAACGTTTGATGGCAACCAGCTTGCAATTTCAAAAAAAATATGACAGTGCCAATTATTATTATAAAAAAGTAATTGAATTATCTAAAACCAAAAATCCTGCTGCTTATTTAGGTGCATTAACTTTTTACGCAGAATCGCTTAGTGAAACAGGCAGGCATGACGAAGCAATTGCATATATAAAAGAAGCAGCAAATTTTGCCATGGATAGCAATGTAGCTACCAAAGATAAAACGCATGTTATGCATCTGTATGGACGGGTGCTAAATAATAGCGGCAACTTTCAGAGTGCATATAAGTTCAATGATTCTGCCTATCAATTATTAGCCAGCGATTATCAAAAAATAAATGCACAAGCTTATGCCGAATCCGAATCAAAATTTAAAAATCAAATTTTACAATATCAAATTGAAGTAGAACAGCAAAAGAAAAATCAATTATATTATTTAGTTGCCGGGCTGATAATACTGGCAGCCTTTGTTTTTTTATGGTTACAAAACAGAAACCACAAACGTATTGCAAGAGAAAAATCCAGGCAAAAGCAAATTTCTATTGATGCATTTATAGAAGGTGAAGAAAAAGAAAAAGCCAGGATTGGAAGAGAATTACACGATGGTATTGCACAGGAAATTGTAGGGGTAAAATTGGCTATGCACCAGCAACATGCCGACCCAAAACTAATTGATGAATTAACCCGCATTAGTTTGGACATCAGAAACATTTCACATGAGTTGATGCCGCTAACGCTTAAAGAATATGGGTTAAAATTAGCGATAGAAGATATTTGCCAAAAAATATTAGCGCCTTCGGGAATACAATATGAGATTCACTCATCTTTACCCGATGAAAGAATGGCTAATAAAATTGAAATTACTTTATACCGTATTTTTCAGGAATTGGCACATAATATCATAAAACATAGCCATGCCACAGAAGTGCTGGTACAATTACGTAAAATGAATAACCATATTTTGCTGGTGGTAGAAGACAATGGCAAAGGCATGACAGAAGAAAAAAAGAATGGCATCGGCATCCGTAATCTTACAAGCAGGGTACAGCTTTTAGATGGTAATTTACAATATGACTCCAGTGATAACGAAGGCACTACTGCTATTGTAAGGGTGCCTGTTTAAAAAAGTTAATCGTATATTTTATTTAAACCTTAGTAAATTTATATTACAATATGTGGAAAGAAGAAAATAACACCCTCTATAAAAAATTTGAGTTCAAAGATTTCTCTGAAGCTTTTGCCTTTATGACCAGGGTAGCCATGGCTGCCGAAAAAACGGATCATCATCCAACCTGGAAAAACACGTACAATAAGGTGGAAATCTGGTTAAGCACACATGATGCCGGAGATATTGTAACCGATAAGGACCGTAAACTGGCGGCAACTATTGATAAGCTGACCAGCTAAATTTATTTTGTTTTTATCTCTTTCAAAGCAATATTAAAGCCATTTTGCATGCGCAGTATGATGGGCATTTTTGCTGATGTAGCAAATGTAAAATAAACAGGATCCTGACCATCGCCCACACCCATATCTTTTGCTTCAAATTCTTCTACCGTTTCTTTTTCGCCATTTACAATTATTTTCAGTTCAGCGGGGTCTTCTTTAGTTACACCCATTTTTTTGGGTGCTTCATTGGTGTTCATTATAATCATTGCTGTCTTGGTTCCTTTTGTAAGTGCAGTAAAACTATTTTTGCTTAGCCAAACACTCAGTGTATTATCATCCAGTGTTTTTGCACCAGGGGTAAAGTAGTTGTAGAGGGTGTTAGCAGCCATCATGGCTGTAGCAGTATGCGTTATAGTACCTGCGTTTTTATTATCGTTTGTCATTTCCCAATCAAATATCAATGCAGGCACAAGTGCCTTTACAGTAACAATAAAATCATATTTCTGTGCGCCCGCTTCAACGGCATAAATAAGTTTTGTTCCGGGTTTTACCAATGTTTGCAGGTTAACCTGCGCAAAAGAAAATATTGATAAAATCAACAGGCCAAAAAGGAAAAATATCTTTTTCATACAAATTATTTAATACAAGTTTACGATTAGTTTTTAAATTAACCTTAGTCGGGCAGTATCTACAAGGTAACAAAAACAGTTTTCTCAGATGCTTCTTTCATTTTGCCAATTGGTTCTGCAAAATTTTCCAGCCCGTTTTCTTTTAATAAAATTTTCACTGCGTCAACCGAGCCTGCGTCAACAGCAATTAATAAGCCACCATTGGTTTGAGGATCTGGAAGTAAATTAAATGCTTCCATCACGTTCACCCCTTTTTCAAAACCCGTTTTAGTGCTGTAACTGTTCCAGTTACGGTAAGTGGCATCGGGTACAATACGCTGAGTTAAATATTCTCTTACACCTTCTGCAACCGGTAATGTTGCATAATTTATTTCGGCAGCGCAGTTACACCCTTCGGCCATTTCAATTAAGTGCCCCAGCAAACCAAAGCCGGTAACATCCGTCATGGCAGTAACGCCTTCCATTTTACCAAGTGCTTCGCCAACTTTATTCAGTTGTGTCATCTGGCTTATCATCACTCTCACATGTTCATCTTTTATTAGGCCTCTTTTTTGTGCGGTAGATAAAACACCAACACCCAACGGCTTGGTTAAAAAAAGCACATCTCCTGCTTTAGCTGTATTATTCTTTTTCAGGTTTTTTATATCAACCAGCCCGGTTACTGCTAATCCAAAAATGGGTTCGGCGCTGTCAATGCTATGTCCGCCAGCCAAAGGAATACCGGCTTCTTCACAAATTTTACGGCTGCCATCCAAAACTTTTTGTGCCAGTTCTGCAGGTAGTTTTTCAACCGGCCATCCCAGGATAGCTACAGCCAGCAAAGGTTTACCGCCCATGGCATACACATCGCTGATGGCATTGGCACTGGCTATGCGGCCAAAATCAAATGCATCATCCACAATGGGCATAAAAAAATCGGTGGTAGAAATTAATGCTGTACCATTACCGAGATCATACACAGCAGCATCATCTTTACTGCTATTACCAACCAACAGTTTACTATCAGCAGGCATTGCAATATTTGTTTTTAAAATTTCATCCAACACTATGGGGGCAATCTTACATCCACATCCGGCACCACGGGAGAATTGAGTTAACCTGACTTTCTCTGACCCCTCAGCATTTACTACCTTATTATCCATTCAATCTTTTTATTTTAAAATCTGTGAAATTATCTATATTCATTTTAATCAGCGTTGCTTTTTCTTAAACACGATCGCTGCATTCCTTTTTAAATCACCGCTGAATCGTATTTCATACCTTTCTTTACCATCATACACAATTAATAAACCCGTGTTGGGTGGCAAAGTTCCCAGGTTTTCGGCATACATCACAATTTGTATGCTGTCGGTAATATCTTTTGTATTAATTGTTTTACGAACAGCATTGGTAGTTAAACCAACCATGGGCATAATTACATTGCCATTCATTAATACGCTAACCGTATCGCCATCTACTTCACCATTATCATATAAACTGATCACCAGACTGTCTGATGAATAATTAACTGATTGTATGGTTTCAATTACCCTGCTGTTAATATCTGCAGCGGCTTGTTTTTGTTTTACTTCGGGTGCTGTTTTTGTTTCGGGCTCTTTCTTTACAATCGCCTCTTTTGTCTCTGTAACCTCTTTTGCTTTGGTAACATTTTTTTCTTTAACAGGTTTGGTTTTTACAACCTTTACTTCAGCTGGTTTTTCTTTTTCAACCGGTTTTGCTTTTACTGCCGGCTGTTCTTTTTCTGTTACATCCGTCTTGGGCATTATAGCTGCGGTTGCTTCATTTGGTTTTTCTGCCGGTACAAATGAGAGTTCGCTCATCAATCCCATTTTTTCCAGTTGTTTTACCAATGGTGATTGCTTTACATCAATTTTTCTTTCAACATGCACATAACCCGTAGCCGGTGCATATTCCCGTGTGCGGTTGGTTTCAAACATACCGCTTAACATCATCACGTCTTTCTTCCACTCAAAATTCAAAACATTTACAACATAAACGCCCTTGGGTGGTTTAATGGGGTAATTATTTTCTAACAGTTTTAAATCCTGTGTAATTACCTTATCACCATCAATAGTAATTTTCAGTTTTTTAACTCCGTAATATTCTATACCATCCAGTATAAAAAAGGTTTGAGAATAACCGATCAGCTTTCCCTTCTTTTCGCTGATGGCAATTTCATAGCGGTAATTCATTTCGGTGGTATCATTAAACATCAGGCCGGTCCACAAACCGGTCATATCAACAGGTGCAGACTGAGAGAATGAAGCTGTGCAAAAAAAAAGTGCAAAGCAAAGAATTATAAAGCGCTTACAATATTGCATGATAACAGTTTTTGGGTATTGATTTGTGTATCAACGCCCGTACAGGGTATTTTATTTAAAAGGGACGAAATATTTTCACGGTTGTACAAGCCTTTATGATACCATTTATCGTAATAGGTGAGTAAAATGCGAAAACATGCTGCGTACTGCTTCTCTTCTAAAAAATTAATGGCATTTTTTGTTTCCAGTCCGCCCAGCCGTTTTTGAATACGCAGAATGGCTTCTTTTAAAGTTTCCTTTTTAAGTTTTCCATATTCTTCAGTAATATAATTCAGTCTCTCTTCAAAAGGAATATCCAGAAAAAAAACAGGCGCTTTACGCATAGTGTGCCAAAGCGGCATGGGTATTTGCAAGTTGCCGATGCGTTGGCTTTCGTCTTCAATATAGATGGCCGATGCTGGATACTGGATACTGGATGCCTGATTTTGGGTGCTCTCATCCAGTATTGGGTATCCAGTATCTGCGAGTGCCTGCGCTAAGAGGTTCTCAAACATTTCCTGCCCCGGTTGCGGCATATTTTCTATTGCACCAAATGCCGATCCTTTATGGTTCGCCAATCCTTCCAGGTCAATTACTGTTTTATTTTCTTTTATTAATTCATGAACGAGTAAGGTTTTTCCGCTACCTGTATATCCGCCAATGATATTAAAGTTGTAGTCTTTTTCAAATTGTTCAAGAATCCATTTGCGATATGCTTTATAACCGCCCACCAATAAATAAACTTTAAAACCATATAGATCCAGAAGCCAGGCAACAGCTGCACTACGCATGCCGCCACGCCAGCAGTGCACGAGAACTGAGTTCGGAGTCAGGAGTTCGGAGTCAGAAGCCTGCAAGTTCTTTACTCCTGACTCCTGACTCCTGACTATGCCCTCAATCTCCTCAACCATCTTCCGCATCTTCAGCCCAAAATAATCCAAACCAATTTTTATGGCGGCTTCACGGCTTTGTTGTTTGTAGGCAGTACCTACCTGTTTTCTTTCTTCATCGGTAAATAAAGGCAGGCTGTGTGCTGTGGGTATATGTGCATGGGTATATTCACCCGGGCTGCGAACATCCAATACAGGATATTGCTTTGCAAGCGATAAGAATTCTTCTATGCTTATTTTTTGTACAGGCATTTAATTTTCAGGCTCCTTTTTAATTTTATCCTCGTAAATTAACTCTACCAAGCTTCCTCTCCTGCTTTTCAAATTCCCCTTCATCCCAATAGTTTTTGTCTTCAGATTTACCGAAACACCGCATTCCTCCTTATCATCTTCAGAGTTCCAAAGGTCCAAAACTTCATATCGTATATCATTATTGTAGAAATTAAGATAGCCAAAACGCATGGCTGCATTTTGTTTTCCGCCACCACGCATATAACCCTGAAATGTAAATTGCTGCCAGGATGTAGAATCTAAATTTGCCGGATATTGCATTTCGATCTTGCTTTTTGTTCCAAACCTGTAAACAATGTAATTGCCCTTTATTTCTTTGCAAACAGAAACCCATTTTAGATTTTTAACCTGAAAAGCAAAAACAATTTCTTCGTTCGGTTTACACAGTTGATTATTAAATTGTGCAAAAGCACCTGTACAAAAAAATAAACCCAATAATATGATGGTTGCTTTTTTCATCAGCATAATACAAAGTTACATAAAGAAAAAAGCCGCTAATAAAATCAGCGGCTTATATTTTTATTTTAAATTTTATCCATTCATTGATGTCAAAAACTCTGCATTATCTTTCGTTCCTTTCATATTTTTCAACAAAGTGTTGATTGCTTCTTCAGGATTCATATCGGCCATATGCTTACGCAATACCCACATGCGCTGGAAGGTATCTTTATCCAGCAACAGATCATCACGCCTGGTAGATGAAGCAACAATATCTATAGCAGGATAAATCCGGCGGTTAGATAATTTACGCTCCAGCTGCAGTTCCATATTACCGGTTCCTTTAAATTCTTCAAAGATCACTTCATCCATTTTACTGCCGGTATCAACGAGTGCAGTGGCAATGATGGTTAAGGATCCGCCATTTTCTATTTTACGTGCCGCACCAAAAAACTGTTTTGGTTTTTGCATGGCATTTGCTTCCACACCACCGCTTAACACTTTACCGCTTGATGGAGCAACTGTATTGTGCGCCCTCGCCAAACGGGTAATTGAATCAAGCAGTATCACCACATCGTGGCCACACTCAACCAAACGTTTTGCTTTTTGTAAAGCCATGGTACTAACACGAACGTGTTTTTCAGCGGGCTCATCAAATGTTGATGCAATCACTTCAGCCTTCACACTGCGTTCCATATCAGTAACCTCTTCCGGTCTTTCATCCACCAGTACAATCATCAGGTAACATTCCGGATGATTTTCGGCAATAGCATTGGCCAGTTCTTTCAGCAACATGGTTTTACCCGTTTTTGGCTGGGCAACAATCAATCCACGTTGTCCTTTACCAATGGGTGTAAACAGATCCATGATACGGGTGCTGTAATTATCTGCCTTGGTTGTAAGATTTAATTTTTCAAAAGGAAACAAGGGCGTTAAATAATCAAAAGGCACACGGTCTCTTACTTCTTCGGGCGATTTGCCATTGATGGTTTCAACCTTTAATAAAGCAAAATATTTTTCGCCTTCTTTTGGTGGCCTCACACTTCCGTAAACGGTATCGCCTGTTTTTAAACCAAATAATTTTATCTGGCTGGGTGATACATATATATCATCGGGCGATGATAAATAATTGTAATCGCTGCTTCTTAAAAAGCCATAACCGTCAGCCATCATTTCCAATACACCTTCGCCCAATATTACGCCATCAAACTCTATATTAAAAACGGGTTGTTGCCTGGTTTGGTTGTATTGTTTTGCCGGTGCCTGTGTTGATTCTTCCTCACTCATATCAGTTTCAGGTGCCTGGTCCTGCTCATCTTCTGCAGCCAGCATTTGTGCAATGGCAGCAGGTATGGTGCTTTCCTGGTCTGTAATGGGCTGCACATCCATTTCCTCTTCTTCTACTTCAACCTGCTTTTTAACAGGCTTCTTTTCTGCTTCTGGTTTTTTAGGTTTTGCAGCGGCAACCGGTTCGGGAGCACCTGTTTCGGCAGATTTAATAATCCGTTTCCGCTTGGGCTTTTCGCCTTCGATCTTCTTGTCTGTGTTCATATTAGATTGGGTTTCAAGGATCTTACTGATGAGATCCTGTTTAGCAAGTTTTTTTGCATTGGAGATGTTATATTGCTCTGCAATATCAAGCAACTCAGGAACGAGCAGGTCGTTCAGTTGTGAAATGTCGTACATAAATAATGAAAAGTGATTTTCTTCAAAAAACCGGTCTTAAGTTTGAAAATTGTTCCCGATAGTTACCGGGAGAGAAATTTATATTGATGGATTTAAACCGCTGATAAAGTAGTGCTTGAAAGATGCTCCTCAGCCTGATTCTGATGCAATATTACGGTGTTTTTTTAAAAAAAAGGAATTTTTTTGGATGGACGGAACACGGATGACAGGGATGAGACTGATTAAAAAACAGGTTAAAACCAGCGAAAATCCGTTTCATCCGTGTCATCTGTGTTCTATTCCTATCTTTGCAGCCAATTTATAGTAAATATGTTCAACAAAAGAATCAGAATTAAAGACCTGTTGGCCAGTGATAAAGCCAACTACGAAGCAACCGTAATGGGATGGGTACGCACTTTTCGTAACAACCAGTTTATTGCATTGAATGATGGCAGTACCAATAATAATGTACAGATTGTTGCCACACTAGGCCAGTTTGATGAAGCTCTGTTAAAGCGCCTTACAACCGGCGCCTGTATTAAAGCAACCGGAGAAGTGATTCCTTCTTTGGGCAAGGGACAAAAAGTAGAGCTGAAAGCCACCACCATAGAAATATTGGGCGATAGTGATGCGGAAACATTTCCGATGCAGCCCAAAAAACACAGCCTGGAATTTTTGCGGGAGAATGCACACATGCGTTTTAGAACCAATACATTTGGTTCTGTTTTTCGTGTGCGTCATGCTTTGGCATTTGCCATTCATAAATTTTTTAACGATAAGGGTTTTCTTTATTTACATACGCCCATCATTACTGCCAGCGATGCAGAAGGCGCCGGCGAAATGTTTAAAGTAACGGCTTTACCATTGGATGGAACCGCACCAAAGAATGAAGACGGTACCATCAATTTTGCAACAGATTTTTTTGGGCGCAGCACCAACCTTACTGTAAGCGGACAACTGGAAGGTGAGCTCGCAGCAATGGCTTTTAGTGATATCTATACGTTCGGACCAACTTTTCGTGCTGAGAACAGCAACACAACCCGACACCTGGCAGAGTTCTGGATGATTGAACCCGAAGTTGCCTTTAACGACCTGGAAGATAATGCCAACTTAGCAGAAGATTTTATCAAGTATGTGATAAAACATGCTATGGAATTTAATAAAGATGACCTGGAATTTTTAGCATTGCGTTTGGAAGAAGAAGAAAAACAAAAACCACAAACCGAACGAAGTGAAATGGGTTTGCTGGAGAAATTAAAATTTGTGGTAGACAATGATTTTGAAAGGTTAACCTATACAGAAGCTATTGAAATTTTAAGAGAGAGCAATTACAATAAGAAAAAGAAATTTCAATACCCGGTTACCGGCTGGGGAATGGACCTGCAAAGTGAACATGAACGTTACCTGGTGGAAAAACATTTTAAAAAGCCGGTGATACTGATGAATTATCCAAAAGAGATAAAGGCATTTTATATGCGCCAGAACGATGATGGAACAACCGTTGCAGCCATGGATATTTTAGCGCCCGGCATTGGCGAAATTGTAGGTGGCAGCCAACGTGAAGAGCGCATGGATAAACTTACACAACGTATGGAAGAAATGCATATTCCTGCAGAAGAATTCTGGTGGTACCTGGATACCAGGAAGTTTGGAAGTTGTCCGCATGCCGGCTTTGGGCTTGGTTTTGAGCGCCTGGTACAGTTTGTAACCGGTATGGGTAATATCAGGGATGTAATTCCTTTCCCGAGGTATCCGAAGAGTGCAGAGTTTTAAACGCAGATTATTATCATTAAAAGATTTCGCAGATAAGAAAAAGGCCGAAGCTGATTGCTTCGGCCTTTTTTATAAATACCCAGCAGACGGTATAGTAATACTGTGTTGTTTTATCAACCTTTGTAACAAAAAAGATCATGAAAAAGTATATCGTTTTTATTGTTGCCTTGTTTTTGGTTTCATCTACCAACTTGTTTGCGCAAAACCGTACATTAAAACAGGTTATGGAATTGCAGATGCCCAAAACTGCTGATGATGACTTTTGCGGCACCCGTGGAGCCGGTGTTTGCTGGAACCCGATAACAAAAAAGTATTATGCTGCATTTTGTGGCAATACGGACTTCCCAATGGCTGTGTTTACCCCTGCAGGAAAAAGGATATCAGGCGACAGCCTTACTACCATGGAAGATATCCGTGGTATCTGGTTCAATCCATCTATCAACAGGATAATGGCAAACTGCTATAGTGAAATTGGCTGGATCAATTACGAACTGAACAGTGCAGGCATCCCTACAACCAATTATTATAAATTCACCGGCATGAACCAGCCCAATGAACAAAGTGCAGGCTCATACTACAGCCTGTTGAAAAGTGTTGTCTTTCGTGATGGAAACCAGGTAGTGCTATATCAAAGTAGTGCTGATGCTGCTGAGGTTAAAGAATCGGTGCAGATACATTGGGGGCGTAAAAAATCACAGGGAGCGGGTGAAGATGACGAGGATGTTAGTGAAAGTTATAACAGCAATGTAGTTGCTACCAATATTAAAAATGCAGAATTTGGTTTTTTAAATACCGCAAACAGGCAAATTGAGTTATATAATTATAATGAAGGTTACCTGCAGCAGACTTTAAAACTGCCTGAATCTGCCCCGTTGGAGTCTTCCTTTAATTTTGCTTACAGCAATGGCATTTACTGGTTATTTGATATTGCCAATAGAAAATGGATTGGATATAAATAGGTAATTGTGGCAGGTAAGCTGACTTTAATCGCTCATGGGTATTTGGGGTACGGTTATTGATTATATACCAGTACACTAAATAAACCAAAATGAGCAATCAAAAAAAATTCGGCGTGTGGATGGATACACAACATGCAACAGTAGTAGGACATGAAAATACCGAAACTGAAACACTGACTGTTTTGGCGCATATTGATGGCGAAGCAGTTTCACCAAGCCCGAGCAATAAGAATGAGAATAACCAAAAGCAAATGCTTCAGGCAAAGTTTTTTAAAGAAATAGCCACTCATCTTGTAAATGCTACTTACCTGCATGCAACCGGCACAGGCCAGGTTCAGGAACAGTTTATTCGGTACCTGGCAGAAACTCCTCAGTTTAAAAACACAAAAACAGAAGAATCTACTGCAAATAAGATGAGTGATGAAAGACTGGTAGAATTTTTTGCAGAAAAATTAAACTAAAAATTAGTGAAGTTAATTTCTTCACGATCATAAAAACAGAAAAGGGCTGCCATGCGATAAATTTATCGCATGGCAGCCCTTTTTAATACGCTTTACTTTATCAAATCTGTTTTGGTTTTTATCTCTTTAATCGCACCAAATAAAATATCTAAATCCTGCTGACTATTGAATGCATTGATGGAATAACGCAGGTACACATTATCTGCATGTCGCATTACCGGTATCTCGATTTTATAGTTATCAAAAAAATGACGGTATAATTTTTCCGGCTCGCTTGTTTTTATTTCGGCGCTGAAGAGTTGCAGAATAAAATCATCATTTATTGGCGCAAGCGGGGTTGTACCCAACAGTTCGCAAAACGCCGGGGCATTTTGCTGTACCAGCTTTCTGCAATCCGATGCAACCTTTGACCAGTTATATGTTTCCATAAATTCTATGGCCGTTGGTAAGGTTAAAAATGCAGAGTAATCTCTTGTGCCATTCATCTGGTGGTAATCTAAAAAAGTTGAATGAGAAGGAAACAAGGCGTTATAGCCCCAGCTTACAATCAAAGGGTCTATCATATGCTGCAATTCTTTTTTTACATATAGAAAAGAATTGCCCTTGGGCGTCATCATCCATTTGTGGCAGGCACCTGTATACATATCAAAAGGTGAATCCTGTAAATTCAATGGCACCTGTCCGGGCGCATGTGCCCCATCAACAAAAGTGAGTATGCCTTTTTCTTTTGCGGCAGCGCATATTTCTTCCACAGGCAGACGCAAGGCAGTACTACTTGTAATATGGCTGATGAAGATCAGTTTTGTTTTACTGCTTAACCCTTTAAAAAATTCTGTTACAAATACTTCTTTAGATTTTACCGGCAGCGAAATGGGTTGCTTTACATAAACGGCTCCTGTTTTTTTGCAATGGTATTCCCAGGCTTTATCGCAGGCACCATATTCAATGCTGGTGGTTAAAATTTCGTCGCCCGGTTTAAAATTTAAACTGTTGGCCACCGTATTTACAGCATAAGAGGGGTTGGTAACGTACACCAGGTCGTCTTTATGGCAATGCAGATAATTACCCAGCGCTGCTCTTGCTGTTTCCAGGTATTTTAACCCGTTTACTGTAATAAATTGTACCGGCTCCTGCTCCAGCTCCAGCTGAAACTGCTGGTACCTTTCAAAAACCGGTTTGGGGCAGGCACCGAAAGAACCAAAATTGAGATAAGTAATATCGTCTCTTAATAAAACTGTTGTTTAAGATTTTGCATCACCAAATATAATGTCATTTTCTTTTTTGGTGGCCGGTAATATCTTTAGAAGTGTATCTGTTAGAAAAGCTGTCAGGTTGAGCTTGTCGAAACCGGGGCTACTATAAACTAAACCGTCTTCGACAAGCTCAGACTGACAACCCACTGATAAAAGCTGCAATTTAAACCGCAATTTTATCCAGTATATCTGTGTAAGCATTAATCCGCAGCGATTTATATTCACTGGCATTGTAGCCTGTTACTTTTTTAAACTGTGCTGATAGATGGCTGACGCTGCTATAATTCATCCGGTATGCTATTTCACTTAAAGGCATATCGCCGGGAAGAAGTAATGATTTTACTTTTTCAATTTTTTGCGAAATCATAAAATGCTCAATGGTAATGCCGGTAAGCTTTTTAAAAAGACCCGCCAGGTAAGTATAATTATAATTTAACCGGTCGCTTAAATAACAGGAGAATTTCATGGCCTGCGGCTCGGCCGAAAAATAAATTATTTCGAAAATGATGTTTTTTATTTGCTGAACAAGCTGATTTTTTTTATCAAAAATCAGTTCAAGACCCGTTTCCTTTAATGCTTCATCCACCTGCATTAGTTTAAAAAAGGGCACTTTTTCTTTAAGCAGAATTTCGCCGATCATAATGTCTTTTACTTCTACTCCAAAGGATTGCAGTATATTATTTACTACAATCTTACAGCGTTGGCTGATCATGTTTTTAACGTAAATAATCATAACAATAGTTTTAATAATTAATAGCGAAATAAGAATCGTGCCAAAAATTAATTACTATAATGAGCTTCTTAAAAAATTTAACGGACAATCATTTTTATTACAATTTCATTACAATAGAATTTACTACTAAAAAAGCCACGTTAAACAGAATAATATATTAACAACCAATTAGTTTAACTTTATACATGCCTTTTTATAAACTCATCATCAGTTATCTGCTTACTACTGTTGTTTTTTTTGCTGTGGATATGGCCTGGCTTGGTTTAATTGCCAAAGGGCTTTACAAAAAATACCTGGGTAGTTTTTTAAGCGACAAGGTAAACTGGCCTGCTGCAATAATTTTTTATCTGCTGTTTATCATCGGCATTTTTTATTTTGCCATACTGCCGGCTGTTGAAAAAAATTCACTGGCCAAAGCGATCATCAGCGGGGCCCTGTTTGGTTTCTTTACTTATGCTACTTACGATCTTACCAATTTAGCTACCTTAAAAGACTGGCCGCTTCCAATCGTTTTTATAGATATTATCTGGGGCGCTGTTCTCACAGGCATTGTAAGCACAGCTGGTTTTTATATTGTAAAATGGGTTGCTTAAATGTTAACTGCTTTCATATCCTGCTTCCTTATCATTTTTGTTTATGCCAGCGTTTGGTTTGCCATTGCTGTTTATAAAAAAAGAAATGATGTAGCAGATATTGCCTGGGGGCTTGGGTATATGCTGATTTGTGGCTACCTTTTTTATACTTACCCCGCTACCGAAATTTCAATACTATTGTATACGCTTGTTACTGCCTGGGGGTTACGGCTGAGTATTCACATTTACAGCCGTAATAAAAACAAAACAGAAGATTTTCGTTACAAAGCCTGGCGGGAAGAATGGGGCAAGTCTTTTTACCTGCGTAGTTATCTGCAGGTATTTTTATTACAGGGTTTATTTTTATTAATAATCATATCTCCTGTTATACATGTTGCTGTTCAGTTGCCGGTAAAGTGGAATGGATTTACCTGGATCGGTTTATGTTGCTGGATAATTGGTTTTTATTTTCAGGCAGTAGCAGATTGGCAACTGTCAGTTTTTAAATCTGACAAAAACAACAAGGGCCTGATCATACAAACGGGTTTATGGAAATATTCCCGTCATCCGAATTATTTTGGAGAGATACTGATGTGGTGGGGCATTTTTATCATTACAATACCTTTTTCAAACAGTTTTTATTTTATTATCAGTCCACTCACCATTACACTCCTGCTGGCTTTTGTATCAGGCGTTCCCTTGCTGGAAAAAAAATACAAAGGCAATCCTGCTTTTGAAGAATATAAAAAGAGAACGAGCGTGTTAATACCGATGCCCCGCCGAAAAATACAATAAAGACTATAGTTCTTAACTTACCCCGATAATCTTTCCATCCACCACGTCAATATTATTTGCCTGTGGTATTTTTGGCAGTCCGGGCATACGCACCATTTCGCCACAAACAGCCACAATAAAACCGGCACCCTGGTTAATTACTAAATCATCTACATCAATTTTAAAATCACCGTCAAGACCGCTTTTTGTAGGGTCATGTGTAAATGAGTATTGTGTTTTTGCCATACAAACAGGCAGCTGTTCGAGCCCCAGTGTTTTTATTTTCTTTATCATGTCCTGTGCTTTTTTGTACAGCACAACATCTGTAGCACCATAAATGGTAGTTGCTATTTTTCTAATCTTGGTTTCAATATCGTCGCTCAGTTCATAAGTATATTGTATGGGTGGCGATGGGTTTTCGCAAATATCCACTACAGCCTGAGCCATTTCCAGTGCCCCTTCGCCGCCATTTGTAAAGCCATCATTTACTGCAAAAGCCACATCTTTTTCGGCACACCAGTTACGCAGCCAGGTAATTTCTTCAACAGTATCAAACTGATACCGGTTTAGCACCACCAATACTTTTTGTTTAAATGATTTAAGTATTGAAATATGTTTTTCAAGATTACGGACACCTTTGGCCAGCACGGCCATATCGGGAAGCATCATGGTTTTTGCATCGGCACCGCCACTTAATTTAAGTGCCTGCGATGTTGCCACCAGCACACTCATGGCTGGCTGTAATCCTGCTTTGCGGCATTTAATGTTGAAGAATTTTTCTGCACCAAGGTCGGTTGCAAAGCCCGCTTCTGTAACTACATAATCGCCAAACTGCAATGCTGTTTTGGTTGCCATTAACGAATTGCAGCCATGGGCAATATTGGCAAAGGGTCCGCCGTGGACCATGGCCGGTGTGCCTTCTAATGTTTGTACCAGGTTAGGCTGAATGGCATCTTTTAGTAAAGCTGTAATTGCGCCTGTTACACCAAGGTCTTTTGTAGTGAAGGGCTCGCCGGCAAAAGTAAAACCAAGTAAAATGTTGTCAATTTTTTTACGCAGCTCTTCCAAACCTTCCGATAAACAAAGCACTGCCATAATTTCGCTGGCCGGTGTAATTACAAAACCCGTTTCGGATGGAATACCGTTATTGGGCGTATCCAAGGCAGTAACAATTTTACGCAGCACCCGGTCATTTACATCCAGGCAACGTTTCCACAAAACGGTTTTAATTCCTTCCGGTTTACCACGATTGTAAAAACGAAAATTATCCAGCAAGGCTGCCAGGTTATTATTGGCTGCGGTAATGGCGTGAAAGTCGCCGGTAAAATGCAGGTTAATTTCTTCCATGGGAACCACCTGGCTGTAGCCGCCGCCGGCTGCGCCGCCCTTCATGCCAAAACATGGACCCAGCGAGGGTTCACGCAAGGCAAGCACCACTTTCTTATTTAGTTTATTCAATCCATCGGCAAGGCCAACCGATGTGGTTGTTTTGCCAATGCCTGCTTTGGTAGGTGTTATTGCAGTAACCAAAATCAGTTTTGATTTGGCTACTTTTTTTTCATCAAAACTCCGGATGTCTATCTTGGCTTTGTAGCGGCCATAAGGTATCAGCATCTCCGGCGGCAATCCCATTTTTTCAGCTATGGCCGTAATTGGCTGACTTATATTTTCCTGGGCAATTTCATAATCTGATTTCATGGTTTGTGATTTTAATAAAGGTGATTATTGGGTATAATAAATGTAGTTAAAATTTTCACTGCCGCAATTCAATTGCATAAATCTTTATAAGTTCTTCCACCAGTTTCCGCAAATCATGTGCTTTTTGCAAAGTAGCCATATAAGATTCTTCGCTGCCCGTTGCCTTAAGATCAAACAGGGTTTTTAATGTCTTTTTCAAACTGCTGTTTTGCACAAGTTCTTTTTCTTTACACAATAATAAAACACACCAGCTTTTTAAAACAAAGTGCATATTATGATCCTGATAATTTTTTATTTTCAGGATACCGGCAAGTTTTTTTACTGCACCTTTTTCTGAAAGCTGCCGGTTACCACGGTGCTTTTTTATAAGGATTCCGGCATATGCCCTGCTCATATCTGTAGCATCAAAGCGGGTGGCGTTTTTTTGTAAAACCAGTTCCAGCCTGGAGTTAGCCAGGGTTTTTAAAACAGCAGGAGAGCTTCTGTATTTTTTGCTCATACTGATTTTCGCTGCTTCTGTTTCCGCCATCTGTTGTTGCTTTTTTTCTATCGGCCGAAATCCTGCCTGATAATAAATCCAAAATGCACCTGAATGAATTCCATCATGGTTGTCTTTTCCAATTTGATAAGGATCTACAGTAAACCGTTTTAAATTATAGACCCGTGCATGCAACTGTAACACCTGCTCAAAAATAAACCTGGTTTCGCCGCCACGATAATGCGGAAAAACATTCAGGCCAATACGGCCGCTGTTAAACAATATCCACGAGCCCGCATAAGCAACCGGTAAACCATTCTTAAAAACCATATAACCCATGTAACTGTCAATAGGGTGGCGCCGTTCGGGTACCATCCCCATCAACACAATTGTAATGCCCCGGGATAAGTGATAACAGGAAATTAATTTTGCTGCTGTAAAGCTGATTGGATCAATCTCCCGGAGATGGCTTAGCAGTATCATTCTGCTGCAGCTAATGACCTGTTCTGCTGCAGTATCGGTTAAAGTAACCTGCACCGGTTTGGGTAAAGGTTCATTCTTTTTTTCTTTCCTGATCAATGACCGGTGATAAAAAATTTTTGTCATTGATTGCGGCAAACGACAGTGAGTTACAAAATCGATTTCAATATTAATTCCAATAGCATTCCATATTTCATCTTTTACTTCGGGCCTTATATCGCTGCTGTCAAAAATGGCAATCAGTTGATCCAGTATACCTTCTTCCGGCTTTACCCGCATTAACCATTCCTTCCAGGAAGCGTTCCCGTCCTGGAAGATTTCCGACTCTGCTTTGTTCATAACAACCGAAACAAATGGCTGAATATGTATTTCATCATTTTCAAATGAATTAAACCTGACTGATGCAGGATGTGTTTTTCTTAACCACTTTACCATTTCAAAACCAAATCCTGCACACATGGTTGTACCGGTAATGCCCGTGTTGTATAACTTGTATTGAAGGTCTTCGTGCTCATGTATATATTCTGTTAATATCTGCAACTTATCTCCCGCTTGTTTATGCACTTTTTTGTTGTCGGGATAAGCCTGCATAAATAATAATGCTGCGTACAATGTTTGTACAGCTTTGTTACTTTTAATATTTTTTATGCTGATATTGCTGAGCAATTGTAGTTTTTCCAATACCTTTCCTTTTCCGTATTGGTTACGGATAGAAAAAAGTTTATTGATGGATGCGCTGGTTGTCATCATACAATTAAAAAGAGATTAAACTCAACACAGGAAAGTTAACATATTTATCTCTTGCCACTCCTTAATATCTTTGCTGTGTTTTACAACTGTAAATCAACTAACTTACTAAAATGCTTCGCCTCTTTTTAAAACTATATTGGAAAATCTTTGGCTGGAAAATATCCGGCAGTTTCCCGTATCAGTATAAAAAAATAGTATTGGCCGTTGCACCACATACGCATTGGGTTGATGTGATGGTGGGCCTTACTGCACGGCAGGCGCTTAACATTCCGCATGCAAAATTTTTAGGAAAAAAAGAATTGTTTGTGTGGCCGCTTGGCTGGATACTGCGTAAGTTAGGCGGCACGCCGGTTGACCGTTTCAGTAAACACGGCATGGTTGACCAGGTAGTTGCATTATTCAATAATAATGAAACTTTCATGCTGGGCCTGTCGCCCGAAGGTACCCGTAAAAAAGTGGACACTTTACGTACGGGTTTTTATCATATAGCCAAAAAAGCTGGTGTTCCCATTGTGCCTATTGGTTTTGATTATGCAAACAAACTGGTGGTTGTTGGTGATGCTTTTTTTGCCGGTGCTGATGAAACGGCTGATTTAAAAAAGATCATTGCTTTTTATGCTAACATAAAAGGTAAAAGACCCGCATTGGATTTGCGCCATTTAAAAGAACAGGAAGATGCAATCAATTAATTTACAAATCATCTCAATCTCTGTACAAAATTATACAGCTATATCCTTTAATAACCTGTTGCCCTCCTGAAGCTGTTGCAACAAACTCATTATTTAATACAGCGGTTTTATAACCGGCAGTCCATTCAGGTGGCAATGTTTGATCGGTTGCATTGCCATTAAACCATACCTGTATATCTTTCCATATATCATTAAGGGCGCTGCCGTTTAAACGGTAGCCAATAATACCCCGTGGAGATGGCAAAAAGCTCAGGTTTCTTTGTATTTGCACCGCCGTTTGCATTCTAAAAGCAGGATGCTCTTTACGCAGGCTGATGAGCTGTTGCACATAATTAAACACATCGTTATTGATGGTTTTAAGGTTCCAGTCAATAGCATTAATACTATCTGGTTTGTTGTAGGAATTTTCTACATCCTTTTTACTTCGCAGGAACTCAGTGCCGGCATGTAAAAAAGAAATGCCCTGGCTGGTGAGCACAATAGATAAAGCCAGCTTGTGCATGTTGGTGCGTTCTGCAACAGTTGTTCCCGGCGTACTGATGGCCAGTTTATCCCAAAGAGTATTATTATCGTGGCACTCGGCATAGCTGATAACACTGCCCGGCGAATTTACATAAGGCGCTTTGCTGTAATTCACTTTTTTATAATCTACCTGCGGATGTTGCGTAGCGGCTACAATTCCAAACCTGATACTTTCGGCTTTAGAGGTATCGCCACTGGCAAAGCCTCTTTCGGCTACTTCAAACACGCTGCCTTTAATGCCATCACGCAGATCATCACTGAACACGGCAATGTTATTTAGCTGTGCTGCATATTTTTTTAATGCCCGTTTGTTTTCGGGCAGGGTAGATGCGCCGGCCGTCCAACCTTCGCCATAAATTAAAATACCGGGCTTGATTTTTTGCAAAGCTGCAGAAATCATGTTCATCGTTTCAATATCATGCACACCCATCAGGTCAAATCTAAAACCATCAATATGATATTCCTTCACCCAATACAATACCGACTCGATGATGAACTTACGCATCATGGCTTTTTCGCTGGCGGTTTCATTGCCGCAGGCTGTGGCATCGCTGTATTTACCTGCTTCGGTTTTACGATAATAATAACCGGGTACCAGCTGGTTAAAATTACTTTGTTCAGTCAGTCCGGTATGGTTGTACACCACATCCATCACAACAGCCAATCCTTTTTTATGAAAAGCCTGCACCAGCTGCTTCATTTCCTTTATGCGTACTGCGCCATCTGCTGCATTGGTTGCATAAGAACCTTCAGGTGCATTATAATTCAACGGATCATAGCCCCAGTTGTATTGCGGCTTTTTGGTTTCTGTTTCATCATTAGAATTATAATCGAAAAATGGCAGCAGGTGAATATGGGTTACACCCAATTGCACCAGGTGGTCCAATCCTGTAGATTGGCCAGCCTGGTTTTTAGTTCCGGTTTCGGCAAGGCCGATGAATTTTCCCTTGTTGGTAATGCCACTGCTGGCATCAATACTGGCATCACGAACATGCAGTTCGTAAATAACTGCATCAGTTGGGCTTTTTAATTTCGGCGATTTATCTCCGGCCCATCCATCCGGATTCGTTTTTACAAGATCCACAATCATTGCCCGTTTGCCATTGGTACCAACTGCCTTGGCGTAAGGATCGGGCACTTCATTAAGCCATTGGCCATTGTATTCCGCAGAAAATGTATAAAAGATTCCTGCACGATCACCGGTGAGGGTTGTTGTCCAGGTACCTTGAATTGATTTTTTTAATTCGATGGTTGTTAATGCTTCTCCGCCAAGAGGTTGCTGATAAAGGTGTAACCGCACTTTTGAGGCAGTAGGCGCCCATATTCGAAAGCCAGATGCCGATTTAGAATAGGTTAATCCAAGGTCGTTACCGGCATAGGTTGGATAAATATTTTGTTGTGCCTTTAGCTGTATACTTTTAAAAGAAAAGAACCAGAAGAGGAATAATATTTTCATGTGTTATTATTGAAAGACTAAAGTAAACCATATTATTATTTATGCCTAAATTGAATGTATAAACCCGGTATAAAATTCAACAGATGCAAAATCACGTTTCACTAAATACAAAAAATAAGTTTGGCCGTTGCCTTCAATCGCTGAAAGAAATTGCAGCCAACATGGATAAGGATGCAAACCTGCTTAAAAAAGATCTGCTGCAAACCCTCGCCAGCATGGCTTTGCCTGCCGGTAAATATCTACCCGTGTATACCGATACTTTATTGTTTTTATGTGCTTATGCAGGCAATGCTGCTTTACGCAGGCTTGCCGAAAATGAACTGAGCAGAATTGCCCTTCACCTGAAAAAAAAATATCGTTCCATTAAAAAATCACTGCCCGAAAATTCGGGGCTGCCGTTTACAGAAACCGTCACCAGTTTTTCTCCTGATTCACTGGGATGGCTTCTTAAGCAAAATGACTTTACACTGCATTTCGATTCTTTCTATAATCCCAAACTAACCTTGAATGAAGTATTGAATATAACACTGCCTTCCTTATTAAAAGCAGAAACCACCGCCGGGTTAAACCCCGAAGATCTGCTGCAAGTGCTGGGCCTCAAACCTACGCAGTACCTGGATTTTGTACATGGTCAGCTTGAAGCGTTAAAAGAATATCCACAGGCAAAAGATCTTTTATCTGACGGACTGAATCTTTTTGTGCAGGTTGTTCCCAGGAGCAAACAGTTTTCACGTTCCTATAACCGCATACCGCATCAGCCTGTTTACTATCACCAGGATATGCTGAAACGGTTTGATCATGTGCAATTGCTGAATGAACCATTGCCGCATGAACCTGTGCCACCAGAAACTGTGATGGGGAAAAATGGAAAAGAGCAATTGGTTAAAGTGATTAAATATGCCATGTCATTAACAGAGCGGGAGATTGATCCTGCCACCTACCTGCAGGAAGATTCGACGCGGTACGTTGTTTTAGAAAGAGGTTTAACCATGGCCATTTATGGTATGTATCCCGAAAGACAATTACCGCTGGAAACCTATATGGGCTTTACCATATTTAAAAATGGCCTGCCTGTTTCTTATGGTGGCATGTGGGTTTTTGGTAACAGAACCAAAGTTGGTTTTAATGTTTTTGAACCATATCGTGGCGGGGAATCGGGTTATTTGCTGTGCCAGTTGCTGCGGGTTTATAAACAGTTATTTAATATCAGTTATTTTGAAGTGGAGCCTTTTCAATTTGGTGCCGATAACGAGGATGCCATTGCCAGCGGTGCATTCTGGTTTTATTACCGCTTTGGTTTCAGGCCGGTAGATAAGGAAATATGTAAGCAGGCAGAACTGGAGCAACAAAAAATAAAGAGCCGGAAAAATTACCGCAGCAGCGCCAAAACACTGGTTGGTTTTACAGGAGGTAATATTGCCTTAAACCTGGGCAACAGTATACCTGCGGATGTAATTCAGATTTCAACACAGGTATTAAGTAGTATAAAAAAAGACTGGAAAAACAATTACCAGCAAGCCCGCAAACAGGCAGTTGAAAGATTTTGCAAACTTGTACAACTTAACATCAACAGCCTTTCTGCTATGGAAATAAAAATTATGGAAGACCTAGCGCTTTGGGCGATGGCCATGCAGGTTACTAATAAACAAAAACTGCAGCTGATGAAACAAATGGTTTTTACATCAACCACCGATATTTACGCATACCAGGATTTGCTGCGAAAATTCTTTAAAAAATAATATCCGGTTATCTCATCTTAAAAGTGTTCCAGTCTACGCCTATACGGAATGTCTGGTAAATACGCCCGCCTTTTAAACTGCCGCCATAATGATTGGTTGCCGAGTGAAAAGCGCCGGAAGGATAAGCAACCATGCGGTTAAAGCGGTAACCGGCCCGGTCAATTTCAATCCATTTGCTGCGGTCTTTACTTTCGTATTCCAGTTGGTTTTTAAGGTCAGCAAATTTCATTTTGTGTTTTCTTGCAGCTGCAGGAGTGACCGGATCAATTAATCCGGTTTGTTTATGCATCCACAAAGAAGTGCCGCAATGCAGCGGAATACCGGGCGTTAAATATACCACCGCCGTAATATCGTTATAGGGTTCATCAGAATGAACACCGGGAATTTCTTTTCTTTTCCCTTTGGCAAAGCCCTGGTAAAAAACGCCGTTTTCCTCAATGGGATCGGTATCCCAGCGGGTAATTTTTATTCCCAGTATTTTTTCCAGCCTGGCCTTTATTCCTTTGGGATGATATACCTCTGTGCTTCTGAAGCCGGTTACATGTTCAGGTTCATAAAAATCTGACTTTAAAGCTGCCTGATAAACTTCATCCGGGTTAGGATAGAAATCATCCTTTACAATTAAAAAACGTGGGTATAATAACTTTTCCATTGCAGTGATTTTTAGATATTGTTTTGGCGAATCTGATTTTAAATGTAATTCAAATTTTTAAAAGCATGCTGATTTTGTAAAACAGCAACCTGCCCAATTCATTTACCTATTGCTTACTTTTGAAAAAACAAATACCATGATCTCTTATAATACCAAAGACTGGTTTACATTCATTTTTAAATTTCATAAGGCAGATACCTTTCGTAAACTTCTGCCGCTTATCATTACTATCGCCATGTATGCAGCTACCATTGTATGGCTTGAGCTTGAGTACTGGAAACTTTCCGAATCGAGCCATGTAAAAAATATTCCCATCATGCATGGCCTGCTTGGGTTTGCCATTTCTATGTTACTGGTATTTCGTACCAACACCGCATACGACCGTTGGTGGGAAGGGCGCAAACTCTGGGGCAGCCTGGTAAATAATAGCCGCAACCTGGCCATGAAACTGCAGGCAATATTACCTGCGGATGATAAAGAACAACGGGCTTTCTTTAGAAAAATAATTCCGGCTTATGCTTACGCCCTGCACAACCACCTGCACAAAGAACAAACCCGGGTTGAATTATTTGAAGGCGAAGAACACAGCCATTTTTTTAATGGTATTGATCATGCAAAACATATTCCTAACCAGATAGCCATGCTGATGTACCAACGCATACAGCAACTGCATGAAGCAAAAAAAATAAGTGGGGAGCAATTACTGTTCTTAAATCCCGAACTGCAATCTTTTACAGATATATGCGGTGCATGCGAACGCATTAAGAATACGCCCATCCCTTTTTCTTACAGTGTGTTCATTAAAAAATTCATTTTCTTCTATATCATGACGCTGCCTTTTGGCTATGTTTTTCAACTGGGCTTTTATGTTGTGCCTGTGGTTGCTTTTGTGTTTTATGTTTTAGCCAGTCTTGAATTAATTGCAGAAGAAATAGAAGACCCTTTTGGAGGTGATGAAAATGATATTCCCACTGCTTTGCTGGCTAAAAATATCCACAGGCATGTAGCAGAAATTATCTGAAAAAAATTTGCAGTTTAAATATCTTAACCGGAAACAGGTTCTGGATGAAATATTTTCAGCAACAGCTCATACAGCTCCGGGTGTTTTTCTTTCAGCAGTTCGGGGCGTTCAAAAAAGTATTCAGATACAACGGCAAAAAATTCGGCTTCATTGGTAGCACCGTAGGGATTAATGTCGGACCTGTCATCAATGATCTCTTTTATTTTTTCCTGCATCAGCTGCAGCCACGGTTTTATGTATTGTTTATTCAGTAAGGATTCGGGTACGCCGTCAATTTCTCCATCTGTTTTGTCAACCAGATGTACAAACTCATGTATGGCTGTATTGTTTTTACCGGTTTCATTTATAAAAGCCTGCCGCAGTTCAAACTGCGATAAGATCATCACCTGGTTTAAAGCACCACTACCCACCATGCCCAAAATATTTCTGTCATCGCCCTGTTGTTCAAATTCATGATCAAACGAATCGGGATACAGCAATACTTCATTCAGATTGGGATATTCCCAACCCTGAAAATTAAAAATAGGAATGATGGCGCTGGCTGCAATCAATACCCTGTCCAAATCTTCAACAACCGTTTTAACGCCGGTTACTTTTACCTGCGTTAAAAAATGAATTGTCCGTTCTTCAAATTCTGTTTTCCTGTTTTCATTCAGTTGCTGATAAAAGGGTACCTGTTCCTGTAAAATAGTTTTTAACAAAGGAGGTACCGGCTGTGTAACTTTTACTTTCTTTTTTTGCAGGAATTTAACCATGTAAAAAATTGCCAGTACAAAAATTGTGAGGATAATTAATTGCGTGGTAAACATAAATGGGATCGCTGGTTTTATTTCTTTGGTGCCCTTTTAATGGGCTTGCCATATTTTTTCATCATGCGGTCTTTCTTTCTTACAATAAAATTCACTTTGCTGTTCTTAGCCGACTTTTCATGAAAAGCCGGACCACGTTCTTCTGCTTTGGGAATTTTTAACTGAATGGTTTTCATGAACACTTTTGGCTTTTCGTCTTCGGTCAGTTCTTCAGAAATAGCCAGATTTTCTGGGAGTGTGGCTTTTGCTATTGGCTGCTTCATCAGCGCTTCAATCGCTTCCTGTAATGGTTTTTCCTTCTCAGTAATAAAACTGATGGCAATACCTTTCTTATCAGCCCGGCCCGTACGGCCAATGCGGTGTATATAATTTTCGGGTACTTCGGGCACATCAAAATTGATAACATGTGTTACTTCGGCAACATCAATTCCTCTTGCAACAATATCGGTTGCAATAATAAAGCGGTAAACCCCTTCATGAAATTGTTTAACGGTATTAAACCGGTGGTTTTGTTCTTTGTTTGAATGGATCACGCCGGCAGTGCCCGGAAATTTTGCTTCCAGTTGTTCGTAAAGGTCATCGGCCAGTTTTTTTGTGCCCACAAAAACCAGCACCTTGGTCATGCTTTCATCTTCTGTTAGCAACAGGTGCAGCAAATTTACTTTAGTGTAAAAATTAGGAACATCATAATACGCCTGTTCTATATTTTCAAGTGGTGTGCCGGTTGGTGCCGCTTCCACTCTCTCAGGGTCATTAAAATAAGTATTCATCAGGATTTCCACTTCATCGGTAATGGTTGCAGAAAATAAAAGGTTTTGCCGCTTTTCCGGTAAAAGGTCCAGTATGTTTTTGATCTGGGTTCTAAATCCCAGGTTTAGCATTTCGTCCATTTCATCAATCACCAGTTTTTTAATGGCTTTGGTTTTAAATGCGCCATTTAAAATAAGGTCATATAACCTGCCCGGTGTTGCTACCAGTACATCTGCACCGCTTTGCAGATCTTTCCATTGCGTATTAATATTTACACCGCCATAAACAGGTATTGCCACCACACTCATGTAGGTGGTTAATTCCTTTACAGATTCAACCACCTGTACTGCCAGCTCCCTGGTGGGTACAATAACCAGTATCTGAGGGTTTTTATCTTTGCTGAATTTCCACAAGCGCAGCAATGGCAGCAGGTAAGCAAAGGTTTTACCGGTGCCTGTTTGTGCAATACCGCAAACATCACGGCCGCTCATTACCACCGGAAAAACCCGGTGCTGAATAGTAGTTGGAGTGGTATAGCCTCTTTCATCCAGCGCATTAAGCAAGGCGGTATTTAAATTTAAATCACTAAACTTCATACAATAAAAATATACTGCGAAGGTAGTTTTAAATTATTTGAAGGGGTTGATGTGTTGTTAAAACCAAAATACCCTCCGGCCCCTATTCGTGCCGCCTGTTTTTTTTGTAATTTTAAATCGAAAATTTGTAAATATGAAACAGCTGATTGCGACTTTGGTTTTATTCTTCTTTATAAACACAACGGTGCTTTGCCAGGACTATGTGGTTGATTACCCTTTTAGTAACGGATACACCCTGGTATATAAAAAGTTACCACCCGCTTCGCCATTACAAAAAGCACCTGAAAAAATATATGGTGTAATCAACAGTGAAAAAAAACTGGTAGTTCCCATGCTCTACAAAAGCATTATGCCAAGCGGCGAAAACGGCATTTTTATTATTAAAGACGGTGCAGATAATGCCGGCATTTTTTCAGTACCTGCACAGAAACTTATAGTAGAGCCGCAATATTTTGATATTGAGGGTTTCAGTGAGGGATTGGCTGTTATTAAAAAAAGAAAGCCTGATTATGGCTTTTTATGGGGAGCGGTTGATGTTAATGGTTCTATTGTTATTCCATTTGAGTACGATTACCTGGGTGTGTTAAAAGAGGGCCTGGTCAATTTTCAGAAAGAAAACAAGATGGGCTTCCTGGATAAAAATAATAAGGTCATCATACCGGCCATGTACTATAATTTTTCTGTTTTCAGTGATGGTTTGGCTGCAGTTAAAGTTTCTGAAACCGGCAAATACGGCTACATAGATAAAAGCAATACCCTGGTTATAGCTGCTGAATACGAAGATGCAAATCCTTTTTATGGTGGATTTACATCTGTTGCCAAAAAGAAAGGTTATACCACAGGCGGTGCCGGTAAACAATCAGTAACTGTGCCTGGCCAATGGGTCGTTATCAATAAAACCGGCAAGATCATCCAGGAAAGATCATTTGACCGGGTGTCGCCGTTGAATGCAGGTGGTCTTTTTATTATTGAATCAAATGGTAAAAAAGGAACCATGAATACGCAGGGTATGCCCATACTACCGATGGAATACAGTGATGTAACCATCGATAAAGCGGGTTACACGGTTTTTAAAACCATCGACAAAAAAAAATATGGTATGATGAACAACACGGGTTCAATAATCGTTGCGCCCAATTATGACTACGTTTCTCCTACCACTGCCAACAGGTTCTATGTTATTCAGGATGGTAAGTACACAGTTGGAGATGTGAACAACAATGTTTTTATTCAGCCCGACAGTGCCAATGGTGTTATACTTGGTAAAAAAAGAATTGTGTATTACTATACCAGCAAAGTGAAGATCTTTGATTTGAACGGGAACCCACAAAAAACATTTACCGACCTTAATTTAAAAAACTATGGCCACAGCCTCAGCGAAACAGAAGATTCGATCAAACTAAATACAGATAATACAGTACAGTTAATTAACCTGTTAGCCAACACAAAAAAAACACTGCCTTTTGGCGAAGCCGGGGATTTTAATGAGGAGGGTATTTTTATCGGCAAACAAAAACTGTATGATTTTTATGATTACAACGGTAAAAGATTAAATACTAAAAGTTATTACTCGGTTGTAAACTTCAGCGATGGCATTTGTGCCTTGCAGGATAGCAGTACTTCGGTACCACACCTGGCCGATAAAAATTTTAATAAGGTAAAAGACCTGTATGCTTATTTCCAGGGGCCCTATTCCGAAGGATTAGCTTACGCCCACAACGGTCAAGGTACCCAAATCTCTTACCTGGATAAAAAAGGATTGGAGGTATTTAATGTAAGCGCTAAAGAAGGCAGCAAATGTAAGGGTGGGCTTATCGCCGTTAAGGATAAAAACAACAAATATTTCCTGGTAAACAAAACAGGTAAACAGGTAAACACAAAAACATGGGATGAAATGGGTGATTTTTCTGATGGCCTGGCTTTGGTAAAAGAGAATGCTAAATGGGGTTACATAGATATGCAGGGTAATAAGGTGATTGATTTGAAATTTGATATAGCCAGCAGTTTTACAAATGGAGCTGCCATTGTAAAACTAAACGACAAGTTTTTTCTGATCAATAAAAAAGGCGAGCCAATTAATAACAATAAATATGAAGCAGCCGGTGTTCCGGACAACGGAACCTTTCCTGTTCAGAAAGACGGACAGGCCGGCCTTATTGATAGTAAAGGAAATACTATCATCGATTTTAAATATAACCGCCTTTTATACATGACAGAAGACAGGGTATGGGCCTCAAAAGACGGCAAATGGGGGCTGCTTGATAACAAAGGCAAGGCTTTAACGGAATTTATTTACCAGGGTGCTTACGATTTTTCAAATGGTTATGCCAGGGTGATGCTGAATGATAAAGTTGGCGTTGTAGATAAAACTGGCAAATTAATTTTGCCTGCAGAATATAAATCGCTTGGCTCTATTTATAAAAACACCATACTGGGTATTAAGCCGGCTGAAACTGTATTTTTTAATTTGAAATGATTTTCGGGTTATTTAAATCGCAGCAATCAATTTACTTACTACACCTGTTTCAAAACCCTTCTGTAATAAATGATCCTGTAGCTTCCTTTTTTTAATAAAGATATTTTTCTCTGCCTTTAATGTTTTTAATTTTTGCTCAAACAGTTTTTCTGCTGTTTTTGTATAATCCTTTTCATCAATTGCCTTCAACGCTTTTTTTATACAATACTCACTTACCTGTTTTTGTTTAAGTGCATATTTTATTTTAATCCTGCCCCATTGTTTTATCCTGAATTTTCCTCCGGCAAACTGAATGGCAAATCGTTCTTCATTCAGGTAGTTGTCGCTGATGAGTTCGCTCAGCAACTCATCAACTTCCTTTTTATTCATACCAAGCTCATATAGTTTTGCTTTTACTTCGGTGTGGCAGCGCTCCTGGTAGGCACAATATTGTTTTGCTTTTTGAAGGGCTTCGTCTTTGGAATAATACTGTTTATTCATCTGCTGTAAAAATATACCAGACAATAATAAAAAACTAATCTAACCTGCAGTAACTATATTATAGATTGGGTTATAAAGTCTGGTTATAAAAAAATAACTTCATGGTACAAAAGCCTTAATTTTAAAATGGTTATTATCCCCCTTCATTTAATATTCAATTATGAATTTTTATAAGTTTTCCATTTCCATTGTCTTATTACTTTCTGTGTTTATTCTTCAGGCACAGCAAACCAATATCCCTGTTAACATCAATGCACTAAGCTTTAACCCTGCTACTTTATTATGGTATGCCGCACCCGCAAAAAAATGGGACGAAGCCCTGCCAGTTGGCAATGGCCGCCTGGGTGCCATGGTATTTGGAAAGAATGGTGAAGAGCGCATTCAGTTAAATGAAGAAACCTACTGGTCGGGTGGTCCATATTCAACCGTTGTAAAAGGCGGTTATAAAGTGCTGCCCGAAATACAAAAAAAGGTATTCGAAGAAAAATATTTAGCAGCGCATAATTTATTCGGCCGCAATTTAATGGGCTACCCGGTTGAGCAAATGAAATATCAATGCCTGGCCAACCTGCATTTGTTTTTTAAGAATCAGGATAGTGTTACAGATTATAAAAGATGGCTTGACCTGGAGAATGGAATCTCCGGTGTTTCTTATACTGCTGACGGAATCACATATCAGCGGGAAGTATTTGCATCCGCACCCGACCAGGTAATTGTTGTTCGTATTACGGCTGATAAGCCCGGCAGCATTTCTTTTACTGCTAATTTAAGAGGAGAAAGGAACCAGGTGCATTCAAATTATGCAACTGATTATTTTAAAATGGATCCTTATGGAAATGACGGATTGATCTTGACAGGTAAATCGGCTGACTATATGGGTGTTGAGGGGAAACTGAGATATGAAGCAAGGATAAAAGCAGTACCCGATGGTGGCTCCATGAAAACAGACGATGTGAACCTGGTTATTGAAAATGCAAATTCGGTAACCCTCTATTTTGCTGCTGCTACCAATTTTGTTAATTATAAAGATGTGAGTGCAGATCAACATCAAAGAGTAACCAATTATTTTAAAGCCGTTGAAAATAAAAATTACAATACCATTCTTACAGCTGCAATTGCTGATTATAAAAAATATTTTGACCGGGTTTCATTGCAATTACCAAATACAAAGAATTCATTTTTACCAACGCCTGAACGGGTTAAAAAAATTCAAACCGAACCTGATCCTTCCATGGCTGCATTGAGTTACCAGTTTGGGAGGTACCTGATGATCGGTTCTTCCAGGCCAGGCACCGAGCCCGCCAACCTGCAAGGCATCTGGAATGATAACATGAATCCTGCATGGGATTCGAAATATACCACCAACATCAATACTGAAATGAATTACTGGCCGGTGGAAAGCGGTAATCTTTCAGAATGTGCCGAACCATTGGTTAGAATGATAAAAGAATTAACCGACCAGGGTACGCAGGTAGCCCGAGAACATTATGGTGCAAGAGGATGGGTTTTTCATCAGAATACAGATTTATGGCGGGTTGCAGCGCCCATGGATGGGCCCACCTGGGGAACTTTTACGGTTGGTGGCGCCTGGCTATGCACACATATATGGGAGCATTATCAATACACCAGAGATAAAGATTTTTTGAAAGAGACCTATCCATTGATAGAAGGATCGGTTCAGTTCTTTATGGATTTTTTAGTACCGCATCCCAATGGAAAATGGCTGGTCACCAATCCTTCTACATCACCCGAAAACTTTCCGGATGGCGGAGGCAACAAACCTTATTTTGATGAAGTAACTGCCGGGTTCCGGGAAGGCACAACCATCTGTGCAGGTTCATCGATTGATATGCAAATTTTGTACGACCTCTTTGGTTATTATATTGAAGCTGCAAAAGTGTTAGGAAAAGATGATGCTTTTGTTCAACAGGTTAAAACAGCCAGGGAAAAATTAGTGCCACCACAAATTGGTAAAGATGGTTCCTTACAGGAATGGGCCGATGACTGGAAATCGTTGGAAAAAAATCATCGTCACTTTTCACACATGTACGGGCTTTATCCCGGTAAAGTATTGTACGAAAAAAGAACGCCGGCGCTGATTGAATCCTATAAAAAAGTATTGGAAGAAAGAGGAGATGCATCTACCGGTTTTTCAAGAGCCTGGAAAATGGCTTTGTGGGCAAGGCTGGCAGATGGTAACAGAGCCAACAAAATTTACAAAGGGTATTTAAAAGAACAGTGTACTGCTTCTTTATTTGCATTGTGCGGAAAATCGTTGCAGGTTGATGGGAGTTTTGGTGTTACTGCCGCAGTTACCGAAATGCTGATGCAGTCGCAGGATGGGTTTATAAAATTATTACCTGCATTGCCAGATGAATGGAGCGATGGGGAATTCAAAGGTCTGGTTGCAAGGGGCGCTTTTGAATTGGATTTTACCTGGAAAAATAAAACATTAACTCTATTAAAAATATTATCAAAAGCGGGTGAGCTTTGCAGGATTGAATTGAAACCGGGCAGTAAGATCAGCAGCAATGGCAGAAATATCAGCTTTAAAAAACTACCCGATGGTATCGTTGAATTTAAAACAGAGAAGGGCGCTGCTTATTTGATTAACTAATTATAAAAACAATTTTTAAAATAAAATCTACCACATGAATCGTAAAATCATATTTGGATTGGTTTTTATCGCCGCCGTATTTTGTATAAGCAACAGTTTTGCACAAAGTAAAAAATTAACCCTGGAAGATATTTACACCAATAATGTATATCGTGCAAAGGGATTTGGTCAAATAAGGTGGATGAAAGACAACAAAGGTTATTCTACGCTGGAAAATAATACAGCGTCAAAAGGGAATGACATTGTTGCTTATGATGCTGAAAGCGGTGCAAGAAAAGTTTTGGTGAATGCTAAACAACTGATTCCCGCCGGAGCAAGTAAACCTTTATCTATTGCCAACTATATATGGAGCGATGACAATAGCAAACTATTGGTTTTTACCAATACCCGTAAAGTGTGGCGCCAAAACTCAAGAGGCGATTATTGGGTATTGAATCTGGCCAATGGCAAGCTGACACAATTGGGTAAGGGGCTTGAAGAAGCTACACTCATGTTTGCAAAATTCTCTCCTGATGGCGGAAGAGTGGCGTATGTAAGCAAGCTGAATATTTATGCAGAAGATATTGCTACCGGTATAATTACCAAGTTAACAAAAGATGGAGGCGAAAATATTATTAACGGCACATTCGATTGGGTTTATGAAGAAGAGCTGGATTGCCTGGATGGTTTTCGCTGGAGCCCCGATGGAAAAAATATTGCTTACTGGCAATCGGATACAAAAGGAGTTGGAACATTTTACATGATCAATAATGTGGATTCCAATTATTCAAAACCAATTCCATTGCCTTATCCAAAAGTGGGTACAGCTAATTCTGCCGTTAAAGTGGGTGTTATCTCTGCGGCAGGCGGAAAAACAAAATGGTTTGCCGTACCCGGCGATCCACGCAATAATTACTTAGCCAGGATGGAATATATACCCGGCTCGGATGAAGTGATGATACAACAACTGAACCGTTTGCAAAATACCAATACGGTTTGGGTTGGTAGTACCAAAACCATGGCACTTAAAAATATACTTACTGATAAAGACGAAGCCTTTTTAGATGTTCATGACAATATTGTGTGGCTGGATAATACAAAATCATTTACCTGGACCAGCGAAAAAGATGGCTGGATGCATTTGTATAAAGTATCACGGGATGGAAAAGAAATGAAACTGATCACCAAAGGAAATTTTGATGTGGTGAACATCAACTGTATTGATCCTGTTGGTGGCTTTGTATATTATATCGCTTCTCCTGAAAATTTTACACAACGTTATTTATATCGCAGCAGATTGGATGGAACCGGAGAAGCTGAAAGAGTATCGCCAGCCGATATGGCCGGCCAACACAGTTACCAGATATCTGCCGATGCAAAATTTGCTATTCATAGTTTTGAAAATGCAATAATCCCAAGGCGGATCTCATTGATCAATCTTAATACGCACAAAGAAATAAAATTGCTGGAAGACAATGCTGCTTTAAAAACAAAAATGAATGAGTTGGGTTTGCGTAACAAAGAATTTTTTAAAGTAGATATCGGCGATGTGGTATTGGATGCATGGATGATAAAGCCCATCAATTTTGACCCGCAAAAAAAATATCCGCTTTTAGTACATGTGTATGGAGAGCCCGCCGGTTCTACTGTACAGGACAACTGGGGCACAGGAGATAACCTTTGGCATCAATACCTCAGCAATCAATTGGGTTATATAGTAGTTAGCATCGATAACCGTGGTACCCGTGTACCCCGTGGCCGTGATTTCAGAAAAAGTATTTACCGCCAGATAGGTTTAATGGCTGCCGATGATCAGGCAAAAGCTGCCAAAAAAATTGTTGCAACTTATTCCTTTGTGGATGAAAAACGAATCGGTATATGGGGCTGGAGCGGTGGCGGGCAAATGAGTTTACATTGCATGTTCCGCCATGCCGATGTTTATAAAACGGGCATTGCAGTTTCCTTTGTTGCCTTACAAACATTGTATGACAATATTTACCAGGAACGTTATATGGGTTTACCAAACGATAATGTTGCAGGCTACCGGGATGGTTCTCCCTTAACACATGCAGGGAAATTAGAAGGCAACCTCATGATCATTCATGGCACAGGTGATGACAACGTGCATTACCAGAATTTTGAAATGCTGGCAAACGAGTTAATTAAAAACAACAAATTGTTTACTATGTTATCTTACCCCATGAGGGATCATGGCATCAGCCAGGGAAAAAACACCACCCTGCACATGCGGCGTAGTATGGAAAAATTCTGGAAGGATAATTTGTAATCATCACAAAGAATATTTTGTAACTTAACAACCAGTATGAGTACATATCCCAGCATATTCAATGATGTCATCGGACCGGTTATGCGTGGCCCATCCAGTTCTCATTGTGCTGCATCTTTACGCATTGCCCGTTTGTGCAGGGATCTGATGGATGAAAACATCAAAGACATCCTTATAGAGTTTGATCCAAACGGCTCACTGGCAACCACACACAAAAGCCAGGGATCGGATATGGGTTTGTTTGGTGGCTTTTTAGGATGGGAAGCCCATGATGAACGATTGCCACAATCTGATAAACATATTGTAACTGCCGGAATAAATGTAAAAATTGATATTGTTGATATTGGCAACGGCCATCCAAACCTGTATAAAATAACGCTGTACAATAATAATGAAACAAGAAAGTTAACCGCCATTTCCACCGGCGGCGGTATGATAGAAGTTATTGCTATTGATGATGTAAAAGTTTCTATGGCAGGAGATTTTTTTGAAACACTGATTTATTGTAAAGATCCTGAAAACATCATTGCCTTTTTAAAAGCATCCATATCCTATGATGATATTGAATTTCACAAAGGCGAAATATCTTTTATTGAAATTAAATCGCAGGCTTTTTTGGATGAGGCTATTTACAAAGAGTTGCTCGCAATGGAAGCTGTTTTGTTCATCAAACAACTGCAACCGGTTTTACCTGTAATGGCCAGGAATAATTTAGAAGTGCCTTTTATTACCTGCAATGAAATGGTGGAATACAATGCGGGCAAGAACAAAGCGCTGTGGGAACTGGCAGTTGATTACGAAATGGCAAGAGGAAATATATCTGGACCTGAAGTATTTGAAAAGATGCGGAATATTATTCATGTCATGGGCAATGCCATTCAGCTTGGATTAAAAGGCACACATTACGAGGACCGTATTTTAGGAAGCCAGTCTTTGCAGTTTAAAGAAAACTGGGAAGCAAATAAATTAATAGGTGGCGAAACCAACAACCGCATCATCATGTATGTAAGCGCCATGATGGAAGTAAAAAGTTCGATGGGTGTTATTGTAGCTGCACCCACTGCAGGAAGTTGTGGAGCTTTGCCAGGTGCTTTGTTTGGTACAGCACACTCTATGCAATTGCACGAAGATGAATTGGTGAAAGCGATGTTATCTGCCGGGTTGATAGGTGTGTTCATTGCTGCACATGCAACTTTTGCTGCAGAGGTTGGTGGTTGTATGGCAGAAACCGGATCGGGCGGAGGTATGGCAGCTGCAGCCATCGTGGAAATGAAAGGTGGAACTTTAAAGCAATCTATTGCGGCTGCTTCGCTGGCTTTACAAAATTCATTGGGTATTATTTGCGATCCTATCGGCAACCGCGTGGAAGCTCCTTGTTTGGGAAGAAATGTAATGGCTGCAACCAATGCAGTATCCTGCGCCAACATGGCCTTATCAAATTACGAGCAACTGATCCCATTGGATGAAGTAATAGAAACTATGAAAGCTGTTGGTGATCAAATTCATCACACACTACGTTGCACTAATCTTGGTGGACTTTCTATAACCAATACTGCCAAAAAGATTGAAGCCATGCTTGAAGAAGTGCCTGGTAAATTTTTTAAGAGTTGTTAAGTAACAAATATTTTTCCTTCAAAAATCACAAAGACACAAATTACAGTGGCTTAATTTTCTTTAGCTGGCTTCTTATTTTTATCCGGGTTTACAAAAAAGATTAGCGGTTCACTTCTGCCTTCGCCATTACCATCTGTTTGTGTTACAGGATTATGGTTTACATCCAGGGATTGTATGGTCCATACAAATGTGGGCAGTTTTTTTGTTTCGCCGTCATAGGGTAAAAAAGATAATTGCGGCTGCCAGATGAATTGTGTAGCAGCTACAATTTCCTTATCCAGCAGGGGTTGGTTGCTTCGCATAGCCTGCACCGGGCTTTGTGTGGGTAACACTTCAAAAACCTGTATGCGGTAAGTAACCGGCGATGGTTGTGTAGGCACTACCGGGCTCCATCTGAATATAATGGCCGTTTGCGCTTTTTTGGCATCAAGTACTTCTTCATTATACGGCTTCATTAAAATGGGTAATTGTGTTGAAGCCAGGTAAAAAGTTTTGCATTGCTCTTCACCTAAAGGTGTGTAATCGATAATATTAACCGGCCGCACACAAATAATATAATTACCTGCAGGCAGTTTACCGGTTCTTTCTAAAGAGGTTTTGTATTTGCCTGTAAACACCATAAACTCCAGCGGCATGGCATCATTCGCAAACAAAATTGTTGGTGTACCTGTTGAATTGAGTGTAAACACAGGTGTTCTAGCCAGGTCGGCATTGCCAATCACTGTTCCATCCAAAGTTTTGATCTCGGTTTTTATTTTAAACTGACCTCCACCGGGGGCTCCTGGTTGTCCTGTTGCCATCAATGTAAGTACTTCACGCCTGTTGCCCCACTCAGATAATTGTGCAGGCGGTTGTGTATTAAGTATTGCAAAATTTAATTTTACCTGTGCTATACAAATGGTTGTAATAATAATGGCGATGGCTGTTAATGATATTTTTTTCATGTGCTATTTTTGTTTTTTTGTGTCAAAACGATATTGAAATCCTGTGCGGCAACCTGTTTCTACATAGTTGGCGCCGTTGGGAATTATTTCGTTTCCGTATTTAAAATAGTTGGTGGTTAAAAAAGTTGCCCAGGTAAGTTTCTTTGTTAATTTAAAATCAATATTGCAGCTGGCAATTAAATTATTGTTGCTGCTGAAACTGTTTAGTTTTCCGAGTGTGTACTGCAGTTGCCCACGAAGCCGCATTTTCTTTTTGGCAGCCTGCATACTTAATGCAGCGCTGAATGTGGCCAGGGTAATTTTAGCACCGGGCACATTGTTATAAAAATACAGTATGCTGAAGTCGGGCGATATTTCTTTCTCCAGGTATGTAGGTACATAGGTAAGTAAACCAGTGTGTGTGTTGTTGGATGTAGTTAGGCCAGTCATCACATCACGTTCATCGTACTTGCTGTAATTATAGCTCATGCTTATCAGGTGAATAATTTTTTTGCCCGTAAAAGTAAATGTTGGGTTTATTCCCAGATCATTACTTACATTTTTTATGCCGAAAGGGTTAAGTCCGCTGGCAGTTTGAAAACCAAAATTATTATAGTTAATATTTAAACTGAATTTATCGCTGAACTGTGTAAACCAGTTGAGGTTACCAATAAATTGTTTTGCCCTTAATGCGGTATTCTTAACGTTGTTTACACGTTGGCCCAGGCTGGCAACAATATTCATTTTATTTTTCCAGGCATTGATACGGGTGTTTAAAAGATAATCAAGCCTGTCGCTTTGTAAAAACGGATAGCCGATTGTTTGAAATCCTGCACCCAGGTATTTTACCATTACACCCAGATCCAGGTTCTTGCCTTTTTTTCCAACGGCCGCCTGTGCAGCAAAGTCGGTTATGGTAGATGTATGTGCTTCAATAAAAGGTTTCAGGCTTTTTAAATTAGGGCTAAGTGGCGTTGCCAGATCTTTAGTAAAAGTTGATTGTGCCCCTTCTGCTTTAAAATAAAATCCTTTTTCCAGGTACAGATCAGATACCAGGCTTATCACAATACCTTCCTGCGGCCTGATGGTTAATGGCGGTGGCGCAGCAGATGTGGGTACGTCTTTTCCTTTGGCAATATTTATTGCAAATAAATAACTGTCTTCTTTTTCAACACCAATTTGTGCCATCCAGTTTTTACGCTTGTAAGCTCCGGTTACAATTGGTGGGCCTGCCACATAATTTATACCCTGTTGGGATATGCCTGTAAAAAATTTAAACCTGAATATTTTGGGCCTCAGATCAACCCCAACACCAAACACGCCAATATCGCCGGTTGAAAGTTCGGAATATTTTAAATACTGCGTACCCAATTGCAGCTCGGCCCATTTGTATTTTGGATTGATACCAAAACTGTTCATGGGATTGGTGATGAACTGACCAAAGCTTGGTTTTTTTATCCCTGCATACGGCCCTGCAAAATTGGTAGGTATAGCAGCAAAATTAAAATTAAACGGCAGGCTGAAATTTTTACTGAACTTAAATGTTGGCGTAAAATTGAAGCGTACCTGGTGCCAGGGCCTGCGTGGCTGGTAGCCTGTCCAGCCCGAAGGGCTGCGGCTGAGGCCATACCCTTCGTAGGTTATGCCCATGGTACCGCTGATCTGTAATTTTTCTTTTACTTTATCTTTTGCTTTGTTAAGTAACAGCGAATCTTTTACTTCCTGCGCTGTTAACTCAAAGCCGGTTAGTAAAAAAAAGCAGAATAGTATATGCTTCATTTTGGTATATTTTTATCAGTTTACAAATTTTACACTTTTAAAGCCAACTATCAGCTGTATTGTATAGCTGTGGGAGTTGGTTGTATAGGTGTTTTATTTATCAATTTAGTTTTATTGAAAAGTGATTTTTATAAGGAATACCAACAAAAATAAATTTGAATATATATTTAATTTTATACCCTCAATTTGTAAATTCATTATTAAATGCACTTACTGCCGCTGTTTTTGAATATTGACTTTCATTTGAAGTGTGTTATTGCTTCTGTCGCTTTCTTTGTATTTATGATCTGGATCTATTTCAATCTCCAAAATGTATTCACCATTTTTAAGTCCAACAGGAAGCTGCAGATACTGGCCTTCGTACATCATGCCATAATAATCATATCCCCCAACGCTTATTCCTTGTTTAGCCAGACTACATGCGTAATATTCTCCTAAAGCATAATTAGTCATTGTGGTTCCATACTTCTTTCCATTAATTAAACTGCTATTCTCTTTTTCATATAGCATGCCGGTTGTAAAAAGACAATAACTTACTTTAGCCCCCTTGCACATTAATTTTCTCTTTCCATTTACAATTTTCACCAACCGCATTTCTATCCAATCATCTACATGGTAATGGTGATGGCCAGGCATGTTTTCGTAGTAAATAGTTCCGGTTTTAACAGTTCTGCTTGTAAGCACCTTTTCAGTTTTGGAATAGATTCTCTGGAACAGATCATAACGGGTATTTGCTGGCACCTGTGTTGTATCGCCACCACAGCAATCACCAATTAAGCTGCTATCCGGTCCTACTTCCAGTGGGCCCAGCCCAATATTTGCAATGGCAACTGCTATTTTTAATTGGCCAGGATACATGGGATCGTTGTATGCAAATTCATGATATTGTGAATTTGTAAACGCCGGAACAGTTAATAAATCAGGCAATAATTCGCAACTGGTTTTTGAGCAACTGCATAGTTCAGGAAGCAGCATTGAGCAATATTTTTTTTGAACAATATAAGCCGGCTTTTTACCAAAAACAATACCCACAGAATCAAGTACTCCTTCTTCGCCCTCTTTCAAATCTTCCACTAATAATTTCCAGATACCGTTGGGATTACTGCCATTATTGAAATACGTCATCTGGCCATCTGGTATATAATTTCCAGTAAATGGCGATTTGCCTGTATTAATCAATCCGTTTTTACCATACTGACTAAAATGAGTCTTTATATAATTCTTCCCATCTAATCCTCCATTTCTATTGGTTACCCAAACTGTAGTGCCATCAGGTGCCTGCAACTGAATTTTTAAATCACTAGTTCTGTTATGATGCAAAGAAAGCTGAATGCTTTCCAATCCAAAACTGTCATTCATAGCATTGGGTAAACCAAGCACTTCAATGGGTATTTCCTGAATAAAAAACCTATTGAAAAAATCATACAGTTTAACATTGCTGCTTTTAAATGTTTGTGCATTAACAGAGCTTGTAATTATCAGAAGTGAAATAAATCCAACCAATAAATTATACTTTCTCTTTCTAAAAAAAACAGATCTTTTAAACATCAGACTACTTTTATTGCAGGTCGAATGTAAAACATTTAAGCACTTCTCTTTCGCAACAGTTAACATCCCTGATAATAAATTTTATACAAACATCTCCTTTAAGTTTACAACAGTTTAAGCCGGTTACGCCTGGTACACCTAAAGCAAAGTTTAACGTGTTTCCAGTTAGGTTGAACATCGTGTTCAAACCATTATTAAATACAAACTCCCTTGTGTCGTTATTTAATGCTGGTGTAACTATGGTTTTAGGAGTAACCCCCGATAAAGTGGCTGCGTTAATGCTTGCCCAGGTTTGAGGTTTATTTCTGCACAACAGACAGTTTTCATTGCCGGTGGTTGTAGATAATCTGAATTCTTCAACCAACATTCTAACTTCTGTTACGGGTAAAGAAGCTGTTAAAGTAAATGAACCTGTTACCGTAGAAACCGGATTAGATATTGTGGTATTGCTTTGAGGTGTTACTGTTAAGCCTTGTTGACTTGCATTAATAGTAACGTCACCCTTGCAATTACAAGGTAATTGAGTAACCTGACTACAATTATAAACAAGCGGTATTCTTACCGGTGTACAATTTGATGTACCGCATATTGGTGTTATTACTATGTAATAGGTTGTATTACAAGGCAGATTACCAAATGGAATTTGTGTTAAATTAAGTGAGCCGCTGCTGTTAGGTAAAGTTATGCTTGTGCCATCTGGCTTGAGCAATGTAAAAACATAAGTTGCGTTGCAATTACTTGTACCACAATTATAGCTTGGAAATAAAACTCCGCTTAATGCAGGCTGGCCTAGCGTATAAGACAATGTTGGAATTGTACCAGGAGGACCAGCCCACCATATACTGCTTCCCATTGCTATGTTTGTCCAGGAACTATTTTGGCAATTGCAGGTAACAGGAGCTCCGCAGTTTAGATTGGGAATGAATGCTTCAACATCTCCTAAATTACTTTTATCATACCCCACAGAATTGGCAAACTCACTAACTTTCAGAGAATAACTAAAAGCATCTAAATCGGTTGAAAAATTATTTTGAGCGGGTAATCCCTGAATTCCATACACCGATGGTGCAGAGCCACCAAAATTCGATGCTAATTCGGCAGGTTGAAGAGGTCCTCTAATCGGCGGAGCAAAATCTGCGAAATATATCCAGTCGGATGTATATAGTACTGTGGTATCACATTTTAAGTTTACAGCCTGCATTCCATCTTTAAATAAAATATTATTAGAATAGCTAACTCCGCCAGCGGCATTACAACTAATATTTCCGCTTGATGATGTTGGGGTTGCCGTTAAAAGACTTGGATAAGGCACCCCGGAATTATAGCCTGAAGGAAATTTACCCAATTGCAACCAACTACCTCCTGTCTTTTTGTATTCATGAACTCTTGACCGGTGTGCACCCAGCGTATTGGCATCTTGAAGAGTTTGTTGTGCTAATAATATCCGGGTATAGTCATTCGAAAATGAGATATCTGAAACAGGAGATTTATCTCCATTAGAAACAGGTAAATAATCAACAGGAACTGACAGTTCCAGAGTCTCAGTAGTTCCGAAAGTAACAGCAGCAGATAGTGGAGTTGAAAAAACTCTTGAAGTACCCGGAGCATAAACACTTAAATTAAATTCTCCATAAAAAACTGATAGTCCAACAGGGGTATTTCGTATTGCTACACCATAAGGAATTATATTTGGATTTGTACTGGTATTGCCAAACTTTGGAGCAAATGAATTGTGGAGCACCCATGTACCTGGAGTAGTTTCCTTAAATACATACAACTTGCCGTCTTCCCACCAGGACAAAACAATATAATTTATACCCACTGATCTGAAGTATTTAAGGTTTCCAATTCCTCTGTTCGGATTAGTTCCGCTTAAATTAATTATTTGAGTTACTGCGCCCGTTGTTCCATTAATTTTATAAACAGCATCATGCTTTGTGACTGATTCGCCTGTATAAATACTGCTGTTTGAAACGTATATATTTCCAGTTCCTACATAATCTAATGTAATTCCAAAAACAGCTCCTAATGTATTATAGTCCCAGTTGTAACCCCCAAAACTTGATACCCAATTGGGTCTTCCCAAAGCTGTTGTCCAAACATATTTATTGGGTATAGTAGATGAAAACATTGGCGATGTTGTAGTTGGGGGAATTCCTGATGTGTTATTGGCGTCTAATACTTGAACCACAGCAGAATTACCAGTCGGAGACATAATATATCCCGTTCTATGCGTAGTCACTATACTTCCTTGTTTTAGTATTTGCCCCTTTACGTTGATCGCCACCAAAAGCAATAAAACAACCTGAAATTTTTTTAAGTATATTTTTCATTTCCTTGTATTTAGTATTTTAAAATTAATTCTACTTAATCCCTCCACCTGTTGATGTAGCCGTATTTGTACAGGTGCCTTTTTGTGCTTCATATTCAAATATTCCGGCGTCGCAGGTTTTGCATTCGCCAGTTGCTTTATCTCTAAAAGTATAGGTGTATCTTATTTTTGCTTTAATTTTTTCACAGCAGCAGGTAAGTGTGCTCAGGGGCGGTGTCTTAATATATAATTTAAATGGTGTTAAAGCTCCAGTATAGCCGGTTGGCGGGTTCCAATATAATGTATGGTGTGTACTACCACTTACAGGTGAGGTTGCCGCTGCAAATGTACCTGCCAAAGTACCCAGTGTGCCCGAAGTAAAATTGCCCCACAGTGCTGCGTCTTTATTACAACTCATACATTCGTCACCCACGGTTCTTTCAAAATACACTATCTCAGCTTTAGTACTAATAATTGTGTTACCAGCCATATCCCATAACGGCTGCACAATATTTAAACTATTACCTGTAATTGTAGCGGTACCAAGATCATGATCAAATTCAACTGCTTTGCTGCAAAAATCGCAAACGCAGGAAGGTAAACTAACATTAGTATTGCTGAAATTACTTGTGTTACTACTTCCATCATTCCATATTCCCTGATATGCAAAAGCAGCAATTGTTGCACCTGTTACAGTTGGGGTATAGGTAAAAGTAACAACAGGTGAAGTACCTCCAATTGGTATCGTTACCGGCAATGTAGCCAGGCCGGAAATAGTTCCGGTAGATGATGTTATTGTATTCATCACTGTTGTGCATTGCTGACCGCCTGCAGTTGGAATAATATTATTGAATGTTATACCAACCGTGTATGTAGGCTTACCATTATCCCAACCTTTACAAATCACTGTTACATTATCACTGTTTGTTCCACAACCTGCAGAACTCATCGCAAAACCAGTAGCCTCGCTTGTTCCCAGCATCTCTCTATCTCCCATAGCAGAAGTTTTACTTGCCTCTACATACCATGCATAAGTATTATTTTCACTTTTGTTCTGTTTAAATTCACTGGCAGATATAGAAAGTTGAGTTAGTTCATTTATTTCTTTTACAATAATAGGGGCTTGGGTTTTTATCACCTGGCTTTTAGTTGCTCTGATGGGTATGTCCCAAATGCGTATGGTATATTTTACTTTTGCCTTTGGCTTGGGCACAATGGGTGTCCATCTAAATTGTATAGGCTCCCTTACCTCCTGCACTGTAAATTTTTTATCGTCGGCAGGTAAAATGTTTTGTGGCGGGGCGTATGATTGTTGTTTAGTATCGGCAATCGTAAAACTCTTACAGGCTTCGCCTGCTAAACCTGTTGCATTGGTTGCCGGGTTTCTGTAATAAAACTGAACACACAGTTCGTACGTTCCGGGTTTTAGAATACATTCCTGTCCCAAAAATGATAAAACTGCTGAAGCATTCCATATTTTGGTAGCTGAGCTAAAACCACTGGACGGTGCAGTTTGCTGGGTATAGGCTCCGCAAATTTTATTACCGTTGCTTTTGATGGTAACCAAAACAGTGCCTTCTGAGATCTGCCAGGGCAATTGTCCGTTCTGCTGCTTTCCCTGTGCCATAATCATTACCGGCGGCATGGCAGTGGCCCAATTAGTAGTATTTGCTGGCAGGTTAGCGGGCAGTGAAATATTAATGGGCGAAATTAAATTTAGGTTTTGTGTATTACCTGATAAGGGCAAATAAAAACTAAGGGCGAGCAGGATAGTTTTATAAATTGCTTTCATTTTTTGCAGTTGAGTTAAAGGTTTAGTAACACAACAAAGATGAAAACACCAACTCATTAAAAAATCCCTAAATGTAGCGTTACCTGTTTAGGGTATTAATTTAGGTTTTTGTAATAATAAGCAATGGCTTCGCCCAGGGAAGAGATGTGGAGTTTCTCGTAAATATGCTTCGTATGTGTATTGATAGTGGTATAGCTTACGGCTAATTTATCTGCCACCATTTTATAGCTCAGGCCTTCGGCAAGCAAAGCTAAAACTTCATTTTCCTTGGGGCTTAAGGGAGATTTTTTTTCGCCTGGCTTAAAATAATCGAGTACTTTTTGTGCAATGGCAGGATTCATCACAGCGCCTCCTTCATACACTTCTTCTATTGCCTGTAAAATCCGTTGAGACTTATCGTTTTTTAAAATATACCCGCTGGCTCCGCTTCTAATGCTGGTAAATATCTTTTCGCTGTCGTCGTAAGCGGTTTGCATTAACACTTTTATTTCCGGGTATGTTGTCTTAATCAGTTTTAGTCCCTCGATACCATCCACCTCCGGCATATTGATATCCATTAAGACCACATCAGGATGATAAGCTTCCATGTCTGTCAGCACATTTTTACAACTGGGAGCTTCGCCTGAAAATTTTAAATTATCATTTAAGTTTATCAGCGCTTTAAGGCTATCCCTTCTTTCGTTGCTATCATCATATATAAAAACACGTATGGCCATTTTGTAAAATTACAATACTAATAACACTATGCAGGGTCATTAATTTTAGGGATGCAGGGAATCTGAATTCCTTATTTATAAAAATTTAATGCGAAGCATGATTAAAGGGGGATGACACAACTGATTACTGTGCCTGCATTCTCCTGTGTTTTTAAACTAAATACGCCATTTAATTCTTCTGTGCGTCTTTTCATATTTGCTAGTCCGTTTCCGGTTATACCATTTGCTGTAAAACCAACTCCATCATCACAAATTGATAATTTTATGCTTTGGTTTTCAATTTTAAGATCGATAGCAATAAAACCAGCTTTACTGTATTTTACTGCATTATTTAATGCTTCTTTGGTTATCAGAACAATATTTTTTCTGCAACCAATATCTTTTATTGCAGTATCTGCCTGTTTATCTATCTGTATACTGTAATTAATATTGGTAGCACTCAATATGTCATTGGCAAAGTTTTTTATGCGGCTGCTGATGGTCATAAACTCATCTTTGCCGGGTTTCATACTCCAGATAATATCGCCGATTCTATCGGCTATATTTTTTGCCTGGGCCTCTATTTTATCCAATACCTGCCTGGCCTGTTTAACATCCCTGTTTATTAGCTGACCGGCCACTGAACTGTTTAATTGCAGGCTGCTGAGGCTTGCGCCAATGTCGTCATGCAGATCAGCTGTAATTTTATTCCGTTGTTGTTCTAAAGCTAACTGTTGCTGAAAAATATTTTTTTGTTTTAATAATTTCCTGCGGTTAATCAGCCAGAAAATAAATGCGGTAATTAAAACAATACCAATTAACCAAATTACAGGAGAATATAAAAGAGGGGTTTTTATTTTAATTTTTACCGTTGCAAACTGCAGGGATGGTTGATTATTTCTTTTCAAAGTTCTTAACGCAATGGTATAAGAACCATAGGCGAGGGAACTCAGCGAAAGCGTATTATCAAAAATATTCTGCCATTCCGAATTATTAATTTTATACTGAAATTGATGTTTAATTTCTGTTAAATCAACCCCCGAAAATTCTATTTGAATATTGTTTTCCTGAGGCTCTAATACATAACTGTCATTTACATCCACATCTTTATTATTAACAAATATTCTTGTTATGTAAACAGCGATATCTCTTATTATTGGTTTTGAGTTAGCGGAAAGTTTATTAATACCTTCATTTGTTGCAGCAAAAACCGTATCTCTGAAAAAAACAATTTGATTAACCTGGCCATTACTAAGACCGTCTGATTTATCGAAATAGGTGCAGTTATAATTAATCCTGCCATTTTGCAGAACGTAATCAATTCTTCCTAAGCTCCGCTCTGTTCCAATCCAAATCTGGCCATTACTTTTTGCAGCCAATGTTTTACAAATAGATCCCTTAAAATTATTTTTAATTGAAAGTTTAAGAATTATAGAATCGTTATTTAATGCAAGTAATGTATCTGAAGCTGTGCCAACCCAAATTAAATTATCGCCCGTGCTTAACAGGGTTGTTACATTGTTAGATAAAAGATTATTTTTTGTTCCAAAATATTCAGGCTTACCGTTTCGTAATTTGTAAAGTCCATCATTTGAGCCGTAATAAAAATCTCCACTAGTACTTAATGCTACAGCAGTAATCCTTTTTTTAACCAATGTATCTAACCTCCCGGAATTAAAATTATACCTGTACAAATAATTATAAGCGCCAAGCAATAAAGTTGAGTCATTAATAAAAACCGCATCTTTAAACCCTTTTGTGTCAATCAATTTTTTAAACACCCCTTTTTCTCCAAGATGCAAGCCGTTAAGGCTTACAATACAATCGCTGCCTTTATACTTAAATATTTTTTTTACAATGATGTTGTTATACTTTTCCCGATTGGGCACCAACACGTATTCTTCAAAATGATTGGCCTTAATTTTAATGAGATTGGCAGAATTATTTCCCGCTAAAATACCAGTTGGGTCTACACCTAATGCAGTGATGTTTTTGTCCTGCAAGGGAACAGGTATGGTGTAGATGAGTGGTTTTGTTATTTTAAGTAATCCCCGGCTATCTGTACTAACCCAAAAGTTGCCCTCTTTATCCTCGGTTATATCCTTAACATTTTCATTGGTTTCAATTGTCCTTTCTATTTCCAGGGTCTCCGGGTTTAATAAATATATTATTCCGTCACGGCCAGTAGCGCCTATATAATTGTTTAACACAGCAATATTCCAGACCCTAAAAGGATATTTTTTAGTTTTTGTGTCCGGCAATAATTTTTCATCCAGGTGTTTTAACTGTATCATCACACTGTCTCCCCTGAAAATAAAGACCATGTCTTTTTTTTCAATGACCTTATTGACTGTAATGCCATATTTATAGGTACCCAGTAACGATGGGCCTTTATTGATCAGTTTACCGTTTTGTAGATAAACAACCGCATGCGGAGAGAGAATAATTTCACCCGCTTTGCCCTTCTTTACATAATAAACCCGGTCATCAGGTGTTTGATAACCATAAACAATTTTATTACCCTCAATTATTTTAACCGCATCATTGCCATAAAAAGCCAACCTCTTATCATCAATAATATTACCGAGTAATCCGTTCCTGGTCTCAATTTCCGGCAGGCCACGCATACCCTTACTGTTGCTGATTATTTTATTCGTCTTTGTATCTAAAAATGCAAGGGTTTTGCTGAAAGGGATGATCCATAATCTTTCTGCTGAATCTAAAAAAATATCCAGAATTTCATTATCGGGCAGCCCGTCACTTACAGTAAAATTTTTAAACCGTTGCCCGTCAAACCGGGATAATCCGTTTTCGGTAGCGATCCATAAAAACCCTCTCTTATCCTGAACACATTTGTAAATATGGTTACTTGGTAGTCCATCTGCAATTGTAAAATACTTTAAGCTTTCTTGCTGTGCCACCCCTGCTGCATTAAAAATTATGCAATACAAAAATAGTAGTGGTATGTTTTTTAATTGTTGCAGCTTCGTTGATTTATAATAAAACAGGGTTCATAAATTTACGAACCCTGTTTTAAAACTGTTTAGTATTGATTATTTTTTCTTGATTACAACTTTAAAGCAAATAATCACTTCGCACTCTTTACAATCTTTATCACGGAAAGTAAACTTCACACATATTTCTGCTGTTGCATCGCAGCAATCAAGCGGCGATGGTTTGGGCAGGATAAATCCAAGTGTTACCGGCTGCACAATGCTAAATATGGCACCACCATTGTTCCAAACAATTTCCCTTGGATTGCTGTATGGAGACAAAGTACTTACATTGATAGGTGCATTGGTCATTACCCCTGCAAGATTTACTTTTGGAATAACCGGCCCCATTACATTGCCATTGTAAATACTGGCCCATCCTTTTGGCAGGTTCTTACAACCGATACATTGTTCAGGAAACTGGCTTGTTAAATTATAACTCAGCACTTCGGCCCTTATTTCAGTTAAAGATGCACCGGTTAATCCTGTGAAATTAAATCCTTGTGTTACCAGCAGGTTTGTATTACCCGGACTCATGGATGTTGCCTGGCTTTGCAATGTTGCCTTAATATCATAAGGGCAACAATCCTTTTCACAAACCACTTCAAAATTCAATTTACATTCTTTACATAATTTTCCGCCGCAATAGGCCATTATTACAATACTGTAATTACCGGCCGGTAAAGCGCTAAGGCTTAACGGTAAAGTTCCGGTTTGGCTTACCGGGCCTGTTAACTGATAAGTGATTGTTGCAGGACAACTTGCCGGAATACAGAAATAACTTGCATTTAAAGTAACATTGCTGAGGCAACTTACTTCAAACTTTTCGCCATTGCACTTTAGTTTCTTTACTGCTTTATTAATGGTAAGTTCCGGAATTATCTCTACGCCTGGTTTATCACAGTCGCAACCTTTATCACAATCTTTTTTGATATAGATCTTGCAACTGTCGCAAATCAGATCTCCGCAATAAGCATACATGGTAATGTAGTAAGATCCGTTGGGTAAACTGGGTGGTATTCCATAATTACCCGATCCACCACCGATATAAGCGTTGGTGTTTGCATCGTATAAACTGAATGTTACTTTACCCGGGCAATTCGTTCCCTTGCAGATATAAGTTCCTGAAAGGTTAAAGGAATCTTTACAGTTTTTTCCCTGTATTACATATTGGAACGGTTGCTCTTTACAGTTAATTTTTATTTTTTCGCCGGTGGTAACATTGGTCCACAACGGACCCTCTTTCCAATAACTTTCTTTACAATCGCAGGTATCGCAATTTTTTACAAAAACATTATAAGCAGCTGTTGTTGCTGTGCAACCATTCATGGTTACAGTGGCTGTAATAGTATGCGATCCTAATCCCAATGTACTTAACGGGAATGTTGTGCCAACACCACCCGGCAAAGACCACACAACTGTATAAGCTGGTTGCCCATATATATTGGTTGGCAAAGGAAACCGCAACTTATTGGTATCGCCTAAGCAGATTGTATCACATCCCTGCGGAAATAATGCCAGGTATGGCATGGGGTTAATTGTAAAATATGCCGATGCAGCGCAACCATAATTATCCATTGCCTGCACACTGTACATACCCGGTGCCTGTACCAAATGTGTTGGGCCTTGCTGACCATTTTCCCAGGAGTAATAATAACTTGCTGCCGGACCCGGACCTGCTGTTGCGGTTAATGTAACTACCGGTCCTGCACAAAGCGGTCCGCCCGGTGCTATACTTACTGTTGGGTTTTTAGAGAATGCTATACAAATTGTATCCAAATTACAGCAACCCGTTGTTATATCTGTTACCCTTAGTATAAAAGTATAGGTACCAAATGTGTTAATGGTATAAGTAAGAAAATTGCTGGTGTTGCTGTTAAAGATCGGAGTACCGGTATTATTTAAAAACCATTCGTAATTATAATTGGGGTTAAATGCATTGTTTGCATTTACACTGGGAAAAGATGCGTTGTTTAATGTAAACGGAACATTGGGTATGCAGTTATTGGTGTTGGCAATAATTTTTGCTTTTGGTTTTGGATGATACACAACCGAAACCGGGTTTGATTTTACATGGCATAAATGCGGCTGGCTTTGTGCCTGCACATAATAAGTGCCGATGGGGCTTGGGCCGGTAATGGTATAGGTATTGGCCGGTGATGGTGCTCCTAATGAAACACCATTCTGAAACCATTCATAATTGGTAAAGCCCGGCGTAGCTGTAAGTACAGAACCTGTTGTAGGGCAGGGAGCCTGGCAAACTTTTATTATGGGCGATGGGGTAATGCTTAATGCAGGCGGTGTTACCACATTTAATGTAACCGTAGTACTGAATGTACAGCCAAATGCATCGGTAACATTTAAACCAACTACCGGGTTGGGCGGCGTACCATTAAAGGCATAACTTAAAACAGCGTTTTGAGAAACCGGGGTTCCATTAACCGTCCATTGATACAATATGCCCGTCATAGAGCTGCTGAAAGAATAAGTTTGATCTTTACAAACAGTTGTTGGGCCGATAATGTTTAGCGGCGATGAGGCAAAAGTAAAAGGTACAATTTTAGTATCGGTACAAACCTGGCCGGTTGCAGTGTTTGTTACAGTGATTGTCATCGTAACTGTTGGACTGCAACCTATAGTTGTATTTAAAGTATAGGTATTTCCAGACCCTGTTAATGGTGTGCCGCAGGTAGATGACCAGGCAACAGAAGTGATTGACCATCCTCCTAAAACCTGCGATGTATTGTTCATGTTGATGGTATTGCTGCCATTAAGGCCGCAGGTAACGCTGGAAATAAAATTGGCTTTCACCGGAACCTGTGCATTTGTAGTTACCATAAACGGACATCCATTACAGGTGATACTTGCAGTAACACCATACACCCCGGTATTTGCGTAAGTATGTGTAACGGTAGTTCCTGAAGCTGTTCCGCCATCTCCAAAAGTCCAGTTAACTGTGCCGGTACATCCCGGCGCCACAGTAACACTAAATGTTTTTGGATTGCAGCCTGTTACAGTAATTGCACTTAATGGGTTTGATATGGGAGGAACCGGGGTGCAACCATTTCCCGGACATGGGCCGGGAGAATATACAACTGTAATGGTATTGGACGTTGCCACACAACCTCCGCAGGTAACTACTACATAATAACTGCCCGCTAATGTTGTATTCAGCGTTGGAGAATTTGTACCAAAAGGAGATCCGTTTCTATACCATTGATAGCTACAACCAACACCCAGTGTAAATGCCTGAAAAGTTACATTGGGTGTTACGGCACACCAGTATAAAGGATCGCCGGTTGAAATAGTTACTGTTGGTAATGGAACCGGTGCAACCGTAAATGTAGCTACAGATTTACATCCACCTGGGAAAGTTACCTGAACAGTATAACTTCCCGGAATGGTAACATTAATAATTTGTGTGGTAGCAACCGATCCGCCAGACCATTGATAAGTGCCTCCGGCTGGTGCTGATAATTGTAAAGTACCTGCACACAAGCTTCCGGTTGAAGTTATTGTTATGGATGGAGGCAAAGTTGCTGTTACGGCAATCGCACTGCTGGTTCCGCCACAATTAGATACAGTTATTGAACCGCTTCCATGTATTTCATAAGTGGCTGTACTGCCACCCTGCGGACTTACTAATGTTGCAGCCGCAGATGTACTCCAGGTAAACGGGCCGGTGCCAGTAGCGGGACCAACAGTTATCTGGCCACCAATACAGGCAGTAAAAGGCCCGCCCGTTAATGTTGGCGCAGGTACCTGGTTAACAATCATTGAAGCCTGACCAAAACATCCATTTAGCATCGTCTGTGCTGTAACCGTCCATGGCGCTGTACCATTAAATATGATAGAAGCATTTTCATCATAAGTACCATAAGGCGCCGGTGCCTGTAGTAATGCCGGTGAAACAGACCATAAAAAATTACTGCCCGATGGTGTGGATGAAGCAACATAATTGGTTAGTACATTGGGGCAAACCAAATTGCTGCCACCAACTGTTACTACCGGAGTTGGTTTTACAAGTACCGAAACACAAACCGGGTTTGCATTACAATAATTGGGTATGTTGGCGGTTATTGGTTGTCCGCATACCTGGTAAACCCCGCTGGTGATCCAGTTAACCTGGAAATTAGAAACCCCGTTTGGCCCGGTAGAAAAAGTATAATCTGTGCCCAGCACCCCGCCGGTAACAGTCCAGTCGGCAGAAGAAAAATCCTGGGTCATATAAGTACCTGTTAAGCCGGCACAAACACTGGTCATACCTGTAATTTTAAACTTTGGCTTTACCGTAATTGGAAGAATATAACTGCCCCCGCATTTCTTTTTGGTATTGGGGTTATAATAATTAACAGTCAGATTATAATTGCCCGGTGTTGTCCAGTCAATATTAATTTGTGGGTTATTATTAGGATAACCTGTTGGGTATAATCCCGAGTTAACAATATTACCACCACCACTTAATGACCAGCTATAGAATGTGCCGGGCATTACGGGCAACCAATAGGTTTCGGTGCTTCCTACACAAACAACGGTATTGCCTTGTATTGGTATTGCTGGCCAAACAATATTTACCGGTAAGGTTGTAGTGTTACAGGCGCCGCATCCGGTTGTGTTTAAAGTAATGGTTGCCGGCAAAGTGCCGGGCTGTGTATTACTCCATACAACCCTAACACAATTTTGTGTTGATGAACCAATGATAGTTCCTCCATTAACCGACCAGGAATAACTGCCGCATGTTTTGGTGCTGCAGTAAGTTGCGGTATCACCGGGACAAAGCATTTTATCGCAACCGGAAATACCGGGACCATCATTTACAACAATGGTTTGCTGAATACTGTCGGTACAACCGCAGCCATTGCTTTTACTTTTTACAACCAGTGTAACAACATACGTACCCGGTACGGTGTATGTGTATTGGGGATTTACATCGGTAGATGTCTGGCCGTTTCCAAAACTCCAGAAATAAGTGGCACCGCCCAGAGATGTGTTATTAAACTGTATCAGGTTATTAATACAAAGCGGACTTGATGGCGAAAATGAAAATCCTGCAACCGGTTTATCAAGCAAGCAAATATCATAAGCAATTTTACGAACACAACTTCCATCTGCATTTGTAATGGTAACCACTATTGAACCTTTGGTTGCGTTACCCCAATTGATAGTAACGGGATTTCCGGGATTGGGGGAAATTACTGATCCTCCTGTTACAACCCAGGTATAGGTAAAGCCCGGTAAATTGGGTATTACCAGATATGTCATCTGCGAGTTTTTACAGGCAACTATTGACCGGCTTTGGCCTGGAACAGGTCCATTCGGTATTCCTATTGCTGTTCCAAGTTCTTTAAAACTGCTGTCGCATACAAGGTTGCATTCACGATCATTTATCAGTTGCTTCAGTTCAAATTTTTCGGGGCAGCATACCGCATTAACCTGTGCATTAGTTTTTAAAAAGACTAATGAAACGAATATGAATAGAATTAATTTTTTCATTGTTTTGGTTTTTGTATTGTCAACTAATGAATGGGGTTTTTATTTGTTACAGCCTTTTATAGCAGCTTCGTAACAAACCACCACGCTGCAGGTTATACAATTTTCGTAAGTAACCGTGTAACGAATGCACCATTTGGCTTTGGCTCCGCAACAGGCTACCAGCTTAGGATAGCTGATGTTGTATTGTAATGGTACACCGCCGTTCATATCTTTGGGGGGCGAAAAATTCCAGTTTAGTGCATGAGTTCCACCGCCCGAACCGCCGGTACCGTTTAATGTACCGCTGCTGAAATTTCCCATCTGTGCAGATGGTGTTGTACAAACCAGGCAGTCGTCTGATTCAGGAACAAACTCAAACCAAACCAGATCCATCTTTACAGATTTTACTTTGGCTGGCCCGGTAACAAAACTGATGTTTTGTGTAATGGCGGTTGAGGTTACTGTGGGTTTATCTTTTTCGTTTGGTTGTATTTTAATGTCTTTGCAGGCATTGCATATACAATTCAGTGTATCGCTTTTTACTTCTGTTTCTTTATTATCCGGATCAGCTACATCTTCAGCATCTACCAAAAACTTAAGGAAGTTGATAGCAGGATTACATTCTATAAACCCGTTAAATACCACAAAGCCGTTACCTGCAATTGTTTGAGGCAATGTTGGGCTGGGTGTGAAAGTAATGGCTGCACCGGCTCCGTTAACTTTATATTTTATTGCTACCACTTTTACCGGAGTAGCCAGGTTGTTTCTTACTTTAATATAAATTGACTGTACTCCTTTTTCGCAGCAGCCAACTTTTAAACTGTCTATCTGTATATCAATATTGTTTTGAATTTTAAAGCTGAATGTTTCGCTTCGTCCTTCATTTTTATCGCATGCAGGCTTGCCTTCTCTTGTTAAAGCCTGAACTTCCCACACAAACTCGCAGAGGTAAGGCGGCTTGCAGGGGCCAGTGTAAATGTTGCTAATTGTAGCTTCTGTAATGTTATCGCAGTCTTTGGTTACAATAGGTTTGTTCTCACGCATGGCCTGTGTACCATTTTGTCCCTGCATCAGTTGCCAAACTTTTAAGCGGTAAACAACAGGGTCTCTTGGCTTGGGCACAACTGGCGTCCAGCGGAAAGAAATTCCTCCTGTAGCATCTTTTGGCGAAAATGATTTTGCATTTGCAGGTGATTCTAATTTTGGTGGCGAACATGTTGTTGCATTATCCTCAACCTTAAAGGTAAATGCTTCGCTTTTGCCTTCGTTACTGCAAATTGGTTTTCCTTCCCGGTTCAAAGCCTGCACTTCCCATATAAACTCACAGAGGTATGGAGGTCTGCAAGGACCAGTGTAAATATTGCCAATTGTAGCTTCAGTAATGTTATCGCAGTCTTTGGTTACAATAGGTTTGTTCTCACGCATAGCTTGTGTACCATTTTGACCCTGCATCAGTTGCCAAACCTTTAACCGGTAAACAACAGGGTCCCTGGGCTTGGGCACCACTGGCGTCCAGCGGAAAGAAATTCCACCCGGTGCATCTTTTGGAGCAAATGATTTTGCATTGGCAGGTGCTTCTAATTTTGATGGTGAACATTCTCCTGCTGTGGGTTCGTTCTGTTTTACGTTAAATTCAGTAGGCTCGCTTGTTGCAACTGTTTTGGGTGTTGCGCCCGGCTGAAGTATAAGGGCTTCCACATTCCAGATGAAGTCACAGAGGTAAGGTGGGCAGCAGGGACCGCTGGTGCAACCAGATCTTAGTATGGATGCAACGTTGGCCTGGGTTATATTATCTACATCTTTGGTAACAATAGGTTGATTGCTTCGCATGGCCTGTGTACCATTCTGGCCCTGCATCAGTTGCCAGACTTTTAAGCGGTAGGTAACAGGTTCCTGTGGCTTAGGTACAAGCGGAGTCCAGCGAAAGCTGATATTACTTTTTGCATCATCGGGAGAAAATTGTTTTGCATTTTCAGGTGATGAATTTGTAATTGTTCCGCCACTGTTTTCTTTTACAACAAATGACCAAAGTTCACTCTTACCATCATTGTTTCCAACCGGCTGATTTTCTCTGTTAACTGACTGCACCTGCCAAACAAATTCACATAAATAAGGCGGCCTGCATGGGCCTGTATAAATACCGTTAACAACAGCCTGCGTGATATTATCTACATCTTTGGTAACAATGGGTTGATTGGTACGCATGGCCTGGGCGCCACTTTGGCCCTGCATTAGTTGCCACACTTTTAAACGGTAAGTAACTGATTGTGGCTTGGGTACAACGGGTGTCCATCTGAAAATAACCGGAGCCGACATTTCATTTGCAGTAAATGCTTTCCCTTCATTGGGAGAAACCAATTGAGGAGCGGTAGATGTTGTTGTATTCGTTTCAACTTTAAATGTGTACGCTTCACTCCTGCCTTCATTTTTACCGATGGGTTTACCTTCCCTGTTTAGTGACTGTACCTGCCAAACATATTCGCACAGGTATGGTGGCCTGCATGGGCCCGTATAAATTCCGTTAACAACAGCCTGGGTTATGTTATCTACATCTTTGGTAACAATGGGCTGACTGCTACGCATAGCTTCTGTACTGTTTTGCCCCTGCATCAGTTGCCAAACTTTTAAACGATAGGTAACCGGGTCCCTGGGTTTGGGTACAAGCGGAGTCCAGCGAAAATTTACCGGCCTGCTCAATTCGGCTTCAGTAAATACTTTTCCGTTTTCGGGATTTATTAACGTTGGTGGATTGTATTCTATCTCCCGGGGTGCCTCAACAGAAAATTCTTTGCACACTTCGTTGCTGATGGCTACCCTGTCAATATTAAAAAATTGTACACAGATGGAATAGCTGCCATCTTTAAGATCATGACAGCCCTGTAAAGTGCCCGTAAGTTCATTGGCCGAAAATGTACGGGTTGTAAATTCATCAACCTGCATGCCACCGGCCGAATTGTTACTACAAATGATAGCTCCTCCGCCTTTTATCTGAACCATCAGCCTGATACCTTTTACACTAACATTAGGAGGTAATTGTGCAACTAATAACAATGATCCCGGAGTGTTGCCCCAGTTATCAATTACAGCGGGTAATTGGTTTTTTACGGTAAAGCTTACAATTTTTATCTGTTGAAGCTGGCTATAGGCAGAAGCTGTTCCAAGCATTAGTAACAGTAAAAGCAGTTTTATTTTTTTCATATCCTGAATTTTTAGATGGCTTTTGTACAAGCCTTTTATTACGGATACAAAAATGTAAAGAAGGAACCGAAGGTTTTGCTGAAATGTAAAAGCGTGGGGGATGATTGTATAAGTGCAGGAAAGGGGAATTTGAATTTATGCCTTCCTCTTGATCCATTTTTCAAACCTGGCTAAAAATTCTTCCTTGCGCCGGGAAGCAACAGGCAATTCTTTTCCGTTCTCTAAGACCACATCGCCACCGCTGCCTTTTATATACTCTTTTATGAAGGAAAGGTTGATGATATATTTATCATGAATGCGGGTAAAATTGGTTTCGGGCAACAGCTTTTCATATTCGCCCAGCTGACGGCTTACCATTATTTTTTTATCGTTGCATAAAAAAAAGTTGGTGTAATTGCCGCTGCTTTCACAATATAAAATATCGGCCAGCTTTACAAAAATCAACCCGTTGCTGGTTGATAAAGGGATTTTATCGGGCTCTGCAGCCCTGGTATTTTTTTCCAGAAGAGAGAATAAGTTTTTGTTGATGTTCTTTTCTTCAATGCGCTTGGTGGCTGTATTAACAGCTGCAATTAATTTTTCGGTGTTGATGGGCTTGGTAATATAACCGGTAGCATGGTGCTCAAATGCTTCAACTGCATAATGGCTGTAAGCGGTAACAAAAATGATCTCAAAATTTACCGGCTCCAGTTTTTTAAGCAGGTCAAAACCATTCAGGTGCGGCATTTCCACATCCAGAAAAACAAGCTGGGGCTGCAGTTCATCTATCAGCAGCAACCCGTTTTTTGCTTCAGTATCAGTTGCCAGAACCTTAACCGCCGGACAATACATTTCCAGCATGTTCTGCAACAGCTTAATATTTTTTGCTTCGTCGTCTATAATTACACAATTGATCATCATTTAAAGTCTACAGGTATTTTCACAGTTATGGTTGTTCCGGTTGCAATGCCGGTTGCATCTTTTTTATCTGTTACCATTTGGTCAATATTATACAGCTCGGCCCTTCTTCTTGATATATTCATTCCCTTACTTTGATATTCCACATGCATTTTACTTTTCAGCGCTGCAGCTTTTTCCCGGCCAATGCCATTGTCATCTATTTCACAAACTATGAAATTGTTTTCTTTTTTTATGTTTATATTTATCTGCCCTTTTTTGTTTTCCAGAAAACGCATGCCATGCCTGATAGCATTTTCAACATAAGGCTGCAGCAGCATGGCAGGCACAAACACCTGCTCTTTATCAATCTCCTTATTCACAGCAATGGCGTAATCAAATTTATCTTCAAACCGCAGTTTTTCCAGTTGCAGGTAATTATCTAAATAACTGATCTCACTTTGCAAAGAAATAATAGAAGCATCCGAATTGTCGATGGTGCTACGCATCAGGTCCGAGAATTTATCCAGGTATTTATCTGCCTGTTTATAATCCCGGTCAAAAATAAATCCCTTAATAGAATTGAGGCAGTTAAACACAAAGTGCGGATTGATCTGTGCTTTTAGAGCCTGCATCTCCAGCTCGGTTAATTTTTTTTCGGTAATTACTTTTTCTACTTCGGCTTTTCGTTTTTGTTTGTTACGTGTTTCTAAAATAAAAAAGCTGATGATGAAAAGTGAGATTACCATAACGGTCCAGAAAATACCGCTTTTCCAAAAAGGCGTTTTAACAAAAACAGCAATAGTTTCAGATTGAGAAGAAGCTGTTCCATCTCGTTTTAAACCCCTGATCTGTATATTATGCCTGCCCGGGGCCAAACTCAGTTCAATATTATTCTTATCGGTTTTAAGCCAGTTCCCTTCATTAATCCGGTATTCAAATAAAGGATAGTAGCCCGTAAGATCGGCTCCCGAAAAATAAATGCTAATATTATTTTTATCGTAGGGCAGTGTATATTCTTTTAACACCACCGTATCTTTTCCCTGTAATAAAATCCGTGTAATAAAAGTGGTGATATCTGCTACCGGCAAATTTAAAATAGCCGGCAAAAAACTTATACCGCCATTTGTGGCAGCATATACCGTGTCTTTATAAATGGCTATATCATTTACCTGCTCTCCAATCAACCCATCAGATAAACCAAAAGATGTATTATAAAAAGTGAGTTGTTCGTTGGTAAAGTGGTATTGAATTTTATTAAGCCCTTTGTTGGTACCCAGCCAGATTATACCGGGCCTGCTGCTGTATAAAGATTTACAAACGCTTCCCGGTATGATATCACCCAGGGCAATTGACTTAACAAGCTGGTTATTTTTTAAAACCAGCAACGAGTCGGAGCCCAGGCCCACCCACAACAGATCATCGGCTGTGGTAAAGATTGTATTTACCCGGTAACTTAATGCCTTGTATTTTTTCCCAAAATAAAAAAGGGAATCATTATCCCAACGGTACAAGCCATCATTTGAGCCTATGTAAATTTCTTTAGCCCGGTTTACACCAAATGCAGTTATTCTTTTTATGATGGTATCAACGCCTTTGTTTGCGGCAATATTATATTTTACAGCCATTGCATGCGTACCCAGCAACAATACAGAATCGTTGAGCAATAATGCCGATTTGGATGACAGGTTATCTTTTCCTTCAAACCGCTTTATGATCTGTAGCTTTTTTTTATCGAGCATAAAAGAACCTGTCTGGCAGGCTACATAAACCTGGTCTTTTAATTCTATGATCTTTCTTACTACAGCATCCATATTTTTTTCGCTGGATAAAGACCGCTTTTTTATATCATATACCCCATCGTAGATCAACACTTCGCCATAATTATTACCAACAAATATTTTTTTATTGATGACTGCAAGCGTGGTAAAATGCTGGGATATTTCATCATTCAGTACTTTGTCAGTTATGGTAAATGATGAAATCCTTTTTTGCTGAATCTTTATCAGGCCCCTGTCAATACTCGCTATCCAGGCGCTGCCGTTCTTATCTTCCAGAACATTTCTTACGGCAATATTGTATAGTAACGGATCTTTCAGTTCAAGCGTAGCCGTATCAACCGGGTAGGTTGTTCTGTTGTAAGTTGCCACTGCCAGGTCTTTGCCGGCCTTACAAAAAATGCGTATTACAAACGGAAATGTTTTTTGCTGCACCAGGTTGATGTTTCCTTCACCGTCTACCCTGTATTTTTTTATTTGGTTGCCGGTGGCGATATATAATGCATTACCAAAGTACTCACTGTAAAAAAAATCGTTCTGCAGCGGAAATGATTTTGTGAACCTGTTTTTTACAAATACCCTTACCGAATCCGGGCTTATGATCAGGTATTTCTCTGGCCTGAATTCAATGATCCTTTCCGGGGCAAATGATTTTTTAATATTCATCACTCCTTTATAAATAGTAACCTTGCCGTTCTTGTAAATAAAAAAATCACGGAGGTTATTGCAAAAGGCAATGCCCCCATATTGCAGTACACTGCCGCGGTTTGTATTGCCCAATTCTACTTTCTGCAGTTCAGGATCGGTATCTTCATTTTCAAAGCGGTCTTTTATTGGGTTATAATAGGCAGCTGTTCTTCTAAAAGGTGTTACCCAAATGCGGTGACTGCTGTCAATGAAAATATCAGTTATTTCATTATCAGGCAAACCCTGTGCGGTAGTATATACCTTAAAATTCTTCCCGTCAAATTTTGCAATGCCATTGTCGGTAGCTATCCACAAAAAACCGTGGTTATCTAAAATGCTTTTGTAGATGGAGTTGGATGGCAGTCCGTCTTTGGTGGTATAAAATATGGTTTGGGTTGATTGGGAAAATGCCGCAACGGTCATGATCATCAGGCAGCAGACAATACAAATATGATGCGTAAATTTTGGCATTGGTCATAAATATAAAAAAAGCGAAGCAATATATGCTGCTTCGCTGTATAAGATACCTGTTTAATTGTATAAGTGCCGAAAAGCTGTTGGCCATAGCCAGGTTAATAAAAGCCTGGTTTTTTTTCTGATTTTTACCTGATAATTAAGCCGGAAAATTAAAACCTCCATTCTTGCCAAATACCCTGTATTTTTAGCCCCGTTAATTTTATATATTTGCCAACTAAAGATATAATTATGAAGTTTATCGTTTCCTCATCGGCCCTGCTTAAGCAACTGCAACAGATCAGTGGTGTAATTAATGCCAATACTGTACTACCCATACTGGAAGATTTTTTGTTTGAAATTGAAAAAAATAAACTCACCGTTGTTGCCACCGACCTGGAAACCGTGATGAAGGTTCACCTGGATATTGAAGCCAAGGACAGCGGAAAAGTGTGTATTCCTGCAAAAATATTGCTGGACTCTTTAAAGAATATTGCAGAGCAGCCGCTCACGTTTAATATAGATAAAAACTTTGCGGTAGAAATTACCAGCGATAACGGTAAGTACAAGGTAATGGGCGAAACTCCCGACAATTTTCCTAAAGAACCGGCTGCTGATGATGCCAATGCTTTTACCATGAGTTCCTCTGGTTTGGTTACTGCCATCAATAAAGCGTTGTTTGCGGTAAGTAATGATGACCTTCGTCCGGCCATGACAGGCGTGTTTTTTGAGCTGGATAAAAAATCTATCACTTTTGTTGCTACAGATGCTCACCGCCTGGTGCGCTACACACGTACAGATGTGAGCTGCCCTAAAAAAGATTCGTTCATCGTTCCAAAAAAACCATTGAACTTATTAAAAAGTGCTTTACCTGATAATGAAGATGAGCTGAACATTTCATACAATAGTAATCATTTGTTTGTATCACATGGTACAACCGAATTGGTTTGCCGCTTGATTGACGCCCGTTTCCCCGATTATAAAGTGGTAATACCGGTTGACAATCCGTACAAGATGACGGTTAACAAACACGATTTTCAAAATGCCTTGCGCCGTGTTAGTGTGTTTAGTAACAAAAGCACCAACCAGGTTGCTCTAAGTATCAGCGGCAGCGAATTACAGCTGGCTGCACAGGATGTTGATTTTAGTTTTGAAGGTAACGAGCGCATGGCTTGCCAGTACGATGGTGAAGATCTGCAGATTGCCTTCAATGCAAAATTTTTAATTGAAATGCTGGGCGGTGCCGATACCGGCGATATTAATATGGAACTGAGTACGCCTACAAAAGCAGGCATCATTAAACCAACTGAACAAGGTGAAGGTGAAGAGTTGCTGATGTTGGTAATGCCGCTGATGTTGAATAATTAATCGCTGATATCGTTGATTAAACTGATTTCACAGATATGAACCGAAGCTTTGCTTCGGTTTTTTTATAGGCTAATTTCCGGGTATGTGCAAAACCATTACCTAAATTATTAATTCTTTTATTGAACTTACATCTCTAAACTAACTAATCATGTTTTTAATTGTAATTGGAATCATTATACTGGTTATTACTGCAGTAGTTCTTAAGAACAATCCTGCCCTGGCAAAATTTAAACCCATTGGCCGCATTGTGGGCGTAATCTTTATTTTACTGGGCATTTTTAATGCCTGTGTAAAACAGATTGATGCCGGCCAGGTTGGTGTAAAGGTGTTATTCGGCAGCATACAAAATGATGTGATGGGCAGCGGCCTGCATTTTATAAACCCGCTGCTGGATGTAAAGAAAATGGATGTAAAAACACAGAACTACACCATGAGTGGTTTGCATGATGAAGGCAACCAGGTTGGTGATGATGCCATCAGGGTTTTAACCAGCGACGGGCTTGAAGTAACTATTGATCTTACTGTTTTATACCGTGTGGTAGGTGCCGATGCCCCCAGGTTATTAAGAGAAACCGGTGATGATTACCGCGACAAAATTGTGAGGCCCATTACCCGTACAAAAATCCGTGACAATGCTGTGTATTACCAGGCTGTAGATCTGTTCGGAAGCAAAAGAGATGTTTTTCAGCAACGTATTTTTAAAAGCATTGAAGAAGATTTTAAAAAGCGTGGCCTGTTGCTGGAGCAGTTGCTGGTACGTAACATCACGTTACCTAATTCGGTAAAAGCATCCATCGAATCTAAAATAAATGCAGAGCAGGATGCCAAAAAAATGGAGTTTGTGTTATTAAAAGAAAAACAGGAAGCTGAGCGTAAAAGGGTAGAAGCACAAGGTATTGCGGATTATCAGCGCATTATTAACACCGGCCTTACCGATCAGCAGTTGCAATACGAACAGATTAAAGCCATGAAAGAACTGGCTTTAAGTGCCAATGCAAAAGTAATTGTAATGGGCAAAGGAAATACGCCGATCATTATTGACGGAAAACAATAGCAACATGAATTTTAAACAGATAGCAACCTACGATAATTACCTGCTGGCCAATATGACCATGGGCCTGATGACAGAGAATGATATTAAATGCCAGATGAAGGATGAGCATATTATAACCATGGACCCGCTGCTGAATGCTGCAGTTGGCGGTATTAAATTACTGGTTGAAGAAAAGGATTATGACCGGGCGCTCGCTTTAATGCTGGAAGCAGAAAACGATTATTTAAAAACCGTCCCCTGTCCAAATTGCAAGAGCCTTTCTTTGACGGTAGAAGAAAAAACAAACAACCCTACCGGTTTTTGGGGTAAATTAAAGAACCAGGTTTTATTTGGACAAACATCTACCTACAGTAAGGGTTACCGCTGTATGGCCTGTAAAAAACATTTTGCAGAACTTCCTCCTTCATTTTAAGTTTTTTAACCACAAAGCGCATAAAGAGAAATACAACGCAAAGACACGAAGGTATCTTTGTGCCCTTTGTGAAAAAACTTCTTGTACTTTGTGGTTAAAATAAAACAGTCTCATGAAAAAAATTATTGTAACCCTGGTTATATCTTTTTTTTATAGTTTCTCTTTTGCTCAATTCACTTACTATGCTGCAGCCAAAGCAGGTTTAAGTATGCGTGAGCAACCCAATACCAGCGCCAAAGTTTTAGAAAAAATTGCCTACGGCGAAAAACTGGTTACCATTACCGACGAAAACCAACCCGTTGCCATTGCCACCGAAGGCTTTAATGCCTTTTGGTGGAAAGTGAAATATAATAACAAGACCGGCTACATTGTAAACAGTTATGTACTGCCGATGCCTCCACCAAAAGCAGGTGTAAAAACACTAAGCGACTTTTTTTCACAGGTTAGCACAAAAGCAGGCAGCCCGCTGTTGGTAAAAAAATCAGAAGCCGCTCTAAATGAAATGGGCGAATCAACCATTACCAAGCAATTGTTCAAAAACGGCATGGAGTGGCAGGAAGAAAAGGGATATGAGAATGGTTCCAATCTTTACCTGTTGCCTGATTTTACGATTGAACAATGCTTTTTATTAGTGCGGCTGCTTGGGCAATATCCAGACCTCATCAGTGAAAAAGATCCTTTTCCTTCAAAAAATGCAAATGCAAAAATAGAGGGCGGCACAAAATCTGTTGAAGTTCAGAGAGAAAAATACGATGGAAAACCCGGGCCGGTACAAAAAATAAAAATTGTTTTAGAGCAAGGTGCCATTACCGAATTTGAAATATTTACACTGGGGACACAGGCCCTTATTTTCTGGACCTCGGGTGTATAGACTTAAACCACAAAGCACACAAAGAGAATACAACACAAAGTACACAGGGGAGTCTTTGTGTACTTTGTGAAAAAACTTCGTGTACTTTGTGGTTATAATAAAAGAACGAAATGAAAAAAATTGCCATGATACCGGCACGCTATGCTGCCACCCGTTTTCCTGCCAAGCTCATGCAAATGCTGGGCGATAAAACTGTTATTCTTCATACCTACAACAATACCGTTGCCACCCATTTATTTGATGAAGTAATGGTGGTTACTGATAGTGAGATCATCTTCAACGAAATTATAAACAACGGCGGCAAAGCCGTTATGAGCATTAAAGAACACGAAAGCGGCAGCGACCGGATTGCAGAAGCTATCGCTGATATGGATGTAGATATTGTAGTAAATGTACAGGGCGATGAACCCTTTGTACAAAAAGAACCGCTTGAAAAATTATTGCAGGTTTTTGAAGATGATACGGTACAGGTTGCTTCGCTGATGCAGGTTTTACATGAAGAAAAATATATTGCCGATCCCAATTATGTAAAAGTGGCGGTAGATAAAAACATGAATTCCCTCATGTTCAGCCGCAGTCCCATACCTTACCACAGAGATAAAAATATTACCCCCGTTTATTACGAACATATTGGTGTGTATGCTTTTCGCAAACAAGCCTTATTAAATTTTACTGCCTGGCCAATGACACCGCTGGAAGCTGCAGAAAAAATTGAATGCCTGCGTTACCTCGAAAATGGCATCTCTTTAAAAATGATCGTTACCGAATACATGGGGGTGGAGATTGATACCCCTGAAGATCTGGTGAGGGCAGCTAAGCTTTTATAGTTTTGATATCTCTCCTGCAAGTACATTCATCTGTTCTCTTAATTTATTTAATTCCGGTATTAAGGATTGCTGCTCCCCTGTGTCAATCATTCTGTTAAACACATCAAGTTCTTTTTTTCTTAACTCAACATATTCCAGTAGTTTAGCCGTCTTCTGTTGCATACCCGGCGAAACTTTGTATTCCTGCATTCTTTTTAATTTACCTTCAACCTGTGCCCAGGAAGGGAGACATACTGTCTCAATTTTATTTTTAAGCTCGGGATCAGTTAAAGTTGTGTCACTTAAAGGATCAACAGCCCTGTCCTCAATGGCTGAAATGGCATTCAAAGCTTCATTATATTTTTCAGCGTCTTCATAGTCCGCCGATCTCACTTCATTTAAAACAGCACTCCTATCTGAGTCAGGTTTTTTATTATCGTTCAAATACACTCCAGCTGTAGCGATAGTAGCAATAACTATTAATGGTAACACCCAGGCCGCTTTTTGTTCCTGTCTTTCTTTTTTAATACTGATAACATACAAATAGCCCACAATAAAGCCGCTTATCAATCCGCCAATATGCGCCGCATTATCTACACCGCCTTTCATTCCGTAAACCAGGTTGTACACCACAAATATCCCTATACTTTGCAGCTGTGCCTTTCTTACTTTTTCGGGTATCAGTTTGGTTGTAAGCAATGCCAAAAACAAACCGTACAAACCAAATATCGCTCCGGATGCGCCGGCACTATTTACTCCTTCTTTATGCCACCAAAGGCTTACAACACTGGCCAGCACACCGGTGCAGAGGTATGCTGCAATATATCTTGCCTTGCCCAGCATGGGCTCCAGGTAAACGCCCACCACATACAGGCAATACATATTCATTGCTATGTGTATAATTCCAAAATGTATAAACACATTTGTAATAAGCCGCCACCAGTCACCGGTTAAAGTAAGTGGCGTATAATTGCTTCCCCATTTAATATGTACATATCCATTCGGTTCAAAAATGCCTGCACCATTTACTGCCATCAAAATAAAAATGATAATGTTAATGGCCATGATGGCATAAGTAACATACATATTACTGCCTGATAAATTCATCGCCTTATCAATCTCTTCCGCTTCCTTAATTTCCTGCTCCATCACGATTTTGGTTGCAGACCGTAGTTCATTTATAGCATGTTTATTGGCTTCTATTACATCGGGCTCAATGTTACTTTTTGCCAATTCAAAAGCTTCGATAAATGCATTGATATTTTTTTTATTCTTCCCGGTAATGTCTGCCAGCTCATTTTTAATCATTTCGCTGCTTACAATCAATTCATCTCCAGATACTACTACTACAACATGTTGAGGATTGGTATTCCAGCTATTAGAGGTTTGTGCCTGTAATATTTCTTCTCCCGCAAATAAAACTGACCAGCCCAGCTCTTTAAAAGCCTGGTAGCTTATCGCAAGTGCTGTCTCACTCTCTATGTTTGCAAGGGCGATGCTTTCTTCCTTTTTAGGCATATTAATTAATTTATAACAAGATGAATTTTTTTCCTGATTTTTCAAGCTGATTGGTACTTATTTTTTTTAAACCTGTACCTTCACTGAAAGAAAATAAGTTATGGCATTCAGAAATTTTAAAATGGTTGGCTATGTAATTTATGGCCGTGGTTCTTTTAACCAATTAGATGAGATCATTGCTCCGCATCGCAAGGCTGGTGCACCCATGGTTTTTTTAGTTGATCATTTCTTTGAAGGAAAAGAACTCGCTAACCGTGTTCCTATTCGTGGCAACGACAAAATTATTTTTGTTGATGTAACCTACGAACCCAAAACAACTTATGTAGATAGCCTGGCCAACCAGCTTAAAGCAGCATTTGGTACCGTGAGTGGCATTATAGGCATTGGTGGTGGCAGCGCCATGGACCTGGCCAAAGCCGTTTCATTGATGATGAACAACCCCGGGTCTTCTGCCGATTACCAGGGTTGGGACCTGGTGAAAAATGCCGGCGTTTACAAAGTAGGCATACCAACACTTAGCGGCACCGGCGCCGAAGTAAGCCGTACCACCGTACTGACCGGCCCAACAAAAAAGCTGGGCATGAATTCAGATTTTACTCCTTTTGATCAGATTGTTTTAGATCCTGAATTAACTGCCGGTGCACCGGCCAACCAACGCTTTTACACCGGCATGGATTGCTATATACATTGCATTGAAAGTTTGAACGGAACATTTTTAAATGAGTTCAGCAAAAGCTATGGCGAAAAAGCATTGCAGCTTTGCAGAGATGTTTATGTTACCAAAGATGGTTGGGATGCCGATAGCGATGATAAACTGATGATGGCATCTTATGCCGGCGGTATGAGCATTGCCTACAGCCAGGTTGGCGTGGCACATGCCGTAAGTTATGGCCTCAGTTATTTGTTGGGCACCAAACATGGTATTGGTAATTGTATTGTGTTTGATCACCTCCACGAGTTTTACCCCGATGGCGTAAAAGAATTTAAATACATGGTTGAGAAGAACAACATTGATATACCCAAAAACATTTGCGCCGGTTTAAACGATGAAGATTTTAATAAGATGATTGATGTTTCGCTGGGTATGAAACCGCTTTGGGAAAATGCCCTTGGCAAAGATTGGGAAAAGCAAATGACGAGAGAAAGACTGAGGGCTTTGTATGAGTTGCTTTAATTAAGCACGCAATTATTTATTTGTATCAAAAACAAATATGAAAAAGGGAATTTCGCTTTATCTCATCACTTTATTCATCGCAAAGATAACTATTGCACAAGCCGATAGCTCGTTTGCTTTATCGTTTCAAACAACCCTGATAAATAACTATTCAGAGATAGCAAAAGTTTCAAAAGAAAACTATTTCCAGATATTAGGCAAGGCTGCAGAATCTACTTTCAACGATCAAAATCCAAACTACCGCAAAGCATTGCTTGAAATATCAAAGTCGCAGCATATTACTGAATCCAAAGCGGTAGAGAAACTTTTTGAACAAACCTTCGCTGCATTGAGAAAGGATTTTTTGTGGAATTCGGCACCTGTTTCTTCGCTCGATAAGCAGATATTAAACGTATACAACAAAAGCTTGTGTCCCTGCATGTCTTCCAGGGCTTCCAAAGAATCGTTCATGGAAGTAGTGTTAAAAGCGCAGCAGGAATGCACAACAACCCTGATCACTGATACAGTTTTTCTTAATGAACTTAAAAGAGTAGCAGGCCACAATACACTCAACGACATGTACAGGCTTCAACGGTATTTACCGCTATTGATGTATGAAAAATGTGAGCTTCTTAATTATAAATTCAATATCGCAATAAAAGATATGTCGGTGATAGAAAAATATCACCAGTTAATATCAAATAAAAGACGGCAGGAGAGTATTAATGTTTTGGCGCTGTACGAAAAGAATAGCCTCGATTCATTAAAGCTCATTTTTCCCTTGTACACCAAATACATCCCTTTATTAAAAGAAGCCATAAAAAGCAGGAACTTAAAGAAAAATAAGGTTGATGTATATTATCGTGGCAGCCGTATTAACAATTCAAACCCGGCAGCTCTGCTTGATATACATGACGAAGACGGTATCGGGCTTCAGTTAACATTAAATTATTCTGAGCATGCATTAAATGCTACAATAACGACTGCACAAATCAAGCGATTTGAACCATCAAAAGGTAATGAGGTAATTGAGACCAAAGTAATTTCTGTAATGCCTGCTGAAAAAAAGAATTAGATTTCTGTATTTTTCCTCAGCTGCCGTTCCTTGCGCTAACCTGTAAGGTTTGTCCTTTTGCAAAAAAGATTGTTTCTTTATCCCATGTTTTAAAAATTTAGTTCATGGCAAAGTACCAGGCAAAAACAACCGAAACCACACTGAGTGTAAAAGATTTTATAAAAAAGATACCGGAAGCCGAAAGGCAAAAAGATGCTCAGACCATTGTTGACATCATGGAAAAACAATCGGGCTTTCCTGCAAAAATGTGGGGGCCAGCCATTATTGGTTTTGGCAGTTATCATTATGTTTATGAAAGTGGTCATGAGGGCGATGCGCCGCTGGTTGGTTTTTCGCCACGCAAAGCAGAGTTTGCCTTGTACCTGTCTTCTGCATTTGAAAACCGGGAAGAACTGCTTAAACAGCTGGGCAAACACAAAAGCGCCAAAGCCTGTGTGTACATAAAAAAGATAGAAGATATAAATATAGCCGTGCTCAAAAAGATGGTCGCTGCTTCTCTTAAGCACACCAAAGCAAAACATAAATAACTACCGCATGAAAAACTTATTTGATAAAGACACGTACACAGAAATCATCAACCGCCTGAATACACTTACACCCGAAACGCAGCGCCAATGGGGTAAAATGAATGTGGCTCAAATGCTGGCACACAGTAAAGAAGCATTTAAAGTACCGCTAAGCGATAAAAAAATGCCGCGTAGTATTTTAGGGTTACTCGTTGGCTGGATGATAAAATCAAAACTATATAATGATGAGCCATGGAAACGCAACCTGCCCACCGCACCTAATTTCATCATTAAAGATGAGCGTGATTTTGATAAAGAAAAACAGGAGCTTGTTGACATGATCAACCGGTTTCATCATGCCGGTCCGGGTAATGTTGGCAAATATCCACATCCCATGTTTGGTGCATTTACACCGGAGCAATGGGGCATGAGTATGTATAAACACCTCGACCATCACCTGCAACAGTTTAATGCATAAGCCACAACATGCTGAAAATATAAGGGCAGCTGCAATGCAGCTGCCCTTAAACATATTGAGTCATGCTTAGCATGTGTTAATTAAGTTCTACCTGGCAGCAACATTAAGTTTGCTGAAAATATTTCGCACGCTTGCACTTATCTCCTCCGGGGTAATACTGGAATAATTTAATCCTTCTGTTGTCCAGCCCTGCCATACAGCCTTATCTGTATTTGCATCTGTTATCGTAATGCTTATAGTACCCTCTTTAACCGGCACTTCGTAATTGTTATATCCTAAAAATTCTGAAGGATAATAAACGGTGCCCCACCTTCTTAAACGGGGATTGTAATAAGTACGGGTGTAAGATTGTGTGTAAACCGGGTCAGATCTGCGTGCTGTGGTATTCTGTACCAGCACATCATAACTTATAAGCAGGTCCGGATCGTTTGATACTTCTCTCCATCCTGTCTTTTTTAACTCTGCATTGGCTGCGTTTCTTACACTAATGTCTCCGTAAGATATTGGCCTTGTTGTATTATCGTTTTCATTATACCTGGTGTCTACCCACATATAGGTTTTATAATTGGCAAAATTTACCGAGTCGTCCTTTTCTATATTTACCGGTGTAGCGCATGATGCAATGGCAAATGAAGCCATTAAAGCAGCACATATATTTTTAACTGTTTTCATGATGTCCTCCTTTTGTTTTTCTTAAAAAAATACATTTCTTAAGTACGTTCAAAAAGTAGTCCATTATTAAAAAACAAAGTGGTTAATAACTGAATGTAGGAATTATGTAAAAAATTGAAGGGTGCTTTAGGTGTCAGGCCACTACGAATACTCTGAAAATGAAAAGAGAGCTGAATAGCGAATATTCTGAAAGCATAAAAACTGACATAATGGCCAGACATCTACAACTTCATCAGCCTGTTTGCAGCTTCTTCCAGCGTGTTCTCCTTTTTAGAAAAACAAAAGCGCAGCACTTTATTGTCTTCGCCGTTTTTGTAAAATACTGATGTGGGTATGGTGGCTACGCCATATTCTTTGGTAAGGCGTATGGCAAAATCCTTTTCGCTTTCATCGGTAATACCGCTGTAGCTGTATAGCTGAAAATAACTTCCGTAAGATGGCAGCGCTTTAAATTTTGTCTGCTGCATCAGGTTTTTAAGGTAATCTCTTTTTTGTTGCAGAAAACTCCCCAGTTGCAAATAGTTTTCTTTTTGTTGCACAAATTCTGTTAGCGCAAACTGTACCGGGCTGTTGCAGCTAAAGCAGTTAAACTGGTGTACTTTTCTAAACTCTTTCATCAATGCAGGCGGGGCCACACAATAGCCCAGTTTCCAGCCGGTGCAATTGTAAACCTTGCCAAACGAAAAGCAAACAAAACTTCTTTCGTACAGATCGGGGTAGCGCAGCATGCTTTCATGTTGCTTACCATCAAATATTAAATGCTCATACACTTCATCGCTCAAAATAAAAATGCCGGTACCTTTTACAATGCTTTGTAATTGCACAATATCATCTGCACCCAGCACAGCCCCGGTTGGGTTGTGTGGTGTGTTCAGCATTATGAGTTTTGTTTTGGGTGTTATCTTTTGTTTCACCAGTTCCCAATCAATTTTATAATCGGGGTACACCAGGGGAATTAGAACCGGCACGGCTCCGTTAATTTCAATAGTGGGAATATAGCTGTCGTAAGCCGGTTCAAATACAATCACTTCATCGCCGGGTTGCAGTATGGTGGTAAGGGCGGTGTAAATAGCATAGGTTCCGCCGGGTGTAATGGTAATATCTGTATCGCCATTAACTGCGGTAGCATACAGGCTGGTAATTTTTTCTGCCAACCTTTCTCTTAAGGCAGGCAGCCCGTTCATATGTACATACTGATTATACCCGCTGGTCATGGCTTTGTTCACCAGTGCAATCAGTTCTTCACTCATGTTGTAATCCGGAAAACCCTGTCCAAGGTTAATGGCTTTGTGTTCATTGGCAAGCACACTCATTACTGTAAAAATGGTGGTGCCAACGTTGGGGAGTTTGCTTTGTATGGCTGGTATCAAGCTAATTTTTTTAAAAGATAAATTTTGGGATTCTCAATTTAAAAAGTCCGATGCAGTGAATCTGCGACCTCTGCTTCTCTGTTATCACAGCGTGAAATTTTCACGCTGAGGCTCACTGAGATAAAACACGCTGAGGTTTGCTGAGATATTTTAAAATAATTACAGATATTTTTCTCCCTTATTCCTTTTTATTTCGGCAACATATTCCTTTATCTCCTGTTCCTTATCTTTTTTACAGATGAGCAAAACATCTTTGGTATCCACCACTACAAAATCATCAAGACCCTGCAGTACAACCAGTTTTTTATCATCGGCATGTATAATATTATTGGTAGCATCAATTACCATAACATGTTTACCTACAACAGCATTATCAAGGTAATCCTTTTCCAGGTTATCGTAGGTACTTGCCCAGGTGCCTAAATCGCTCCAGCCAAAAGAAGATGGAATGATGTATACATTATCTGCTTTTTCCATCACTCCATAATCAATAGATATATTAATACACTGGGGGTAGATGCGCTCTATAGCTTCTTTTTCATCTTCTTTGTTGAAATGATTTTTTTCTGCTTCAAATACTTCTGCCAGTTCGGGTATATGTTTTTCAAAAGCTTTGATGATATTTTTAACCTGCCATACAAAAATGCCGGCATTCCATAAAAAATCACCGCTGGCAATAAATGTTTTTGCCAGTTGTTTATCGGGTTTTTCGGTAAAGGTTTTTACTTTATATACATTATCACTTACTGCATGTTGCTCGTATTGTATATAACCATAGCCTGTATTGGGGTGTGTTGGTTTTATACCCAGCGTTACCAATCCTTTTATATGTGCCGTAAACTGCAGCGCATCTGTACAAACTTTTTCAAAGCCTTCTTCATCGGTAATGATGTGATCGGCAGGCGCACAAATTAAATTGGCATTTGCATTTAACTGGTGCAGCTTATAAGAAATATAAGCAACACAAGGTGCTGTGTTTTTCCTGGATGGCTCGCAAAGAATATTTTCAACAGGCAGTTCGGGTAACTGTTTGGCAACAATATCTTTATACTGTTCAAATGTAATAATGTAAATATGTTCTGCGGGTACAAATGTTGCAAACCTGTCAAACGTAGCCTGTATCAATGTGCGGCCCGTATTTAAAATATCCAGGAACTGTTTAGGGTAATCTGAACGGCTGATGGGCCAGAACCGGCTCCCAATACCGCCCGCCATTATTGCTACGTAATTATTTTTACTCATGTTGTTATTATATGATCCCTTCTTTTACGAGATCGTGTAAATGAATTATTCCTGCGTACACACCGTTATTTGTAACTACCAGCTGACTAACATCATGCCTGCGCATTTCTTCCATGGCATATACTGCCAGCAGATCTGCATCAATTGTTTTGGGATGACTGCTCATAATGTCTGATGCATGCAGTTTTTCAAATGAATTCGTTTTTTCAAGCATCCTCCTTAAATCACCATCAGTAATAATTCCTACAATATTTTCTTTTTCATTCACAACAACTGCTGCACCCAGTCTTTTTGCAGTCATTTCAATGATCACTTCTTTAATGGTTGCTGTTGGCAAAACTTTGGGTTTGGCATTTTGTGCCGCCATTTCTTCTACCCTTAAATATAATTTTTTGCCCAATGCGCCACCGGGGTGATATTTTGCAAAGTCACTGCTGTTAAATTCTTTGAGCTCCATCAGGCAAACAGCCAATGCATCGCCCATTACCATTTGTGCAGTAGTGCTGCTGGTGGGTGCCAGGTTAATGGGGCATGCTTCCTGTTCAACGGTAGTGTTTAAAACTATATCACAGTTACCAGCAAGAAACGATTCGGTATTGCCAACCATGCCAATCAATGTATTTCCAAAATTTTTCACAAGCGGGGCAAGTACTTTTATCTCAGGGCTGTTGCCGCTTTTACTTATTACCATAACAACGTCATCGGTTTGTATCATGCCCAGGTCGCCATGAATGGCATCTGCAGCATGCATAAAAACCGACGGGGTGCCGGTGCTGTTTAGAGTAGCAACTATTTTTTGGGCAATGATGGCGCTTTTGCCGATTCCGCTTACAATCAGTCTTCCTTTACTGTTGGCAACGGCTTTAACCGCCTGTACAAAACCGGCATTAATGAATAATTTTAACCCGCTAATGGCATTTGTTTCAAGCTCAATGGTGCGTAAAGCAAGCGGTATAATTTTGTCTGTATTCATCAGTAATGCGCAAACCTACTTCAAATCATTCATAATGCAAAGAACAGCTGTTGTAGTATAAGAACTACATATTTTCGGGTGATAATTTTACAAGTCATTTTTTTGCATCTTGGTTTATTTTGTTTATCTTAAGTAATTAAACAGACTGTTAATTTATTACTGTTGATGCAGATTAGGGTTGATTCTGCGTCAGTTTTGAATTAACTTCGCTGCCCTTAAAAAAAGCATGAGTAACTAACACAATCAAGTACAAATATCCACGGAGGTAAAATTATGGCGAAGACGAAATCCCCTGCAAAAGAACCAAAACCAAAAATTGCTATAAAGGCTGCTTTAAAAAATCAGCCCGACCTGTCTACACAGCTGCAGGACCAATTTGGCTTTGATGGTTTTAAAGGACCCCAGGAAGAAATTATTGAAAGTCTTTTAAATGGAAATGATACGTTTGTTATTATGCCAACCGGTGGCGGTAAAAGTTTGTGTTACCAGTTACCTGCCATGATCAGTGAGGGTGTTGCCATCATTGTATCGCCCTTAATTGCCTTAATGAAAAACCAGGTAGACCTGGTACGCAGTTACAGCAGCAAAGATGATGTAGCACATTTTTTAAACAGCACATTAAATAAAGGCCAGCAAAAAATTGTAAAAGATGATCTTACAACCGGTAAAACAAAAATGTTGTATGTGGCACCGGAAACCATGACCAAGGAAGAGAATATTTCATTTTTTAAAGAGTTGAAAATTTCATTTTTTGCTGTGGATGAAGCACATTGTATTTCGGAATGGGGTCACGATTTCAGGCCGGAATACAGGAGGCTGAGAGAGATGATGGACCTGATCGATGAAAAAATTCCGGTGATTGCATTAACCGCAACAGCCACGCCAAAAGTACAAAGCGATATTGTTAAGAACCTCGGCTTACGTAAACCAAAAATTTTCATCTCGTCTTTTAACAGGCCCAATTTGTATTACGAAATTCAGCCTAAAATAAATCTGGATCAAACCAATAAAAGTATAGTTCGTTTTATACAACAGCACAAAGGCAAGAGCGGTATTATATACACCCTCAACCGTAAAACAACCGAAGAGCTTGCAAAAATGCTGATGGCAAATGGTATTAAAGCGGTGGCGTATCATGCCGGCTTAGACAGCAAGCTCCGTTCCGATAGACAGGACCAGTTTTTAAATGAAGATGTGGATGTAATAGTAGCCACCATTGCATTTGGAATGGGTATTGATAAACCTGATATCCGTTTTGTAATCCACTACAACATCCCCAAATCAATTGAAAATTATTACCAGGAAACCGGCCGTGGCGGCCGTGATGGTATGGAAGGTAAATGTATACTTTATTACTCTCATAAAGATGTGGCCAAGCTGGAGCACCTGATGAGAGACAAGCCGCTGAGCGAAAGGGAAGTAGGCGCACAATTAATAAATGAAACAGTAGCGTATGCCGAAAGCAGTGTATGTCGCCGTAAAATTCTGCTGCATTATTTTGGGGAAAATTACGATGATAAAAAAAGCTGCGGCCATTGCGACAATTGCCTGAGCCCCAAAGAAAAAGTTGAAGCAAAGGATGATGCTGCCATTGTTTTAAAAGTTATTAAATCATTGGGCGAACAATTTCCGGTTGAATATACATTACTCATACTTGCCGGAAAAGCTACACCTGCTGTAAAAATGTACCGCCATGAAGAGCTGGATGTTTTTGCCAGTGGCAACGATAAAGAAAATCATTTCTGGAACAGCCTGATACGCCAGATGCTACTGGCTGGTTTAATTGAAAAAGATATTGTGGAATATGGTTTACTTAAAATTACCAAAGCAGGTGCTGCCTTTTTAAAGAAACCAACATCATTTAAAATTGTATTGAATAATTTGTTTGAAGAAGCCAATGCCGATGATGAAGAAAGTGAACAGGCTGCCATAGAAGCTGTTGCCGCAGATGAAAAATTAATGTTGCTGTTAAAAGACCTGCGTAAAAAAGTAGCCAAAGAAAAAAACCTGCCGCCCTTTGTTATCTTTTTAGAAAACAGCCTGGAAGATATGGCAACCATGTTTCCAACAACCATGGCCGAGCTGGAAAAAATAAGCGGCGTAAGCAAAGGAAAAGCCATGCGCTATGGCAAACCATTTTTAGATGTAATTATAAAATATGTAGAAGAAAACGATGTGGTAAGGCCCGATGATTTTGTAATGAAAAGCGTGGTAAACCGCAATAACAATAAAATATTCATCATTCAGAACATAGATAAAAAGATCCCCCTGGAAACGGTTGCCAAAACCCGTGACCTGCGTATTGATGAATTGTTGGAAGAAATGGAGACCATTGTTGCCAGCGGCACCAAACTTAATTTAGATTATGCCATTGATGAAATGGTGGATGAATACGAGCAGGACGAAATAATGGATTATTTTAAAAGCTGCGAAACTTCTTCCTTACAGGTAGCCCAGGAAGAGCTGGCCGACAGCAATTTTAACTGGGAGCAGTTAAAGCTGATGCGTATTAAATTTTTATGCGAATACGGCAATTGATTGTAGATTTTTGATTGCAGATTGCAGATTTTGGGAGAATACCCTTATTTTTGCTGCCCGATTCAAAATATGAATCCGGATGGTGCGGTAGCTCAGTTGGTAGAGCAAAGGACTGAAAATCCTTGTGTCGCCGGTTCAATCCCGGCCCACACCACAAAAACCCTGACAGGAATGTTGGGGTTTTTTGTTTTATGAACTGAAAATCCTTGTGTCGTCCCGATCGCTATCGGGACCCACACCACAAAAACCCTGACAGAAATGTTGGGGTTTTTTCATTACTGCATTAACCCGGGGAATTAAAAATCAAAAACCTGCCATTTTCCCTTCACGTATTTTTAAAACCATTTGCCCTCATTTTTCGTTATTAACAAGAAATTACAGGCTTACTTTATTACATTTCCTGCAAAACCGCATCAAAGTATTGAGCAAGATTAAAGCTCTGCAAATGAAAAACAAATCTACCAACCTCGAAATTTTATTGATAAGCAACGCCAGTTTCTTTCAAAGAGACTGGAGCGAATTGAACACCAATAAAAATGATAAACAGCTTTCGCAAAAAGAAAAGCTGATACATCTTTGCTGGAACGGTATGCTAAAAGAAATGATACCGGAAATAGTACAAACCGAAGTCGGCAAAAAACCACTTACCCTTTGGGAAATAAACCAATCGGGTAATATGCTCGACCTGAGATATGGTGATATTGACCGTGAGATGAATGATGAATGGTCTATAAATCCTTACGTGTATCTAACCTTTGCCTGTGCTAATTAAATAAATTAATGTTAACGCATACCAATACTTCAATTTAAAGGGTTGTCAGGTTGAGCCTGTCGAAACCGGGATTATTAAAACCAACCCGTCTTCGACAAGCTCAGACTGACATTTTAATTATTAGCAGATATTCTTCCTACCGTTTAAGTGGCTCCAGTAATTGTTCAAGCCCGTTGATCTTTATCTCGTATAAAGTTTCAAGTAACATACCTAATTTACCTTTTGGAAACCCTTTACGTTGAAACCATTCCAGGTAAGATACCGGCAAATTGCACAACAGCCTGTCTTTGTATTTACCAAATGGCATTTTCATTTGTACCAGTTGTATCAGTAATTCAGGATTGGGTTGATCGGGTTCTGTTGTCATAATATCAGTTCATTTAATCGTAAATGTGTACTGCACGGTTATACACACAATATCGTTATTAATCCACCATTCAATAATAACTGCCGTTTATCTTTTTTATTAATCAATGCTTTTATACATTTACTGAATAGAAATGCTTGCTAAAAATAAAATAAAACTATTTTAAACTTTTACGGGTCATTCCCATCCAAATTAGCATGATAAAAACTTCTATTTCTACCCCATCTTCCGAAGTTATCAGTAAACACATTTTTGCAGATGTTGTACTGAATACTGAAACCAATCAAAAAGCTTTATTTGCCGCTGTTGCTTTTCAACCCGGCGATGTGATTACGAAGTTCAGTGCAGACAAAATTCAAAAATACGCAACCTATTTAACCCTGCAAACCGGCACCAACAGGCATATTACCCTTGTACCGGAGTTTCTGCAATACGTTAATCACAGCTGCACACCCAATACATTTTTTAATACTACCAGTATGGAGCTGGTTTGTTTGCAACCTATACAAGCGGGCAATGAGCTTACTTTTTTTTACCCCAGTACCGAATGGGAAATGGCACAACCCTTTGTTTGTAACTGCGGTACTGCAGCATGTATACAATTAATAAACGGTGCTTCGCATCTTTCTGTTGAAACACTTTCAAAATATAAACTAACCGATTTCATCAGGCTGCAGGTAAGACAAAAATTATCCCTGTAGCCACCCATTATCTGTTATGGCTGCGTTCAACCCATTAATGTCTTCTGTTTCTTTCCAACAAATTAAAGTGTGGGTACTGGCACCACTTTTAGAAACCAACGATGCTAATATTGATTACTACTATGATTTTAGCCAAAGCATTGCCGAGTATGAAAAAACTTTTGCCGAACTGGGTATTGAATGGAAATGGCAGCCTGTTACCATTAAAGATTATCCCGATGTTATAGAACTCATCGCAAAAGAAAAAGACTTTGGCCATAAAACACCCGTGGTTTTTAATTTATGTGATGGAGATGAGGTTAACGGCACGCCCGGTATTTCGGTTGTAAAATTATTGGAAGAAAAAGGGTTGATCTACACCGGTTCTGATGAATACTTCTACCGCATTACCACTTCTAAAATACCCATGAAAATGGCTTTTGACAAAGCCCTTGTTCCATCTGCCAAATGGAAAGCTATTCATGATAAAGATGATATCGAAAATGTTTTTGAAACGCTGGGCACACCTGTAATTGTTAAGCCGTCTGTTTCCGGTGGCAGCATGGGAGTGGGCATAAAAAATGTAGTGCACAATCAAACCGAATTACAGGAGCAGGTAAACAAAATGTTTGATGGATACCGTGGCTGGGACCTGGCAGCTGATGGGTTGATCGCTGAATCTTTTATTACCGGCCCCGAGTTTACAGTGATGATATCCGGCTCTTACAACAATCCTACAAACGCAAAAATTTATACGCCGGTTGAAAGGGTTTTTCATGCATCGTTGCCCGAGCAGGAAAAGTTTTTATCCTTCGACAGGCTTTGGGAAATTTATGAAGATGAAACGCCCATGCCCAACGAAGCCAATTTTTATGAATATGCTTTGCCCGATGCTTCTTTAATTGAAGAAATAAAAAAGATAAGCTGGGATGCATTTGTAGCCTGCAAGGGCTGTGGTTATACCCGGGCCGATATAAGGATGGATAAAGAAACCGGAAAATTATATGTGCTGGAAGTAAATGCCCAGTGCGGTTTAAGTGAAGATGAAAATTATACCTCAATAGGTGCTATACTGCGCTTTAGCGGAAATACTTTTACCGAACTGGTAGCCGAAATTATCAATGATGCATTCACCCGCCTGTCGGCAAGCCAGTTAAAAAGGCGAATTGCTTAAATCTTTATGTGTATATGAAAATTTGTGTGCTGCAGCCCGACTATTCTACCTCTGATGTTGATTATCAAAATTATGATCCTCCAAGGGATATCAGCCATTTAATGCCGGATGCAATATTTGATCATGTGTTGCTGAATAAATTATCTACCTATAAACAACTTAAAGAGCTTAAGAAAAAGAACTACGATGTTTTTGTAAACCTTTGCGAAGGCTACCTGGAGTGGAGCATCCCTTCTATTGATGTGATCTGGTTTATGGAGCTGCTCAACCTTCCTTTTACCGGTCCAACCTCTTTATTATACGACCCTCCAAAAGACCTGATGAAATATGTGGCTTACACAGCTGGCATAAAAACACCTGCATTTGCACTAATTGAAACATTGGATTGTTTGGAGAAAAATTGCGCCCATTTGAAATTCCCACTCTTTGTAAAGCCCGATAAAGCCGGTGATAGTTTAGGTATTGATCAACACTCATTGGTTCATAACAAAGAAGAGTTGCTGCATAAATGCAATGAGATATTGGATGAATACGGACCATTGCTGGTTGAAGAATATATACAGGGCAGAGAATTTACAGTAATGTTGGTTGCTAATGCGGATGATGAAAAAACCTGCACGGTTTTTAAACCCATTGAATATATTTTCCCCGAAGGATTTGAATTTAAGACTTACGCTTTAAAAACATCCGAGCTACACCCCGAAGCAAATATTCCCTGCGGCGACCTTGTGTTGGAGGCTGCATTAAAAGATGCCGCCCTGCAAATTTTCCAGGGTTTTGGCGGCGCCGGTTATGCCCGGCTCGATTTTAGAGTAAACGCCCAAAACGAGATATTCTTCCTGGAAATAAATTTTACCTGCTCGGTTTTTTATAAAGATGGCTACGAAGGCTCGGCAGATTATATCTTAAAAGCCGACGGCATCGGCCAGGCTGGCTTTCTTAAAAAGATAGTGGATGAGGGGATTGTCCGCCACCAACGCAACCAGAAAAAATATACTATGAAAGGCAATGCTATAGCTGGTTATGGTATTTATGCCACCCAAAATCTACCTGTTAAGTCATTGATTTTCAAAGGAGAGGAGATGGCCCAACGCATTGTAACCCGTAGCTATGTTGAGCGTTACTGGGATGTTAACGAAAAAGAAACCTTTAGAAAATACGCTTATCCGCTTAGTAAAGAGGTATTTTTGCTTTGGGATAATAACCCGGCAAACTGGGCACCACAAAATCACAGTTGCGATCCGAACACCGCTTATGAAGGCTTAAATGTAGTGGCTCTGCGAAATATTCAGCAAGGCGAAGAACTAACCCTCAACTACGCAAGCTTCCTGGATGAACATATGGAGCCCTTTAACTGCCGCTGCGGTGCAGCTAATTGTTGCGGATGGGTTACCGGAATTGCCCATAATTCGGTAACAGAAAGAGAAAGCCAACGCAACAATTAAACCCACCAGCATTTCCCCGGTCTTACTAACCACCCATTACAATTCTCTCCTTTACGGGGTTTTTACTAACGATGATTGCAGAATCAAAAGAACAGAACTATGTCGAAGTTTCAAATATTGCGTAACCTGATGATGAAGCATAAATATCAGCTGATATTTACATACTCCTTATTCTCTCTTGAAATGCTGGGCGGATTATTACGCTTTTACTTTTTTGGCGAAGCCATTAACGACCTGATAAAAGGAAGTTATCATGGTTTGATCGTGCTTACCCTTGTTCACCTGGCTTACCTGGTAATTGGTACCATACGCCACATGTTTGATACCCGAACCTATACCGCCATTTACACATCGCTGGTTACCCGGTTTTTAAGCCGCCGTTATTTAAAAAACGATGTATCTAAACTTAGCGCCCACAGCAACCTGGCCCGTGAGTTTGTAGATTTTTTAGAGCACGATCTGGTGTATGTAATTGAAGCAGCTTACAATATTCTCGGTTCACTCATCATCCTTTTCTTTTACGATAAAACAGTTGTACTTATTTGCCTGGCGATCATGATACCGGTGATCATCATCAGTATGCTGTATGGCAAAAAAATGATGCGGTTAAACAAACTTAAAAATGATGAACTTGAAAAACAGGTAGATATCATCAGCACAGGTAACAACCACATCATACGCCATCACTATAATAATTTACGCAAGTGGCAGATTCGCATTTCGGACAAAGAAGCCTGGAACTTTGGTTTTATGGAGATCATGGTTTTGCTGGTAATTGCGGTTTCATTGATCGCATCAAAAAATCTGCATAGTACCACCATTATGGCCGGCAGCCTGTTTGGTATTTACAGTTATATTTTAAAATTTGCTTCGGGGTTGGATACGATTCCTTATACCATGGAGCGGCTTTCTTCATTAAGTGATATTACAAGAAGGATTGAGCTGGAGGTGGATGATTTTCCGGAAGAGCCCATTAATAAAAAAGCAGAAATGCGGTTCTTATCAGGCAAAAATACAACCCGGCTTTCGGCTTAATTAATTTTTTATCTTCTCATTCTTAATGGGAGAATAATCCTGTTTTACCTGACCGTTTACAGATAGTTTTTCAAAATAACATTTTACGCCTGTTGCGGTATTCAGGTCTTCTATGTTTTGAATATGAAAATGCAGATGGGCTTCTGATGAATTTCCGGTGTTGCCGCAAAGCCCCAAAAGCTCGCCCTGTTTAATTTTTTGTCCTTCTTTTACTTTTATGGATTGGTGTTTAAAATGACAAAGAACCAGGAATTCTTTGTTTGCGGTTTTTATAATAACCGTATTACCGCCCACATTAAATGTATTCATCTGGCCGGGTATATTATCTTTTACACCGTCAACAACCAGCACTACTTCTCCATCGCAGGGCGCAATTAATTCTTTTCCAAAAGCATAATAATCTTCGTTTGTTTTACCATCGGTTTTGTAAGAGTTTCCTTTGGCATCGGTTATAACAATATCAAAAGCATTTTTTTGTGCCGGGCTTACCACATGATAATTTAATTCTTTTGTATCTCCACCCCAAATCACTGTCCACTCATCTTTAAAGGGCAGAATAAGTTTAGTTGTGTTTCTTAAAAGTTTGGGCTGGGTTTCATCTACAAATGGTTTTATAAAAAGTCCATTGATTTTTGAGTTATTATCAAGCGAAATATTTAATGTAAATAAAGCCTGTTCAAAATTTGTTTTATAAACAGCCACAGTACCGTTTGCATATTTAATAAACTGCCGCTTTGTTATTTGTCCTGCCTGTGCTTTTAATCCTGTTAAAAACTCATTTGTCTTTTCCAGCGGTAAAGCATTTTGCATATTGGCATCAAACATGAAAAAAATAGAATCGTAATTATCGTTATTGTAATTCAACTCAAATTTATCCACAATGGTTTTGTAAACTGCAGTTTCTGTTTGTGCAGAAGATCCGGATATTATGAAAATAAAAAGAAGAGAGAGGATTGATGTTTTCATGTTGTTTTGGTTTAAGAAAGTTTTATTTAAGCCCATAAATTTCTTCATACTGTACATACCTTGACCTGCCAATAATATAAAGAGGCCTGCCTGCAGCATCTTTAATAACTCCTTTGGTTTCGTCATCAGCAACAGGGAAATTTATTTGATACGATTTCCCATCACTAACCTGGATGCCATAGGTTTCAACAGAATTTTGAATGGAAACAGAATTCTGTTTGTACTTATATGTTTCTGTTTTGCCCGTACTATCTTTTACAGTGAAGCTTTTTGCATCAAAATTAATATCGAATTTTTGTCCTCTTTCGTCAAGTGCTTTCCAAAGCCCCCTGTAAGTATCTGAACCACTACAGCTGTATAAAGAAATAAGTACCAGCGCTAATAAAATGTTTGTTACATTTCTCATTTTAAAAAATTTTATAGTGACTAATGTTGAAAGCGGTTTAATAATTAAGTGTGAAATTTTGTGTGCCGAACTGTATGATATTTGTTGAATCTGTTTTGGTAGAAAAAACTGATCCGCCACGGATTATTTCACTTTTGAAATAGAGTTTTTCCTTTATTCCAAAATGGTTCCAAAAGTTGTAATTAGAACTAAGATTGTAAACAGCTAAAAGATTGTAAAGCTTATCGGTTGCATTGGCTTTATCACGATGAAATGTCCTGTAACTGGGGCTTTCGCCTGGTTGTCCGGCTAAAGGAGTATTGTCACCCAAAACCTGTATCTCAACGGTATCTGTGACCAGGTAAGTTCCTGTTTTAGATATGGTAACATTCACAAATGACGGCCTTGCAAGAAAAAATGTGTCAGTTCTGGAAACATTACCTACACTTACCCAATAAGTTTGGGGTCTCTGGTAACCATCTTTAACAAACCATCAGAACATATCCCTGAAGGATATCAATTTATACCTGAATGAAACGGCGCTATCCGCATTGGCGGACAAACTATCACTAAAGCGAGGTAAATATGCCTTTGCTCCAGCAATTGGTAATTTGCTGTCAAGATCAAGAACCTGACCAGTTACTGTATAATATTCATCTTCACCAGAAGATTTACTGCAACTGAATAAAATACCGGAAAGAATGAGTATTGTAATTAATTGTTTCAAAAAGAGTTTTTAAGCGGATAACTAATCAGATACAATAATACATAATTTATAAAAGAATATGTGTACAAATTCTACCTGATGATCATTACGGATCCCTGCTCTTCTCTCTTAATTGTACCCTTGTACATAAAGCTGGCCACCCACACATAACTGCCGCTTAGCAGTTTTCCTTTGTACAAACCATTCCATCTTACAGATGGATTGCGGGTGTAAAAAATCAGTTGGCCATAGCGGTTGTAAATATGCAACAGGTAGTTGCTGATGGCAGCCACATTACCCATGGCTCCAAAGTCGGGGTTGAAGGCATCGCCATTAGGTGTAAATGCATTGGGGAAAAATACATCGCCGCAACTGCCGCTGGCAGGCTCTGTAATTTGTACCGATGTTGATACAATACAGCCACCGGTATTATCCCTTGCTGTAACGGTATACATACCTGCGCCAAGATTTATGGCGGTAGCATTGTTCTGCACAGGCACCGTGTTCCAGCTATAAGTAAAGGGCGGGTTGCCCCCGGTTGCCAGGGCTGTTGCAGTACCATCTTTTACACCAAAACAGCTGGCATCTTTTTTATTATTGATGCTGATGGTTGGTGTTGCAGCCGTAGCAATAACAACAGGAACAATATCAATACAGCCCTTGCTGTCGGTGACGGTAACAGTGTAATTGCCAGGTGTAAGTCCGCTGGCGGTTGGCCCGCTGCCTCCCGTTGGCAACCATACATAACTATATGGTGCTGTGCCGCCGGTTTCTGTTATGGTTGCGGTGCCGGTTAAAAGCCCGCAGCCGGGTTGTATAATATTTACGGTATGTGCGAATACTGCCGGTGCTGTAATAATGGCTGTGGCAGTGATTTGGCAACTGTTTATTGCATTAACGGTAACCGTATAATTTCCTGTTGCAAGGCCGGTTATGTTTGGGGTTGTTTGTACGGGAGTTGTGTTCCAGGAGTGAAAGAAAGGACCGGCCGTCATCGGAGTTACAATGGCTGTTGCCGTACCGGTATTATCTCCTGCACAATTATTACCGGTTACAACTGTTGTTACACCAAGTATATTTATGGTTTGCTGAGGAGAAGTAGAAGGAGCATTACCCGGGCCTGTTGCTGTTAATGTAACAGCGTATTGTCCCGGGCCGCTAAAGGTATGTGTTGGATTTGCAAGAGCAGATGTGTTGTTTGGGCCTGATGCCGGGTCTCCAAAATCCCAGCTAAGTAATGGGCAAAGTGCAGATGTATTTGTAAAAGATACGGTATTGCTGTTAGTGCAGGAATAGATAAACGATGCATTGTTTGGCGGGGCATTGCCAATTACAATATCATCCACAGCAAAACCATCATACGCATTGCATTGTGTGCCGGCGCCAAAAATAAAACGAAAAATAACGTTTGGTGTACCGGCAAGATTGATCAAAGTATGTTGAGCATTTACCCAGTTACCTCTTCCATTTCCTCCCAGGCAACTGCCGGCTGTTGGTTGTATATTTCCCGACCAGCCATCTCTTACACTTGCAAGGCCGTTTAAAAAATTTATGGACGACTGATTGAACCAGTTAGTATTTAAACAATTTGCCGGTTCAGATACGGACCCAACATTTAACCAGGTGGCACCAAGGTCTGTTGAATATTGAAATCCTGCTCCATCAAACTGCCGTTCTGTTTCCCAAAAAACATTAAAAGAGATATGTGGATATTGAAGTGTTGTAAAATCAAAACAGGGGCTTTGCAGCCAGGATCTTTCACCATCGTTATAAGAGCTTCCGGAAAGTCCGCCAACTATCCAGCATTTTGTTCCGGTTGCTGCACTGTTAATTACGGGTTTAGTGGGTGTACCCCATGCCCAGTCGCTGGCGGTGCCGCCGGTTGTCCAGTTGCCGTTTGTTGCTTCAAAACCTTCCGTGTATGGAAAAATATTAATTGGGGTGGCACATTGTGCTATTGTTTTTTGCCAGGTACAACAAGTACAAACCAAAAAAAGGATACCATGTAAAGTTCTATTTGCAAACAATCGCACATTCATTAATTAAGCCTGTAAAACTACTTCATTATAGCGGTATAAGCTCAGATGGGGAATATGAAAAAATAGTTGCCCCGGCTATATTATTCTTCATTTTTTTTTACAATTAAATACCAGTTATTCTCTAAAGGAAGATATCCATACTCATAACAGTAAAAATAAGTCTTGTCGGTTTTGGTTATATATATATGTGTGTGGTATTTAAACTGAAATCCTTTTTCAATCAGTTTATCCCGGCTGGCCTTTGCGGTTGCTTCACCATCAGGCAGCAGGTTTTCCAGTATGCGGCGGTTTTTACCCAGGGCATTATTTACGTTGCGTATGTTATTATTGACAGCACTTTTCAGTTCATTATTATAAGCGGCCCGGCAGTAATCATCACAAAATTTTTTATCGCTGCGGCCTTTTACTGGTTTTTCGCAAAACAGGCAGGTTTTGGTTTCTTTTTCTTGTAACATAGTACAGATAAGGGTTTAGGCGTATTAAATATACAAAAAAATTCCGTTATAACCGTTTACATACGCTTATATAGGTAAGTAAAGGGATAATCTCCGGCTATGGCTTTTGGGCAACCCCATCTTTGCATTGTCGATCGGAAACGACGTCAAACTCCGGTTGATTGAAATAAATTAAAAACCCGCACTCTCTTCAACACCCCTTCAGGGGATGAGGGCGCACAAAACGAAAAACATGTACACATTAAAAAACAAAGTTCAATTGATTGGTAACCTGGGCAACGCACCAGAAGTAAAAACAACCGAAAATGGTAAAAAACTGGCCCGTTTCAGCATAGCTACCAATGAAAATTACCGCAACGCCAAGGGCGAAAAAGTAAAAGAAACCACCTGGCATAATTTAGTTGCCTGGGGTAAAGTGGCAGAAATTGCCGAAAAGTATTTAACCAAAGGTAAAGAAGTTGCTGTTGAAGGTAAACTCATCAACCGCAGTTATACCGATAAAGATGGTAACAAAAAGTATGTTACAGAAGTAGAGGTGAATGAGCTTCTGATGTTGGGAAGCAAAGCAGAAGTTTCTGCTTAAGTATTAAGAACGCCGGTTAACTTTTCAGCCGGCGTTCTTTTCTTATTATCTCCTCTTATCTTTATTGCAATGCAAACAATAGAACGAAACGAAATATTCGACCTGGCTTACCGCTTTGTTACCGAGACATCCGAAAACATTTTCCTTACCGGTAAAGCCGGTACCGGCAAAACCACTTTTTTAAAATACCTGAAAGAAAATGCCACCAAAAATATTGTGGTAGCAGCGCCAACCGGTGTTGCCGCCATTAATGCCGGCGGTGTTACACTGCACAGTTTATTTCAATTACCCTTTCATCCGTTTTTACCCACCAGGAATCATAAGGATGAATTGCTGGCTAAAATAAGATACAATAAACAACGCCAGCAATTACTGCGTAAAATGGAAGTGTTGGTAATTGATGAAATAAGTATGGTGCGTTGCGATGTGATGGATGCCATTGATACTATTTTAAGAAGCATCCGCCGCAATTATGATACACCATTTGGTGGTGTACAGTTATTGTGTATTGGCGATCTGCACCAGTTGCCGCCTGTGGCTCAAAACCACGAGTGGAGTATTCTGCAGGAATATTATACAACGCCGTTTTTTTTTGACAGCCTTTCTATTAAAGAACAAATGCCTTTGCTGATTGAGCTGAATAAAATTTACAGGCAAAAAGAAGATTCATTTGTTCGACTGCTTAACAAAGTACGCAACAACCAAATGGATGCTGATGATTTTGAAGACCTGCACATGCGTTATGATCCGCTGTTTTCTCCCATGCCCGGCGAAAAATATATTACGCTCACATCGCACAACAAACAAGCTGCAGAAATTAATCAGCGAAAAATTGAAAATTTATTTACTCCGCCATTTACTTTTAAAGCAGTTGTAGAAGAAGATTTTCCGGAGCATGCTTTTCCTGCCGAAGCAGAACTGGTTTTAAAAGAAGGAGCACAGGTAATGTTTTTAAAAAACGATATTGTAGCTAAAAGATATTTTAACGGAAAGATTGGTGTGGTTAACCTGCTGGAGAAAGATAAAATTATTGTTGATTGCGATGGTATCGAAATTGAAGTAGGCAAAGAAACCTGGGAAAATACCCGTTACACTTTAAACCGGGCCGATGGCAAGCTGGAGCAGGAAACCCTGGGTACCTTTACACAGTATCCTTTGCGGCTTGCCTGGGCAATTACCATTCACAAAAGCCAGGGACTTACTTTTGAAAAAGTTATGATTGATGCAGGAGCGTCTTTCAGCAGCGGGCAGGTGTATGTGGCACTTAGCCGCTGCACCAGTTTGGAAGGAATTGTATTGCTTAGTAAACTTTCGTCCACCACACTATTCAGCAACGACCATGTAGTTAAAGGCCAACAATCATTAACCCACAAGGGTTCGCTTGCAGAAAGATTTACCGGTGCAAGACAGGTTTTTACACAGCAGTTGATCAGCGAAACATTTTCTTTTAATGATGTTGAAATTGGTATTGCCTTGCTGTTACATCATATTACACAGCAGCAGGATAAATTAAATGCTGAAAGTTTACCGTGGATAGAAAACATCAAACAGCATTTTATTGCCGACAAATCTGTTGGCTTAAAATTTATTGATGTGGTTAGCCACATTATGAAAGACGAACCGGTGATAGAAAACAATGAAGCGGCTCAAAAAAGGATCAGTGATGCAGCCAATCATTTTGAACCTAAGTTTTTGGCGTATCAAAAATCATTGCAAAATCACCCTTTGCTTACTGAGCATAAAGAAACTGCTAACATCATTAATGAACAGTTGCAGCAACTGGGGCAGGCCCTTCACAGTATTGTTTATTATTTACAATATTGTAAACAACCATTTTCGGTAACTACATTTTTACAGTACAAATTAAAATATGCGTTGCCAAAAATAAATCTAACCTGCTATGCCAGCGGTAAAAAAGAAGTTTATACCGATGTGGCCAATACCGAATTATACAATACGTTAAAACGCTGGAGAGATATGACAGTGGAAGAAGAGAATGTAGCTATTTATATGGTTGCCAACCAGGCTACCCTTAAAGAAATTGCAACTTATCTTCCCTTAACAAAAAAAGACCTCTTGCAGATTAGTGGTTTTGGGAAAGCCAAGGTAGATAAATATGGCGATGATGTTATTGAGGCGGTAGAAGAGTATTGTACAAGAAATGATATTAAAAGCAATATGGCAGCGCTGCCTTCAAAAGCATCAAAAGAAAAAGCACTGCGTGAAAAAAATGCTGTTGTGAAAACTGATACCAAGACCATTTCGTTCAATTTATATAAAGAAGGGAAGAGCATTGCAGAAATTGCAACAGAAAGAAAATTGACTGTTGGTTCAATTGAAAGCCACATGATTCCCTTCATAGCTGACGGTGAAATAGAAATTGACAATTTGGTGTCAGCTAAAAAGCAACAATTAATTATGGATGCTGTGGCTGTGCATGGAGCATTAAGCCATACAACACTTATTAAAAACCTGCCACCGGATGTTACTTATGGCGAAATAAAAATGATGCTGGCTGCAGGAAAAATAAAAGCAGAATAATGAAACTGGCTGCAGGGCAGGAAACAATTATAATTTTGAAGGAGATATACAAAAAAAATCAGCCATAGCTTAAAAGCTATGGCTGATCTGTTATAGAAAAAATTATCCTGTTATTATACCATTCTTTTACTTCTGTATAGTTAAAGGAGAAGAAAGGAAATTAAATGTGAGTTTTTGATACCTGTTATTTACCACATCATCCTGGTAAACCGAAAACTGAATTTTTACTTTTTTTCCAGCCAGGTCGGGCATTTCCTTGTAAGGGAAAAATAACTCCAGATTTTTTTGACCGTTTTTATTATAGCTTGCTTTAGAACTTGGCAACAATCTCATTTTAATATATGTAGCCGCCATTTTGTTCCAGCTGTAATTTTCATTTGTTGTAGGTAAATAATACAGGCCATCTTCCGTTGTTAACCTTGCAACAAAATATACGTTTCCTAAAATGGCGCTTGTTTTTATATCAAATGATGGATAGATTATAATTCCTTTTTTTACATTATCTGTCTTAACCTCGCCGTAACCAATATTGGTAATTTCAATTTTAGGAACAGCCAGCGAAGATACTTTTTTGTCTTTAGGATATAAGGCTGCAACTATTTTTTTATCTCCCTCAGACATTGTATTGTTCAACCCTACAACAAAACCATCAACGGTTTGCCATGCTTCCACCGGGTAATGCATAATAGAAAGCGGGTCGTAAGAGGTTCCGTTGGTATAAAAAATATCACTGGCTCCAATTACATTATAGTCTACCTTCTGTTTATCCCAGCCCTGGTATTTAGCATAATATTTATATACTGTATCCTTGTTCCACTTTATACCTTTCGGATAGCTTTGCTCGTGAAGCAATCCTAAAGCATGGCCAAACTCGTGTGTGGTTGTTCCCTGCATAGAGTTGTAGTTCCATTTAACATTGGGGTCTTTAAAAGCAATCACATCCCTGTATAAATCCCTGTAGGTATAGTTTTTAAAATCGGTGCCTTTGTTTTTCAGGTATTGCAGAAAGGGGCCGCCGTTTTTATACTGATCTACGTATGATTTGTAATCAATAAAATCTGATGTATCCAGGTTAAGTGTTTGTTGATTTTGAGGAATATCATTACACTGTATACCCAGCTGAGAGTTGTGACCAAGCCTGTCTTCTTTACTGCCAAGCTTAACCCTGATATTTGTTTCTGCTGTATTATCCGGCACAAATTTAAAAGTGATGTTGCCATATTGTTCCCAGGTTTTTGCATACCGCATGATCATATCCCGTACCTGCTGGCTGCCAACATTGTCCATAAATTTTACCAGTATCACATCACCATTTTCCCAGGCTAAATCATTATTTGCAACCTGTCTGCCAATAGTAGTATCTATCGCCACTGGCAACATTGATTTACCCATAAGTGTTGTACAGGGTTCTTTGGAGGGCTTAGGGCCCAACGGCAATTTTTGCGCCTTCGTTTCCGATACAAACAAAACAACAATACCCAACAATAAAAAAACCTTTTTCATAAATGTGTGTTTATTTAATTAAAATTAGTGCCTTTAAAATTTAGTTTCATACCCTCTGGAGGGTATTTATTTACCGCCAATCGCCATACAACACAAACGCTCCCCAATAATTTGGATGGCTGAAACGTGGATTCTGGCTTAATTTAACCTGGGCTAATCTCAACGCATCTGCTTTATTAACAGATGCAGCCGAAGAAAGGTTTTCATAAAAATATTGCATTAATAATCCGGTGGGCTCATCGGCTACCTTCCACAAACTGGCCACTACTGTTTTTACATTGCTAACCAAAAACGAATTTGCTGGTGAGATATTCCAACCTTTTACCAATGCCTTGCTTACCGCTGTCTGGCACGCAGACAGTATTACCATACTACAATCGCTTATTCCCAATCCCTGAATTTCTCTCATGGTTAATTGCCCGTTGTTGCCATTGCTGGTGTCTTTATCGGGTAAAAGCTTTAAATAAGATTGGGAATAATCTGATGAATAATTCAATACTCCATGTGTAGCAAAGTGTATAAATTTTTTATTCCGAAGGCTTTGCTTTGCCATACTTTCGGTAGCCCTTGCATCGGAATATACCGTTGAATCTGATCCCAAAATTTTTCCGATTTCTTTTACTTCATCTATATTAAAACTTAAAGTTGCATCAGGCACACCAAATGCAGCAAAGGAGTTCATGTTTGCTTTTTGAGCAGTCTCTTTTTCGCCCGTATTAAATACCGACATTTTGTTAGTGTAAAAAATGCTGTGATCTTCTATCAAAAATTTAAAGCCATTATTAGCTGTTTTTTTACCCAGGCACTGAAAAGGCATATTGCTGAAAACTCCTGTAGGGATAATGCATAATCTTTTCTTGCCTTTTATTTTATCGGCAACTGTATTAATCAGCATATTGTATAATTGGCCCGAAAGATCTTTAAATTCTACATGGCCGGCAGGCTTTTCTTCATCCACGGGTTCAGATCTGAGAGCGAGCGATCCGGTACCGGTTTGCTTGGAGGTATTTTTTATTGCTTCAATAAAAGAATTCACTTTGGCGGTTACATCAACCGTCATTGTATCAACCGAAAGTTTTTCCCTGGTTAAGGAGAATATCATTAATGTATTATTATTGAGCAGGTATAATAACACTGCCACATCTTCGGGCAATTTACTTTTGTAATTATTAAATTCATCTGCATTAGATCGGGTGAAGTATACACTTAACTCGGGGAATTTTTCAACTACATCCTGCAGGAAATTATTGTAATTGGCTTCTACAATTTCTATCTTCTTCAACGTTTCTTCTTTTGCTGCTCCTTCCTGTTTTTCAAGCGTGTTTTCCAAAGCCTTTTTAGATTGCTGCATGGCCAGCAACTTTTTCAACGCTTCATTTTTTTCTTCATTGTTAGAAGAAGCAGACAAAGAGCCTGATAATTCTTTTATGCCGGCAATATTACTTCTGTTGGCATAAGCCCATGCCTGGCTTATATTGCCCATGTTGAAGTAAGAAAACGTTATTTTATTATAGAGGTCAGATTTTTTCGGGTCATTATTAAAAATTTTACGTGCCTCTTCTCCGCCATATAAATTTTCCGTGTTTTTATCAAGCAGTTCTACCGCTTGTTTAAAATATTTTACAGCGCTGTCAAATTTATTTTGCGTGTAGTATAAAAGTCCAAGCTGATAAAATGGTTCCCATCCTAAAGCAATATTATATTCAGTAACGATGGCTGCTGCTTTTTTGAAATCATTTTCGGCTTTGTCTGTTTTGTCTTTGTCTTTATCAATTTGTCCCAAAAAAGTTAAAGCTTCAATGGCTTTTTCTTTTTCGCCGCTGCTGTTTGCATATTCGGCCGCATATTCAAAATAACCAATTGCTTTGTCTGTTTGCTTTGTTTCGTAATACAATTTACCCAGGCTAAGCGCTATACCCGATGCAACCCGGTATAATTTTTTTTCTTTTGTTATTGGGTATACTTCAAGTAATTCTTTTTCTGCTTCGCTGTATTTTTTTAAATAAAATAAATCCTCGCCAATATTTCCTTTACCCAAAAGATAACTTTCGTTAATTACGCCCTTTTTAAGTTGATCCAAAGCCAGCCTGTGATATTTTAATGCATTTACATAATCATATTGGGTAAAATAAGTTACGCCGATATTGGTTGACACAACGCCCCTGCTTTCAAGTACCTCCTGATCTTTATATAAACTATCCGCTATTAAAAAAGAGTTGATTGATTTTTTATACTCTCCCATGCTTTTATAAAGTGTGCCCCGGGATAAATAAGTATTTGCCAGTCTAACTATATTGTCAGACCTGGTGAATATTGCCAGGGCACTATCGCTGTTTTTTAAGCCTTCGGTAAACTCTCCGGTAAGGCCATATAAAAAAGAGGTTGCTTCTAAAGTTGATCCAAGAGCAATATTGTTATAGGATTCTTCTGCAAGCTTAATGGCTTTGTTGAATGCTTCTTTTGCTTTTGGAAAATTACCCATGGAGATATATACATCGGCAATACCATTAAGTTGCCATATAACACCAGACTGGCTGGTTGTATCAAAAACCGATTTAGCCTTGTTATAATAAAGTAAAGCACTGTCTAACTGAGATTGTGTTTTGAAACCATATGCTTTTAAAGAAAGGCAATCGCCATAGCTGCTGGCTGTATTTAATTGTTTACTTAAATCAAGGCAGGTGGCATATAGTTTATCGCCTCCGGCTACATTGTCTGTACGATAGGCCAGGTTTGCAAGGCTTCTTGTGGCATCAAAAAGATAACCAATGTTTTTTGTGCTTTCACTTAATTGACTACAGGCTATATAATAATTACGTGATTTAACTGAGTCTATCGCATACCATGCATTACCTAAATTATATAATGCCTCAATGGTAGATTTGCTGTTAACCCCCTTTGCCTTTTCGAAATACTCTACGGCTTTTTTATTGTTTTCATCGTTATAAAAAACATTGCCTTTTTTATTATAGGTTTCAGCAAGGCCCGAGCTGTCTTTTAATTGCTGGTAAAAATGGGCTGCCGAATCATAAGCCAACAGCGCTGGCTTTTTTTGTCCGCTTAATAAATATAGTTCGCCAATACTTTTCCAGGATTTTGCCTGACCTGATAAATTATTTGCTTTTTTTCTTAGTTGAATAGATTCCTGATGAGCTGTTACTGCAGAATCATATTTACCCAGCTCCCAGTAACAGCTTCCTTTAAGTGATTTTGAATAACCGGCATTATTAAACTCATTTATCAGCAGTAATTTTTGCATGGCAGAATCGGTATAGGCCATAGATTTGCTGTAGTTGGCAAGTTTATAATAACTGTATGCCATATCATTTTGCACTTTTGCCCAATTGAGTGTATCGTAATTAAGCTTGTAGGTTTGGGCTGCATTTATAAATGCGTCTAAAGCTGCAGATGGTTTTCCCTGGTCGTTATTTACTCGGCCAATAAAAGCAAGGTATTCTGCGTTTTTCTGCAACGATTCAAAGCTATTTATGCCTTTGTTTAAATCAATCAGGCTTCCATAAGACTTCAGCGCCTGGTCATAATTACCTTCGGCATAATACGTAGCTCCTTCATATTCGTATCTCTTTTGCCAATTACTATTATATGTCTTTTCGTCCAGGGTTGATTTGTAGGCCGTAAGTTTTCTTTCAAACTCCTGGATAAGAACTTTTGCTTTTGCAAACTGTAATAACTTATTGAGGCAAAATATCTTTTTTGAAATGGCCGCCAATTCATATTCATGTTCATTGGCCAATAATGCATATTTGATTGCGGAATCGCATTGCGGCACAGCAATATCATATTTATCCTGCTTGTGGTTTATTTCTGCTGCAATTACCCAGGTAAGCGATTTGCCTCCTGTATCACTAACAGCATAAGCAATTGTTTTTATAAAATCATTAAGAGTTGCGGCTTCGGTAAATTTATTGTTGGCTAATAATTTTTCAACCTCTTTAATAAAAGAAAGGCAATGCTTATCCTCAATAATATCTTTTTTATAAGCAGGCAATAGTTTTAAAAACGTTTCTTTGTTTTTATAAACCGGAAACAAGGCTCTTTTTACTTCGCCAGGGCTGAGTGGTGCATTGTTAATAGCCCAGGTAACAAAGGTTTCGTTTAGTTTAAAATCTTTGCCCCTGTAGTTATCGGGGAAAGCTGTTACAAAAAGAAAATAACTTTCGAGATCTTCTCTTTTTGCATCCCGCAGCATTTCAAGAACTGTTTTTCCGATATATCTTCCGCCCGGCATTTTTTGATTCAACATGTCCTTCATGTCTTCTCTATCCTTCATATAAGCATAGGAATCGTGTAAATCTTTCAGCATTATGGAATACAATGAATCTTCCTTTTGCTTATTGTCGTTAACTAGAATATCAGTGAGTTTATAAATGCCTTCTTTGGATAAATTGGTAAAAAGTATTTTATTAAATGCGAGCTCCGAAAAAATGCTGCGGTGCTCAATAACGGGAATATTTATTTTTATTGAAACCAGGTCTCCTTCAATAAGTGTATCCTCTAACCTGTCCAGTTTAACCATGGCAGCCATTAGACTATCTGCCTTTACAATTTTTCCGGCTCCCGCTGATTTAAATTTCCTGCTTTGCCCGGCTGCATTTTTTTTACTTGAATATGCCAGGTATGCGTTTATTAAAGTGCCTTTTTTAATACCCAACCCCTGGGCACCATCAATAAATACAACCATGGTATCGCTTTTCCTGTAAGCATAATATATGTTGAAGTACAGCTCCTTTTCTTCTTTTTCTACAGGCATTTGGGCATAAGAAAGCGCACAGCTTAAAAGAAAAATAAGGCAGAGGTAATATTTTTTGGCTGGTAATTTCAATTATTAAGATTAAGGTTTTTTAATAATAAAGCTAACGCTAATTATTCCGATTTCTTCGGCTTTAATGTTTGATATATCTGCTCTTGTTGCTGCCTTCCCTTGTTTGTCGTTAAACAAATCGTCCATCACAGTTTGAAAGGACACCATATTGTCTCTTGTTACTTTCTTCTCAAAAACACTTCTTAAATCCATGGGCTCTTTTGAAACGATTATTTTTAAAAACTCTACTCCTGCCGGGCTCCCTTTGCTTACCGCCAGTTTTCTTATAACCACGTTTTTTTTATCTACAATATAATCTGCTGGTTCTTTTCCTTTGTATGGATACATTACTTCTACAGTATTATCGGGATAAATATCCAAAACAGTGTAGTAAAGTTTTTCGTTGCTATTATTGCGGATATGAAGTGCATAAACGTCGCCAATTTCCAGTTCTATTCCTGTTGCTTTATTGTATTCCTTTACCGGCACAATCTCTGCCGAAACATCTGCAGCCAGTTCTCCGCCATCAGGCATGGTACGTAAATACTTTACCCTTAATTCCCTTTTTATATCTGCAATAAATTGTTTTTTCTGTTCAGCAGATAATGAATCTTTATTTAAAACACCTGCGGTCCAGATTGTTTTATTATTTCTATCTGTAAGTATTGCAATTTTTCCGTCTCTGTCTTTTTTTACTTCCAGCTGAAAATCTGCCTTATCTGCAATTTTTAAAAAACTGTAAGGTTTTATAAATTCTTTTACCTGTTTTTCCAGTGCTTTTGCAGGCGCATCAGCCTCGACAAAACTAAGTTTAACCGCCGCCTCAAGATTTCCGTAGTTCTCCTCCTCCATTCTTAGTTCATATAGATCTGCTTTATTTAATTTTTTTTCTGCAGCCCCATAGCTTCTGAAATTATCAACTCTCTTTATAACAGCGTAGGTATAAACTTCGTTACTTTCTGCCTTGTATATTTTGCACCGGGTTCCGTTTGCAATATTATCCAGCATACCTTTTTCAATACTGAACAAAGAGTCTTCAGTTCCACCACCTGTTTTATTACCAACCCTTATGTAAACTTTGTCTTCCCTTGATTTATATTTTCCGTTAAAGATTATTTGTTGTCCGTACCCCTCCATCATCGGTATTTGCTCAGGAATAAAGGCCTGCATGGTTGCTCTTATTTTTTCGAACAGCAATTCATAGGTATTCTCTGCTGTCATTTCGTTTAGAGCTTTATAAAAAGAATAAGACAGCGAGCCCAGTTCTTCGTTATTAATGATAACCTGCTTATTCACCTGATGAGGTGACGAAGCGCTTATTACAACCATGTTTGAAAGCGAATCTGCTGCAGCTTCAAAAAACCCCTGCTTTGCTTCTGCTGCGGACAAGTTTATTATCGAATCCATTGGGTTTTCTGGATTGGCAAAAGGTATTGGCTCACCGCGGGTTACGGCAAAACTTTCATCCCTGGTGCCTGTACCTGAGTGGCAGGCATCTAACAGTACCAGCAGGCTTCCCTCGCTGCCAAGTTTTTTTCTTATGTTAAGAAGATGCGGATACAAATCATCATCACGCAGGTGATTTTCGCCTTTGTAACCGGTAGGGCTGTATTTGGGCATTGCATCGTAAGGCAAAAAGGCTTCGTCGTATCCATCGTCTTCATCCTTTCCAAGCTCAACTGTTTTTTGGTCTCTTATCTGCTGGCCATGGCACGAAAAGTGAATGACAACGATATCGTTTTTTTTTGCTTTTTCAGATAGCTGGGTGAGAGAATTTATTATTGCTTTTTTAGTTGCCTTACTGTTAATCAGCGTATCGATGTTTTTTTGTTCAAATCCATTTCTGCCTAAGGCTGTTTTTATATATTTAACATCATTGACAGATGCTATTGGCTTTATTTTACTTGTCGCAGGGTATTCACCTACAGCTACAATCAGTGCCAGCTTACTTTGCGAAAGCAAGTTTGTTGTGATAAACACAGAGAACAGTAATAGAAAATATTTCATCAGCGGAAATTCTGGTTGCTATGATTTGGTAATAAGCTGCTTAATAAAAGAGGAAAAATAAAGCCAGATTGCATAGGAACCTATACCCAGCAGCACCTATTTTGCAAAACTTTACCATTTGGGAGTGTCTGGTTTCAAAGATCGTTATCTGCCAAAATCATCCTGTACTCTTATAATATCTTCTTCGTCACTTGGGTTTGCTGCATCCGTGTGTTGCCAGATTTCGGCCACAATTCCCCAGTTATCCAGGCCAACCAATCTGTGCCTTTCACCTTGTTTTAACTGGATGATACCTCCAATGTTTAATGTAGTGGATTCTTGTTGTTCATCGGTATCACTGGTTGCCACAGCCGCCGTTCCGCCAATTAGTTTCCATATTTCTGCCCGGCGGTTATGGTACTGCCAGCTTAATCTTTTTTCAGGCGCTACTATTAATATTTTAGGGCTCAGTTTACCGGAAATATTTAATTTTTCTTTGGTGAATCCTGAAAAATACAACGCTATAAATTTTTCTGCCTCAGCTTCTTCAATCACAAAAAAGCCGCCCCAGGGGCGGGTATTATCCTGCTTATTAATTTTTAAATTTTGAAGGTGCAGGTATTCTGCTACATGCTCAAATATTAATTCTTTTGGAGTGTTTGATTTAAAATTCAGGCTCATAAGTTTATATTTTATCGTCCCATAAAAACCATTAGTATTTGCACATCACTGGGGTTAACTCCCGAAATCCGGGAGGCCTGCCCCAATGTTCTGGGTTTTATTTTTGTAAATTTCTGTCTGGCTTCATTACTGAGCGAAACCAGTTTTTCGTAATTAAAATTATCAGGTATAATCAGGTCTTCCAGCTGACTCATTTTGGAAACCAGTTCTTTTTCCTTTTCAATATAAGTGTCGTACTTTATCTGTATCTCTGCCTGCTCCAGTGTTTCATTATCAAAACCGGTGAGCGCTTCTTTTACTTTGGGAATGTATTTGATCATTTCGTTCAACCCGATCATTGGCCTTAGCAATACCTGCGACGCTTTCTGTTTGCTTAATAACGTTGATGATTGTACGCTTTCTAAAAAAACGGCCGTTTCTTCCGGATCCAGGCTCAGTGAATTAAGCAGGATTTTTATCTTTTCTACATTTTCTCTTTTGGCTTTCACTTTATCCATTCTTTCCTGCGATGCCAGTCCAAGCCTGTAACTTATTTCTGTAAGCCGCAAGTCTGCATTGTCTTGCCTTAACAAAGTTCTGAATTCGGCACGGCTGGTAAACATGCGGTATGGCTCATCTGTTCCCTTGTTGATCAGGTCATCAATCAAAACACCAATATAGGCTTCACTTCTCTTTAGAATAACTGGTTCTAATTTTCTTGTTTTTTGATGTGCATTTATTCCTGCCATTAAACCCTGACAAGCGGCTTCTTCGTATCCTGTTGTTCCGTTAATTTGTCCGGCAAAAAATAAATTGCCAATTAATTTGGTTTCCAGGCTGAATTTCAGCTGCGTTGGTGGAAAGAAATCGTATTCAATGGCATAGCCAGGCCTGAACATTTTACAGTTCTCAAAACCCGGAACTAACTTAAGTGCCTGAAGCTGAACATCTTCCGGTAACGAAGTAGAAAAACCGTTAACATATATTTCAATAGTATTGAACCCTTCTGGCTCTACAAATAACTGGTGGCGGTCTCTTTGGGCAAACCTGCTTATTTTATCTTCTATACTGGGACAATACCTGGGACCGGTTCCCTGTATACGACCCTGATACATAGGGCTTTGTTCAAATCCCGTCTTTAATAGTTCGTGTACTTTTTCATTGGTGTAGGTAATCCAGCAGCTTTTTTGTTGTTCCGGCTTTATTTTATCAATACTCTGGTAACTAAATCCTACAATTTCATGATCTCCTTTCTGTTCTTCCATTTTGGAATAGTCAAGACTTCGGCCATCAATTCTGGGCGGAGTGCCGGTTTTCAGCCTATCGGTCTCAAAGCCAAGGAAAACCAGTTGCTCCGTTATGCCGGTTGAGGCTTTTTCAGCCATTCTTCCACCACCAAAATTTTTCTCTCCTATATGTATAACTCCGTTTAAAAAAGTACCGTTGGTTAAAACAACCGCTTTACTCCTGATCTGGTGTCCCAACCCGGTTGTTACACCAACTGCCAACCCTTCTTCAATAATAAGACCTTGTACTGTATCCTGGTAAAAATCAACATTAGGAGTGTTTTCAAGCATTTCCCGCCAGGTGGCAGCAAAAAGCATCCTGTCGCTCTGTACCCTGGGACTCCACATGGCCGGACCTTTAGAACGGTTAAGCATCCTGAACTGGATCATACTTTTATCAGTAACAATACCACTGTAACCGCCCATGGCATCTATTTCCCGCACAATTTGCCCTTTGGCTATCCCGCCCATGGCAGGGTTGCAGCTCATTTGAGCAATGGTTTGCAAATTCATAGTAACCAGCAGAACCTTGCTACCCAGATTTGCAGCGGCGGCGGCGGCTTCGCAGCCGGCGTGGCCGGCACCTACTACTATTATATCGTAATTCTGAAACATGAACACAAAGGTAAGTAAACGCTTTTTGAAGCTCCGCAATGAATGCCGATTTCACGTGGAACCTTTTTTATTGTATTTTTATGTTATATCTGATGTTCCACGTGAAAACGGCATATAGTTTATATCATATGAGGTATCGCTTTAAGTATTTGTTTTCTTTCGATCGCATAATTAATGCTTCTTCCTTTTTCTTGTCTTTGTAACCACATAAATGCAGGGCCCCATGAAAAATTACCCGATGAAGCTCTTCTTTAAAAGAAACCCCTAGTTGCTTTGCATTGTCTTTTATTCTGTCAACACTTAGATAAACCTCTCCTTCAATTTCATTTTTGGAAGAACTAAGGTCAAATGTGATTACATCGGTATAAAAATCGTGTTTCAGGAAGTCTTTATTTATAGTAAGCAGGTGCTCATCTGAACAGAATATATAAGACAGGTTACCCAGTTTCTTCTTTTCAGAGGTGAAAAGTTTCTCAATAAAAAGCTTTAATCCGGTACGTTCTTTTAAAGCGGGGTTCCGGTCCAGAAAGTAAAAATGAACTTTTTGCATATCGTTATTTCTTATATCGAAATTAGATAACAATATTGATTTGATACATTTGTAAATGATTTAAAAGAAAACGATTGAAATGAAGAAACGGCTATCAGAAGTTAAGGTTGGTAAATATGCGGTTATCACAGCATTTGAAAATGATGACATCTTTTTAAAGCTCATGGAAATGGGTTGTATACCAGGGGAAATTGTAAAGATTGATCAGATAGCACCGCTTGGTGATCCAATTTCTATTACAGTTGCCGGCTATCATTTAAGCTTAAGGCTTGATGAGGCGGAAATGATTTGGGTCGAAGAAACAGCTGTTCCTGCTTAAATTAATCTCATAAAGATCTTTTTAATGAAAATTGGACTTTACTTTGGTTCTTTCAACCCTGTTCATGTTGGACATTTAATAATTGCCAGCCATGCGGTTAATGAAACGGACCTTAACCAGGTTTGGTTTGTGGTGTCTCCCCAAAACCCATTCAAACAATCTGCCTCTTTACTTAATGAATATCACCGGCTTCACTTAATTAAATCGGCCATTGATGGTGAAAAAAATTTACGGGCCAGCAGCGTTGAATTTAACCTGCCGAAACCCTCTTATACAGTTGACAGTCTTGCTTACCTGAAAGAAAAACATCCAGAACACGAGTTCTCTATTTTAATGGGCAGCGATGGTTTTCAAAACTTAAACAAGTGGAAAAATTACGAAGTCATTGTTGCCAGCCACACCATCTACATATACAAAAGGCCCGGATTTGAAGTTACAGAAACCTTTGGTGCAAACTTACATATACTGAATGCCCCACTTTTAGAAATATCGTCTACACTTATACGTGAGTTAATCAGAAATAAAAAATCTGTTCGGTTTTTAGTACCTGATGTTGTTAAAGAAGAAATTGAACTGGCTGGATATTACAAAAGTTGATCAAAAAATAAACCCGGTTAAAAGACAAAATAAAACTATAAATGGCGGCGGGATTTTGGAATACTGCAAAACCAGGAAAGTGCCGAGGATAACAGCCATATTAATATAGCTGATTGTACTGAACGACATTATTGAAACGTCTTTAACCAGGTACAACGTTGCGGCAATCATAATGCCTACCACTGCCGCATTGATCCCTTCAAGAGAACGTAATACAACAACGAATTTTTTTAAGTATTGCCAAACCGGAAAAAAGAAAAGTACCAATAATGCACTTGGCAGAAAAATAGCAATCGAACCGATTAAACAGCCCAATAGCTGGATCTTAGGACCCTCACTTTTTAAAGCAATACCACCCATAAATGATGCAATTGAAAAAACCGGTCCCGGTATTGCCCTTACAAGTCCCGCTCCGGTAAGCAGCTCTTCTCTTTCAACTTTAATAATATCGGGATTATTTTTAATTACCCTTTCGGAAGTTGGACGTACTACATACTGATCAAGCATTAAAGGAATTAAAACATCTCCGCCACCAAAAACAAAAGAGCCAAAACGATAAAAGTTTTCAAAAAGGTTATAGGGCTTTTTGTTTTCCCAGTTTTGCTTTCTTGCTGTTTCACTTAAAAAACCCGCCACAATAAATATTAATACAAATAGCCAGATATTGGTCCACCTGATTTGTCTGGGTTTTATAACCTCTTTGGTTGGTATACGCCGGCTGCTGAAATTGGTTGCAATACCACCCGAGATAATTAAGGCGGGGATTATCCAGGGAGTTTTAAAAAGAAAATAGGTACTCAGCAAAGCAGCCAGCATAATTACCTGGGTAATGGTATTTTTTATACTGATTTGGTAAGCCTTAAATGCAGCATAAGCTAAAAACCCAATAGCCATTGGTTGAATAAATTGAAACAAGGTTGGTTTTATACTGTTTGATCCTATATTTCCCACCACAAAAGAAAGTCCTCCCATAATGGTACAAGCCGGTAAAATCCAGATAAGTAAAGTAAGTACCGCCAATTTAACTCCGCCACGTTTATATCCAATAAGCGTTAGGGTTTGGGTAGATGATGCGCCAGGTAACATTTGACAAAATGAAACATATTCCATCAGCTCTTCTTTTGTAAGATCCCTGCGTCTTTCAACAAATGTTTTTAAAACCATTCCTATATGTCCCTGGGGTCCGCCAAAAGCAGTAACACTGTGTAAAAACACAGATTTTAAAAAAGGAATATGCCGCACCAGATTTTTCAATATTACTGATAATAATTTTTATGCCTTTAAACCAATTTCTCTCAACCTTTCGTCCAGGTATTCACCAGCTGTTATATCATCATAAAATTTGGGGTGTGTAACATCAATACAATTCTCAAGACAGCGTAAACTCATGTTTGCCTTTGGGTGGAGGAAAAATGGTATAGAAAAACGTGATGTGTGCCAGAACTGCCTGGCTGGATTTACAACCCGGTGTGTTGTGCTGCACAGTTTATTATTGGTAAGCCGCTGCAGCATATCGCCCACATTTACAACAATCTGTTCGGGTAATGAAGTAACAGCAACCCATTCATTCTGTTTAGATAAAATCTCAAGTCCATCAGCAGATGCACCAACCAATAAAGTTATTAAGTTGATATCCTCGTGTTGCTCTGCCCTGATAGCACTAACCGGCTCTGTAGTAATTGGCGGATAATGTATTGACCTTAAAATAGAGTTACCGTTGTAAACAAAATCGTCGAAATAATTTTCATCAAGGCCAAGGTACAAGGCAATTGCCTTTAGCAAAGCTGAGCCTGACTTTTCAAAAGCACGGTATGCTTCAGCAAGTGTCCTATCAAAATCTTTTATCTCATTTACTGAAACATTCTCGGGATAAATTACTTCGTTAAAGTCACTTCTTGCTGTCTGCCCGAATTGAAAAAACTCTTTCAGATCAGGAGCCTCGCTTCCTTTTGCATGCTCTTTACCAAAACTTGTATAACCCCGTTGCCCTGCCAGGTCTTTAATTTCATATTGCTTTTTTTGCTCTAATGGTAATGAGAAAAACTGTTGCACATATTTATACAAATCTGAAATAAGATCATCTGAAATTCCATGATTTTTAACTGCTACAAAACCAATTTCTTCATAAGCCTTGCCTAAGTTTTGAACAAACTCATTTTTCCTGGCTGCATCTCCTGACAAAAACTCATCTAAATCAACTGATGGAATCGACATAAAATTTAACTTTAATGATAACGAATGTAGTTTTGATTATGAAAAAATACAAAATATCTTTAGTACTTAACTGCTTTTTGTGCTCTGCAGTAATATTAATATACTGTTCCTGCTCAAAAAAAAACTATACGCAGCAGGGTATCTATCAATTTAAATCTGAAGTAGTAATTCCGGATTACAGTAATCTTGATTACTGGGCTGCACACCCATGGAAAAAAGATTTAAGTGATAGTGTACCGGCAGATTTACAAGTGGGTTACAGGCCCGATAGTTTGGCTGATGTTTTTTTTATTCATCCTACCACACTTACTGATTACAATGATATAAGGTGGAATGCTGCAATTAATGACGAAGCAATAAACTCAAAAACAGATTATTCTACCATACTGTACCAGGCCAGTGTATTTAATGAAAAGTGCAGGGTTTTTGCTCCCAGGTACAGGCAGGCACATATCAGGTGCTTTTTTCAAACCTCTCCTGATACGGATACCGCTTTTGAAATTGCTTATACAGACGTGAAAGCTGCGTTTGAATTTTATCTTAAAAATTATAATAACAACCGCCCCATCATCATAGCATCACACAGCCAGGGAACCAAACATGCCGGAAGATTATTGAAAGAATTTTTTGAAAATAAAGCTTTACAAAAACAGTTGGTTTGTGCTTACATTATTGGTCTGCCTGTTCCTGATGATTATTTTTCTTCCCTGAAAGCCTGCTCCGATTCCCTTACAACGGGCTGCTTTGTAAGCTGGCGCACCTATAGAAAAGATTCAGAAGCGCCGCAGTTTATTGCTGATGAAAAATTTAAAGCTGTTGTAATTAATCCATTAACCTGGACAAATGAAACCAGCCTGGTATCAGCTTCTTTAAATAAAGGTGGTGTACTTAAAAATTTTAACCATGTGGTGCCAAAGGTTGTAAGTGCGCAAATTCATAACAATATTTTGTGGAGCAGTAAACCTAATGTACCGGGAAAGATATTTTACACCCAAAAGAATTTCCACATTGGTGATATTAATCTGTTTTATATAAATATCAGGGAAAATGCCGAAGCCAGAATTAAAGCCTTTTTAAAAAATCAGTTGTAGGTATATAAAACTGTATTATTTAAAATTTCATTTCCAAAATAATCAACAGTAAACATCATGGTTTTAAAATTGGTATTAATTGCCGTAATAAAACCCATATCTGATGTTTTCTTCCACTGTTTATCACGATAAACAAATTTCTGAAGAGAATATTTAATACTGTCCATTGTAAATACTCCTCCAAATTCTATACGTATTTTTCTTGTCTCAGGCTTAATATTATTATTAAGCCCTGCCGCATTTTTATAAAAATGCAAATCAGAATAATCATCTGTTAGATAATTTACTGACAATATTTGAAGCTCTTTATTTTTATAGTAAGAAACTTTTCCAAAAAGCTTTGCAGATACATCCATTTTCAGGCTGTCGTGATTAAAATTAACCAGTTCAATATAATAAGTGTTATCTGTATTAGCTTTTTCCTGATCAGAACAACTTGCAAAAAAGAGATTAACAACTATTAAAGCGCCTAAAAAAAGATATAATTTTTTAAAGTCCATAGTGTGCACTTATTTTCAACATTTCATCAATAGGTTTTTTTGCAGCTAAACGCAGCTCTTCATCCATTAAAATTTCAGGAGCTTCAAATTTAAGACAGAGATACAGCTTTTCAAGTGTATTTAATTTCATATGCGGACAATCATTACAGGCACAATTATTTTCGGGTGGTGCAGGAATGAATGTTTTATCCGGGTTAGCTTTCTGCATCTGGTGTAAAATACCGGTTTCAGTAGCCACAATAAAAGTACTGGCAGAATCCTGTTTTGTATATTTTAATAAACCCGTAGTGCTTCCTATAAAATCAGCAACGTTTAAAACAGCTTCTTCACATTCGGGATGTGCAATAACTTTAGCATGCGGATGCCTGATTTTTAACCTGGTAATTTTTTCGAGGCTAAAAATTTCATGAACCATACAGGCGCCGTTCCATAACACCATGTTTCTACCCGTCTGTTTGTTGATATAAGCCCCCAGGTTCTTATCTGGAGCAAAAATGATGGGTTGATCAGCTGGTAAGCTTTCTACTATTTTTTGGGCATTGGAAGAGGTGCAGATAATATCACTTAAAGCTTTAATACCGGCAGAACAGTTAATATAGGTAATCACTTTATGGCCAGGATGTTTATCCTTAAATAATTTAAACAGGGGTGGTGGTGCAGAATCACTTAGTGAGCAGCCTGCATTTAAATCAGGTAATAAAACCTTTTTTGAAGGGTTTAATATCTTGGCTGTTTCTGCCATAAAATGCACGCCGGCAAAAACTATAATATCAGCTTCTGTTTTTTCTGCATATTGTGCCAGGCCTAAACTATCACCAATATAATCAGCCACATCCTGTATATCAGGCTCCTGGTAATAATGTGCCAGAATAATGGCATTCTTTTCTTTTTTCAGTTTTTCAATTTCTGCAAACAAATCAATTGCCGGATCAATATCAATATCCAAAAAACCTTTTTTATCAATTGCTGCAAAAGCACTGTTAATATCTGCCATAATATGTATTAATACTTCTTATTTATATAATCAACTATTACTACTAGGGCTGTTAATTTGTGGAAAAAATAAAAACAGCAACTGTTGCAAAATTAAAACCTTTAGTTTATTAACCGTCATCCACAGGTAATTAACATTTATATAATTAGATGGATAAGACTAAAACTACCTTCAGGTAACAAAAAACCAAATTATCAATATTTATTTACACACCGGTTAATAAGTTATGGCGTGTAAAGAATAATTACACATAATACATTTTTAGCTGTTGATACCGGCTGTATAAACTTCGGTTTAATAACAGCACCCGGTAAAAATATTGCCAGTCACCAAAGATCTGCGCATTTTATGCATAGATTTCATTTTTAAAAATGGGGGTTATTCACCGCTTTTGGATGTTGTTAACAAATGCCTGTTAAGAACCCCTAAGAACCCCTAAACACCTTTTATATGTTCACCAAAGGCCAGATCAAAAAATTGGCTAAGCCTTTCAGATACTGCATTATAATGTATTTGAAGGCTTTAAAACGGATTTTTATATTCAATTTTACCCTATTTTTGCCGTCCAAATTTAATATAAAACCTATATGCAGATTATTCAGACAATACGTGAAAAAGGTGCGCCAATAACTATTGCAGCTATTGCGCTGGCTTTAATTGCTTTTATTTTAATGGATGCCAAGCAGGATAAAGGTGTATCTGCTTCGGAAAGCATCGGAAAAGTAAACGGTTCCTCTATTGACCAGAACGAATTCAATAAAAAGTTACAAAATGTTGAAAGCCAGGAAGAGCAACAAACCGGGCAAAAACCCAGCAATAGCCGTTTAGCACAGATACGTGACCAGGTTTGGAACCAGATTGTGGCTGAAAAGGTTTTTTATGCTGAGGCTGCAAAATTGGGAATAGAGTTTACATCTAAAGAACTGGATAAGGTTTTAAAAAGTGACGATCCGTCAAATCCATTGATGCAGGACAGATCAATGATAGACCCTGCAACCGGAAAAATGGACCAGGCAAAACTAACGCAGGCTTTAACCAATATTAAAAAAGCAAAGGGCGAGCAATGGGAAATGATTAATGCACAGATTATTGAACCTCAAAAACTAGCCAGCGTTTCTACAAAATATTTTGCTTTGTTAAACGCAAGCGCTTATTACCCTGCCTGGATGGAAGAAAAAGACGCAAAAGAAAACAAAACGTTTGCAACCATTTCTTTTGTGCAGATTCCTTATCAAACCATCAGCGACAGCACTATTAAAGTAACGGATGATGAGATTAAAAAATATGTTGAAAGCCATAAAGGACTGTTTAAACAGGAAGCTGGCCGTATGATCTCTTATGTTGGTTTCAGTCAGTTACCAAGTGCAGCAGACAGTGCCAAAACAAAAGCACAGGTTGAAAGCCTGAAAGCAGAGTTTGCCAACGAAACCAATGTAAAGAATTTTTTAGCAAGGAATGCTTCGGCAATTGACTTTGATACGAACTATGTTCCAAAATCAAAAATTCAAAGTGCTTATACTGATTCAATTATAAAGATGCCGGCTGGAACTGTTTATGGCCCATATGTAGAAAATAAAAGTTTTGTAGTTGCAAAAATGCTTGGAAGTAAAACCGTTCCTGACAGTGCACACGCAAAGCATATATTAATAGCAACCGTGAATGCGCAAACAGGACAACCTGTACTTGAAGACAGTACTGCAAAAAAACGTGCAGATAGTGTTTATAATGCAATTAATGCAGGAGCAAATTTTGCTATGCTGGCTATGCAATATTCATCTGATGGCAGTAAAGACAAAGGAGGCGACCTGGGTACATTTGCATACGGAGCAATGGTGCCGGAGTTTAATAAATACTGTTTTGAAAAACCGGTAGGATCCAGAGGTGTGGTAAGAACACAGTTTGGTTATCATATTATTGAACTGTTGAGCCAGAAAGGAGCAAGCCCTGCCTATAAAATAGGTTTTTTAGCTAAAGAAATTTATCCAAGTGAAGAAACCATCAATAATGCAAGTAACAATGCTGTTGCACTTTCTGCCGAAAAAGACGCAAAAAAAATGCAGGCATACCTTGATAAAAATGGCCTGCAAAAAATATCTGTGCCAACAATTATTAAAGAGAATGATGCAAGCATAGGACAGATGCAGGATGCAAGGCAACTGGTACGCTGGGTTTTTGAAGCTAAAAAAGGAGATGTGAGTGACCCGATGCCTGTTGGCGATCAGTTTGTGGTGGCAACCGTTGATAAAATTTATGAAGAAGGGACACAGGATGTGGAAACAGCCAGGCCATTAGCCGAAAATGCTATCAGGGAAGAAAAGAAAGCAGAGCAGATCATTAGTGCTTTAGGTGCTAACCCAACATTGGAAAGCGCATCGGCAAAATATTCGAAAGCAATTATAATGACAGGGGCCGATTCTTCAATCACCTTTAAAGCACAGATTATTGATTCAATTGGAAATGAGCCCAAATTAATTGGAGCCATATTCAATAAAGCAAACCTTAATAAAGTGGCTGCACCTGTTGCAGGCAAAGCCGGCGTGTTTGTTTTTAAAGTGAACAGTTTTGGTGAGAAAGCCGCTGATCCTAATGAAGATAAAGTTCAAATGAGATTGCAGCAAACAGTTGCATTACGCAACCAGGCCGTTTCAAACTGGTTTGAAGGATTGCGTAAAAAAGCAACCATAAAAGATAACAGAAGCAAGTTTTTTTAAAAAAACTGATACAAATTTTTAAACAGCCATCACAGAAATGTGATGGCTGTTTTGTTTTGAAAAGTACCTGCATTTACCTTTTTAGAAAAAAATGTCCCGGATACTGATTGTTTAACCTTTAAAAATAGCCGGGTTTTAAGGGTAATACTATCTTTACAGTATGGAAGCGGAATTTGTAAATAAGGTTGCAGAAAGCGGCATCATTACTTTGGACCTGGAAGATTTTTATCCAAAAGATGAAACTGCGGTTTTTGATATGAAAGATCATCTTTTCATGGGCCTGATATTGAAAGAAAAGGATTTCAGGGAAGTGATGAAGAATCTTGACCTTACTCCATATAAAGATAAAAACATAGCCCTTACCTGTTCAGCAGATGCCGTTATTCCGGTTTGGGCCTACATGCTGGTTGCAAGTTACCTGCAACCGGTAGCCAAAGAAATTATTTTTGGGGATGCTGATTTTTTACACAAAACCCTGTTCTTAAAAAATATTGAACAGATTAATGTTGAAAATTACAAAGACCAGCGTGTGGTAATTAAAGGTTGTGGCGAATTGCCCATTTCAGAAACTGCCTATGTAGCCATTACAAACCAATTAAGGCCTGTGGTAAAAAGTATTATGTATGGAGAGCCCTGCAGTACGGTGCCGGTTTATAAAAAACCAAGGGCCATATAATTAAAACCAGCCCCGTTTTCTAAACATCCTTATCATGGTAAGCGGAATAAACAACATGAGGCCTACAGAAATAAAGAACCCCCACTTGTTATGAAGTAATGGAATAATCTCAAAGTTCATTCCGAAGATACCCCCGATAACCGTTGCCGGGGCAAGCAAACAGGTAACCACCGCCATAACCTTCATTACCTCATTCATTTTTAAATTCACATTGCTGATATACAGATCATGTAGGTTCATCATCATATCACGATAGTTTTCGGCCAATTCGTTAGCCTGTAAAATATGATCATACACATCCTTAAAATACTTTTCGGTCTTTTCTTCTATCAGTTCACTTTCGCTTCTTAAAATACCGTTTACCAATTCCCTTACCGGTGCCACACTTCTTTTAAGTATGATCATTTCTTTACGCAGCATATTTATTTTAGCCAGGCTCCGGGTATTTGCATTACGTACAATATCCTCTTCCAGCCCTTCAATTTTTTCTCCCAGTTTTTCCATTACCACATAATAATTATCAACGATCATATCAATCAAAGCATAAAATAAAAAATCGGCACCGTTTTGTCTCACTTTTGTAGTACCCACTTTCAGCCGTTCACGCAAAGGATTAAAAACATCCCTGGTAGCATCTTCCTGAAAACTGATAACAAAATTTTTACCCAGCACAATGCTTATCTGTTCAATTTCAACAGCAGAATCCTTGTCATTAAAATAAAGCATGTTCAGTAAACAAAACAACAGACCATCAATCTCATCCATCTTTGGCCGCTGGCCCAGGCTTAAAATATCTTCTGTAATTAAATAATGCACACCAAAATGCTTGCAGATAGCCTCTACATCATCTTTTCTTAAACCATCAACATTTATCCAGGAAACAGTTTGGGGATCTATATAGGGGAAACAATCTGCAACTTTTGTAAGCGCTTTAATATCTAACCGGTCCGTGTTATAATCATACACAGTAAGCTTTGTTTCCACCGGCTCTGCCCGCTGAGATACAACCGTTGGATTTACCTGCAATACTTTTTTGGTACGCAGTAATTCCAGCGGGTTCAGTAAATAAGAAAAATAATCCTGTACAGCCATGGTAATAAATTAGAAACCGAAATTGATGCATTATTAATGTATTTCAAAATAACATTTTTATTTCACAAAAAAAGCAATTAAAAAACCGTCCCCACAAAATGCAGGGACGGTTCTATAAAATAAAAGAATGATCTTAATTTATTTTGGAGCGACATCCGAAGTTCCTTCCTTTTGCGCAGGAGCTGGCGGCGGTGGCGGTGCATCCGAATTCCAGATATCACGATGCATTTTCCATTTACCGTTCTCTTCTTTCCAAACCACCACGAATTTTCCTTTTTCTACCGAAACATTATTGGCAACAAACACCTCATATTTCCCGGTTTCCACAACAGCCTCTTTTCCGCCCATTACTTCATCGGTTGTTAAAACCACGTTTCTTAAACCGGAATTATAGCCTATGCTTAAAAAAGACTGTATGCCGGCCGTACCACAAACTTTAGGCATATTGGCATTGTATATACAACCATCGCTGGTATAACAATTGGCAAATGCTACAGAATCGCCGGTTGCAAAGCAGGCGCCAAATACTTTGTTGCTGGCAGCAATAGCAGCTTTAGCACTGTCAAGACTAAAACCTGCTGCTGTTTCCGTTTTAGTTGCTTCGGTATTGCACGAATAAATAAAACCCGCTACAAGAACAACAGCTAAAAATTTAATAAAAGAATGTTTCATATTTAATTAGTTTAGACACTCAATGTACAGTTATTAAACAGCATATACAATGCGGTTGCAGGGTATTTTAATTTGACTGTCTTCTGCCGCCGCTGAAATTTCTGCTCTTTCCTTTATCATAGCTGCCAAAACCTCTTGAACGTTTTTGACCAGGTTTTTGTGCAGGGGCTGATGGCGCAGAAAAATTTGTATTGCTTAATGGGTAAGGATGGCTGTTGACAACCGGAATATTTAAGCCGATCAGCTTTTGAATATCTTTTAGCTCAGTTCTTTCTTCTGCATCGCAAAAAGAAATGGCGATACCGGTATTACCCGCCCGGCCTGTACGGCCAATACGGTGTACATAAGTTTCCGGCACATTGGGCAGATCAAAATTTATCACGTGAGTCAGGTCATCAATATCAATACCCCTTGCTGCAATATCAGTAGCAACCAACACCCGCAGGTTTCCGCTTTTAAAATGACTTAATGCATGCTGCCTTGCATTTTGCGATTTGTTGCCATGAATGGCCGCTGCAGTGACTTCGTTTTTGTGTAAAAACTTTACAACCTTATCTGCCCCGTGTTTGGTACGGGTGAACACCAATGCGGTAACAATTTCTTTGTCCTTCAGTAAATACTGAAGCAGGCTCAGTTTATTTGCTTTATCTACATGATATAAACTTTGCTCAATAGCATCAACAGTTGACGATGCAGGAGTAACCTCCACATAAGCCGGGTTGGTTAACAATACATTTGCCAGCTTTTGAATTTCGGGCGGCATGGTTGCCGAGAAAAAAAGCGTTTGCCTTTTTGCCGGCAGCTTGGTAATGATCCTTTTTACATCGTGTATAAAACCCATGTCCAGCATACGGTCGGCTTCATCCAGTACAAATATTTTTAAGAATTTTAAATCAATAAAACCCTGGCTAATTAGATCCAGCAAGCGGCCGGGCGTGGCTACTAAAATATCTACACCTCTTCTTAAAATGTTGGTTTGGTGTAACTGCGAAACACCGCCAAAAATAACGGTATGGCTAAGACCGGTATGTTTACCATACGCTGCAAAGCTTTCGTCAATCTGTATGGCAAGCTCACGGGTGGGTGTTAGTATCAACACTTTAATTTTATGAGGGCCACGTTCTTCGGTTTTGTTTTTATACAGTAACTGTAAAATTGGAATGGCGAATGCTGCTGTTTTACCGGTACCGGTTTGTGCACAGCCAAGCAAATCTCTTTCTTCTAAAATAAGCGGAATGCTTTGTGCCTGGATGGGTGTGGGGGTTGTGTATCCTTCGGTAACTAATGCTTTCAGGATAGGATCAATAAGATCTAATTGTTTAAATGCCATTAAATGGTTTATTTATGTTTGTATGAGGCTGGCAAAGACGTTGCAAATTCTGAATCAGCAGGAAAATTATTATGTCCACATAGCCTGCAACAGGCCGTCTTGTGAAAGGAAGTGGAACGCAAAGCTACGGTTTTGTTTTTTAATGGTCCATAAGCGGAGTATTATACACCTGGTTTCGTAAATTTGGGTATAACTCAAACTCATGTCAACCCTCACCATTACTACCATTCAAAGCAATTTAATCTGGGAAGAAAAAACAGCTAACCTGCGCATGCTGGAGCAAAAAATTGCGGGCATTGAAGAAAAAACAGAAATAGTTGTACTGCCCGAAATGTTTAACACCGGTTTTAGCATGCGCCCCGAAGCGCTTGCCGAAACCATGGAAGGAGAAACGGTTGAGTGGATGAAAAAAGTGAGCAGGGAAAACGGCATTGTACTTACCGGAAGCCTTATGATTGAAGAAGCGGGGAATTATTACAACCGCCTGGTGTGGATGTTACCCAACGGACAATATGGCCATTACGACAAACGGCATTTGTTTGCCTTTGGCGAAGAAGACAAACATTACAGCCCCGGCAATAAAAGATTGATAGCGTCTGTAAAAGGATGGAAGATAAATCTACAGGTTTGTTATGATCTGCGCTTTCCGGTTTGGGCAAGACAACAAAATACAGAAACCGGTGCAGAATATGATTTGCTCATTTATGTTGCCAACTGGCCCGAGCGCCGAAGCCATGCCTGGAAAACCTTATTGTGTGCAAGGGCAATAGAGAACCAATGTTATGTAGTTGGTGTAAACCGTGTTGGCAGTGATGGAAAGAATGTTTACCACAGCGGCAATAGTTTGGTTATTGACCCTTTAGGTCAGGTACTTTACCATATGGCCGATGAAGAAGATGTAAATACCATTACACTACAAAAAGAAATGCTGGAAGATGTGAGAAATAAATTCCCGTTCTGGAAAGATGCAGACACTTTTAATATTCAATGAATTAATAACCGGCTTTCTTTGCCTTGATCATATCCATCACAAATTTCATTTTATAGTCAAACCCCTTCACCAGTGCATTGTAATTGGTGCCGATGTAAATATCCGGAGGAATGCCACGCCCATCTTTGGGCGCATGATGATATTGCACCAGCCTGAACAACGGCAATCTTACTTTTATATGCGTGTTGGGCAAAACAATATCCGGAATTAAAATACCATTGTTGCCGTGCCAGCCACCACCGGTTTCTTCGCCAACCAAAACCACGCCGGGTTGACCTTTAACTGCATTGGTGAATAAAGCTGCAGCCGAAAAAGTATTGCCGGCTATCAGTACGTACAAATTGCCGGTGTAATTATTTACAGCTTTTGGTTTGTTTACTTTTCTTTCCCAATGCCCAAAGTGATATAACCCATCGCTTTTCTTTTTGGTAAGAAAAAACAAACCAAGGTTATCCATAAAACTGCCCTTAATATATTTTGAATAAGGCCTTAATGATTTTACTGCAGCATAGGAAGTATCGGCCACTTTAAAATTTACCCGGCTTACATATTTGGTTAGTAAAGTAGATAACCTGATTCGTCCGCCGCCATTACTGCGGATATCAAGTACCACATTGTTGATACCGGTTTTTCTGATGTAGCCAAAAGTTTGCCTGTAAAATCTGCGCAGGCTGCCGCCCGAAAATGAATTGATGGTTACAACAGCTGTGTTGTTGGTGGTATCTACAGCCAGCGAGCGTACTTCCTGCAAGCGCTCCTGGCGGGTTTGTTTTTTAGGCTTTGGTGGTCTTATTGTTACAGCGCTGTCTTTAACTTTTTTAACGGTGTCTGTATCCAAACCAAAAGCCGGAATATTGATGCGTTGCTCAACGCCCGATTTATCAAGGTATGTTACCGAATAGGTTTTGCTGATGCCAAAAATATTACGGTGATAAAAAGGAAAACTATTGCTGAGCCTGTTGTAATTTACATTGTTGGCATAACCGTCTTCAGTCATGTACCCAAACATGATTCTAATAAGCTCGGCATTTTTAATTCCGTTTACAGAAGTGATAAGGGTGCCTCTTTTAAATACAGTGTCTTTCCTGTTCAGGTTACTTGTTACAGCCATGGTATCATTCCAGCATCTTACAAGCAGCGGAAAAGAAGGAAATCTTTTTCCTTCGGCCCAGTTGTTGTAAGCCTTGCTTCTGCTGAAACTGGTGTGACCGCAATGAATTTTGTCGGTAAGCGGGGCAACTATTTTCCAGCCAAATTGCTGCTCGGTCATACTGTCTTTAATATTGCTGTAGTATGTATCAAAGTACATATCCATACTGTCTTTGGGTGTGTACCAGTAAAGTGAAGGGTGTTTTTTTTCAAGGATATTACGCAGCAAGGAAAAATCCTGTTGTAATTGTTGGGCTGAATATTTTTTATTGGGAATGAAATTTTTGGTTGTGGCGCAGGAGTATAATAATGCCGATAGAATAATTAAAAAGAGGAAGCGAAATCTGTTCATTTGGGCAAAACTAAGAAAAGTCAAGCTGCTTTAACTTTTAAATGCTTAAGAGTTATCAATGGGGATGTAATAATAAATCAAGAGGGTTATTAAAAAGCTTCATTACTTCCAAATCCAAACAACGAGCTATGTCTTCTATCCTGTGCAAGCTAATATCAGTTTTATCATTTTCTATATTGCTTAAAGCCGCTTTGGTAATACCCAATTGATTGGCAAGCTGTTCTTGTTTTATTCCTTTCAACTCTCTCCATTTTCTAATGTTGATGCCAATTTTCAATAAATATGCAGGATTATTTTTTTCAAGCTTAGTCATTTTGGTTAGGGATTAATGAATCAAACTTAATAAAAATATATTTAAACTTAACATTGTTTAGGGATAAATTTTTTGAAAGACACATTAAGTTTCAATTTTTGTGAACCCCTTTTTTTAATCTATAAACCAATTAAAAATGAAACTTAAATTTTTCAGTCTATGCTTTAGCTTATGTATTATGCTAGCCGTATCCCTGCTTTTTAGCTGCAATAAATCAAGGATTAAACAAAACTCTTCTAGCGATAAAACAGCAATATCAGAAAAAATTGAAGCATGGCTAAATGTAACCCCTGGATTCAGTAATTATCAAACAGTAATTGTGGAAGGAAAAGAGATAAACTTATTGCAAACAATTGAATGGGAAAAATCAAAATACTATGTTGAATCCAAAACAAATATTATCCCGGTCAGGATTGAAACGACTAATGGAAAATTACCCGTATTCAAATACATCGTAACAATTATGGATGATGCAGGTAATGTAATTGAATGTAATTATTACAATTTGCTTACAGAGAACATAACATCAAAAGCAACAGAGGAAAAAATTATTACGCCGGATTTATTTAAGTTTAGAAAAATTCCGGAAAATTTTACAGGAGCAATAATTAAGTATGATCTGCAGAATAAAATGCTATTATCCAGGCATTATGATTTAGGTGTTTCAACAAATAAAATAGATAAAGTTGTTACCATTAAAAATAAAAGTCTCTCATTACCAGAAAATTTGGCTCCTCTCGATCCCGGTTGTAATTATGAAATGATAGACTGGTATTGGCAAACCTGGGTGAATGGAATACTTGTATATGAAGAATATGTTGGTAGTTCAATCGTAATAGTTTGTGAAGGTGGCGGAGGTGGAGGGAATGGCGGCGGAAACAGCGGCCCATGTAATATGACATTAGCTCAGGCACAAGAACAATTAAATGGAATTACTTTTGAAAGGTATTTGATGAGTTCATGTACCCCCCCTATGCCCCCGCCTCAAGAACTTACAAGCTGGCCAATAACTTCACCAAGATCCTGTAGTACAGGAGTTGTTACTCTTCATTTTTTTGGAAATATTTCAGCAAGCTATACCGCCTTTTTTTCAGGGGCTATAAAAAAGGCCGGCCCAAATGTACCATGGAAATGGGAAACATTTCAATACAATACAACTAATCTCACAGATGGAAGCATTCCTCCATGCTTGAGTCAAGAGAAAACTGTTACTGCAAACTGTGTAATTTCTCAGGATAAGTTATACGCTAACGTACAAGTCAGTTATAACTTTGTTACTAAAGTATTCTGTCTTTGGGGGTGGCATCCAGGATCACCCTATAATGGCTCTTTTACCCAAACATTTGAAGCGAATTAAAAAGAGATTAACTTAGTAAAGGCCTTTGTAAATAAATCTGAGTATGAAAAAATCAATTTTTTTATTTTTGTTTCCTCTATTATTTGTAGCCATTATTATCGCTTGTATTCCTACAGGAAGTCATGATATAAAAGGAATTAAAGTGACAGAAAACTTTCCGGTTATTGACTCGAACGGAAAATTAATACGCTATGATACATTTTCAACAAGGATTTACAAGTATAAAAACCGGGTGTTATACCATGGAGAATACAATTTTGACTCAACAGTAAATGGTATATTACTTAAATCAGAAAAAAGAGATTACTTTTTTGTTTACAAAAAAAGTAATCTCTTTGGCTTATTTTTTGATTCAAATAAAAAAACTTATGGAAAAAAATTATTGGTTGATTCTGTTATAAAAAAAGAGTGGTGTAACAACTTAAATTTTTATCAAGGATATACAGAAAGTAAATTGAAACTAGTTTCGAACAATGAAAAACCAGATCCTGGAGGCGTTGTTCAAACTTATTTTTTTCAAGGAATTAAAGATTCAGGACTAACAGGTATTACTTATTTTTGGTTTTCAAATAAATTAAATCATTTAGAATATAGCTTTTCAAAAGAATTAGACAGTATTTACAAAATGAAGCTATACAAGATAAAAATAAAGAATAATTCTCGCTATTTTAAAGACTATAATTTTACCTTGGATCCCATAGAACAATATTTTACTCTGGAAGAAATTACAGTCAATAATAAATCCGAAATAATGAAATACTTTAAAGAACAGAAAAATTTTTTCAAATAAATTAGATTATTTCAAATGATTCCACCCCTGTGCAATCAGCTCATGCTTATTTCCGCCACGGGTAATAAAAGTTTTTCCTTCACTTGCTTCGGTTATGTAGCCAATAATACTTAAGCCATTATTCTGTGTTATTTTCTCATGATCGGACTGCGAAATGGTAAACAGCAATTCATAATCTTCGCCGCCGCTTAATGCACAGGCAGTTGGGTCAAGCTCCAGTTTGTAAGCAAAATCTTTACTGTCTTCATTTAAAGGCAACTTGTCTTCATATAAAACACAACCAACATTACTTTGTTTGCAAATGTGCAGCATTTCGCTGCTTAACCCGTCGCTGATGTCCATCATGCTGGTGGGCACAATTTTATGCTCAGCAAAATATTCAATCACATCTTTTCTTGCTTCGGGTTTTAATAAGCGCCCGATAATATATGCACGGTTTTCCAGGTCGGGCTGGGCGCCGGTTTCTTCAAATATTTTTTTCTCTCTTTCCAAAATTGTTAAACCTAAAAAAGCGCCACCCAAATCGCCGCTTACACAAACCAGGTCGTTCACCTTAGCGCCATCTCTTTTTACATAAGTATCCGGTGCCACTTCACCAATGGCAGTAATGCTTATTACAAAACCACGTTGCGATGTGGTGGTGTCTCCGCCAACCAGGTCAATACCGTAATGATCGCAGGCAGCATACACACCTTCATAAAATTCATCTAACGCTTCAACGCTAAACTTATTACTGATGGCGATGCTTAAAACGATCTGTGTTGGCGTGGCATTCATGGCATAAATATCACTGATGTTAACGATCACCGATTTATAACCCAGATGTTTCAGCGGTGTGTACATCAGATCAAAATGAATGCCTTCCACCAACAGATCGGTACTGATAACGGTCTGCCTGCCAAAGTGATCTATCACGGCACCATCATCACCCACACTTAAAATGGTTGAGGCGTTTTTTGTTTCATTATTACGGGTAAGATGGTCAATTAAACCAAATTCACCGAGGCTTGATATTTCTGTACGTTCCATCTATTTTAGATTTTAGATTGGCGATTTTAGATTTTGTTTGGTCGCTGTGTTTTTTCTTTTTCAGCAACCATGTTTTTTAAAGTTGTATTGATTGAGGCAACGATTATCGATAGTAATTCATTTGCTTCAACATATAAATCCCGTAATTCCTGTTTAAATGGTTCATTGAATTCTGCTAGTAATTCATAAAAATGCATGGTTTCATCAAGCTCTTCTTCTGCAATTCTTAATTTATTAACAAAATCAGCCTTTGATTTTCCCCTGCAAGCAGCCCGGTAATTTGCTGATGCAGAACTTGAACATCTTATTATTTGACCGATGTATGTTTTATTAACAATATTATGTGGCAATTTTAGACAAAGCCTTCCGGTTTTTACCGCAACGCCTTTCAGCCTTTTCATAATATCATCTTTTATAGTACTCATACCGACACTAAATAATTTTTACTTCCTGCAATAAAAAAAATCTAAAATCGCCAATCTAAAATCTACAATTGCTTTCTATTATGAATTACATCAATCAACTCATCATGTATCAACCCATTCGTTGCAACAATTTTTCTTTGATAAGGAGAATATTTATCTCCATTCATATCGGTTACTTTACCCCCGGCTTCTTCTACAATTAAAAAACCGGCAGCCGAATCCCATGCACTCAGGCTGTGTTCAAAAAAACCTTCAAACCTGCCGGCGGCAACCCAACAAAGATCAATGGCCGCACTGCCCAACCGGCGTACGGGCACCCCTTTGCGTACCAGGCGTTCAAAAACTTCCAGCGGCCCGTTTTCCATATCCAGATAGGTGTAAGGAAAACCGGTTACCAAACAGCTATGCAAGACTTCTGTTTTTTTACTTACGCTTATTTTTTTATCGTTCAGCGATGCACCAAATCCCTTTTGTGCAAAAAACAATTCGTTGATGAAAGGATTGTAAACTGCACCCAGTATCATCTCGCCGTGCTGCTCTACACCAATACTTACACAACAAAGCGGAATACCGCATGCATAATTAATGGTGCCGTCAATCGGGTCGATGATCCATTTGGTATCACTGCCGGTTGCCATTTCTCCAGCTTCTTCGCTTAAAATAAAGTGATCGGGATAGTCGGCCTTGATCACTTCAATAATTGCTTTTTCGGCAGCATGATCGGCTTCGGTAACCCAGTTATTGATTCCATCTTTATTGCTGATCTTTAAATCTTCGTTATTAAAATAGTGTCTCAGCTGTACCGCACCGGCTTCAACTGCATTTAAAAGGGTTGTTTTTAGCATGGCGCAAAGATACTACCAAAATGAATTTCATCTTTGGCTAATGTAGCCGGGCTGAAATATAAGCCTAGCCTTTGTGTGCAAGCCTTTTGGTTAAACAGATAGGATTGATTACAGAAGCCTATCGGTATAAACTTCGATTTCGGAATTCGGATTTATGATTTTAGATTTGGCTATGCAAAATAAATTGAAGCGGAAAGAATTCTTAAAACTTGCGCTGCTTGCCAACCTGGGCTTAATTGCAAAACCATTTGAAGGATTTTCTGAATTCACCGGAAAATACTCCAAGGCCCTTTCAAACGACAACGTAACTTATTTTAAAAAAGGAGATGCGGATTATGAACTGCTGAGAAAAGGGTTTAATAAGCGGATAGAAAAATTTCCACAGATCATTGCATTGTGTAAAAACGCAACAGGCGTTGCCGAGGCCGTAAAATATGCCGGGCAAAACGGTTTACCCATCGCTATCAAAAGTGGGGGCCATTGTATGGAAGGGTTTTCCTGCAACGACGGTGGCATGGTCATCAACCTTTCTTTACTAAATAAAATTGAATGGATGGATGCCAACACAATTAAAGTTGGTCCGGGCTGTACACTATCAAATATTTATGATGCGATTTTGCCCAAAGGAAAAATTATACCCGGCGGATCCTGTGCCGGCGTGGGTATTGGCGGACTTACACTTGGTGGTGGTTATGGTTTGCTGGGAAGAAAATATGGGCTTACCTGCGACAGTCTGCAGGAGATAACCATGGTTGACGGAAAAGGAAACACTGTTAACTCTGTAAATGATAAAGACCTGCTTTGGGCCTGCAAGGGCGGCGGTAATGGAAATTTTGGTGTTGTTACCGAAATGAAATTTAAAGTTCATAAAGCCCCGGCCACATTACAGAGCTACCGTTTTAAATCTTATAAAGTTGATACAATAAAAGCCAAAACGGTTTTACAAAAATGGTTTGACGTAACGGCCAGCCTGCCAACAGGTTGTTTTTCGGCATTTGTGCTAAATGGAAAAACAATTTATATTTTATTAACCAATGCAGATAAGCACCATGCCGAAGTGCAAAAAGTTATTGATACTTTATCCGGCTTATCTGAAAAAACAACCAAAACAACCCCACAAAAAATAACCACGGCGTTAAAGGTTTTTTATGGCAGAAGGGAACCTTTGTTTTTTAAAAATGCATCCGCCGGCTTGTATAAAAATTTTGCCGAGGTTGAAAGTTGTATTGACAAAGTAATAGAAACAGTGCTTACAACACCCGGCATGATTTACCAGGTGAATACGTTGGGAGGCAATATTATAAATGCTGAGTTCGAAAAAGCCTCTTGTTTTCCGCACCGGGCATTTACTTATTTTTCTGAACTGCAAACCTATTGGGATTTTCCAAAACAGGAAGCCAGGTTGTTGGAAAAATTTCAGCAGGTTCAAGCCTTGTTCAGCAACAACGGTATTAAAACACAGTACAGAAACTACCCGGATATTCAATTTACAAACTGGCAGGAAATGTATTATGGTGCAAATTATACCAGGCTTCAGCAAATAAAAAGCAGGTATGACCCAACTAACCTGATACGGCACGAACAAAGCATTAAAGCATAAACAAAGGGTTGCCAACCTTGTTCCAGAGGGGTTTAAGTTTAAATAAACTTTAAAAAGGTTGGCAACCCTTGCGACAATTTGAAATACACCCAAACAAAGGAAAACCGTATTTTGAGTAACGAAATAAATATTTGAATTCAGCACCCGTTAAAAAAGGCCATTGCAACTATCGGTAATCATAGTAAACTATAATGTAAAATATTTTCTGGAGCAATGCCTGTATTCGGTTCAAAAAGCCTGTTTGGGTATTGATGCAGAAATTATAGTTGCAGACAATAACTCCACTGATGGGAGCAGGGAATACCTGGAACCCAATTTTCCTACAGTAAATTTTATCTGGAATAATGAAAATGCGGGCTTTGCCAAAGCCAATAACCAGGCACTTGAAAAAGCCAAAGGAGCGTTTATACTTTTTTTAAACCCCGATACAATACTCTCTGAAGACAGCATTGACAAATGCCTGGAGTTTTTTGCAGGCAACAAAACGGCAGGAGCCATTGGCATACATATGATCGACGGCTCGGGTAATTTTTTAAAAGAAAGCAAACGGGCTTTTCCATCTCCATTAACTTCTTTGTATAAACTGTCGGGCCTTACCAGGTTATTTCCCCGGTCTGCAACATTTGCCAGGTATCATCTTGGGCATTTGCCTGAAAAAGAAAATCATGAAGTGGATGTATTGGCTGGTGCATTTATGATGATGCCCAAAAAAGTACTGGATGAAATTGGAAATTTTGACGAACGCTTTTTTATGTATGGCGAAGATGTGGACCTGAGTTACCGGATACAAAAAGGCGGATACAAAAATTATTATTTTGCCGAAAGTACCATCATTCATTTTAAAGGCGAAAGTACCAAAAGAGGAAGCTTAAACTATGTGCGGCTTTTTTATAAAGCCATGAGTTTGTTTGTAAAAAAACATTACAGCGGAAGCAAGGCCGGGGTGTTTATTTTTTTAATTCAAACAGCCATTCTCATCAGGGCATTTTTTTCGGCAGTTGCAAAACTGCTGAATAAAATTGGTTTGCCCATACTGGATGCCTGTATTATTTTAGGCTCTTTCGGGCTCACCAGGATATGGTGGAGCAATTATATAAGGCAGGAGATAAATTATTCGCCCAATGTTTTATTCATTGCATTTCCGGTTTTTACAGCCCTGTTTTTAATTACAGCATTTTACAGCGGCCTGTATGATAAAGGCTATAAACAACTGCAGCTGATAAGGTCAACAGCTATAGCAACATTGGTTTTACTAAGTGTGTATGCATTGCTGCCGGAAAGTATCCGGTTTTCGAGAGGTATTTTAGTTACAGGCATTGCCCTTGCTTTTGTATTGATGAACACCATGCGGCTGCTGTTTATTAAATGGCATTACCTGGAGACAAGCAATGAAAATGAACAGCGACGGCAAACCATAGTTGTGGCTGCTGAAAATGATTTTTTCACCATCGCAGAAATCTTGCAGAACGCAGGTATGACTGAACGCATTTTGGGGCGGGTGAATAAAGACGCTACAGGCGCTACATCTCTTCTTGGTAGTATTGAACAATTGCCTGCGCTTGTAAAAAAATACCAGGTTAAAGAAATAATTTTTTGTGAGAACGGCTTAAGTTTTAAAGAGATCATCAGCAGTATCAAAGCTTTGCCTGGTACCACAAAAAATAAATTTCATGCATCCGGCAGCAACAGCATTGTTGGAAGCGACAGTAAAAATACAAGCGGAGATTTTATAGCTAATTCAACAATGTACAAAATTGGTATGCCGCTGCAGCGCCGCAACAAAAGATTGCTTGATATTACTGTTTCAATACTTTTTATTTTTGCAATACCCGTACTCATATTTATTAAAAAAAACGGAGCAGCATTCTACAAAAATGTATTTGCCGTGTTAGCCGGAAAAAAAACATGGATAGGATATGCAAGTGCAACTAAAAGTCTGCCCGCCATCAGAGCGTGTGTTATTACAAGCACTGCATTACCAAAAGCATTGAACGATTTGCCAGCCGAAAGTTTACAAAAAAGCGATGAATGGTATGCAGCCGGATATACAGCAATGACCGATCTTAAAAAGATTGGCAAAGGTTTTGAATACCTGCATTATTGATGCCGGAGTGTTGCAACAAAATTTTCCACTACATTTTCATAGTCATTCACGGTGAAAGAAGCTGTATTAAATTCAAAAGCAGCAGCGCTTTTTAAAACTTCTGGTAATGAAAAACTGTTTTGATCAACACCATAAAATATTTTTTGTTCCTGTAAATATCCGCCCAGGTATTCCTGTTCTGTCTGGCCGGGTGTAGGTATAAGTATTGCTTTTTTCTGCAGGTTTACCAGGTCCATTACCGTGGAATAACCACAACGGCTTATAATGATTTTTGATTGCAGCATAACGTTGTTTAATTCCTCTGCAGCCAAATGATTTTTAATTTCGATTGATGAATTATTTAACCGGGGTACTTCTGTTTCGGAGGGAAGCCCACGAACCAGGCAAACTTTTCCTTCAGCTTTGTTCAGATCCTGTAAAATAATTTTTTCAAAAATGGTTCGTTGCGGTTCGGGCCCCGATAAAATGATACAGAGATCGTATTTACTTTCAACGTCCCTTTTTTTGAACCTGGATAAAGGGCCAAGATATGTTACCGGCACTTTGGGTAATATTGCCGGATGCGATAATGCTCCTGCAAGGTTCACTATCCCTGCTGCATCGGGCACCCAGCAGGTGCTGAATTTATTTATATAATGGTAATGAATTTTTTGAGCAATGTTTTCGGTAAAACGATTCCCTGTTTTTATGGTTAGCTGATGCGTAATATAAATGCAGGGAATTTTATGATGGAATAAACCCATGCGGTTATCAGAGATGATCGCATTAATGCTGTTCACTTTTACTGCATTTTTCAGCCAACGGTTTTCTGCATATATGCGGAAGAGAATTTTTGGAAGTTGCAAAAGCAGCTTCACGGGCATCCAGAATTTATTGCGGCTGTAACTGACCCTGTATCCTTTTAATTCAATAAACAGTAGATCCGGAAATTCTTTTTGCAGTAAAGTTTTTACGGGGCCTTCGGCTGCAACAAAAACAGTACATCCTTGGTGAATCAAAGTAAAGATAATTGGGATGCAACGGGTTGCATGTCCCAGGCCCCAGTCCAGCGGGGCAATTAAAATGCGGGGTTTATGCTCCGGGATGTTAAAATTTTCGGCTTTTATCAAAACAATGCAATAATTGTTAGTAAAATTAGTTTAATTTGGTAATCTGAAATTATGAAACAACTAAGTAAAATAACATTAGCGCTATTTATTGTTGCCACCATTGTATTTGCAGCTGGTTGTGCCTCTTCAAAAAAGAGCACATGTGGTTGCGAAGGGTTCGTGGGTTATGGCAACAGATAGTAATTAACCGCCAGAAACTATGAACAAATCAAACCGCGATTTGCTGGTTTTGTTCAACCAGGAGTTGATGACTCCCCAATCCATTGAACAAGAAGTTGAATTACTTCATCAGTTATTGTATGGAATAGAGCGAATAGAAAATTTAATTATTGCACACGAAGCAATAAACCTCAATAAATATAAAATAAGCAACAAACCGCTTCTGCTTCAAAAACTTTTCCGCCAGCGTGAATTAAAGCCCTTTGTTTTTTTGAATTGTAAGAACTGAACGCAGATTAAACATTACATAGATTTCGCTAAAGGCCATTATCAGAAAATCAACACAACTTTTCCAAAGCACTTTTCAAAGCATCCAACATTTCTCCGATCTCCTCTTTTTTACAAGTGCCTACACTAAGCCTGTACCAGCTGCTGTTGCGGTCTGCGCCAAATGCATAAAATGGAACAACCGCCAGCCCTGCTTTATCTAAAATATAAGAAGTAACATCGGCCTGTGTTTCCAGTAATTTTCCACCAGCTGTTTTTTTACCAACATAATCTATTTGTATGGTAAGATAGATAGCGGCTTCCGGAGCCACAGCATCAACATTAAACCCGGCAGTTTTCATATGCTGAAAACCGGTAAAAATGTTTTGTAAGCGCTCATTTATTTCGGCCTTAAAATGAACAAAGTATGTATCAATTGCTGTAGTTTTTCCCAGGTAATTGGCAACAGCCTTTTGCTCGGCCATGGGAGCCCAGGCGCCTACGTGGCTGTTAATAGAACGCATTTTTGCAATAACATCTGAAGGGCCAAGCGCCCAGCCAACCCTTACACCGGTAGCGGCAAATGCCTTGCTTATACCATCAATGAAAATGGTAAATTCTTTCATGGCTGGGTTTAATGTAACCGGGTTATAATGAACGGTATTGCCAAAAGTAAGTGTCCAGTAAATCTGGTCGTACATCAGGTATAGTTTCTTTTCGCCATCAGCACGGGTTTTGTTTTCTTCAATCACCAGGTTGCAAATGGCACTTAACTCTTCTTTGGTAAAAGTGGTTCCGGTTGGATTTAAAGGAGAGCATAAAGAAAGCAATGTGGCGCCTTTTATATGCGGTGCTATTTGTGCAGCCGTAAGCATAAAATTATTTTCTTTTTCTGCTTCCAGCATAATGTGTTCACCTTCGGTAAAATGCACATAGTGATTATTGTTCCAGCTGGGCGCCGGGTAAATTACTTTATCGCCTTTATCAACAACGGCCCGGTACAAAGCATATATCAGCGGCCTGCCACCGGCAGCAATTAAAATTTCATTGTTTGCATAATGCAGATCGCACCTGGTTGCCATAAAAGAAGCCACCGCTTCTCTCAAATCCAGATTTCCTTCTGCGGCAGGATAAGTAGTAAAGCCGTTTTTATAAGCTTCAATAATTTCTGCCTCAAGTTCTGCCGGTATTGGGAAGATGGAGGAATCAAAATCGCCGATGGTGTAATTATAAATTTTTGCACCCTGCTTCATCTTTTCTTTGATGTTTGCACCCAGACGCACAATTTCCGAAGCCTGCAGCGTTTCGGCCAGCACACTCAATTTAAGATTACCCATAAGCTTATAATTAAGCTGCAAAAATAAAATTTTAAAGGGGGATGGCAAAGAATAAAAAATAAAGCCGGATTTATACCCAGCCCCCATACTTTGGAAATGGATGGAACATTTTGTATGACAAATTGCTTTTACTGTTTTACAAACACCAGCCAGTATTTACCTGTTCCAATTATTCAATCACTTTATAATCTTTAAACAAATTCACTTTCGTTCCTTCTGCCTGCTGCCGGTAGGCAACCCACTTACTGCTGTAAAAATTATTTATTTTGTCTGTAATATCTTTTACAGCTTTCTCTGCATTTCCCACTAAAATTTCTACCTGCGGCCCGGGTGCCACCATTTTACTGCCAATAGATTGCTGGGCTGTTTGTATGGCGCTCATCACGGTTATTTCAAACGGGCTTCTTGATATGCCCTGGGCTGTACTAGTTTTACCGCTTATTAATTCACGGATATTTTTTATTTCATCCTGCATTTTTGTGGTTGATTTTCTTAAAGAGTCAATCTCTTTTCCTTCCATGCCTTTTAATTGAGATAACATTTTAGTAAGAACCTCTTCACTTTCTGTAAGCTGATCGGTTCCGCTTGTTAATTTATCGGCACTTTTCCTTAACCGGTTATACATATTCCGTTGCGCCAGTTTTATATCATTCCGGTTGCCCAGTCTTGGGTCATCCTTTACTGTTATGTAGCAAGAATCAGAAGCATTTGCATAAGTCATAACCAATTTATAGGTGCCTGGTAAAACAGCAAAACCTCCTGGCTCCGGAGACCCGGGCAGCGGTTTAGCTGAGCCTGGCTGACGGAAACCTTTTTCTTCCATTCCCCAGTACATTTTATTAAAACCAGAATCAACAGCCCAGCGCAAAGTTCTTATCAGTTCATTAGCTGGATTGTCCGCAGGATTCAGCGAATAAATTTTTACCATGGCGCTGTCCGCTCTGCCACTGCCTGATCCGCCACGACCGCTGCGTCTGCCGCCTTGTTGTGTGCCAGCCGGAGTTGTTGTTGCTTCGTTAGCAACAACAGGCGCCTGCTTTGCAGTATCCTGTTTTGGTTTATTGATGAAGAAAGTTACCGGTGCGCCACGCCTTCTGTTTTCGGCATCATATAATCCATAAGTACTCCACTCGTACCCGGTTGCTGCTTTGTATTGCGCCTGGTAAACATCTGGTGCTGCAAACACCGTAACAGCATTTGTAAATTTCATGCCTTTGTTTACAGCGGCTTTTCTTAGTGGCCTGATATCATCCAATACCCAAAGGGCACGGCCAAAGGAGGCAATCACCAGGTCGGCTTCACGTTCCTGAATTGCCAGGTCATAAGTGGAAACAGAAGGATAGCCGTTTTTAAATTGCTCAAATGAAATGCCGTTATCCAGGCTTACCCATAACCCATTTTCGGTACCTACAAAAATTAAATTTGGTTGCGCAGGGTCCTGCAGCACACATAAAGCATAACCCTTTACTTTATTTTCATCAATCATCCGTACCCATGTTTTGCCATAATCTGTTGTGCGGAAAATATAAGGTTTCATATCGCCGCGTCGGTAATCATTGGCAACTACAAAAACTTCTCCCGCATTAAATACCGAAGCTTTTACCTGTGGTATCCAGCAGCCAAGCGGCATGCCGGGAATTTTTCCATAAAAGCTTGTCCAGGTTTTTCCGCCATCTCTTGTGAGTTGCAGGTTACCATCATCGGTACCAATCCAGACCGTTCCCTTTTCTTTTTTTGATGGCTCAATGGTAAGAATACTGCAGTGTGTTTCTGCGCCGGTTATATCCAGCGTTAATCCTCCGGTGTTTTGATAAGCAGCAATTTTCACAGTATCGTTTGATGTAAGATCAGGAGATATCATATCCCAACTCACGCCCTTATCGGTACTTTTATGTAAATACTGGCTGCCGTAGTAAACGGTTTTTGTATCAAAAGGGTCAAGTGCTATGGCCGAGTTCCAGTTAAAGCGCAATTTTATTGTAGGATCAAGCGCCTGTGGTTTAATAAACCACCCTTCTCCGGTTTTCCAGTTTCTTCTTCCAACGCTTCCGCCCTGGCTCATGCTATAAACCCAGTTTGCATCTTCGGGGTCCGACACTACATCAAAACCATCGCCACCGCCCACATTGCTCCAGTAATAATTTCTAATACCACCATTTGTCCAGGTATAGGCAGGACCAAGCCAGCTGCCATTATCCTGCATACCGCCCATTACATTATAGGGAATTTCATTATCAACATTTACATGATAAAACTGGCCTACCGGAATTTTTTCATCAAACACCCAGGTCTTGCCACGGTCTCTTGAAATTCCAATACCACCATCATTTCCTTCAATGATATGGTTTGGGTCTTCGGGGTTTATCCACCAGGCATGATGATCGGGATGAATGCCCGAATACGGGATCATAGTTGAAAAAGATTTGCCGCCATCTTCACTAAAAGTTATTGTTGAATGCACATCGTAGATCCTGTTCTCGTTTTTCGGATCAACATAAATTTCCTGGTAATAAAAAGGACGGTCTGTGATCTGTGCCGGATCACTGTTTACCAATGCCCATTTAAAACCACCATCATCGCTTTTATATAAACCATTTTTTGTTGCCTCAACTTTTGCATACACCCTGCTGGGCATGCTGCGGCTGAATGCAACACCAATTCTTCCAAGCTGGCCATCTGGCATGCCATCATCTTTATTTATTTGTTTCCAGTTTTTACCGCCATCAACAGTTATAAATAAACCGCTTCCTTTGCCACCGCTTTTTAAGTTCCAGGGTGTTCTTTTAAACTGCCACATGGCAGCAATCAGCTTATTGGGGTTAGACGGGTCCATGATGAGATCAGCACAACCGGTAGTATCGTTTGCATATAAAATTTTATTCCAGGTTTCGCCGCCATCAGTTGTTTTAAAAACACCACGGTCGGAATGCTCAGCATACGGGTTACCTATTGCCGCCGCATAAACCGTATTGGGGTTTACCGGATCAATAACCACTCTGTGAATACAAATTGTTTTATCGAGCCCCATTTTTTTCCATGTTTTACCGGCATCCATGCTTTTATAAATACCACCACCAAGGTTTAGTGAATTTCTTGGATTCCCTTCGCCGGTACCAACCCAAACCACAGCGGGGTTAGATTGCTGAATGGCAATAGCCCCAATATTCTGAATCGGTTGTTCATCAAAAATGGGTGCCCAGGAGTGGCCGCTGTTCTCAGTTTTCCATACACCACCACTGGCGGCCCCCACATAAAATATACTGGGATTAGCTACCACAGCATCTATAGCAGTAATACGCCCACTCATACCGGCCGGGCCAATATTGCGTGGCTTTAAATTTTTAAACTGATCGAGGGAGATTTTTTGAGCAGCTGAATGATAGCAAAGCGTCATCAGCATTAAACCCAAAACAAACGATAGCAAATGTCTCATGGTTAGTTTTTAGGCAATGAAGGTGCAAAAAAAAGCCGAGCCGGCAAATAAGAATTGATGAATGGGCATTTGGGCAGCCGGAAGAAAAAATTAAACAGTTTCAAAAATTTATATTTTATTTACATCACAAAAAACTACGTTATGAAAAATATACTCTTCGCTATGTTATTCTTTTCTTTAAGTGCTGTGGCACAAAAAACAGCTACTATAGAAGGTAACGGTAAAAAACTGATGATAGCTGATATGACTTTTATGGACCGCATTACCTGGGGAGGATATGAACAGATCGGCAAAGCTGCACAAAGTGAAACAGATGGCGCAGCCAATACCAAAGCCATTGTTTTAGCTGTTGGAAAAAACAGCGGTTACGACGGAAAGGTATATGCAGCCAAGGTTTGCGATACGCTTACAGCGGGCGGTTTTTCCGACTGGTATTTACCCTGCAAAGATGAAACTGACATCATTCACCTGAATTTTGCAAAGCTGAAATTTGATGACCGTATGACCATCTGGAGTTCAACCGAAGCAAACGGCACACAGGCGGTAACTAAATATTTTTACAGTGGCGCTTTTTACAATGTGCAAAAAGTTGATCTGTGCCATTTGGTTTGTGTAAGAAAGCCAGATTAATTACTGCTTGTTATCAAACTTTTGTTCGGCATCTTTTGCTTTTTCGAAATCCAGTATAACCGAGTTGATGCAATAGCGTAAACCGGTTGGAGGAGGCCCGTCGTCAAAAACGTGTCCCAAATGTGCTTTACATTTTCCGCACATGACTTCAGTGCGCTTCATACCATAGGTATTATCGGGTGCATAAATAATGCTGCCTTTGCTGATGGGTTCAAAAAAACTGGGCCAGCCGCAGTTGCTTTCGAATTTGCCGTTGCTGTTGAACAAAGGATTGCCACAGGCCAGGCAATAATAAGTGCCGCCTTCTTTGCTATCCCAATATTTTCCTGTAAAAGCCCTCTCGGTTCCTTTCTCCCGGGCAATATTATATACATCAGCCGGTAATATCTTTTTCCACTCTTCGTTACTTATTTCCACTTTAGCGGTATCTGTTTTTGAAAAAACGGGGTTTTCTTTTCTAGTAGAATCCATATTGATTGTATTAGCTTGTGTTGTCTTTGGATTATTGCAACCGGCAATAATTAAAGAAACAACGATTGAAATGAAAATGAATGATCGCATATAGTTCAACAAATTTCGTGATAAATAGTTGTTCATGTACGAAATAGCGGAATTTTAAGATTTTAAACAGATTCATGGTACTGTTAATGAAAATTTAAAGTACGATTCTTATATTTGCTATCTTCACAAGGACAATCAGCTTATGTTTAATTTAATATTATTTGGCCCACCGGGCAGCGGAAAAGGTACTCAAAGCGAAAAACTGATCGCCAAATACGGTTTAAAGCACCTGAGCACAGGCGATTTGCTGCGTAGCGAAATTTGCCGTGAAACACCTTTGGGCAAAGAAGCACAAAACTTTATGGATAAGGGGCAGCTGGTGCCAGATGAGGTGGTGATTGGAATGATCAGCTCGGCACTGGATGAAAACCCGGATGCTAAAGGTTTTTTGTTTGACGGTTTTCCCCGAACCCCGGCCCAGGCAAAAGCACTGGATAATTTACTGGAACTGAAAGAAGCTCCCATTGCAGCCATGCTGGCTTTGGATGTAAGTGAAGAGGAATTAGTGAAACGCTTATTAAAAAGAGGTGAAACCAGCGGCCGCAGCGATGATAACAATGAGAATGTGATACGGGCCCGTATTGTGGAATACCATAACAAAACAGCCATAGTAGCAGATTATTACAAGCAGTTTGATAAAGTGGTGATGATAAAAGGTGAAGGAACGGTAGAAGATATTTTTGAAAGGCTTTGTGCCGAGATTGATATACGGGCATAACAGGCCACATGGTTATAAAAGTATTAAGCACCTTTTTAATGGGGTGCTTTTTTGTTTTACATTGTGTAGCTAAATAAAGATGTATGGATGTACAGAAACTAAATTTTATTCGAGAAGAATGTGTTTTGCTGTTTAAAAAATTACCTGCCGATTCGATAGGTAAGTGGGGGAAGATGAATGCCCAGCAGGCTGTTGAGCACCTGGCCGCATTCTTCAACGTATCTGCCGGAAAAATAAAATTTGATCTGGTAACACCTGTTGAACACCTGCCAAAGTATAAAGAGTTTTTGCTGAGCGATAAGGAATTCAGGGAAAATACAAAAGCACCCACAACTGTAATTGGCGAAGAAGCCCTGCCATTGCAGTATGCAACCATGGAAGCAGCTTTGGAAAAACTGGCAGAATCAATTGCTGCATTTGAAAATTATTTTAAAAACGAACCATTAATAACCAGCCTTCACCCGGTTTTTGGGGAATTGAATTTTGAGGAATGGGTACTGCTGCATTACAAGCATGTATCACATCATGCAAAACAATTTGGTTTACTATAAAATTTCATTTAAAGGCATTACGCCTTTTTTCTTTTAAGCTAACTTTGAGCATTAAATTTTACGATTGCATGAAACTCGAAAACTATATATACGGTAACTGGATAACCGGCGACGGAGAAGGACAACAACTATACAATGCAGTAACCGGAGAACCAGTTGCAACAGCAACCACAAAAGGACTCGACTTTAAACAAATTTTAGAATACGGCAGAATGGTTGGTAACCCGGCCTTGCGTAAAATGACTTTTCACGAGCGGGGTAATATGCTGAAGGCATTGGCGCTGCACTTAAGAAATCATCTGGATAAATTTTATGCCATCAGTTATAAAACCGGCGCTACAAAAGCCGATAGCTGGGTAGATATTGAGGGTGGCATCGGCAATTTATTTGCAAACGCATCGCTGCGCCGCAAATTTCCCAACGAGGTTTTTTGTGTTGATGGCGAGAGTCATAACCTGGGTACCAACAATACTTTTATGGGTACACATATATTGGTGCCAAAAGAAGGAATTGCTGTACACATCAATGCTTTTAATTTTCCGGTATGGGGCATGCTGGAAAAAATTGCTGTGAATTTATTGGCAGGAATGCCTTGTGTAGTTAAACCGGCTACCGTAACCAGTTATTTAACCGAAGCGGTAGTAAAAGAAATCATTGCATCAAAAATTTTACCCCAGGGTGCTTTGCAATTAATATGCGGCAGCGCCGGAGATATACTGGATCATGTAACATCGCAGGATGTGGTAACTTTTACAGGCTCCGCATCAACAGGACTGATGTTAAAATCGAATCCTAATATTTTACGGGAGAATGTTCCTTTTAATATGGAAGCAGATTCTTTAAACTGCATTGTGCTGGGCGAGGATGTTACACCCTCTACACCCGAGTGGAATATTTTTATAAAAGAAGTAAGAAAAGAAATGACTTTAAAAGCCGGGCAACGTTGCACCGGCATACGCAGAATTTTTGTTCCTGAAAATAAAATGGAAGACCTGTGGAGAGAGATCGGCGCTTCACTTGCGCAAACCGTTATTGGCGACCCGTTGAATGCATCAGTAAGAATGGGATCGCTTGCCGGACAAACACAACGAAAAGAAGTGAAAGAACAAATTCAAAAACTGCTGGCATCTTCTCAAATAGTTTATGGCAGTTTAGACAGTGTGGAAGTAATTGATGCCGATGCAAACAAAGGAGCTTTCATGAGCCCGGTCTTATTGATGAACGAAAATCCTTTTACTGCAAAAGAAGCACATGAAGTAGAGGCATTTGGCCCGGTGAGTACCATCATGCCTTATAAAAAAGCGGAAGATGCCATTGTATTAAGCAAGCTTGGTAAAGGAAGCCTTGTTTCTACCATTGTAACAGCCGATCATAAAATTGCACAGCAATATGTAGTTGGTGCAGCGTCGCACCACGGCAGAATTTTAGTGCTTAATAATGAATGTGCCAAAGAAAGTACGGGCCATGGTTCTCCATTACCCTTGCTGGTGCATGGCGGCCCCGGCCGTGCCGGCGGCGGCGAAGAGATGGGCGGCTTGCGTGGTGTAAAACATTACCTGCAACGCACAGCTATACAAGGATCGCCAACAACCATCACCGCCATCACCAATATTTACCAGCAATATGCAGCCGGAAAAGATCCGGGCAAACACCCCTTCACAAAATTTTTTGAAGAGCTGGAAGTTGGTGAACAGATCATTACCGAAAAAAGAACCATCACATCTGAAGATATTGATAAGTTTGCTGACCTCAGCGGCGATCACTTTTACGCACACATTAAAACCACCAATTTTGAAGGGACTATGTTTGAGCAGCAGGTAGCGCACGGGTATTTTATCATGAGCATTGCTGCCGGCTTGTTTGTTGACAGCTACGAAAAAAACCCGGTGCTGTTGAATTACGGCATTGATGAATTACGTTTTACAAAACCGGTTTATCCCGGCAGCGAAATTCATATTCGGTTTACCTGCAAACAAAAATTACTGAATGATAAACGTGTGGTTGAAAAGCCCGAAGATTTTAAGCGTGGCGATGATATTGATAAAGGCATTGTAAAATGGCTGGTAGAGATGATTGACGAAACAGGTGAAGTAACCGGCGTTGCAACCATATTGACGATGGTGGCCAAAAAAGCACAGTAACATTTTTTATATTTATACTCAAAACAAATTTTATGGGTACCGAAGCATACGTAAAAAGCCACATCGAACATGGTATCAATACCATCGAATTTTTTCACCCGCAAAGCAATTCCTTGCCGGGAAAAATATTAGAAGAGCTTGCCCGTGAAATACATTTTGCCGGTACACACGATGACACGAGGGTTATCATCTTAAAAAGCGCCGGTGAAAAAACATTTTGCAGTGGTGCCAGTTTTGATGAACTGTTGGCTATTAAAAATGAAGCCGAAGGCTTAAAATTTTTCAGCGGTTTTGCCCATGTAATTAATGCCATGCGCAAATGCCCTAAGTTTATTATTGGCCGCATACAGGGTAAATGTGTTGGCGGCGGTGTAGGTTTGGCAAGTGCGGTAGATTATGCCATTGCTTCAGATAAAGCTGAAATAAAATTAAGTGAGCTGGCAGTTGGCATTGGTCCTTTTGTAGTTGGCCCCGCTGTTGAAAGAAAAACAGGTACAGCTGCATTTAGTACATTGGCCATTGATGCAACAAGCTGGCGGAGCAGCGACTGGGCAAAACGCAAAGGGCTTTTTGCAGAATTACATGATAGTATTGAGAACATGGATGAAGCGGTTTATAAATTAGCCAATACATTGGCACACTCCAACCCTGCCGCCATGGCCGAAATGAAAAAGATATTCTGGCGTGGAACCGAACACTGGGATGAACTGTTGAAAGAAAGGGCAGCCATCAGCGGAAAACTGGTATTGAGCCAGTTCACAAAAAATGCTATTGAAAAATTTAAAACAGCCGCCAAACAGTAAAAAATAAACCGCTGAATATTGTAATTGTTTAAACACAAAGACCGGCTTTGCTGTTTTTGTCTTTTGAACATTTATGTAAAAACTGTTGTTTATCAAAACAACAATTGCTGATTCTATGTCATATTTTATTATTTAACACACAGTTTCTTTGCGAAAGTTGTTTTAAAAAACGAGATGTGTTATCTTGCAGCACTTCATGAAAAGAGGGCGTAAAATATATAGTGTTTCACAGTTGGTATCTGCCGTTGTTATGATACTGGCATTGGTATGGCTTACAGTAAGCACCCCATTTGTATATGCCGCCCAACAGGAATTAGCCAAACAACAAAAAATGGAAAAAGCGGTATCTCCGCTTGCAGGCAACGAAGAAGAATCATCAAATCCCTTTGGTAACAGCACAGAAGAAAAAGCCCCCGGCAATACATCTCTATCTGAAGAATATATACACAGCAATCATAGAATTTATTTTTTCTTTTCAATAGCTACGCAATATCACAAATGCGAAAATGCAGATACGTACATTGCATTTCATGGCGAACTACTGGTTCCTCCACCTAACGCCGCTTAAATTAAACTTCACTTATTGTTAATGGCGCTGTATGGCGTCTCCTCCTTATTATTTTAAGGCAATCTTATTATCAGTTATGATAGTAATGACATTCTTTTATAATTAAATCAAAACAGCTTTTCATGAAGAGTAATAACCTATTTAAAGAAATTAAGAGCGACCTCCCGGCGAGTATTGTAGTATTTTTTGTAGCAGTTCCTTTATGTCTGGGTATTGCACTGGCATCGGGTGCGCCGCTTTTTTCCGGTATCATTGCAGGAATTGTAGGTGGTATTATTGTAGGTATTGCAAGTGGTTCATCTTTAGGCGTTAGTGGTCCCGCTGCCGGCCTGGCAGTAATTGTGCTAACCTCAATTGCTACCCTGGGTTCCTGGCCGGCTTTTTTACTGGCGGTTGTAATAGCAGGAATTATTCAACTTATACTGGGGTTTGCCAAAGCCGGTTTTATTGCCTACTTTTTTCCATCTTCAGTAATTAAAGGGATGCTAACGGGTATTGGGCTTCTCATTATCTTAAAACAAATTCCACATGCTTTAGGATGGGATAAGGATGCAGAAGGCGATGATGCCTTTTTACAGGCAGACGGGCAAAACACATTTTCTGAAATTGCAAAAGCGTTAGATTTTATTACTCCCGGAGCTGTTTTGATAGCTGTTATCTCATTAGCAATTCTCATATTGTGGGATTCGGTGTTGACAAAGAAGCATAAAATTTTTCAGTTGATACAAGGACCTATTGTTGTTGTTGTACTTGGTATAGTAATGAATTATTTGTTTAAAGCAGGAACACTGGATTTTAGTTTGGCCGATGACCAGGTTGTAAGACTTCCGGTTGCAAATAATTTATCGGAGTTTTTTAACCAGTTCACATTTCCGGATTTTTCTGCCATAACCAATTTTGAAGTCTGGAAAATAGCCATCGTATTGGCCATAGTTGCCAGCCTGGAAACATTGCTGAGTGTTGAAGCTACAGATAAAATGGACCCCAATAAAAGAATTACACCTACCAACCGAGAATTAAAAGCCCAGGGTCTGGGAAATATATTCTCCGGATTAATAGGCGGTTTACCCGTTACACAGGTTATTGTACGTAGCTCAGCAAACATTTCATTTGGTGGTAAAACAAAATTATCGGCCATACTTCATGGCATATTTTTATTGATCAGTGCTATTACAATTGCAAGTGTGTTAAATATGATTCCGCTTGCCAGTTTAGCAGCCATTTTACTAATGGTGGGTTATAAATTAGCCAAGCCTGGTCTTTTTATGCAGATGTACAAATTAGGCTGGGAGCAGTTTATACCTTTTTTAGCAACGGTTATTGGCATTTTGGCAACCGACCTTTTAAAAGGTATTACCATCGGTATTCTGGTTGGTATTTTTTACACTTTGCGCCATAGTTACCGCAACTCCCACTATATGAAAGAAACAGTTACAGCTGAAGAGGGACATGAAGTGCATCATCTTGTACTGGCTGAAGAAGTTTCTTTTTTTAATAAGGCAAGTGTGATAAAAGAGCTGGAAGAGATCCCCAAAAATTCAAAAGTTATTATTGATTGCACCAATTCTAAATCCATTGCTTACGATGTAGTGGAACTCATCCGTGATTTTAAGAGCAATGCAAAAACAAAAAACATAATTGTAGAAACGGTCAATTTTATTGAGCCGGCTTAAAAAATATTTTTAATAAAACTAAATAATCAAATTTAAAATGAGAGTTCATACAAAAGAAACACAAGATAGTTTAACGCCCAGGATGGCGTTGGAAATTTTACAGGAAGGCAATTCACGGTTTGTAAAAAATTTAAAAGCACAAAGAGATTTATTAGGCCAGGTAAATGCTACCCGTGACGGACAATGGCCATTTGCCGTAATACTTAGCTGTATAGACAGCCGTACATCTTCTGAGTTGGTTTTTGACCAGGGATTGGGGGATGTATTTTCGATAAGAATTGCCGGTAATATTGTGAATACAGATATACTGGGCAGCATGGAGTTTGCCTGTAAAATAGCTGGCACAAAGCTGATAGTGGTTCTTGGACACACCAAATGCGGTGCTGTAAAAGGGGCCTGCGACCATGTTGAAATGGGAAACCTTACAGAGCTATTATCCAAACTGCAACCCGCTGTTTATGCCGAATCTGAAACAACTGCCGTTGATAAGCGGAATTCAAAAAATTCAAAATTTGTTGAGAATGTATCTTCATTAAATGTAAGGCGCGGGGTAAAAAATATTATCGAACGCAGTTTTATCCTGGAAGAAATGCTGGACAAAGGTGAAATAGGAATAGTTGGAGCCATGTATAATATAGATACGGGCAAGGTGGAGTTTTATAAAGACGTTTCCTACATAAATGATGAAAAAAATCCAACATTCAGCTTAGCGGAACTCAGGCATTAACTTTTTAAACAGGGTTGGAAATTACTTCCAACCCGATTTATTTTATATGGGCAATCATTCTTTTAACGAAGCACATGTACTTCATGAATTGAAACACTTTTTGCCTTCTCAACAGGCACTAAAGGATTTTATACACCACAATTCATTACATGCTTTTCAGCACATGAAATTTTATGATGCCATTTTTAAGGCATCAAAAATATTCGGCTTTCAGGTACACCTGCAATTACCCGAGTACCGGCAGATGTATGAATCGGGCAGAATAAGAAAAGATGTGCTGGAAATGTTGATTGCCCAAAAAAAAGGTGAGGATGCGGTGAACGACTGGAAAGATAAACTGATCAACAAAAAATATTACACAGTTAATCATCCCCGTATTGGAGAGCTGCGCAGCCAATGGAAAGCCGTTTACAAGCTTGACCTGGATAACAAAGTTCATCCGATGTTGTTTCGCATACTTTGTGCATTTTTAGACCAGGGGATTGCTATTGACGGTTTCCCGGTTGTAAATAAACCTTTTATTGAAAGCATTAAAGAACTGGAGCAAAACAGTTTTGTAAGTTTCTTTAAAACAAAAGCTGTAAGCGCTCAGTTTTTATCCGGCAACTATTCCATTACCGCATTGCTGAAAGCAATAGTTGGTAAAGAAGAATATTTTGAACAGTATCTTTTCGATCAGCATTTTGCCCACCATGGCTGGAGTGGTTTTGTAAGTGCCGTTGAAGATAATCCGCACACCCTGCTCGACAATAAAAAAATAACCTTCAAAGAACTGGTTGAATTTGAATTGCTGATGGAACTGGATGCATTGAATCATTCGCTTGGAAAAAACTGGCAGCCCCTGGCAACCCATGTTACAGAACCGCCTGCAGATTTATTTGCAGATATTATTAAAACAGAACTGGCCGAAGTAATACAACTGTGGCAGGATGCTTTTGAATGGAGTTATTATGATTCGGTATTGAAAGGGATATTGATAGCCGGTGAAAGAAGAGAATTACGCTATAATGGAGCTGCTAAAATTGTTCCCATTGTTGCAAACGCCCCGTCGCTGCAGGCTATTTTCTGCATTGATGAACGGGAAGATTCTATTCGCCGCCACATTGAAGCGGTAGATAAAACTGCTGAAACATTTGGCGCTCCCGGTTTTTTTGGCGTTGAGTTTTATTTTCAGCAGGAAGGCAGTAAGTTTTATGATAAACTGTGTCCGGCTCCGGTAACACCTAAATACCTCATCAAAGAATCTGATGCAAAAATGGTGAGGGAAGAAGAACTCATCTATAGCAAATACACACATGGAGCGGTATCAGGATTTTTCCTGAGTATTGGATTTGGTTTTTGGGCTTTTGTAAAAAAATTACAAATGTTGTTTCGTCCTAAAATGAGTCCGGCTATTTCAAATGCATATGGGCATATGGATAAACAATCTGTACTCACCATCGAAAACAAAAGCACAAATGATGTGGAGAACGGGTTGCAGATCGGTTATACATTGGATGAAATGGCCACCAGGGCAGAAGGGTTTTTAAGAGGCATTGGCCTTGTTAAACATTTTGCATCGATAGTGTATGTTGTAGCGCATGGCAGCAGCAGCGCCAATAATCCGCATCACGGCGCACATGATTGCGGGGCCTGCAGTGGAAGGCCGGGAGCTACCAATGCAAGGGTGCAGTCTTATATCCTGAATCACAAAAAAGTAAGGGCAATACTGGCAGGAAAGGGAATTGTAATTCCCGAATCAACACAGTTTATTGGCAGCATGCATGATACTGCAGCAGATGTGATGGCTTATTATGATGAAGATGTGCTTACGCCAGAGAACATGAACCTGCACATCATCAACATACAAAATTTTGAAACGGCATTAAACCTGAATGCAAAAGAACGCAGCAGAAGATTTGCATCTATTAATACCAGGCAGGAACTGGAACAGGTTCGCAAAGCCATTCACAACCGCTCGGTTTCTTTGTTTGAACCCAGGCCAGAGCTTGGCCATGGCACCAATACCTTAGCTATTATTGGCCGCAGGCAGGTTACCAAGGGTTTGTTTTTGGATAGACGTGCTTTTCTCAACAGTTATGATCATACCACCGATGCTGACGGAACAATTTTGTCGGCAGTAATGAGGCCTATCGGTTTGGTTTGTGGCGGTATTAACCTGGAGTATTATTTTTCCAGGGTAGATAATATTAAAGTAGGCGCCGGTACTAAACTGCCCCATAATGTAATGGGATTGTTTGGTGTTGCCAACAGCAGTGATGGAGACCTGCGCCCGGGACTGCCCTGGCAAATGATTGAAGTGCATGACCCGGTAAGATTGCTGGTGATTGTAGAACATAAACCTGAAATTGTTTTAAAAGCCATCCAATCAACACCCGAAGTATTCGAATGGTATAAAAATGAATGGGTGCATATTGTAGCATTACATCCGGAAGAAAAACAATTCTATTATTTCAGGAACGGTGAATTTGTAAAGTATGAACCAATTACAGAAACCAGTGAAATAAAAACCATTCACAATATGGAAGAGTTTATTGAGGAAGCCAGGGAAATGGAGACCAACCATATCGTACATGCAACAGAAGAAAATTTACCGGTGTATTTGCTTGATTAAACAAAACCTATTTCAGATCAGTAAGTAAAATTTTTAAAATGAATCAACTGCTCATATCATTTATTGCAATACCATTACTGGCTTTTTTGGTAAGCCTGTTCTGGCAAAATAAAAGCGAAAAAGCCATTGGCAGCATTGTACGGTTTACCAAAGTATTGTATATACTGGTGTCAGTTTTCTTTGCCGTATGGTGGGTTATCAATGGCTTGCAACCGATCCACTATCACGTGGCAACACTCTATCAAACCGATCATTTTATATTTGCCCTTGAATTGTTTTATGATGAAGTAACAGCTGTGTTCAGTATCATCGGAGCTTTTCTTTTCTTCCTGGTAGCTACTTTCAGTAAATATTATATGCACCGTGATGAAGGGTACAAACGTTTTTTCAATACCATCTTATTATTTGCAACAGGTTATAATTTTATTATTTTATCGGGCAATTTTGAAACCCTTTTTATTGGATGGGAAATAAAAGGTGTTTGTTCATTTTTGCTGATAGCTTTTTACCGCAACAGATATCTGCCGGTTAAAAATGCATTCAAGGCAATTTCCAATTACCGCATTAGCGATGTGGCCCTCATGCTTTGCATGTGGATGATGCATCACCTTACAAACCAGAACATCAGTTTTTCTGAATTAAGCGAAGCAAAAATTATGGCACTGCAAACTGCCAATACCGGCATGGCTGTTTTTATTGTTTGTATGATGATATTGCCGGCAGCTGTTAAGTCGGCACAGTTTCCATTCACCAGCTGGCTGCCCAGGGCAATGGAAGGCCCCACATCTTCCTCTGCAATTTTTTACGGATCGTTAAGTGTACATATTGGCGTTTTCTTATTATTGCGTACGCATCCTTTTTGGGAAGATATGTTGTGGGCAAAGATCGTCATCATTGTAATAGGAGCGGTAACGGCCATTGCTGCTACGTTAATAGCCAGGGTGCAGCCAACCGTTAAAACACAAATTGCTTACTCATCGGCAGCGCAAATTGGATTGATGTTTATTGAAGTGGCAATTGGCTGGCATTGGCTGGTGTTGATACATTTTGCCGGTAATGCATTTTTAAGAACTTACCAGTTGCTGGTTTCTCCATCTGTGTTAAACTACCTGGTGCATCACCAGTATTTTCACTACCTGGCTCCTGCACAAAAGCCGGTATCAAAATTAAAAGCATCTGTTTACATGCTGGGCATTAAGGAATGGAATTTAGACAGCATGATGTTTACTTATTTATGGAGCCCTTTTAAATGGATAGGAAAACAACTGCAGTTTTTACAATCAAAAATTATCATTGGTATACTTACTGTTACTGCTATTGCCATGCTGGTGCTGGGTTATACCCATCAAATAGATTTTTCATCTTTAGGAGCAGCCCTGCCGGTTATTTTAATGAGTATTGCGCTGGCTGTTATTCTTTTTGCTTTTTCCTACAGAAAATCTGCTTTAACAGCATGGATATATTTGCTGACAGCGCACCTGTTTATAATTGCCGCAGTACTGTTTAATGCAGATCATATCTACTTTTTAGAAATCGTTTTTTACGTTAGTGGGGTTTTGGTAGCTTTTTTAGTGGGGTATTTTTGCCTGCAGAAAATTAAACGCATTGATAACGATATTTCCCTCAACCAGTTTCATGGCTATGTGTATGAGCAGGAAACAACCGGCCTGTGGTTTTTGTTTGCAGCCATTGGTATGCTGGGTTTTCCGGTAACGGCGGCTTTTATTGGTATAGATGTATTGTTTACTTATGTACACAGCAACCAGCCTGTATTAATTGCATTGATGGCATTATGCCTTATATTTATTGAACTCTCGGCATTTAGAATATTGCTCCGCATTTTTATGGGGCCACATAAAAAATTAAATCATCCGGTGGCTTTCAGGTCATCATAAAATTAATAAACCCCCTGACTGGAATCAGGGGGTTCATTTATAAAAATCTGTTCAGTTATATGTTCAATCCGCCGCACGCACTGATGACCTGCCCGGTAATATAGTTACCCATATCGCAGGCTAAAAACAAACATACATTGGCTATATCTTCTGTGCTGGCAAACCTGCCCAAGGGAATATCCGCTTTATATTTTTCGGCACCTTCTCCTTCTTTTAAATAACTGGTCATATCGGTTTCTACAAAGCCGGGCGCCACTGCATTACAGCGTATATTACGGCTGCCCAATTCTTTGGCTACACTTTTTGTAAAACCTATAATGCCCGCTTTGCTGGCTGCATAACTGCTTTGGCCGGCATTGCCCATTTCGCCAATTACGCTGCTCATATTTATAATGCTGCCGCTTCTGGCTTTCATCATGGGCCTTATCACCTGCTTGGTCATGTTGAAAACACTTTTCAGATTTATCTGCATCACATCATCCCATTGTTCGGGTGTCATGCGCAACAGCAGATTATCTTTTGAGATGCCGGCATTGTTTACACAAATATCTATTGCTCCAAATTCCTTAATCACATCGTTTACAAAAACTTCGCAGGCAGCAAAATCACCGGCATTGCTTTGGTATGCTTTTGCCTTCACGCCCATGGCTGTTAATTTTTCTTCCAGTGCTTTTGCTTTATCTGCACTGCTGTCGCTTACATACGTAAAAGCTACATTGCAGCCATGCTCAGCAAATTTTATGGCAATACCTTCTCCAATACCACGGGCAGCACCGGTAATAATGGCATTTTTTCCTTCTAATAATTTCATGATAATTAGTTTCTGTATCTCAAAATAACTTTTAAACTTTAAATAATTGCCGAATTTTTTATTGCCAGAATTTCCTCCAATATACCTCTCTCATTACTCAGCCGGGGCACTTTATGCTGGCCACCAAGTTTTCCTTTGCTTCTTAACCATTCTGTAAATGTACCTGCTGCTAATTTATGCACTATCGGCAAACGCAACGCAATACTTTTATGACGCTTGGCTTCATAATCGCTGTTAATATTTTTTAAGGCTGTATCCAGTTCAATAATGAATTTATTAAAATCATCCGGTTCTTTTTCAAACTCAATTAACCATTCATGTGCGCCATTGCTGTCCTGGGTAAAATAAACAGGGGCTGCCGTATAATCATTAACAATAGCGTTTGTTTTTTCTGCAGCATGGGCAATAGCATTATCGCTGTTGTCAACAATCACTTCTTCTCCAAAGGCGTTCATATAATGTTTTAGCCTGCCTGTAATTTTTATTTTGTAAGGATTAAGGCTGGTGAACTGCACCGTATCGCCAATTAAATAACGCCATAACCCGCCGGTAGTGCTCATCACCAACGCATAGTTTTTTCCAATGGCCACATTGTTAAGCCCAACTGTTTTAGGGCTTTCGTTTCCATATTCCTCCACAGGCATAAACTCATAAAAAATACCATGCTCTGTAAACAGCAACATACCATCATCATCCGGATTTACCTGTGCTGCAATAAAACCTTCGCTGGCATTATAAATTTCGAGGTAATTAATTTTGCTACCCATGATTTTATCAAACTGTTCTTTGTAAGGAACGAAAGAAACACCGCCGTTTATGTACAGTTCTAAATTGGGCCAGACTTCTTTAATGGTTGTTTTGCCTTTAATTTCAAGAATGCGTTTTAATAAAAGAATCGTCCAGGTAGGTACGCCTGCCAGCGATGTAACATTTTCTTCGGCTGTTACCTGCGCCAGTTTTTCTATTTTTTCTTCCCATTCATCAAGCAGTGCAACGCTCAGTTCGGGCGTTCGTATCCACTGGCCCCAAAATGGCGAATTCTGCATCAGTACAGCACTCAGGTCGCCATACTGAATGTCATCATTAACCTTGCTTATCTGGTGTGAGCCGCCTACCACCAGGCCCTTACCTGTCAGCAAATCGCTGGAAGGAAAGTTTTTATAATAATTACTGAGCAGGTCTTTACTTGCCTGGAAATGATTATCCTGCAGGCTTTCTTCGCTGATGGGAATGAATTTACTTTTGTCGGATGTGGTGCCCGAAGATTTTGCAAACCAGTTAACGGGCGTGTTCCATAAAATATTTTCTTCGCCATCCATCATACGGTGGATGTAAGGTTTTAAATCATCGTACTCATGAATGGGTACATTCTTTTTAAATTCTTTCAGCGAAAAAAGTTTTGAAAAATTGTATTTACGCCCAAACTCGGTGTATTGTGCAGCCGTAACGAGTTCCTGTAAAACCTCACGCTGTACAGCCACCGGGTGATTGCTCCAGTTTTCGATGCGCCACAAACGCATGCGTGCTAATTTAGATATGGCGGGGGAAAGAAATTTCATTCAACCAACAAGATAAATAATTATCGGGCAGCTTCATCATGCAAATAATCCTTGCGCTTTAATTCAAAGTTTTTACCCAGGTAAAGACGGCGTACCTGTTCATCACCAGCCAGTTCTTCGGCAGTACCATGAGTAAATATTTTCCCATCAATCAGTAAATAAGCCCTGTCGCAAATGGAGAGGGTTTCATTAACATTATGATCGGTAATTAATATGCCGATATTGCGGAATTTTAATTTAGCAACAATAGCCTGAATATCTTCTACAGCAATAGGGTCAACACCGGCAAAGGGTTCATCCAGTAAAATAAATTTAGGATCAACCGCCAGCGCACGGGCAATTTCTGTACGTCTTCTTTCACCCCCGCTCAAAGTATCGCCGTTGTTTTTGCGAACCCGCTGTAAATTAAATTCATCGAGCAGGGTTTCCAGTTTATCTTTTTGCTGTTGCCTGTTAAGTTTTGTCATTTCCAGCACAGCCATAATATTATCCTCTACACTCAGCTTGCGAAACACACTGGCTTCCTGCGGCAGGTAACCAATACCCATTTGAGCCCTTTTGTACATGGGTAGTTTGGTAATGTTGATATCATTTAAAAAAACCTCGCCTTCATCCGGCTTTACCAAACCCACCACCTGGTAAAAAGAAGTTGTTTTACCGGCACCATTGGGGCCAAGTAACCCAACAATTTCGCCCTGCTTTACATTAAAGGAAACTTTGTTTACAACCGTACGGCTGCCGTAAATCTTTACAAGGTCTTTGGTATGTATGGTTAAACTCAATGATGGTGTTTTTACAAAAGTAAGCGAACTGAAATAAAGGCTGATACAATAAAGTCAGTTTATCAAAAAATTATAAAATAGCAGCCTGAATGTATATTTCAGGTATTAAAACCTCGATATTTTAATTTAAGTTTACAATATATTATTCAGGTAAACACTGTAAATGAAAATCTGCCGGCTATATTTTTTGGTTTTAATTACCGGGGCTTCTGCAATAGTATCCTGCCAAAAGGAAATTGATGGAACTACCGGTGGAGGAACAGTTATTCCTGTGCCCGCTAATCAAAAACCAAAAGTAGGTACCATCTGGACTTACCAATATAACTGGGTCAATCATATGGGAGGGCCAAACCATGCTAAAATGATTACACATAGAGCTGTAAGCGAAGAAACCCTGGGTGGAGAAAAATGGCTTAAGATCATAGATGTGGAACCGGATACTGTTGTGTATTATCTGAATACAAAAACTGACGGTTTATACCAGTATACCAACAATAGCTCCAATTTGCTTTGCAAGTACCCCGCAGCAGTAAATGACACCTACACCACTTTTAATGCAGGTGCATCAGAAGTATTTACAGTAAGGGGAGTAAATGATACAACAGCAACCGGCCTTGGGGATATACCTCTAAGTAAGTATGAAGGAGTAAAGACCAGTTATATAATAGATGTATTGTGGTATAATAAAAATGCCTGGATCGTATGGCAATATCAATATAAATTAGTGCCCGTTAGTCCATCGCCTATATATTTTCTGTACAGTAAAATGTTTATTGAAAGTATTGTTTACTGACAACTCCGGTTAATCTTACTAATATCTACATCGTTTTGATTATGTATAGCAGCTTGCTTAAGTTTGCATATTAATTTAAAAGATGAAAGTAATTGAGCACATCAACCAGTCAAAGGATACATTGATCTCTTTTGAAATTTTACCTCCGCTGAAAGGCAAGGGAATCCAATCTTTATACCAGCACCTCGATCCTTTGATGGAGTTTAAGCCGGCATATATTAATGTAACCTATCACCGCAGTGAGCACGTATTTAAAAAAACACCCGACGGAACTTTTCAGAAAGTGGTGGTGCGTAAGCGGCCCGGTACCGAAAGTATTTGTGCTGCCATCATGAATAAATACAGTGTGGATACGGTACCCCATTTAATTTGCGGCGGTTTTGGGGTAAATGAAACAGAAGATGCATTAATTAACCTGAATTACCTGGGCATTGATAATGTGCTGGTTTTACGCGGTGATGCTGCAAAAAATGAAACAGCTTTTTTACCGGAACCCGGAGGGCACCAGTATGCTACTGATCTTTTAAAACAGGTAACGGATCTTAATGCAGGTAAATACCTGGAAGAAGACCTGAAAAATACAAGCCAGACAAAATTTTGTATTGGTGTGGCGGGCTATCCCGAAAAACATTTTGAAGCACCGAATATGGAGAGTGACCTGCACTACCTGAAACTAAAGGTAGATATGGGGGCAGACTATATTGTTACCCAAATGTTTTTTGACAACGAAAAATTTTATGCTTTCGTTAAAGCCTGCAGAGAAGCAGGAATAACAGTACCTATCATTCCGGGCCTGAAACCAATTTATACCCAAAAGCAATTGACGGTATTGCCTAAAATTTTTCATATTGATTTACCGGCAGCACTCAGTAAAGAGATCATCAAATGCAAAACAGATGAAGAAGTGGAACAGGTTGGCACGGAATGGTTGCTGCAGCAATCTAAAGAATTAAAGCAGTTTGGTGTTCCTGTACTACACTATTATACATTGGGCCGGCCTAAAATTATTGCCGATGTAGTGAAACAGATTGTATAATACCGGCAAAAACTTTCTAAAAAATCAAAGCATGTACGCTACATAGAAAGAAAGCCCTCCGGATTAACGGAGGGCTTTTACTTTTAGTTTAAACGGGGTTTATTATTTGCTAAGCGGAAATCCTACTGAAAAACTAAGTGTGCGGTACTTGTTTTTGTCATCAGCATTATTATTGCTTTGAGTTGAATTTATTTTTGTGAGGCCAACCCCGTAATTTGCTTTTAATATCACTTTTCCTAGTTGAACACCACCACCAAAGTTTAAGCCAAAATCAAAACGCTTTAATTTATCATAGACTGCATCTTCTTGTTGAGATGTAAGAGGGTCGTCATTGCTAAATTTAATGTTACTTGTTGAGGATGAGGTCAACGGACCAAACTTCGAATCTTGCCTTGATTTACCTGCAATGCCTACAGCAGCATAAGGGCCTGCATGAAAAAAGAAATTAGATCCGTTAGATCCCTTTGCATCGAAAGGAATTTTTACCACAGCATTCAATGGCACTTCAATGTAAAGCGGATTGAATTTTGTCTTTATGTAATCATTACTGTTGTTGAAATAAGTTTCTGCCTTAGAGCCTTTGCCGGTTAATAAAACACCAGATTCAAGGCTAAACATATCAACTAATTCCAGGCGGCCCAAAATGCCTGCATTAAATGAAGGCAGTAAATTATTCTTCTCGGTTTGTCCGTCTTTTGTTTTTGTAATGTTGGCAAGGTTTAACCCGCCCTGTACATACACCTGTGCCTGTGTGGCTAATGCAACCGAGGTAGTTAACGCCAGTGCTAAAAATATTTTTTTCATGTTCCTGTGTTTTTGTGAATCAATCCGGTTTTAATGATAAAAAATCTCATCATTTTTATATCCGCACCCTGTTCCTGAAACCCACTTAAACAAAAAGCCTGCCAACAGTTTTTGTTGGCAGGCTTTCTTATAATTATATAACTATTTCAACAGTATTATGTAACTATTTCAACAGCGACTGAAAAACAGCATCATTTATTTTAACGGGGTATTTATTCTTTAGTTCGCCGATCCACTTCTCTTCAAGTATATTTTGATAGTCATTAATAACCATTCCTTTTGCTTCATCAAAACTACGTTGCAGGTTTGCATCATAATGATGAATAAGTTTTATAAAACTTGTATTACCATCAACGGGGCTTACTACAATTTCAGAAACATAACCTGCTGCTGTTTTTGAATCGATGACAACCGGTACTTGCGTAAGTTCAAACCGGCCTGAGTCTGCCTGAATATTATTATTAGATTCTTCTGCAACTTTTTTCCAGTCTTTTCCATTTAAAACGGCCGTTCTTGCTTCTTCTGCAATGGCTTTGCCCGAACAGTTGAATACAATAATATTGGCACTTGCATTCCAGAGATATTTGCCTTTGTTTTCGTTATAATATTTTTGTAATCCGTTCACATCAGCAGATGCTTTGCCCCAGATATTTCTTTCCATTATTTCAAACAAAACATTACCATCTTTAAATTCATCCATCTGGTAACGAAATTCTGCATTATAATCTTCCAGGTTTTTTTTATAATAATCCATTACCGAAGTGGTAATGAATTTATCTAACAGCGCAGCATTGTTTTCGCCCTGGTACATTTCACCTGAGCCTTTATAATTTCTTACAAAATCAAGCCAGTCTTTACCGGTAAGTTTTGCTTTGGCATACGTACAAATAGTTTTACCGGTTATGGGGTAAATAGTTGCATTGCCTGTTTCTGAAGCAGGGCTGGCTATTACCGCATCGGCATATCGATGCAGTTCAGCGTCGGTCATTGCGCCGGTCTTTTTATAACCTACCTGTTTTAAAATTTCTTTTACAAACTGATCTTTGGCAACATTTATCCGTCCATCCTGCTGTATTTTTTGCTTTAATTCAAACTGGTAAGCTATATCATTTTTATTGACCGATACCGGGCTTTGCGATAACCGCTTTACAATATGGTAACCGTAAGCAGTTAAAAAAGGTTTGCTTATTTCATTGTCTCTGGTAAGTTTAAAAACTTCATTTTCAAAAGAACTTTCAAATTTTCCGGAACCAAACTCGGCCAGCTCTCCATTATTGCTGTAAGAAACTTTATCATCGCTGAACCACCTGGCCATCTTGCCAAAATCTTCACCTTTTTGCAATAATTGATAAATGGAATCGGCTCTTTTTTCATAAACTTTCTTTGCCTCTGCAGTGGCATCGGGCGGAAATGATAACAGTATCTGCGCAATTTTCCATTTTCCAACAGCTTTTCTTTCATCAATTAATTTAAACAAATGCCAGCCGTTTTTTGCACGGATGGGTTTGGAGGCTTCTCCCATCTTTAAAGCATACACAACATTTTCATATTCGTATGGCAAACTAAACACGGTAATAAAGCCAAAATCGGATTGCTTGATTTTAACTGCAGCTGCTGCATTTAAATTGTCATAATCGGTTTTGCCGGCCTTTAAGGCATCGTAAAACGAATTGATTGATGCGAAAGCTTTTATGGTGTCTTCTGGTTTTAATGCAGGGTCAACCGGAACGAAAAAATGCAGTAAATGAATATCTTTCTGGCTGCGGGTAAAAGCTTCATTCAGCAAATCATTCACCGCTTTTTCATTGTTTAAATAGCTGTCTTCAATCTGGCTTCTGAAACTCTGGGCATCGTATTGTAATTGAGGTAAAGTATCCAGCCGCAACTCCATGGCTGCTTTTACTTTCAGTTTAAATCTTACATACAATTCAAGATATTCCTTCAGGGCTTTTTCTTTATTGGTAACCGGAGTCTTGTTTTTGTTGTATGCCCTTAAAAATTCCGCTTTATCAACGGGGGTGTTACCATAGGTAAATAAGGTTTGCGAAAATGCTGCACCCGAAAAGCATGCAAAAGTTAACAGCAATAAAATTTTTTTCATCAGTTGTTTTGTTTTTAATTCTTAGGGGCAGCATTCCATTTTACTTCCAGCAAATCATTCAGCTGCAGCAGCGTAAGTTTTTTTCCTATGATATGTTTTTCTTTGTCCAGTAAATATATGGTAGGGGTCATGTTAATATCGTATAACTGGCGGAAACCCGGCCTTTGCGCTGCAAAATCCGCATCTTCCATTTCTTTGGTCTTATAAACGTGGGTCCAGTCGCTGATGTTGTGTTCTTTAATAAATGTTAGCCATTCTGGTCTTACATTTTCTTTGCCATCAGGGGTAAGCACGGCAAAAATCTTTAAATTATGCTTCTTCCAGCTGGCCCTGTATATCGAATCAAGCCTCGGTATTTCTTCTTTGCAATGGCCGCAGTTGGGGTCCCAAAAACAAATAACAGTGTAATCGGCATCCAGGCTGTATAATGCAGTGGGCTTGCCTTCGGTGTTCAGCATTTCAAGGTCGGCAGCTTTTTCTCCAATTAAATTAGCCATGAGCATATAGGCCCTTCGGCTGATGGTTTCCATTTGCTTTTCGTTTAGCCAGAAGCTTGCACCCTTACTGTGGTATTTTTCAAACAGGTGTACAAAAACAGCATCCTGGCCCATGTACTTCGGGTTTATAAATTCATCGGTAAGCCAGTTCAGTAAAAATTTATACATCTCCGGTGCCGAACGGGCCAGTAATAATTTATAATCAACATCTTTTATAATAGTATCCGCATCAGGCGAAATCACTTCACGGTAATAACGTTCTACCTTTTTTAAAAAGAAAGGGGTACGTATGATCCGGTCATCCATAAAACTGATGCCATCCCAATAATGCTTTTTGTATTCGTTGTAATTATTGATTGAGTCTTGCCTGGTTACCGGTATTTTGGTGGGATATGGAGGTTCTTTCATGGCATTTAACAAAGCAGCCATCATAGACTTCGACTGGTTTTTAATAATACCTTCCCGGTAATCGTTCAGCTCATTAATAAGCGTGGTATATTTTTTTTCGTGCAGTGCAGAATCGGCTTTTGTTGCAGCAGCCATATATGCCTGGCGTTCCTGCTGAATCATCCTTCCTTTTGATGCAGCTATTTTTTGATACTGATCGTAGAGTAAATTTTCTTTTGAACCGGTAACAAGGGTTTTATTAAGCAGGTCGGCTGTATCGGCAGTTACAGTAAGGGTTTGTTCATCACCAACTAAAAACTCGGTTCTTAGCTGCTTTCCCGGAAAAAAAATAGCATAAATACCCGGCGGCAATTTTGTTGAATCTTTAAAAATAGCAGTGCCGTTATTGGCAATTGCTGCCGAATCTGCAATATTAAAATTGCTGCCCATGTAGTAAGTGAGGTAAGCAATACCACTTTTATAGCCCGGGGCTTTAAAAGTAACCTGGAAACCCTGGCTATATGCAGAAGCTGTTGTTAAAGCAGCAAAAACGAAAAGTAAATATTTTTTCATCGTTATTTAAGGATAGCAAATGTATTTAAAATAGGTGGTTAATGTACATATATAGCCGCACTGATACTTTAACAATTACAAATCGTTAACAAAACAAAATTGATGATTAATGCGGTATTTTTGCAGCCGTGAGTAAAAAAAATAAAAAAACAGTACTGGAAGGGCTTTTAATTACCGACTATGCCGCCGAAGGCAAGGCACTGGCCAAACTTGATGGTAAGGTAATTTTTATATCGGGTGCTGTACCCGGTGATGTGGCCGATGTGCTGCTTACCAAAAATAAAAAAGACTGGGCCGAAGGCAGGGTTTTAAAAATTAAGGAACTATCCAAAGAAAGGGTGGAGCCTTTCTGCAAACACTTTGGTATTTGCGGCGGCTGCAAATGGCAAATGCTGCCTTATGCCAAACAGCTGCAATACAAACAGCAGGAAGTGGAACAAAACCTGCGCCGCATCGGTAAGGTAGACCTGCCCGAAATTTTACCTATTATTGGTGCAGATGATACGGTGCATTACAGAAATAAACTGGAGTTTACTTTCAGTAATAAGCGGTACTTAACCAATGATGAAATTGGGCAGACAGATATTACAGCGCAACAAAACGCCCTGGGTTTTCATGTGCCCCGCATTTTTGATAAAGTGATTGATATTGATGAGTGCTACCTGATGGATGAGGTGAACAATAAGATCAGAAACACGGTCCGTTCTTTTGCACTTGAAAATAATTTTACTTTTTACGATATACGGCAGCATACCGGATGGCTGCGCAATATCATCATACGCCTGTGTACAACCGGCGAGCTGATGGTGAATATCTGTTTGAATTTTGATGAAGAAGCAGACAGGAAAAAACTATTTGATCACCTGCTGCAACAGGTGCCCGAAATAACAACACTGCTGTACACCATCAACCCCAAATGGAACGACAGCATTTACGACCTTACCCCGCAGGTGTACTTTGGTAAAGGCTTTGCCACAGAGAAGCTCGAAGATTTTGAATTTAAAATTTCGCCCAAATCATTTTTTCAAACCAATACCAGGCAGGCAGAAAAATTATATACTGTAACCCGGGAGTTTGCAGCACTTACCGGTAACGAAATAGTGTACGACCTCTATTGCGGCACCGGCAGCATCGGCATTTTTGTAAGTAAGCAGGCTAAAAAAATTATTGGGGTTGAAGTAATAGAAGAAGCCATTGCTGATGCAAAAGAGAATGCGGCATTAAACAATATCAGTCATGCCGGGTTTTTTGCCGGCGATGTAATCAAAATATGCAATGATGAATTTTTTGCCGTGCACGGCAGGCCCGATGTGATCATTACCGATCCGCCACGTGCCGGCATGCATGAAAAACTGGTGAACAAACTGCTTGAAATGGCAGCACCCAAAATTGTGTATGTAAGCTGCAATACAGCAACACAGGCACGTGACCTGGGTTTGCTGAGCGAAAAATACCAGATTGAAAAAATTCAACCGGTAGATATGTTTCCGCACACACATCATATTGAATGTGTGGTGTTGCTGAAACTGAGGTAAAGATTAATCAACTAAATTTGTAACATGGCTTTTAATAATTACGGAAACAGTTTTCAGCGCACAACACCCATCGTGTTAAACCTGATCATCATTAATGCCCTGGCATATTTTGCACAGATTGCGTTTGGCGGCAGCGGGCCGGTTAACCAGGTAGATGATCTGTTTGCATTGCATCATTACAAATCAGACCTGTTCAGGCCTTACCAGGTGGTTACGCATATGTTTATGCACGGCGGTTTTTTTCATCTGCTGTTCAATATGTTTGCTTTGTGGATGTTTGGCAGCAATGTAGAAAGAGTTTGGGGGCCTAAACGGTTTTTAACTTTTTATCTTATTTGCGGATTGGGTGCAGCATTTGCGCAAATGGCATCTTATACGGTTGACTTTTGGCAGATTGATCATTTGAATTTAGCAGCCGAAGAGGTTATTCAATACCAGGATATTTTGAGAAGAAGTGCAACAGTAGGTGCATCAGGAGCTATCATGGGTGTGCTGGCTGCATTTGGTTATCTTTTCCCCAATACAGAATTAATTCTCTTCCCGATACCAATTCCTATTAAAGCAAAATGGGCCATCATGGGTATTATTGCCTTAGATGTATTTGGAGGTGTATCAAAAGTGCCAGGCGATAACATCGCACACTTTGCCCATGTGGGAGGAGCGTTGATCGGACTTTTACTCGTAATATTCTGGAACAAAACCAATAAAAAAACTTTCTATTAAAACTAACAATTGTGTGTTATAACTGTTTGTATTTTTAAAGGCATAGCAATTACATTATGGGTGAATCAGACCGTTATATTGATTATAAATTAAAAAAGAAACGCTTTACATTGGGACAGCCCGATAATGCATTGATGTGGCTTTTTGCGATCAACGTTATTTTCTTTCTGATACTGCTTACCATTAAAGTTGCGATCAATGTTAACGACCATTCCAGCACCGCTTTTTATACGCAGGTTGTCTATTGGTTCCAGTTGCCTGCAGACCTGGTTTCATTAAGCAAAAAACCATGGACCATTATTTCTTACATGTTCAGCGATGTTGACGTAATGCGGGCTCTTAGCAATATGTTATGGTTATCGGCATTTGGATCTGTGCTGCAGAATTTAACCGGCAATAAAAAAATAATACCGGTTTATTTGTATGGCGGTTTTGCCGGGGCGGTATTTTTTATGGCTGCCGTTTATTTAATTCCCACCAACAGGGCGGTAATTGATACGCTTGGTTTGCTGGGAGCCAATGCATCGGTAATGGCGGTTGCCATTGCCGCAACCATGATTGCACCCAGTTACCGGTTTTTCAGAGATATCAGGGGCGGCATTCCCATCTGGATACTTACTGTTATTTATGTTGCTATTGATTTGGCAAGTATTGCCCGGGGTCCGGCCGCATTTCCCATCGCTCATATGGGCGGCGCATTTGCAGGTTATTTATTTGTAAAGATGCTGAAGCACAATATGGATGGAAGCGAATGGATGAATAAATTTTATAACTGGTTCATCAATCTTTTTAATCCCAATAAAAAGAAGCAAACAAACAGCGTTAAAGAAAGGGTGTTTTATAATATTGGCAGTAAAAGCCCGTACAGCAAAACCTCCATTGTAACCGAGCAAAGGGTTGATGAGATACTAGACAAAATAAATCAAAAAGGTTACGACCATCTTACCAAAGAAGAAAAAGATATTTTAAAAAGAGCCAGCGAAGATTAAGGTTGCCAACCTTAGTAAGTAGATTTAATTGCTAGCAGGTTTTATTAAAGGTTGTCAACCTTTACCATATCTTGAATTCCTTTCATCATTTCTTTCACATTATTTTATTGTTGATAGCATTATCTTTATGCTATGCCAGGTTTTTTCCGTAGAATGACAAAAAGTTTTTTTATTGTTGTAAATATAACTGCAGCAATACTTTTTTTATTGGGCTGCTATGGTTATTTATTTGACCCGAAAATTTTCTGGCCAATCGGGTTTTTAACACTCACTGCTTTTTATTTTCTGCTGATATTGGTTGCCTTTATTATTTTCTGGTTATTTATTAAACCCAAGCGGGCATTGATTTCAGCGGTTGCCATACTGCTGGCTTTTAAACCCATCAGTAATATTGTTTCTTTTCATTTGTCAAACCCGTTTACCAAAGAAAAGCCAGCTAATGCCTTGCGTATTTTAACCTGGAACGTGGCGCAGTTTAATGTGATGGAAGAAAAAAAACACCCGGATATAAAAAGCCGCATGTTGAGTACCATTAACGAATACCAACCGGATATTGCCTGTTTCCAGGAAATGGTTGCAGAAGACAGTACGGTAAAAGATCATGGGCATATGGATGAATTCCTTCAGCAGCTTGATTTCAAAAATTATTTTTATTCGTACAACAGCAAGGAAGATTTTTGGGGCTATGCACATTTCGGTATCATCATTTTTTCAAAATATCCTATCATTAATAAACAAACAGTCAGCTTTTACCCCAATGATTATAATTCTATTTTTCAGTATGTAGATGTGGTTAAAGAAGAAGATACCATCCGGGTATTTAATGTTCATCTGCAATCTTTACGTTTCAGTAAAGAAAACCTTAAGTATATAGAAAAGCCTACTGTAGAAGATGAGAATAAGGCTTTAAAAGAATCTAAAAACATTATAGCCAAGTTTAAAAAAGGTTTTTTAAAAAGGCAGGTACAGACCGACAGGATACGGGCTGAAATAGAAAAAAGTCCGTACCCGGTAATTGTAACCGGCGATTTTAACGATGTGCCCAACAGCTATGCTTACCATACCATTGGCAACAATATGAACAATGCCTTTGTTGAAAAAGGCAGCGGACTTGGCCGCACTTTCAGCGGCATTTCGCCGGTTTTGCGTATCGACAATATTTTTGTTGATACAAAAATGGATGTGCTGCAGTTTAACCTGGTTAAAAAGAAGCTGAGCGACCATTTCCCTATTATGGCTGATGTTGCAATGCCTAAAAAGTAATATCTTAGCATTTCAAATGACAGCATCTCACACATACCAATATTTCTGTTGCCCTTGCGGCATAGCTTAATATCTTTGTAAAAAATTACAGTTACTTTCCTTTTTTTATTTTAATGCAGATGTTTAATTACAAGGCTTTGAATTTGAAGAACTCAAAACTCAAAATGCCAAACCCAAAACAGAATTATGGCACTAAAAATTTATAATACACTTTCAAGAGAAAAAGAACTCTTTACACCCCTTACACCCGATCATGTGGGCATGTATGTGTGTGGCCCAACAGTTTACAGTGATGTGCATTTGGGCAACTGCCGCACATTTATTTCTTTCGATATTATTTACCGCTACCTGGTTTACCTGGGTTATAAGGTTCGGTATGTGCGTAACATTACCGATGCCGGCCACCTGGAAGGTGACCGTGATGAAGGCGATGACAAATTCAGTAAACTGGCCCGCCTGCAGAAAGTAGAGCCAATGGAGATCGTTCAAAAATATACCGTGGGCTTTCGTCATGTAATGCAGTTGCTGAATAATTTACCGCCATCTATTGAGCCAACAGCTACGGGGCACATTGCTGAGCAGATAGAAATTACCAAACAGATTTTAGCCAACGGATACGCTTACGAAGTAAACGGCACTATTTATTTTGATGTAGAAAAATATAATAAAGAGCAACCGTACGGTATTCTTACCAACCGTAAAATGGAAGACCTGCTGGAAGGAACAAGAGAACTGGGAGGACAGGACGAAAAACGTGGCCGCCTCGATTTTGCTTTATGGATTAAAGCAAAGCCCGAACACCTGATGCAATGGCCAAGCCCCTGGGGTATGGGTTTTCCGGGCTGGCATATTGAGTGCTCGGCCATGAGTGAAAAATATTTGGGAAAGAAATTTGACATACACGGCGGTGGAATGGACCTGGCAGCCACGCATCATACCAATGAAATTGCACAAAGCCAGGCCTGTTATCATACCAGCCCGGCAAATTTCTGGATGCATACCAACATGCTTACGGTAAATGGCACCAGGATGAGCAAATCTTTAGGCAATGGATTTTTGCCCGAAGAATTATTTACCGGCAATCACCCGCTGTTGGAAAAAGCGTATGCACCCATGACGGTTCGTTTTTTCATGCTGCAAACACATTACCGCAGCACTTTGGATTTTAGCAACGAAGCCTTGCAGGCATCAGAAAAAGGATTGAAAAGATTGTGGGATGCTTACGAACTGCTGCAAAAATTTACAGCAAATAATGAAGCACCAACAGATGCTGAACTGGATGCTAAAGTAAACAGGCTGGTGAATGAGTTTGATGAATTTATGAACGACGATTTTAATACAGCCAAGGTTTTGGGAAATATGTTTGAACTGGTGCCGGTTATTAATTCGATAAAAGACGGATTGATACAGGCAGATGCAATTTCGGCTACAACGGTATCACTATTGCAGCAAAAATTTAAAGCTTACCTGGAAGATGTTTTTGGATTAAAAAACAGTGCTGCCAATAACGATGTATTGAATGGAGTAATGGATCTGTTGATTGAGATCAGGAAAGAATCGAAAACTAAAAAAGATTTTGCTACCAGCGATAAAATAAGAAACCAGCTGGCGGCAATTGGCATTAATTTAAAAGATGAGAAAGGTGGAGAAATGAGCTGGGGGGTAAGTTAAAATTAGTGATTAGGTATTATAAAAAGCTGTTCTGCAAAGAGCAGCTTTTTTATTTGGCGGTAAAAATTAAACAGTTCACACCCTTTTTTGAACAGTTTACTCCCTGATCCAAATCCATAGCTTTTATTTTCTGTTAAAGAACAAATAACCAAAAACAATTAAAATGAAAACAACATTGAAAAGCATTTTATTTACTGCCCTGTCTGGAGCAGTTATCAGTTTATCTTCCTGCAATAAGGATGATGATCCAATTATAACAAATACAATAACCGATGTGGTGGTTGCTTCAGCAAGTTTTAGCGTGCTGGAAGAAGCGGTAGTAAAAGCCAACCTGGCAACTACCTTAAGCGGTACCGGCCCCTTTACTGTATTTGCACCGGATAATACAGCTTTTGCCAATGCTGGTATAACCTCTGCCACCGTTGCTTCGTTAAGTTCAACACAGTTGAGCGATCTGCTGCTCTATCACACTATTGGTTCAAAAATTCTGGCAGCCGATGTACCGGCAGGTCCCAATGCCAAGGTAATTACAGCCGGTGGCGATTCGGTATTTGTTACCAAAAACGCATCGGGGGTTTATGTAAATGGTATTAAAGTGGCCGTAGCAGATATAGCTGCAGACAACGGGGTTATTCACCAGTTATCAAAAGCTTTAAACAAGCCATCTGGTAATATTGTAGCCACCGCACAGGCAGCAGGCTCCGGACTTGATTCCCTGGTGAAAGCAATTGTAAGAGCAAACAATGCACCAGGCGGAGACCCTGCATTAATTGCTACATTAAGCTCGGCAACACTAACCGTTTTTGCTCCATCCAATGCAGCATTTACACAATTGCTTACAGCACTGGGCACCAATGATATCAACAATATTCCGGTGGCAACATTGCTGGCTGTATTAAGATATCATGTTGTTGGCGGAAGGGCTTTCTCCTCTGACCTTGCAAACGGCAACCTGGCAATGCTTGCCGGAGGAAATACCACCATCAATTTAACCAACGGCGCAGGCGGCGGCCCAACTATTAAAGGAAATGGCAATGGCGCCAATGCATCAAACATAATTGGTACTAATGTAATGTGCCGCAATGGTGTCGTTCATGTAATAGACAGGGTTTTATTGCCATAAAAAAAATTGAAATACCAATAATTACATCAGCGGTGAACAATTTTTAATTTTCACCGTTGATGTTATGTAATGCACCAGCAATTATGTTTACACACCGGTTAAGATATTTATTCATTTTAGGTCTGGCTGTTTATACTTATTTAAATACTGTGCTTTGCGAAGTGTATAAGTATTTTAACATTGGTATAGAATGGTACTATGCTTTTGGGACTATTACCATGGTAACCCTGTGTATTTGGGAGGGCAGCCGTTTGCTGGAACCGGGTTTTCAAAAGAGGCTCAATACGGTAAAGAATAAGGTTAATATACTGATACTTTTTTTTATTGCAGGAGGCGTTTTAACCACCCTGCTTACTGCAGGCATTGTGTTTTTGGTGAGCATGGTTTTACACAAACACAGTTTTGCAGAAACCGTTATGCCACTCAAGTTAAACCTGATTTATGCCTGGCTGGCCAACCTGCTTTTTCACCTGCTTAATGCCATTATGTTTTATTTTACCGAGTATAAAACAAAACTGGTTGAAGCCGAATCTTTAAAAATAATGACAGCGCAGGCTGAGTTACAATTGGTAAAAAGCCAGATAAATCCCCACTTTTTATTCAATAACCTCAACGTGCTCTCGGCGCTGGTAATGAAAAATACCGGCGAAGCAAACCGGTTTATAGAAGAGTTCTCAAAAGTATTCCGGTACATTTTAAATAACCATGATAAAGAACTGGTAGATATTAAAACCGAACTGAATTATATCAAACCATATATATTTTTATTGCAGAAAAGGTTTGCAGAGGGTTTGCATATTGAAGTGAATATACCGGAAGACAAAGAACGGTTTTACATTATACCTGCATCGTTGCAAATGCTTATTGAAAATGCCATCAAGCATAATATTGTAAGCAAAAGCCGTCCACTCCATATTGATGTGCATGTTAACGGCAGCAACACCCTTGTTGTTACCAATAACTTACAGCTCAGGGAGTCAGTTGATAACTCAACACGGATTGGCCTGAACAATATCATTAAACGATACATGCTGGTAAGCGGCAGGCAGGTAGAAGTGCATAAAGACGATGAAGCTTTTACTGTTACATTACCATTGCTCACTTTAAATTAAAGCCGGCCATGAATATTTTAATAGTTGAAGACGAACAACTGGCACAGGAAAGGCTGCAGCTGTTGATAAAGGCTTACGACCCTGCCATAAATATTGTTGGCTGCCTGGAGAGTGTAGAAGAAACAGTTAACTGGTTTAATACAAAACCCCATCCAGACCTGATTTTACTGGATATACATTTATCAGATGGACAAAGCTTTGAAATCTTTAAACGTGTCCAAACACCCAAGCCCATCATCTTCATTACTGCATACGAAAATTATGCGGTAGATGCTTTTCGGCTGTTCAGTATTGATTATATACTTAAACCGGTTACTGCCGAAGCATTGGCAGCAGCTATTAATAAATACAAAAGTCTGTCGGATATTTTTACGCCGGCCGACTACCGTTTATTGATGGAGCAGTTGAAAGATACAACTTCAACAAATTACCGAAACCGCTTTTTGGCCAAAGTAGGGCAACGCCTGTTTTTTATACCTGCCGGCGATGTGGCATATTTTGCTGCCGATAATAAAATAGTTTTTTTAATAGACCGGGAGGGAAACCGCTTTGTAATTAACAGCACCATGGAAAAACTGGAAACCGAGCTGAATCCAAAGGATTTTTTCAGACTGAACAGAAAAATAATAATTCATGCCGATGCTATTGACCAGATAAAGCCTTACCACAGCAACCGCCTGAAATTGCAGGTAAAAGGCGTACCTGCATCAGAAGAAATCATCATCAGCCGGGAAAGAGTAGCCGATTTTAAACAATGGGCAGATGCCTGATCTGTAATCTGCCGGTTTGAAAAATAATGCAGAACTTAGGGCAAATTAATTGCCATGCAGCATATAACCCACCTTTCCAAAGACAAAAAACTTAAAAAAATAATTGAGCTGCAGGAGCCATTTGTTTTGGCAAAAAGAAAAAATGTTTACCTGCATTTGTGTAATTCCATCATGAGCCAGCAACTGAGTACCAAAGTGGCTGATGTTTTTCAAAAGCGATTCATCAATTTATACAATACTAAAAATCCAACAGCCGCACAAATAGCGGCAACGCCTTTTGAAACTTTAAGAGGCATTGGTTTAAGCAATGCCAAGGCTAATTATGTTTTAAACGTGTGCAATTTTTTTATTGAAGAAAAGATCACCGATGCAAAGCTGTATAAAATGAGCAATGAAGAACTGATCAAATATCTTACCCAAATAAAAGGCATTGGCCAATGGACGGTGGAAATGGTTTTAATGTTCACCCTTGGCCGTGAAGATGTTTTTGCGGTGGATGATCTGGGTATACAACAGGCCATTTGTAAACTCTACCATATTGATGCTTCCGGTAAAAAAGCAATGAAAGAAAAAATGCTTGTAGTTTCAAAAAAGTGGAGCCCGTATAGAACTTATGCCTGCCGGTATTTGTGGGGATGGAAGGATAATACCCCATCCACACCCTAGAGATGTAAAATAGCTACGATTTCCTCCAGGTATTTTTTATCTGTTTCATCAAACTGATCAAGTTCAGTAGCGTCTACATCCAGCACACCAATAACTTCCCCGTTTTTAATAAGAGGGACAACAATTTCAGATCTTGATAAACTGCTGCAGGCAATATGGCCGGGAAATTTTTCTACATCTGGTACGATCAAAGTTGCTGCATTTTGCCAGGCTGCCCCGCAAACCCCACGGCCTTTTTTAATCCTGGTACAGGCAACCGGCCCCTGGAATGGGCCAAGAACCAATTCTGTTTCTGCATCCTGTGCGGTGCCGAAAGATTTTGAACCGGGCTTAACTAAATAAAAACCCACCCAAAGCCAGCCGAACTGCTCTTTAAGTGCTGCACTTATATTGCCAAGATTTGCTACCAGGTCAGGTTCTCCTTCAAGCAACGCTTTTATTTGAGGAATGAGTGATTGATAAACTTCGGCTTTGCTGCCTTGTATAATAGTTAAGTCTTCTGCCATGGGGCAAATATACTAAAGAAGAAACTTGGGTTTTACCACTAAGGCCATAAAGGATTTTTCACAAAGAACACAAGGAAAGCCTTAGTGAACTTTGTGTTTTCCTTAGTGCTCTTTGTGGTTAGATAATATCATATCACTGTAAGAAACTGAACAAAAATCTTCGGCAGTAATACCAAGCAACGCAGCATATGCATCGCACTGCGCCTGTAATTTTTCTTTGCCGATGCTGCCATCTTTATCAATGGCTTCTACTTCAACAAAAGTTCCCAGGCCTTCTACGGTATCAAAATGAAATTTTACATTGTCAATAAAATAGATCCTGCGCCTTTTATCAACCACGGCTTTTATGCCCAAAGTTTTTACCAGTATTTCTTTCAGTGTTTTATCCGGCTGATGTTGATACAGCAAAACATGACTTGATTTGGCACCTGCAAAATCTTCCCGTTCGTAATGTATGAGCGCATTTTCAATATTGCCCTCACGCAATTTTAATCTGCCAACGGCTACATTAAAGTAGGTGTCAACCTGGTGATCTTCACCAATAAATAAAGGGCGCTGCTTTAGAAACAAATTTTCCTGTTCTGTAAGTTTATTTGTTTTTGCTTTAAATTCGATGTTGAGTATTGACATGGGGCGAAGTTAGGACGCGGACGCAAAATAAAAATTTCTGAATAATAAATTATTTCTTCATTTGAAACTAAATCCTGCTTATGGCTTTAAAACAAATTCCGCTAAAGAAAAGACCGGTTGATATTGCTTTGGTCGTTTTCTTTATCATCAATTTTTTCTTTATCACTTACATGATTGATGTGGAGCAACTGGTAATTGCCGATACCAACAATTTTAAATACCCGGTATGGCCACCCCAATGGCTGGTTGACCTGGTGCATTGGTACGGAAAGAATTTTGATCCGGTGCTGATGGCAAGGCCGGCCTGGTGGCGGGCAACTATCTGGATAGACAGTTTATTCTTTGGGCCATTTTATGCCGTTGCTGTTTATGCTTTTATAAAAGGTAAGAACTGGATCAGGTTTGGTGCCATCATCTGGGCCTCTGTAATGCTTACCAATGTATCTATTATTTTGTTTGAAGAAATAAACGGGCAACATGCAACACCCGAATTAGGCAGGGTACTGATGGCCAATGCAGCCTGGGTAATTTTTCCGGTGATTGTTTTATACCGCATGTGGAGATCGGTACATCCTTTTACTGAAGAATAATTTTTGTACTTGCAAATACCGTTTTAAGTTTAGATATTACACAAAACTAATTTTATGCTCTCACGTAGAAAATTTATACGCAACGTTGCGCTTGGTGGTGGTGGTCTTTTATTGGGTGCCGAAGCTTTCGGCAATTTTGTAATCGGCAAAAAACCAAAAGTAATCATCATTGGTGCCGGATTTGCCGGCCTTACCGCAGCGTATAAATTGCATCAGCGAAAAATTGATTTTGTAATTCTGGAAGCCAGGAACCGCATTGGTGGCCGGGTCTTCAGTCATACGATTGATGCAGATGAAAAACTGGTGGTGGAACTCGGCGGCGAATGGGTTGGCAATTCGCACAAACGAATGATTGAATTATGTGATGAATTTAAACTGACGTTGTTTGATAATTACATGAATTCGCGGCTTATTTATAAAGGCGAATATTTTGATAAAGGTAAATGGGGTTTTTCTGCTGCATGGGAAAAGAAATTTGAGCAGATGAAGGCCGATTATAGAAAACTGAGTGATGCAGGCGCAAAGAAATTAGACAAGATTGACTTCTGGCGTCACCTGGTTAACAATGGCTGCGATGGCAAAGACCTTGAGCTGAAGGAGTTACTTGACAGTACTGATTTTGGTGAAAGCCTGCGCCATGTGAGTGCTTACGCCGCCATTGCGGAATATGCCGACAGTGATAACACGAATGAAATGGATAAGAAAATAAAAGGAGGAAACGACCGCCTGGCCTATGCTTTAAAAGATGCTATTGGAGAAGATAAAATTAAACTGCAACACAAAGTGCAAAAGATTGAGCAGGGAGCTAAAGTAAAAGTTACCTGTACGGGTGGGCAGGTATTTGATGGAGATTTTATCATTTGTACTATACCCACTTTTAGCGCTAAAAAAATAAACTGGATACCGGCATTGCCTGCCGATACCCAACTGGCCATGAATGAATTGCAATATGCCCGCATCAATAAAAACGCCTCGCTCTACAGCGAACGCTTCTGGAAAGATGAGAGTTTTGATCTGGTAACAGATATGCCGGGCCATTATTTTTACCATGCCACCAAGGATCAGCCTTCTAAAAAAGGTGTATTGATATCCTATGCCATTGGTGATAAAGCTCCGGTGGTAGCCACACAAACTGATACATGGCGGGCCGATATGATCAACATGAGCCTGAAGCCTGCCTTTGGTGATACCAAACAGTTGTTGGTAAAACAGGAAGATTACTATTGGGGAGCTGACGAATACTCAAAAGGTGCTTATGCCATGTATGGCGTAGGGCAATGGTTTGGTATACGGCCAATTCTGCTGCGGCCTTTCCTTCGTACACATTTTGCCGGTGAACATTTATCAGATGCCTGGCAGGGTTTTATGGAAGGGGCAATTGAGACGGGGGAAGCAGCAGCAGCTTTAATCAAATAAGTTTGAAACATTTCCCCTGGTGTAAAAACTTTCTAAAAACAATATGCTGAAGGTAAACCAAGCGATTTAGCACGATGTATATCGGTTAAAATTTCATGAACTGAATCAAAAGAATCAGCAGGAACAGCGAGCGTGTTTTTCCATTCAAATTTTTTTTCGGCCGGGTGTTGCTGATTATAATATGCTATAGCCAGTTGTATCAACCGCATGCGTTGATACAACTGCTCTTCGGAATATATGCCTTCACCCACCGCCTGTTTAAAAGACAAAAATTCAAAATACAGAACTCTGCGTAAAGAGTTATGCTGCAACAGTCCCGAGCTGTGTGCCAGCATCATATCATGTATCAGTATATCACCAGCTTTAACGGGTACTTCTATGTAAGGCTGTTGTTTCAATGTACAGATATCCTGGCCGCTTGTATGGCTTTTAGGCACAACACGCAGGCATCCATCTCCGGCATTGGCGTCATCCAGGTAAATGCCCATGGTAAAGCAATTGCCTGTTCGCTGGTGTAACATATCCTGGTGCCAAAGCACTTCAGTATTATCGCCCAGCATTTTTATAACTGCAAATTCCTGTATCAGAAAAAAGTCGGCCCCGCAAATAGTTTCGGCGGTTTCTAAAATAAAAGGTGAACCCAATAACTCGAGGCAGGCAAGGTTTTCACTTTTGAAGAGATGCTCAACATTAGATACATAGTTTTTTCCGTTAACCGTATTTACCACCTTGTCGGTAGTGTCAGTACTGTATATCTTATCATCAAAGAGCTGCCGTAATTTTTGTAAAAGAGATGGAGGTAAAATGTTTGGAAGAATGGTATAGCCATTCTGTATAAAAGCATCTGATTGTTTTTTGCTGAGTGCTGGATGCATAGTTATCATGATTAAAAATAAGTAAAATAAAAAACCGTCCCGCAATTTGCGGGACGGTTCAAACAAAATTTGAATTTTTTTTACCTCACCAATTTCAACTCATCAATAATATTTTTGGCGCCACCTAATTTATCAATGCACCAAAGTACATAACGCACATCCACATTAATGGTGCGGTTAAGGTCTTTATCAAATGCAATTTTGTGACTAAGTGCTTCGTAGTTGCCATCAAAAGCAAGGCCAATCAAATTACCATTGCCATCAATAACCGGAGAACCAGAGTTACCACCGGTAATATCGTTGGTGGTAATGAAAGAAACAACCAGGTCATTTCTGCCTTTATCAATGTATTGGCCAAAATCTTTTTTCTTAAACAATTCAACTTGTTTTGCAGGCAGATCAAATTCATAATCGCCGGGCACATATTTTTCTAAAATGCCTTTGCCTGTACATACATAATCGTAATGTACCGCATCACGTGGGTTGTAGCTTTTTACATTACCATAACTTACACGCATGCTGAAGTTTGCATCGGGATACATTTTATTAACTGCTGCCGGGTTCATTTCCATAATGCCTTTCAGGTATGCCCTGCCCAGCTCATCGTTCTTGTTCATAAAATCTGTACGCAGGGATACATATTTACTTGTATAATTTTTTGTAAAAGCAGCTGCATAAGCAAAAGCAGGATCCTCCTGCAGCGCAGCTGCTGTTGGTGCATCGGAAAATGCTTTCCATTTTGCATCGTCCAGCATCATCGTTTTTGCAAACACATCTTTTGCCCAGGCTTTAAAAGTAGCTTCATCATTCAGGCTGCCGTATGCATTTTTAATGCCTTCGTAAAAACCAATCGGGTGTTGGTTCTTATCTACATCATTGTAAAACATCATAGCGGTTGAGGCCAGTATCTTTTCATCGCTTGGCAGATCTTCGCTTTCCTTAAATGCTGCACGTGCTGCTGTTGCAGCATCTACTGCTTTTTTAAGATCGGCAGCAGTTGTGCTGGATTTTAGTAATACGGTTTCCAGCGAAATCAATCTTGATGCATTTCCTGCCAACGGAGAACCCAGGATACCTTCATTTAAATACTGGCGCATTTTGCTGTAAGGGGTCCAGGCGGCATAATTCTTTGCATAATCAGCCATAATATTTTCATACTCCGGTTTTCCTTTTGCCCAGGCATTGAATTTATTTTCGAAAGCCTGCTTTTCATCAAACACTTTATATTTAATGAGCTGTTTTGTTTCGCCATCAAAAAACTTCCAGTAGTTGGCAACACCGGCGTAGTTATCAGCCAGTTTTAATTTTACTGCAGGGTCTTTTATCATTTGCTCATGCATCAGTTTTAAACGTACATCACGCAGTCCAACCAATGAAGGGTTCTCAATTTCGTTTTTCAGTTTAATACCGTAGCTGGTTTCATAACGGGTGGTACCGCCGGGGTATCCGTAGATCATGGCAAAATCGCCATCTTTAATTCCTTTAATGCTTACAGGTAAAAAATGTTTTGGTTTCAGCGGAACATTGTCTGCACTGTAGGGTGTAGGCTTGCCATCTTTGCTGGTATACACACGGAACACAGAAAAATCTCCGGTGTGGCGTGGCCACTCCCAGTTATCAGTATCGCCGCCAAACTTTCCTACGCTTTCAGGTGGTGCACCCACCAGGCGAATATCCCTGTAGGTTTTGTACACATACATGATGTGCTGGTTGCCTTTGAACATGGGATAAATTCTGCCGGCCAGTTCATTTTCTTTATCAGCCACTTTATCAGTGATGGCTTTATACACATCGCCGATCTTTTTAACCCTGTCGGCCCAGCTTAAACCTTTTAACTGGTCTTCCACTTCTTTGGTAACATCTACAATGCGGTCTAAAAACTGCACGGTAAGTCCGCTTTTAATTTCCTGGCCTTTATTATAGGCATAAAAGCCATCCCGTAAATAGTTATGCTCAACTGTACTTGCGCCCGATATAGCACTGTATCCGCAATGGTGATTTGTAAATATCAACCCCTGGCTGCTAACAATTTCGCCGGTACATCCGCCGCCAAAAATAATAATGGCATCTTTTAGCGATGATTTGTTGATGGAATACAATTGTTCTTTGGTAAGTTTCAATCCTTTTTTAACCATATCTGCATAAACCTGCTGGCCAAGCAACATAGGTAACCACATGCCTTCATCGGCCTGTGCCTTAAACAGGCTGAGCGAAAGCGCAACCATAATAATTATCTTCTTCATATAGCTTTGATTTTTTAAGAGACAAATTTAATCATTAATTACTTACCCATCTGCTGCCGGCGTTTAAAAGATATGAACGTTCTTTTTCATTATCTTTATCTTTGCCTACTTTAACCTTATAACTGCAGATGCCTTTATTTGAAATCAAGCTTCCAAAATCTATTGCCCGGGCACTGAATTTGCCTATCAGCAATCCCAGAAGCCAGCAAATTAAAGTGCTTAAAAAGCTTTTGAAAAAAGCAAGATTTACCGAGTTTGGCCAGCGTTACCGGTTCGATGATGTATTGATGAGTAATCATCCCGGTAAAAAATTTCAGGAAAACGTTCCAACCTTCGATTACAATAAAATTTATGATGCCTGGTGGCATAAAGCCAAAGATGGCAGCCCCGATGTTTGCTGGCCCGGAGTGGTGAAATATTTTGCACTCAGCAGCGGCACCAGCGATGCAACCAGCAAGTTTATTCCTATTACCAAAGATCTGATAAGAAGCAATACGGTTACCAGTTTTAACCAGTTGCTTAGTTTAACCAAGTACGATCATATTCCCAGAAGTTCGGTTGGTAAAGGCTGGCTCATATTGGGAGGAAGTACCCAACTGCAAAAAGGGCCAACCTATTTTGCCGGTGACCTGAGTGGTATTCAGCAAAGAAATATTCCTTTCTGGTTTCAGGGCCTGGGCTTGTATAAGCCGGGTAAAAAAATTGCCAAAGTAAAAGACTGGGCAACCAAACTGGAAGAAGTGGTAAACAATGCGCCCAACTGGGATATTGGTTTTATTGTAGGCGTACCGGCATGGCTTCAGTTATGTATGGAGAAGATCATTGAAAAATATGAACTGAAAAATATACATGAAATGTGGCCCAACCTGGCTTTTTATGTGCATGGTGGCGTAGCCATGGAGCCATATAAAAGAGGATTTGAAAAATTACTGGGCAAGCCCATTACTTATATTGAAACCTACCTGGCCAGTGAAGGTTTTTTAGCCTATCAAAACAGGCAGGATGCTGCCGGTATGCACCTGGCACTTAACAACAATGTGTTTTTTGAATTTGTGCCTTTTGACCAACATAATTTTGATGCCGAAGGAAATATGGTTGAAGAGCCGGAGGCATACATGATACATGAAATTGAAGAGAATAAGGATTATGCCATTCTCATCAGCACCAATGCCGGGGCCTGGCGCTATGCCATTGGCGATACGGTAAAACTGGTTGACAGGGAAAGAAGTGAGATCATCATCACCGGCCGTACCAAGCATTTTTTAAGCCTGGTTGGCGAGCACCTGAGTGTAGATAATATGAACAAAGCCATTGAAATGGTAAGTGATGAACTGAATATTTCAATACCCGAGTTTACCGTAGCAGGCATACCTTACGGAAACTTTTTTGCCCACCAATGGTATGTGGCCACCGACGATAAAGTTGATGCTGAAGATTTAAAAACACGCATTGATGATAAACTAAAAGAGCTGAACGACGATTATATTGTAGAGCGCCGCCATGCATTAAAAGAAATTATGGTTTCCGTTTTACCTGAAAGTACTTTCATGAATTTTATGAAAGCCAAAGGAAAAATTGGCGGCCAGCATAAATTTCCCCGGGTGCTAAAAGGTAAAATGCTGGAAGACTGGCAGAATTTTTTAAAGGGAGAAAAGATATCCTGATTTTTATTGAACGAATTTTAAACACGAATTCATTTTTATTGAAAATTCGTGTAATTCATGCCTCAAATTTGTGTAATACACAACTTGCTTAATACGTTATCACCGGGCATGCAATCCCTTTATCCCTGTTTCCAAACTTATAAATAATACCTGCAGAAGTACTGTGATAATGGTCCTTCAGCTTTGGATTGGCCGATTGACTGAAACCATCCAGGTAATCGGTAAAAATAAAACGGTAAGAAGTTTCCAGGTTCACAGAAAACCTGTTGGATAAAGGATACTCGGCTCCAACACCAACCGGTACCGAAAAAAGCGCACGGGGCGTACCTCTTGCATTATCAACCGCAAGTCCTGCAATCACATCAGATCCATCCCCAAAAACAGTTGGGTCCATACGGCTGTAATCTTTTTTAACGCTTATTAAAGAAACACCTGCACCTGAAAAAATATACGGCTGAATACCTTTGTCTTCATAGTTCATGCCCCGTATATTCCAAACAAGTTGTGCCGAAAATTCTTTTACCGGAGTGGTAAAATAAAAATTACGCTGCTGCCTGTATTCGGGTTTGCTGTAGCGGCTGTCATCGCCTTTTAATCTTGCAAAACTGAAATGTACACGCGCTGCCAGAAAATGATTGATAGGTTTTTTTGCAAAAAATGAAAACCCCGGTTGTATGGTTTTGATTGAACCCAGGGTTTGTGGTGTAAGGTCGCCCTGGTAAATATAAATACCGCCATTAAGGCCCACACTCATGTCTTTATAAAACTGGGCATGGCTTTTACCGGTAATAAATAAAAATGAAATCAATACAATGGCTGTGCTTTTCGCTTTCAAACGGCTTGGTTTTTAAGTTGATGTAATGAAAGCAGCGTTGTGGTAATTATAAATGTAGCCTTGTATTCATGTAAAGGGTTTGTATTTGAACGGCAAATAGTAAACCGAATTGCTGCGCAAACTGTTAAATGAATCTTAAGAAAAAAAATTACCGGTTTCGACAGGCTCAACCTGACAGACTGCAGTAAACAATACAAATTCAGTTTATTAAAAAATCCTTTCTTAAATTAGTGCATGATTGATGCTTTATTAAAAGGCCTGGCCATCAGCTTACTCTTGATTTTTTCGGTTGGGCCTGTAATATTTACTACCATCAAGCAAACGATAAATCATGGCCGCCGCGGAGGCTTCAGTTTTATAATTGGTGTATGGATAAGTGATGTGATATGGGTTGTGCTCAGCAATGGGTTCAGCGAAGCCATTAAAACATTGCTTGATTTTAAAATACCTATTGGTATAGGCGGGTGCATTTTTTTAATTGGTATGGGTATTTATTTTGTTTTTATTAAGAAGATAGAACCCCGCCGCCTGCAGGAACCGGTTGAAATTGCAGGAGATGAATATACGCCTACCGGAAAAAAGACAAACTATTTTGCTATTATGAGTTCGGGTTTTATCATCAACACACTGAATCCTGCAGTAATTTCTTTTTGGGTTATTATGGCCGCTTCGCTGGCATCTGTATATAGTTTTAACAACCGCATCATTATTTTTACAACCTGCCTGGGCGTAAATATGCTGGCAGATGTTGGAAAGGTTTTGGGCGCAGGTTATATTGGCAAAAAATTAAGCGACCGGGTCATCCTTATCATCAACCGGGCATCAGGCGTATTATACCTGGCTTTTGGTTTTGTTATTTTGGCTGGTATTATTTATTCATTGGTAAAAGATTAACAGAAAATATTTTCAGTTGAAGTTTTTCGATTTTATTTTACCGCATGAAATTATTACTGCCAATCCTGCTTCTTATTTCTACTGCATCATTTTCCCAATCAGCCGATTTTATTCAGCTTAAAAAAAACAATAAACTCGTTACGACATTTTACAGCGGCATGAATATTTCGCTCACGGCCCAAAGCGGGGCAAATATTACTGCACTTATCAATGGTATACAAAACGATACCATTTACCTACAGGAGTTCATCATTCAGTACCTGCCTACAACTTTTGGTACTTATATAGTTGATACGGCGGGCAGTTATCGTTATAAATATCATTACAACCAGGTAGCGGCCATTGGCAAAAAAGAAAAAACAAATTTTAATACAAAAGGAAGCGGCGCTGCTTTATTTGGTGGTGGCGCTTTGCTTACTTTAGCCAGTGGCGTGGTGTATGTTGCCGACCGTAAAAAATTCAGTCTGCCCTTATTACTAACTTCTGTTGGATTGGGAACCCTGGGCTATTTTATGGCGAAAGGAAAAAAAGGTGGCAGCGGGATGGTAATAGGAAAAAAGTACAAACTGGTTTATATGAATATGAGTAATAAGAAAACTTAAACTTCGTTAAACGGGCGCACTTAAAATCGCCGCAAGAGATGTCACCTTTCATAACAGCTTTCTATAATCGGGCAGCAATAATAAAGGCGACACCTCTGTTATTGGCTTACGACAACTTTAAATGCACTCCCTTAAACAATCCAATCTGCCTAATCAGTATATTGCAGTAAACCCCGCAGCCCTGTCCGTAGGACCCTGGTGGCGGATAAACCGGTAAGCATGAAAAAAATATGGACATGGTTGAAAAGGATCTTTTTCTGGGTCTTCATTTTGCATATGATCTGGTTCCTGGTTTTTCTTGTACAAAAATTTTCAGTAGTTGGGTTTGCGGTTGAAAACCTTAAATCCAAAATGCTGATTGTTGCTGCTGTAGTTCTTGTTGTTGGGGTAGTTTATTTTTTCTGGCTGCGCCATATTGAATTTGTAAAAAAGGCGGCAATTGTTTTGAGAGAATTTTTTTTTATCGCTTATATTTCTTCTACAGTATACTTATTGCTGGGCATTATTTTTAACCCGCTGATTACTTTAACGCAGGTTGGCAGTCTTTTTCAGGGCCACGGCCTTAGCAGGGATTATGTTAGCTATGAGGATATGGGCGCCAATATAAAACTGGCAGTAATTGCCAGCGAAGACCAGCTTTATCCCGATCACGACGGGTTTGATCTGAAAGCAATAAAAGTAGCCATGAAATATAACAAACGGCATCCCAACAAAGTAAGAGGTGCCAGTACCATCAGCCAACAGGTTGCAAAAAATGTTTTTCTGTGGCAGGGAGGTGGGTTTTTAAGAAAAGGAATTGAAGTTTTTTTTACCTTCTCTATTGAAGGGCTTTGGACCAAACGAACCATTTTGGAACGCTATTTAAATGTAGCCGAAATGGGTCCCGGTATTTTTGGTGTGCAGGCGGCTGCAAAGAAATATTTTAATAAAGATGCAAAAGATTTAACCGCTGCAGAGGCAGCGCAAATTGCGGCCTGTTTACCCAATCCCAAACGGTATACCGTAAAACCTTTGAGTGGTTATGTTGCCAGCCGCTACGATAATATTATGAGGCAGATGAATAATCTAAGGGGCGATGCGGATGTACAGGAAATAATAAGATGATTGATCAGAGCTTATCAACAGCGGCAATTGCTTTTTGTAAACGCTCTTCGTAATTTCCGCTGATATCAACCCAGGGCACATGTTGGTTTAACATGATGTCTTTATAATGATGATATAATTTTTGGCGACTTATTAAATCAGGGTATTCTCTCAGTTCATCTTTAACCCAGGGCAGATCAATATTACAAAGTAAGTACAAATCGTATTTTCTTTCTACAATGCGATTCAAGATCCAGTGATGGCATTTTTCAAAAACAAATTCGCACCATACTTTCATAACGTGCATATCGGTATCAATGAAAATTGCCGATTTTAGATTGCCGGTTTCAGATTTGTTTGCAGCCTCCCAACTCCCAACTCCCAACTCCTCACTTGCAATTTGTCCTTTGGCAATATCCAGCAGGTTTTCAAAACTATAGTTGGTTCCGTTTTTTAAAAGATATTCCCGTGCATATTCTCTTACCCAGGTAGTAATGTAATGTGCAGCAAGTTCTTTGCAAAGGGTGCTTTTGCCTGTTGACTCAGGGCCTATGATGACAATTTTTTTAATCATTGCGTTTTTTGTAGCGGTTTAAATCAATAATAAAACTTGCAACAAACAAACAGAGCATACCAAAGCGCAGCCACTTTCTAAAAGTATCTGCTACGGGCATGGCAAAAATTATAATGGTAAAAAGCACGATCAGCCCGGCCTTAATGTACAACCAGGTTTTTCTATTTCTCATTCCAGCCGGGTTTTGCTTTTAATACTTTTTTATGAACAGGGCATGTTGTATCATGTGCCCCAGGTAAATAACCGGTACTCATTACAAATTCATTCACGATTTCTCCGCCGGTAAACTTAAAAGTTTTTTTAAATAAGCTCGTCCATTCTTCTTTTGTTTTTGGATGATGATGGGCCAGCCAGGCTTTAAAAGAACCAAATTCTTTTTGCAGCGCAAGAATGGTTTTTGCATTTTCGATAGCCGCGTTAATTTTTAACCGGTTGCGTATGATGCCGGCATCGTTCATCAGCCTTTCAAAATCTTTTTCCTTATAAGCCGCTACTTTTTTTATATTGAAATTATGGTAGGCTTTGCGGAAGCTTTCCTGTTTATTCAGGATGGTGGTCCAGCTAAGGCCTGCCTGGTTTATCTCCAGTATCAACCGGCAAAACAATTCATTATCATCATCAATAGGAAAACCATATTGCGTATCATGATAAATTTTGTGAACAGATTGTTCGCCCGGTTTCATAGAATTGATAAATGTACAGTAACTCATGCTTTATGTAGTTTTGCTTTTTTCATCCATTCAAATAATCCAAATACAGCCATCACTAATAATACAATATAATACACACTGGTAAAAACATATTGCTTTACAAAGTATAATGGTATGGATGCAATATTGGTAGCGATCCACCAGTACCAGCTTTCTACTTTCTTTTTTGTCATTAACCACATGCCGGTAAATGCTGTGGCAGATGCAAGGGCATCGGCCCAGGGAATAACGCCATCAAAAAATGCTGTTTTAAAATACGAAAGCGCTGCAAAAATACTAATGTAAAAAAACAGGAAGAAAGCGAACTGCTGTATCCACTCTTTTTTATTGGAATGGGTAATGTGCAGTACAATTTCCTTTCGCAGATCTTTCCGGCTCCACATATACCAGCCCGAAATACTCATGACGGTGTAATAAAAATTTACGGTTGCTTCACCTAACAGATGCCCATCAAAACTTATGTAGATGTAAATGATGGTATTTATTAATCCGACAGGGTAAACCAGAATATTCTCTGCACGGGAGTACCAAACACTGGCGATGCCGGCAAACACAGCTATATACTCGTACCAGGTGGTGTTGGACATGCCGGTTATAAACTGATGGTAAATTTCTGTTAAGCTCACGGGGTTTTAATTGCCTGGTATTTGATTACGATAAAATCTGAAAGGCCGAAGATAACGGATTCCTTTGTTGGTTTGGAAACGTGTACCTATTTGTGTCCATTGCCCTTTACCATCAGACCTCCAAACAATGAAATGCAAATGCGGAAAATAAGTATAACCGGTTCTGCCACTCAGCCCAATTACCTGGCCCTGTTTTACAGTATCGCCCACATTTACCAGCACACCATTAAATTGTAAATGCCAGTAACCGGTTCTGCTACTGTCTGCGTGTTGCATAACAACAAAATTTCCGAAGGAACGGTATTTAACATTGCTGCCCCCTTTATTACCATCTTCTTTAAGCCGCACAACAACGCCCTCTCTTACGGCACAAATTTTTGTTCCCTTCTTCATTTTAAAATCGAGTGCTGCCCGGTTTTTATGGGTGTACCGGCTAAAGTAACCCTGTACCAATACGTGTGTTTTGTTTTCTTCGTAAGGTAAATGGTAAATAAAACTGCTGTCGTCTTTAAGTTTTCCTTTTTGCAGCAGTTTAAGTTCTGCACGTTGCGGATTGTTGCTAACAGAACAACCTGCTAAAAAAGACACCAGTGCAGCAGAAATAATATGTAAGGCTGAATTATTTTTCATGACGAAATACATATTCAAGTTAACATCAATTAGCTAAAATAAAAAGCACTTCAAAGTTGAAGTGCTTTACTGATAAACTATTTAACAATTAAACTGATAAACTATTCCGCTTCTGCCACCACTTCCTTCACTTCGGGTATCATACGTTTCATCATTCCCTCAATACCTGCCTTTAAAGTGATCATGCTGCTTGGGCAACCACTGCAGCTTCCCTGCATCATTAAATTAACCTTACCATCTTCGTAGCTTTTAAACTGAATGGCACCACCGTCCATCTCAACTGCAGGCTTTACATAATTTTCCAACAACTCTTTAATGCGTTTTACCACATCATCATCATCGGCACTTACGGTATTGCTGCTTTCACTTTTCATGGCAGCCACTTCTTCGTCATTCACCACAGCTTTGCCTTCTTCCAGGTATTCTTTTAAAAATTGTTTGATGGAAGGGATCACATCCTGCCAATCTTCTGTATCAGTTGTTTTGGTAAGCGTAATAAAATTACTGGCTATAAAAACAGCTTTAATAAACGGGAAGGTAAACAGCTCCTGCGCCAGCGGCGATGGCTTGGCACTGGCTTCATCTGCAAAGTCGATGCTTTTACCGGGATATAAAAGTTTGTTTGCCACAAACTTCATCGTTTCCGGGTTTGGAGTCATTTCGGTATAGATACTGATAACCGGGTTTCCTGTCTTGATCATAACTTCTGTTTAAAATTCAATACAAAACTAACAAGATTTATGCTGTTTTGGTTTGAAAAGGCTGTTAAAAGGGAGATTTTTCGGATTTCGAAAGAAAATCTGCAGACTAAACAGCTTTAGAAATAACCTCCGTTGCTTCAGTTTTTAATTTGCCGAACAAATCTTCTTCTATTTTCGAAAAATCGATTTTGAAGTAAGTTTTTACAAAGCAACCATTTTCTAATAAGTGAATTTTATCGCAGGTAGTAAGTAAGGGATCAATTATATGCGATGAAACAAATACTGTTTTTTGCTTTTGCTTTAATGACACAATAATTATTTCAAGAACTTTATTGGTTTCAAGATCGAGGCCGTTAAAAGGTTCATCCAAAATAAAAATGGGTTTGCCTTGTTTTAAAACGGCCAGCAAGGCTAATTTTTTCTTCATGCCGGTTGAATAGTTCTCAATCAATTCGTCAAGCGGAAGTTTAAAATACTCCTGCAAGGCTGCTAAGTTAAATTCCGTATTGGTTTGTTTAAATATTTTTAAATATTCATTGCCGGTTATCCTGGAAAAAAAGAAATTAGCCGTTTCGAGATATGCGGTGTGTTTAATGCCAAGCGCTGTTCCGTTTTGTTTTATATCTCCTGAATCCGGCTTTAGCATTTTGGCTAAAACATTAAACAAGGTTGTTTTGCCGGCACCGTTCAGCCCAACAATTCCATGTACAAGTCCTTCTTCAAAATCAATGCTAATGTTTTTCAAAACGGCATGATCATTAAAACTGACTGACAGGCCCTGTACATTAATCATGTAAATAAATATTTAAATTATTTTTGGCCTTGTAAAAATAAACAATTGCAAGTATGGCCGGTATAGGTAAAAACCAGGGCATTACAGATAACATGGCTACTATTGAAAAAGCTACATTATTACCCAATAGGTTTGTTTGAGGTTTGTAAGTGCTGTATTTTAAATTAACAGCAAAACATACTAAAGCAATCTGCACAGGTATGAACAACAAGGTTATCATTAAAAACTCCCTCACAAAAATGGCGTTAATAATTACCGGTAAACTGTAAAGTATCAGTATGTATTTAATGTTGATCTTTATTTTATCCAATAAAAACTTTCCTGCCGGTTTATTTCCTTCTCTTAAAATATGAAGCGGCTCATTTTCCAGGTAAAAAGAGGAAATGATGATTGTGAGAAACCAGAGTAAAAAAAGCGGCAGTATCCTTACCCAGGAAAAAGCTACAGCAACCAGGTAAAAACTGATAAAGGGAATAAACTGTTTTCTGATACCGCTGATCCATTCAAAATCGGATGCAGGTATTAACGCTGATAAATGCTTAAACACTGCTTTATGTTTAAACTGAAATTTTAAATAAGGGATGCTGATTAATACCGGCACCAATACCGGAAAGCAAAACCAGTTTTTTGTAAAAAGACTGGTTATTGAAAAGGGTAAAGTAAGAATAAGATACTCCAGGAATATCTGCAGGTGTGGTTTGTCAAGCTGCTTATAAATAAACTGTTTATCTTTTCTGGTATATTGAATAGCCAAACAGGCTATTGACAGTATAGCAACTACAAACCAGGCCTGTTGGTTATTTTTATATTGAAAAAAACTAACTAAAGAAAGAACAGCAGCAATTACAATAAAGATGATCAGGTACATACCAAGGCTGTCAACTTCTCTTTTTAATTGCCTTGACCTGATATATAAAAGCGTTTTAGCCATCAATTAATCTACAATTCTAAGCTTCGCATAATTCAGCATGATCTTCTTTTCTCCATTCAATTCAAAATTTACTGTGGCAATGGGGTTGTGTGCGGCGCCTTCCATTTTCATTACTTCACCAAAACCAAATTTTAAATGTTCTACTTTATTGCCAACCTGTAAATTGCTGGTATTGCTGGGTTCAAAATTTTCGGAGGGTGTATGTTCAACCGCTTTGTTGGTTGCTGGTTTTGAATAAAAGGTTTCCACCGGTTTTTTGGCGGGCGGGGCGCCATATTGTTTCTCGGCCCGCTCGGTTGCATTAAAGCCACCGCCACCAAAATTGCGTTGCATGCGTTCCCTGGCTCCGCCCTGGTTCCAGCCGCTGTTATTTGAATTGGCGCCACCGGCATAGCTTTTATCTACATAATCTTCTGAAATTTCTTCCAGGAAACGGCTGGGGTCGTTTTGTTGTAACTGTCCAAAGCGATAACGTGCATTGGCATAACTTAACCACAACCTGTTTTTTGCACGGGTGATGGCCACATAAAATAAACGGCGCTCTTCTTCCAGTTCTTCTCTTGTATTAATGCTCATGGCATTGGGAAAAAGTGTTTCTTCCAATCCGCCAACAAACACCACCGGAAACTCCAGGCCCTTTGCTGCATGTATCGTCATCAGTTTAACCACATCCTGGTTTTCTTTATCGTCGCCATCTGCATCTGTTAACAAAACAATTTGTTGCAGGTAAGTACCCAGCCCCTTATCTCCCACTTCACCATCTTCTTCATTCATGGGGGTTTCGGTAAACTCTTTAATAGAGTTCAACAATTCCTGCACGTTTTCGTAACGGGCTAAACCTTCGGTAGTTTTATCGTTGAATAATTCTTTAACAATATTGGTGCTTTTACCAACAATTACAGCCAGGTCGTAAGCATTTTTTTTGGTGAGTTCGCTCTGGAACATTTTGATCATTGTAACAAAGTTGTCGATGCTTTCCAGGGTACCGCTTTTATAACCATACATAGCTGCATTGGTCATAATATCCCACATGGTAAGATTATTCTCATTGGCAAATAACACGGCTTTATCTACTGTTGTTTTACCAATACCCCTGGCGGGGAAATTGATAATGCGTTTTAAAGCTTCTTCATCACGTGGGTTAACAACCAAACGCAGGTACGCAATAAAATCTTTTACTTCCTTGCGTTGATAAAAACTCATGCCCCCATAAATGCGGTAGGCAATGCCCATGCGGCGCAGTGCTTCCTCAAAACTGCGGCTTTGTGCATTGGTACGGTACAGGATGGCAAAATCTTTATTGAAATAATGATTGCGGAGTTTTTGTTCCTGAATGGTATCGGCTACCATTTTCCCTTCGTCATTATCCGTCATGGTGCGTACCAAAGAAATTTTTTCTCCTTCGGCATTAACAGTAAATAATTTCTTTTCTATCTGGCCTTTGTTGTTGCCGATTATCTCGTTGGCAACGTGCAAAATATTTTGTGTGCTGCGGTAATTCTGTTCCAGCTTGATCACTTTTACTTCGTCGTAGTCCTTTTCAAACTGTAAAATGTTTTCAATAGTAGCGCCACGAAAACTGTAAATACTTTGTGCATCATCGCCTACCACACAAACATTTTCATGCATGGCACCCAGCAGTTTTATGATTTCATATTGGGCAGTGTTGGTATCCTGGTACTCATCAATCATAATGTATTTAAACTTACGCTGGTACTTGCTTAAAGCATCCGGAAAATTTTTAAGCAGGATGTACATTTTGAATAACAGGTCATCAAAATCCATGGCGCCGTTTTTAAAGCAACGCTTTACATAGGCATCATAAATTTGCCCGATGGCAGGACGGTTTGCACGGGCGTCTTCCTGCTGCAGGGCCCAGTCGTTCATATATTCTGCAGCGCCAATCAATGAGTTTTTTGCAGAAGAGATGCGGTTGTAAACCACATTAGGTTTGTATTGCTTGTCATCCAGCATCAGTTCGTTGATGACTGTTTTTACAACCGATTTTGCATCATCCGTATCATAAATGGTGAAGTTGCTTGGATAACCCAGTTTTGGTGCCTCGGCCCGCAATATTCTTGCAAACACACTGTGAAAAGTGCCGATGTATAAATTGCGGGCTTCGGTATTTCCCAAAATTCTTTCTACCCTTTCCTTCATTTCGGCCGCAGCCTTATTGGTAAAAGTAAGTGCCAGTATATTAAAGCTGTCAACTTTGTGTGCAGCCATTAAATGTGTAATGCGTGTGGTAAGCACTTTTGTTTTGCCGCTGCCAGCGCCGGCAATGATCATGATGGGTCCGTTTACATGCATTACCGCCTCCCGTTGCGGTTCGTTCAGTTCGTCTAAATACTTCATGGGGCGAAGGTACGGAAGGCGGCTTATAGAATTTGTATCGGCTTTCCATGCGGCAGCATGTGGGAAAGAAAAAATACTATCAGAAAATCAAATAAACCAACAACAATCACGTTTTCTTATTTAGTAAGCCGTTTATTTTAGAAATATCCATATCCAAACCGTTTAAACACACTCCTATGAACAACCAAACCAGGATGCCTGATGAAACCCTTATCCAGTTTTATCTCAAAGGCGATCCTAACGCCATGGCAACCCTTGTAGAACTTTATAAAGACAGAGTTTATAGTTCCATTTATAATATAGTGCAGGATAAATATGCCGCCGAAGAAATTTTCCAGGAGGTTTTTATATGCCTTATTAATAACATGATTGCAGGAAAACAATCTGAAGAAGGAAATTTTTTACAATGGGCCTCCCGTATTGCACAGCAGCTTTGTATGGAATACAAAAGAAAAACCAGCCTGGCTCTTGTTTTAAATGATCCCGCAGAAAAAATTAATTTTTCAATGCCGGCAGCCCTGCCTGCAACAAATTATCACCAAAGCCATGGAAAAATTAAAAGCATGATTGATATGCTGCCCGACAGCCAGAGAGAAGTTATGCTGCTAAACCATTATGGCGGATTGAGCTTTAATGAAATTGCCGCAACCCTGAAGTGCAGCCTGAGTATGGCCTTGGACTGCATGAAACTTGCACTGAACAACCTGCGAAAAATGATGACAGAAAAGGAAATAGTGTTGGGTTAACACTACCGGTATCATTTATTAGAAATAAAACGACAGTGTTTTAACACACTCAACTACATTTTATTTATTGGCGACTTTAGATATTTGCATATTAATTATCCAATCATCTAAACAAACCAATTATTATGAAAAGCCTTATTACCCTAACTGACGAACAATTAATTGCATCATTCAAAGAAGGAAATGCCTATGCTATGGGAGTGTTGGTAAGCCGCCACAAAGTGCGCATTTATACTTCCATTTATGTGTTGGTAAAAGATAAATACCTGGCAGAAGATATTTTTCAGGACCTGTTTATTAAAGTAATTGAAACCTTCAGGGCCGGGAAGTATAAAGAAGAAAACAGGTTTGTGCAATGGGCCATGCGTATAGCACATAACCTTTGTGTTGATCATTTCAGGAAAATAAAAACAAAACCAGTTATCAGAACAAGTGAAGGCGCAGATATTTTTGATGTGTTGAATTTTGCAGAACCCAGCGCAGAAGATAATATCATGAGAGCGCAAAGCAATGAAAAGATCATGAACCTGATATGCCTGCTTCCGGAAGACCAGCGTGAGATCATTATTTTAAGGCATTTTGCCGATCTGAAATTCAGAGAGATTTCAAACATTCTTAATTGCAGTGTAAATACAGCCCTGGGCCGCATGCGCTATGCTTTACTAAACCTCCGTAAACTGATAGAAGAAAAGCAAATAGCACTTTAAACAACATGAACTAATCTGAAACATCAGTAAAACCCATAGAAAGAATTGCCCTCCGGAAGGAGGGCTTTTGCTTTATAACTGAAGAGCGAACAGGAATTTTCCCTTTTGATTTTAAAACATAATGAGTATATTTAATATCACTAAATCTACCTTTATGCCTTTTTTCGATTTTCATTGCCACCCGGGTTTAAAACCACAATTTTCCAAACCTGCAACAAAGCCATCGCCATGGGAATATATTGATGCCAAACTTGCCGTTGGAAAAGGATGGACGATCAGAATTAATACACTTTTTAATGAAGTGCTTAATTCACAATCAAACCTGACACAGTTATTTCAAAATGATGTAAGGTTGATAGGGGTAATACTGCATGCTGTAGAAAAAAAGATATGTGTATTGCTGGCCGATAAAAGTATTGTGAATAAAGGAAACATAAATCTTATTGATAAAAACCGGTTAACCTACCTGGCATCGGGCAAACATTCTTTTGAATTAATTAATGAAGAACTGGAGTGGCTTACTGCATCAGCCTCTCCCATACCCGGCGCACAATTTAAAATAGTTAGCAAGCCAGCTGATTTTAAGGAAACGGATTATAATACCGTTTTTGGTATCATCATTATAGAAGGACTTCATTGTTTTTTTGATGACCCGGATGCCGCTGATGCAAAAGAAAAATTCACCCAAAATTTTAATTCATTTACGGATGCCCACACGGTAGTATCCATGAACATCTGCCATATGCAGCAAAACCCGTTTTGCAACCATGCGTATGGCATTCAGCTTTTTAACCCGGCAGTATTTTATCCAAAAGAACAGGGCATTACAAAATGGGGTAACGAGGTAATTAATCTGATGATCAGTAAAAAAATACTGGTAGATATTAAACACATGAGCCTGCAAGCCAGGCTGGACCTGTATCGTATGTTTAAACTATCCAATCCACAACCTGAATATGTGCAGCCCATCATTTGCACACATGCCGGAACAACAGGTTTACCCATCATAGAAAGGGTTAAGTATATCGAAAGTATTCCCGGCGACAAAGGCTCTGTGTACGAAGTAGTTTATCTAAAACCCAAAAGCAGATTTTATGATGATGTGTATCACAATTGCAGCAGCATTAATTTGTATGATGAGGATATTGAAAACATTTTTTTATCGGAAGGTATTATCGGGCTTTCTTTTGATCAGCGTATTTTGGGTTTTGGAGATGATAGCGGATTAACGCATGTAATAGTTCCGCACGATGTGGAATACATCAGCCATAAGGAAGCCGGTTTCTTTTTTGGTCCCACACCTGAAAATTTACAGGTATGGCCCGTTGATACCAATGTTTGGGCCAGCGAAGACTTTGCTGATCTTGAACCGGCAGCGTATCCCGATCTTCACCGGAGATTTTTGATAAATAATATCATGCATATTTTGTGGGTAGCCAGTCAGCATTCATTCATTGGTATAAATAAAGCAGCGAAACAAATTTGCATAGGTACCGATTTTGATGGATTAATAAATGCTATCGATTGTTGCAAGAATGCAAACGGATTACAGCAATTAAAAGAAGACATGCGGCAAGACCTGGCAGATTTATTGAACAGTAATGGATTTCATACGCTTAATGTGGATGCATTGCTGGAAGATATTTTTTATAATAACGGAAAGAATTTTATGCTTAAAAGGCTTAAAGAAATGAAAGGTAGCTGACATAAAAAGCTTTACTTAAAAGCAACAGGTCTTTGGAAATATCGCTCCAATATTATTTTTTTTATTCATAAACAGGCAAAAAAGGGTGTTTTTACCCCCTTTTATTACCACTTTGAGGTATTTTTTATTCCAAAAAACTGTCTTCTATTTGTTTATTAGTTCTAACCGCTGGCCTCTCTGAAAATCAAATAAATTATCAGGCCCGTTTTTAAGACCGAACCTTTTTGAGAACAAGGGAATCTTTCCTTTGTGGATTTTTCTCATGCTTGAACACATCCCCGTCCCGATTCCTCGGGATGGGTCTTTTTTTTGGAGGAACTGCAGGAAGCTAAATAAATTAACAAAAAAATACTAAAATAATTAGTGTTAATAAAATTAAACCCCTATCTTTGATTCCGAATTTACATTTACAACGCAAAACCAGATACATCAATTAAAAAATTCAGACAATGAGCAAAACAGAAAATTTAGAAAGAACAGAAAAGTTTAAGGCGCTAAAATTAACGATGGACAAAATCGATAAAGATTTTGGCAAGGGGTCGGTAATGATGATGAGTGATAAAGGAGTTGTAGAACAGGAAGTTATTTCAACAGGTTCTATTGGCCTGGATATGGCATTGGGAATAGGCGGCCTGCCCAAAGGAAGGGTTGTTGAAATTTATGGTCCGGAGAGTTCAGGTAAAACAACTTTGGCTATTCATGTAATTGCAGAGGCACAAAAGAAAGGCGGAATGTGTGCTTTTATTGATGCTGAGCACGCATTTGATAGTGTATATGCACAAAAGCTGGGTGTTGATATTGATAATCTTTTGATATCTCAACCAGATTACGGCGAGCAGGCTTTGGAAATTGCAGACCGTTTAATTCTTTCCGGAGCTTTGGATGTAGTTGTAATTGATTCAGTTGCAGCATTGGTACCAAAAAGTGAACTGGAAGGAGAAATGGGCGATAGTAAGATGGGATTGCAGGCAAGATTGATGAGCCAGGCATTACGAAAGTTAACAGCTACTATTAATAAAACAAACAGCTGCTGTATTTTTATTAACCAGCTGCGTGAAAAAATTGGTGTTATGTTCGGTAATCCCGAAACAACCACCGGTGGTAATGCATTAAAATTCTACGCTTCCGTACGTTTGGATATCCGTCGTATGGCACAGATAAAAGATGGTGAAGAATCAATTGGAAACCATGTAAAGGTAAAAGTGGTAAAAAATAAAGTAGCACCACCTTTTCGCCTGGCCGAATTTGATATCATTTATGGCGAAGGTATTTCTAAAGTGGGCGAAATTATTGATATGGGTGTGGAACTGGGCATTGTGCAAAAAAGCGGAAGCTGGTTTAGTTACAATAGTGATAAACTTGGACAGGGGCGAGAATCAGTAAAACAATTGATGCTGGATAATCCGGAAATGGCTAATGAGATTGAGGCTAAGATCAGGGAAAAAATTAAAGAAATGCAATCGGCTTAAAAGCAGAAAAAAACTACTTATTGGGTTAGTAAGTATAAAGCTGTTGTGTATAAAAACACAATGGCTTTTTTTATTGCCTTATTTTTACTCACCCGATTCTTTGGACAGCTTAAAAAAAATTTTTTGAACAAAAGAAGTATAGCGCATATAGCATTGATCTTTACAAATATATTCTTTGCTATAAATCTTTCTGCGGTGAAGCATCTTACCAATAATGACCTGGTGCAGGCTTTTGGCTTAAATGTAGTAAGGATTGGGGTATCTGTAATTTTATTTTGGATATTATTTTTAATTAAGCCGGTAAGAATAAAAATAGATAAGGCAGACAGGATGCGGCTTTTTCTTTGTGCCCTTTTTGGCATCGCCATTAATCAATTGATGTTTATAAAAGGCCTTTCATTAACCTACTCTATTCACGCAGCACTGTTATTACTTATCACACCCATTCTTATTGTCATTATCGCTGCCTGGATTTTAAAAGAACGCCTGGGCATTTTAAAGGTAACCGGGCTGGCATTGGGTATTTCAGGAGCCCTGGTATTAATTTTAGCAAAAGATAACTCGGGCAATGGCACAAATGTTTTACTGGGAAATTTGTTTATCATCATCAATGCAATATGCTACACCATCTATTTCATTATAGTAAAACCATTAATGGTTAAGTACAATGCAATTGTAGTGTTAAGATGGATTTTTACAATCGGACTGGTCTTAGTACTTCCCTTTGGCTGGGTTGAGTTTACGGAAATACCCTGGAGACAGTATACTGCTATTGATTTTACAGCCATGGGTCTTATTGTTATAACCGGCACCTTCCTGGCTTATTTGTTTAACTTATATGGCATAAAAATACTGGGCCCATCTGTTGCCGGATTTTATATTTATACACAACCTGTTTTCGCAGCATTAATTGCAATGTTCTTTTTAAATGAACAACTGGAAATGTATAAGATTGTAGCTGCAGTACTTATTTTCAGTGGAGTTTACCTGGCAAATAAACAGTTTCAAGATGATTAATTTCTTAAGGGCAACAACAGACGAAGAATATAGATACGCCGCTATGCTTTTTAAAGAATATGCAGCATCGCTGGATATAGATCTTGATTTTCAGCATTTTGATATGGAACTCAGGGAAATAAATAAAATGTACAGTTTGCCGGAAGGTGGAATTATACTTTGTAAGAGCGGGGATGAATATATTGGTTGTGTAGGGATAAGAAAACTCGATCGTAATACCGCTGAAATAAAAAGAATGTTTATAAAACCAGCTTATCAAAAACAGGGTTTAGGAAAATCGTTGCTGCAACAAGCCGTAAAACTTGCCAAAACACTTAATTACACTGCCATAAGATTAGACACATTGAATCATATGGCACCAGCAATTAAACTTTACAGGCAATTTGGGTTTTATGAAATACCTGCTTATTATAATAATCCAAACGCAACTGCAATTTATTTTGAAATGAAATGCTGATTATTTACACTTGTTATATTTCTTAATAAGTTGTTTCAGGCTATAATCACGGTATGATAATAAATCCCACATAGATTGGGGAATTTTTTTGCATCCCCCCATGATAGCATATAATTGGTTTACATAGCCTTTATCTTCAGCGATCTGAACTTTAGACCTGACGCCACTGTATCTTGAACGGTCATTATTATAATTATCAAGACCTCCCTGGAGAAAATACCTGATTACCAGTTGTAAAGGCTTCTGGTCTGCAGGAGTTTTATAAAAATAAAAAGGCGTTTTCATATTATCAGTTACATAATATAAATTAATTTTTGGAGTAGAATAAATCTCATTAAGTATAAGTACGGTGTCAATTGATCCTTTATTTATAAAATCTATATCAAGATCGCTAAGGTTGTCGCTATACGTTAATAATTTACATAAAACCACGGTCTGACCGTTAAAACTTCTGCTTTTAACTTTGTAAACATCTGATGCTTTAACCTCCGATACAGCTGAAGCGGAAACATAAAAAACTTTGTTCTTCAGCTTGATATCTCCCCAAATAGTGTCACCGCTATTCTTAATAAGGTAATCTGCTTTTTGACAAAGAGCCGTACCTGATATAAAAAATGATGCAAAGGCAAAGAAAAATCTCATAACATGTTTTTTTAAAGAAAAATAGGTTTTGTATGACTGCTTTGGTATTACAAACGAAAAAAACAATTGTTTGGTTGTTTTATTAAAATTTATTCTTCCTTCACCGGGTTAGAAAACATTTTTGGGGTAATCAAAAAATAAAAATTCCTTTTTTGCTTTGCTGAAGCCAGACCAGCTGGTTATTGCTGCTGTAATTCCAAAAATCCCACAGGTAGGCATGTTATCAATTCTGGTGTTGGTATTAAGGCTGTTAATAAAATAAGAAATACCCGGGTTATGAGAAAAAACGGCAACTATATCCAACTCATCCGGTAAACCCGAAACCACTTCATAAAAAATTTCGGGGGAAGCATGGTACAGGGCAGAAATAAAAATAATACCAGCGGCCGGCATTTTTAATGTTTCTGAAAAGAGTTCTGCTGTTTTTTTTGCTCTTATTGCCGGGCTGGATACCAATGCATCTATTTTGAACTTTTTATCTGCAAGCCTTTTTGCCATTAAAGGCGCATCTGATTTTCCTCTTTCATTCAGCGGGCGTTCAAAATCGTTACCAAAAAAACTTTGATCACTTTTGGCATGGCGGATAATAATAAGTTTTTTCAATGGCCTGTTTTTACCAAGTAATACATAGCTCATTTGTACATAGCTAACTGGTATGCAAAAATCAAATACAATGAGCGTAGTTTTATAAAAGTATAAAATTTTTCAGTAAACCTGCCATTAGCAAACCAAACTTCCCCAACTTTACACCTAAACCCGGTTATGCACCTACTCTTTTTGCGCACATTATCTTTTATTGCTGTTATACTCATTTTATTTTCATGCGCCACAACAAAAAGAACCACACAAACAGCTGTTAATATCAGCAGCCTTAAATACCTGGGTGCTCATGAAATACCTTACGATTTTAAATATAAAAATACCATAGTTGGAGGCCTGTCGGGAATTGACTACGATGCAAAGCATGATCTGTATTACCTGATTAGCGATGACAGGGCCGATAAAAACCCGGTACGTTTTTATTGTGCCAGCATATATTTTACACAAAACGGAATTGACAGCCTGGTCTTTACCAACGTAATAAACATATTACAGCCCGGGGGCAGTTTTTATCCCAACAGAAAACAGGACCCTTTTAAGAACCCGGATCCCGAAGCGATCCGCTACAACCCACTAAGCAGGCAACTGGTTTGGAGCAGTGAAGGAGAAAGGGTTTTAGAATTAAAAGATACGGTATTGGTTAACCCTTCGGTATTGATTATTGAGCCTGGCGGTAAGTACATAGACAGTTTTGCATTACCTGCAAATATGATAATCAATACAACAGAAAAGGGCCCAAGAAGAAATGGCGTGTTTGAAGGAATGAGTTATGCGGATAATTACAAAACCCTTTTTGTAAATATTGAAGAGCCTTTGTTTGAAGATGGCCCAAGGGCTGATACTGTTGAAAACAATGCTTTAATAAGAATATTAAAATTTGATGTGGCAGAAAAAAAATGCATTGCCCAATATGCCTATAAATTAGACAAGATTGCCTATGCCCCCAATCCGGAAACGGCTTTTAAAATTAACGGTGTATCAGATATTCTTAGCTTGGGTAATAATAAACTGCTGGTAATGGAACGCTCAGCTTCAAAAGGAAGAATACCTGCTACCATAAAGCTTTTTATAGCAGATTTAAATGGTGCAACCGATATCAGTTTTACAACATTGAAAAACAACCGGTCTTTTATTGCAGCTAAAAAATCGTTGTTATTAAATATGGATGACCTGGGTATTTATACTGATAACCTGGAAGGGATAACTTTTGGCCCGCTTTTGCCCAACGGGCATAAAACTTTATTATTTGTAGCCGATAATAATTTCAGTAATACAGAAAAAGCACAGTTATTGTTATTTGAAGTACTGGAATAAATTTTTTTATAAGCGGAATATATTTTGCCGCATTAAGTTAGCTTTACATTTCAAATTTTACAGCAATGATTAACCTGTTTAAAAAAACAACGATACTTTTTTTATTTCTGTACCTGCCATTTTGCAGCATGGCATGGGGTGTTTTAGGCCATCGCATAGTGGGTCAGGTAGCAGACTCCTATCTTACAAAAAACACTAAACGTGAAATTTTTAAGATACTGGGTAACGAATCGGTTGCCATGACAAGTAACTGGCCCGATTTTATTAAATCAGATCCATCTTACAAATACCTGGATGTATGGCATTATATTAATTTGAGATCGGGGTTAAGTGAGACCGACCTGAAGAATTATCTGGCCACCGACACAGTAACCGATGCCTACACAAAACTAAACTGGTTAACTGCACAGCTTAAAAATAAGGAACTGGAGCAGGATAAAAAAGTGTTGTACTTACGCCTGCTGATACATATTGTCGGTGATTTACATCAGCCTTTGCATATTGGCAGGGCTGAGGACCGTGGTGGAAATGGTGTAAAAGTAAACTGGTTTAAAGACCCTTCAAACCTGCATACAGTGTGGGATACGAAACTGATCGACTTTCAACAGTTAAGTTATACCGAATATGCAACTTCCATAAATTATACAACCAAAGCCCAGAGAAATGAATGGCAGGCCGAACCGGTTAGTGAGTGGATCTGGCAATCGTATCAACACACAGAAAAAATTTATGCCGAAACAAAACCGGATTCCAATTTAAGCTACGAATACAATTTTAAATTTATTGGCGTTGTTAATCAGCAATTATTAAAAGGAGGTGTTCATTTAGCAGGTTTACTAAATGAAATTTTCAACTAAACCCTTGACTGAAATAACAAAGATTGACTTGATAATAAAGCTGTATCAACACAAAACACATAACTCCAAACACAAAACACTAATACCCTCTTACATTTTTTCCTTCCATGTAATTCATGAAAGCTTTGTTGCAAACACGGTTGCCGCCGGGTGTAGGATATTTACCGGTAAAATACCAGTCGCCTAAATTGGTGGGGCATGCTTCGTGCAGCGATTCAATGGTTTGATAAATCACACTCACCGGAGTGGTGATATCAGCAGCTGTTATCAGTTGTGCAATTTTAGCTGAGATATCTTCTGGTGTAAATGTTTTATAAAGTTGCTGCACAATGTTTTCGGTATGTAACTGGTTATTACGTTGCAGCTCTTTACATTTATCCAGCATTTGATTCAGAATATGCTGCTGGCCGGTGTCGGTCAATAATTCAACAGCCGCCCTGAAAGCAATAAAGTCACCCATTTTGCTCATATCAATACCATAACAATCCGGGTAACGTATTTGCGGAGCCGATGAAACCACAATAATTTTTTTAGGTTCCAGCCTGGTTAGCATACGGATAATACTCTCTTTCAAAGTAGTACCCCGTACAATACTGTCGTCAATCACCACCAGGGTATCAATGCCCTTTCTTACTGTGCCGTAGGTAATATCATAAACGTGCTGCACCATTTCGTTTCGGCTGCTGTCTTCTGTGATAAAAGTACGCAGCTTCACATCTTTGATAGCAATTTTTTCAATGCGTATTCTTCTGTTCACCATTTCCGCCAGTTTCTCATCATCATAATCTTTCCCCCAGCTTAAAATACGTTCAATCTTTATTTTATTCAGGTAATCTTCAGCTCCTTTAATTAAGCCGTAAAAAGCAGTTTCTGCTGTATTGGGGATAAAAGAAAAAATAGTATTCTTAAGATCATAGTCAATGGCTTTTAAAACGCGGTCGCTTAAAAGGTATCCCAGTTTGGTTCTTTCCTTGTAAATTTTTTCATCGCTGCCTCTACTGAAATAAATACGTTCAAAACTGCAGGCCTTCCTTTCTTTTGGTTCAATGATCTGTTCAACCGAGTAACTGCCATCGGCTTTTACAATCAGGGCATTACCGGGCATCAGTTCCTGTACTTCATTTTCTTCTAAATGAAAAGCTGTACGAATGGCAGCTCTTTCGCTGGCAGCAACCACCACATCATCATTTATAAAATAGTAAGCAGGGCGTATACCATGTGCATCCCTCATTACAAACGCATCGCCATTGCCAAGCATACCACTAAAAGTAAAGCCGCCATCAAACAGGGGGACGGCTTTTTTCAAAACTTTTATAATATCCATATCACCAGGAAAAGCTTCATCTGCTTTAACCAAAAAATGATATAAAACTTCCATCATGGCAGCCAGGTCGCTTTGGCGTTGAAATTCTCCCGGATCAATATTCACCAATGCAAAAAGCTCTTCGGTATTTACCAGGTTAAAATTACCTGCCAATGCCAGGTTTCTGGACGGTATGGTATGACGTTTTATAAAAGGATGACAAAACTCTGCATTGTTTTTCCCCTGCGTGCCGTAGCGTAAATGCCCCAGTAAAACCTCTCCTAAAAAATTAAGGTGCCCCTTCATTAAACCCGGGTGGTTTTTAATATCGGGCTGGTATTTCTCCACCTCGTTATACTCTTTGCCTATTTGTGCAAAAAGATCGGCAATGGGTTGGTTGGCCCCGCTGCGCAGGCGGTGCATAAAAGGATAGCCTGGTTCGGTATTTAATTTTACAGCGGCAATACCTGCCCCATCCTGGCCACGGTTATGCTGCTTTTCCATAAGCAGGTAAAGCTTGTTAAGGCCATACATTACGGTGCCATATTGCTGCTGATAATAACTGAAAGGCTTTCGAAGGCGGATGAAGGCAAGGCCGCATTCGTGTTTAATTTCGTCGCTCATGTTGTGGAGTGAGGCGCAAAGTTACGGTTTTACAAAATTGTGGCGAAACAAAAATTGAACTGCCGCCAGCTGTTTTACGGTAATTCATATCGGTTTATTGCCACTGATATAAAAAAAGGCTTTAATCTCCATTATCCATGATAGTTTCGGTGATAATCGTATAGCCAATGCGTAAAATCATCTTACCCCTTTTCCTGGTGTTTGCTTATACCGGTGTTTTTGCCCAAAAGCAGGTCATCCGTATTACCGTGGTGAACGAGCAGAAAAATGCACTCCCCGGCGCCACAGTCTATTTACTGAACACCGATTCAGTGGTTATTCGTTCGGGTGCTGCCAGTGCATCCGGCATTTTTGAATTCACCGGTTTTGATGCCGGTAAATATTTGGTTCGGGTAAGCCAGGCAGGCTATAAAGATGGATACAGTCCATTGATCAGTCCCGATAATAAAAACCTTTTCTCCTATACTGTTATACTAACAGCTAAAAGCAACCTGCTGAATGATGTAACGGTTGTTTCCAAAAAACCGGCCATCCAGTTCCTGCCCGATAAAACAGTAATAAATCCCGAAGCCGGTATTTCCAATGCAGGCGCTACCGTAATGGATGTACTGGAAAAATCACCCGGCATTACGGTGGCAAAAGATGGTTCCATTATCATGAAGGGTAAACCTTCAGTAACGGTATTGATCGATGGCAAACCCACCCAACTAAGCGGTACCGACCTGCAGGCTTACCTTTCAGGCATCCCTGCTTCACAGGTAGATGTGGTGGAACTGATCGAAAACCCCGGCGCCAAATATGATGCATCCGGTAATGCCGGTATCATCAACATCAAAATGAAAGCCAATAAAGTGAAGGGCTTTAATGGCTCTATGAATCTAAGTGCAGGGCAGGGAATTTATTCCAAAACAAACAATTCGTTAAACCTCAATTACCGCAATGGAAAAGTAAACTGGTTCATGAACTATGGCATGCGTTACAGTAAGGATATGATGGATATCTGGACACTCAGAACATATGTTAACAGCAATAACCAGGATTCTGTGCTGCTTGAACAGCCCAATGCTAATAAGAGCTCCAACACAGGGCATAATATTAAAACAGGCTTCGATTTTTTTCTCAATAAAAAAACAACTTTAGGCATCGTATTTACCGGCGGCCTCTTCAACCGAAAGGCAAAAAGTTACAGTGACATCAACTGGATGGACCCCAACCATAACATTGATTCTACTATCAATACCTCGGGCGAGAATAACCGCCACTTCAAAAGAGGCGGCGTAAATATAAATGGTAAGTTTAAGATCAATGAGAGCAGCGAACTCCTGGCCGACCTGGACTATGTAAGCTTTACCATCAATGGCGATCAGCAATACCAAACGCAGTTACTAACTCCGGTCAGCGCTATCGAGGCCACCAAAGGAAATATACCTTCCCGGTTAAATATCTTTGCGGCAAAGGTCGACTACTCCAAACGCTTCAAAAAATTCCTGCTGGAGACCGGTTTAAAAACGGCCTTCAACAAAACAGATAACCTGGCAGCGTATTATTACAGCGATAACAACAACCCCTGGCAGCCCGACCTCAGTCGCAGCAATCATTTTTTATATAACGAAACCATCAGTGCTGCCTATGCAAGCGCCGATGCAGAAAAAGGCAAATGGCATGGGCAGGCCGGGTTGCGTTATGAATTTACTTCCTACAAAGCCCACCAGTTGGGCAATACCGTTGTAAAGGATTCTGCTTTTAAAAGAAACTATGGCAGCATATTTCCTACTGCCTTTGTTTCTTACCAGGCAGACAGTAATAACAGCATCACTTTCCGGTTGGGAAAAAGAATAGACAGGCCGCCCTTCCAAAACCTCAATCCCTTCCTCACCACCTTAAACAAATACACGTTCGAAGGAGGCAACCCGTTTATAAAACCGCAGTACACCTGGAATTTTGCACTGGCACATACCTATAAGCAAATGCTTACCACCGAAATTTCTTACAGCTACCTCAAAGATTATTTTTCGCAGATATTCATCATCGATTCCAACCGCAGTAATGTAAATAAGAATATCATCATTTACACCCGGGGCAATGTGGGTTCTTTCCAAAATTTCGGCATTACCGAAACTTTTCAATATCCCCTTACCAAATGGTGGAGCCTCACTGCAGTAGCGGTATACAATTACAAGATCATAAAAGGTGTGGTATGGGCTCCTATACAGGCCAAAGTGAGTCAGCTCAATATCAGCATCAACAACCAGTTTCAGCTTAAAAAGGGATGGAGTTTTGAACTCAGTGGTTTTTACCAAACCCGCAGCCAGATAGACCTGCAGGAATGGCTTACGCCACAGGGCGAATTAAATGCAGGTGTTGCCAAACAGGTATTGAAGAAGAAGGGAACAGTAAAACTAAGTATCCGCGACATCACCTGGTTCCAGAACTATTCCGGCTATTCCACTTTCCAGAATTCCTATGAGCCCTTCACCATAAAATGGGATTCACGTGTGGTGCGCCTGAGTTTTAGCTGGCGCTTTGGCAAGGCCATGAAAGCGGTAAGCCGGTCTGAGGGAGGCGCTTCAGATGAGATCAACAGGGTTGGGAATTAAAGTTATTACCCGGGTAATCCAGTTTTCCGGGATTTGTGATATTAGTAAGTGCTGGACTTTAGTCCGTTAAAATGTCCGGGGCAGTAATATATTTACCATATTGTTTAGTGGTGGCAAAAAAAATCCTCCCGATTTGATCGGGAGGTTTTTAAAATTAGTTGTTTAAGTATAATTAAAGTCCCACTGGCGCAAGTGTTCCCACTCGAAATCATTAATTCAAATGTGATCATTGTGGGATCACTTGTGCCTATTAGTTTTGGCGGTTTGTAACCGCAGTTTACCCTGGCGAAAAAATAATGAGGCATTTACCCAAAACTAACCCTTCTTTCCGCCCCATTACCTGCTATTTTAAATCTTAGTGGTGGCAAAAAAAATCCTCCCGATTTGATCGGGAGGATTTTAGAATAAGTTGTTTAAGAATAATTACAGTCCGCTGAAATTTAAACCGATCTGCACAAGTTTCATATCGCCTGCTACACCATCCTTAAAAATATTATTAAACTGGTAGCTTCCAAACAAAGAGAAATTGCCATAACCGATCCGGGCAGTTGCTGCCAGGCGGGTGGAATTAAGGAAGCTTTTACCCGTTTCTTTGGCTGAGTAATTGTTTACGGTAGCGCCATTTTTATCCAATAATGTTTTTCCTTTGGTATGTACATTTAAAAGCGTACCCACTTTTGCGCCAATGGCAAATTTGAAGCTTTTCATTTCCTGCATTGGTTTTAAAGTAAAACGCAGCTCCAGTGGTATCTCCAGGAAAGCAGTTGCAAGCTTATATTTTTTAAAATGGTTTACACTGTCAACCACGGTAAAAGGCAGTTTGTTTGTTTTTGATTTAATATCAACCACCATATTTTTGAAATACATATTGCTGGTTCCCACACCTAAACCAAAAGCAACGCTCCATTGTGGTGCGCCTTTAAAACGCTGGTCAAGCATAATATATACATTGGCGCCACGGGCAAAGCCGGTAAATCTTTGATCTATACTGTCTGGTGTTCCTATCCAGCGGTCGTTGGTTAACTGAAGCATCAAATGGTCGCCTGTTCTGTTCATAAAACCACCAAGCTTCTTTTTTTCCTGGGCATTGGCTGCGGTTACGGTTAAAAGGGCAAAAACAATAAATAATATTTTCTTCATAAATAATTTTGAAGCTGCAAATTAACGGCAAATAATTTAATGAAGCGTTAAATTAAACAGCTTTGATTATATTTGCACCCTTGTTCTTCAATTTAAGCTGAAGAAAGGGCCTATAGCTCAGTTGGTTAGAGCACCTGACTCATAATCAGGTGGTCCCTGGTTCGAGCCCAGGTGGGCCCACCAAGCGTTCCGAAAACCCGGAACGCTTTTTTAATATGATGGCACAAACAAAAAATATAATCTTTGATCTCGGCGGTGTTTTGCTTAACCTGGATTTTCAAAAAACGATAGACGCTTTCGAAAGCCTGGGATTAAAAGATTTTGAGAACATGTTCTCGCAGTTTAAAGCAGATGAACTGTTTGAAAAACTGGAAACCGGCCGCTTAACTGAAACCCATTTTTACGAAGCTGTAAAAAAACGTACGGAAAAACCAATCACAGACGCAGAAATTGACCACGCCTGGAACGCACTTCTGCTGGATTTCAGGATTGAAAGCCTTGCATGGCTGAAGAAATTAGCCGCTGATTATAAACTTTATTTGATGAGCAATACCAACAGCATTCATTTAAAGTACTTTAAAAATATTTTTACCAGGCAAACCGGTGAACCCTTGCTGGATGCGTATTTCAACAAAGCATGGTATAGCAATGAAGTGGGTTTGAGAAAACCAGGTGCTGAAATTTTTGAATTTGCTTTGAAAGAGGAAAACCTGCTGGCAACAGAAACACTGTTTATAGATGATACGCTGATAAATATTGAAACCGCACAGAAACTGGGATTTAAAACCCATCATCTTTTACCAACCGAAAGAATAGAATTGCTGGACATAGATTCTATATAAAATGGGTGTGTTTTGCCAATTGCGTATTGCCAATTGCCCTTTTGTACCCTACTTCACTTCTTCAAATTCTATATAATCTTCTCTGGCAGGTTTGGCAGGTTTTTCAGCAGTATTGGTTGTGTTTGATGGTTGCTGATTGAACTGCTCATTCATTTTGCTCTGCATTTCACCCATTTTTTTATTTACCTGCTTTGTGGTCTGGTATACAGGTATGATAAAATCAAAGATCAGTTTATATACCAGATACAGTACAAAGAGCTCGAATATTACTTTTAGCATAATACAAAGTTATTAATCTAATAAATTGAAACCTGTTAAATTTCATAAGTGGTAAAAAGACGGATAAACAATATACAGTTTGGCAATTAAGGAGGCTTTATGTATATTTGCACCGGACAAAGAAGCAATTGAAGGGAACGGTGGCGTTCCCTTCTTCTTTTATCATGACTCAGGACACACAAATACAGGCGGTTGAAAAATTGATCACACCATTATTGAATGAGGATATTTTTCTGGTTTCCATAAAAATAAAACCAACCAATAATTTTAAAATATTTTTAGATGCCGATAGCGGACTGGGTATAGATAAATGTATCAAGATAAACAGGGCGCTATATAAAATAATGGAAGAAATGGGCATGTATCCCGATGGGGATTTCTCATTAGAGGTGAGCAGCCCGGGATTGGATGAGCCCCTGAAACTACTGAGACAATACAAGAAAAATATTGGCAGGGATGTGGAACTGGTAATGAATGACGATACCAAAAAAGAAGGAAAACTTACAGCAGTTACAGAAGAAAACATAACCATTGAATACACAGAAGGTAAAGGGAAGAAAGCGGTTGTGAAAACAGATGAGATACCTTTTGATACTATTAAACAAACCAAAGTGCAGATAAAGTTCTAATTATTAAATAAAACCCCAACCCCGGCGGGGAAATAAAAGCGAGGCCGGAGCGGAATATGGCAAGTATTAATTTAATTGACTCCTTTCAGGAATTTAAAGATGCGGAAAACATTGATCGGCCCACGCTGATGAAGGTTATGGAAGATGTGTTTAAAACACTTATCCGCAAAAAATACGGAAGTGACGAATGTTTCGATGTAATTGTGAACGATCAGAAGGGTGATCTGGAGATCTTCCGTCGCCGTACCATTGTGGATGATGATGATCTGTACAATACCCTCACCGAAATTGAGTATAAAGACGCCATTAAAATAGAGCCTGATTACCAGGTTGGGGAAGAACTGTACGAAGAAGTTGATATTCAGAAAGAGTTTGGCCGCCGTGCTATTTTAGCCGGTAAACAAACACTGGCTGCACGTATCAACGATCTGAAGAAAAATATTTTGATTAAAAAATACGAAGAACGTGTTGGAGAAATTGTAAGCGGCGAAGTTTACCAGGTTTGGAAAAAAGAAGTATTGCTGCTGGATGAGGAAGGCAATGAAATGTTGCTGCCCAAATCTGAACAGATACCAACTGATTATTTTAAGAAAGGCGAAAGTGTACGTGGCGTTGTAAAAAAAGTAGAATTAAAAAACAGCCAGGCTATCATTATCATATCAAGAACCAGCCCTTCTTTCCTCGAAAAATTACTGGAAATTGAAGTGCCTGAAATTTTTGACGGCCTGATTGTTGTTAAGAAGATCGTTCGTGATCCGGGAGAAAGAGCTAAAGTAGCTGTAGAAAGTTACGATGACAGGATTGATCCGGTTGGAGCCTGTGTGGGTATGAAAGGAAGCCGTATTCACGGTATTGTTCGTGAATTGAAGAACGAAAATATAGATGTTATAAACTGGACCAGCAATACACAGTTAATGATTCAGCGTTCCTTAACACCGGCAAAAATTACCAGTATGGAACTGGATAATGAAAAAATGCATGCCAATGTTTATTTAAAACCCGACCAGGTATCGCTGGCCATTGGCCGCAGGGGTGTAAACATTAAACTTGCCTGCGAATTGACAGGATACGAAATTGATGTATTCCGCGATAACGAAGGTGAGGTTGAAGAATTTGATATTGACCTGGATGAATTTACAGATGAAATTGAATCATGGGTTATTGACGAATTGAAAAGAGTGGGTTGCGATACCGGCCGTTCAGTACTGGAATTAACAGCCGAAGAACTGGAACGCAGAACAGACCTGGAAAAAGAAACTATTGAAGACGTAAGAAGAATATTGACTGAAGAATTTGGAAAAGAGTAAGGAAAAGAACAGGATTTTAGATTACAGCGGGGCATTATTCAGAACACTTAAAAGAAAAATAAGCCCGCTTTTTAATGGCGGGCAAACAAAAAAACGAATGTCAGAAGTAACAACACCAAGGTTAATGGCTGCGGCCAAGGAATTTAATATAGGTACCAATACCTTAATAGATTTCCTTGTGTCTAAGGGTATCAGTGAAGAATTGAAGCCGACAACAAAATTAACGGAGACGATGTACCGTATTTTGCAGTCGGAGTTTCAGCAGGATAAAGTGCAGCACGAAAAAGCAATGCAGATCGATCTTCCCAAAGGTGCCAGTGCAGCCGATGTAAAGAAGAAAAAAGACGAGCAGGATCTGTCATTCAATAAAAAATCCGCAGTATCCGGTGGAGAAACAAAAGTAAAACCGGCAGAAGAACCCAAGCCGGCAGAACCTGTTGTTGCTGAAGTAATTGAACCGGTAAAAGAAATTGCAAAAGCCGAAGAAAAAGAAACAAAACCAGCAGAAGTAACAAAAATTGAAGCGCCTGAACTGGAAGCGCCCAAAGTGCTTGATAAAATAGACCTTGATAAAATTGATTCTTCTACCAGGCCTAAGAAATCTGCCAAAAAGGCAACAGAAAAAGAAACAGATAAAGCAACAGAAACTGAAACACCGGTTGAACCTGTAGCTGAAAAAACTAAAAAAGAAGCTCCGGTTGAACAAAAAGCCGAAGAAATAAAAGTTACTCCGGTAGTAAAAGAGGAAGATACAGCGCCTGTTATTGAAAATATAAAAGCTAAGAAATTACAGGGCCCTAAGATCATGGGTAAAATTGAATTACCTGTTGACAATGATACCAGGCCCAAAAAAGGAGGAATCGACGAAAAGCGCAAGCGCAAGCGTATTCCGATGGAAAAGAAGCCGGGCGCAGCGCCGTCTGCAGGATCCGGTGGACAGGGTCAACCTTCTACACAAAACAGAAGACCGGGAGGAAGCACAACCGGAACAGGAGCTTCAAACAGGGCTGGTGGTGGCCGCTTTAACAGGCCGGCTACAACCGGTACAGGCCGCAGAGAGGATAAAGTAATTGACGCAAAAGAAATTCAGGATAAACTTAAAGAAACACAGGCAAAACTTGCCGGAGCCGGCGGCCGTGGAAAAAGCCTGAAAGCAAAATACCGTAAAGCAAAAAGAGATGAGCATGCTGAACAGGCAGGCACTGGTGAAGAAAGCAACAAACTGCAGGTTACAGAGTACATCTCTGTAAGTGAGCTGGCAGGTTTAATGGACGTTAGCTTTGCAGATATTATCAGCAAGTGTATGAACCTGGGCATCATGGTTTCCATAAACCAGCGCCTGGAAGCTGATGTGATAGAACTGGTGGCAAGTGAATTTAATTACGAAGTTGAATTTATAGGCGTGGAAGATGCCGGTGATCTGGATAATGATGATGAAGAAGACAGCGAAGAGGATTTAAAACCAAGGGCGCCTATTGTTACCATCATGGGTCACGTAGATCATGGTAAAACTTCCTTGCTTGATTATATACGCAACACCAATGTAATTGCAGGTGAGGCCGGTGGTATTACCCAGCATATTGGTGCATACGAGGTAACATTACCCGATGGCAGAAATATTACATTCCTGGATACACCGGGTCACGAGGCCTTTACGGCCATGAGGGCACGTGGTGCCAAGGTTACCGATATTGCGGTAATTGTGGTAGCAGCCGATGATGCGGTGATGCCGCAAACCAAGGAAGCTATATCGCATGCTCAGGCTGCAAATGTGCCCATGATATTTGCCATTAATAAAATGGATAAAGACGGCGCCAATCCCGAAAAAATTAAAGAACAGCTTTCTGGTATGAATGTACTGGTTGAAAGCTGGGGCGGTAAATACCAAAGCCAGGAGATCAGTGCCAAAAACGGTCAGAATATCGACTTGTTGATGGAAAAAATATTACTGGAAACAGACATACTTGAATTAAAGGCAAACCCCAACAGGGAAGCCAATGGTACTGTTATTGAAGCTACGCTTGATAAGGGCCGTGGTTATGTAGCCACTATTCTTGTTCAAAACGGAACATTAAAAGTGGGTGATATGATCGTTTCGGGCCAATACTTCGGAAAGGTGAAAGCCATGTATAATGAAAGAAACCAGCGTGAAGATGTTGCGCCCCCATCAACCCCGGTATTAATATTGGGTTTGAATGGTGCTCCACAAGCGGGTGAAACCTTTAAGGTTTACGAAAACGAAAGTGATGCAAGAGCAAATGCCTATAAACGTGGGCAGCTTTTACGTGAGCAGGGAATGCGTGCCCGCAAACATATTACATTGGATGAGATCGGTCGTCGTTTGGCGCTGGGAAGCTTTAAAGAATTGAATGTAATTATTAAAGGTGACGTGGATGGTTCGGTAGAGGCATTAAGTGACTCTTTACAAAAATTAAGTACAGCTGAAATTGTAATTAAAGTAATTCATAAAGCCGTTGGTGCCATCACCGAAAGTGATGTTACCCTGGCCAATGCATCGGATGCGATCATTATTGGTTTTAATGTAAGGCCATCTATGCAGGCAGCTAAATTAGCCGAACAGGAAGCTATACAGATCAAATTATACTCCATTATTTACAACGCCATTGAAGAGATCAAGAGTGCGATGGAAGGTATGCTTGAACCAAGTGTTGAAGAAAAGATACTGGCTAATGTGGAAATAAGGGAAGTATACAAATTTGATAAAGCCAGCGTGGCAGGTTGTTTTGTGCTGGATGGAAAAATGGCCAGGAACAACCGCATCAGGCTCATCAGGGATGGTATTGTAATATTTACCGGCGAGCTGGGAAGTTTGAAAAGATTTAAAGATGATGCAAAAGAAGTTACCTCCAGCATGGAATGTGGTTTAACAATAAGAAACTACAATGATATAAAAGTGGGTGATATAGTAGAAGCATTTGAAGAGATTGAAGTGAAGCGTACGTTGTAAGAAAGCGGGAAGACTCAAACTACAAGGGGCAAGCTTTTAAATGAATGTCTTTTCCCTTGCAGCTATTCCCCTTGCGGCTTATTGCTTATCTCAATCTTTTGTTAAATGAACTGTTGCCACAGCAGGATTATACATCCGAGGTTTATTTTTGATGCTGTTCTGTTTAAAAAAAATAGAAGACAGGCATTGTTTCTAAAATTATGTTGATGAAAAATTATTTACTCTTACTGGTTGCTTCTTTCGGATTCACCGTTTTAGCTGTGGCGCAAACCAGTCAGCCAAAAAAAGTTATAGCCGATAAGATTGTAGCCGTTGTGGGCGATAAGGTTATTTTAAAAAGTGATATCGACAACAGTATTATAGACATGCAGCGCCAGAATATTGATGTACCGGAAAATGCCAGATGCCTGATGCTGGAACAGGCTATGGGAATTAAAGCACTGGTACTGCAGGCGCAAAAAGATTCGCTGCCGGTTACCGACGAAGAAGTAGAAACCATTATTGATAATAAAATACGGCAGTTTATTGGCCAGTTTGGATCTAAAGAAGAACTGGAAAAAGTTGCCGGTAAAACCATTTACCAGCTTAAAGAAGATTTTAGAGAACCCATACGTGACCAGGAGTTGGCCAGGGCAATGCGCAACAAAGTTGTGGAAAATGTACGCATCACACCCAAAGAAGTAAATGAATTTTACAATAAAATTCCCAAAGACAGTTTATTTCTTTATGAAAGTGAAGTGGAGATCAGCCAGATCGTGATCTTTCCAAAAGCACACAGGGATGCTGAAGAGTATGCTTTGCAGCAGCTAAAAGAATTTAAAGAACAGATAGAATCCGGAAAAAAGGATTTTGCTTCAATTGCAAGCATTTATACCATGGATCCGGGTAGTAAAGAAACCGGCGGGCAGTATGACGTAAACCGGTATTCAAAAGAACTTGATCCTGTATGGCTGGGTAAGGCTTTTACATTAAAACCCGGGCAGGTTTCTAATCCCTTTAAAACCAGGTTTGGTTATCATATTATGCAATTGATAAGCCGTGCCGGCGATGATGCATCTGTAAGGCATATACTGCTCATCCCACAGGTTACCTCTTATGAAATGAAGGAAGGCACTAAAAAACTGGATTCAATCCGCGATCTGTTAATTGCCGGCAAAATAGATTTTGGTGCTGCTGTTTCCAGGTTTAGCGATGATGAACAAAGTAAGTTTACAGCCGGCCAGATTATAGGAAGGGACGCAAGTACCTATAATACCATTGATCAGCTTGATAAGGATATGGTGGTTATGTTAAAAGACCTTACTGTAGGGCAATACTCACACCCATCTGAATATGTTGATGAGCGTGGAAAAAAAGGTGTACGCATTGTTTATTTAAAAACCAGAACCGAGCCGCACAGGGAAAATATGAAGGACGATTATAACCGCATAGCTCAACGTGCACTGGAAGAAAAAAAGAACGAGGTTCTTGAGTCGTGGTTCAATAAAAAAGTAAGTACGTACTATATTTTGGTAGATGATGAATATAAAGCATGTCCTGAAATGGCCAAATGGAATTCGGCATCTGCAACAAAAAACTAATTAAAAACAGCCATTAAGTGAAAGCGTTCCGGATATTACCCGGAACGCTTTCATTTATAATACCTTTGTGTTCTCAACTATAAAAAAACGATATTGATAGAAGCTAAAAAAATAATCAGGCAGGAAGAACAGGCCATATTGGTAGGGCTGGTTTATAAAGAACAAACCGAACCTATGGTGAACGAATACCTGGATGAACTGGCTTTTCTGGCTGAAACAGCGGGTGCTGTTGCAGTAAAAAGATTTACACAAAAATTGCCTCATCCCGACAGTAAGATATTTGTTGGCAAGGGAAAGCTGGAAGAGATAAAACAATTCATCCTGTTAAAAGGAAACATCAGCCTGGTGATATTTGATGATGAGTTGACAGGTTCACAAATACAGAACATCGAAAAAGAACTGAACGTTAAAACCATTGACCGCAGTGATCTGATACTGGATATTTTTGCCAGCAGGGCCAAAACCGCCCAGGCTAAAACACAGGTTGAGCTGGCACAGTACCAATATATTTTACCCAGGTTAAAGGGAATGTGGAAGCATTTGGAACGCCAGGGTGGTGGTGTAGGAACCCGGGGGCCGGGTGAAACGGAGATTGAAACCGATCGCCGTATAGTAAAAGATAAAATAGGCTTGCTTCGTAAGCGCCTGGCCGAAATTGACAAACAGTCATTTACCCAGCGTAAAGACCGTGGTGAATTTATAAGGGTGGCATTAGTGGGCTATACTAATGTGGGTAAATCAACCCTGATGAATATTTTAAGCAAGAGCGAGGTTTTTGCCGAAAACAAGTTATTTGCCACACTGGATACCACCACCCGTAAAGTGGTATTTGAACAAACTCCTTTCTTACTAAGCGATACAGTGGGATTTATCCGAAAGCTGCCACACCATCTTGTTGAAAGTTTTAAAAGCACATTGGATGAAGTTCGTGAGGCAGATGTACTGCTGCATGTGGTGGATATTGCCCATCCGCAATACGAAGAGCAACTGAATGTGGTAAATAAAACCCTGGCCGACCTGGGAGCCGGCGATAAACCGGTTATTACTATTTTTAATAAGATGGATAAATACGAAGAACAGGCTTTTGATCAGTGGCTTGAGCCTGCCGTGAAAGTTGAAATACTGGATGATTTGAAACAGCGCTGGCAAAATGAAACCAAGGGGCATTGTGTGTTCATTTCAGCAACCGAACGTACCAACCTCGATAACCTGCGCCAGATCATTTTGAATGAGGTTAGGGAAATGTACCGGATACGGTATCCGTACCGGGCTGAGTTTTTCTACTAACAAAATGTCATAATTAAGTTTAGCAGTGTATAGAATTATTGACAAATATTTCAGTGTTTCCGTCTCTCAGTGGCAATAAATCATTTGCCGAAGGGAAATAAAATATTTCAATGGCTTCAACATCAACCTGGTATAAAATTGCAGCAAGCATCTCCGAAATTAGCTTCAACGCCAACGGACTTGCGGAAATTGATATCAATGGTAAAACAGTATGTATTGCCAAAAACAATGACCAGATTTTTGCCTGCACCCAAAAATGCCCCCATGCAGGTGCCTTATTATCCACTGGCCACATAGATGCGCTTGGCAACCTGGTTTGTCCCCTGCACAAATACAAATTCAGCCTGAAAAATGGCAGAAATATAAGTGGTGAAGGGTATTATTTAAAAACATTTGCAATAGAAGAAAGAGAAGGGGGTGTTTTTATTTGTGTTGAAGGCCCTGCTTTTTAAAGGGTATAAATGCAGCTTATTCACAAGAAAAACCGGCTGAACAACCCTTTTACTTTAAGAAGATCATGAAAATACCAAAATAAAATATTTAGTAAATTATTAAAGCGATCTTTATTAGGTAGTCCTTTTTTTATTTCTAAAAAAGAGCAAACTAAAATATTGTTGTTCTAAAAAAAGCAATACCTTCCGTAATTGGTTTGCAAAAAACCATACACCTAAACTATACCTAAACACAGCTTATGAAGAAAGTATACTTCCTGCTGCTTACAATTTTGTTTGCAGCATCGTCAATTAAAGCCCAAAATGTAACTGTTAATCCCGGAGCCGGGAGTTACCCAACATTAAAAGCAGCTTTTGATGCTATTAATGCAGGAACGCATACTGGAGCAATCACCGTTGCCATTGGTATTAGCACAGTAGAAGGAACTACTCCAGCAACCCTAAACAGTAGTGGTGCAGGTGCGGCAAGTTATACATCTGTGCTTATTTTCCCTTCAGCGGATGGTATTTCTGTTTCCGGAAACCCCGTTACTGGTTTTGGGGTTATTCAATTGAAAGGCGCTGACAATGTCACAATCGACGGAGATAATCCTAATACAGGAGGAACCAACAGAAACCTTACGGTAAACAATACAACAACAACAACAGTTATTGCAAACTCTTGTATTCGTATTGCAACCGCTGCAACAAATGTTACAAGTGCCGATAATATTACCATTAAGAATTGTATTTTAAACGGGAATGTAACCAGCGGAAATGCGTCCGGAATAACGTCTACAACCGGTTCTTCCAATTCAAGTTTTGGTATTTATTGCGGCGGTAATGGTGGTGCTACAGCTACCGATGCCCCAACTGCTATAACATCTGTTACTACAAATACAGCTCCCTCTGGTACTACAATTAATAACCTAACTATTGATAATAATACAATCAATCAATGCGCCAGAGCTATAGTGTTTAATGGGGCTGTTGCTACAGTTGCTCCCGGAACAACTACCATTACAAATAATCTTATTGGTGATCAGGCTGGTAGCCCAAGCGGAACACCTCCCTATACAACTCCTGCAACAACAGTTTATACCAAAGGGATTTGGATGAATGGTTTAACTACAGGAACAGTTACAGGCAATACTATTAAAAATGTTCTTTCTTATATTGGTACAACTATAACTGCAATAGAGACGGTAGGTGCAATTGGGGGTGCTATGAATATTTCTAATAACACCATTACCAATATTGTGAATAATGCTTCAAGTGCATGTAATGGTATTCAACTGGCATCAGCAACTACCACGTATACTTTGTCAGGAAACATTATAACGAATGTACGGGCAAACAGCTCAAGCTGTAGCGGCATTACCAGTAGTACCACTGCAACTTCGGCAACTATATCTCTTAATAAAATCACTACCGTGCGTTCTCATAGTACAGGCGGAGTTAGAGCATGTGGTATCACGATTGCGGCAGGAAATGCAGTAACTATTCAAAATAACTTTATAGCAGAGGTGTTGAATATTGGTAGCGCAAGTTTTAGTACTTCCTTTAATGCTAACGGAATTCTACTTCTTGGCGGAATAAACCATAAAGTATATCATAATACTGTAAATCTTTTTGGAGTGAGCACTTCTGTAGGAAGTAACTCAATCAATTGTTTGGCAATTAGTGCCAGTTCACAAACCGGCATTGATGTACGTAATAATATATTTTCAAATACCGTAACAGGTGGTGCAGCTACCGATGCACACACCTGTATATTTCTTCCATTTGCAGCAAGTGCATCCATGCTTTTAAACCTAAATAACAATGCTTATTATACTGGAAATATAGTTGGTAAAAGTGGAATAGGATTTGGAGGTACTACAGCGTATGCAGCGGCAAATGTTTATGATGTTGCTAATTTCATTCCCGGCGCTACAACTCCTGCAACTAACTGGAGAAGCTTGTCTTCTGCCTTTGGTGTGATAGCCAACGACAATGCTTCTATTGGATTTACTGCTGCTGCACCATTCGTATCAGCTACAGATTTGCATATTAATGTGGGTGTTACACCAACTCAATTAGAGTCTGGTGGCGCTACAGTGGGATTATTAACCGATATTGATGGTCAAGTTCGTCCCGGCCCCGCCGGATCAGTAAACGGAGGTGCTATTGCTCCAGATCTGGGAGCTGATGAGTTTGACGGTGTGATATTGGATATCGCCCCGCCGGTTATTTCATATACACCCTTACCATTTATCTGCGTTACCGGTGCCCGTACTTTAACCGCTGCGATAACAGATTTAAGTGGTGTACCAACATCCGGACCAGGGTTACCGGTATTGTACTGGAGAATAAATGCCGGTGCCTATACGGCAGCAACCGGATCTCATACGGGTGGAAATAATTACAATTTTACATTTGGTGCGGGAGCAGTTTTGGGTGATGTTGTATCTTACTACATAGTGGCACAGGATAATGTTGCTACTCCAAATGTGGGAGCATCGCCGGCTGCCGGAGCAGGCGGTTTTACTGCTAATCCACCAGCTGCGGCCACACCGCCAACAACGCCGAACTCTTATAATATAAGTAGCCCCCTAAGTGGCACATATACTGTGGGTGTGGGAGGTAATTATACAACGATTACCAATGCGGTAAATGCGTATAATAACAGCTGTTTGACTGGAGCAGTAATTTTTAACCTGATTGATGCTACCTATCCATCAGAAACTTTCCCCATTACGATCAATCAAAATCCTGATGCGAGTGCGGTAAATACACTTACAATTAAGCCCGCAACAGGTTTGGGCGTTACAATTACAGGGTCAAACGTCAATGCTATTGTTAAACTAAATGGCGCCGATTATGTAACTATAGACGGTTTAAATACCGGTGGCAGTAGTTTATTTGTTACAAACACCAACGCAGCCGGCTTAGCCGAATTCTGGATTGGAAGTGCCAACGCTACTGACGGAGCCTTAAATAATACAATCAGAAACATCGCTTTTGCAGGGCTTACCAACAGTGTAACCGTTGGCGGTATTGTTGTGGGCAGTGGTACTACATTAGGTATCCCGGCCGAAAGTCCTAATCATAATCTGACTATTGAGGGTTGCAGTTTTATCAGGCAGCAAAACGGTATCTACGTGGCTGGTAATACCACTACACGGGATCAGAATACGGTGATTAATCAAAACACATTTGGTTCCACTGTAGCAGCAGATAAACTGACCTTTAGAGGGTTGAGTGTTCAAAACGTTCAAAACTTTACCATTAGTAACAACACAATTGCGGGAGTTCTTTCTACTACAACTTCTTCGGCCACAGTAACAGGTATTTCGGTATTTGGATTGGCCTCCGGCGGTAATATCTTTAATAATAAAATCAGTGATATTAAACAAGCCAATACAACCGGCTGGGGATCTAATGGCATCGGCCTTTTCTCTACAAGTACAGCCATTGGATTGAATGTTTATAACAACTTTGTTTCTGACGTAGCAAGCCAGGGCTTTAACGGTGTTACCTCATCGGATAACGGGTATGGAATCATGGTTGGTTCGGGTACCGGGTATAATATTTATTTTAATACAGTTCATCTGAATACAAACCAGGGAGCCGGTGCTGCTTCAGGAATCACTGCGGCTATAAACCTGGCCAGCGGCCTTGCTGCAGGTGCAGTTAATTTGCGGAATAATATTTTAGGAAGCTCACAGACTATTGGAGCAAACAGGTATGCAATTCTAAGTTCTTCTGCCAATACCGCTTTTTCGGCAATTGATTATAATGATTATTACACTACGGGTCCTAACTTAGGATTTATAGGAGTTGACCGTGTAAATCTGGCTGCAATAGTAGCAGGATTTGGTGGAAATACAAATTCAATTAATGTTACACCTGTTTATGTATCAGCTACAGACCTGCATTTAGATCCTACAACTAATTGTTTGATTAATGGTAAAGCGACACCTATAGCCACTATTACTACTGATATTGATGGCAATACCAGAAATGCATTAACACCGGATTTAGGTGCTGATGAATTTACATCAGCGACCGAGCCAACAATCACATTGGGAGCTAACCCTGTTGTATGTGTTGGTACTACTACTGCCAATCTAACTTACAGTGCGGTAACTAATACACCAGATCAATACAGTATAGATTTTGATGCAGCTGCTGAAGCCCAGGGTTTTGTTGATGTAGTTAATGCAGCACTTCCTGCCAGCCCTATCGTAATTACAATTACAGGGGCAGTACCAGGCACTTACAATGCGTTATTAAGAATCAGAAATTCAACAACGGGTTGTTTGAGTAATAACTATCCAATTACCGTTACAATAAATCCCAATAACACAATCGCATTAACATCGGCGCCAGGTACCAATGCACAAACGGTATGTATTAATACGCCAATAGTTAATATTACGTATGCTACTACCACTGCAACCGGGGCGACATTCAGCGGTTTGCCCGCAGGTATAACCGGCAACTGGGCAGCCAATGTGGTAACGATTAGTGGTACACCAACAACAACTGTTGGATCTCCATTCAGCTACACGGTAACGTTAACTGGTGGGGGCTCTTGCGGAACATTAACAGCTAATGGTACAATCACAGTTATTCCAAATAATACTGTCACATTAACATCAGCTCCGGGAACAAATGCACAATCAGTATGTATTAATACGCCAATAACCAATATTACCTATTCAACAACCGGCGCAACCGGTGCCACTTTCAGTGGTTTGCCAGCAGGCGTTACTGGAAACTGGGCGGCCAATGTGGTAACTATCAGTGGTACGCCAACAACAACAGTTGGGTCTCCGTTCAGTTATACAGTTACCTTAACAGGCGGCTGTGGTTCAATAACCGCTACCGGAACTATAACTGTTAATCCTGATAATTCTATTACATTAACCTCGGCGCCTGGAACAGATGCACAAACAGTTTGTGTTAATACGGCAATAACCAATATTACATATGCAACAACCACCGCAACTGGTGCCACATTCAGTGGTTTACCTGCCGGGGTCACCGGCAACTGGGCAGCCAATGTGGTAACGATCAGTGGTACACCAACAACTGCTGTCGGTTCACCATTCAGCTATACTGTAACATTAACCGGTGGAGGCACTTGCGGAACATTAACAGCCACAGGAACAATTACGGTTACTCCAAATAATACGATCACCTTAACATCGGCTGCGGGAACAAATGCACAAACAGTTTGTATGAATTCGCCGATTGCAAATATTACTTATTCAACTACCGGTGCAACTGGTGCCACATTCAGTGGTTTACCTGCGGGTGTAACGGGTGCATGGGTAGCCAACGTGGTGACCATCAGCGGTACCCCAACAACAACTGTTGGTTCTCCGTTTAATTATACAGTAACATTAACAGGGGGTTGCGGAGTAATAACAGCCAATGGTACAATAACAGTTAATCCATTACCGGTAATCAACAGTACCCAGGTAGAACCATCAACCTGTGCTTCTGCAGACGGTTCAATAAATATAACAGTAAGCGGAGCAGCCGGTCCTTACACATTTGCATGGACGGGTCCGGGTGTAAACCCAACCAGTGAAGATCAAATTAATCTTACAGTAGGCAATTACAGTGTTACAGTAACTGTAACAGCAACAGGTTGTTCATCAACAGCCAGCTTTGCTCTTGCAGGCCCTGGCGGTTGCAGCATCTGTCCTACCATACCAACTTTTGTAACATCACCGGCAGGTGCAGCCTGCGCCGGAAGCAATGTAACATTTACAGCTTCGGGTTTAACAGACATGGGCACCACCTATGGTATCATATTTAAATATTCCGTGGCAGCATTGCCTAATCCTTATGTGGGCGGTACTGTTATAGCTACAGTAGCTAACGGAGCACTTACGGCAGGCCAGACGGTAGCAACTGCAAACAGTGCGATAATACCAGTAGGTAGTTATTTTGTTTATGCAATACTTACACCAACCCCGGTAGATCTTTTATGTCGTCCGGCTGTACAAATCAACTTAACTATTGGAGCTACGCCAGATGTTAATCAACCGGCAAACCAAGTGGTATGTAATGCTTTCCCAACAGCAGCAGTTAACTTTAGCGGCTCAGTTCCAGGCACAGTATTCAACTGGACCAATAACACACCATCTATAGGCCTTGCAGCCAGTGGTACTGGTAATATTGCATCGTTTACAGCAACTAATGTAACTAATGCACCAGTTGTGGCAACCATAACAGTGACTCCGGCTTATACGACAGGTAGCGGTGGCGGACCTGTAACACAAACGTTTAGTTATACCGGGGCAGTCCAAACCTTTACAGTACCTGCAGGTGTAACTTCTATTGATATTGATACCCGTGGAGCACAAGGCGGTGGTAATGGTGGTGGTGGTAGAGGAGCCAGAATGAATGCAACTTATAGCGTAACACCTGGCCAGGTACTTAATATTGTTGTAGGCCAGCAGGGACTATTACAGGCAGGCGGAAACGCACAAAACAGTTCTGGCGGTGGCGGCGGAAGTTTCGTTTACACCTCGGCAGGTCCAACCTTGCTGGTAGCGGCCGGCGGCGGTGGAGGAAAATGTAATTATTCCGGTTCAATTCCATTAAATGCCAGTTCAGACGGGCAAATAACTGTTAATGGCGCTAACGCTACTTCAGCTTCATATGGCGTTTCAGGTACAGGTGGAACAGGAGGTAACGGAGGAAACGGAGGGACCATCCCAGGACCCGATTTTGATAGTGGTGGGGGCACAGGATGGTTATCTGCAGGAACAAGCGCTTCAACAGGAGGAAAAAATGCGCCGAGCTGGGCAGGTGGAAATCCTTTCTGCGGCGGTGGCGGTGGCGGCTGTGGCGGCTTCGGCGGCTTCGGCGGCGGCGGTGGCGGCGGTAACGATTACGGTGGCGGCGGCGGTGGCGGCGGCTACTCTGGCGGCGGCGGCGGTGCAGATCCGGCACATGGCGGCGGCGGTGGCTCATTCAGCAGCGGAACAGCTCAGGCCAATGCAGCAGGATTTCAGCTGGGAGATGGTCAGGTAATAATATCTTATGCCGCTACCAGTATAACCTGTACAGGCACACCAAAAACCTTTACCATAACAGTTAATCCGACTCCGGCAGCAACTATCAGTTATACTGGCAGTCCTTATTGCTCAAATGCAGGTACAGCTACTGTCACTCATACTGGTACAGCTGGTGGAACCTACTCAGCAGCACCAGCCGGTTTAACCATTAATGCGGCTAACGGAGATGTAACTTTAGGAACCAGTACTCCTGGAACTTACACAGTTACTTATACCATAGCAGCAGCTGGTGGTTGTGCAATCTTTACAACAACCACATCAATAACTATTACAGCTCTGCCGGTAGCAACCATTAATTATGCCGGCAGTCCATATTGCAGCAATGCAGGTACTGCAACTGTTACCCAAACGGGTACCACAGGCGGAACCTATACAGCAGCACCGGCAGGCTTAACAATAAATGCAGCTACAGGTGCAGTGACTTTAGCAACCAGCGCAGCCGGAACGTACACAGTTAGTTATACCATTGCAGCAGCAGGTGGATGCCCGGCAGTTATTGCAACGGCAACCATTTCCATTTCAGCGGCAAATGCAGCAACGATCAGTTATGCCGGAAGTCCTTATTGTTCAACAGTAACTTCTGCCCCTGTAACCAGGACTGGCACAGCAGGCGGAACTTATTCCGCGTCGCCGGCAGGCTTAACTATTAATGCAGCTACAGGAACCGTAAATCCAAGTACCAGCACCCCTGGAACTTACACGGTCAGCTACACAATGGCTGCCAACGGCCCTTGTGCGGCTTTAACTGTTACCACCAGCATCACCATTACGGCAGCTCCAAACATGATCATCTTCTATGCCGGCACGCCTTATTGCTCCAATGCTGGCACCGCCAATGTTACGAGGTTTGGCACCGCGGGCGGAACTTATTCCGCAGCGCCAGCAGGCTTAAGTATTAATGCAGCAACAGGAGCAGTAACATTGGGAACCAGTACGCCTGGTACTTATACAGTAACTTATACAGTAACAGCAGCAGGTTGTGGAATAACAATCACAACTACTACGATCACGATTAGTGCAGCGCCTAATGCTACGATTGCTTATGCAGGTTCGCCTTATTGTTCAAATGCAGGAACAGCCAATGTTACCCTTACGGGTACACCAGCCGGCGGAACATACAGTTCCACCGCAGGTTTAAGCATCAATGCAACAACAGGAGCCGTGAACCTGGCAGCCAGTACAGCAGGTACTTATACAGTTACTTACACGGTAGCAGCCAGTGGCGGTTGTGCAACCTATACAACAACAGCAACGATCACTATTACCACACTTCCTGCCGCAACGATTGCTTATACCGGTTCGCCTTATTGCAGCAATGCAGGTACAGCTACTGTAACCAGAACGGGCACAGCCGGCGGAACTTATACAGCGGCACCGGCCGGCAAGCATCAATGCAGCAACAGGAGCAGTGAACCTGGCAGCCAGTACAGCCGGTACTTATACGGTTACTTATACCATAGCAGCCGGTGGCGGATGCGGTGCAGTAACAGCAACAGCAAGTATAACCATAACAACACTTCCTGCCGCAACGATCAGTTATGCCGGAACTCCATACTGCCAGCCCGGCGGTACGGTTGCAGTAACGAGGACAGGAACAGCAGGCGGCACTTACAGTGCTACACCTGCAGGTCTCAGCATCAACGCAACAACCGGAGATATCAATATCGGCACCAGTGCAGCGGGTACTTACACGATTACTTATACTTTAGCAGCTGGCGGCGGATGTGGGGCTGTAACAGCAACAACATCGGTTACTATCAATGCGCCATCAGTAGCAGCAACAACGGCAACAGCAACTTCAACAGCACTATGCGGACCCGGATCGGTTACCCTTGGAATAACCGGCGGAAGCTTAGGTTCAGGTGCTACGTGGAGATGGTATACAGGAAGCTGTGGAGGTACTGCAATAGGAACAGGAGCTACCTTAAATGTAACAGTTAGTACCACTACCACTTACTTTGTAAGGGCAGAGGGCATCTGTAACACCACCACCTGTGCCAGTGTAACAGTAACCGTCAATGCACAGCCAACTGTAACAATATCTACAACGGCCACTACGATCAAACCTGGCCAGAATGCAACACTAACAGCAACGGTAACTCCGGCAGGAACTCCGGTACAGTGGTACCGTGATGGCAATTTGGTACCGGGAGCAACAGGAACCAGCTTAACAGTAGGTGTAGCAGATTATGGTACCTATACAGCCAGGGCCACTACGGCCGCCGGTTGTACCGCTTTATCAACAGGTATAACCATTACAGCAGAGAGCATTACCAATGTAGTGTTTGTGTATCCAAATCCAAGCCGAGGTCAGTTCCAGGTAAGGGTATACAATCAGCCGGGTAAACAGCTATCAGTACTTGTACATAATGCACGTGGACAGCTGGTATACCGTGAACGTAAGATAACCAGTGCACCGTATACAAGAATGGATGTGGACCTTAGAAGCGCTGCATCCGGCAATTATGTGGTTACAGTGGTTGATAGCGATGGTGAGATAATTGGAAGCAAAGCCATAATTATTCAACATTAATTAAGGTCATTAAAGTAATATTAAATAACCGCCACGGATTTATCCGTGGCGGCTTTGTTTTACTGATGAGTTTAACAAACAGCTTACTCACTAAAAAAACACCAAATATTTTTAAGAAAATAATTAATTTTAAATCTCCTTTCAGGGCCCGGTTTGCTATGCTTTTTTTTATTTGTATCAGCAGTTCCCGATAAAAAAGTCTGATATACGGGCAACAGTTACATCAGCTTCGGGATGGACTGCTGCAACAACTCCTTATATACCCTTTAATCAATGAACAGAACCTGGTATAAGTGGAAATGTACTTTATACCTGCCCGGATAACAGCAGTCATCAGGTACCTGCTATCAGGAAATCAATTGACGGGGGAGACAACCGGACAGCTAAAAATCGTAAAAAATCTCCATGCCGAAAATGCAAAGCAATTTGAAACCACACATTTTATTTTGGAACTTTTGAATAAATTTTCAATGTATGATTGTTATTAATAAATTTTTTTAGAAAAAAATATTTAACTTACACACAAATTAATCTTCCCACGGGTATTTATTAAAAACTAACAGGTATAATTATGAGAAAATTACTACTACTATCATTTACTTTTTGTTTTCTCTTAACTTCCACTACGACTTTCTCCCAGCAGAAAAAGGATCGTGAGGAAGCGGATAGAGAAAATAAAGTGAAGAAGAAGGTAAAAAGGGAAATTCAAGAAGAGATCGACAAATATGACGGGCCAGACAAGGCTGTTGTGTTTGAAATTGAGCGTACGAGAGACCTTAATACTGGCAATGTTCCTGCAGGGAAATTATGGCAGGCTATTCAATTGACTCAGCAGGTAAAAAATTCTGCTTCAAATTTTTCAGCTGCATTATCCTGGACTGAAAGAGGTCCCGATGGTGACTTCACTATTGGTGGAAACCCAAGACCTACCGGTCAGCAAACCAGCGGCAGGATCAGGGCTTCGATGATAGACTCTCTGGACCCGACACATAACACTGTTTGGGTTGGAGGGGTTGACGGAGGCCTTTGGAAGACAACCAATATCAATAATAATCCTGCAGGCTGGACGCTTGTAAATGATTTTTTAGCTAACCTGGCTATAGCTGCTATATGCCAGGATCCAAGACCAGGATTTCAGAATATCATGTATTTCTGCACAGGCGAATCGTATGGTAATGCGGATGCTGTGCGGGGTATTGGTGTATTTAAAAGTACGGATGCCGGAGCAACCTGGACCCTGCTTCCGAGCACTACTACTTATATAAACGGAACAAGGATACTATGCGATTTCCAGGGAAATGTATACCTGGGTACACGTAATACCGGTCTGCTGCGTTCAACCGATGGAGGAACAACCTGGACTACCATTACACCCACAGGAATAGGAACCAGTGTTTGCGACCTGGAGATCAGTTCTACAGGGGCGGCTGCAAGATTGCACGTAACAACCGGTATTTTCAGCACCAGCGGATATGCTTATACCGATAACCCGGCTACTGTAACAGCAGCTACCTGGACAGCAGCAACCACTCCGTTTACAAGTTTTAACCAGCGGATAGAACTTGGTATCAGCGGCAATGTATTATATGCATGCCCTGATAATGCAAGCCACTTAGTACCTACTATTTGGAAATCAACTGATGGTGGAGCAAACTGGGCTGCGATCCCATCACAACCTAACGGCGGTAACTGGGCCAGTGGACAGGGATGGTATAATTTAGCGTGTGCTATTAACCCGGCTAATTCAAATGAAGTTATAGTAGGTGGTTTGGATAACTGGAAATCTACCAATGGCGGAACTTCATGGAGCCAGCTCTCGAGTTGGGCAACCAGTGCATCGGGTTTTTATGTACATGCCGACAATCATAATATTCAATGGTGGGATGGCGGAACAAAACTTATGTTTAACTGTGATGGGGGTGTACACTTTTCAACAAATGGCGGAACAACCAATACCGACAAAAATAAGGGCCTGCGCTTAAAACAGTTTTATTCTGTAGCCATTCACCCTACCAAACCCAATTATTTTATTGCCGGTGCACAGGATAATGGTATGCACCGTTTGGATCACCCGGGCCTGGACAGCTCTGCTGAAGTGGTAGGTGGTGACGGTTGCTATGCAGCCATCGATCAAAACAATGGCAATTTCCAGTTTGGATCTTATGTTTTTAATGTTTACCGCAGAAGTATCAATGGCGGTTTAAACTGGACAACACCGATCAACAACCAGAGCACAGGAAGATTTGTGAATCCCTGGGATTATGATAATGTTAATTTTAAACTATATGCCTGCAATAATGCAGGTACCTTCCTGCGCTGGAATGATCCAAGAACAGGAGCTTCTACAGATGTTGTTTCTGTAAGTTCTTTCTCGGGGCAGAATGTTTCAGCAGTACATGCATCACCCTATACGGCCAACCGCGTTTATTTTGGTACCGGCAACGGTACTATTTCACGGGTGGATAATGCCGATGTGGGAACATCTATTGCAGGTACAGCTATAAACAGCGGTTCCGGTATGCCGGCAGGCTATGTGAACTGTATCGTTACCGGCTCTAGTGACCAGAATTTAATAGCTTGTTTTACAAATTATGGGGTACAGAATGTTTGGATAACAACAAATGGAGGTACTACCTGGACAGCTATTGACGGCAACCTGCCTGATATGCCGGTAAGATGGGCCCTGTTTCATCCCGATAGTGATAACAAAGCATATATTGCAACTGAAACAGGAGTTTGGGAAACAGATCTGATTAATGGTGCTGCTACTATTTGGACTACCAGTACCAGTTTCCCAACAGTAAGGACGGATATGATCAAATACCGTTCAGGTGACAGAACGATTGCTGCCGGAACACATGGTCGTGGTATATTCACTTCGATTATCCCGACAACAACTGCCAGTCCCAATGTAACGATCAACCAGGCAGCAGCACAGGTAGATCCAACATCAGCATCTCCAATTAATTTTACGGTGGTATTTGACCAGCCGGTAATAAACTTTGCTACCGGTGACGTAACTTTAAGTGGTACAGCGGGTGCAACCACTGCTACAGTTAGTGGCGGACCTTCCACCTATAATGTGGCAGTTACGGGTATGAGTGCAAACGGTACCGTAATAGCTACGATAGCGGCCGGTGTTTGTACCAATGCGGCGCTGGATCCTAATAACGCATCAACCAGTACGGATAATACCGTAACTTATAATTTACCTGCCACACCGCCAACGGTTACTATTAACCAGGCAGCGGCGCAGGTTGACCCTACATCAACATCACCAATTAATTTTACGGTGGTATTTGATCAGCCGGTTACAGGTTTTGCAACCGGTGATGTGACCCTGGCTGGAACTGCGGGTGCTACCACAGCTGTGGTTACCGGTGGACCTACAACTTATAATGTAGCAGTTTCGGGTATGACAACCTGCGGAACGGTGATAGCTACTATTCCTGCAGGTGTTTGCCAGAACGCTTCTTCACAAACCAACGCAGCATCAACCAGTACAGATAATACCGTTACTTATAATACTGCAGCACCGAACGTAACCATCAACCAGGCAGCGGCTCAAACCGATCCTACTTCTGCAGGGTCAATAAACTTTACGGTGGTATTCGACCAGCCGGTTAGTGGTTTTGTAAACGGTGATGTTACCTTAAGCGGTACTGCGGGAGCTACCACGTCTATTGTAACGGGTGGCCCTACTACCTATAATGTGGCTGTATCGGGTATGACCGGCAGCGGAACAGTAATAGCTACTATTGCTGCAGGTGTTTGTCAAAGCACACCATGTGCAGTAAATAATACAGCCTCAACCAGTACTGATAATACAGTTACTTATAATGCACCAGTTGGATGTACCAGTGTAGACCCTGTAGCCAACCAAACGGTTTGTAACGGATCTGCTACAGCTGCGATAAACTTCAGCAGTCCTACTGCGGGTACCACATTTAGCTGGACAAATAACAATACAGCAATAGGATTAGGAGCCAGTGGTAATGGTAATATAGCCAGTTTTACAGCAACCAATGCTACAGCTGCGCCTATCGTGGGTACCATAACTGTAACACCAATTTTAACTGTTGTAACTCCTACAACAACAACCTTTAATTTCACAGGTGGTGCACAAACCTTTACCGTTCCTGCAGGTGTAACATCAATCAACTTTACTGCACTGGGTGCAGAAGGTGGTGCGGGGGCAAACGGAACCAATAATGGTGGTACGGTAGCTGGTGGTGCAGGTGGTAAAGGATCAAGAGCAACAGGAACACTGGCGGTAACACCCGGCCAGGTACTGAATATATTTGTAGGTGGCGCCGGAGGTACCCCTACAGCTGGATTTAACGGTGGTGCTGCCGGTGGTAATGCCAATGCCGGTGGTGGTGGTGGAGCCAGTGATGTAAGATTCCCTGGTGCAGCTGCAGCAGACCGTATCTTAACTGCTGCCGGTGGCGGTGGTGGAGGCCGTGGCGGTTGCGAAGGTATCATTGGTGCTCCCGGCGCTGGTGGTGCCGGTGGTAACGGAGATGGCAACGGTACAGACGGTGGTAATTCTGTTACCAATAGTGGTGTAGCCGGTGGCGGATTTGGAGCGATTGGAACAGCACCCGGCGGAGCCGGTATCGGTTGCAGCGGTTTCTTAGGAGCACCTGGTTTAGCTGCCTCCGGAGAAAATGGCGGTAATGGTGGCGCAGGCCAGTCTTGCTGCTGCTTTAGTTTTGGAAGTATTCCCGGCGGCGGCGGTGGTGGCGGTGGCCAGCTTGGCGGCGGCGGTGGTGGCGGCGGTTCTGCAGGAACTGTAGCATGCCTGGGTAATGATAAAGGAGCTGGTGGTGGCGGTGCCGGTGGTACCTCATACACTGGTGGTGTAACATCCGGTGCGGTTACAACCAATATTCAATCAGGCAATGGTCAGGTTATATTGAACTATAATGTAACTACGGTTTGTAATGGTCCAAGTATAAACTTTACCATAACAGTTAACCCAACTCCTGCAGTAAATGCAATACCTAACCAGGTAGTTTGTCAGAATGCACCAACAGCCCCTGTAAACTTTACAGGAACTCCTGCCGGTGTAGTATTCCAGTGGACAAACAATACACCTGCCATTGGTCTTGCAGCAGCAGGAACAGGTAATATACCTTCATTTATTGCTCAAAATCCGGGTACAACCCCATTGGTAGCAACAATTACCGTTACACCAGTAACAGGACTTGCTGCACCAGTTGTAACAACATATAATTTTACCGGTGCAGTTCAAACCTTTACGGTTCCTGCCGGTATCACTTCAGTAAATCTTAAAACCTGGGGAGCACAGGGTAATTCCAGTGTATCTGGAGCTGCCGGTGGATTAGGCGGCTATGCCGAAGGCAATCTTGCCGTTGTTCCCGGCCAGATATTAAATGTACTTGTAGGTGGCGGCGCAGCCAGTTCACTTACCGGAGGTTTCAATGGCGGAGGTGCTGGTGGAACAAACCCCGGTTGTGCAGCAGCACAGGCCGGTGGTGGTGGTGGAGCAAGTGATGTAAGAATTGCTCCTTATTCATTGGCAAACCGCGTGATTGTAGGAGCCGGTGGCGGCGGAGCAGGCGGTGGACGTGTTGCTGGTTGTGGCAGAGGAACCGGTGGTGGTGGCGGCGGCGGTCTATATGGCGGCGGCGGCGGTTCTGCGTGGATTGGATCTGTTGCAGGCTGGACCCTGGCTACAGGCGGAACGCAGGCAGCGGGTGGTGCCGGAGGCACTTCAACTTTTGCAACTGTTCCGGGAAATAATGGAACTGCCGGCACACTTGGTGTTGGCGGAGCCGGTGGTGTGGAAGTAAGCAGCAATCAGGCAGGAACAGCAAATGGTCCTGTTGGTGGTGTCGGCGGCGGTTTAACCGGCGGTGGCGGAAACCACCCTGGAATAGGTAATTTTGTCGGCGCAAGTGGCGCAGGTGGTTCATCTTATATCGGTGGTGTTACCGGTGGTATTACCACAGCCGGTCTGCGCACAGGTGCTGGCCAGGTTCAGATTACATATACACCGGTTAGTGCGGCAACCTGTTTCGGTACACAACGTACATTCACCATTACTGTTAATCCAAATGCTAATTTGGTTATTGTAGCAGATCCCGGCACAACCTTGTGCGAAGGAGATCCTACATTATTAACAGTGTATGATGCTGCCGGAACATCCGGACCTGTTTCTTTAACACAATCAGCATCCCAGGTACCTGTTGCAGGATCAGTATCCTGCAATGCAGGCGGATTACATACAGATAACAGTTACTGGAGGGCTTATAATCTTGCAACAGCAGGTTTACCATCAGCTTTAACAGTAACCAACGTAACCTTTGGTATTGAGCAGGCTTCTGGTGGAGCTCAGCCTGTAACTGTAAATTTATATACTCAGAATGCAGGACCAGCTTTCCCTGGTGGCACACGTACTTTAGTTGGTACACAAGCTGCAACAGTGAATAACGCAACTTTAACTACACAAACTGTAACATTTACAACACCGGTTGTTGTTTCTAATACAGCGGTATTGATTGTAGAATTATTTACCCCAAGCGGACAGGCTACAGGTCGTTCTTTCTTTATAGGCAGTAACCCGGCAGCTCAAACGGGCCCGAGTTATTTATCTGCTGCAACCTGCGGAGTTAACACTCCTACCGATGTAGGAACGATTGGTTTCCCCAATATGCATATCATTCTGAATGTGGGTGGAACAGTAGCTGGTACCGGTCCTCAATCAACGGGTACCTTCTTATGGAGTCCTGCTTTGGGTTTAAGTTCAACAACTTCAAATCCTGTAGCTGCTTCGCCGATGAATACAACAACTTATACAGTGGTACGTACTACGGCTGCAGGTTGTGTTGCAACAGGCCAGGTAACGATAACAGTTAATAAGCGTCCTGTAGTTACTACACAACCAGCCAACCAGGTAAGGTGTGTGGGTAATACAGCCACCTTTACAGTAGGTGCAACCGGAACCGGTTTAACCTATCAGTGGCAGGTAAGCACAGCAGGTTGTGCGGGTCCATGGACAAACCTGACCAATATTGCTCCTTACTCAAACGTAACTACAGCAACCCTTACTGTTAACCCGGTAACGCAGTTGATGAGTGGTTATGCATACCGTTGCATAGTAAGTGGTACTTGTGCTCCGTTTATTCCACCAACCAACGTATCCAACTGTGCTACTTTAACCGTGAATGCCAATCCTAATATTGCCGTTACCCCTGTGGGTCCGGTATGTGGCGGAGTAGCCGGTATTAACGGAACAGCTTTATCGGTAGTTGCGGGAGCACCACCTGTACCAGGTAACGTTACAGCCAATTCAGGAATGATCAATGTACCTATTCCTGATGGAACAGGCGCAGCGGCTACCACGAACCTTACGGTTGCGGGTGTACCAGCCAATGCAACGATTACCGAGATCAAGGTGAACATGAACATTAACCATACATGGGTAGGTGATGTGGATGTGAACCTGAGAGCACCAAATCTTGCTATATTGAACCTGGTAGGCGGCTTAGACGGCGGAACAGGCGGTAATGCAACAGACAACTTTACCAATACGGCCTTCAGTTCACTGGGTGGTTTAGCCATCAGTGGCTTTGCGGCCCCACGTACAGGTACGTTTGCAGCAGAAGCCCGTGCAGGCTTTGGCCCTACCGGATTTATTCAAACAGTAAATACCTGGGCAGGTTTAGTGCCACCGGCAACGCCACTGGCAGCTAATGGCCAATGGACACTTGCAGCGGGCGACTTTGCAGGAGGCGATGTCGGAACGATCACCAACTGGTCAATCAGTGTAGATTATACCACACCGGGTAATGGTACCCAGGTACTTTCTTATGCATGGTCACCACTGGCAGGTTTATATACCAATACTATTGCTACAACCGCTTATACAGGAACCAACCTGTCAACGGTATATGCAGCACCAACAGTACAGACAACTTATACAGTAACAGCTACTGATGTGGCAACAGGTTGTTTCACCAATGCAAGCGTATTGGTTAATTATACACCACCTGCACCAACGATAACACCAAGTTCAGTTACGATGTGTCTGGGAGATCCTGCTGTTAAGCTGAAGGCTACTTCTTCATCTTCAGGTACTGTTACTGTTAATTCAGGTACATTGGCGCTGGCCATTCCTGATGGCCCTGCAACATGGCCTCAAACTTTATTCCCTGGAGTTGCTACACCAAATCTTGCGGTTTCAGGTGTTCCTGCAGGCGCAACAATTACAGGTATGAGTGTTAAGTTGAATTTAACCCATACTTACATTGCAGATATGGTGATCGTGTTAAAAGCTCCTAATGGAAATGTATTTAACCTGGATGCTGTTATTAACAGAACAGGAGGAGCCGGAGCTAATTTTGTAAATACGGTTATCAGCTCTGCCGGAACCACATTACTGAGTGCAGGTGCACCTCCTTATACGGGTACATTTGCACCTGATGCTGCCGGTGCAACATTTGTTGCAGCAGGGTTTACTTTCCTGGCGGTCCTACATCACCTGCCGGTTACATACCAAATGTAGCGTCATACAGTGGCCTTTATTCAGTGCCTAACGGTAACTATACCCTTGGCATCTATGACTGGGGAGCAGGCGATCTGGGAACATTAACCAACTGGGAATTAACGATCAATTACACCGTAGGTGTTGTAGCTTCAGCAGCTATCTGGAGTCCTGCAGCCGGATTATTCTCTGATGCAGGTGCAACAACGGCCTATGTAGCGGGAACGAGGGTTGATTCGGTATGGGCTAAACCAACGCCATCCGGAGTTTATCCTTACACCGCAACGGTGAACAATATGATCAACTTCAATGCTGTTCCTGCAACACCAATGGCAGGCGGCAACGGTAATAACCTGGTAGCGTTCAATGTTAAGAATAACAATGCGTTCCCTGTAACCCTTGCCGGAATAGCCAGCAATGCCTTTGGTTCAGGAGCTGTGGTTTCAAGAGCATTCTTTAAACCATCAGCCATAGCAGGTAACCCTGGAGCCATCAGTGCAGCCAATGGCTGGAACCAGTTTGGAACAGCTAATAATAATGTTACAGCCAATGTATTGAACCCGTTGATGAGTGGTTTAACCCTTCAGATCCCTGCAGGAGCCACTTATGGCATTGCAGTGGATATGACAGGAGCAACCTTCCCTGCTTACACCAATGGTGCAGCAACAACGGTTACTTATTCAAACAATGGTTGTGATATCATCACCGGTGGTAATGTTGGATGGGGTGGCCCTGCCGCTCCTGGTTCAACAGTAAACAATCCAAGGAACTTTAACGGAACCGTTACCTTCCTGGTATCTGGTCCTGGAACCTGTCAGTCACCTGCAAGAACAGTGATTGTAACAGTTAACGAGCCAACGGTTCTGAATGCCAATATACCGGCCAACCAAACTATCTGTACAGATAAGGTAGCCACCTTTACTACAGCAGTTACAGTAGGAAGCGGTCCTCACAGCTATCAGTGGCAGGTAAGCACCAACAATGGTGTTAGCTGGACCAACGTAGCCAATGGCGGTGTTTACAGCGGAGCTACTACTGCAACTTTAACAGTTACAGCACCTCCTGTAAGCATGAACGGATATCAATACCGTGCTATTGTAACCGGTGCTGCACCTTGTGCTGCACAAACATCAAGAGTTGCAACACTTACCGTTAACCCATTACCGGTTATTGTGATCAGTGCTGCACCTTATACCAGCCTGTTACCAGGTTTACAAACTACCCTGTCTTCAACCGTTACACCAAACCCTGCCGGAGCCAATGGCTATAGCTGGTTGCGCAACGGCGTGGTGTTAAGCAGCCCTGCATTGGGTGTGGTTAGCGGAATAGGCACCGGTAGCTTAAGGCTTGATGTAGATGGCCAGGGTGATTATCAATTGAGGGTGACCGATGTTAACGGATGTACCAATATATCCAACACCATCACCATCAAAGATTCTGCAAGCGGCAAATGCTTTATCTATCCAAACCCAACCAGTGGTAAGTTCCAGGTTAGGTATTACAGTGTTGCAAACAACGTGTTGCCAAGATTCTTAACTATATATGATTCTAAAGGCGACAGGGTGTTTGTACAGAATTACACGATCGGAAGACCATACGACAGGATGGATGTTGATATGAGAGCATTTGGAAAAGGACTCTACTGGGTTGAAATTGGTGACCTTAACGGTAACCGTTTAACCATGTGCAGAGTGGTGATACAATAATCAATAACTAATCAGTTATACAATCCCCCCGATATTTTTCGGGGGGATTTTTTTTGGTAGGAAGGGAGCCAATAAGGGGGTTATTTATTAAATAATCATATCGGGTCAGCTAATTTTAATTCAATCCCATAGTTGTATAATTTATTTTAAAATTAAATGAACAAAAAAGAGTAAGATTAACTATATTTGGTACAATTATCAAACCTATATTTATGAGAAAAATTTACCTGTTTTTCATCTCGCTGACACTTTTATTTACTGCCAACGCTCAGGTTAACGATAACCTTTTAGCGCAGCAACTGGTAGTGAAGAATGCTGATTCCATTGGATTTTCAAAAAATGACCTGGGCAATTATGTTGTCAGCAGTTCATATTTTAATGAATCCAGCGGGACACAAATGGTTTACCTTAACCAGACTTTTAAAGGCCTTCCCGTATATAACCAAATGGTTGTACTGGCTTTTAAAGGAGGTAAATTAATTTCCAAAGCCGGAAGTTTTCTTCCGAATATGGAAACCCTTACGAATGGAGCTGCAGCTTCACCTTCGATTACACCTGCAGATGCAGTTCGCACTTCTATTTCAGATGCGAAAGCTTCTATGCCAGCCTTGATAACAGCACTTAATACGCTGGAGAATGGCAAAAAATACAATTTTGGCAAGCTGAATATTGCAGCAGAAAATGTAACAGCCGAATTGATGTGGGTTCCTGTAGATGATGGAAAAAATATTACAGCAGTTAAGCTTGCATGGCAGGTTCAGCTTTATCTTGATAAAAATGCAGATTACCTGCATATCAGGGTGGATGCAAAAAACAATACCATTGTTAGCAAAAACACGCTTACTGTTTCTGAAAATTTTGATCAGTTTATTACAACCAATCTGCCTGCTTTTATGAAGGCAGGAAATATAACACAACAAAAAGCATTTACCAACACAAGCCTGGTTTCTGAGAATTCTCAGAAAAACGCTCCTTTAAGCCCAAGCCTTGTAGCTACTGCAAATTATACAGTAATTCCTTTTCCGGCAGAAAGTCCGATACATCCGGGAGGAACTGCAGCCATTCGTACCAATCCATGGACATTGGCTGGCGGAAATGCTGTTTCTTTAGGTTGGCATAATGATGGTGCTGCAGATTATACTACTTCCCGTGGAAATAACGTATATGCCCAGGAAGACAGGGATAATAACAATGCCACTTTTGGTTTAACAGCCAATTCCACAACCACGCCTGACCCTTTAAATTTTACTTATGCGGGTCAACCTGATTATACAGTAGCCCCAATAACAGCTGGTTTTCAGCAATTTGCTCTTACCAATCTTTTTTACTGGAATAATCTTGTTCATGATCTTACCTACAATTACGGATTTACTGAACCTGCGGGTAATTTTCAGAATAATAACCAGGGCCGTGGTGGGGCACAGGGCGATTATGTGATTGCAGATGGCCAGGATGCTGGAGGTACAAATAATGCAAATATGGCAACACCTGCTGATGGTGCAAGGCCCAGAATGCAAATGTACCTATGGGATCCGGTTAGGTCAGTAACAACAATGACCGTTAACACACCGCCTGTAATTGCAGGTTCTTATAATGCTGTAGAAGGGGCATTTAGTCCGGCAAACCTGCTGGCAAATGTTGGGCCAGTAACTGCTCAGGTGGTTTGGTACAACGATGACGCTGCCGGAAATACACACTATGCATGTAATGCACCAGTTAACTCTGTTGCAGGGAAGATTGCACTTATAAGCAGAGGTTTTGGTGGAGCAGTTTGTACTGCAACTGTACCATTTACAACAAAAGTAAAAAATGCACAGGATGCCGGAGCGGTTGCTGTTATTATGGTAAATAATGTACCTGGTGCCCCTATTGTTATGGGTGGCGGGCCAGATGCTACTATTATTATTCCAGCCGTAATGATCTCAGATGTAGACGGAGCATTAATTGCTGCTCAATTAGCAAGTAATGTGAATGTTACACTGGCAGGTACTGCTGCTGGTACTTTACAGCTGGATGGCGATATTGACAATGGTATTATAGCACATGAATTTTTTCATGGAGTTAGTAACCGCTTAACCGGTGGGCCTGCAAACGTAAGCTGTTTAGGTAATTCAGAACAGGCAGGTGAAGGATGGAGCGATTACATGGCCTTAATGATTACTACAAACTGGGCTACCGCATCTATCAATGATGGATTTAATATAAAAAGGCCCATTGGTAACTATGCATTTGGTTATCCAACAACAGGGCCAGGTATCCGTGCTTATCCTTACAGTACTAATATGACTGTAAATCCATTAACTTATAGTGATGTACCGGCTGCGGTAGTTCCTCATGGAGTTGGAACAGTATTCTGTACTGCTTTATGGGAAATGACCTGGCAGCTTATTCAAACTGCCGGTATAACTTCAAATGTGTTTAATTCATCAGGTACGGGTGGTAATGTGATTGCTTTTAAATTGGTAATGGAAGGTTTGAAATTACAACCTTGCTCTCCAGGGTTCTTAAATGCCAGGGATGCTATTTTACAGGCTGACGTAAATCTTTATGGAGGAGCTCATACCTGTGCTATCTGGACAGCTTTTGCAAAAAGAGGAATGGGATTCAGTGCCGTACAGGGAAGCTCAAGTAATAACAATGACCAGACTCCTGCTTTCGATCTGCCTCCTGCATGTTTAGCAGCAACAGCTCCGCTTGTAACAATCAACCAGGCAGCTGCGCAGGCAGATCCTACATCAACATCACCCATTAATTTTACGGTGGTATTTGATCAGCCGGTTACTGGCTTTGCAACAGGTGATGTTACCTTAGCTGGAACTGCTGGTGCTACCACAGGAACAGTTACAGGAGGTCCAACAACTTATAACGTAGCAGTATCAGGTATGACATCTTGTGGAACAGTAATAGCTACTATTCCTGCCGGTGTTTGTCAGAATGCTTCGGCTCAAACAAACGTAGCATCAACCAGTACTGATAATACGGTTACATTTAATCTTGCTGCTCCAAACGTTACTATCAACCAGGCTGCGGCCCAGGCTGATCCTACCGGAGCAACACCTATTATTTTTACAGCTGTTTTTGATCAGGCTGTGACTGGCTTTGCAACAGGTGATGTTACTTTAAGCGGAACAGCCGGTGCTAATTCTGCCGTAGTTTCAGGCGGTCCTACAACATACACTATAACAGTATCTGGTATGACAGGAACTGGAACCGTAATACCTAGTATTGCGGCCGGCGTTTGCCAAAATGCCTGTGCACAAACCAATACAGCTTCAACCAGTACAGATAACAGCGTTACTTATAATGCCCCTGCAACATGTACCAATGTGGACCCTGTTCCAAACCAAATAGTTTGTAACAACTCCGCAACAACAGCAGTAAACTTTACAAGTGGTACTCCAGGTACTACTTTCAGTTGGGTTAACAATACACCATCTATTGGCCTTGCAGCCAATGGTACTGGTAATATCCCAAGCTTTATTGCAACCAATGCTACAGCAGCACCGGTTGTTGCAACTATAACTGTAACACCGGTATTAACTGTTGTAACACCAACAACAACAACTTTCAATTTCACAGGCGCTGCACAAACCTTTACGGTTCCAACTGGTGTAACATCAATCAACTTTACAGCTTTAGGAGCTGAAGGCGGATCTGGTGCTACCGGTACAAATAACGGTGGTACAGTAGCTGGCGGTGCTGGTGGAAGAGGATCAAGAGCAACAGGTACTTTGGCGGTAACACCCGGCCAGGTTCTTAATATATTTGTAGGTGGCGCCGGTGGCACCCCTACAGCAGGATTTAACGGTGGTGGTGCAGGTGGTAATGCCAATGCCGGTGGCGGTGGTGGAGCCAGTGATGTAAGATTCCCTGGAGCAGCAACAGCAGACAGAATATTAACAGCTGCCGGTGGCGGTGGCGGTGGTCGTGGTGGTTGTGAAGGTATTTTAGGAGCTCCTGGCGCTGGCGGTGCTGGCGGTAATGGCGATGGCAACGGTTCAAACGGAGCCAACTCCGGAACTTTCGGCGGCGGTTTTGCCGGTGGTGGATTTGGAGCTATTGGAACAGCCTTTGGCGCTGAGGGAATTGGCTGTGCCGGTTTCTTAGGTGCACCTGGTATAGCGGCTTCTGGTGCAGCAGGCGGTAACGGTGGCGCAGGACAGTCTTGCTGCTGCTTTAACTTCCAAAGTATCCCCGGCGGCGGCGGCGGTGGCGGTGGCCAGCTTGGCGGCGGCGGCGGCGGTGGCGGTTCTGCAGGAACTGTAGCTTGCCAGGGTAACGATAAAGGCGCCGGTGGCGGCGGTGCAGGTGGTACTTCATACACTGGCGGTGTTACTGCTGGTGTAATTACTACCAACATTCAAACAGGTAATGGACAGGTTGTATTAAACTACAATGTAACCACTGTTTGTAATGGCCCAACAAGCGCATTTACTATCACAGTTAATCCAACTGCAACTGTAAATGTAATTGCCCCTCAAACACTTTGTGCCGGTTCACCTACAACGGCTGTAAACTTTACAAGTCCTACACCTAACGTAGTTTTCAACTGGACAAATAATACACCTGCAATTGGTTTGGCTGCTGCAGGTACAGGTAATATACCATCATTTATTGCTCAAAACCCAGGTAATACACCATTGGTTGCAACTATAACAGTTACACCACTGGTACCTGTAGGTGGAAGCATTCCTGGTGGCCCTGTTTCTTTCACTAATACAGCAAGCATTGCAATACCTGGAACAGGTACTGGCAGTGGTACTGGTAGTGCAGCCAATCCTTATCCATCAAACATTACAGTGTCTGGTGTTCCAGCCACTGGTGTTAGTGTACAGTCAGTTACATTAACCAATATTCAACATACATGGTCTGATGATATTGGCGTTTTATTAGTTGGCCCTGGTGGTCAGAAATTTGTGCCAATGGCAAGAGTTGGAGGATCTGGTGGATTTGATGCTTCAGCAACTGTTATCCTCAGAGATGGTTCGCCAGCTATGCCTACAGGCACTGCAGCAATACCTTCCGGTACTTATGCGCCAACAGCAGGTGCAGCAGGTGCAATATGGCCGGCACCAGCTCCGGCAGCACCTTATAGTTATCCTGCGCCAAATGGCTCAGCAACTTTTGCCAATACATTCAATACAACTTCAAACTACAATGGAACCTGGAGTTTGTATGTTACTGATATGGCTGCTGGTGATGTTGGAACTATAGCAGGAGGTTGGGGAATTACTTTGGTAACTCCAACAATACCAGCTCCTGGATGTAATGGTACTCCACGTACATTCACCATTACAGTTAATCCTAATCCTGCAATTGTAATTATAGCAGATCCCGGCACAACCCTTTGTGAAGGCGATCCAACTTTATTAACAGTTGTTACAGGTACTGCTTCTCCTATAGGTACATTGTACACACAAACAGGTACTGCAGGTGCATCTCCTAATTCACAGGCATTTGAACCTGCCAATGTGCTATTCAATAACCAGGCTGCGGAAGATTTCGTAGTTCCTGCTGGTTCAACCTGGACAATTTCACAGGTTTCGGCCAATGGTCTGTATTTTAACGGAGCCGGCCCAAGCACTTCGTTCAATGTATCGTTTTACAATAATGCAGGAGGTATTCCGGGCTCTTTGGTTGCCAGTTATACCAACCTTGCTTATACCGGCGGCGCAAGCCCTGTTATCACCGTTCCCAATACCGTGTTACCTGCAGGTACATACTGGGTATCTATCCAGTCTAATATGTCATTTGCAGCAGGCGGTCAGTGGGCATGGGGAGCAGCAGGAGCAACAGCTACCGGCAGTCCATGGGCATGGCAGAACCCCGGTGGTGGTTTTGCAGTTTGTCCTACCTGGGGTAATGGTGCCGTTACCTGTATTCCGGGTACAGACAGGAATCTTTTATTTACTTTAACAGGAACTTCAGTTACAGGTGGTGGTCCACTTGTTCCTGGATATACTTTCTTATGGAGCCCTGCTTTAGGTTTAAGTTCTACAACTTCAAACCCTGTTGCAGCTTCTCCAATGAATACAACAACTTATACAGTTGTTGCAACTACACCTGGTGGCTGTACAAGAACAGCACAGGTAACCATTACAGTTAACAAGCGTCCTGTAGTTACTACACAGCCAGCAAACAATGTAAGATGTGCTGGTACAAATGCCGTATTCACAGTAGGTGCAACCGGAACCGGTCTTACCTATCAGTGGCAGGAAAGCCTTACAGGTTGCCCGGGTACTACCTGGACCAACTTGCCTAATGCTGCTCCTTACGTTGGTGTAAACTCACCAACACTTACCATTACTGCTGTAAATGGTTTGTTTAGTGGCAGAGGATACCGTTGTATTGTAACCGGTGCTTGTGCTCCGTGGAATCCACCAACCAATGTATCTAACTGTGCTACTTTAACAGTGAATGCCAATCCTAATATTGCCGTTACCCCTGTGGGTCCGGTATGTGGCGGAGTAGCCGGTATTAACGGAACAGCTTTAACAGTAACAGCCGGTGCACCACCTGTACCGGGTAACGTTACAGCCAATTCAGGAACGATCAGTGTTCCTATTCCTGATGCAACAGGCGCAGCGGGTACTACCAACCTGACCATTGCGGGTGTACCAGCCAATGCAACGATTACCGAGATCAAGGTGAACATGAACATTAACCATACATGGGTAGGTGATGTGGATGTGAACCTGAGAGCACCAAATCTTGCTATATTGAACCTGGTAGGCGGCTTAGACGGCGGAACAGGCGGTAATGCAACAGATAACTTTACCAATACAGCCTTCAGTTCACTGGGTGGTTCAACCATCAGTGGCTTTTGCGGCCCCACGTACAGGTACGTTTGCAGCAGAAGCCCGTGCAGGCTTTGGCCCTACCGGATTTATTCAAACAGTAAATACCTGGGCAGGTTTAGTGCCACCGGCAACGCCACTGGCAGCTAATGGCCAATGGACACTTGCAGCGGGCGACTTTGCAGGAGGCGATGTCGGAACGATCACCAACTGGTCAATCAGTGTAGATTATACCACACCGGGTAATGGTACCCAGGTACTTTCTTATGCATGGTCACCACTGGCAGGTTTATATACCAATACTATTGCTACAACCGCTTATACAGGAACCAACCTGTCAACGGTATATGCAGCACCAACAGTACAGACAACTTATACAGTAACAGCTACTGATGTGGCAACAGGTTGTTTCACCAATGCAAGCGTATTGGTTAATTATACACCACCGGCACCAACGATAACACCAAGTTCAGTTACGATGTGTCTGGGAGATCCTGCTGTTAAGCTGAAGGCTACTTCTTCATCTTCAGGTACTGTTACTGTTAATTCAGGTACATTGGCGCTGGCCATTCCTGATGGCCCTGCAACATGGCCTCAAACTTTATTCCCTGGAGTTGCTACACCAAATCTTGCGGTTTCAGGTGTTCCTGCAGGCGCAACAATTACAGGTATGAGTGTTAAGTTGAATTTAACCCATACTTACATTGCAGATATGGTGATCGTGTTAAAAGCTCCTAATGGAAATGTATTTAACCTGGATGCTGTTATTAACAGAACAGGAGGAGCCGGAGCTAATTTTGTAAATACGGTTATCAGCTCTGCCGGAACCACATTACTGAGTGCAGGTGCACCTCCTTATACGGGTACATTTGCACCTGATGCTGCCGGTGCAACATTTGTTGCAGCAGGGTTTACTTTCCCTGGCGGTCCTACATCACCTGCCGGTTACATACCAAATGTAGCCTCATACAGTGGTCTTTATTCAGTGCCTAATGGTAACTATACCCTTGGCATCTATGATTGGGGAGCAGGCGATCTGGGAACATTAACCAACTGGGAATTAACGATCAATTACACCGTAGGTGTGGTAGCTTCAGCAGCTATCTGGAGTCCTGCAGCGGGTTTATTCTCTGATGCAGGTGCAACAACGGCCTATGTAGCCGGAACGAGGGTTGATTCGGTATGGGCAAGGCCAACGCCATCAGGAGTTTATCCTTACACCGCAACGGTGAACAATATGATCAACTTCAATGCTGTTCCTGCAACACCAATGGCAGGCGGCAACGGTAATAACCTGGTAGCGTTCAATGTTAAGAATAACAATGCGTTCCCTGTAACCCTTGCCGGAATAGCCAGCAATGCCTTTGGTTCAGGAGCTGTGGTTTCAAGAGCATTCTTTAAACCATCAGCCATAGCAGGTAACCCTGAGCCATCAGTGCAGCCAATGGCTGGAACCAGTTTGGAACAGCTAATAATAATGTTACAGCCAATGTATTAAATCCGTTGATGAGTGGTTTAACCCTTCAGATCCCTGCAGGAGCCACTTATGGCATTGCAGTGGATATGACAGGAGCAACCTTCCCTGCTTACACCAATGGTGCAGCAACCACGGTTACTTATTCAAACAATGGTTGTGATATCATCACCGGTGGTAATGTTGGATGGGGTGGCCCTGCCGCTCCTGGTTCAACAGTAAACAATCCAAGGAACTTCAACGGTACCGTTACCTTCCTGGTATCTGGTCCTGGAACCTGTCAGTCACCTGCAAGAACAGTGATTGTAACAGTTAACGAGCCAACGGTTCTGAATGCCAATATACCGGCCAACCAAACTATCTGTACAGATAAGGTAGCCACCTTTACTACAGCAGTTACAGTAGGAAGCGGTCCTCACAGCTATCAGTGGCAGGTAAGCACCAACAATGGTGTTAGCTGGACCAACGTAGCCAATGGCGGTGTTTACAGCGGAGCTACTACTGCAACTTTAACAGTTACAGCACCTCCTGTAAGCATGAACGGATATCAATACCGTGCTATTGTAACCGGTGCTGCACCTTGTGCTGCACAAACATCAAGAGTTGCAACACTTACCGTTAACCCATTACCGGTTATTGTGATCAGTGCTGCACCTTATACCAGCCTGTTACCAGGTTTACAAACTACCCTGTCTTCAACCGTTACACCAAACCCTGCCGGAGCCAATGGCTATAGCTGGTTGCGCAACGGCGTGGTGTTAAGCAGCCCTGCATTGGGTGTGGTTAGCGGAATAGGCACCGGTAGCTTAAGGCTTGATGTAGATGGCCAGGGTGATTATCAATTGAGGGTGACCGATGTTAACGGATGTACCAATATATCCAACACCATCACCATCAAAGATTCTGCCAGCGGCAAATGCTTTATCTATCCAAACCCAACCAGTGGTAAGTTCCAGGTTAGGTATTACAGTGTTGCAAACAACGTGTTGCCAAGATTCTTAACTATATATGATTCTAAAGGCGACAGGGTGTTTGTACAGAATTACACGATCGGAAGACCATACGACAGGATGGATGTTGATATGAGAGCATTTGGAAAAGGACTCTACTGGGTTGAAATTGGTGACCTGAACGGTAACCGTTTAACCATGTGCAGAGTGGTGATACAATAATCAATAACTAATCAGTTATACAATCCCCCCGATATTTTTCGGGGGGATTTTTTTATAGTAAAATTGTATTAGTAGCTAAAACCATAGCCTGGGCGTCTTGTAATGTAAACCCGATAATCCTGGCTTGATGGTAAAAGACAAATAAACAGAACAAGGTCGACACAGGCAATACAACATTCATTTTATTTACATTCAACTTTTATGAATAGAGGCCCGATTGTTTTACGATACGCCAAAAACTTAAAGTAGTTGGGTATTCAAAGTCTCCAGAAGCAGATTAATTTTCTACCTTCATCTTTATGAAAATAATTCCTTTCTACATCTTTGCTTTTAATAAGTTTATCATCTACTGCACAAAATAAAATTATTGCCTATGCTACCGGACCTGCTGAAACAATTAAACAATACCCGATAGAAAAACTCACCCATATTATTTACAGCTTTTTAAAAATAAAGAATGATACACTAACATTTCATAACCTCGACCAGGAGAACACTGTGCGGCAGCTGATTGCATTAAAGGCAACGAATCCGCAATTGAAAATCATGGTATCTGTAGGCGGGTGGAGCGGTTGTTCATTCTGCAGTGACCTGTTTGCAAATGATAAGCACCGTAAAAATTTTGCAAAGTCAACAGTGTACCTTTTTAAAAAGTATGGTATTGACGGGCTTGACCTGGATTGGGAATATCCGGCGATTGAAGGCTTTCCCGGCCATAAATATGATGCAGCTGATAAAAATAACTTTACTGAATTAATAAAAGCGTTGCGTCAGGAATTGGGTAATGATTTTCTGTTAACATTTGCTGCCGGGGGATTTTTAAAATACCTGAATGAATCGGTTGACTGGGATGCTGTGATGCCTCTGGTAGATTTTGTAAACCTGATGACATACGACCTGGTGGGTGGTTATGCAACCGTAACCGGCCATCATACTTTGCTACAGGATTACAGGCCAGGACAGGAGTCTGCCACCAAATGTGTTAACTGGCTGTTGAATAAAAAAGTAGCGGCGGGTAAACTTATAATAGGTGCTGCCATGTATGCCCGAGTATGGGAAAGTGTACCGGACATCAACCATGGCCTATATCAACCGGGTAAATTTAAACAGGGTGTTGCTTTTGCTGATTTTAAAAATTATTTCAACGATACAACGGGCTACAAGTATTACTGGGATAAAAAAGCGAAAGCTCCATATCAGTACAATGCATCAAAAAACCTATTTGCCACTTTTGATGATGAAATGTCTATCCTTGAAAAAACAAAATTCATACATCATAAAAAATTGGGAGGCATTATGTTTTGGGAACTGGCTCAGGATGCAAGGACTGATGGGTTAGTGGATGTGATGTATAAGGGCTTGAGGTGACAGAAAATAAAAACCACCTACATTTTATTGTAAGTGGTTCTTTTGCTCCCCCCGCTGGACTTGAACCAGCGACCCTCTGATTAACAGTCAGATGCTCTAACCAACTGAGCTAGGGAGGAGTGTACCCTTTTGGGGTTGCAAAAATAGGGCTTTTTACCTTTTGCAAAAAAATAAAAACCAATTAATTGACAGTATTTTTTTGAATACTTACCGGAATAAAAAAAGCCCTGATAATATTTCGGGGCTTTGTGCGGAATGTTGAGCTAAAACCATTTATAAGAATTGGCTATACTTTACCTGGTTTTATGCAAAATAATTCCTTCTGCTCATCATAGTTCTGCCTCTGCGTTGAATATTCCACAGGTCAGCTGTACTGAAAGTTCTAACCTGGCTAAGGCCCAGGGCAATGGTTTCTTTTACTACTGTGGTTAATTCTTCAGTTTGTTCTTTACTGATTGGAGAGAACTGGTTTGTTGTTTGCTTTTTCATGACTTTAGTTTTAATTATGTTTTAATAGTTGGTTTCTGTTTTACATTTCGGCTTTTTGTTGCTTCGCTTACTTTGATAACACAAAGATAGAATAATTTTAGTACTATGCAAAACAAAGTACTAAGTATGTTTTAGTAATGTGCATTTATTATTAGCTAAAAATGCTTTTAAATCCTTACTGGTATTGCTTATTAAAAAAATTGATGCTGGGAAATGGGAAATATAGCGTTTTGATGAACGGTAAAAATCAAGGATAAATGAAATGATAAACAACTATCCTCAAAATTTTTAACCACTGAAGGGATATGGGACTGGATTATTTTATGGCTAAATGGCTGATATTACGTATTTATGATAATAATAACCCGCTTACGGGAGACAAGTTTAACCGATGTCAGGGTTTGCAACGGCTGACGGGGGTGTAAACCCTGATGGGAAATAAGTCCGGCTTATTTTATAGCCAGATCACTGGTTTTGCGGTTATGCAGGCGGCCCAGCTTCATCAGCGATAACATGGGTCCGAATACAAAGTTTAAAAACCGACGGCTATAGCTTTTATATACGGCTTCGCCTGAAAATATACGGGTTAAATGCCGCTGCATATGCGGGCCAATGTACCGGCCTATGGCTGTATCCATGCGATCCTGTCCTACCTTAAATAAAGTGAAGAGGCTGCCGCTGTACCAGGTATCTACCAGCTTTTGCCAGATGGCTAATTCGTATAATTGATCTTTCTGGTATTTTTTAAAGGCAACATCGGTGCCCATACTGATGGCATCGGCTGCAGCAAAAGAGCCTTTAATGGCTAAAAACAGGCCCGATGAAAAAATGGGGTCTAGAAAACCGCCGGCATCGCCGGTTAACAACCAGTTTTTACCATACATTTTCTGTGAGATAAGCTGGTAATTATTGTATTGCGCCACACCGGTTTCCCGTTTGGCATTGGCAGTAAATTTCCGGAGGGTTTCATCCGACTTCAGGAAATTATCATACTGCTCTTCCTTGGTATCGCCATATTCTTTTAAATGCTTTGGATCAATTACCACGCCTACCGAAATACGATCTGGTAAAGGTATTCTCCAGTTCCAGCCTTTTTCCAGACGATGAAGATGAATATTATAAGGTTCTATTTTTTCGGCTCCGCTCAGGTGGGCAAATACCGCAATGTCTTTTCTTTCTCCTTCTTTTGTAGGAATATCGAGCAACCGGGAAATAGTACGTGAACGGCCACTGGCATCTACAATCAGGTCTGGTTGGCCCTTAAAAAAATCATTGATGGCAACCAGGGTATCATCACTTAATTTAAGCTCATCTGAATTGCCAACACGTTCCAGCTTGGCAGCATGACTAAAAAAAGTAACGCCTTCTTTAACCGCCAGGTCGAAAATGGTTTTATCAAATTTTATACGGGGTACATTATAAGCATAAGGCGGTAAGCCGCCGCCGCCAAAACTAAAGGGCGATGTTGCTTCTTCATCTTTATTTACCCAAACTGATGCACCTGGCTTGTAGGTGCTGTATGATTTTACTTCATCCTCTACACCCAATTTGCGTAAATAGGGTATAATGGCCGGTACCAGCGATTCCCCTACAATAATTTCGGGCCTTTTCTCCAGGTGAAATACCGCTACAGTATATCCTTTTCTTTTTAATAAAGTGGCTATAGAACAGCCTGACGGGCCACCACCAATGATGGCAATAGTTTTGATATTTCTCTTCATAATCTAAAATTACAAATGTAATAAATATCGGTTTTACAATGTCTGATATTAATCATTGGATGCCGGAATTTTTTTAAACAAAAAAGCTATCTGAATTTTTACATTCAAATAGCTTTTTTGAATTACAGTTAACTGTAATTATTTATTGCGAACCTGAGAGCTTAACTGAACAAACCGCCTTTCTTTAATTCACGGGTTCCCTGTCCAATTAAAAAACCATTCTGGTAAATCTGCACGGTGTAAGCGCCCTGGATAAAATCAGTACCTGGTACAAAAGCAAACTCTACGTTCTTCTTTTTTGCTGTTTCCAGGTCAACCGGCATTTTAGCAGTAAAAGGCATAGCTACTTCTTCACGTGTTGTAAAGGTTTCAGCACCTGTATTAATCGCTTTTCCGTCGGGACCTAAAACCACTACATAAACATCAGTAGAGCCAGTCTGTATAATTCTGTTGTCAACATCAAAACTTACTACAAATTTATCTACACGCTTTGCAGTTGTTGAAACTTTTTCCTTGCCATTACTTTTTATGTTGATCGGAGTAATTACAATATTGCTGGCATTTAAGGTTGATGCAATATCTACTTTCTTTTCAAGTGTTTGTTTTACTTCTTTAGTAGCAACAAGGTCTTGTGTTAAGGTTTCTTTTTCCTGCTTTAAAACTACATTGTCGTTTGTAAGCAGTTGGTTATCCTGTTTCAGCTGTGCAATATCAGCTTCCATTGAAGTGATCTTTTCATTCAAAGAAGCGATCAATGTTTTTGCCCTTCCCAGTTCTGCAGCAGTAGCATTTTTCTTATTTAAAATGCTGCTTATTTCCGATTTTACTTTGGCAATTTCATTATTCTTTTCTGTTAATTTACCTTCCAGGCCTGTATTTACCGTACTCATAGAATCAAGCCTGGCAAGCGAAGCATCAAAATTAGCCTGCACATCACTTTTTTCATCACTTACTTTTGCAATGGTAGTTTCCTGTTGCTGAATAGTTTTTGAACTGTCGCTTTTAGCGTAAATTAAATAACCGGATACGGCTATAAGCCCTGCAGCTAAAACGCCAATAACAGCATTTTTGTAGTTTTTACCCTTTGTTACCTGTGCAGATGGTGTAGGGAAATTTGTTTCAGACATAGTATTTAGATTTTAAAGTTAAAAAAATTAGATTTTTATTTTCCTTTTCCGGAGGACTGAAAGTGAAAACCCAAAACCATGCCATAATATTTTTTTGTTCAAAACTTTTAAGGTTGCCCGTTGAAACAATTTTCAATACTCATATGTTAATACTCAACTTTTAAAGTTAGATTACATATATTTCTACCTTTTTCGTTTCAATTTTAACAAACCGTAAAGCTGATTATTTACATGCAGGAATTTGATACCATTATAATTGGCTCTGGTGCCGGCGGCTTATCTGCAGCGCTTTGCCTGGCCCGTGCAGGCCAAAAAGTGGCTGTAATTGAACAACATTATGTACCGGGTGGCTGGTGCCATAGTTTTTATATTGATGGTCACCGGTACAGTCCGGGTGTGCATTATATAGGCGGCATGGATAAAGGGGAATCTACCTGTAATTTATACGAAGGGCTGGGCATTGCCAACGAACTGGTTTTTTTCAGGATGAACAAAAATGCCTACGAGCATTGCTGGATTGGTGACGAACGAATCGATATGCCAGCAGGGATAGATAATTTAGTTCATTCATTATCTGAAAAATTTCCGAAAGAAAAAAAGGGGATTAAAAAATACCTGAAGCTTGTTAAAACAGTAAGTAAGGAATTATTCCTCATACCCAAAATGAATGGCTTTTGGGATAATATTACCATTGCCTACCGCACCCGTCACCTGGGTAAATACGGCTTGTTCAGGCTAAAAAGGGTCATTGGGTGGCATATAAAAGATCCGTTGTTAAAATCTGTACTCAATATACAATGCGGCGATCATGGCCTGCCTCCTTCCAAAGCAAGTTTTCCTTTTCATTGTGCATTGATGGACCATTATTTTAACGGGGGCTTTTACCCAATGGGCGGCGGCGCAGCTATTGTAAAAGCCATGACCAATGCCATTAAAAGACACGGCGGCGAAATAAAAACCGGAGTGGCAGTTAAAAAAATATTGTTGCAGGATGCAGAAAACCAATCTCCTGCAACACGCAGAAAAGCTATTGGCGTTGAATTGCAGAACGGTGAGATCATAAAAGCAAAACGTGTTATATCCAATGCCGATCCGGCTGCAACCTATAAAATGGTTGGGCACCAGAACCTGAGCCCTAAACTGCTTAAAAAACTGGAAGCCACCCGTTATTCGGTTACGTCACTCATGTTTTTTATTTCGGTTGATATGGATGTACGTGAGGCCGGGATTGACTCTGGTAATATCTGGTTTATGCCCGGCGAAGACATGGATGCCATTTATGAGGGCCTTACCAAAGTATCTATACTGGAAACAGATGAATTTGATTCGCTCTTCATCAGCTGCTCATCATTAAAAGATCCTTTAAGTTTTAATGGCCGTCATCATACACTTGAAGTGGTTACTTTTATTGACTATGATGCTTTTAAAGCTTTATATACAAACCCGGATGAAACGCATGAGCAGTATTTAAAAATAAAAGAAAGGCTCAGCGAAAAACTGATGAATACTTTCAAAAGAATTTTACCGGCTGTTCATAAAAATATTATTCACCTGGAAGTGGGCACACCCATCACCAACGAATATTATATTAATACAACAAAAGGTAATGTTTATGGTACCGAAAAGGGTTTTATGCAAACCGGCCCTTTCTCATACAAAGCCAAAACAGAAATTGAAAACCTGTATATGTGCGGCGCCAGCATTATGAGCCATGGCGTGGCAGGAGCCAGTTACTCCGGTGTTAAAACAGCAGCAGAAATACTGGGTTGCCGGGAAGAAGACCTGATTCAAAAAGACGAATCGCAGGCGTTGCGTATTTATGATGCCGAAGACAGCAGCCAGTGGCCCGACTGGATACATCAACGGATGGCTGATAAGAAAAAGCGGCGGGAAAGTAAAATGAGTAATGTGGGTTAAAATAAGGCCATTCAGTATAAACATCCCTGTTTATTTTAATGACTAATTGATAAGTATTCATAAATTGCACTGATAAGCTATACACTCTTTATGTATAGCTTAATTTTTTTAAATACATATGCCATGCAGGCCATTAAGAATAAGATACAGCTGAAAAGATTTATACTGCCTGCCTTAATATTATGCTCGCTTTTTGCCGAAGGCAAACGGGGAGGCGATGACGATGATAAAAACGTTATCATCGAATATAAAAAGCAAAGCTTTTTATTTAAGCAGGATAAAGGTGAGAACCCGGTATTAATAAAAGAAAATTACTCAACCGATCTGCGCAGCAGAAGAAGAAGCGGAAATATTTTGTATACAGAAATGTATAATGATCATGAAACGGTTGATGCGGTAGATGTGAGTGTAAGAAACAGGCCTTTCCGTGGCGTGGATATAAAATATGATTACTATTCCATTAAAGACATCTTTTATTCTGATGCAAGGGTTTGCTATTTTAAAATACCATTTGATGAAGTAGGCGTACCCGCAAAAGTAACGATAAGTAAAACCTATAAAGATCCACGCTATTTCACCAAGGTATATTTTACAGAAGAATATTTTGTACAAAATAAAGTGGTTGAGTTTATCATACCACGCTGGATGAAATGCGAATTGAAGGAATACAATTTTGGCGGTAACGAGATTAAAAAAGATACCGGTTATGATGCTAAACTGGATGCAGATGTTTACACCTACACCATGAGAAACCTGCCGGCATTTGAATCTGAGTCTTACGACCAGGGTATTGCTTACAATTATCCGCATGTGCTGGTTCTTTGCAAAGAAGCCAATACCGATAAAGGCAAACAAACATATTTTAAAACAATTGAAGACCTGTACAGGTGGTGTTACGATATTGTAAAAGATATAAAGGATGATGATGCCGCTTTAAAAGCAAAAGCTGATGAAATTACAAACGGCACCAGCGGCGATGCCAATAAAGTAAAAACAGTACTTAACTGGGTACACCAAAACATACGCTATATAGCTTACGAAGATGGCATTGCTGCATTTAAACCGGCTAAAGCGACTGATGTAATGAGCAAGAAATACGGCGATTGCAAAGGCATGGCCAATTTATTAAAAGGCCTGCTTAAAAACCTGGGGCTTGATGTAAGGCTTTGCTGGATAGGTACCAATCATATTCCCTACGATCTCAGTACGCCATCACTAAGTGTACACAACCATATGATAGCAGCCTGGCTAACGAACGGCAAAACCTATTTTTTAGATGGTACCGAAACCAATATTGCCTTTAACCAGTATGCCGAACGCATTGCCGGCCGCCAGGTGTTGATAGAGAACGGCGATAAATATATTTTAAGCAACGTACCCACTGTAAATGCAGAACAAAACCCTGATAAGGAAAAAAGAATATTAACTATTGAGGGACAAGACCTGAAAGGAAATGCAGAACATATTTTTAAGGGTGAAGCCCGGAGTGATATGATCAACAAGATTGCGGGTATAAAAAAAGATGATGCAGAAAAAGTGTTGATCAATTACCTGTCGGAAAATAACCAGGATTATAATATCCGGAATTTAAAAAAATCGGAAATGCCAGGCATTGACAGCACGCTGAAGATAAGCTACGAGATAACCCATAAAAATGGTGCATCGGTTTTTGGCAACGAAATATACCTGGACCTTGATTTCAGAAAAGAGCTTGATGGATTTACCATTGATACAGCCAAACGCATTCACAATATGCAGATGCCCAATAAAGTATTGATGGATGAAGAAACAGAATTAACCATACCCGAAGGATATAAGATTGGCACTTTGCCGGCCAATTTATCTTTACAAAACAGCATACTGGACATCAACATTACTTACAAACAGGTAGGCACCAAACTGGTTTACCATAAGTTGTTAAAAGTAAAACAGATACTTTTAAAGAAAGAAGAATTCGGGCTCTGGAATAAACAGATACAGCAATTAACAGATAAATATAAAGAGCAGGTGGTGCTTACAAAGTAGCGTTTAATTTGAAAGTGCTTCAGTTTGAAAAGCTGTCAGGCTGAGCTTGTCGAAGCCGGTATGATTTCGTTGGGTAACCCGCCTTCGACAAGCTCAGGCTGACAGTTCAATAAATAAATTGATTCAACCCAACAAACGACCTATAATTTTACAGCTGCAAAAAATATCATCCTTATAATAAACAGTACAGTATGAAACGGATTTTTATTGCCTTCTTTATAACCCTGTGTGTGCTGCCTGCGCTGGCGCAAAACAACGAGTACAACGAAATGGCAAAAGAAGTAGACCAGGAAGTTTGGAGTGACAAAGACCCGATGTTTACCAATAACAAACTGCCGGAAGCATATAAAAATCAATCAGCGGTAATACTGGCCCGTAAGCAAAAGGTAGAAACCAATACAGAACGTAAAGGCAGGTCGCTGTTGTACATTGGAAAAATGCACAGCACCATCAAAAGAACCATCAGGGAAAGGATCTTTATCAATGACCAGGTTTCGCTGGATGAATATTCTGAAATAAATTTTAATCAGCTGCAAAGCAAACAAAGCGGAGCCATTACCAAGTTGCGTACCTATACTTTTATGGGTATCAGGGTTACCAAGGCAGATGGCAGTTTGCAAAAAATCAATGTAGAAGAAGCGTCGGTAAAACTGGATGAAACCAGGGAGGGCAAAAAAAATAAAATAGCCGTACCCAACCTGGCCATTGGCGATATAATTGATTATTACATCACGTACTTTGACCAGGCCCGGACAGACAAAGATGTAGACTTTATCACTTTTATTTTGGGCGATGAATACCCTATTCTGAACCTGGGTATAAAAATATTGCTGGATAAAAGAGTGGCCGCACAATACCAGGCCATCAACGGCGCCCCCGATTTTAAGATCACCAGCGTAGATGATGATAACCTGCTGGAGTTAAATGCTGCCAATCTTCCCAAAGCATCCAATGTAATCTGGACCTCACAAAACAGGCAGGTGCCGATAATAAGAATTAAATATGCTTTTGCAGATATCATGCATGGCCGGGGCGACTATACCAAACACGGTACTATCGAAAGAGTAACATCGCCCGAGGATGTTGAACACCAGTTTATGAATCTGATAAAACCCTATATGGTGCAAACACAGGGAATGCCCATCATAAAGGCTGCATGGAAAACTTATGCAAAAGAAAACGACATTGATAAAGAGAACCTTGATTCCATCATTTCTTTTGTATATCACTATTCCAGGTATTTAAGCTTTGGTACGCTCACCGGCATATATGCTGCCAATGCAGGGTATGATGATTTTTATGATTGCCGGGTAAGCCAAACCACTATCAAACAACTGGAAACCGTATTAAATGTTTTAAAAACCATCAACGCAAATTTTGATGCAGATGCCGAACTGGTTTTGGTGAGCGACCGGAATGATGTGGCTTATAAAGATGTTTTTTCAATAGCCGATCTTAATTTCATGATCCGTGTTCCCAAAGCCAAAGGAAAATTTGCGTTCTATTATTTTGGCAGTAGTTTATTTAACGTTGATGAAATGCCGCCTTCTTTTGAAGACGAAACCTACAGGTATATTCAGCAGAACACCATTTTTCGTGGCGGACGGGATATGAGCCAGGAAAAAGCCGATATGATAAATGGCAAGGCCGTTACTTTAAAAACACCGGCCTCATTAAATAACCAGACAGAAGATATTGTTATCAGCTTTGACAGTGCCAATATGCAATTGCTGCATATTAACCGCAAAGCCAAAACCAGCGGACATCAGCGCCGGGGCATGCAAAGTGCCACTTTAATACTGGAAGATTACCTGGTTGCAGAACGTACCCTGCTTGATAAAGAAACCGATATTGAACTGGAATGGAGAAAGCTGAATGGTACTTACAGAAAATACTGGATAGATGCACAGCTCTCTTTAACCAAAGCCAGGGAAGAACAAAAGAAAAAATTTGAAGCTGAAATTACCAATGAATATACAGACAAACCCAAAGAGCTCAAGCAATTCAAAGTACTGCAAAAAGGATTTTCAGGCAGCAATGCAGCTATGGCTATAGAAGAAGCATTCAGCATGGATGGCTGGGTAAAAAAAGCCGGCAATAACTATATACTGGAAGCCGGAAAATTTGTAGGTAATCAACTGGAAATTAAGGCAGATCAACGGGAAAGAAAGCTGGATATTTATATGCCCTATGCCCGCAGTTTTAATAACAATATTGCATTAAAGATACCCGAGGGCTATACCATTGAGGGCACCGACAAACTGAACAAAAGCGTAAAGAATGAGTGTGGCGGTTTCGAATCAACAGCAAAAATTGAAGGCAATACATTGCTGATAACCTATTATAAATATTACAACAACCTGGTTGATCCTGCTTCTAACTGGGATAAAATATTAGCTTTTGTAGATGCCGGTTTTGCTTTTACCAAAGAAAAGTTGTTGTTGAAGAAGAAGTAAGTTGAATAGCTGTTGTATTTGCTTTTACTGCGACCTGGGAAATTTGGAGTAGTAGTTTTAACATAGATACACTTATTCCCTGTAATGTTTTAATTTTACCCGGTTTCCAGCCTGTTTTTTACACTTAATGACAAATAGAATTAATAATGACCGGTTCGTTGAAGGAGAAAGTTGATGTTTTGAAGACCTGTGTTATTATTCCTACCTATAACAATGCAGCTACACTTGCGGCAGTTATTGAAGATGTAGCACAATACAGCGATCATATTATTGTAGTAAACGACGGATCAACCGATCATACGGCTGACATTGTAAAGCAGTACCCTGTTGTTCAGTTCATCAACTATACGCCCAATGCAGGTAAAGGCTGGGCCCTGCGTACAGCATTCAGGTATGCCATTGATAAAGGCTATAAATATGGCATCAGCATAGACTCCGACGGGCAGCATTTTGCAAAAGACCTGCCGGCATTTATCAATAAACTGGAAGAAGAACCCAATGCAGTTATTATTGGTGCAAGAAATATGGGTCAGGCCTCGGTGCCCGGCGGCAGCAGCTTTGGTAATAAATTCTCTAATTTCTGGTTTAAGGTAGAAACGGGCATCACCAGTCCTGATACGCAATCAGGTTTTCGGCTCTATCCATTAGAGCCGCTGAAAAAAATGCGCTTCATCACCCGCAAATACGAATTTGAAATTGAAGTGCTGGTAAGGTTAGCCTGGAAGGGAGTTAAAGTTATTTCAGTTCCGGTTACGGTTTATTATGCCCCCGCAGCAGAACGCATTTCCCACTTCAGGCCCTATAAAGATTTTTTTCGCATCAGTGTTTTAAATACCATTTTGGTGTTGATCAGTTTTTTGTACATAAAGCCACGTGATTTTATACGCACGTTGTTCAGTAGAAAAAAAATGAAGAAAGTGCTGGATGAACATTTGTACAATCCGCATCATTCGCCACAGTTAAAAGCCATATCGGTTGCCTTTGGTGTTTTTATGGGCATTGTTCCTATCTGGGGCTTTCAGTTGGGGGTGGCGATTTTCCTGGCAATTTTGTTTAAGCTGAACAAGCCATTGGTGATCATTGCGGCAAATATCAGCATTCCACCCATGATACCGCCTATTATTTTTTTAAGTTACAAAACAGGCGCAATCTGGATGGGCGCCAATGCCATGCAGATCGATTTCAGCAGCGATATCACACTTCAGTCTATAAAAAAGAACCTGCAGCAGTATATTTTGGGAAGTATAACACTGGCCATAATTGCAGCATTGGTATTTGGATTGATTACTTTTATCTTTTTAAAATTGATCGGTAAAAAACAAGCGGTTTCAAAGGCTGATTAGTGTATGGAAAAAATATTACTGCACATCTATCATTTCTATCAAAAGCGCCGGCCTGCTTTATTCATTACGTTTGCGTTATTTTTTCTGTCGGCACTATGGTTTGCCCTGCAGGTTACATTTGAAGAAGACATTTCTAAAATTTTACCCAATGATAAAAAGATTGAAAAACTGAATGCTGTTTTTCAAAATTCCAAATTCATGGATAAACTGGCGGTTACTGTATCCTTAAAAGATACAGCCGCCATAGCAGAACCCGATAGCCTGGTTATGTATGCCGATGCACTGGTTGAAAGCATTGAACAAAAACTTACGCCCTTCATCAGTAAAATAAATTATAAGGTTGATGATGGCCTTGCGTTGGAATTATTTGAAACCGTAAGCGATTACCTGCCGGTTTACCTCAACGAAAAAGATTATACCGAAATTGATTCGCTGATAACACCGGCCAGGGTTAAGGAATCGCTGGAGCAGAATTTCCGTACACTTACCTCTCCATCGGGTTTTGCCTTAAAAAGCATGATCAGCAAAGATCCGGTAGGTATTACCTTCCTGGGATTAAAAAAACTGCAGCAGTTGCAGTACGATGAAAATTTTGAACTCTACGATAATTATATACTTACCAAAGACAGGAAGCACCTGATGCTTTTTATCACGCCAAAATTTCCCCCAAACAACACCGGTAAAAATGCCTTGCTGTTAAAAGGGTTGGATAGTTTGATTGATAACAACAGCAGCAAAGTAACTGCCACTTATTTTGGTGCAACGGCTGTTTCGGTGGGCAATGCATTGCAGCTTCGCAAAGATTCATTGCTTACACAGGGTATTACCATTTTGTTCATCATCGTCTTCCTGGGGTTTTATTTCCGCAAAAAAAGAGCGCCGTTCTTTATTCTAATACCGGTAATATTTGGTGCGGTTTTTTCACTGGCTGCCATTTATTTTATTAAGGGAAGCATATCTGTGATTGCACTGGGCACGGGCTCGGTGGTATTGGGCATTGCAGTAAATTTTTCGCTGCACGTTTTCAATCATTACCGGCATACCAGCAATATGCAGCAGCTTATACGGGACCTGGCCAAACCCATGACCGTGGGCAGCTTCACAACTGTAGGTGGTTTTTTATGCCTGCAGTTTGTAGAATCGGAAATGCTGAAAGACCTGGGGCTTTTTGCTGCCTTCAGTTTAATTGGCGCATCGCTTTGTTCATTGATTTTTTTACCACATTTTATTGCCGGTAAAAAAGAACAGGCGGCCCATGCCGTGCAGGAATTTTCCTGGATAGATAAAATTGCATCCTTAAGGCCGGAGTATAATAAATACCTGGTCATCATCATTTTTGGTTTAACTGTTTTCTTCGCTTTCTGGGCCGGTAAGGTTGGGTTTGAATCTGATTTGCAGAACATGAACTACATGAGCAGCAAATTAAAAGCAGCGGAGAAAAAACTGAACCAGATAAACCAATACGCCTTGCAATCGGTTTACCTGGTTACCGAAGGAAATACACTGGATGATGCATTGGTAAACAATGAAAAACTGGTTACACAAATTGAAAAACTGCAGGATAAAAATATTGTAAAAAAATATTCAGGTGTTTCTTCACTGATTATTTCAGATTCTTTACAAAAAATAAAGATTGAAAGATGGAACAGCTACTGGACTGCAGAAAAGAAAGCAGCCCTGATGGCCACTGTTATCAAAGAAGGCACGGCTTTAAAATTTAATGCAGCTGCTTTTGATAATTTCAGGATGCTGCTGGATAAAACGTATGTGCCGGTTGACAAAGAAGCGATGGCGGGTGTCCGTAAAAATTTCCTGGATGATTACATCACAGAAAAACCCGGTAAAACAACCGTTGTAACACTGGTAAAAACCATTCCTGAAAAAAGAAAGGAGGTTTATAAAACTTTTGAGAACGAAGAGCATGTTACCGTACTGGATAAACAATACCTCACCAGCCGTTTTGTAGAGATCATCAATGCTGATTTTTCAAAAATCGCATTAATGACTTCATTGCTTGTTTTTATAGTGCTGCTTGTTGTTTATGGAAGAATAGAACTGACGCTTGTTTCCTTCATTCCTATGTTGATCAGCTGGATCTGGATATTGGGCATCATGGGTATGGCAGGCATCCAGTTCAATATCATCAACATCATCATATCTGCACTCATATTTGGTTTAGGCGATGATTACAGCCTGTTTATCATGGATGGTTTGCTGCAGGAATATAAGACCGGAAAAAAGAACCTGTCGTCTTTTAAATCTTCCATCATCTTATCGGCTATTACCACCATTGTGGGTTTGGGTGTCTTAATTTTTGCAAAGCATCCTGCATTAAAATCTATCGCACTGATTTCGATCATTGGTATTTTTTGTGTGGTCATCATGTCGCAGATTTTAATTCCTTTCTTTTTTTCCATATTGATAAAAAACCGGGTAAGTAAAAACCGTTTTCCCTGGACACTATGGGGGTTCATCAAATCTTCTACCGCTTTTTCGCTTTTTATTTCGGTCAGCATATTTTTTACGGTGCTGGGCCGCAGTTTCATCAGGTTACAGGTCAGGGAAAAAGGTAAATATTTCTATCATCTGCTGGTTTCAAAAGCCTGCTGGTTTTTGATGTATGTAATGGGCAATGTAAAAAAGAAGATCATCAACCCACAAAAGGAAGATCTGAAAAAACCTGCCATCATTATCTGCAATCATCAATCCTCATTGGATATTGTACCGTTGATCATGCTGTATCCAAAAATCTTGATGCTTACCAATAATAAAAAATGGAACGCACCCATTTTTGGTCCGGTCATCCGCATGGCAGATTATTTCCCGAGCGAAGAGATTGAACAGAAAACGGATAAGATCGCCGACAGGATGAAACACGGCTATTCACTCATTATTTTTCCGGAAGGCACCAGATCAGAAACCGGCGATATTGGCCGCTTTCATAAAGGCGCCTTTTACCTGGCCGAAAAACTGGATGCAGACATCCTGCCCATCATGATACATGGCACCAATTATACCCTAACTAAAAAAGATGCCTTGCTTAAGAACGGGCAGGTAACACTTAAATTTTTACCCAGGATAAAACACGGCGATCTGCAGTTTGGAAACGGCTATGCCGAAAGGGCAAAACTGATCGGAAGATATTTCCGGGCTGAATTTGCTTCGCTGAAAGCTGAAATAGAACAACCAAAATACTTCAGGGAAAAATTGATATACAACTATATTTACAAAGGCCCATTGCTGGAGTGGTACATGCGGATAAAAACCAGTATGGAGAAAAATTATAAAACCTTTTGCGAACTGGTGCCGCAGCAGGGAAAGATACTGGATATTGGTTGCGGCTACGGATTTATGGCTTATATGTTATCCTTCACATCGGCACAAAGAAAAATAACCGGGCTTGATTATGATGAAGAGAAGATAGATACCGCCAATAATTGTTTCAGCAAAACCAATAACATTAATTTTGTGCACGGCGATGTAATGGGTTTTGAATTTGAACAGTACGATGCCATCATTGTTGCAGATATGCTGCATTATTTGCCACCTGCCGAACAAAAGCAGGTGATTGAAAAATGCATCAGTAATCTTAACCCGGGCGGTAAACTTATTATAAGGGATGGCGATGCGGATAAAGAAGCGATGCATAAAAAAACAAAGCTGACAGAATTTTTTTCAACAAAGCTGTTCAACTTTAATAAGACAAAAGAAACCGGTTTGAGTTTTTTATCGGGCACCATGATCAGGAACCTGGCAGCAGAAAAAAATATGGACTGCAGTGAAATGCCCGATTCAAAACATACATCCAACACCCTGTTTATTTTAAAAGCAAGAGCAAATTAATGGCAGAAGAATTTGACATAGTGATCATTGGCAGCGGCATGGGTGGACTGGTATGTGCAGATGTACTCGGGCGTGAAGGCTATAAAGTTTGTGTGCTGGAAAAGAACAGGCAGCTGGGCGGCAGCCTGCAAACCTATGTAAGGGATAAAGTGATCTTTGATTCTGGTGTGCATTACCTGGGCGGATTGAGCGAAGGGCAAAACCTGTACCAGGTGTTTAAATACCTGGGCATTATTGATAAGCTGAAGCTGCAGAAAATGGATGAAGATGTTTTTGATAAGATATTGATTGAAGGTGATGAGAAGACTTATTTATTTGCACAGGGCTACGAAAATTTTATTCAGCACCTGCTGAAAGATTTTCCCGATGAAGAAAAAGCATTGCGGCTTTATTGTGATAAGATAAAAGAAGTGTGCAGCAAATTTCCATTGTATAATTTAAGAACGGGCGGCAATATTGATGAAAAAAATGCGGTGCTGGGTATTGATACCAGGACTTTTATTGAATCCATTACCGGTAATAAAAAATTACAGGCGGTACTGGTAGGCAACAGCATGTTGTATGTTTTACAATCGGGCAAAACACCATTTTATGTACATGCCATGATTTTGAACAGCTATATTGAAAGTTCGTGGAAGTGCATTGACGGAGGATCGGACATTGGCAAATTCATGGCTAAAAATATCCGGGAACATGGCGGCGTTATTCACCGGAATACAGAAGTAAAAAGAATTGTGGTGGAAGATGGTAAAGTAAGTTATGTTGAAACTGCCGACGGGTCGAAGGTGCATGGAAAGAATTTCATCAGCAACATGCACCCGGTAAGAACACTGGATATGACGGAAAGCAATCTTATCAAACAGGCTTATAAGCACCGGGTTAAAAGTCTCGAAAATTCGATCGGCGGTTTTGTGGTGAATATTGTTTTTGAAAAGAACACATATCCTTACATAAAAAATAATTTCTATTACATTAAAGACGGACAGGAATGGAATTTGACTGAATACAACGATGAAACCTGGCCAAGCTGTTATGCCGTATTCTGTTCGGCATCATCCAAATCTCCTGATTATGCCGAATCTATGACCCTGCTTGCTTACATGAAGTTTGATGAAGTAAAACAATGGGCAGGCACATTCAATACCGTTTCGAAAGAAGAGGACCGTGGAAAAGATTACGAAGCGTTTAAAAAAATAAAAGCAGAAAAATTGCTTAGCCTTGTTGAAGAACGATTCCCGGGTGTACGAAAAGCTATCAAATCTTATTATACAGCAACGCCTTTATCGTACCGCGATTATATTGGTAACGACGATGGTTCCATGTATGGTATTGCCAAAGATTACAGCAATCCTTTAAAAACATTTATATCGCCCCGTACCAAGATTCCTAACCTCTATTTAACTGGACAAAATCTTAATTTACATGGCATACTGGGCGCCACCATGAGTGGCCTGGTAACCAGCGTTGCGTTTTTAGGGAGCGAAGACATCATAGAAAAAATAAGAAATGCTTAACTGGAAAAAGATAGGAAGACGGACCTTACGGGTATTGGGCGTAATTTTTATTCTACTGCTCATTGGTGCTGTTTACCTGGTGCAGGTTACCAAAGTGCCGCCACCCAAACCGGCCGATATGAGCAGCCTGCAATTGCAGCGTACCGATCATGGTGATGGGTTTTATACTTTAAAGAATAACTGGTTTCGCCACAGCAAAAGCGGCCTGTATGAGTTGTATGTAGAAGGAGAACCTTTTGAACGGGGAGTTATCAATGGCAAACTTACCGAAGAACTGGTGGTAAGACAGGAAGATCATTTTGCAGAGCAGATAACCAAAATGGTTCCATCAAAATTTAAAAGGAATTTTTTAAAATACCTGATCGGTTTTTTCAACCGCAACCTGGATAAAAATTTAACTGAAGAATACAAGGAAGAAATTTACGGTGTATCAGAATCGGCATCTCCCAAATACCAATACCTGGGCACCAATTACCAGCGCATTTTAAATTACCATGCAGCACATGATATTGGCCATGCCGTGCAAAACCTGGCACTGGTTGGTTGTACCTCTTTTGGTACCTGGGGCAGCATGAGTGCCGACAGCACGATGATCATTGGCCGCAATTTTGATTTTTATGTGGGCGATAAATTTGCAGAAGATAAGATCGTTGCATTTTTTAACCCAACAAAGGGCCACAAGTTTATGACGGTTACCTGGGGCGGTTTTGTAGGCGCCGTAAGCGGTATGAACGACCAGGGTGTTTCCGTAACCATCAATGCAGCAAAGACAGATCTGCCCACAGGTTCCGCCACACCGGTATCTATTGTAACCAGGGAAATTTTACAATACGCAAAAAATATCCAGGAAGCGATTGCCATTGCAAAATCAAGAAAGATGTTTGTGTCTGAATCTTTTTTGGTGGCATCGGCGGCAGATAATAAAGCGGTGATCATTGAAAAAACACCCGATGACCTGGATGTGTACGATCCTAAAAAAGAATTCATTGTTTGCACCAATCATTTTCAAAGCAATGGTTTGGGCAAAACAAAAATGAATATGGAGCAGGAAAAAGAAAGTGCATCATCTTACCGCTACCAAAGACTGATGGAACTTTTGAATGCCAACGGAAAGAACACCGTTCAAAAAACAGTGAATATCTTACGTGACCAGAAAGGATTGAATGGCGCCAACATTGGTATGGGCAACGAAAAAGCCATCAACCAGTTAATTGCACACCACTCTATTGTTTTTGAACCAAAGAAACTGATCGTTTGGGTTTCTACATCGCCCTGGCAGCTGGGCCAGTATGTGGCTTATGATCTGAACAAGATATTTGCTTTGAAAGGCATGAAGGAGAATAAAGAAATTGCCGACAGCAGTTTAACCATCGCCCCCGATTCTTTCTTATTAACACCAGCTTATAAAAATTTTGAAGTTTTCAGAAACATCAAACAACAGATACTGGATGGCGGAACAGTAAACACCAATAACCTGGTAGCCAGCAATCCTGAATTTTATAATGCGTATCTTTTGGCAGGCGATTATCTCTACAAACAAAAGGAATACGCAGCAGCTTTGCAGCATTATAAGCAGGCCTTAACAAAAGTGATTGCAACAAAGAAAGAAGAAGACCATATTAAAGAGCAGATAAAAAAGATCAATAAAAAACTTGCACCATGATATTTGGTATTGGTACAGATTTGATAGAAGTAGAAAGGGTGGCCGAAAAGATGGAGAAAAAACAAGGGTTTAAAGAACTTGTTTTTTCTGCTGATGAAATTATATATTGCGAAGCAAGAACTTATAAATACGAACACTATGCAGCCCGCTTTGCAGCCAAGGAAGCTTTTTTAAAAGCAATTGGCACCGGCTGGCGAAACGGTACTGCATTCAATGAAATTGAAATTTACAATGATGAAGAAGGAAAACCGGAGATCCGTTTTCATGGCCTTACAGCAAAAACCATTGCTGAACTGAAGCTGGGAAAGATCTTTGTATCACTCTCTCATCTTAAAACCATGGCATGTGCCATGGTGGTAATTGAAAGTTGATGTAGTTTAACGGATTCTAAGGCTTAAATGATTATACTGTCAGACTGAGCTTGTCGAAGACGGCGCTATTTGAAAAGAGCCTCTTTTATTTGTAAACCCGCCTTCGACAAGCTCAGGCTGACAGGTTTTATAAAAACAGTAAAAAAATATTTGCAAGCTTATGAACTATTCACCCGAATCGGCTTTTTTAAGTAAGGAAGAAATTGTTGCCATGCAGGAAAAAAAACTGCAGGAAACCATTGCCTACCTTAACCAGTATTCACCTTTTTATAAAGAGTTTTTTTCCAAGGCAAGGTTCAATCCTTCAGGTATAAAAACCATGGAAGACCTGAGTGTGATACCGGTGACCATAAAAGAAGACCTGCAGCAACGCAACGAAGATTTTTTATGTGTACCCCGCAATAAGATCATTGAATACAGCTCTACTTCCGGCACATTGGGCAATCCGGTAACCATCATGCTTACCGAAAATGACCTGAGCCGCCTGGCCTGCAATGAATACGCATCATTGGTAAGCATCGAAAGCTCGGTGAATGATATTTACCAGATCATGCTTACGCTGGACAGGCAGTTTATGGCCGGCATGGCCTATTATTCCGGAATACAAAAACTGGGCGGCGGCATTATCAGGCTTGGTCCGGGTGTGCCTTCGCTGCAATGGGAAACTATTTTACGATTAAAGCCAACAGCCATCATTGCCGTTCCTTCATTCATAGTTAAACTCATCAGCTATGCACAGGAACATAAAATAGATATTAACAGCACAACAGTTAAGAAAGCCCTTTGTGTTGGCGAAAATATCCGCAATGCAGATTTTTCATTGAACGCATTGGGTAAAAAAATTACCGATGCCTGGGATATCAAATTATTTTCTACCTATGCCTCTACCGAAATGCAAACGGCATTTACAGAATGTACCGAATGTAAGGGTGGCCATTTGCAGCCCGATCTGCTGATCGTAGAATTGCTGGATGAAATGGGCAAAGCAGTAGTACCCGGCGAACCTGGTGAAGTAACCATTACCACCCTGGGCGTAGAAGGCATGCCCCTGCTGCGCTACAAAACCGGAGATATCTGTGTGTATGATGATACACCCTGCGCCTGCGGCCGCAATAGTTTACGATTATCGCCGGTGATGGGACGAAAAAAACAAATGCTGAAATACAAGGGTACTACTTTATACCCGCCGGCACTTTTTGACATTTTGCACGAAATGGAAAATGTGATTGAATATGTGGCGGAAGTATCATCTAATGAAATGGGAACGGATGAGGTACTTATTTATATTGTGCCGGATAATTTTGATGAAGAAACGAACCGGAAGATAAGAGCAAACCTGCAGGCCAGGTTAAGGGTTAGTCCACACATAAAATATATTACCGAAGAAGAAATAAAAAAGATACAGATGCCCGAAGCCGGAAGAAAGATCATCCGGTTTATTGACAGGCGCAACTGATCTATTTAAGGGTTGCCAACCTTTTAAAAGTATTTTAAGGTTAGCAGTTTTCTACGAAGGTTGGCAACCCTTTAAGATATCTGTTGAAAGAGATATCTGAGTTTTTAAAAATTAATTGAACATTTACCCTATAATGAAAATGGCTTTTTAATAACAGCCATTTTGCCTTACATTTATATTCCTTAAAACGAAACTTATGAACGATCAGTACGATGTAGTGGTCCTTGGCGGAGGACTTGCCGGACTTACTTTATCCTTACAACTTAAAAATGCAAAACCCGATATTTCTATATTGGTTTTGGAAAGAAGAGAAACAGAAGCATCTACGGCTGCACATAAAGTAGGCGAATCAACTGTTGAACTCGGCACCCATTATTTACGGGAAGTTTTGGACCTGAAAGGATACCTTGAAGAACATGAACTTCCTAAACACGGCCTGCGTTTTTTCTTTAAAAATGATACCAAGGAAGATATTACCAGCCGGGTAGAACTTGGTCCACGCCTGCGTTTACCGGTGCCAAGCCACCAGCTTGACAGGGGTACGCTTGAAAATTATCTGATGAAGCTTACAAGAGAAAAAGGAAACCAGCTGGAGCTGGGTGCCAAGGTTTCGGGTGTAGAAATATCAACAGAAAACGGCCACGAGGTTAGTTATATAAAAGGTGGTGAAGAAATAAAAGTAAAATGCCGCTGGGTTGCCGATGCATCGGGCAGGGCCAGTGTTTTGAAGCGTAAGTTCCAGTTGCAAAAACCGATCGAGCATCATGCAAATGCAGCATGGTGGCGATTGAAAGGTGTTATTGATATTGACACCTGGACTGATAACAAAGACTGGCAGGGATTTCTTGAACCCGGCCTGCGCTATTTAAGCACGGTACATTTTATGGACAGCGGTTATTGGTTATGGATTATCCCATTAGGTTCAAAAAATACCAGCATTGGTATTGTTGCCGATCCGGCGATACATCCTTTTGATACATTCAACACCTACGAAAAAGCCGTTGAATGGATGCGGGTGAATGAACCGCTGGCGCATAAAATGCTGGTGCCTTTGGGTGAAGGTGAAGGATTGATGGATTTTAAAATTCTGAAGCATTATGCGCATCATACACAAAAAGTTTATTCAACCGACAGGTGGGGAACAGCCGGGGAGTCTGGTCCGTTCCTGGATCCATTGTATTCGCCCGGCACTGATTTTATTGCCATGAACAATGGCTGGTTAAGCGATCTGATATTGCGTGACCTGGCCGGGGAAGATATTGAGACCCGTGTAAACGTTTATGAGCAATGTCACCTGGCTTTGGTTGATGCCTGGATACCCATCTACCAGAACAAATACCTGTTGATGGGAAATACCCAGATCATGGTAATAAAAATATTCTGGGATTGGGCAGTTTACTGGGCAGTACCATGCCATTTATTTGCCAATAAGGCATTTAACAATATCAGGGTGTTGAGAGACCTGTTTGCAGCAAAGAATGGCTTTGGCCGTAAGTTTGGGGAGTTGCATAAAATAATGCAGGACCTGTTTCTGGAATGGTTGCCTTATGAACATAAAACATTCTCAAACCGTTACATAGACCCTTTCGATCTGAAAGTCTTGCGAAAATTCCAGGAAGATATTGAAGTACAGCACGAACCTAACGCTTTAATTGAGCAGATAGGAAAAAACATGGACATGCTGGAACAGCTCGCTGTGGCTATTTTCAGGCTGGTAAGCGCACAAGTGAATGGCACATCGCCCGATATAAAAGTAAATCCTTACACCATTAACCTGGGCAAAAAAGAAGGAGCGGTAATGCTGGATACAGAATCTGACATGGCCATTGCGCCCGGCGAAGCGATATCAAAAGATGTGGAGGTGATGTGGTTTTACCCAAAGGTGGCGGTTGAGGCTGTGTAATGCATCAATGGGTTTGATTTAAGCATCTTTACAATCAAATACCATGACTACAGCATTACAAAAAACGGAAAAAATAAGAGCTGTTTTTTTAGAAACACAACTGTTTTATGCAAAGCATGATGAGATGCCTGCATTGATTGCTTACCTGTCTGATACAGAAAAAGAATTCAGTTCCATTGCTTATGAAAGTGCCTCTATGGCCATTGCATTAAAAAGTTTTGAAGCTGAGACATTTCCCCATGAATGGCTTTTGTTTGCCAGCGGCCCTGCCGCTGCACACCATGCACAGGTTTATGTAGGGCTTGGTTGGGCGATTGCAAAATTCAATTTTCCTTTTTTAACCGCCGTTATAAAATTAGACTCCAAATTTTATTTTAGAATAGCCGATGGATGCGGTTATTATGATGGAAGTTTTAAGCACCGCAGAACTGTAACTAACAAAGAATTACCGGTTTATTTACCGGATGCAGCCATGCCTATGTATTACCAGGGTGTAGGCCGAAGTATCTGGTATACAGCAAAAGCAGACATCCATCATATTTGCAGTAAGATTGAAAGCTTTGCAGCCGAAAGACATGCTGATCTATGGCGTGGTGTTGGTATTGCCGTTGCTTATGTTGGTGGGTGTGATGATGCGGATTTAAAAACATTATTGCAACAGGCAGCAACAAATGGTTTTCAATTAGCTTGTGGGGCTGCACTTGCAGCAAGGTCACGTACCATAGCAAATACGATGACGGCGGATACTGACCGTTGCAGCCGTTTGTGGTATACACTTACTGTTGATGATACTGTAATTATAAATGAAGATGCTTATTGTAAGTGGATAAAACAAATTGAAGAGCGGGTAGCAGCAGGATTTGAATAAAATAAGATAAATGGAAAAGAGGTCCATTTCTGAACCTCTTTTTATAAAAATTGTACACCTGAATTTAATTAACTGTAATCAACAGTGGCTGAAAATCGCCCCGTTTCATTTTTGCCCTGCCAATAAACTGGTTGCCATTTATTCTTTTAAATTCAGCTGGAAAAAGTTTTACTTCTTCTTCCCTGGTATCAAAAACAATTTCTTTGGAAATATTGCCGGCATTATCAATTTTGGCAACAACCAGTTGCCCTCCAAAACCATCCGTATGATTTTTGGGCGCTTCATCTTCTGCTAACTCCATATTCTTTTTGTTGTCTAAGAACAGAAAGTAAAACCCGGTTTCATCATTTACTAATTTGTAACCCATTGTGCCCCTTCCATTGGTTCCTGCCTGTTTCTTAGGTAATTTTCTTAACCATTCCAAATTTCCATTCTTATTTACTTTTGCTCCTAATATATCTTCGTAGTGATAAGTGTAGTAAGTCCGCCAGCCTCCATTAGAACTGTAACTGGTGTGTGCTTCAATACGGTATTCTTCCAGTCCGATAAATAAACTACCATCAGATCCTACCACAATATTTCTTACAGTTAAATTAGGCGCTTCGTAATCTTTTTTCTTTTCCATTTTTCTTTTAGCTTTTTCCGATTCAAATTTTTCCAGTTCTGCCAATGGGAATTCGTAATAACCATTTTTATATTTATTGATCTTGCCGCTTTGATCCATCAACGCCAGGAAAATGCCATCGGTACCATCGGTGTTAGCCTTTTTACTGTAGGTGCAGGTGATCACCATGTCATGTTCTGTATTTTCGATCAGTGATGCAGCCCTTATAAAATAATCGCCAATATTGATGGTTGTGTGAATGATCTTTTTACTGTCTTTACTGAATTTTAAAACTTCGTAATGATAACCTGCGGTTCCGGTTTCTTTATCCTTTTCATTTCTTTTTTCAGAATCGTACACTTTGGCAAGCATGTAGGCATTGCCTTTTGAGTCAAGCGAAAAATCAATATTATCCATAATCTGTTCGCTATAAGGCATGGTAAATTCATTATTCCACAGCTTATTCATTTTGTCATCGTACACATAAAAGCCTATTTTATCGAAGCTGTTTTTATCATTCTTTTCTTCGGGCGCCAACCTGTAACTTATCAAAAGTTTTGTTCGGTCAGCATCAAAATTAAAATCGTATTTGCCCCCCATTTTATACCGGTAAAAACCAGTCATAACCGCACTGCTGCCGGCAATTCTTTCAGCCTGAAATAATTTTTTATTTGATTCGGTTATCTTTCCGGATACCACATCAATTTTATCGTAGTAGAGATATTCTATTTCGTCTTTTTTATCCCAATCGCTGTGCAGCCAGTAATAATTGCCATCAAAATCAACAACGCCCTCGCTGTTAAAATTTTTAGTCATTTCAGGCAATTCAATAACTTTCTCTGTAGACTGTACAAGGGTTTTTGGGTCGAACCTTAAGATGGTCAGCTCTTCTTTTTTAAGGCCCATGTTTACGATGCCATCCTTATCGTTTCCAAAAAAAGAAAGATCTGCGGCTTTGCGTGGAAGCTCATACTCGGAGCCCAGTTTAAAGGTAAATTTTTTGCTTTGTGCAATGGTGGCGGTAGTTAGCAGGGTTGCTACAGCAATAATTAAGTATTTCATCCGGTACTTTTAATTTTTGTTTAAATTGATAAAAATTATTTGATATTTTTTTCTATAAATTTTCCTACTTTCTGTCCATTCATGTAATAAGCATCACCAATTCTGGATTTAGCATCAAATGCTGCTCCACGCCATTTGGTTTCAGGGGCCCGTTCTACAAAAAGCACAGCAATTTTTTTGTCTCTTTTTGCAGTTTCAACAAGAGTAACTGTACCATCAACGCCGGCATTTCTTTTAGATACACCAACCTGGTAGCCCGGCTCCAAAGCCCTGGTATTAAAGATGAGGGTGTATTTGGCACTATTGTCATATTTAGCTACGTAAGTCTTAAAAAAGCCAAGCATGAACTTGTCTCCAAAATAATTCTTTTTTTGTTCCTCCCATTCAACGGCCCACTTATCACCGGTTCCGGGTTCTTTGGTATTTAATTCCTCTATTCTCTTTTTTATGTAATCAGCTTCTTTATTAAAATCGCCTACAGACATTTTTTCATAGGTAAATTCAAAGTTGATGGAGGTTTCGCCTTTTAAAACAGAAAGGTCACCCTTTGTTAAATCAACTTCCTGTGCAAAACTGCTATTTAAGCCAAGGAGCGTAAAGAAAATAGTGACGAAGATTTTAATAGTTTTCATGTGTGATTGTTTAAAATGTAGAAAAAAGTAAAAGGCTTCCTTTAAGGAAGCCTTTTGCAAATATCATTTATTTAATGTCTATTTAAGCGATTTGCCTAAACTTTTTCCAGCTTTAGCATAAGCTTCTGAAATTCGTAAGCCGGTATCAAAGTCATAGCCAAAAGCAGTTCCGCCTGGTACGTTATTGATGGTAAAAGTGGCAAGCTTGCTGCTTTTGTTTGCAGTTTCAACAATCCATATCTCCAGGTCAATCTCGGCGTTTTTACGGCTTATTCCAATGTTCCAGCCTGGCTCAATTGATATGGTTTTAACGATCATCGTGTATTTGGCTGTTGTTACAACGCTCATGCCACTGCTAAGCTTAAAAAGCTCAATAAACTTGGGTTCGTACCGGGCTTCACGGTCATTTTTCCAGCTGGCAGCCCAACTATCACCTTTTCCGGCTTCTTTCTTATTATACTCTTCTGTTTTGGCAACAATATAATCCTGTTCATTTTTATACTTGCCCACAGTAATATTGTCGTAATTAAACTCAATATTTATGGCAGACTCCGATTTTAAAATATCATCGCTGCCGCTGGTGGTTTTTACTTTTTGGGCTATCGTTTGTAAACCAAACAAACATGCTACTAATAACAAAGCTGTAAATCTTTTCATATAAAATCTTATTTAAAATAATGAGGCATAAAAGTAGATAAAATCAGGCATAAAAAAATACCCAATAACCACAAATATAGCTTGCTATCTTGCCCTATCTTTATATATGAACAGGCAAAAAATAAAAATTTGAATTCTTTATTCTATTTTTACCGCTTTAGTTACCCAAAATAATTGCACATAAAATTCGGATCATGGTACATGTTGGAGACAGGGCCCTTAGTTTAGATAATTTTTCAGATATCTTATATAAGGACAAGGAAGTGTCATTAGATACACAAACGATTGAAAAAGTGGAGGTTAATTTCCAGTTTTTACAAAAATTCTCTTCAAATAAGCTGATTTACGGTATTAATACGGGCTTTGGCCCTATGGCACAGTATAAGGTGAATGAAAAAAACCTGCTGCAGCTTCAGTATAACCTTATCCGTAGCCACAGCTCGGGTGCCGGTAATATGATGAGCCCCATCATGGTAAAAGCCGTGATGATCGCACGCCTGAACAGTCTCATGCAGGCTTATTCCGGTGTTCATCCAGAAATTGTTGAATTGCTGAAAGAACTCATCAACAAAAATGTTTCGCCCTGTATTTTTGAGCATGGCGGTGTTGGTGCCAGCGGCGACCTGGTTCAATTGGCTCACCTGGCACTGGTTTTAATTGGTGAAGGCGAAGTGATTTACGAGGGAACCGTACAACCAACGGCAGACGTATTTGCCAAACTGAAAATTAAACCACTCGCTATTCATATACGGGAAGGGTTGGCCGTTTTAAACGGAACATCAGCCATGACGGGTATTGGCATGGTAAATATTATACAGGCGCAAAAATTACTGGAGTGGTCGGTTATGTTATCGGCCATGATCAATGAAGTGGTGGAAGCGTTTGACGATCATTATTCTTACGAACTCAATATTGTAAAACATCATACCGGGCAAAATAAAATTGCTGCCCAGTTAAGGGATATTTTGAAGGACAGCAAAATGATCCGCAGCCGGTCGGAACATTTGTATAACCCCGAAAAGCTTGACCAGGAAGTGTTTCAGGACAAAGTGCAGGAATATTATTCGCTGCGTTGTGTTACACAGGTACTGGGCCCTATTTACGATACCATTTGTAATGCCGAAAAAGTGGTGGTAGACGAACTGAACTCGGTTAACGATAACCCGGTGATCGATCATCAGAATGAAAATATTTTTCATGGTGGTAATTTCCATGGCGATTATGTTTCGCTGGAAATGGATAAACTTAAAATTGCCATCACCAAATTATCTATGCTAAGCGAAAGGCAGCTGAATTATTTATTGAACGAAAAACTGAATCAGAAATTTCCGCCGTTTGTAAACCTGGGTGTATTGGGCTTTAATTTTGGTATGCAGGGTATGCAGTTTACTGCTACCTCAACGGTGGCCGAAAATCAAACCATGTCGTTCCCGATGTATGTACACAGCATACCCAATAACAACGATAACCAGGATATTGTAAGCATGGGCTGCAATGCAGCTTTAATGACCAAAAGGGTTATTGATAATTCTTTTGAAGTGCTGGCCATACAGATGATGACCGTGCTGCAGGCAATTGATTATTTAAAATGTACCGACAGGTTATCAACCGAAACACATCATATTTATACCGAGGTAAGAAAATTGTTTCCGAAGTTTATTGAAGATGAACCGAAATATAAAGACCTGGACAGGATCAAAAAGTATTTCGAAAAATCTGATCCGGTTGTTTCATTCAAACTGGGCAAGATTTCTGAACAGGTTACTTCCTGATAGCGGATATAAAAATTATTTCAACAGTTAAGATCAACAGAAAAATTAGTAAGCATGAAGTTTGCATTAGTTACAGGAGGATCAAGAGGAATTGGAAGGGCCGTTTGTATTAAACTGGCTGAGATGGGGTATAATGTGCTGATCAACTACAAATCGAACGAAGAAGAAGCGAATAATACGCTTGCTTTGGTTAAAGAAAAAGGCGTTGATGGGGAGATCATACAATTTGATGTATCTGACAAAGCAGCCATTATAAGCAAGCTGGGCGATTGGATGGAAGCCAATACCGACAAGGTTATTGAAGTACTGGTAAACAATGCCGGCATACGGGATGACGGATTGATGATGTGGATGAAAGATGAGCAGTGGGACAGCGTTATCAAAACAAACCTGGATGGGTTCTTTTATGTAACCCGTTTGGTGGTTAACAGTATGCTGATGAAAAAGTACGGCAGAATCATCAATATTGTTTCCCTGTCAGGTTTAAAAGGTTTACCGGGCCAAACCAATTATTCGGCTGCCAAAGCCGGCGTAATTGGCGCCACCAAAGCACTGGCGCAGGAAATTGGCCGCAAGGGAATTACTGTAAATGCAGTAGCACCCGGCTTTATCAAAACAGATATGACCGAAGGGCTGAACGAAGCCGAATTAAAAAATATGGTTCCGTTAAAACGATTTGGTACACCGGAAGAAGTTGCACACACGGTTGGCTTTTTAGCAACTGAGGGTGCAGCATATATAACCGGCGAAGTGATTTCGGTGAATGGAGGATTGTATTCTTAGATAGTCAATAAGTTATTAGTCATTGGTCAATAGTCATTATGCCTGCTGGTTGATGACTCCACCAATGACCAATAACCAATGACCAATGACTTATAAAACATGAACAGAGTTGTTATAACCGGTATGGGCATTTATTCCTGCATAGGAAAAAACCTGGATGAGGTAAGGGATTCCCTGTACAAAGGGAAATCGGGCATCATACTGGATCCTTTGCGTAAGGAATATGGATATAGATCGGGCTTAACGGGTTTTGTAGATAAGCCTGAATTGAAAGGAACTTTAGACCGCAGAGCCCGTATCATGTTGCCGCAACAGGGTGAATATGCATACCTGGCTACGATAGAAGCTTTGGAAAATGCCGGTATTGATGCAGATTATATCGCCGAAAATGAAATCGGTATTATATATGGCAATGACAGTACCGGTAAAGCCATCATTGAAGCAAATGATATTATCAGGGAAAAAAAAGACACCACTTTAGTGGGCTCCGGAGCGGTTTTTCAAACCATGAACTCTACCGTAACCATGAACCTGGCTACTATTTTTAAATTGCGGGGAATAAATTTTACCGTAAGTGCGGCCTGTGCAAGCGGTTCTCACGCTATCGGGCTGGGATATCATTTTATAAAATCGGGTTTACAGGATTGTATAGTTTGTGGCGGCGCCCAGGAGATAAACCATTTATCCATGGGTACTTTTGATGCTTTATCTGCTTTTTCAATCAGGGAAAATGACCCTACAAAAGCATCCCGTCCATTTGACCGTGACCGCGATGGACTTATACCCAGTGGCGGTGCTGCAACCGTTATTTTAGAAACACTGGAATCGGCCCAAAAAAGAGGCGCAAATATACTGGGTGAAGTAATAGGGTATGGATTTTCATCAAATGGGGCTCATATATCCAACCCCACGGTTGAAGGGCCTGTAAGATCATTGCTTATGGCCATGAAAGATGCCGGCATCATGGCTGCTGATGTGGATTATATCAATGCACATGCAACATCCACCCCTGCAGGCGACGCCAGTGAAGCCAGGGCAATTGATGAAGTTTTTGGCCAACATAAGCCCCTGGTAAGTTCAACAAAATCAATGACGGGCCACGAATGCTGGATGGCAGGGGCCAGCGAAATTGTTTATTCTGTATTAATGATGCAGAACTCGTTTGTGGCACCAAACATAAATTTCGAAAACCCGGATGAAGACTCAGCAAAATTGAATATAGCAAAAGTGGCCGTGGAAAAAGATATAGTTGTATTTTTGTCCAACTCCTTTGGGTTTGGAGGAACTAACTCATCGCTAATTATTAGGAAATTGATATAATGTACTGTTTATGACAAACACAGAAATACTTGAAAGAATTCACGAATTCCTGGTTGAGGAATTTGAAGTGGATGCAGAAAAGTTAGTGCCGGAAGCTAATTTAAAAGAAACCCTTGGGCTGGACAGCCTGGACTATATTGACCTGGTTGTGGTTATTGAAAGCAACTTTGCCTTTAAAGTAAAGCCCGAAGACTTTACTGATATAGCAACCTTCCAGGATTTTTGCGATTATATCATATCCCGGGTAAATTCAAAAGAACTGGCATAATGTCTGCATGGCATGGCAAATCCAAAGGTACTCCGCTCGGATACCGGATCTTTGTATGGGTTTTAAAAACATTTGGTGTTTTACCAGCTTACTTCCTGTTGCGGATTGTGGTGCTTTATTATTTCTTTTTTTCTTATAAGGCATCCCGTCAGATTTATTTATTGTATCGCCATAAACTGGGCTACGGCCGGGTTACATCACTCATTAAACTTTATAAAAATTATTTTTTACTGGGGCAGGGCATTATAGATAAAGTAGTGCTGATGTCGGGTATAAAAAATAAATTCAGTTTTGATTTTGACGGAGAAGAAAACCTGCACAAAATTGCAGCACTTAAAAAGGGCGGCATTTTACTGAGTGCTCATATCGGAAACTGGGATGTGGCCGGACACTTATTCAAACGCCTGGAAAGCCGTATTAATATTGTACTGTATGATGGCGAGCATGAGCAGATAAAAGAATATCTTGAGGGGGTTATTGGTAAGCGGAACATGAGCATCATTGTAATTAAAAACGACCTGAGCCATATTTATAAGATAAGCGAAGCATTAAGCAACAATGAATTGGTTTGTATGCATGCCGACAGGTTTTTAGAAGGAAACAAAACGTTAACCGCCCCTTTTTTAGGAGAGCCGGCCAGGTTTCCGATGGGGCCCTTTCTGCTGGCATCAAAATTTAAGGTGCCGGTTTCGTATGTGTTTGCGGTAAAAGAAAATAATCTGCATTATCATTTGTTTGCAAGCGATATAAAAGATTATACAGCTGTTGCAAAAGATGAGATCATGCAGCAAATGCTGACTGAGTATGTGGCGGAAATAGAAAAGAAGATTAAACAATACCCCGAACAATGGTTTAATTATTATAATTTTTGGGAACATCCAAAACAAGACTGACAAACTTTGTAAGCTGTTTTAACTTTGCAATATTAAAAAATGATAAACGTAGAAAATTTTCAATCGCTTATACCGCAAAAGCCCCCTTTTGTAATGGTTGACAAACTTTTTTCGGTTACCGAAACAACCACCACAACCGGGTTTACCATACAGGCTGATAATATTTTTGTAAAGGATGGTATATTTAAAGAACCGGGCCTGGTAGAGAATATAGCCCAAACTGCGGCTGCAAGTGCCGGTTATGTTTCACATACCCAAAACAAGCCCGTATTGGTAGGTTATATCGGCGCAGTAAATAACCTGCAGGTATTTGCATTGCCTGAAACCGGGGATGAATTAATTACAGAAATTACCACAGAAAATCAGATTTTTGATGTAACATTAATATCCGGAAAAATTACCTGTAACGGACAGTTGATTGCCCAATGCAAAATGAAAATTTTTATTAATCAACTTAAAAATTCCTGATTTTGAAACGTAGACAAAGACTCAGGCTGTTGTTTACTTTTGTGTTATTGGTAAGTACTTCGCCCTCTTTTTCGCAAAGCCTGAAAGATTTTTTCAGCAATAAATCTACCCGGTTAACTTACCTAGGTATAGATTACACAAAAAACCTGTTCTATAAAAACCCCGATGCTGATCCAACAGACATCAGAGATAAATATTACACCGGAATTAATGACCTGGTGGTAAAAGAGCAATACGATAAAAGCTATGATATTGGCGCTGCCTTCGGCCGAAAAAATACCATTAGTATTGATTTAAGCGCCGTTACTGCCAATAATAAAAAAATTGATGTCACTAATATCGTATCCTCCAGAAAATCTGATTTTGAAAGATTGACAGAAACTGATATTAAAAACAGTGTGGAGGCTTTACCTTTGGAGGGAAAAGAAGGAATCGGGCTGGTCTTCATCATGGAAGGGATGAAAAAAATAAGTGGCAAAGGATATGGATCTGTCTGGATTACGCTGATTGACATGCAAACAAAAGAAGTATTAATTACAGAACGTATCGTACGTGAAGCTGAAGGGTTTAGTTTTAGAAACTACTGGACAAGTATTATCAGAAAAGCTATTATAGAAATTGACTGGAGTAAATATAAAGAGTGGAAAAGAAAATATACCCGTTGATCTCACAAGAAGCAAATTTTTTTAATCAACATAAAATTTCTGATCATGAAACGCACACAAAAATTAAGCTGGTTGTTTGCCTTTGTATTATTCTTTGGCAGCAGCACCCAAACTTTTTCACAAACCTTACAGGAGTTTTTCAGCAACACATCAACACCTTTAACTTACCTGGGTATTGATTATACCAGGAACAAACTTATCAATAATCCGGAGGGCAATGCTTCCGACATACAGAGCCGCCTTTACAACAGCATGAACGATGTGGTGGTAATGGAAATGGGTAAGAACTATAATATTGCCGGTGCCTTCAGCCGGTCTGGCGGGGTTAGTTCAGATATCAATGCGGTAACTGAAAGAAATGCCAGGATCAAAGCAGGCGATATTATGTCATCCAATGTGGCGGATTTTAACCGGTTGACAGAATCTGATATTGCAGGCTGTGTAAAAGCACTCGACTTAAAAGCTAAAGACGGGATAGGGCTTGTATTTATTATGGAGGCAATGAAAAAAGGTGAGAAAATTCAGGAGGGTAAGAAAACAAAACAGGAAGAAAGTTATGGCTCCGTATGGGTAACTTTGATTGACATGAAAACAAAAAAAGTGCTGATGACCGAGCGCATGGAACAGGAAGCTGCCGGTTTTGGTTTCCGCAATTTCTGGGTTTCTATCATTAAAAAAAGCCTGGTAGAAATTGATAAAAAAGCTTACAAGGGCTGGAAGAATAAATATGGCGGCTGATTATAATAAACTATGAAGACAGAACTGAGCAGCAAGACAGAAGTATTGGTTAGGTTTAATGAAGCAGACCCACTGGGGATTGTATGGCATGGGCATTATATCCGTTATTTTGAAGACGGGCGTGAAGCTTTTGGAAATATGCATGACCTTGGTTACCTGGAAGTATATAAACTTGGATATGTAATACCGGTGGTTAGTGTGCAATGCGATTTTAAACGCTCTCTGCGTTATGGAGACCGGGTAATTGTTGAAACAAAGTTCATACCTGCAGAAGCCGCAAAATTAAAATTCACTTACCGGCTTTTTAATGCTGCCAGTGGCGAGTTGGTTGCAACCGGATCTTCTGTTCAGGTTTTTTTAAGTAAAGAAGATTCAGTGCTTCAACTTTCGAACCCGCCATTTTTTGAAGAGTGGAAAAAGAAACACGACCAGTGTTAACAGTAAAAACTATGACAGAAATTTTTATTAGTGCAGATAATATTGTATCACCGATAGGTTTAACAGCTGCCGAAAATTTTTCGCAGCTTAAGCAGCATGTATCAGGCATACAACTGCATCAGATCAGCAGTATGTCACAACAGCCATTCCAGGCTGCATTGTTTGCTGATGGACGCTTCAACGAAAATGATCAGCAAAAAAAGTATACAAAATTCGAAAACCTGCTTATTACATCAATAAGCGATGCACTGTCAAAAAGCAATATAGAGCCTGCGGATAAAAAAACAGTACTCATCATTTCATCAACAAAAGGAAATATAAGTTTACTGGAAACAGAAGAAGCATCCGGTTCATTAAATAAAAGAATTTCACTCAATACATCTGCTAAACTGGTAGCAGATCATTTTCAATTTATAAATCAACCTGTCATTATTTCAAACGCCTGCATTTCGGGCATGCTGGCCATGCTAACCGGTATGCGGCTTATACAATCGGGCCAGTACGAGCATGCGGTTGTAGCCGGTGCCGATGTGATCAGCAAATTTGTTTTGTCGGGCTTTCAGTCTTTCCAGGCGGTAAGCCAGCTACCATGTAAACCGTTTGATGCAGCAAGAGACGGCATCAATTTGGGCGAAGGCGCCGGAACCGTAATTCTTACTTCCAATAAAAAATATTCATACGGCGTAAAAATTGGCGGCGGTTCGGTAAGTAACGATGCCAATCATATCAGCGGCCCATCCCGTACCGGCGAAGAATTAAGCCTGGCAATAAATAAAACATTGCAGGCTTCCGGCATTTTTGCAAAAGATATCGGCTTTATTTCGGCACATGGTACTGCCACCATTTTTAATGATGAAATGGAAGCAAAAGCAATTGGTTTATCGGGCCTGCAGGAAGTACCCGTAAACAGTTTAAAAGGTTATTACGGCCATACACTGGGTGCAGCGGGTTTGATTGAGTCCATTATTTCAATTCAATCATTAAAGGAAAACCTGGTGTTACCAACCAGGGGGTTTCACACTTCGGGAGTAAGCCAGCCGGTAAATATATGTTCATCAGTATATAAATCAACAGGAGCACATTTTTTAAAAACAGCTTCGGGTTTTGGAGGCTGTAATGCGGCGATGGTTTTCAGCAAACAATAATTAAAAACCCCAAAAGCGCACTTATAATAATTATGAAATTTTTTTCCAGAGACAGAAAATCGGCATTTGAAGCAAAAGAAGCGGCACAATGGATTGCCCATGGTCCGGTAATTTTTCAGGTGGCAAGGGTGCTCAGGCGTTCAGGTATTTTGAAAGTGATTGAGGACAGTGGTTCAAAAGGATTAACTAATGAAGAGATTTCTGAAAAAGTAAAATTATCTGTGTATGGTGTACGGGTTTTGCTGGAATCGGGCCTTGGACTTGGTTTGGTATTGGTAAATGATAAAAAGTATACGCTTGGCAAAACCGGCCATTTTATTTTAAACGATGCGTTAACCATCACCAATATGGATTTTGTACATGATGTAAACTACCAGGGATTTTTTCACCTGGAAGAAAGTATACAAACAGGCAAGCCTGCCGGGTTGAGGCATTTTGGTGAATGGAACACGATTTATGAAGGATTATCCCAATTACCCGGCCATGTACAGAAAAGCTGGTTTGATTACGATCACTTTTTTTCCGATGATGCATTTCCTCTGGTTTTACCATTGGTTTATAATGAAAAAACAAAAAATATACTGGATATTGGCGGCAACACCGGTAAATGGGCCATTGCCTCATCAAAATTTTCACCTGATGTGCATATTACCATTATGGACTTACCGGGACAACTGAACGTGGCAAAAAAAAGAATTGAAGAATTGGGATTGGATAAAAGAGTTTCTTTTTTACCGGTAAATATCCTGGATGAACAAACGAAAATCCCTACCGGGTTTGATACCATCTGGATGAGCCAGTTCCTGGATTGTTTTTCGGAAGCAGAGATCGTTTCTATATTAAAAAGATGTTATGATGCATTGAATGAAAATGGCCAGGTAATTATCATGGAGCCTTTTTGGGACCGCCAGAAATTTGAAGTAGGGGCATTTTGTTTACAGCAACTTTCTGTTTACTTTACCGTAATGGCAAATGGCAACAGCCAGATGTACAGTTCCGAAACTTTTATTAAATGCATTGAACAAGCCGGACTTGAAATTGTTGAACAAACTGATAATATAGGATTAAGCCAGACATTAATAAAATGTAAGAAAAAAAATAAGAATTATGAAAACAGATAAAACAGATGTGCTTGTTATTGGTGCAGGTCCCGCAGGAACCGTAGCCGCTTCTATCATAAAAAAAGCAGGATTTACTGTAAGGATTGTAGAGAAAATGAAATTTCCCCGCTTTGTAATTGGCGAAAGCCTGTTGCCCCGTTGCATGGAAGCATTGGAAGAAGCCGGATTTTTAGATGCGGTAAAGGAAAAAGGATTCCAGGAAAAATTTGGAGCCAAGTTTGTAAAAAACGGCAAGGTTTGCGATTACTTTTTTGCCGATCAGTTTACACCTGGCTGGAGCTGGACCTGGCAGGTGCCCCGTGGCGAGTTTGATAAAACCCTGGCAGATTGCTGCGAAAAAATGGATATACCCGTGAGTTACGAAACAACTGTTACAGGTATTGAATTTAACGGAACAGATTCTGTAACAACTGTTGAAGATATTAATGGAAACAAATCGCAGATTGAAGCCAGGTTTATTGTTGATGGCAGTGGCTACGGACGGGTAATACCACGTTTGTTTAATATGGACAGGCCATCAAACCTGCCGCCAAGAAAAGCATTGTTCACGCATGTGGTTGATGTAAACCGAACCATGGATGATGAGCCAAACCGGATCACCATTATTGTTCATAAAAAAGGAATCTGGATCTGGGTAATACCTTTTTCAAACGGAAAAACATCGGTTGGCTTTGTGGGCGAACCCACTTTTTTTGATGCAACCAACGGATTGACTCCCGAAGAACAATTAAGGGCATTGATTGCTACGGAGCCTTACCTGGCCGAAAGAATGAAGCATGTGGAATTTGTTTTTGAACCCAGGATATTAGAATCTTATTCGGTAAGTACTTCTAAATTTTATGGTGAGGGTTTTATACTCACAGGTAATGTAACCGAATTCCTGGATCCGGTTTTTTCTTCAGGCGTAACACTCGCAACAGTTTCAAGCCAAACAGCTGCACATCTTGTAATAAAAAAACTGCAGGGCGAAAATGTAGATTGGGAAAAAGAATATACCGAAGTGATGATGCAGGGCGTTAACACATTCCGGACTTACGTAATGGCCTGGTACGACGGAACGCTGGATACGATTTTCTTTGCCGATAACCAGGTGGCCGATATTAAAAGTATGATCTGCTCGGTATTGGCCGGTTATGTTTGGGATACCAATAACCCTTACGTAAAAGACCATAACACGGCATTAATTAAATTGGCAAAACTTATTAAAGTAAGAGATGCGCTAAATGTTTAAATAAAAAATCTGACATGTATTGTGTTAGGGAAGACGGATATCATACATATTGAAAACAGAAAATTATATTACAGCCAGCTGCATTATCAACAATCATATTGTTTATAAAAACGGGCTGCCGGTGTTTGAAGAAAAAGGATCAGAACTGCCTGATTTCCTGGTTGCAGTTTACCGCCATTTTGAATTGCAGTATCCCAAGTTTCATAAAATGGATTACCTGAGTAAACTGGGGTGGCTGGCCAACGAAATTTTATTGCAGGATGTTTTTGATAAAGAAAAATATAAACCCGAAGATATTGGCATCGTTTTGTCCAATGCCAATTCGAGCCTGGATACCGACATCAAATATTACGAAACCACCAAAACCATTGCAAGCCCGGCCCAGTTTGTTTACACATTACCCAATATTGTAATTGGCGAAATATCTATCAGGCATCATTTTAAAGGAGAAAATGCTTTTTTCATTGCCGAAGCGTTTGATGCCGGTTTTATGGAACAATATATAGGTAACCTGATTAATAATAATATATTGCAGTGCTGTATTTGCGGCTGGGTAGATGTGCTGGACAAAAATTATAATGCAACTTTATTTTTAATAGAGAAAGATAAAAGCGCCAATTCAGTTAATTTTACAAAAGAAAATCTAACTAAAATATACCAGTTACAAAATGGATAAATTAATGTCCGATCTGAAAACACAGATCATTGCCCAGTTGAATTTGCAGGATACTAAACCTGAGGATATAGGAGACGACCAACCACTCTTTGTTGAAGGCCTTGGCCTTGATTCGATAGATGCGCTTGAATTGATCGTTTTATTGCAACAGCAGTATAAGATCAAATTATCAAATGCGGAAGACGGACCAAAGGTTTTTAAAACCGTACGTACTATGGCCGAATATATAACTGCTCATCAACCGCAGAATGCTTAATAGTAGTGAACCAGTTTTTGTTGCCGGCACCGGTATCATTTCGGCTATTGGTAACCGTGTTGCCGAATGCCTGGATGCATTGGAAAACGGCCGGGCAGGAATGGGGCAGATGCATTACTTACAATCGGCTCACAGCAAAAGATTGCCGGTTGCCGAAGTAAAGTTGAGCAATGAAGAACTTGCACAACTTGCCGGCTTACCCAACATAAAAAGCCGCACTGCATTATTAAGTTTGGTTGCCGCTACGGAAGCTCTTGCAGCTGCAGGTATTGAAAATATCAAAGACTTACGCACGGGATTTATCTCTGCCACCTCTGTTGGCGGCATGGATAAAACAGAAAATTTCTTCACCGGATTTTTATCAGATAACAGCAAAGGAAAATTACGTGATGTTATTAATCATGAATGCGGCAGTGTAACAGAACTGGTTGCCGATGCATTGGGTATTAAAGATTATATCACCACTATCAGCACAGCCTGTTCATCATCGGCCAATGCTATTTTTTTGGGAGCAAGATTGATCCGCAATAACATAGTAGATGTGGTTGTTGCCGGAGGGACCGATTCTATGGCAAGATTCACCCTCAATGGTTTTAATACACTCATGATCGTTGATGAACAGTTTTGTCAGCCTTTTGATGAAAACCGCCGTGGGCTAAATCTTGGAGAAGGTGCAGGTTATGTGGTGCTGGTTTCAGATAAAGTTGCAGCCACACTTAAAAACAAACCAGCAATTATTTTAAGCGGTTATTGCAATGCCAATGATGCCTACCATCAAACAGCATCATCGCCGGATGGTATCGGTTCGTTCTTAGCCATGAGTGGTGCATTACAAAAAGCCGGGTTAAAACCTGAAGACATTGATTATATAAACCTGCATGGAACAGGTACACAGAATAATGATATTGCAGAAGGAACAGCTATCAAAAGATTGTTCGATCCGCATTATCCAAAAATGAGTTCAACAAAAACCTTTACCGGCCATACCCTGGGTGCCAGTGGTGGTATAGAAGCCGTGTTTTCTGTTTTGGCTTTGCAGCATGGTATTATTTTTCCAAACCTGCGTTTGCAAACGCCCATGGTTGATCTGCCATTTGTGCCGGAAAGAGCATTAGTGAAAAATGTGAAAGTGAAACATGTGCTTTCTAATTCATTTGGTTTTGGAGGTAATTGTTCTTCGTTAATTTTTTCAAAAGTGGAATCATAATAAAATAAAAAGCTGTCAGCCTGCTTGTCCCGATTATTTCGGGGAGCCTGTCGGAAGCGGGTTGCTTCTAAAATACACCGGTTTCGACAAGCTCAACCTGACAACTCAAAAATAAAAGTTTAAAAATGTACATCCGGGCAACAGGAAATATCTCTCCGCAAAAAACCTTTGGCCACCAGCCATTGGGGGAAGCCGTTGCATATACCGGTAACCGCCTTGCCTGTATTGAGCCCGACTATAAAGTTTTTATTGACCCTAAGCAGATCAGGCGCATGAGCCGTATTATACGTATGGGTGTGGCTGCAGCCATGGAATGTTTGCAGGAAGCCGGAGTTAAAGTGCCGGATGCCATTATTACCGGCACAGCTTATGGCTGCCTGGAAGACACGAATTCTTTTTTGAGCAAGATGGTGGAGTTTAACGAAGAACTGCTTACTCCAACTTCATTCATACAATCAACACACAATACCATTGGTGGTCAAATTGGTTTGATGCTGCAATGCAATAATTACAACAATGCCTTTGTACACCGCGGTTTTTCTTTTGAAAGCGCTTTGCTTGATGGCATGATGCTGCTGAAAGAAAATGATGCCAACAATGTATTGGTTGGTGCCATTGACGAGATCACCAACACCAGCCACACTATTTTAAACAGGCTGGGTTTGTATAAGCAAGGACCGGTATCAAACCTGGATATTTATAAAACAAAAACCAAAGGAACCATTGCCGGAGAAGGTGCAAGTTTTTTCTTAATCGCCCATGAACCGTCAACAACTGATTATGCAAAGCTGGATGGCCTGCATACTTTTTATAAGCCTGATGGAATTACTGAAATTGAAAAACAGATAACTTCTTTTTTAGAAAAACATGCTGTAAGTATAAATGATATCGATCTCATCATCACCGGAAAAAACGGAGATGCAGGCGAAGATAAAATTTATGAGCAGCTTGGGAAAACTGTTTTCGATTCAAAGGATACAGTTGATTATAAGTACCTCTGCGGTGAATATCCAACAGCTGCAGCTTTTGCTATGTGGCTTGCAGCAAACACCATTAAAGCAGGCAAACTTCCTGCAATGTTGAATGCTACAGTTTCAACAGATAAAAAAATTGATCGGGTTTTAATTTATAATCATTACCAGGGCATACATCATTCTTTATCTTTGCTGTCGGCATGTTAAACTTCCGCAACACAAATATTTTTTTTATTGCCCTGCTGGCCATTTTAATTGGTGTGCATATTCAATATGGACTGCCAATTTATATTTACCCGCTTTTATTTGTTGCGTACTCTTTAATCGTCTTCTGGGGTTGTTATTATGTTTGCTCTAATTTCTTTATTAAAATTGTTTGCAAGGCAACTATTGATAAAAAAGAAATTGCCATCAGCTTTGATGATGGTCCGGCAGAAAATTATACGCAACAAATCCTGGCTATTCTAAAAGCTGAAGAAGTAAAAGCAACATTTTTTTGCATTGGCAACCGCATTGCCGGTAATGAAGCAATTTTAAAACTGGTACAGGCAGATGGGCATATCATCGGCAACCACAGTTATTCCCATCATTTTTGGTTTGATATGTATGCTGCAAAAAAAATGCAGCAAGACCTTAAACAGATGGATGTGGAAATGGAAAGGGTCACCGGATTGAAACCGAAATTATTCAGGCCACCGTACGGCGTTACCAATCCTAATTTGGCAAAAGCAATTAAAAATGGCGGCTATACACCGGTTGGCTGGAGTGTAAGATCAATGGATACGGTGATTAAGGATGGAAAGAAGTTATTGGAAAAGATCAATCAAGGGATAAAACCCGGTGCTGTCTTTCTTTTTCATGATACCAGCAAAACCACTTTGGATATTTTACCGCAATTTATACAAGAAGTTAAAAAAAGAGGCTACAACATTATACCGCTTGATAAATTGTTAGCTTTGCAACCCTATGCGTAAATTACTATTTATATTTTCTTTGCTTGCCGCAGCAATGGCTGCCGATGCACAATATGCCGGTTATACCCCAGTTGCCGACCTGGTAAAATTTAAAACCGCATTTGCTGCCGTTGCTTTAAAAACCACCTCTATTAAATCAGACTTTACCCAGGATAAAAACCTGAGTATGCTCTCTGAGAAAATTACATCCAAAGGAAATTTTTGGTTTAAAAAGGATAGCCGGGTGCGGATGGAATATACCCAGCCTTTTAAATACCTGATGATACTGAATAAGGATAAAGTGTATGTAAAGGATGGTGCCAAGGAAAGCAAGGTGTCCACCAAATCGAACAAAATGTTTCAGCAGATCAATAAAATAATGATTGACTGTATGCAGGGCACTATGCTGGATAATACCGATTTTAAAACCCGGGTGTTTGAAAATAAAACTGCGGCATTGGTAGAGCTGACCCCGGTGAGCAAAGGCATGAAAGAGATGTTTAAATCCATCAATGTAGTGGTTGATAAAAAAGATTTTTCTGTTACAAGCATTCAAATGCTTGAACTTTCGGGCGATAATACCATCATGCGTTTTACCAATAAAGAACTGAATGCGGCCATTCCGGATAATTTATTTGATATTAAGTAGTTGCCTGCTTTTTGTAGTAAGCTGCTCTCCTTCCTATCAGCAAATGCAATCTGCAACTGCTAATGTGAATGTGTTGCAAAAATTTAAACCAGCTTTTACTGTTGCATTATACAATACTACGGTTGATGTGATGAGCAATCATTTAAGCGGATTGCTGCTTATTAAAAAAATGCCCGACAGCAGTACCCGTGTGGTTTTCAGTAACGAGATGGGGCTTGGCTTTTTTGATTTCGAATTTGCGCCTGATGGCAGTTTTAAGATATATTCCATCATGAAAAAACTAAACAAAAAATCGGTTATTAAAACACTGCAGCACGATTTTGAACTGGTACTGATGAATAACCTGGATAACACAAAAGCGGTTGTAAAAATCAATGAAGGGCTGACTTATTTTATTTTTCCGCAAAGCAAGGGCTTTAATTATTATATTACAAACCAAAGCGGTGATGAACTGGTGCGGATGGAAAGGGCTTCTAACAAAAAAATAATTGTGGAGGCTGTGATGAAAAATTATATCAATGGCATACCGGACACCATTGGCATATCGCACAAAACATTTGAATTTAACATTGGCTTAAAAAGAATAGAAAGATAATGCTGCTAATTTTTTAAGTATTTGTAGTGGCCTTACACCTAATAAAAAACAGAAAGATGATATTGCTAAACGATTTTTTTACCATCAACGATACTGTAACATCCGAAACGGAAATTTGGGCTGAGCTACACATCAACAGCAATCATAAAATATTTGAAGGGCATTTCCCCAACCAGCCGGTTGTTCCCGGTGTGTGTATGATGCAGATGGTAAAAGAAATACTGGAGCAGGTAATTGGTAAAGAAACCAACTTAACCCAGGCAGCTGATATGAAGTTCCTGGCCGTGATCAATCCGCTTGAAAATAACCTGATACATGCATCTGTAAAATATGCCACCGATGAAACCGGCGCAATTAATATTGTGGCTTCACTTTTTAAAGATGAGCTGGTGCATTTTAAATGCAAGGCTAAGTTGCAGGTGCCTGGCCACTAGACAGAATCTTTTCCAATAAGTTTATCAGTAATACAGCCAATTTTTAATTGTTTGGAGTATTTGTAGCGGCCTGACACCTATTTCTCCGGCATCAACCAATTGATCAGGTCCAGCGCAGGTCCTGTCATAAAAGTAGTAACCAGTGCCATTAACACCATCATGGCAAATATTTCAGGCGATAGAATTCCTAAGTCATAACCAATATTTAAAACGATCAGCTGCATCAATCCACGGGTGTTCATCAACACACCAATAGATAAACTGTCTTTCCAGCTTTGTCCTACCATACGTGCAGCCAGCGCACTGCCGCCAAATTTTCCGGCAACAGCTACCAATAATATCCAGCCGAATGTGATCCACAAATGGCCTTCATTTATTAAGCCTATCTGTGTTCTTAAACCGGTTATTACAAAGAACAGCGGTAATAACAGTATGATACTTACATCTTCAATCTTATCAATAACAATTTTACGAAAGTTAAAACTCGATGGCATAATAACACCGGCCATGAAAGCGCCAAATAATGCATGTATGCCTATAACAGAGGTAACATAAGCCGATACAATGAGGATGACAAACAGCAACGCAATGATGGGCGTTCTCTTTTTTTCCTTTTCATCATAAACATGACTTAATCCTTCTAAAAAAGGCCTTACAACTTTCAACATAATCAATACATAAACAAGGGCTAAGCCAATGGTGTATAAAACGCTAAAGGATGAACCCGACTTAACCAATGCAATTACCGCAGCCAAAATGCACCAGGCTGTAAGGTCATCGGCGGCGGCGCAGGTAAGTGCCATCGCTCCTAATTTACTCCGGGTAAGTTTTTTTTCCTGCAGTATTCGGGCAAGCACCGGAAATGCAGTAATGCTCATGGCAATGCCCATAAACAATGCAAAGGATAAAAAACTGGTGCCGGCAGGTGCATAATCCTGGTAAATATAATAGGCAAGGGCCATCCCCAGAGTGTAGGGTATAATGATGCTGGCGTGACTGATGATAACAGCACCATAAGCCTGTTTGCCAATGGCTTTCAGATCCAGTTCCATACCAATGATGAACATAAACAGGATAAGGCCTATCTGGCTGATAAAGCTGAGTGTTGATAAGGAAGCAGAAGGAAATAAAAAATGGGTTAGCTCCGGAAAATATGCACCAACGATGGAAGGGCCTAAAATGATACCTGCTACAATTTCACCAATAACGGCAGGTTGCCCGATCTTTTTAAATAAAAATCCAAAAAGGCGTGCACTGGCTATGATAACGATGATCTGCAAAAGCAGTACAGCCAGTGGTTCGGTAAGGTCGTGCTTAAATGAATCTGTAAAAACCTGGAAACTGCTGGTTGCTTCTGCTGCTTTTTCGCTTTGCAATTGCTGAGCAGTAAGTGCAGGACTTTGCAAAGTACTACCCTGTTTTGCTATCCAGTAAATAACAAATCCTAACCCGGCAACAATTACAATATAAAACAGCGTACTCCATCTTTTTTTCATGCGCTATGATTATTAACCGGTTAAAATTATCTGAAATTAATAAAACTAATAAACAAATAATTGTTACTAAAGGTTTGAAACCAAAATAAAACTGTGCTGTAAACCTTTAAAATTATTGTATAATAAAATATTTCTGTATTCAGTTTTTGATGTTTTCTTTTTAAACATATGTTCAGGAACGGGCTGCTGCAAAAACTCACAGGCATACCAAAGTCCCGGTGCAGATACAGTGGCGTAATCTCCAACCATATGTTTGTAACGCACAACAGCAGTATCGTCAGCAAGCAATGTTTCGCAGGCTGTATAATATGGTAAGGTACGGTTGTCGCCATTTTCGCCGGAAAGAAAAAGATCAACATTTTCGCCGGCAGGAATATTTTTCTGCAGAAATAAATTTAATTGTTGCTTTAGTAATTCAATATCCGTGCTGTGAATAGTACTGATGGCCGCAACTTTTGCAATGGATGATGCCGCTTCAGCATTTACAACAAACATAGCCGCACCTTCGCCCACTACACAACCGGGGCTATCTGTTTCATACAAATATTTATTGGAGATATCTTCTTTTTTGTAAGAACCAGCCAGCGTTTCAATATTGTAATGGAATGGAGAAATTTCATCAACACCACCAACCAGGTAAGTATTTGATTGGTTTGTGTTGAGCTGCATCATGGCATCAAGCAATGCATTTTCAAAAGCAAGGCCGAGATGAATATGGGTGATATTATATCCTTTGTTTTTAGTGATGAGCCCCAACTGGCCTGCAATTACATTGCCTGTGCTCTGTACAAAACTGCCGGGCGTAAGCTGGCCTTCTTCGTATTGAACCATCTGGTTCAGAAATTTTACACAGTCATCCATGCCGGCATTTGCCGAGCCCATGATGATCCCGTCAATGTTATCAGTTTCGCTGATCAATGGCAATGCTGCGCCAACACCCATCCTGATAGATTTACCCATCCTGCGTAAAATGCCCGGAGGGATTTTTTCGTACGAAGGTTCGATGGCTAATAATTTTTTATCAACCGCTTCATTTATCAATTCAATATTAGCCTGCAACAAGTCTTGTTGTGCCGATATGCAATATGTTTTATGGATATACAGCATGGCTCAGACTTTTGAAAAAATTAAAGATGAACAATTGCCGCCAAAACCAAATGAGTTACTCATAATATGGTTTACCGGCATTTTTGTATACGATTGTACCGGCGTTAACCCGGTTGAAGGAATTGTATTTTTGAAATGCAGGTTTGCATAAACTTCCTGGTGTATTAAACTTAAAATACTGTAAACCGCTTCAATGGCGCCTGATGCACCCAGCGTGTGGCCTATATTTCCCTTGGTAGATGCGAAAGCCGGAGGCTTGTCAAACAGGCGGATCATGGCTTTGCTTTCTACTTCATCATTATTTTCGGTACCGGTGCCATGGGCATTAATAAAATCAATTTTATCTGCTGTAAGGTTTGCAACTTTTAGTGCGCCCTGCATAGAAAGAAAGGGCCCATCTCCTTCATCTGATAATGAAGAAGGATGGTAGGCATCGTTGGCATTGCTGTAACCGGTTAATTCAGCATAGACTTTTCTGCCTTTAATATCTTCTTCTTTTTCTAAAATTAAAAAAGCAGCACCTTCTCCCAGGTTCAATCCTTTTCTGCCTTCATCAAATGGCGTACAATTATCGGATGATAAAATATGCAACGCATTAAAACCATTGATGGTAAATTTTGCAAGACAATCAGTACCGCCAACAATGGCTCTTTTTGCATAACCGTTCTTCATCAGCATGGCGCCATACATAATGGCATTGGCCGATGAAGAGCAGGCTGTGTTGATGGTATTGATAATTCCCTTTATCTTAAAATGTTTTTGCAGGTACAAATTCACAGAAGCACAATCGTAAGAAGCCAGGTAATCTGAACCATCTGTTTTTTCATTGGCATCGTTATACAACTCATCTGTAAGGCACATGCCACCAACCGTGTTGGCACCAATCAATGCGGTGTCAAAGGATTGGATTTCTTCAGCGGAAATTCCGCAATCAGCAATGGCTTCATTTAATGCATGCAAGGCCAGCAGGGTTGTTCGGGTAACACCCGGATCATTTACCAGTAATTGTTTCTGTAAATCTTCTGTACTTATTGGTACCTGGCCAAAAGGTAAAAGACCGGCATATTTTGTTGGGAAAAGATCAAATTCCTTACTTACGCCACAGGTGGCATTTTTAAGCGATTGGTGATTTTCGGCTACAGAATTTCCTATAGCACTTATTACGCCCATGCCGGTTATGAAAATTCTGCTCAATATAGTTGGGGTGTCAGCCTGAGCTTGTCGAAGGCGGGTTGGTTGATGATAGCACCGTCTTCGACAAGCTCAGACTGACAGCTTTTTTATTTTTAAAATTATTTTGTACGATGTTGCTCAATGTAAGCAACCATAGTGTTGATATCTGCCAAAACCTTACGGCCTTCTTTGGGATCTTTTATATCTATCCCGTATTCCCTGCCCAATAAAACAATCAGTTCTATCGAATCAATTGAATCAAGCCCCAAACCTTCGCCAAATAGCGGTTCATCATCTTTAATGTCTTCAGGTTTAACAGAGATAAGGTTCAGAAATTCTATGATCTGCTTTTTAACCTGTAATTTTAATTCGGCTGTTTCCATAATAAATATTTCAAATCAGGTTTTTTCTTTTTAACCCGATCAACGTAATCAATTGTATTGCAAAAGTGATACCCAGTAAAGGTATTATATTTAAGATAACATCTTTCAGTTTTCCTCCTTCCAAAAATAAACCATAATAAGCTTCCAGGCACCAATGCAGTGGCGAAAGCTTCATCACAAACTGAAAAGACTCGGGCATGGCAAAACTGGGAACCAGCAAACCACCAACTGCAGCCATTAATACAATAGATACTGCACCAATGCCATTGGCCTGTTCCTGTGTTTTTGCAAATACGCCAATCATGATGGCATAGCTTACGGCACACCAGCCGCAGATGAGGGTAACAATTACCACACCGGTAATATCGGCGGGTAAGTTCAGTTTGGGTAAGCCCATGGACGGAAAGAGCCAGATACCCATGGAAAAAACAACCGTGGCCTGTATAAATGTTATGAATAAATAAGAAAGCTGTTTGGATATTAATGCCACCAGGTAATTTGTTGGCAATGTTTTTAAACGCACAAAACTGCCGTTCAGTTTTTCACGAACCACACTACCGCCCAGGGAAATCACAATAAAGAACATGGCAAATACAGTCCAGGCCGGAACATTGTGTTGCGATGCATTGGGGATATTGCGGCTGCCATCTCTGGATACCGGAATTTCTACAATGGCAACCTGGCTGTTGATTAAATCTTTCTCCAGCGAATCGGGTAATGCCGTTTCATTTAAAGCGAAGTAAAGGCTTTTTAAAACTTCTTTATTTTGTACCACCTGCAAGGCACTGCGTAAAGCACCATTTATTGAATGGCGGAAAGACTCCTGCAATACCGGGTGGTACAATAATGTGATGGGCTGAACCTGGCTGCTGTCATTTGTTATTGCTGTACCGGCGGCTTGCATACCAAAATTTTTCAACGCTTTCTTTGCAGTTGCATCAGCCGTTAATTTTAATTTTTGTGTAAAATCGGCCGGAATGATGATGGCGATAACGGCATCTTTGGCATGCATTCTTTCAGAGATCTCTTTGTCTGTTACATTTGGTGTAACCTGCTTCAAACTGAACATGCCCACTTTTTCAATAGCGGTTTGCATTTGTTTACCAGCTTCGCCGGTATCCCTGTTGCAAATCAACATAGGGACTGTATTGGTGTTCAGCATTTCAAAAGTGCTGTTTTGTACTGCCGTAATAACTACTGCCAGCACGATGGGCATTACAAACATAAACACCAGTCCCAGCCGGTCACGGGTGAGGATGCGCATGTCTTTTAATATGGTGCTCCAGAGTTTAAACATTATGTGTTTCGGTATGATTTGCCGGTTAAATTAATGAACAAACCTTCCAGTCCGTCTTCTTTATGATCTATTAAAAGTTGATTCAGCGTGTCGTGTGCAATTATTTTTCCATCATCAATCAATGCTACTTTGTTGCAAAGATCTTCAGCTTCACTCAACTGGTGCGATGTATAAATAAGTGTGGTGCCATCTTCATTTAATTTTTTAAGATAATTAATGATGGCGTGACGGGTGTGTACATCTACACCTACCGTAGGTTCATCTAAAAATAAAATACGTGGATTGTGAATTACACCGATAGCCAGGTTTACACGGCGTTTCATACCGCCTGAAAACTGTTCTACTTTTTTATTCCGAACCTCTGTAAGGCCAAGCACTTCCAGCAGCTCAGTTGTTTTATTTTTAATCTCGGCTTTTTGTAAGCCGCTCCAGGCGCCAAAAAAAGCCAGGTTTTCAGCAGGGCTCAATTCCTGGTAAAAAGAAAAATCCTGCGGTACAAATCCAAAAAGTTTGTTGATTGCTTTTTTGTGATGGGTAATTTCATGGCCGAGTAGCTGTATACTTCCTTCAGAAAAGCGGAGTAACCCGGTCATGCAATTCATGAGCGTGGTTTTGCCTGCACCATTAGGCCCAAACAATCCAAAGCGTTCGCCTTCCTGTACTTCTAAATTTAAATTAGTAAAGCAGGAAGCAGATTGACGGGGATAAGTAAACCCTAAATCATTTATTCGCACAGCTGCATTGCTCATGAATTCCATTTTACTTTGCTCAATGCCTGAAATGCTTTTTTCTCTATCTCTGAAATTTCAATAAGGTAATCTCCCATCACATCATAATCGGCCTGGCTGCCAATGCGGCCTTTATAAATACCGGCAGCCTGTACTGCAGCGGTACGCCATTTATCACCGGCTTCTGTAAATATTTTTGAAATATCAAGCAACTCATCAATGGGATGAAACGCATGTGACTCCTGTAAAAAAGCACCATAAATATACCTGAAGCCACCACCACCCGTGCCAATCTCTTCCTGCATGCGCACTAACTGGGCCAAATACAAACCGGCTTTTTCGTCACCGAGTCTGGCTTTCCATTTCTTTATTTTTTTACCGGTACCGGCAATACCATTTACGCCTGCAATGTTGCCCGGTATACGTATCATGTGGTTAACGTTTCTTTTAATACCTTTTACAATTGCCTTTCCCATCTGCTCGTCAGTAACTATTTTTTTTTCTTTGGGATAATAGATCTGCCCACGTGGTGCAAAAGCGCCTTTTGCAAAACGAACTCTCTCCAATTCATAAGAAGATAATGATGTTGGTGTTTCCATCACCGGATCGCTGATGAGGTACCGGTCAGCTTCTTTTCCAAAAACGATCATATTGTGTGCATTGAAATGGAAGCGGTATTCTTTTGGAAAATAAGTAAGATAATAAACACCTACCTGTGCACCAACGGGCTGCCCAGTAGCCAGGCAATCATCTAAATATTTTTTTCCTGATTCTTTGGATGAAAATTTTTTTCTGAAAACCGGTATGCCCAGCGCATCGCAGGTTCTTTTAAATATGAGGCCGGGCATCGTGCGGAAAGCAATTGCAGGCCCGTTATTAATTACAAGAAAAGGTAACTGCACATAAAATAAAGCCAGAGCCAATACCAAAAGCAAGCGGCTCGGTAAGTTTGGTTGCACCCGCACTTTGCAACAGATTTGTAGTTACACCGTTTTCGCAATGCGCCGCCTGTAAATGTTTAAAATCAGTTGTCATGCACATTCATGGTTTTAAGCTCCTCCACACTTACATTAAATGCATCGGCGTATTTCTGTAATTTTTGTTCAGATAATTTTTTAAAAGCTGCAGGCTTTAAATGGCTTTTAATGGTCCATTTCCAAAACCCGGTATAAGCAGCAAGGATACCCATGTCCATCAACCTCAGCTCCAAAAAATATAAAATGGGACTGGCTTCATTATTCAATACTTTTTGGCGGGCAGCTTCAATGCGCTTTTCAATATCTTCCCAGGCAAGGTCAAGGGCTTTTGTCTTTACATCCCAACCGGTACTTAGCTCGCTTGAATATTTGCCCGAACTGTCAACAGCATACACCACTTCTTTGGTTAATTTGTTGAGGGCACCATCATCCTGGGGAATTTCTTCTTTTTTCATAATGCAGCTGAAATGTAAAGTTGAAATTACTACAATGTGCTAAATAATCAGCAAACTGTAAGTAAACTGTACATATATGAGAAACGGGAGCTTTCTGGTACCAGCAAAAATATTTTATCGCCAACCTTAAGCTTTCCGCTGTGGAATAATTCGTTCACCATAAAATAAACAGATGCTGCACCCACATTACCAACCTCGCTCAGGTTTACAAACCATTTATCGTACATGATGCCTGTTCCGTTTGCGATCAGTTGCTGGTAAATCTTGTCTTTAAAAAAGTTGCTGCTCATGTGCGGTAAAAAATAATCAATCTCTTCCGACTTAACGCCATGCTTGGCCAGCGATGCACTTACACCATAGCCGCCGTACAACACAATATTTTTGCTCAGGAGTTTCACATCCTGTTTAATACTCATGATGGATTGATCTGCCAATTCCTGCGGGGTATAATCCTGGTAACTTTTTTAGTGAGCCGTCTTTCATTTTTTCGCAGGCCTGGTACATGCAAGGCTCCAGTTCATTAGCGTAAGAAAACCCTTCTATCCATTCTACCTTTAAGCTAATGCCTGTTTCATTTTTCTTATTGGAGAGATGAAATGCAGCGGCGCCATCAGATAACATCCACCTTAAAAATTCTTTTTCAAAACCGATGTAAGGATCATCCACCAATTCCTTTAATCTTTTAGCTTCGTCTTCAAAATTTCCGGCAAGTAAGGAAAGAGAAAAACGCTCGGAACCGGTAGCAACAGATTGTTGCACATCGCCCGCCTTGGTTGCCAGGTAGGCATACTTAAATGCATGCATACCGGCGCAGCATACACCGGATGGAGAAACTACTTCAACCGGTTTTGTTTCGGGCAGGTATCCATGTACCATCACACCATGCGAGGGCATCAGCTGATCGGGTGTGGATGTGCCAGTACTCAACAGTTCTATATTTTTAATACCATTCGGATTATCTTTAAATAATGCCCTTACAGCCTCGGCAGTCATTTGCGCATTGGTATGTGTTGGTTTGCCCTCTTTGGTGAGTGCATAAAACCTGTTTTTTATACCGTTGTTGCGCAGTACAATTGCTTTCGACCTGGAGGGTGCATCATTGATGTATCCCAGGTAATCTTCCATCTCATCGTTTGAAACCGGATCGTTGGGGAAAAAAGCTGCTGTATTTGTAATGTAAACCTCGTTAAATGACATCTGTGCTATGGGTTAATGTACGCCTGAATAAAGTTGTTTTTGTTTTTTAATACGGCCCGATAAAAAGGGTTTAAAGAAAATAAAATCTACAGTTAGAATTATAGGTGCCGCTATAAACAGTGCAATTAAAAGATAATATTTGAATGCAACAAGCCAGGCAGTCTTTTTTTTCTTTTTTGCTATGATGTTGGCCCATATTGCAAAAATTTTACTTGCCTTCGATTCAATGAACATTAAATTATACTTTACTTCTATTGCTTTTTGTTCAATCAGCTCATCCTGTAATCCATCCCAGTTTGTGCCGGTTAAATATTTTTGAACTGTTCTGCCATAATCGGCTGTTTTTTTAATATCAGCATCCGAAACACCCGGCGTTGGAAAAATACCCAGCCAACGACCCTTTTTACCTTTAAACATCCAGTAAAAAATGGTGATGAAACTTATAAAATTATGGTGTTTATCAAAAAGAGCAATGCTGCCAACCAGTTTTGCATCAGCATCTTTCAATATTTTTTTGATACGCTGCATGGCGCTGATCCACATATTGCGGGCGCCGGTAATGGTTACAACCGGTGTATCTTTTAAAACTGCTTTTACAGCCGGGTCGTTTAAAATAGAATTAACAGGGATGCTGGGCGACAGGAACCAAGCCTGGTAACCGAGTATAACGAGGTCGTATTTATTTTCTTTAAGTTGAAAAGGTTTTAATTCGGTTGGTACACTTAAAACACAATCGGGCATTACCGCAAAAAAAGCTTTGCCATTCCAGGGAAAGGGATAATCTTTGGCAACATGCACCCGAACTTTTTCAACAGTATTACCTGCTTCCACAAATGGTGCTGTAAAATTGTTGAGGATATCTTCCAGTTGCCCCGATTGGGTATAATAAATGACCAGAATCTTTTTACTCATGTACTGCAAATTAAGGCTAAAGTGGTTTTAAAACCTTCGATTTTTTGGTATAATCATGTATAGCCTGCTGAACCACCGGCGAAAGTGTTTTGAAATTAGAGCGGATAGTTGAAACATCGGCATTGATATTATTGCGGTACTCAACTACTTTGGGCGCATGTTCCTGTATGATAAGACGCAAAAAACTAAACTCTGCATTTTCTTTGTCTTTTTTTATGGCTGCTTCAAGTTTTAAACGGCCTTGTTTAAAAAGGCTTAATTTTTCCTTGGCTTTGGTTACCAATCCTGCTTTTTTCATCAGTAATGCTCCTTCGTAAGCTTCTTTTTCATTTATGGAAGACGTTTTTACGATGTCTAATTGCGCATTAATAGAATTGACATCATTCGCTGCCATGGCATTATAAAACGCACTCTTATCAAACCCTGCTTTTGGGCTGTTTGCTTTTAACCCAAGGGCAAAAAAACAAGAGGAGTAAATTCAGAAATATCTTAATATTCATCTTCGGATCATATTAAGCTGCAAATATAAAGATTTAGCAAAGGCTTGACTAAACTCAATTGCAATCAAACTGTTAAGCTGCCGGCATTTGATATAAGTATTTATTCGAATGAGTTTTTGATAAAAAAGTAAAGTTGCTAAGGGTTTTTACTTCTTTCAACATACCATTTAAAAATATCTGTTTCGTTTTAGTTTCAAACACAATAAACTGTTAGCTTAAAAACGATTTATAGAAACGAAAATGTTTAGTAGTAAACAAAACTGAAAAACTAAAACCGTATCCCAAAAATATCAAACCAGTATCAACGAATTTGTGCTGGTTTTAAAAATACTTCAGTGAAAACTATATTTCATCTACAGTTTTAAAGTTTTTATTGTTAGGCACGACAGGAGAAAGAGACTCTGCAGTTACAGGCAGGGTCTTTTTATTTATAAGATAGCAATCGCTGCTGCAAACTGGCAAATCAATCCAACAACAAGACCCAGGTAAATTTCTTTTGATGTATGGTTGCTAACAATTAAACGGGAAGTGCAAACCAGCCCTGTTATAAGCAGGGCAATAGATAAGGGCCAGGTCATTAACATGCTGTTACTGTTCATGATAATGATAAAGATGCCCAGCATGCCACCGCAACCAATGGCGTGCATACTTATTTTAGAAAAGATATTGGCAATTAATGCAAGGGCGGTTGTAAGAAAAACACCGGTCATAAAAACAGCAAGTACAGGTGTTAGCTCAGGTTTAAAATTAAAAAACACACGGGCCATCCAGAAATAAAAGATCATATTGGCCAGGTAGGGCCCAATCCTGTCCTGTTGTGTGTGCAGTAAAATTGATTTTACAAATCCAAGGCCCTTCATCACCAGTAACGCAAAAGCAGGAAATATGATGGTGTTTACAAAAACAGACCTCATTATTTCAAACTTGGCGTAAAAACTAAAACCAGAAAAATAAGAGGGGTGATATTTTATTAAAAACCCAATTACATAAAACGGGATAAACAACGGATGAAATACAACAGAGAACAGCTGTGCAAAGAATCTTACGATAATAGGCTGCTTTTGTTGAGGAGCTGTATCCTGCGGGATGTGAATGGCTTCTGTCATAATTCTTTTCTTAACCGTGCTACAGATATATTCAGTTGTTCCCTGTATTTTGCCACAGTTCTTCGTGCAATATTATATCCTTTTTCCTGCAACATCTCTGTTAATTTCTCATCGCTGTAGGGATGCTTTTTATCTTCTGCTTCAATAATATCGCTCAGTATTTTTTTAACTTCCCTCGTACTCACTTCTTCGCCGCTATCGGTTTGCAGACTTTCACTGAAGAAAAATTTAAGCCGGTAAGTACCAAACTCAGTTTGTACAAATTTGCTGTTGGCAACACGGCTTACAGTAGAAATATCAAGATTGGTTTCTTCTGCAATATGCTTCAATATCATGGGCCGCAGATCGGTTTCATCGCCCGAAATAAAGAAGGCCCGTTGGTAATTCATAATGGCTTCCATGGTATTCAGCAAAGTATTGTGCCGTTGTTTTATGGCATCAATAAACCATTTGGCCGCATCAATTTTTTGTTTGATGAAGATGACCGCTTCTTTTTGCCGCTTGTCTTTTTTGCTGCCCCGGTCATATTCTTTCAGCATATCCCGGTATCCTTCGCTAATGCGGAGGTCGGGCGCATTTTTATTGTTAAGCGTTAACTCAAGTTTGCCGGCATTGTTGTAAATAAAAAAATCGGGCACCACATAACTTTCGGCCCGGCTGCTTTCGCCAACAGAGCCTGCGGGCTTGGGGTTTAATTTAACGATCTGGTTTATTACTTCCCTCAACTGGTCGTCGTTCAGATCAAATCCACGCTGAATTTTTTCGTAATGTTTTTTGGTAAACTCATCAAAGTATTTTTCAAGCACCCTGATAGCCATTTCCACATGCCTGCCTTCGTGTAATTTTCTTTCAAGCTGCAGCAGTAAACATTCCTGCAGGTTACGGGCGGCAATGCCAGGCGGATCAAATTGCTGTATCTGTAAAACCAGTTCTGCAATTTCTTCTTCGGTTGTTGTAATATTCTGTCTGAAGGCAAGGTCATCAACAATGGCCGAAAACTCTCTTCTCAAATATCCATCATCATCCAGGTTACCGATAATCTGAAGCGCTACTTTTTTCTGATGTTCATCAATGGTAAGCATACCCAGTTGCTCAAGCATAAACTCATTAAAGCCTCTTTCAACTTTAATGGGTATTTCTTTTCCTTCATCCAGCTCGGGATAATTAGTGTCTTTCAGTTTATAATCGCCCACTTCATCATCACCATCGCTTACATATTCGCTGATGTCGATATTGTCATACTCATCCGCACTGCCGTCCATTTCTGTATCTTCTGTATTGGAATCAGCAAATTCATCTTTGGATTCATCATATTCTGTTTCGTGCCCGTCTTCGGCTTCTTCCAAAGCGGGATTTTCTTCAATCTCTTCTTTTATTCTTTCTTCCAGCTGGGCAGTAGGAACCTGCAGCAATTTCATTAACTGAATTTGCTGTGGCGATAATTTCTGTAATTGCTTTTGATATAATCCCTGACTTAAAGCCATATACACATTTCGATTAGGGTAATAATTCCGGTGGTTTTTAAAAAAATGTAATCCATGCTTTGAATAACAACGTAAATTTACAGAGATAAGTGCAAGCAAAATGTATAAAAAAGCTAAAATTTTATTTTTCTGCATGATTTTTGTGGCAGGCGGTGCTTTTTGCCAGAATTATACTGTAAAAACGGTTTTAGATACGGCCATGTTTACTACAAGATTAACTTACCGGGCCGGTAATATGATTACTTACCAAAATTTTTTTCAGCAGTCAAAAAATATTACCAAGGAAAAACCGGCGGCTGATGCAAAACCGGTTGTATCTATAAATTCACTTTCCCGTTCAATAATTGCTGCCGATTTTTATACCTGCAATTTTGGGTTCTTTTGTAAAAAAGAATTGCAGTTTGAGAAGGCAACAAAAATTCCGCTAAGGTTCAGGTTGGGTTCTTTACAATATAATGATTACCTGGAAGTGAAGCCCAATACTGGCATTATACCTTCCTATTAAGAAATAAAAAAAACGGCAATTATATAATTGCCGTTTGTATTTGATTAAGTTTTATTTACACAGCCACTTTCTGCTCACTCAGCACTTTCTGTATCACCCCAACCATCTGATCGCACTTGTTTTTCAATTGCTCATCTGTCCAGTTTAAACCAATAGCGGTAGATATGCAACGGCTCATAATGGCATCGCTTGCACTAAAATCTTTGGTGGCATGATGAATGACTGCAGCTTTCAGGTCAGGATGCAGGCTGTTAAGGGTTACTGCATTTTTTAAGTGATCCCACTTGCTGATATAATGCCAGTTATTAACGAACCAGTAAAAATTACCGGCTAAAATATTCTGTGCTTTTAATTCTTCAACAACAGCTTTCGTTGCTTCTTCGGTTGGTAAAACCAGCTTAAGAAAGTACAGCTGTCACCGCTTTCATCGGGTATTCTTCTAAAACTCACTTCGGGTATTTGTGCCAAAGCATTTTTTAAAGCCGTGTGATTTTTTTTCTGAATAGCTAAGAAAGTATCCAGTTTTTTTATCTGTGCCAAACCAACAGCAGCATGCAATTCGCTGATGCGGAAATTGTAACCGATAAAAGGATGGAGGTCTGCTCCACGGTCAACTCCTTTATGATCATGGCCATGATCGGTATAACCATCGCTTGAAATATACACATCTTCACGATTGGTCATCACCACGCCGCCTTCGGCACAGGTAATGGTTTTTACAAAATCAAAACTAAAGGTTCCGGCATCGCCGATGGTTCCTAGTTTTTTTCCTTTATATGTACCGCCAATGCTCTGGCAGGCATCTTCCAGTAAAATTAAATGATGTTCTTTGCAGATGGCTTGCAGCGCATCCAGATCGGCCATGCTGCCGCACATATGAACGGGCATAATGCATTTTGTTTTTGCTGTCAGCGCATTGCGTACTGCTTCCGGATCTAAAGTCAGTGTGTCATCCACATCCACAAAAACCGGGATGGCACCAACACTTAATACTGCTTCAAAACTGGCAACAAAAGTAAAAGAAGGCAATATTACTTCATCACCATAACCAATCCCCAGGGCGCTCATCGCCGTTGTTAATGCAGCGGTACCACTGCTTAGTAACTGGGCATGGTTGCAACCAAAGGTTTCGCAAATGGCCTGTTCCAGTTCTTTGGCTTTCCATATTCCCTTGCGTGGGCCATCAAAACCATACCGCATCATAATGCCTGTTTCCAGCACATCATTTACTTCTTTAATTTCTTCTTTTCCAAAATGTTCAAAGCCTGGCATAAAAAATAATTAATAATTAATAATTGATAATGCCTCTAATAAAGGCATGCATTAATAAGGCAAAGGTAAAGAAAATTGATAGCGGATTTATTTATTTAACGCCTTTATAATTGCCTCGGCGTTCGATTGTACATTTAGCTTTTATAGATCTTTTTTATCTGGGAGCGTATCGTTTCCAGGCTTTTATCCAATTCGGCAGCAATCATCTTGTAACTGTAACTTTTTACAAGCCATTCCAATACTTCTTTTTCCTTTGCCGTTAACGATTCCATGTCATTATTACTTGTAAAAGTATGTCTGGGAAAATGCTGCAAAATTTTACTGGCAATACTGGGCGTTAATGGCGACCCGCCGTTGATCACATCGAATATGGATTCCGTGATCTTATCAGCAGTACTGCTTTTTAAAACGTAGCCATTTGCACCCAGGCATATTGCATTTAAAACCTTATCATTTTCTTCAAATACGGTAAATATCATCACTTTTGCTTCCGGGTATTTATCCTTCACATTTTTTAATCCTTCCAATCCATTCACATCCGGCATATCAATATCCGAGATGATGAGGTCGGGCTGGCTTTGTTCATAAATACGCAGCATATCTTTTGCATTATCATAAACACCACAAACAGTAATGTCGTCATTCATTTCCAGCAAAGCTTTGAGGCTTTCCTGCATTAAAAAATTATCTTCAAAAATTACTACTTTGTATTTCATGTTGGTATTATTATATGCCAGGTTGTGCCACTATCACTAGTAAGTTCAACTTCTCCTTTATAAGTATTAACCCTTTGCCTGATGTTCATTAGTCCATTTCCTTTGCTTATTGTGTTTTCGTTAAAGCCAACACCGTCATCACTCGCCAAAAGCACTATCGTTTTTTGTTTTAACGAAAGGCTTAAATTAAAATTGGCCGCTTTACTATATTTTGCTGCATTGTTTATTATTTCTTTGCAGATGAGAAAAATATCCCGGCGCAATTGCATACTTAATACTTTGGATTTAATTTCCTCATCAACAGTAAGATGGTATTGAATTCCCGGCTTATCAAACACATCGGTACAAAATTGTTGCAGCCGGTAGATCAGTTTTTCCAAGGTGTCGTTGTTGGGGTTAATGCTCCAGACAATGTCACTCATATTCTGAATCATATCCCGGCTGGTAGTTTCAATTTTTGCCGCCATTCTTTTTGCTTCATCCGGCTGAGATTCTATTTTGTTTTTTAGTACGGCATTCATTAATGTAATACTGCTTAACGTGGTGCCAATATCATCATGCAGGTCTTTGCTAATGGTACGCCTGGTTCTCTCCACAGCAATAATCCTGTTCATTTTTTGTTTATAAAGCCAATAGAATACACCAGCAACAATACCAGTGCATAATAAAAAGAACAGCCAGTGCTTGTAAAAAGGTTTTTTTATGGTGAAACTAAATGTTGCATCTGTTAAAGACCATACACTGTTGGCATTTTTGGCCCTTACTTTAAAAGTATAATCACCGGCAGGCAACTGGCTGTAGGCAATTATGTAATTGCCGGCTGCTGTGCTCCAGTCTTTGTCAATACCCTTTAACTGGTATTGATATTCTGTTGCCTGCTCATCAATAAAAGTTGGCGATACAAATTCGAAGGTTAGATTATTTTCATTTGGCGAAAAAGTATGTGTTCCTGCGCCAAGCAAACTATCAGCACTGGCATTATTTACAGACAGGTGGCTAATTAAAACTGAAGGGACCGTTGTGGAAAGTTTTGGATTTATATCAGCAACTGATAATGCACCTGTTGTGCCAATGTATAATTTATTTTGAAATTCTTTTAAAAAATAAACGTACCTGCCATCCATTAAATTATTGAAGAGGCCTTTATTTATATTAAAACTGTTTTGTGTGGCAAAGCTTATTTTATCAATCCCTTTGTTAGAGCCTACCCACATATTGCCACTACTATCATAAAGCAGTTCCGTAATAAAACTGCTTGAAATTTCCGGATCTGTAAGCGATTTATATAATCTAAAACCTTTGTTCTCTTTACAAAAAATGCGGATCCCATTATTGCGGGTGGTCAGCCATATTTTTTTATCTTTTGTGGTAATGATCTTGAGACAGCGGTCATTTTGAAGCGTGGGTGCAAATGGTATCTTTTCTATTATTTTAAGTTGTAAGATGCCTTGTATTCGCTCTGTTTTACAATAAAATAAGCCAATCTTATTTACAGCCAACACAAACTCATTGTTGCTAAACCCTGGCCCGACAGCACTAAACAGTAATGTGTCCAACTCAACCGGTAATTGAATTTTATCCACCCAATCATCATGACCAAGGAAAAGTTTTTTATCCTGTGTTATAAAAATAAATTCCTTGTTGTTGAGCCTGGCAGTTTTTTCCATGTCAATTACAGTACCGGGATCGCTGTGGTAATCTATCACCTTCTTTTCAATAAGTTGCCCATGCTGTATTGTAAACAACCAGGTGGTTATTCTGGGGTACACACCAATATTTAAGTAGGAATTCAGCCAGAGCGTGTTGGAAGGCGTTGATATGATCCGGGCATCGTAATTTGCGTTTTTACGATCAATTTTTACTGTTTGCAATTCTTCATTTTGTAAAGTGAAGAATTGTAAATTGTTAGAAAAAATAAATTGATTATTGTAAAGAATTCCTCCCCTTATGTTAGGCGTACCTGTTTTTATTGGTGGGGTATAATTTATAAAATCAAAATTACTGAAGCGATAAACACCATTTTCTGTGGCAAACCAGATATTATCTTCCCTGTCTGTAAAAATATCCCACAGTAACACGTCCGGTAAACCGTGTTTTATCAGCTTTTTTTTAAGTTGTAGGGCTTTATTGTAAACAGCCACACCGTCCGGTAGATCGGAAACCATGATGTCCCCGTTCCTGGAAAATCCCATTGCGGTTATATTTTCCTTATGACATGCAAACTTAACGGGTTGTGAATTTTCAACATCTTTTAAATGTTCCCTGAAGATCTTATAAACATCATGATCTGCAGCAACAAAAATATTCCCTTCAAAATCTGCTTTAAGTACGTTGCAGTATTTTTTTGATATGGCAGGAAGTATATAAGGTGCATTAAAAATTCCTTTCTGATAAATATATATCCCGGCGTCTGTTCCAATCCAGATATTACCTTCAACATCTTTCAAAAACATTAAAAACTTTTCATCACACGGGCAATTTCCAACGGCGGTTTTAAAATTGTTTTACTGTTGTTTGTTATAAGTTCAAGGTCAGTGGAATAAATTTTAGCAACCAGGGTACTGCTATCATTTAAAATCAGGCCATAAGTGAGCTCGCTTTTTGACTGCCCGGGTATAGATGAAAATGAAAGTTTGTTACCAAGGCCAAGTGCGAAACCCTCTCCGGCGGTAGCAAAAATGCATTGTCCCTTATACATGTTTATAGTATTGGTGTGGGCAAAATAGTAGGTTGAATTTTTGCCCGGAAAAAAAGTAAACTTTCTTCCATCATAATTGCTGATGCCATTGTCTGAAGTGATCCAGATATACCCCGCACTATCCTGGCTAACATTTCCGCACCGGTTATTGATAAGCCCGTTGCTAGTTGTAAACTGCTTATACGGGTAGGTTTGCCCGTAGTTGTTTAAGGCAGGCATTAACAGTAAAAACAACAGCAATTTTCTACAAAACATGATACAATATAGCCAATATCAAATAATTCGTTTCACCCTTATTGGTGATTTAAGCTTTGCAAAACATGTTAAATATTTGCTTTGTAAAAATTAAATATTGAAAAAATTAATAGTGCTATTTGACTCGTTACCTTATTTTACTTTTGCGCAGACACCGGTAAACGATGTACCATGCGTTGCCATTTCAATTCCTGTAGTGTCGTCCGGTAACTGTACACCATCAGCAATATACCAGTGGTCAAATGCATTATCTACCAATTATAATTTTGGTACAGCAACCACTTCATATACAGCAGGCAATGATTATTTTAATATAAACATTACAAAGTCTGGTTTATATCATTTCCATTTAAATAAAACCCAAACAAGTGGTAATGACTATTCAGTTACCAGTACAACTCCAAGAACAACGGAAGTCAATTATAATTTTGGACCTTTTACAGGTGGTGACGGATTTGCCCCATTTTTAAAAACAATTTTTAAGTATAGTTACGCGTCTTACGATAAAAGTTTTGACGTATACATTACCGCTCCGGCTTTCATACAATTTTACTCTTTAAAACAGGCAGTTAACATTACCTACAGGATAAATGTAAATGGTCATTTAATAACCGAATAAATTTTTACGTAAACAAAAAACCGTACAATATACACAACAGGGTCTGAAAATAAAATTACATACAATGAACAAAATACTTTCACTGCTTTTTATAGCAGCAACCCTTACCACTGCTACAGCAAAAGCTCAAAGCGTGGCCATTAATACCACAGGCGCCACGGCAAACGGCACTGCTATTTTAGATGTAAGCAGCAGTTTAAAGGGCGTGCTCATACCACGTATGACGTCGGTGCAACGCACAGGCATTGCCACACCAGCGAATGGTTTATTGGTGTATGATACAGATAGTGTTGCATTTAGTTATTATAACGGCGTTGGTTGGGTGTTTATAAAAAACGGAAACGATACAGCGATTGCATGGAGTACAAAGGGCAACAACAATATAACCGCAGCCAATTTTTTAGGTACTGTAAACGATGCCGATTTGCTTTTTAAAAGGAATAGTATAAATGCGGGTTACATTAAAGCTACCAATACTGCTTTGGGAGTTTTAAGTGGCAATGCCGGCACCGGCACAAATAATACTGCTTTGGGCTATGCTAATTTGGGAGTAAACACTACAGGTAATTATAATACAGCTATCGGCGCAACAAACATGCAGTATACCACAGGTGAATATAATGTGGCGATAGGGGCATTTAACTTAGCAAGAACTTTTCAGGCGGGTCAAAATTATACCAAAAATATAGCTATTGGTTACGGTGCGATGCAGAGCCAGGTTTATGGCAGAAGCAATATCGCCATTGGCGAAGCGGCGTTAAATAGCGATACCACAAGCTTTAATAATATTGCCATTGGATACAAAGCGCTTTTTAAAAATGCAAACAAAAATAATTTAGTTGCCATTGGTGATAGCGCTTTATACAATAACAGTACCGGCTCTGCATCACCAACGCAAGGGGCCGATAATACGGCAGTGGGTAGCAAAACCTTATCTGGCAACAGCATTGGCTATGGCAATACCGCTACCGGAAGTAATGCTTTAACCAGAAATACCACAGGTGGTATTAATGTAGCAAATGGTGCTTATGCATTGCAGGGTAATACATTGGGCAGCAGGAATACAGCCTTGGGTACGGCTGCATTGTACACGAATACCACAGGAAGTACAAATACCGCAGTGGGTGAAGGTTCACTTTATCAAAATACAGTTGGTTACTCTAATGTAGCGGTAGGTAAAAGTGCTTTGTATTATAACACCAGCCGCAGCAACCTGGTTGCCATTGGCGATAGTGCTTTGTATAATAATGGTACAGGCGCAACATTGATTTATCATGCAACTTTTAACACAGCCATTGGCAGCAAAGCCTTATTTAGTAATACCACCGGTGCTTATAATACGGCAAATGGAATTTATGCTTTATCTGATAACACCACCGGTAATAATAATACTGCAAATGGCGTTCAGGCATTAACCACTAACATTGATGGCAATGATAATACTGCAAATGGCTATCATGCTTTACTTGGTAACACCACCGGCGATTATAATACCGCAAGTGGGGCTAATGCTTTACAAAATAATGACGATGGCTCTAATAATACGGCAAACGGCAGGAACGCTCTATTTAATAACCTCACAGGTTCTTACAATACCGCAAGCGGATCTAGTGCCTTAGCTGCTAACAGCACTGGCTTTTATAATACTGCAAATGGCTATTATGCTTTACTCAGTAACAATACAGGTTCTTATAATACAGCAAACGGAGCATTTACTTTAGTTAATAACGTTGGAGGATCGGGTAATACTGCAACTGGCTCTAATGCTTTGTATAGTAATAGCACTGGCTCTAACAATACAGCAAATGGTGATAGCGCTATGTATAAAAACAACACTGGTTATAGTAATGTAGCTATTGGTTCAAGTGCTCTGTACAACAACACCGACTGGAGCAATCTTGTAGCTATTGGAGATAGTGCTCTGTATAATAATGGTGTAGGGGCTGTGGGTGTTATCCAAGCTTCCCGGAACATAGCCATTGGCAGCAAGGCATTATTTAAAAATACCACTGGTTTTCACAATACAGCAAATGGATTTCAGGCATTATATTTCAACAATAGTGGGATTAGGAATACTGCAAATGGTTATAATGCTATGTATTTTAACACCACTGGTCAAGACAACACTGCAAATGGCTATACCGCTTTATATAGCAATACCACTGGGTATTTAAATACTGCAAATGGATTTCAGGCATTGTATCTTAACAGCGGAGGATTTAAAAATACTGCAAGTGGGTATAATGCTTTGGGTAACAACAGAACTGGTAATTATAATACTGCAATAGGTGAGAGTACGCTTTTCGCTAATTTATTTGGAAACTTTAACACCGCCGTAGGAGATTCTGCACTATACGAAAACATAGGTTCTAATAATACAGCTTTAGGCGCCCATGCATTATCCGAAAATTCTTTTGGAACCAACAATGTTGCGGTAGGCGTAAAGGCTGGAAACAGTTTAGATAATAATAATGGCTCTTACAACACCTATATAGGAGATAGCAGCATGATGTTGGCAGACAGAATAAACAGCACTGTTATTGGCAGCAGAGCATACACAAACACTAATAACAGTATGGTACTGGGCAGCATTAATGGTGTAAACGGTGCTACGGCCGATGTAAAAGTTGGAATAGGCGTAACTGACCCTACCGATAAATTAGAAATAGGCAAAGGACGATTACGATTTAGAGGCAACGCAACCGGCGGCAATGCACACGGCATTACCTGGACAAACAATGCCGGCACAATTGACCGTGCTTTTATAGGTATGGAAACCGATAACTTTTTCGGTATCTACAATTTCGGCTTCCCACCCGGCTGGAACGTAAGGTTACACAATACCACCGGCGAAATGGGTATTAATAAGCAACCAGGTACAACCGGTTCCGAAAGCAGGCTGCAGGTAAAACAGGCAAGTGTGGGTGCAAGTAATGGAATTGGTATTGAAACCGCCGTAAATACTAATAGATGGGATATTTGGTGGATAATAGTACCAGCCCGGATTATAACTTTAGCTACAATGGCAGCTTAAGAGGTTATATTTCAAATGCAACCGGCAATTATATTGTGGTTTCTGATAGGCGGTTTAAGAAAGATGTGAGCAGCTTGCCAGCCTCTTTAACAAACATACATCAGCTTAAAACTTATCAATACCATTATGCAGAAAATAGTGCTACAGATCCGTTTAGCATAGGCTTTATGGCACAGGAAGTACAAAAATTGTTTCCGGATGCTGTAAGCGAAAAAGTAATGGATGATGGTAAAAAAAGATTGGGGGTAAACTACCAATACTTTACCGTGCTTGCTATAAAAGGATTGCAGGAGCAACAGGAAAATATCGATACACAGAATAAGAAAATTGAGGTTTTAGAAAATCAATTATCAGAATTAAAAAAATTGGTAGAACAGCAAATAAAAAAGTAGACCCCGTTAAAATCTGACAGGCATTTTATACCAGGCTTATTTTATCGTTGGTGTTTTTACCGGCTCCTTAAAATAATTAAGCCTCAGCGTATCGCTCCATCCATTGGGATTTTTTTCAAATGTCTTGCTGCTGAAAAAGATCATGCCCTGTATATTGGGTGTGGTTCGCAAGGCATCGATCATGCGGGGAATTTGTGTAACATCTTTCCAGGCGGTATTGCTGCCGGCACGGTAAATGCCCAGACCTATATAACAGTTTTTTCCATAAGTGTGTTTACTCCACCAGTCGAGCAAAATTTCATATGGGGCCACTTTATGGCCAAATTCCCAATACAGTTGTGGTGCTACATAATCAATCCATCCCTTTTTCAGCCATAGCAAAATGTCGGCATACAGATCGTCGTAATTGGTTTGTGCGCCATTGGTTCTGCTGCCGTTAACAGAGTCCTTATCTATATTACGCCATACACCAAACGGGCTGATGCCGAACTGGCATTTGGGATTTTCCTTTTTAATTACAGCACTCAGCATACTGATTATAGAATCTGTATTGCTTCTTCTCCAGTCATCTTTTTTTAAGCCATTACCCAGTTTATTGTAACTGGCAAAATCCGGAAAGTCTTTACCGGGAATTTTATACGGATAAAAATAATCGTCAAAATGAATAGCATCAACAGCATACCTGCTTACTACATCTTTAACCACATTGCTTACATATTGCTGTACTTCTTTGATACCGGGATCAAAATATTTTTTATCGCCGTAGGTTAAAAACCATTCGGGGTGAATTTTTGTGATATGCGAATCAGCAACAGAAGACTTGTTGATATTAAAAACAGCCCGGTAAGGATTCATCCATGCATGAAACTCCATACCGCGTTTGTGTGTTTCGGCTATCATAAACTCCAGCGGATCGTAATATGGTACAGGTGGCTGCCCCTGTTTGCCGGTAAGATATTCGCTCCAGGGTTCGTATTGCGAAGGATAAAATGCATCAGTTACCGGGGCGTATCTGTACGATCATGGCATTCATCCCATTGCGCTGGTGCATATCCAGCAGGTGAATGAATTCTGTTTTTGAGAATCTGAATTGTAATTACCACGGGAAGGCCAGTCTATATTTTCAACTGTGGCAACCCATACGCCACGAAACTCCGGTTTGGTTTGGGAAAAAGATTCAATTGGTAACAGGCAATATGCAATGAGCAATAAAAAAGAAAATTTCATGAATATTTTTTAGTTAATCAGATTGGCGGATCTTATCTAATAATTTATTTAAAGTCTTTGCTTCAATATCTGTAAGGTTACCTAAAATTGCATCCATATCTTTTTCGTATTGATCAATTTTTTCTAAAAGGATTTTTCCTTTGGTGCTGATACTTACATCTACCAGCCGTTTATCATCTTTACAAACATTTTTTTTAGCAAGGCCTTTTAACACAAGCCGGTCAACAATCCGGCTGGTATCACTCATTTTATCCAGCATCCGCTCCCGGATCTGTAAAGTAGAAATTGGTTTTGCAGCTCCCCGTAAAATACGCAGGATATTGTATTGCTGCCCGGTTATATCTTCCCTGTCAAAAAGTTTTTTCATTTTCTCATTCATCCAGTTGTAGGTATAAATAAGATTGATGATGCACTTTTGATATTCGTTTCGGAATGCACTTTGATTGATGTCTTTTTCTATGCTCATAAATAAATACCTCTTTAAGTTTCTGTTGGCGGATCTGTGCTTTCAACAGGACTGTTAAATTCATTAATATAAATCTTTACCATAATGAGGAAATAACTTACAAGCAATGGTCCGAAAATAAGGCCCATAAATCCAAAAAGATTCAGGCCTACAATAACGCCCAGTACAGTAATAACAGGATGCACATCTCCCATATATTTCATCAGTTTTAACCGGGCTACATAATCTACATTGCCGGTAACTACAACACTGTACACAGTAAGGCCGATTGCCGGCAGGTTACTGCCATGAACAAATAAATAGCCAACCAGCGGCACCCAAATGATCATAGTACCAACTAACGGAAAGAAAGCAAAAACACCGGTCACAAAACCCCAGAGTCCCCAGTCTTCTATACCAAATATCCAGTAACCGAGTGCAGCAAATGCGCCTTGAACAATACATATAATAGGTATGCCCAGTGCATTTGCACGTATCATCATTTTTGTTTCGCCTGCAAGCAGGTGTACATTTTCATCTTTTAGCGGAATTATTTTACTTAAATATTTTTCCATATCCCGGCCCTGTACCAATAAATAATACAACAAAAAAAACATGATGATGAGATTCGACAGCAATACCATGGTGCTGTTTATGATCTGTGGTATATAAGTTGAAACTTTTTGAGCAATTGTTTTGGCACTCTCAGCTGATAAAAGGGTAAATCCAGTCTGCTCTTTAACTTTTGCAGATACAGATTGTATACCTGATATGATCTGTTCCTGGTTTTCGGCTATAGAACTTATTTTGGGAGAAGCCAGGGTGATACTGATGTAAACAGGAAATGCAATTATTAAAAGATAGCCAAGGATAAATAACAAGGCTGTCCATCCTTTCTTCCATTTTCTTTTAAAAATCAGCTGAAAATATAAACCCCGGCTTAAAATATATAATGTAATACCACCGAGCAACCCCGGTATAAAGATGGTAAGCTCGCTGACGAGTAAAATAGCTATGGACAGAACCAACAGCAAAACAAGTATCTGCCTGAGGCGATCATTAAAACCTGATTGATTCATAAACTCATTTTATTAATGAAAGGTGATGGAAACAATTACTCTTTCCAAACTGAAACGCCTTCGCTGCAATTGGAGCAAATATCAATATTTTTTCGGCTTTTCATCAATTCGCTCCTGAATTGTTTGTAATTATTGTTGTGCCAGATTTCTTTAAACGATTGTGTTTTTAAATTGCCCAGCTGGTGTGCAGCATCTTTATCAAAACAACAGGGCACTACCAATCCATCCCAGGTTATTACATTGGCGTGCTGCAGTTTCCAGCAGCGGTTGGCCAGTTTGTTTTTAGCAGTGTAACTGCCATCGGCATTTTTTCTGTACCGGCTGTATTTATCAATGGTAGGGATGAGATTATTGGGATCGGTTTCATATTCGTACACCTGTGCGGTTTTAAAACGTACTTCATCAACACCCACTTCTTTGGCCAGGCGTTTTATATCTTCAACCTGGTGCTCATTTGGCTTTACTACCAGGAACTGAAAGAAAACAAATGGTGTTTTACTTTTCAATTCCTTTTTCCATTTCATAATATTTTTGGCGCCTTCCAAAACTTTTTCAAGATTGCCACCAACACGGTATTGCTGGTAAACATCCTGTGTGGTACCATCAATAGAAATGATCAGCCGGTCCAGCCCGCTCTCTACTGTTTTCTTAGCCACTTCATCAGTTAAATAATGTGCATTGGTAGATGTGGCGGTATATATTTTTTTATCGCTGGCGTATTTTACCATTTCCAGAAAATCAGGATTGAGGTAAGGCTCGCCCTGGAAATAAAAAATGAGGTACAATAATTCCTGGTGAATCTCATCAATGGTTCGTTTAAAAAATCGTTTTGCAGCATGCCGGTTGGGCGGCTAAACTGCCTGAGGCCGCTGGGGCACTCGGGGCAACGCAGGTTGCAACTGGTGGTTGGTTCAAAAGAAATGGAAACCGGGTAACCCCATTGCACAGGCCTGTTTAGCAAACGGCTGATATAAAAACTGCCCAGCACTTTGGTGCCATTTATAAACCGCCTGACAGTAAGTTTGCTGATTAAATTTTTGCTATCGTTCCAATTGAATTGGGGCATGTGCAAAGGTAAGCCGATTGCAAGTTATTTGTTGAGCACAACACCTTTTTATGTCTTCTTTTTAACAAAGCCGATATATCTTGAATCCAGGGCATTGTGCCTTGTTATCGCCCAAAACAAAATAACAACCGGTTGGAATTTTAAAGGGCCGAAATTATCTGTTGTCCAGTAAGCATCTTTATTGTTCCATTTAAAAGGGACGTTTTCAGTTTGAGCCAATATATATGGTGCGGGTTTTATTTTAGCACTGTATTTCTTTATCAATACACTGTCAAAAGTTACCAGGGCAGAATCCTTTGCTTATCATATATATGCCACCAGACTTTTCCATGGCATTCATGTCGTCCTGATCAATTAATTAAAACTCTGCACTGCTGATCATATATTGATTGTTCAGTTAATTTTTTCATCAAAGTTTTTATTATTAACGAAAAGTATCCCGTCTTTCATTTCAATAATATCGCCCGGTACACCACTAAGCCTGTGAAGAAATCTTGCCCTTTTTGAGGTTCAGTAATACCAATTGAACATACAGAATTCAGATTCGCTTGTAAATACAATGAATTTGTATGGGGCCGGATCTTTAAGAGTGGATAAAAGACCCTTTCTCCTCTTTAATATTGGGCTCACTTGAAGGGGTTGGAATTTTATAAAAGCTGTAACATACCGGTAAAAAGATTAACAATCCAAAGTACAGTAAGCAATGAACAAAACACTGCAGCTGTTATTATTAATTTTTCTTCATTGTATGGTTATATAAAAACCAGTACAAATGTACTGGTTAACTTTATAAAACATTTTAGTGTTTAATCATTTAATGAAGTTGTTTCTGCTGTCGCCTTCCCTTCTACATTTTCAATTTTAACCTTGGTTGGCGTAAATAATAATGTGTTATCGGTAAACTTCTCATAGTTATGAAAAACCACATTGAGCGTAATAAAATTCATTACATAAGCCTGTGTTTCGGCAGGCAGGTATGCTTTAATATCCCAAAAATCAGGATCGGCTTTTGCCGGTCTTTTTCATGGCATTCCAAACATTACCCACACCACAATTATAACTGGCAACCATCAATAAAAGATTGTTATCCAGGTTGCGGCTGCGGTCTTTTAAATAGCGGGCAGCAGCATAGGTCGATTTATTAAAATTTTTACGTTCGTCTTTTGGTGTAGGGGTTTTTTTTGTGGTGGTTTTTGCAACGGGGGTTGTTTTTTCACTTTTCTTTTTTTCAGCTTTTTTCTTTTCTTCCTTTTTTTGCTGCGCTACATATTTTAATCCATACTCTTTTGCAACTTCATCCATTATCTGCCAGTAACCAACTGCTCCTGCTTTTGACACAGCGTTGCCATTAAAAGCACTTTCCAATGCCAGCAAAACTTTAAGCTCCTGTGGCAAATTATGTTTCTTTAAAATAGCTGTTGCTTTAGGAAAATATTTTTTACTGCGTGTGTAGGTGCGTATAAGATATGCCCTTCTGTTCTCCGAAAACTTTTCTATATAAAGCAGCGCTTCTTTTTCATTACCTGTCAATACATCAGGAAATACAACATTGGGTTCCAGGGTTATAACACCTGCATTGTCTTTTGCAGATGCTGCTGCCAGCAACCTTTTTTTGGTGGTATCTGCAAAAGAACCGGCCTTAACTGACTGGGCAAGTATTACCATAAAAAAAAGTATCCAAACAGATTTGGATACTTTAAAAGGCGAATAAATTTGTTTAATCATGCCTGACTACGTTTTCTTTGGGGATTACCGAATTAAATACGGGTTATTTTTAAAACGCCATCTTAGCTTCCTTATTGCCCTTTCACAAAACTTTAAGAACTTTAGTTAGAAATCTGTTGTCTATTGGGAAGTAATTAAATTGTTATATATGCGCATACTTTTATTTTTTTTAATATTTAGCAGCCTGCAGGGCTTGGCACAAACACCTGCCGAATCCTGTAAACAGGTACATGATATTGCTTTAATGGAACAGGCAGCACATCAAAGAAATATGGCGGGAAATATTTCCATGGAATCAATAACATCGGCCAGTAATAATTACGATGTAAAATATTACCGCTGCGAATGGGAAGTAAACCCGGCTGTAAGATATATTGCCGGAAAAGTGACCGTGTACTTTGTAATTACCACTGCAACTAATAATATTCAAATTGACCTGGTGAATGCGTTAACAGTTGACAGCGTTAAACAACGCAACAGTTTGTTGACAAAACAACACCTCAATAACACACTTTCATTTGATTTTCCTGCAGCCATCAATGCAGGCGTACTTGATTCTGTTTCTATTTATTATAAAGGCGTGCCTCCCAATAACGGCTTCGGTTCATTTGAAACCACCACACACGCAGGTACACCGGTAATGTGGAGCCTGAGTGAACCTTATGGCAGTCGTGATTGGTGGCCCTGCAAAAACGGGCTGGATGATAAAGCTGATTCAATTGATATTTTAGTAACAGCCCCGCAGCAATACAAGGCTGCAGCAAATGGGTTGTTACAAAGCGAAACGCTGGTTGCAGGCGGTACAAAAAAACTGGCTTACTGGAAACACCGCTATCCCATTGCATCATATCTCGTTTGTTTTGCAGTTACCAATTTTGCTGTTTTTAATAACAGTGTTTTACTGGGCAATACTAACCTGCCCATGCAAACCTATTGTTATCCCGAAAGCCTGGCTTCTTTCCAGGGTGGTACACAAAATGTGCTGAATGCAATGCAATTGTTTCATAACAACTTTGGCGACTATCCTTTTATAAAAGAAAAATACGGGCATGTACAATTTAGCTGGGGAGGCGGTATGGAGCACCAGACTGCCACATTTATAGTTTCAATTGATGAGAGCCTGGGTGCCCATGAACTGGGCCACCAGTGGTTTGGCGATAAAATTACCTGTGCCAGCTGGGAAGACATCTGGCTGAATGAAGGCTTTGCAACATACCTGGCTGCTTTTTACATGGAAAATAAATATCCGGCAAGCATCATCAACAACAGAAAGGCAGTGATCAACAATATTACATCAGCAACCGGTGGTTCTGTTTGGGTAGATGATACAACCAATGTGGGCAGGATATTTTCGGGCAGGCTGAGTTACAATAAGGGTAGTTATCTTTTATATATGCTGCGCTGGAAACTGGGCGACCAGGTTTTCTTAAATGGGTTACGACAATATATAAATGACCCCAAACTGGCTTATGGTTTTGCCAAAACAGATGATTTAAAAAGAAATCTGGAACAGGTTAGTGGACAAAACCTGTCTGAGTTTTTTAAAGACTGGTTTAAGGGGCAGGGCTATCCATCATACAATGTGCAGTGGACACAAATAGGCAGCGGATATGTAAACATAAAAATGAATCAAACCACTTCTCATAATTCTGTTGATTTTTTTGAATTACCCGTGGCGCTTAAATTTAAAAATGCCACTCAGGAAAAAACCATTGTGGTAGATAATAAAACCAACGGCGAAACTTTTTTCAGGAATATCGGTTTTATTGCGGATACGGTATTGATTGACCCGGAATACTGGTTGGTAACAAAAAACAATGTTTCGGCCAAAGTGCCCGATGCAGCTACAGGGCAAAATGTGGTGCAGGTATTTCCAAACCCGGTGGGGAATCATTTTTATATTTACATGCGTAAAATGGTTGCCGGTACAGCCAGCATTAATTTGTACAATGCTTTGGGGCAAAGGATTTATGCAAGAAATATTAACCTCGTAAACGGATCCGAATATGTTGAAGTGCCCTCGCAATACCTGGCAAAAGGGGTTTATTTTCTTAAGATCAATGCAGGCGATTTTAAATTTGTAAAAAAACTGCTCAAATAATTCATTTAGGAAAACTTTATCAAACCGGTAAAAGCAATTATTGCTAATTTGTAGCTTATCTGTCTGAACCTGCAATACCAACCCTTGGCAAAAAAAAAGAAAGGCATTTTAAAAACTATTTTAATTCCGCTACTGTTGCTGGCAGTAATTGCCACAGCTGTTTATTATATCAACGAATTTTTAAGCAGGCCAAAATTTGTACGTTATCCTGCTTTTGGTATAGACCTTCCGGTTAATTACGCCATACATGGTATAGACGTAAGCCGCTACCAGCATAATATTGACTGGAAGGCTGTGCAGGCCATGCAGGATAAAAAAGTAAAGATCGGCTTTGCATTTATTAAGGCAACCGAAGGTTTGGGCAGGGTTGATAACGGATTCAGAAAAAACTGGTTTAACGCAAAGGGGGCATTGGTTACCAGGGGTGCTTATCATTTTTTTGTAAGTAGTAAAAGCGGTAAAGCGCAGGCCGAAAATTTTATTGAAACAGTAAAACTTTCCAAAGGGGATCTGCCCCCGGTACTGGATATTGAAACGGCAAATGGCGCATCTGTAGCTGAAATTCAGCAAAGGGCCAAAGACTGGTTGCTGATGGTTGAAAAGTATTATAAAGTAAAACCGATCATTTATACCAATGTAGATTTTTACGAAAATTTCCTGGATGGTAAGTTTGATGATTATCCTTTATGGGTGGCCCATTATTATGTAAAAGACAAACCCAGAATAAAACGCAACTGGCTCATTTGGCAGCACAACGAAAAAGGCCGGGTGAACGGTATTGATGCCTTTGTTGATTTTAATGTATTTAACGGCGATAGTACAGCCTATAAAAAGCTGCTGATAAAATAAAAATACAAACCCCGATTGTAGTAATTTTATAAAACCTCATAACTCCACTTTAGGAGGTGAGTGCTGAATGAGCATGGAAGATGAAACAAGGGAATTCCTGGTAAGAATATTAAACACGGTTGCCATTGTTTTATTATGGATGATGGTAAATGTGTTTATTGGTATTTACAAAGGCTATGCTTTTTTTGAAGAGAATCCTGATTGGACAAATTATGTGTATTACGTTTTCCTTATAATAAGTTTTATAGTACTGGTAATTCACTTAAAACGTAAATGGAAATTATAAGTATGGAAGTTTCCAGAATGACTTAATGACAAATGGCTGAATTTTAAACTAGCTACTGTGGTCTGCCACAATCACCCATTTATTTTTTACTTTTTTAAACAACAGGGTAAAGTGCCCGCCAACATCACCAATGCTCCTGTTTAAATGCCATTTACCTACCACAAAAAAATACATCACCGATAATCTTTTTACTTCCAGCAGATCAAAATCAAGTTTGCCCATGGCAGCAGTATCCGGGTATCCCTTTTTATGAACAAGTGTTCGGATGGTTTGTTCATCTTTATTCTGCGCAGAGGCAGATGTAAATGATAACAGTATAATCAGTAAAGATGAAAGAATCTTTCTCATGGAATTTAGTTTAAACTATAAATATAAATAATCCGGTACTAAGAAACCGGTAACCCAATAAACTTAGTGCTTATGATGCGGAGATGTGCATTTGCTTCTGTGGCAAAGCCGGTAATTATAAAAATGAGCGCTGATGATAAGTACAACAGCAATGATCAAAAAAGGTATTTCGTACTGAACAAAGAACTGTTTTAACACAAGAAAAATAAATCCGAAACTGAAAATTAAAACCGGAACCAGTGAGCGGTGGTGTTTTATGTAACCATGAAAAAGAGAATAAGAACCTACAACAAAAGCCAAAACAATCATGCCCCACTCAAAAAATAAATTGTGAATGATGTTGATACCAAAAACCGGAAGAGTGCTCATAAGCACGGGCAATAAAGCACAATGTATTGAACAGAGTATAGATGTTCCGATGCCCAGGGCGTCCCAGTTTAATTTAATATTCATAATAAGGCTGGCGGCAAAGGTAAGATATTTGCAATAATGTTGCAAATCTTATCTGTTTGGCTACATCTAAAATCGACAATGGTAAACTTGAACCCTCAAACGGTTGTAAATTTGCACAAATGATTTTTATGAATAAGAGGAATAAGCGGATTTTGATCTATGTAGGATTTTTTGTTCTGTTGCTCGGGGCATTTTATTTATTGCTTTTCAGAGACTATGATTTTTCAAAATCAAACCTGATGGTACGGAACGACAATGTACAGGATTTTTCATTTATAAACCAGGATGGAAAAAAATCACACAAAGAGAAGTAGAAGGTAAAGTGTATGTGGCGGAATATTTTTTACAACCTGCAAAGGCATTTGCCCTAAAATGAATGCCAACATGCGCCGTGTTTTTGATGCATTTAAAGATGAACCCGGTTTTATGATTCTTTCGCATACCTGTATGCCTGAAACCGATGCTGTTCCTTTGCTGAAAGCTTACGAAGCAAAAATGCTGAATGGAAAGCTTAAAAGAAATGCTGATGGATCTTATAAAATTGAATATGATTCAACCACAATCCACAATCCACAATCCACAAACACTAATTGGAATTTTGTTACCGGAGATAAAGCAGCACTTTATAAAATGGCCAGGCAGAGTTATGGTATTGACGACGGAAAACCAGATTCTGCCCAAATAAAAGATCAGTTTATACATACCCAGTTTTTTGCCCTGGTAGATAAGCAGCGAAGGGTACGTGGAATGGTTTACGACGGATTGAATAATGATGAAGTGGAAAAATTAATTACTGATATTAAGGGTTTGCTAAAAGAGAAAATAACAACCAAACGCTTTATGAACGGGTTCAGCAGTAACCCGAACTAGTGAGTGGTGAGACGTGAGTCGTGAGAAAGTTCCTGCGAAAAATCAGACTTCTTCCAGCAGACTCCAAACTCAGACAACCGGCTCACATTTTTATAAACATACTTTATTTTATAATTGCAATGGAAGAATTACTCGACATACTAAAGAAGAACCAGCTCAGCATAACAGAGGGTAGAAAGAAAATTCTGGAACTGTTTTTAAATAGCCCCGGTGCACTGGCCCATGCCGATATTGAAAAAAGTACCGATGCCTCTTTTGACCGGGTTACTGTTTACAGAACCCTGCAAACCTTTGTAGAGAAGGGGATCATACATAACATACCTACCACCGACAACTCTATTTTATACGCATTGTGTAAAGATAATTGCGAAGCTGGCCATCACCATGATAACCATGTACATTTTATCTGCGATGTTTGTGATAAAACAATTTGTATGGATCATGTTAGTATACCCGAAGTAAAATTGCCTAAAGGATTTACACAAAAACAAATTGATCTGGTGATCAGCGGTATTTGCGATCAGTGTAATCATATTATAAGATTAAATGATTTCGCTGATGCCTGATAACAAGCATGATGCATTGGGTTAAGAACGATCTGCGAAATCATTTTAAATCAAAACAATCAGCGTTCCATTTCCTTTTCACAAACTCCATCAGCACTTTAATTTTATCCGGACTAAAATCAAATTTCAATCCTGCAGCTTCAAATAATTGTGGTAAAGTTCTGGTGCCGCCTAATGCAAGGGCTTTGCAATAATTGTCCATTGCCTGCTCTTTATTTTCTTTGTATTGCATCCACATACCAATAGCACCCAATTGTGCAATACCATATTCAATATAATAAAAAGGCACTTCAAATAAATGTAACTGGCGCTGCCAGTTGTTGCTGCGGTAGGTTTCCAGTCCGCTGTAATCAATTACATTATCCTGGAATTCTTTCAGTATCTCATTCCAGGTTGCAGTGCGCTCTTCATGTGTATGCACAGGATGTTCATATATCCAATGTTGAAATTTATCAATGATGGCAATCCACGGAAAGATAGTGATCACTCTTTCCAACTGATGTTCTTTTGCTCTTTGCAGATCTGTAGCATCTGTAAAAAATGTTTCCCATTCATCCATACTCATCAGTTCCATTGCCATGCTGGCCACTTCGGCAATTTCCATGGGGTATTCTTTAAAGCCATTCAGCTCTAAAGGATGTGCCAGAAAAGAATGAACGGCATGGCCACCTTCATGTAACATGGTAGTTACATCATGCATTTGCCCGGCTGCGTTCATAAAAATAAAAGGGGCGCCACTTTCTGCCAGCGGGCAGTTATATCCTCCGGGAGCCTTGCCCTTGCGGCTTTCCAGGTCCAGGTGTTTAAGCTCCTGCATTTTTTTAAGGCATTCGCCAAAGAACGGGCGCAGCTTGCTGAAACAGGCAATTGATTTTTCAATCAGCTCTTCACTGGTTTTAAAAGGTATTAAAGGTTTTATGCCTTCGGGTTCTGCATCAATATCCCACGGGCGTAAAGTATCCAGCCCCAGTTTTTCTTTTTTCTTTTGGTAGATGATATTTACCAGCGGCAGCACATGTTGCTTTACTGCTTCATGAAATTTAAAACAATCTTCTTTGGTGTAATCAAAACGGCCCAGTTCTTTAAAACGGTAATCACGGTAATTAGAGAAACCGGCATTGATTGCTTCCTGGTTTCTTTTTCAATCAGATTATCATACAAAGTATTCAAAGCGTCTTTATCAACCAGCCTTCTTTCATTTATTTTGCGGTACACTTCTTCCCTTAATTTCCTGTCGGGATTTTCTAAAAATTTAGCGGCCTGTTGTAAAGTGTATTCTGTATCATTTACAGTAACCGTCATTTTACCGGATATAACTCCATACTGCTGCTGCATTACCGAAAGCTCTGCCTGTAAGGGAATATTTTCTTCACGAAAAAGTTCAATACTCTTGCGCATGCTGCGCAGGTAAGTAAAATATTTTTCTTCATCCAGATCCTTAGCCAACGGGTGGTTCACCAGCTTCTTATTCAATGCATCAGCATAGGGCTGTATCTTTGGCTGGATTTCCATGCAGAAAAAAGTAAAAGCTTCTTCCAGGTTTTTATTCTCAGTATCACAGGTCATTTTTATCTGCCGCCAGCAGGCATCTTCATTTACCAAAGCTTCCAGTTCACTTTGGTCGTGCAGCCATTTTTCAAGATCGGCGCTGGTTTCAATAACCCTTTCGAGTAAATCTTTAAAAAAAGGTTCAAGGCTTTGCCAATCTGTTACCCTAAAATCTTTGGGAACAAAATGGCGGGGAATTTTTTGTATATCTGCTGTGTACATAATCGTGAGTGGTGAGATGTGAGTCGTGAATTGCGAAATTCAAAATCCTGCCATTGTATTAGAACCTGGCAGGATTTTGAATATTAAAAATCTGTGTTAATCCGTTGAATCTGTGTAATCCGTGTTCTATTTCCTATGCCATCTTTCTAGGCGTATTTATCTTCCTTGCCGGTGCATTGTTAACCGCTGCAGCTTTGGTGCTTGCTGCTGGTTTTGCTTTTACGGTTTCGGTGGTGGCAGTATCGCCTTCAGGTAATTCAGATAATTTGATCTCAACATTATTTGCCTGTAAAGCTCCAAACCACTTTACCATCTTTTTCATGTCGCTGGCATAAACACGGCTAAAATCCATATCAGGGTAAACTTTTTCAAAATATTTTTTTACTGCGGCCGCATCATTGTCGGCAGGTAATTTTTCGGTACTGGCAGCCATGGCTGTAAAAACATCAACCAGGTTAACATTGTCTTTTGTGGTAAAAACTTCAATACTCTCCAGGTGAGAAAACTGATGAACCCTTGTACTTACAAATTTTGTGCTCTTATCTTCCAGCGATTTTACAACACCGCCATCGGCTTTTGAAGACAATAATTCAAACAAGCCGGATAAGCCGGTTACTGATACCAATTTGCTGTATTCCATAATTCTTCATTTAATTTTTAGGGATGCAAGTTAATTCTAAAAAAGCAATATATCTATTTGATGAAATGCAGTAGCAAACATTTAACGATTGCCATTTGTACCGGTTATATACCGCTTTCACCTGAAAAGACTGTTTTTACTGAAAAAAGCTGCTTTATGCGACTGTTTTATCTCAACAGGTCGTCTAATAGTCATACAAAAGAAAATTTATGAGTTTAAGATCTGTTTTATTGGTACTGTTTTTTAGCCTGGGAACTGTGATTGCAAAAAGTCAGGATATTGCTCTTAAAGGTAAAGTTGCCGACAAGACCGATAATTCGGCAGTGGTGGGTGCTACTGTAAAGCTGGTTTCAGTGAGAGATTCTTCGCAAATTAAGCTGGTTGTTACTGACAAAGCGGGAAATTTTACATTTAATAATCTTAATACCGGTGGTTACAGACTTTATATAACTTTTAGCGGATACGAAAAAATTGAACAGCGTGTTAACCTCCAGGCCAGCAATATTACTCCACTTAGTTTTAGTATAGCAAAAGTTGCTACCGAACTGGGTGATGTAACCGTTGTGGCAAAAGCTGCACCGGCCAGGCAAAAAGGCGATACTACAGAATATAGTGCCGGCCAGTTTAAAGTAAACCCCGATGCCACAGCAGAGGATATGATAAAAAAATTACCTGGTGTTACTGTTGGCAGAGATGGCACCGTAACTGCCATGGGCGAACAGGTAAGAAAAGTTACTGTTGATGGTAAAGAGTTTTTTGGTGATGATGCCACAGCAGCCCTTAAAAACTTACCTGCCTCTGTAATTGATAAAATACAGGTTTTTGACAGGCTAAGCGACCAGGCCCAGTTAACTGGTTTTGATGATGGCAATTCGGTTAAAACAGTAAACATTGTAACCAAATCGGGTATTAAAAATGGCCAGTTTGGAAGAATTTATGCAGGAGGTGGAACTGATAGCCGTTATGCAGCAGGTGGTAATGTTAGTTTTTTTAAAGGAGACAGGCGCCTTTCGCTGGTAGCCAATTTCAATAATATCAACCAACAAAATTTTGCATCGCAGGACCTGTTGGGAGCAACCAGCAGCAGCGGCGGCGGCGGACGTGGTGGCGGCAGAGGTGGTATGGGCGGTGGATCTGATAATTTTAATGTTGGCCAGTCAAGCGGGATCAGCAAAACCAATGCTTTGGGTATCAACTTCAGCAATGTTTATGCAAAAAAATTAACGCTAACAGGCAGTTACTTTTTTAACAACAGTCATAATAACAATGAAAGTGTTACCAACACTGAAACTTTTGATGATACAAAAAACAGGTTCAGCTTACAAAAAAGTACATCGGTTAATGATAATACCAATCATCGCCTTAATCTGCGGTTAGAATATAAAATAGATTCGTCCAATTCACTTTTTATAATCCCTAATGTTAGCTTTCAAAAAAGCAGATCTTCTTCTTTTTCTTCACAAAATATTTACGAAGGACTTGCTGATTCTATCAGCAATTTAATAACTCCAAAATCAACTTCCGACAGAAACGGTTATAACATACGCAACAATATGTTTTTTCGTCATTCCTTTCCTAAAAGAGGGCGTTCTTTATCCGTAGGTTTTAATACCACGTTTACAAAAAATGATGGAGAATCTATCAGTGATACCAGGTACCGTTTTTATGATAGCCTGTATGCATTCGCCTATGATTCTATTCAAAACAGGTTTATAGATAATGCTACCAACGGGTATACCATTGGTGGTAATATTGCCTACACCGAGCCTATAGGAAAAAAAGGGCAACTTCAATTTGATTACAACCTGTCGGTTCAAAAAAACAAAGCCGACCAACAGAATTTTTCTTACGACGGGCAAAAATACAGCGTGTTCGACACTTCCCTGTCTAACCGTTTTGACAATACCATTACCACCAATAATGTGGGTGTTAATTATCGCTTAGGTCAAAGCAGGGATGAGCAGCTATCTTTTGGGGTAAATTTTCAGGCAGCAAAACTCCAGAGCCAGCGTATTTTTCCAACAGCAAGTTCTGTTGACCAGTCATTTGCCAATATCTTACCTAATTTAATGTGGCGCAAAAAGCTTTCGGCAAATGTAAATGTGCGTGTGTTTTACAGGGCTTCAACCAATTTTCCTTCTGTAACCCAGTTACAGGATGTGGTGAACAACAACAACCCTTTGTATGTAACCAGCGGTAATCCCGATCTTAAACAATCATACACTCATTTTTTATCGGGCCGTTATGCTTATACCAATTCAAAAACCAGTAAAAGCTTTTTTGCCAATTTATTTTTGCAAACTGCCGGTAACTATATTTCAAATGCATCCTATTTTATCAGGGGTGCCGACACTGTTATCAATAATGTAAAAGTTAGTGAGAACTCTCAGTTTACAAAACCGGTAAATTTAAATGGTTACAAAAGCCTGCGTACATTTTTTACTTACAGCATGCCCCTTAAATTTATCAAAACAACCCTCAATGTAAGTACAGGATTCAGCTATTCTAAATTACCCGGTATGGTGGATTATCAAAAGATATTTACAAACAGTTATGCCTATAATGGCGGTGTGGTGCTTGCCAGTAATATAAGTGAGTATGTTGATTTTAATTTATCGTACAATGCCAATCTCACTAAATCTAAAACCAATACAACCAGGAGCACAAGTTCCGAATCTCTTAATCAAACTATTGGTGCACAGGTTAACCTGTTAAGCAAAAAGGGCTGGTTTATACAAAATGATATATCGGGCAATACATACAGCGGGTTATCGGGTGGTCTTAATCAAAGCTTTTGGTTGTGGAATGCGGCAATAGGTAAAAAGTTTCTGAAGAATAAAGCAGGCGAACTTAAGTTATCTGTATTTGATCTGCTGAAGCAAAATCAAAGTATTACAAGAACAATTACTGATACTTATATTCAGGATGTGCAAACACAGGTATTGCGTCAATACTTTATGCTCACCTTTACATATAGTCTTAAGAATTTTGGTGTGGCAAAAGCTTCAACCGGCGGTGAAAGAAATTTTGGAGGTGGCAGACCCGGTGGTGGTGGTGGGTTTGGTCCCGGTTTTTAAGTAATTTTAGAGCGGACATAAAGTAAACACGGTTTGAACCAAACAGAACTAGTTGTACAACTGCAGCAGGGAGATGAAGCAGCTTTTAAAAAGCTGGTTGATGATTACCAGGTAATGGTTTATAATACAGCGCTTGGTATTGTACAAAATGCAGATGATGCGGATGATATTACACAGGAGGTTTTTATACAGGTGTTTCGATCAGTAAGTTCTTTTAAAGGCGATTCACAATTTTCAACCTGGCTTTACCGCATTACCCTGGGTAAAGCGTTGGACCATGAAAAGAAAGCAAAACGGAAAAAGCGTTTTGGTTTTGTGCAGAGTTTGTTTGGCGGCCATGATGAAGTGGATAAGCAGCAGGCGGAGTTTGACCACCCCGGTGTTAAAATGGAAAAAAAAGAAAGGGCAAACGAACTGTTTAATGCATTGAAGCAGATTCCGGATAAACAGCGCATTGCTTTTACGCTGCATAAACTGGAAGGACAGAGTTACCAGGAAGTTGCCGAAATTATGAACACCACTTTATATGCAGTAGAATCGTTGATGGGCCGGGCAAAAGCAAATTTGAGAAAAGAATTAAAAAAATATTACGATATTAATATTCCTGAATAACCCGCAGGATGCTGCGCAAAAAATATGCAATATGAACAAACAGGAAAACATAAATAAACTGATAGAAGAAGCACTGAACAGTATGGATGATGCACAACGTGCAGAACCCCGGCCGTTCCTGCTTACCCGTATACATGCCAGGATGAATAAAGGAACAGAATCAGTTTGGGAAAAAGTAAGCTGGTTTATAAGCAGGCCTGCCGTGGCTTTTACAGGCTTGTGCATGATTGTGCTGCTTAATATAATGGTGGTTATGTATAACAAAACACCAGACTCAGCCACTGTTTCCGAGCAAACGGTACAAACACAGGCCGATGAATTTTCATACACGGCAGCAACTATTTACGATAATGACAATACACCATAATGATAAACAAACAAAACAGAAGTAAAGTTTTTCTTGCAATAATCGGCATCTTACTGGTTGCCAATATTGCACTGGTTTCTTTTTTCCTGTTGAAAAAAGATGATGGCAAGCGTGAAAAACGCCCTGATAGAAAAGCGATGATTTCGGCTTTTTTAAAAAACGAAATTGGCTTTGATACGATACAACTAAAACAATATGATACGCTGAGCGACAGGCATAAAGATAGTATGAAGAAAATGATGGATAGCCTACGCTCTCTAAAAGACGAACAGTTTAAAGAACTGGCTGCGGCAAATTTCAGCGATTCTGCAATGAACACTATAGCCGTTCAGTCTGCAACCTCACAAAAAGCAATGGAGCTTCAGATGTTTAATCATTTAAAAAATATAAGATTGCTTTGTACACCAGAGCAACTACCAAAATTTGATTCACTTTTTGGAAAAGTTTTTAGCAGAAAAGGAGGCGACGGGAGAAAAAAAGAAACTGAAAAAAAATAGCGATGGTTTTATATTGTTCCGTCGTCTAATTAAATAAGTAATAAACCTTTAAAAAATAAAAAATGAAAAAACAACTTGTATTAGCGGCAATAGCTGCCATGTTCAGCATTACAGCAGTAAATGCACAAGGCGGCGGTGGACAACGCATGACACCGGAAGAAAGAATAAAATTTACTATTGAAAAAATGGCACCATTAAACCTGGATGCTGCAACAAAAGTAAAATCAGATGCGATCATTACTGATTACATTAATGAATCAACAAAGGCCATGGATGAATTAAGGGCAGCGGGTAGTGACCGCGATGCCATGATGGCCAAGCGTAAAGAACTGTCAGATGCAAGAGACGTTAAATTAAAAGCAATTTATACTGAAGCACAGTACAAACAATGGAAAGATGAAATTGAACCTTCATTAAGGCCGCAAAGGCCTGCCGGTGCACCAGCTGGCGGTGGAGGAAAATAGCTTTAAAGGTGAATGCGAACAAAAGGCCCCTGCAATTAATTTTGCGGGGCTTTTTTGTAAATAAAATGCCCCACTTAGAAAAGCGGGGCATTCAAACCTAAAAACCAAACACTGTATAGCCAACTAACTTTTTTAAATTATCCCTTTCCACCTCATTAAACCTGCACCGGCCACCATGGCAGTACCAAATAAAAGAATACCAACCGGCATGTTTTCTTTGTTTTCCATTTCATCTTTTACCTGTGGCAATAAGGTTGCGTATTGAGCCGATACATTTGTTTCTTCATCATTTTTTGCAGTGGCTTCATCCTGCCAGTTGTTGATGTTGGTACCGGTTAATACGGTTAATTCCTGTAATTCTTTTTTTCTTCTTTGTCTCAGGTCCTGTAAATATTTTTTACCGGCAGCACAGTTAAAATCGCCGGTGGCCGGGTGGGTAATAATATACCTTGCCTGGTAATTTAGTGTGTTGGGTGTTACCTGAAACATCAGATCCTGAGGAAATGACTTTCTGTTGTAACGGAAATGCAATCTTGTGAAGTGAACATTTTTACTTCCATTGTCCGGCTCGTCATTATCTACATCACTGTAATCATTCCAGTCTTTACCACCAAGCCACCAAACGCCGCTTTGCACAAGATCCTGTTCGGTTGGTGGATTGCCAACGCAGGGATCGCATTTCATTTGATTGATGGGCGTTACATTCCAGGCATATTCCAGAAATGCGACACTCTTACCTTCTTTATCCCATTGATTGGTAAACAGGTTGCCATAAAAGGCGCCAAAGTTTTTTTGTACAAACAACGGAATATTTCTGTTGCTTACAATATCTGCATTGCGGTAATTAGTACTCTCAATACGGCCCCTGCGTGTAAAAGCATAAACAATCAGATCCTGGTCGCCATCGGCATTGGCCATACCCAGGCGGATGGGCAACATAAATTTTGGCGAGTTAAAGCTGATCTGAATAGGGCGGAGAAAATTATTGTTCAGTTTTTGCTTTTCCTTTTCATTTACTTTAACCACAAAAAATTTAAGATTGCTTTTAATATAGGGGTCAAGCACTTCTTCTGCATCTGCTGGAATTTTGTAACCGTTTTCATTGAGCCAGTTTTTTAGTCCGCTGCTTTCTTTAGCACTCAGGATTAAAATATCGTATTCGCCAACAAGATATTTTGCTTCAACGGTAACAGATTTTGCCGATCTTTTAGTACCAAATGCTGATGTAACAACTACTTCATTAGCGCTTGGGGCTGCCGACATTTTATCTTCTTCCTTATTGCCATAACATGGATTCTGATCCCAATACTCCACCAGCCTTGGCGCACTGTAATCATTCAGGCGTTGAAAAATACTTTGCTCCACCACCTTAATATCATCTTTACGTAACACCACCGGCACCGGCACAACCATTGCAAAATCTTTGGTATCGCCCTTAAAATCGTTGTACATGGTAATTACAGATTTGTTGCCATCTCTTACAAGTATAACCTGGCTGGTTTTGTTCTTCAGCGTTCCGTCAGCTTTGCTTACATAAAAGCCGCAGAAAGAAAACAATACGGGGGATAAAACAATAAATGCCCCGATAATTAAAAGTCTTTTTTTCATAATTATTTTTTTAGAGTTGAGGAATTACATAATTGATCTTGAATAAACTACATGCAGAAAATTCTTTTCTTCTGCTGTATAGGCTTTTGGTTTTGCCCATTCAAATTTTTTGGCTTTAAAAAATTTATCCAGGATGGGCACCAGTGGTTGTGCCAGTACCAGTACAATAATGGGAGCCCCATTCATAAATTTAAATGCAGTTAAATAAAAAGCAACCGCAGCAATGGCAATACACCATACAATTCTTACAGCAGTATGATTGGGAATGGTTTTAGGGTCGGTTATCATAAAGAAAGAAAAAAGCAAGAGGCTGCCGGTACTGACCGATTGTATAAAATGATCCAAGGGCCAGCCCAGGTAAATGATCTGGCGTATAAATAACAGCGCTGCAAATGTTCCAAGAAAAGCAATACTTACATCTGTTTTTTGAACACGGGTAACAACAATAAACCCCAAACTCAAAACACCAAACAATATTACCGCTCCGCTGCCCCATTGGCCGGGGCTTATCCAGGCGTTACCGGTTAAAAAAATGGCAGCAACAATGCCCAATGCCGAAGGATTAAAAATATGCTTGCCATTAATGCGGATAATATATTTAGAAAGAATTGAAACAGCAGCAGCAAAAACTGCTACCCACCAGTAATTGGTTTTTAGTAAAAGGCTTAAACCGAAGGAAGAAATTAGTACCGAAGGAATTCCATTTTTCAGCCGCTGCAGAAACGGAACGTTTTTCTTACCTAAAAAATACTCACATACAAACTGTACGGCAAGGCCTGTTATAAAGTAAGTGGCGTATAACCAGCTTTCGTTGCGCCAATGCAAAAATAAAATGCCATAGCTTAAAAAAATACTCTGGAAAATGATTTGAAAGTACCGGGCATCTTTAAATAAATTGAGTAAATGCATAACACCTGAATTTGTGTATAGGATGAACCGCCCAATTGAATTACACAATTCATTTGTTAAAAAATAGTAAACAACCTGAAAATAAATATTTATGGAAAAGCCCAGGCAATGCATCGCCGCCTGTCATAAAAACTTATAATTTTTATTTTAATTTCTTACTTTGAAATGAAAAGAAGGCATGTGTAACGGCAGACAGCACAGTGAAAAGTAAATGACAAACGGGAAAATAGACGGATAAAGCATAAAGCGTTTGTGTATTTTAAATTGTCTCGCAGAAAACCAGTATGAGAAAATTATCACTTTACATTATCGCAACCTGCTTTACCGCTGTATCACATGCACAAAAACTTCCCTGCAGCAATCCTGTTTACCGCCAGTTTGATTTTTGGATAGGCGAATGGGAGGCCTTTGGCCCCAATGGAAAAAAAGCCGGCGACAGTAAGATCAGTTTGATACTGGACAGTTGCATCATTTTTGAAGAATGGACAAGTGCATCAATGCAACAGGGGTTACGCTATGCAGGCAAGAGCTTTAATACCTATAATGCCACTACCAGACAATGGCAGCAAACCTGGGTTGATAATGTTGGAGGCACCAATGAATATATGCAGGGTAAATACGAGAACAACCAGATCATTTATTCATCTACCCCATTTAAGATCACTAAAGATACCATAGCCATACGTAAAATGACCTTTACGAATATAAGTGCTGATAAAATGAGGCAGCACGGCGAAATAACTAAAGACAATGGAAAAACCTGGAGCACAGAATATGACCTTGAATACCGAAGGAAGAAATTGTAGAAATACGTACGCACCTTACTTGGAAAAAAAATTTTTACACCGCATACAAAACCAAAACAACATGAAATATTTGCAGCTTGCTTTTCTTTTACTTTTTACTATTTCTTATTCTTTTGCCCAAATGGATATTCCGCCAAGTGGAGGAAACCCCCGGGCAACCATTTCGGAAGAAGTGGGCATCACATCTATAACTATTAAATACAGCCGGCCTGATGTTAATAAAAGGGAAGGGAAAATTTATGGCGATGGAAACCTGGTTCCTTATGGCTTTACCACAAGCAGTTTTATAACCAATAAAAACACAGCACCCTGGCGTGCCGGTGCCAATGAAAATACCGTAATTACATTTGAACATGATGTTGCCATAGAAGGGCAGCCACTAAAAGCAGGCAGTTACGGCCTGCACATGGCCATGGCAGCCGATAATGTAACGCTTATATTTTCTACCCAAACAGAAGCCTGGGGCAGTTTTTATTACGAAGAAAAATATGATGCACTGAGGGTAAATGTAAAACCTGTTACAGTAGACAGGAGTGTGGAATACCTGAAGTATGAGTTTATTGAGCACAAAGAAAAATATTGTGTAATTGCCATGCAGTGGGAAAAATTATCGGTACCGTTTAAGGTAGATGTGGATGTAGATAATATTGTGCTGGCAAGATTGAGGGAACAGGTAACAAGCCAGAAAGGGTTCAACAGCAACAACATGCTGCAGGCTGCGCAATATTGCTTAAATAAAAATATAAATCTGGAAGAGGCACTTGCATGGAGTGTACGTGCTATCAACGGTTTTCAGGGGCAAAAGAGTTTTATTACCCTGCGTAACCTGGCTAATGCTTATGACAAATTAAAGCGAACTGAACAGGCCGACTCTACCATGGATGAAGCCTTGCTGATTGCAACAGCCAACCAATACACCGCTTATGGCCGACAGCTTATCACACAAAAAAGAGCTGACAGGGCCATGGAAATATTTTTGGCCTCACAAAAAAGATATGGTGATGTATCGGGGGTGAACAATGGATTGATGAGCGGCTATTCTGCCAAAGGGGATTTTAAAAAAGCAATTTTGTATGCCGAAAAAGCATTGGCACAGGCAACCAATGATGCTGCAAAAAAACAACTGGAAGGAAATATTGCCAAACTGAAAGAAGGTAAAGACATTAACTAAAAAATAAAACATGCAAAACGCAATCAGCTGGTTTGAAATACCAACCACCGACATTAACCGGGCTCAGCAATTTTATGAAACCATTTTTGGTATTACCCTGATACCAATGGATATGCCCAATATAAAAATGCGGATGTTTCCGCTGGATGATATGATGACACAGGTTGGAGGTGCCTTGGTAGACAGTGGAGGCTTTCACAAAGCTTCGGCTACCGATGGGCCATTGATTTACTTAAATGGAAATCCTGATGTTCAGCATGTACTGGACAAAGTTGTTGCTGCCGGCGGGAGTATTATGGTGCCTAAAACTGAAATAAGCCCTGACTATGGTTTTATGGCTGTGTTTATAGATACCGAAGGTAACCGGGTTGCATTGCATAGTGTACCATCATCCATGCAAAAATAAATAAGGATGGCTTACAACGAAAAACTTGCCGCCAGGGTCAGGGAATTGATTTCTCTTACACATGAAATTACCGAAGAGAAAAAAATGTTCGGCGGACTTTGTTTTATGGTAAACAATAAAATGTGTGTTGGTGTTGAAATGGAAAGATTGATGGTTCGCTTTAATCCTTCCTTGACGGAAGAAGTAATGGAAATGGAAGGATGCAGCCCGATGGATTTTACCGGAAGAATAATGAAAGGTTATGTGTTTGTGGATATTGAAGCACTGAACACAAAAAAGAAACTGGCGTATTGGATCAAACTGGCACTTGATTATAATGCAATTTCCAAAGCTTCTAAAAAGAAAAAGAAATGACAAAATTTTTTGTTGCGCTTGTTGCAACGTTGACTTTATCTGCTTTTATAATTTCAGACGATAGTAAAACTTTTAAAAAACTATATACACTTGCAGGCACCTGGAAAATGAATACCAAACGTGGTGCGGTTTGCGAAGAATGGAAAAGAGTGAATAAAAAATACCTGCAAAGCAAAGGGTATATGATAAGAGGAAAGGACACGATCCTTACCGAAAAGATTGCCCTCACCAATACTAAAGAAGGTATTTTTTATACCTCAACTGTTGAAGACCAAAACGGTAAACAACCCATTGCTTTTAAAATGACCGGATCTGAAAACAATGAGTTTGTTTTTGAAAATCCGAAACATGATTTCCCCAAACGGATTGTTTATAAACTAATATCAGCCGATTCGTTACATGCGTATATAGATGATGGAACAGAAACAGGCAAAAGGCAGGATTTTTATTACAAACGACAATAAGATGAAATACAGTTTAGAAAGATCATATGAGATACTTGACAGAACACCCGTTGTTCTGCAGGATTTGCTTTCCGGATTACCGGATGACTGGGTAATGCCCAACGAAGGCCCTGAAACATTTTCACCTTATGATGTAATTGGACATTTGGTACATGGTGAAAAAACCGACTGGACAGTAAGAACCAAAATGATACTGGAATTTGGCAATACAAAAACCTTTGAAAAATACGATCGCTTTGCACAGTACGAAGAAAGCAAAGGCAAATCTTTGCAACAACTGCTGGATGAATTTGCAGCCATAAGAAAAGAAAATATGGTTTGGTTTAAATCATTGAACTTAACCGAAGATGATTTAAACAGACAAGGCATGCACCCGGTTTTAGGTAGTGTAACCTTGCGGCATTTACTGGCTACCTGGGTAGTGCATGACCTTACGCATATAGCGCAAATAACCAGGGTAATGGCGAAGCAATATAAAACTGAGATGGGGCCATGGACTGAGTTTTCAGGATACTTAATTTTTAAATTATACACATGCAATCAAAAGCAACAACTGTTGACCAGTACTTATCAGAAGTTCCACCCGAAAGACAGGAAGCGATGAACAAACTGCGTAAAATAATTTTAAAAAATTTACCCAAGGGCTTTAAAGAAGCAATGGGTTATGGTATGATGGGTTATTGCGTGCCGCATTCTATTTATCCGGCAGGGTATCATTGTAATCCCAAAGACCCATTGCCTTTTGCAGGTTTAGCTTCGCAGAAGAACAGTATTAACTTTTATCACATGGGTATTTATACAGACCCCAAACTGCTTACATGGTTTACTGATGAATATGCAAAAACCGGTTTGGGAAAATTAGATATGGGCAAAAGCTGTATGCGGTTTAAAAAGCCTGAGCATATTCCTTTTGAATTAATTGGAGAACTGTGTTCTAAAATAACGGTGGAAAAATGGATTGAGATGTATGAAAAGAATTTGAAGCGATAAATTATTTCAGCAGATCATCAATATCCTTTCTATACTTCCTGCCAACAGGTAGTTCAAAACCATTGAATTCTATTTTTGCGCCGGCATAAAATTTTGCCTTTTGTTTTGCTATAATAAATGATTTGTGAATCCGTATAAAATCAGCAGTGCCCAGTAATCCTTCCATTTCCTTCATGGTACTTCTTACTACATATTTTTCTTCACCACAATAAATAATTGCATAATCTTTCAGCGCCTGCACATGTGTTACCTGGTTTTTGCCAATTGTTTTTCTACGTTTACCTGTTTTGATCAACAGGCTGGCGTTTTTGTTATTCTCACCTTCGATGTTTGATTTTAGTTTATAGAGCTCAATAAAATCGGCAGCTCTTTTAACAGCAGTTTCAAACCGTTCGTAACGCATAGGTTTAACCAGGTAATCCATTACCCCCAACTCAAATCCTTCCAACGAATAATTGATATAAGCTGTGGTAAAAATGGTAACCGGTTTATGTGGTAATGATCTGAGTAAAGCAACACCTGTTTCTTCAGGCATTTCTATATCAAGGAATAAAATGTCAATGGTATGCAAGGATAAATATTCCCTTGCTTCAGCAGCAGAAAACGCCTGCTTTACAACCAGCAGCGTATCTGTCCTTTTTATATAATCCAGCAAAACGTTATGAGCCAGCGGTTCGTCATCTACTATCATACAGGTTAGCATCATTTGGTTTGCAATTGAAGGTTAACGGTAAATGATGCAGTCTCGTCCATAATAGTAAGCTGGTATTTTCCTTTGTATAAAAGATCCAGCCTTTGTTTTACATTTTCAATACCAATACCCATGGAATGTACTGCCTCACTGTTTATTGCAGGAGGAACATTATTTTCAACGACAAGCTGCACTTCTTTTTCGTTGCAGGCAATGGCAATTCGTACAAAGCCATTTTTAGATACAGTATTCAATCCGTACTTAAATGCATTTTCCACAAATGGAAGCAGCAGCAACGGAGTTATAAAATGATTTTCAGGTTCTCCCGATACCGTAAAAGTTATTTCCGCACCAGGTTTTCTTAACCGTTCAAGTGCCGTATAATTTTTCAGGAGCTCAATTTCTTTTTGCAGTAAAACCCGGTCCTCTTTTCCTTCAGCCAGTAAATATTTCATAATGTCTGCCAGCATTAAAACACACTCTGCGCTTTTATCAGACTTTTCTAAAATTAAAGCATACAGGTTATTTAAGGTGTTGAACAAAAAATGCGGATTTACCTGCGCCTTTAAAAAGTTAAGTTCTGCGGTTGCTTTTTTAAACTCCACCTGTTTCAGGTATTCATTTTGTTTGTAGTAATCAACCGTTGCTTTAAGCAAAGCAGAAAAGACAAGGAACCGAAACGGCATCTGGCAATTCAGCAAATACATTTTTAAAAGGTTATCGGGACCTGTAACATTAAAATGCTTCCAGGCAAGATACTCCTGTAAAAAATTCAACAAGCCGGTAAATGCTAAAAGAAAGGTTACCAGTATCCAATACAGCCATCGTGTTTTTTTAGGATAAAAGAATTTTGGGATTAAAAAATTAAGATTAAAATAAACAATGGCTGCCTGTATCAGTAATTTACAGGGAACATACGCAGCATAAACCAGTGGCTGTTTATCAAACATCCATAAAGAATCAACTGCTAAGGAAATAGTTACAGCCGCCCACAACAGGTAATGGTATAAATATTTTTTACTGAACAACAGCGTTTTTATTTAAAGATATAATCAATTTCCACGGCAAAGCTTCCGTATGTCGCAATAATTTGCCGCTTGTCTCATTTTTATACAATTACTTCAGTAAAGATTCTGTGTGTATGTACTTTTAATAAAAATCATTTAGCCATGACAAAAAAAATCTTCATCCATTTAATTGCTGTATTAATTAGTACCAGCAGTTATTGCCAAACCTCAGCAGAGTGGCAAAGCGACCTGCGGCAGCTTCAGCAAATTGTTCATACAAAATACAGCAACCTGTTTTATAATATTACTGATGCAAATTGGGATAAAGCTGTTGATGTTTTCTACAATGAAATACCCGGGTTGAAAAATGATGGAGTGTTGGCAGGATTTATAAAACTGGTTGCGCTTTTTCACATCGGGCATACCCAAATAAATTCCTTCGGGCTTCATCACGGCGCTTCATCCCTGCAATTAAACAGGCTACCTTATCAATTGTATTGGTTTAATGATGGCGTATATATTTTAAGCGCTGCAAAAAAATATGAGCAGGCTGTTGGCGGAAAGGTTATAAAAATAGGGAAATTAAAAACAGAAGATGCATTGGCGGCCATAAGGCCGTTGGTTTCATTTGAAAATGAACAGGGGTTTAAATCAAACAGTATGTTCTTTTTGGCAACACCTGAGTTTTTGAAAACACAGGGTATCAGTGAAACTTCCTCAGAAGTAAGTATTACTTATTTAAAGGACGGAAAAGAGGAAACTGTTTTAGTTAATGCAGAGGCCGGTATTAACGGCTTTAGTATGACGGGACTTGAGACTGCTGCAGGATGGGCAGTTGCAAAAAGGACAACAAGCAATATTCCGCTCTGGCAAAAAGAACCTGCCTCATTCAGATTCATGGAATTTTTACCAGAGCGTAAAACACTGTATGTACGGCACAGTGTTAATTTAAACGATGGAGACAAAACCATTGCTGCTTTTTTTACAAACATGGCAGGGTTTATTGAAAAAAATGATGTGCAAAAACTTGTATTGGACATACGAACCAATGGTGGAGGCAATAATCAACTTAACAAACCAATGATCACCAGCATCATCAGGTCGGTTAAAATAAATCAGAAGGGAAAATTCTTTTGCATTATTGGGAGACGCACTTTTTCAGCTGCCCAGAATTTAGTGAATGAACTGGAGAAATATACTGAAGTAACTTTTATTGGAGAACCAACCAGTGAAAATGTGAATTTTTATGGCGATACCAGGACAGAGACCTTGAATAACAGTAAGCTGCAGGCAAATCTGAGCTGGATGTGGTGGCAAAACCTAGACCCACGTGACAGGCGAAAAGCAACATCACCTGAATTGGCCGTGGATATGAGTTTTGATGATTACTATAATAACGAAGACCCTGCACTAAAAGCTATATTTAATTATGAAAATGAAAAACCCATTGCACAAATATTAGCAGACAAGATCACAGCGGGCGACAAAGCCGGGGCAATACATTTTGCTGTTGAGTATAAAAAAGATCCAAGGCGCCGCTATGTAGCAGACAGGCTGGAAGCTGAAATTAACCGTGAAGGATATAATAAATTGCAAAGTAAGCATATTGATATTGCCAATGCGTTGTTTGAAATTAATACTAAAGTATTTCCTGAATCGGCAAACGCCTATGACAGTTACGCTGAATGCCTGATGGCTATGGGCAAAAAAGAAGAAGCTTTAAAAAATTACCAGATTGCCATAGATAAAGATAAAGATGGTGTAACAGCAGAAAATGCAAAGAAGATGATTGAAAAGATAAAAAATAATTGACCGGCATTAAAAAACCTGAACTTACTTTCAGGTTTTTTTTATTTTTTCATTGATTAAGCAGTCTCTTTGATTACATTGTCAATTCTAAGTTTAAGATCTTCATACGCAGTATAACCCCTGGCCACCATTACAAATTTTGTTTCGCCGGTTTGAATAAAAACCGTGGGGTAACCATTAACCTGCAACTGTTTCATCAGTGCAAATTCGTAATAAGCCATTTCTTTGTATTCGGCATCGTTCAGCTTGCTGTAAAAAGCTTCGGGTTGTAAATTGTATTTATCTAAAAGATGGCGGTAAGCTTCATCATCATCCAGATCCCGGCCCTCGTAATTTAAAGCGTATTGAAGATCGGTGGCAAACTCAAGCTGCCGTTCGGGATAATATTCTTTTAAAATGCACAAAGCAATGGCCGGTTTTTCGGAGTTCATCACCCAATCGCTTTTATCGGGGTTGTTGATATGCCATAAAAAATCCTCACCAAATTTTATACCGCTTAGTTCTTCAACCCTTTTATAGGCAGTTTGAATGTATGGGCCAATTTTTTCAATAGGCATCACGCCCTCGCCAATCATCATGCCGCCACTGAGTACTTCAATCTCCATTTCATCTTTATAATCTCCGGCAATTTTTTTAATAACCGGGCTGAAGCCATAGCACCACCCGCAGTAAGCATCGTAACAGTAAATAATCGTTGGTTTCATAAGATATTATTAATGTGCTTCCAGCCAGCTATCTCCCATACCAAGCTCAGCATCTGTGGGTACATCATTGGGTAATGCCAGCGCTGTTTGCATACAGTTTAAAATGATCGGCTTTATTATTTCAATTTCATCTTTGTGTGCATCAAAAACCAATTCATCATGTACCTGTAACAGCATTTTGCTTTTAAAATTATGCTTGCTGAATTCGGCATGAATTTTTATCATCGCCAGTTTTATCATATCGGCGGCCGAGCCCTGTATGGGTGAGTTGATGGCATTGCGTTCGGCAAAAGCACGAACGGTAAAGTTGGCGCTGTTGATATCCTTTAGCCACCGTTTGCGGCCCATCAATGTTTGTACATAACCATGCTCCTGCGCAAAATGAATGGTATCATCCATGTATTTCTGAATGTTGGGGAACTGCTTTTTGTAATTGTCAATAATCTCTTTTGCTTCAGTACGGCTGATACTTAAATTTTCTGCAAGGCCAAATGCACCCTGGCCGTAAATGATACCAAAGTTTACACTCTTCGCTTTGTAACGCATTTCTTTGGTTACAGCTGTTTCTTCTACATTAAAAACTTTGGCAGCAGTGGCATTGTGAATATCCTTGCCGGTTTTAAATGCTTCGCACATATTTACATCGCCGCTGATGGCAGCAACAATGCGTAATTCAATTTGTGAGTAATCGGCAGAAATTAATACATGGTCCTTATCTCTTGGAATAAATGCCTTACGTATTTCTCTTCCTCTTTCCGTACGAATGGGAATGTTTTGCAGGTTGGGATTATTACTGCTCAACCTGCCTGTAACTGCCACCGCCTGTGCGTATGATGTATGCACACGGCCGGTTTTTTTATTGATCATCAGCGGCAGCGCATCTACATAAGTTGATTTTAGTTTGGTAAACTCACGAAAAACTAAAATATCATCTACAATTTTATTGTTGGCAGCCAGCTTTAGTAAAACCTCTTCGCCGGTTGCGTACTGGCCCGTTTTGGTTTTTTTTGCTTTGGGATCTATCTGCATTTTATCAAACAACACTTCGCCCAGTTGTTTTGGCGATGCTAAATTAAAACGAACGCCTGCCTGTGCATACACAGATTCTTCTGCGGCCTTTGCTTCTTTCTCCAGCTCTTTTGAATATTCATTTAAAAAACCTTCATCAATGCGGATGCCTTCATATTCCATGGCTGTAAGCACTTTCACCAGCGGATTCTCTACTTCGTAAAAAACTTTCTCCACTTCTCTTTCTTTTAATTTTGGTAGAAGAACAGTTTTTAATTGCAGTGTGATATCAGCATCTTCAGCAGCGTATTCTTTTATTTTTTCAGGATCCACATCTCTCATCGTTCCTTGCCCTTTTCCTTTTTTGCCAATCAGTTCTTCAATATGCACCGGTTCGTAACCTAAAAATTTTTCACTCAACGCATCCATTCCGTTTTTGCCATCGGGCTCAATTACGTAATGGGCAAGCATACTGTCGAAAGTATTGCCGGCAATTTCAATACCCTGCCATTTTAAAATGAGCATGTCATATTTAATGTTGTGGCCAATCCATGTTTTGGATGCATCATTAAAGAGCGGTTTAAAAAACTGTAGCCTTCTGGCCGTTTCTTCACGGTCATTTGGACAGAAAACATAAAATCCTTCTCCTGCTTTAACAGAAAAACTCATGCCTACAATCTCCGCTACGTTGGCATCAATGCCGGTCGTTTCAGTATCAAAACAAATTTCATCAAAGGCCGATAAATATTTTACCAGGTCATTTATTTCATAGTCGGTTTGCACCAGCGAATAGTCATGTGGCGTGTTGTTGATGTTTTTATCAGCGGCAGATATTTGATCTTCGCTTTTAATTTTTATTTCGACAGCCTCGGGTTGCTCAATAATATTTCCAAACAGATCCATTTGGGCTGTAGCTGCTTTTTTCGGCTTTGTTTCTTCAGTACCATTCCATGCTTCAGGAGCGCCATCCACCTCTTCGCCTAAAATTCTTTTGCCCAGGGTTTTAAATTCCAGCTCTTCAAATATTTCTTTTAAAGCCGGCTTGTTCATTTCCTTTATTAAAAAATTCTCTTCATGAAATTCAACCGGCACATTTAAAATAATGGTGGCTAATTTCTTACTCATTACAGCCAGTTCTTTTCCGGCTCTGACCTTTTCTCCCAGTGAACCTTTTATGTTATCTGCGTTCTCTAAGATATTTTCCAGTGTACCATATTCTTTCAACAATTTGGCGGCAGTTTTTTCGCCCACACCTTTTATGCCGGGGATATTATCCACCGCATCGCCCATCAGGCCCAGCATATCAATCACCTGGTCCACATTGCTGATGTCCCATTTTTCGCAAACTTCCTTCGGCCCCATTATTTCAAACTTACCACCCTGGTAAGGCGGTTTGTAAATCTTAATATTTTCAGAAACCAGTTGGCCGTAATCTTTATCGGGTGTTACCATAAATACTTCGTACCCTTCCTTCTCAGCCATTTTTGCCAATGCACCAATTACATCATCGGCTTCGTAACCATCAATGGCAATTACAGGAATATTCAAACCCTCAATAATTCTTTTAATATCCGGCACCGCCGATAAAATATCTTCGGGTGTTTCCTGCCGGTTGGCTTTGTAATCGGCAAAATCGGTATGGCGCTCGGTTGGTGCATGCGTATCAAAACACACGGCCATGTGCGTGGGGTTTTGATTTTTGATCAACTCTATAATGGTGTTGGTAAAACCAAACTGTGCATTTGTATTGCGGCCCTTACTGGTAATACGTGGATTGCGGATGAGTGCATAATAAGCACGAAAGACCAATGCAAATGCATCTAATAAAAATAATTTTTTTGGCATGCCATAAAAGTAAAACAATTGTACTTGCCAATCAAAAGGCAAATTAAAAACTATGCATCAGTTTGAAAGGAATGTTTTAAATAATGGGGCTTATAAGCCTGCCTGTCCCGATCATTTCGGGGAGCCTGTCGAAGGCGGGTTACATAAACGAATTATACCGGCTTCACGAGTTCAGCCTGGCAACTTTTTAAATTGAAAACTAATGTTGTTAAAAGCTCAAAAGCCGCTCCCTGGCAGGAGCAGCTTTTTAAGATCATTAAACTCAAATAAACAAAAACTACTTTAGTATAATTACAGACTGGTTATCTGCAGTTGACTATCTTTTGTGGTGTTGACGGTTTTAAAACACATTTGCCATTTTGAAATGGTTGAAATATTCCAATAGTTATTAAGCTTTGTCAATGCAGGGTCATCAGTATCAAGGTTTATGGTAATCCTTTTTAAAATATCATCTTCTGCCCAGTTGCCGGTTATTTTTTCGCCGTTTTTGTAGGCTATGATTTTTCCTGACGGTTCAAAAGTGAGCATACAGCCATTAAAAGCGGTAGTTTTATCATTCTTCGATTCTGTATAAAGATTTATTTTCCAGGAACCCTTGGTTACACTGGGTGTGGCAGATATGGCCGTAGTCATTTTATCAATACCGGTGCAGGCTGCAAAATATAGTATTACCGAACACTTGATCGCAAAGAGTAGTATTGGCTTTTTCATGTTTATTAGGATAATTGGTACCTATATAACAGAAAAGCCATCATGTTATTGTGTAAAGTAGCGGGAAAATCAGAACCGGGTCTCAAAATAATGGGGTAACAAAGCTCTCCAGGTAGGCCAGTCATGTTTCCATTCTTCGCCCCAAACGTCCAGCTCGTAATTAATTCCCTTGCTGTAAAGTAACCCTGCAAAGGATTTGGAGGCATTTGGATCTTCATAGGCTCCGCTACCGGTAAATATGTGAAGATGGCGGCTTTTCCGGATCTGCTCTAATATATAGTGATCCTCCAGGTTTTGGATATAGTGCATTGGGCTGTTGAAATATACCTGGTCATCAAAATGGCCATCGGTATATTCTGTAAGGTCATATACCCCACTCATGGCAATTACACCATTGATGAGATCGGGGCGTTTTAAAAACAGGTTCATGCTGTGTAATGCACCAAAAGAAGCTCCGCAGGTAATGATTTCTGTTTCGTTAGATGTACTGTGTTTTATAAATGGAATTACTTCGTTAAAAACATATTCGTTAAACTGGTTCTGGCGTATGGCTTTGTGTTCGCCTGCCATTTCTTTATTTAACCAGCTTTCGTTGTTAATACTGTTGATTGAAAAGACTTTTATTTTGCCACCATTGATATACGGGGCCAGGGTTTCCATCATCTGAAATCGTTCATACTCCAGGTAATCTGCCGCAGCAGTGGGTACAAATAAAATAGCTGTGCCGTAATCACCATAGGTAACAATGGGCATTTCTTTTTGCAGTGCGGGACTGAACCAACTGTTTAACTCTTTTTTCATGGAGGCAAAACTAATAAATTATTTTTAAGTTGAATTTTTATAGTACTCCTTCCTTAATTTCTGTCCACAATTCCCGGTAGCAACTTGCAGCATAACTGCTGTTGGCAAACTCCATAATGGGGGCTTTGTGTATGCCCATTTTTTCTACATCGCTTAAATACGGAATGTAGTTCTGGAAGAAACGTTTGTCTTTGTACAATTCCTGCATGATCTCGTTGTGCAGGTTTTTACGCAGATCGGTCATGGTAAAAAAGCACATCATCTTGGTAATGTCTAAGGCTTTTTCTTTAAAATAATCTTTAACCATATTGTAGGTACGGATAGAGAGCGTGGTAGGTATAACCGGCATCAGCACTATATCTGCGGCGTTAAAGATATTTTCGCTCAGTGCGCTGAAACCGGGCGGGCAATCAATAAAAACAAAATCATATTCTTTATCCAGTTGCTTCAACACAGCTTTCAGCCGGTTTTTGTTTCCCTTCATTTCGTCCTGCATGATTTCAAAGCTTTTACTGCTGTTATCGGCCGGTATCACATCCAGTAATTCAAAATCGGTACTCAGGATGGCATTTTCCAGGTCCGCATCCTTAGTGATCAGTTTTTTTATACCCGGATGGGTTTTGGGTTTTGCTTTATAATAAAAAGAAGACGAGCCCTGGGGGTCAATATCCCATAGAAGGGTTTTAAAACCATCGGCCGCAGCCAGGTAAGCAAAGTTTACGCAACTGGCAGTTTTGCCAACGCCACCTTTCAGGTTGTAAAGAGCAATCGTAGTCATAACATGTTGATTTTATTGATAAGGGAGGGTTAAGATAGCAAATTATTTTAAAGAATTATGTACCTTTTACAAAAACAGGGTTATGAAAATTCCTCCGCAATACAGCCTGCTGATGCCTTATATGATAATCCCGGATGCTGCCGGATTCATCGTTTTTATGAAAGAAGTGTTTGGTGCTGAAGAGCAGGTTATTGTTCCCAGAAGTGAAGGTGTTATTATGCATGGCGAGTTACGCATTGGTGATGCGGTCATCATGTTTGCCGATGTTACCCCTGAATTTGAGGCCAGGCCTGCCGGTATTTTTATTTATGTAGAAACTGTGGAAGATACTTATAAAAAAGCCATCGTAGCAGGAGCCATATCTGTAATGGAACCTATGCAGCAATCCTATGGTTTTACCTGTGGTTTTAAAGACAGGTTTGGGAATGATTGGTGGGCAACGGAAGCGGAAAAAGAATAAAAATTAACCCTTCATTCCTTCCAACTCTTTCTGCATCCTGAACATTTCATCCCTTAGCCGGGCTGCTTCCATAAAGTCCATATCCTTGGCAGCTTTGGTCATATCCTTTTTTACTTTACCAATGGCTTTTTCCAGTTGTGGGATGGTAGCATAAACCGCCTGGTCTTCTGCCGCAACATTTACAAGTTCACCATCCGGTGCCAATGAGTAAGGGTTTGATGGGTCGTATCCTTTTACATCCAGTACTGAGCCTTGAGCAAATATCTGTTCAGTACTTTTTATAATGGTTGTTGGGGTGATATTATTTTCTATGTTGAAAGCAATCTGTTTTTCCCGGCGTCGGTTGGTTTCATCAATGGTGCGTTGCATGCTTTCGGTCATTTTATCGGCATAAAAAATTACCAGCCCATCCACATTACGGGCTGCACGGCCGGCAGTTTGTGTTAAGCTTTTTTCATTACGCAAAAAACCTTCCTTATCGGCATCTAAAATAGCAACCAAAGAAACTTCGGGCAGATCCAATCCTTCTCTTAATAAGTTAACACCAACCAACACATCAATTACTCCCAGGCGCAGTTCACGGAGAATTTCAATTCTTTCCAATGTATCCACTTCGCTGTGTATGTATTTACATTTTATATCAATACGATGAAGGTATTTGTCCATCTCTTCGGCCATGCGTTTAGTAAGTGTGGTAACCAAAACCCGGTCACCTTTTTTTATGCGTTTGTCAATTTCATCCAGCAGGTCATCAATCTGGTTGATGGATGGACGCACTTCAATGGGCGGGTCCAATAAACCGGTTGGCCTTACCACCTGCTCAATTACCACGCCTTCGCATTTTTCCAGTTCGTATTTGCTGGGCGTTGCCGAAACAAAAATGGTTTGGTTCAGCAGACTTTCAAACTCATTAAAATTAAGTGGCCGGTTATCCAATGCCGAGGGCAGGCGAAACCCATAATCAACCAAAACCAGTTTACGGCTCCTGTCGCCGCCATACATACCACTTACCTGCGGAATGGTCTGGTGGCTTTCATCAATGATGCATAAAAAATCTTTGGGAAAATAGTCAAGTAAACAGAACGGCCTGGTACCGGGTTTACGCCTGTCAAAAAAACGGGAGTAGTTTTCAATACCATTACAATAACCCAGTTCACGTATCATTTCCAGGTCGTAATTCACCCGTTCGCTGATGCGTTGGGCTTCAATATATTTTCCGCTGTTTTTGTAATACAAATCCTGTGCGCCCACTTCATCCTGTATCTCATGTATCACCTGCTGCAACATATCTTTAGGTGTAACATATAAATTGGCCGGAAAAATGGCTGCATTGTCTACACTGCTGATACGTTTGCCGCTGCTGAGTTCCAGCGTTTCAATGGTTTCAATTTCATCACCAAAAAATGTAATGCGGTAACCAAAATCCACATAAGGTAAATTAATATCGATGGTATCGCCTTTAACACGAAATGTACCTCTTGTAAAATCGCCTTCACTTCTGTTGTATAAAGAATTTACCAGTGCATGTAAAAATCCCTGGCGTGAAATTACCTGTCCTTGTTGAATACGAATGATGCCATTTTCATAATCTGTTGGATTACCCATACCGTAAATACAACTTACACTGGCAACAATAATGATGTCTCTTCGTCCGCTTAATAATTGTGCTGTTGCCTGCAGGCGCAGTTTATCCAGTTCTTCATTTATGCTCAGGTCTTTTTCAATGTAAGTATTGCTTACCGGCATATAAGCCTCGGGCTGGTAGTAATCGTAGTACGAAACAAAATAACCAACGGCATTATCCGGAAAGAACTGTTTAAACTCACCATACAATTGCGCCACCAGTGTTTTGTTATGGGTAATAACCAAAGTAGGCTTCTGGGTGTTCTGTATCACATTGGCCATGGTATAGGTTTTACCGCTGCCGGTAACACCTAGTAAGGTCTGGTACTTTTCTCCATTTAAAACGCCTTCCGTAAGCTGGCGGATGGCATCCGGCTGATCGCCGGCAGGGGAATATGGTGCTTGAAGTTGAAAAGGCATGGTTACAGTAATGCAATTTACAAAAGCTTAGCGAAGGATTGTAAAAGGGTTGCCAACCTTTATGAGGTTTATTTAATCCTTAAAATCTTTTACTGAAGGTTGGCAACCCAATCAAGTCCTATCTGCTATCCATTTATCCAATTCTTTTTTCCTGATAAACCAGGCAATGGTAAAGGAGGGAATAATATCTGTAAAAGGGATGGCCTCTTCTGCGAAATTAAGCACGGCGCCAATCATACCAAACCTGCCGCCAAAAAGGGTGTGAAAAACCAGGGCAGAAGCAAAAGCCCAGCCAATATCTGCAAATTCGCCAACACCGGGAAGGAAATAACTGGCCATACCGATCAGATCAAGCGTAATGCAAAGGAAAATATTGGGTAAAACCGGTTTCTTTTCGTTCATAATAATGAAAGTACACCTGATTATGAGGGATTAATGCATAAAACAGTTAAAATGTAATTGATTGGCATAATAATATACAATTAACCTTGCTATCCGGCCGTTTTAGCGTACCTTTGCGCCCTTAAAAACAGCAACTACCTGTCAGCTTTCATCCACAACCTATGTATTGTGCTAAAAAGCTAACAGCCAAAGGCTTAAAGCTCAATTTAATGAATATAAGAAACATCGCAATTATTGCCCACGTAGATCACGGCAAAACAACATTGGTAGATAAGATCCTCCACAGCACTAATATTTTTCGTGATAACCAGGAAACCGGTGAATTGATCATGGATAATAACGACCTGGAAAGAGAAAGAGGAATTACCATTTTTAGTAAGAACGTATCTGTACTTTATAAAGACATTAAGATTAATGTTATTGATACCCCGGGCCATAGTGACTTCGGTGGTGAGGTTGAACGTGTTTTGAAAATGGCCGATGGTGTTTTATTGCTGGTTGATGCTTTTGAAGGTCCAATGCCGCAAACACGTTTTGTGTTGCAGAAAGCTTTGCAATTAGGTCTACATCCTATCGTGGTAATTAATAAAGTTGATAAGGCAAACTGCCGCCCTGATGAAGTGCATGATGCAGTTTTTGAATTATTCTTTAACCTGGATGCTACTGAAGAGCAGTTGGATTTTCCTACCATTTACGGCAGCAGCAAAAATGGCTGGATGAATACTTCATTAACAGAAACGGATAATATTTTCCCGTTGCTGGATGCAATATTGGAGCATGTGCCGGAGCCTAAAGTAAATGAAGGTACTACCCAAATGCAGATCACGTCTTTGGATTACTCTTCTTTCTTAGGAAGGATTGCTGTAGGAAAAGTAGCAAGAGGAACCGTGAAAGAAGGACAGCAGATTGCATTGGTACAGGCAGATGGCGGGATTAAAAAAATGAAAGTAAAAGAACTGTACACATTTGAAGCACTTGGTAAAAAGAAAGCTTTGGAAGTTAGTGCAGGAGATATTTGTGCAATAGTTGGGTTGGATGAATTTAATATCGGCGATACGATCTGTGATGTTGAATTTCCGGAAGCATTGCCGGTTATCAGTGTGGATGAACCAACGATGAGTATGATGTTCAGCATCAACAACTCGCCGTTCTTTGGCCGTGAAGGTAAATTTGTAACCTCTCGCCATTTGCGTGACAGGTTGATGAAAGAAACTGAAAAGAACCTGGCATTGCGTGTTGAAGATTCTGACAGTGCAGATAGCTTCCTGGTGTATGGCCGTGGTATTTTGCATTTGGGTATTTTGATAGAAACCATGCGCAGGGAAGGTTTTGAATTAACTGTGGGTAACCCTCAGGTTTTAGTAAAAGAAATTGATGGTAAGAAATGTGAGCCTTATGAGAACCTGGTAGTTGATGTACCTGCTGAATTCAGTGGTAAAGTAATTGACCTCGTTACGCAACGCAAAGGCGAAATGCTGATCATGGAAAGCAAGGGCGAAATGCAGCACCTGGAATTTGATATTCCTTCACGTGGTTTGATAGGTTTGCGTAGCAATATGCTTACCAACACAGCTGGTGAAGCAGTAATGGCTCACCGTTTTACTGATTACAGGCCATGGAAAGGAAATATTCCCGGCAGAAGTAATGGTGTGCTGTTATCAAAAAATACAGAAAGAACAACCGGTTACTCTATTGATAAATTACAGGACAGAGGAAGGTTCTTTGTTGATCCGGGAGATGAAGTTTATGTAGGTCAAATAATTGCCGAGCATATTAAGCCGGGCGATCTGAATGTAAATGCAACAGAACCTAAAAAATTAACCAATCACCGTGCAAGCGGTAGTGATGACGCCAGCAAAGCTGCACCAAAGATCATGATGACTTTGGAAGAGTGCATGGAGTATATACAGCAGGATGAGTGTATTGAAGTAACACCCAAAAGCATCCGTATGCGCAAGGTGATACTGGATGAGAATGAACGCTCAAGGGTTTCAAAGCAAATGAAATCTGAACCGGCTTAAAAGCAGTTTATTTAATTGATATAAATACTTAAAATTTCCGCAATCTTTTCTTCATAAGGTTGCGGATATTTTTTTATAAAGGTTTCAAAAGCATTTTTGCCAAAGACTGCCCAGTTGTTTTTTTGCTGCCAGCAGTTTTCCATCGCCTCATCAATTCCCTCAACTGTTAAGGCAGGGCAAATAAAACCATTTACGCCATCTTCAACCCAGGCGGGCATATCTCCAACTTTGCTTACTACACAGGGCCTTCCGGTTGCCATTGCTTCCACTACACTTAATGGCATGGCATCAATAAGGGTGCATTGCAACAGCAGGTTACAATCAAGCAGTGTTTGTTTTATATTGGTTGTAAATCCTTTTAAGAACACTTTTTCTTCAAGTGCCAGTTCGCTAATTAATTTCTCCAGCTTCTCTTTATCTTTTCCTTTGCCATACAAATGCAATTGCCAGTTCCTTGCTTTCCATTTTGGTGATGACAAGGCATTGATCAAAATATCCTGTGCTTTTCTTGCAGTATCCAGTTCTGCAAGCATTACCCAGGTACAGCTATCATTCGTAACCGGCGGATATAACCCAGGCGTTGTATCCGGTGTAAATGTAACCGGGTTAACCAGCGTTTGCTTATTATCAATACTGATGTTGAATTTATTTTGAACAACCTCAAATATTTTTTGGGTGGCACCAAAATTCATTTGGGCACCTGTAATCCATTGCTCCAGCAGTTTTTGCTTTTTAAAAGAAAGCACTGCATTTTCATTGTAGTTATGATTGAGAATAATATAAGCAGGAAGTTTTTTATAAAGATTACTGAATGGCGAGTGCAGTATCTCTTCCCAGCCACCCTGGTTTATCACAGTAAGGTTATATTCCTGAAATGGAATTGATTGCAATGCTTTTTTTACAGCTGCTTTTTTAAACAACCCTTTTTTGTTTGGTAATAAATAAATGGCGCAACCTGCATTTTTCAATTCTGTAATACGGTCCTGCTTTTCCGCCCAGTCATAACAGCCAATGCCAATTTTATAATCATGCCTGCTCATCCATAATGCAGTTCGAAACCACAACTCTTCGCTGCCGCCCCAGGCACCACCATTCATTAAGGATAAAAAGAAAACTGACTTCATTTATTTATTTTACTGAAACACTTTCAGGTCATGCAAACCTGCTGTTTAAATTATATTTTAACAGGCTGCTTAGTAATTGTAATTTCACATCTAAATTAATTTTTTATTCATTCTGATGTCAAGATTTAAAAACTTACAAAAGCAACTGGGTTTTTTTACAGCTGTTTCTTTTTACCGGAAACTAAAAAGCGGCAACCTGTCAAATTTACGAACAGGCAATCTTGTTCATCAATTTAATTTACGCAATAATCCGTTTGACTATGCCACTTTTGAAGAAGTGATATTAAATGAGGCTTACAATATACCTTTTGGATTCGAGCCAAAGTTTATCATTGACGGAGGGGGTAACATAGGATTAACAGCCTGTTTTTTTGCATCAAAATTTCCGGCAGCCGCTATTATTACTATTGAACCAGATACTGATAATTATAACCTGTTGCAGTTGAATTGTAAAGCGTATGCCAACATCCAAACATTACAATGCGGCATATGGAAGAATGATACACATTTAAAAATAGAAAATACCCATGCAGGGAACAATGCTTTTACAGTTATAGAAACCAAAGAAGCCGGTGCTGATACTATTAAAGCTTTAACTGTTTTGTCGGTAATGGAACAGTTTAACATGCCGCACATTGATGTTTTGAAACTGGATATTGAGGGGTCAGAAAAAGAAGTGTTTGAAGAAAATTTTGAAAAATGGCTGCCGCTTACAAAGGTTTTAATTATTGAATTGCACGATGAAATGAAAAAGGGATGTTCACGTGCAGTTTTTAATGCAATAAATAAATATGATTTCTCTTTTGATACAAAAGGGGAGAATATCATTTTCACCAACAATGCCTTTAAATAAGCAGCCGTGGCCATTCCTTCAAACATCAGTAAATACCTGGAGCCATATTTCGATAAAATATTTGTCGTTTCGGTTTCCCGTTTTGCCGACAGGCATCAAAGGGTAAAACAAAGCCTGGATGGATTGACTTTTGATTTCTTTTGGGGTGCAGATAAGTTAAAACTGGATTATGATACAGCAAAAAATAACGGTACTTATGATGAACCAACAGCCAAAAAACTGCAGCGTCAGGGCAAGGCATTAAACCTGGGCGAAATTGCCTGTTCATTATCCCACAGGATGGTGTATGAAGCAATGGTAAAAAGCAACTGGAATAAAGTATTGATACTGGAAGATGATGTATTGCCCATTGCAGCAAACCTGGCTGAATTACCAGCTGCACTGGCTGAATTACCTGATAGCTGGGAACTGGTTTACCTGGGTTATTTAAAACACGAAAAAGTTACCGCCTCATTAAAAGTCAAACAATTCTTTTATAAGGTTATCAGTTCTTTTGGCCTGATGGCATGGAGTTATAAAATGGTAAGCAATCTTTTGCCAAAACCTTACAGCAAACATTTAAAAAAAGCAGGCTTTCATGATTGTACACATGCTTATGCTGTTACATTACAGGCGGCAAAAAAATTATTGGCAGCCCAAACACCGGTGGTTTACCGGGCCGATGATCTTTTATCGGCAACCATATTGAAGGGAGAATTGAATGCTTATGTAACTGAGCCCAAATTTTTTGACCAGGAAATATTTCACAATGCAGCCATTGTCTCAGAAATAAAAACATGATCAATTGCTTCCCGGTAGTGGTGCAGGCATAGCATCTATTTTTTTCTTTAACGCAGCAGCCATTCTTTCATTAATTTTTTTAAGTGCTTCATATTGTTGCACAGCCCCTTCTTTGTTGTTAAGTTCTGTATAACAATAACCTGAATAAAGATAGGCCACATCAACAACAGAAACTGCCAGGTTCTTTTTTAACTGCTCAATACACTCAGCATATTTTTTTGTTGCACGGTATGCATGGCCTAATTCGCCATATGCAGGTTTATAGGTATTGTCAATTTCAAGTGATTTTATAGCGTAGGAAATGGCCACATCATGTTCTTTACGGGCGTTATAAATCCATGCCAGGCCATAAAAGATTTCTTTGTTTGTGCTGTCTATTTTTGATGCAGCATCAAAGTAGTAAATAGCAGAGTCATATTTCTTAATTGCATCTCTGTAAAGTTTACCCATGCCAAAAAGGGCTTCGGCATATTTTGAATTTATAGCAAGCGCTTTGTTGTAATTTATGAGGGCCGTATCTATTTTACCAGCCTTGCTGTAAATATGGCCTATTTCAACATATGCTGAATCAAATTTTTTATCAAATTCAGTTGCTTTATGAAATGCTGCCAGTGCTTCGGAAAATTGATTGTTGTTTTTTAATTTAATTCCTGAATTGTAATACTGTTTTGCTTTATTTACCTGCGCTTGTGCGGGTAAAAAGAAGAAAACCAATATCAGTAGCGGTAAAAATCTTTTCAACATGACCGTTTTGTTTATTGCAAATTAAAAGTATCTGTACATTTTTCTGCAAATTAATTAGTTAATTTCTGTTAAACAGATGTTTTCCTTAACGTATGCTGCCGTAACTTTACACTCTAAGATGAAGCAATTTTTAAACATATTACTGGTTCTCTTTTTGTTGTTGTTTATTTCAACAGCTGTTGAAGCACAATGTGCGGTTTGTACCAAAACGTCCTCTCAGCTGGGCGAAAAACCGGCACAGGGAATGAATGCCGCCATCCTTTACTTAATGATGATGCCCTTTGCCATTGTGGGTTTTATTGGCTACCGCTGGTGGAAAGGCAATAAAAAACTGGAGCAGGAAGAGATCAGGAATCAGCAGCAGGCAAATGATCAGTAATAATTTTTAATAAAGGCATATAAATTAAAATCTTTTCCGGCTGCTTCTATTTTTTGTTTCAGCATTGCCTTATCAATTGTGATCATTTTCTTTTGTTGTATAAGATGAAATGCTTTTTCGGCAAGCAGCCATGATCGCTTTTCTTTTTCTTTTACAATAGTAAAAGAGTCTGTAATTGTTTTCAACAACTCTGTAATACCCTCTTTTTGCGATGCAACCGTTTTAATAACCGGCACCGGCATGCTGTGGTTGTGAAAAGCAGGGGCCAGCATCAGGCGTAAATTCTTTACAAAAATATCTGCATCGGGCCTGTCGGCTTTGTTTACAACAAACACATCAGCAATCTCCATCAGCCCGGCTTTCATGGTTTGTACTTCATCCCCGGCTTCGGGCACCACCACTACAATGGTAATATCTGCAAGCCCAGCAATCTCAATTTCACTTTGGCCTACACCAACAGTTTCTACAATGATATAATCAAAACCAGCCACTTTCATTAAATCACTTATCTCAATAATTTTTGGATGCAGGCCACCCAAAGAGCCACGGGTTGCCAGCGAACGGATAAACACTTTCGGATTATCATACCACTCACTCATGCGGATACGGTCGCCCAGTAAGGCGCCTAAATTAAACGGCGAGGAAGGATCTACACAAATTACGGCAACGGATTTGTCTTCATTAACCAGGAGTCCGATCAATGCGTCTACCAATGTACTTTTACCTGCGCCGGGCGGTCCGGTTATGCCAATGATGGGCGTTTGTGAAGCCGGCAGCTGCTGCAACAGGTCTTCATAACCGGCTACTTCATTCTCAATATAAGAAATGCACCGGGCCAGTGTTTTGGTATTGCCCTGTTTAATTTCATGTATCTGTTGCTGCCACATTAAACAAATTTCAATTTTCTATTTTCAAATACCAAATAAATAAAGGGTAGAACTTTGCCAAAGTTTCTAACCGGGCTTTTTTTATTGTTTCTTTGCACAATGGAAATATCGGTTGTTATCATTACAAAAAATGAAGCCCATATCATTGCAAAAACACTGCAGAGCTTACAGGCGGTTACCAGCGATATTGTAATTGTTGACAGTGGCAGTACTGATGATACCGTTGCTGTCTGCAAAAAAATGAATGCTAATGTGATTGAAACCGTTTGGGCCGGTTACGGCATCAATAAGAATATGGGAATTGAAGCGGCTAAACATGACTGGATATTAAACCTGGATGCCGATGAGGCCATTGACGCAGGATTGCAGCAAAGTATTTTGCAGCTTACATTAACGAATGATGAAGAGGTTTTTGATATGCGGTTTAAAAATTTTTTCTGCAATAAATGGATACGCTTTGGCGAGTGGGGCTTCGATTGGCATATCCGGCTCTTTAACCGTAAAAAAGTGAAATGGAATAATGCTGCTGTTCATGAAAACCTCATTTTCCCGGCAGGAGTTAAGATTACAAAACTGAAAGGGAATATTCTGCATTATACTGTGCAAAGCCGGGAGGAATATGATGCAAAAACAGATCATTATGCCAGGATGAATGCAAAAAAGTATTTTACTGCCGGTAGGAAGCCAAATTCTTTTAAACAATATCTTTCACCGGCATTTGCTTTTATACAGCATTATATTTTCCGGCTTGGATTTTTAGATGGCAGGGAAGGATTCATCATTGCCAAAACAACTGCCAGGTATACCTTTTTAAAGTACAGGTATTTAAAAGAGATGACCAACGCAGCAAACAACAAAATCTGATTTTCTGATGACAAATTTTATTCCCATATTCCCTTTGGCCATTGTGGTGTATCCCGGCGAGCAGTTAAACCTGCATATTTTTGAACCCCGTTACAGGCAACTGATCAATGAATGTTTTGCAACAAAAAAACCATTTGGTATTCCGGCTGTTATTGATGATAAAATAAATGAAATGGGTACATTGGTGCAGGTAACAGCAATAAGCCAGGTGTACGAAGATGGAAAAATGGATATTAAAACCGAAGGCCTGCAGGTTTTCAGATTGCTGGAAACTATTCATGAATTACCCGGTAAATTGTACAGTGGTGCCATTGTAAATTACCCGGATAATGATGAAAGGGGTAACCGCATGTTAATGAACGGCATCGTGAAGGGAATTAAAGAGCTGCATAAATTACTCAACATTGAAAAGAAATTTGTAAAGCCCGATGAGGAATTGTGGAGTTACGATGTGGCGCATCATGCAGGCATGTCGCTGCAGGAAGAATATGAATTGCTGGAACTAATGCATGAATCACAACGGCAGGAATATTTAAAAAGACACCTTACAAAGGTAATTCCTGTATTAGCCGAAATGGAAATACTGAAAGAGAAAGTAAAACTGAACGGGCACTTTAAGAATTTGAAAGGACTTGATGGATAGGCATAGTCATTGAGTCATTGGTCAATAGTCATTTTACCTAAGCGAAATATTAAATGACTTAATGACTACTGACCAATGACTAATTACGAATTGCTGAATAAAAAATAAATTAACTAAATGACAAAAACAATTTGTTTCGATTTTGGAAACACCCGCCTTAAAGCTGCCATTTTTGAAAATGATAAATTTTCAGAAGAAATAGTTTTGCCCAATGATGAAACAGCAACGATTGAAAAATTACTGGCAGATCATTATCCGCAAAAAACAATACTTTCTTCTGTAATCGAACATAATATTGAAATTGAAAACCTGCTTGCAGCAAAAACAAAATTTCATAAGCTCTCACACCTTACCAAAGCAAACTTTACAACACCGGTTGGTAAGCCCGAGTCTATTGGTGCCGACAGGCTGGCACTTTCTGCAGCTGCGGTACATTTTTTTCCGGGTAAAAATAACCTGGTGGTTGCACTGGGCAGCTGTATCACCTACAATTTCATAAACCAGTACGGTGAATTTATTGGCGGCAGTATTTCGCCGGGCATGGAAATGCGTTTTAAAGCCATGCAGGTTTTTACCGCAAAACTGCCTTTGGTTCAAAAAGACTGGAATTTTCCTATAATCGGGTATGATACCAAAACAAATATGCAAAGTGGTGTAATTGCCGGAATTACATATGAAATTGATGGATTTATGGAGGAATATGCCCGAAAATACAGCAACTTTAACGCCGTTTTAACCGGGGGCGATACAAGCTATTTTGCCGGTCAACTTAAAAACAAGATATTTGCCGACCCTTATTTCTTATTTAAAGGATTATATGCACTCAGTGAAACTAACAATGGCTAAAATTTTAATGGTACTTTTTGTGGCTTGTGGCTTGCAAATGAGTGCAACAGCACAGGAAAATTCTCCTTTTTCAAGATATGGCCTTGGCGATCTTACCCCCAATCATAATGTTTTTACCAGGGGTATGGGCGGTATCTCTGCCGGTGTGGCCGATTTTATTACTTTCAACACACTCAAACTCCCAAACAGTAACAGTATAAACTTTACAAACCCCGCTTCGCTTTCTACCATACGAAACACCATTTTTGATGTAGGCCTTGAAGTAGATTACCGGATTTTAAAAAGCACCAACCCGGCAAAAAAATTCACCTCTGCTAATACGTATGTTTCTTATCTGCAACTGGCTTTTCCATTAACCACACCTAAAATGGCTAAAAAAGGAATCAGCTGGGGTATGAGCCTGGGAATTAAACCGGTTTCTAAAATAAATTATAAGATTGAAAAGAACGAACGGCTTTCCGGTATTGATAGTTTAAATACACTCTATGAAGGTAACGGAGGCGTAAACCAGGCACATATTGGAACAGGCATAAAGTATAAAAATTTCAGCATTGGTATAAATGCCGGTTATATGTTTGGCAGCAAAGATTACAGTACCAAACTTACCTTTATTAACGACAGCACTTATTATTACTTATCCAATTCTGAAAACAAAACAACCTTCGGCGGTTTATTTGTTAACGGCGGTATTCAATACGATCTACCCCTGGCAAAAGATGAGAAAAATAATATTACCAAAAACTTAAGGCTTGGTGTGTATGGTAACCTGCAGCATAATTTAAATGCAAATAATGACCTGATCAGGGAAATAATAATTTATGATGCAAATGGAAACCAGTTTCAGCTTGATAGTGTTTATGAGGAAAAGGATGTAAAAGGTAAAATAAAATACCCGGCAATGGTTACGTTTGGAGGAGTTTACCAGGATGCAAACTGGCTAATTGGCGCCGATGTTGAATATGGTAACTGGAAAAGCTATCGTTATTATGGCCTGGCCGACCAGGTACAAAACAACTGGACCGTAAGAGTAGGTACACAATATTTCCCTGCAAAGGAAAGCAAAGCAGTTAGAAAATATTTCAACTTTGTAAAATACAGGGCTGGTTTTTATTACGGCCCCGACTACATTAAAACCAGTGCAAAGAACAGGGCTGAGTATGGTTTTTCTTTAGGCACGGGCATGCCTTTAACATCTATAAAGCGCCAGAACCCATATGCAGGTTATGTAGTTTTAAATACCGCATTGGAATTTGCAAGCAGGGGTAATAAACAAACCAACCTGCGTGAAAGCCTTGTAAGGTTCAGCATAGGCGTTTCTATGAATGCCAGCTGGTTCCAGAAACCTAAATACAATTAATGTAATTTTCGCCATCATTTACAGGTACAATAATTTTTGATAATGGTATCGTTGCAAAAAATATTCCGGCATACACTTTTTTCCCGGGCATATTTCAGGTGCAGCAATCTTTACACCAGGTTCCTCTTTTTCTCTTTATTTACTTTTACAATTGTATTGCTTTTGTCCTGTGGCAACAGCGATAAGGAACTGAATGAGTACAACAGCAAAGCATTGGGTATAGAAGAAATTAAAGATGCAGATATCAACTACACGTTGGGAGGTAATGCAAAAGCAAAGCTTCGGTCGCCTTTAATGCTACGGGTACAGGAGGCCAGTCCTTATGTTGAATTTCCTAAAAAACTGCATGTAGATTTTTTTAGTGAAAGCGGGGCTATAGACAGCAGGCTGGATGCTTTATATGGAAAATATTATGAAATGGAAAGCAAAGTGTTCTTAAAGGACAGCGTAAAAGTAATTAATATACTGGGCGATACATTGTATTGCAATGAACTTTGGTGGGACAGAAGCAGAAAAGGCAATGAATTTTATACCGATAAGCCGGTAAGGATCCGCCGTAAATTACAGATCATTGATGGTATTGGAATGGATGCAAGCCAGGACTTTAAAGCATGGCACATTATTAACCCGGTAGGGATTATCAATGTCCCCAATACTCAGTTCCCTGTTTATTGACCTTTGCAAACAAATCAAATTTCCGGTTTATTCATGTGCATGGTTTCTTTCCATAACAAAATTATAATGAACTAATAAAAAGTGTAATCAGTATCTTTAACCAGCTATAAAAAACAATAAAAATGGAATATCGCCGCTTAGGAAAATCAGGACTGCAGGTTAGTGTATTGTCTTTTGGCAGCTGGGTAAGTTTCAGCAAACAAATTAATGATAAGGTGGCAGATGAGCTGATGGGGCTGGCTTATGATAAAGGCATCAACTTTTTTGATAATGCCGAAGTATATGCCCTGGGCGAAAGCGAAAAAATGATGGGCCGGGTTTTAAAAAAGAAAAAATGGGACCGCACTTCATATACCATTTCTTCCAAAGCATTTTGGGGATGGAGGGGCAAGGCCAATAAGCCCAACCAAACCGGTTGCAGCCGCAAACATTTGCTGGAAGCATGTGATGAAGCCCTGCAGAGATTACAGCTTGATTACCTGGATATGTATTTCTGCCATCGCCCCGATAAAAATACACCGGTTGAAGAAACCGTGTGGGCAATGAACCACCTGATACAACAGGGCAAAATAATGTACTGGGGTACCAGTGAGTGGAGCGGCGTTGAAATTATGGAAGCACATCGTGTTGCCGAAAAATTCAGGTTGATTGGCCCTACCATGGAGCAGCCGCAATACAATTTATTTGAGCGGGAAAAAATAGAAAAAGATTTCCTGGAAATTTATAAAAATGTTGGCCTGGGCACCACCATCTGGAGTCCGTTGGCATCGGGGCTTTTAACCGGCAAGTACAACGATGGTATTCCCAAAGGCAGCCGCTTTGCTTTGGAAGGGTTCGACTGGCTGAAGGAAAGATGGGTGATGGATGAGAAAGTAAAAAAAGTAAAAAAGCTAAGCGAACTGGCTGCTAAAATGAATGTGAGCACAGCCTCTTTAAGCATTGCCTGGTGTATTAAAAATCCCAATGTAAGTACCGCTATTTTGGGCGCCACTAAAAAAGCGCAGCTGCTCGATAATTTAAAAGCACTGGATGTAGTTGCACTCTTAACACCCGATGTGATGGATAAGATTGAAACAATTATGAAAACAAAACCAATTTTACCCGAGCATTAAAATGGCAGACATTATAGTTTATGGTATTCCCAATTGCGATACAACAAAAAAAGCACTGGTGTTGCTGAAGAAATATAAAGTTGATTTTTCTTTTCACGATTATAAAGAAAATGGGATAACGCCACAAAAGCTGGAAGCCTGGTGTAAAAAAACGGGTTGGGAAATTATACTCAACAAAAGAAGTACCACCTGGCGTGAACTGGATGAAGTTGAACAGAAAAATATAACCGGTCAACCGGCAGCAATAAAACTGATGCTAAAAAGCAACAGCATTATAAAAAGGCCCATAATTGAAATTAACAACCACTTACTGGTTGGATTTAATGAAAAGGAAATAATTAAACACTTAAAATAAAATACATGAAACGTAACGCAACCGCCGTTTGGAACGGCACCGGAAAAGAAGGCACCGGACATCTTACCACACAAAGCACCACTTTGTCTGAAACGCAATACTCTTTTAATTCACGCTTTGCAGAAGGCATTGGCACAAACCCCGAAGAGCTTGTGGCAGCAGCACTATCAGGTTGTTTTGCTATGAAATTAAGTTTTGTTTTAAATGCAGCCGGGTTTACAGCTGAAACAATAAATGTTAACTGCACCATTACCCTGGATGGCGGAGCATTAACCAATGCACATCTTGTTGTAAATGCTACTGTACCGGAAATAGACCAGGCAAAATTTGATGAGTGTATGGAAGATGTTAAAGCAAATTGTTTGATCTCGAAATCACTTAACATAGATAAGACCTATGAAGTAAGTTTGAATTAATCAAAATTACAATGACACCCGTAAAATTACTTTCAATCCTGTTATGTGCATTGTCTTCATTGCATGTAAAAGCGATATCATCAGATACACTGGTAGTGATTTTCGACAGGCAGCAGTTTGTGCAGGGCGATAGTATTGAAATGGAAGTGTACACCGAACCTTACCAAAGCAATCAGCCTGCACAAACCCTGCATGTATGGATTGAAAATGTAAAGACCGGCCAACGCTGGAAATACCGTTACCCTTTTTTAAAAGGACGGTATAAGGTTTCCCTAAAAATAAACGACAGTATTCCAAACGGGGTATATGCCTTTAATTTTTTATTGCAGAAAAAATTTCTTGCAGTGTATGGAAAACTGAAAAATGCAGAATACGACGATAAGGCGGTTAACTTTATGGCCACCACAAAAAATAAAGCACCCATCATTGACGGGGCCGAAGTAGACAATAATGGTTCTTTTAAAATCGACAACCTGTTTTATACCGACTCTGTTTATTTTGGATTTTCGCCTGCACAGAAAACCAAGCTAAACCGGTTAAAAATTGCTATTGAAACGCCCCTTGATTCTGTATTTACACCTACAGCAACACTAACAGAATTTGTAACCATTGGTACTGGCGAAGCACTTAAGGAAGATGCGGTTGAAAAAGGGTATGTTTTTACTATCGCAGATAAAAAAGACAAGCAGCTGCTGCAGGAAATCGTTTTAAAATCAAAACAAAAAAGCAAGCGTGAAAAATTTGAAAAGGAAAATGTGAGCGGTCTCTTTGCATCAGACAATGCAAAGACCATTGATTTTTATGAAAGCGATGAACTGAAAAACTACCCGGATATTTACAGCTACCTGACCGCAAATGTTGCCGGGCTCACTACTTACAACGATGAAGAAACCGGAAAGACAATCCTTTACTGGCGAAAAGAAAAGGTAAATATTTTTGTAGATGAATTTCTGGACATTGATTTTTCGCCGGTTTCATTAAGTGTGCAGGATATTGAACTGGTAAAAATTTACAGTCCCGGCTCAAGGCTGGGCCTGGATGGATTTGGTGGATCAATAGCTATTTACACCAGGCGCATGAGTAACCGCCCCGGAAATAAACTCAGCAACTACAGTTTTTATGTAAAAGGATACACACAAAAAAATGCAGAGTGGAAATAAAGACTTTATTTTTATAAAAATTAAAACAACAACAAATGTCCTTTCAGAACAAAACAGTTATCATAACCGGTGCCTCACGTGGAATTGGTAAAGCCATTGGTTTAAAACTGGCAGTAGCAGGAGCCAATATTGTTATCGCCTCCAAAAGTGTGGAAGAAAATCCCAAACTGGGTGGTACCATTTTTTCGGCTGCCGAAGAAATGGAAGCTGCAGGTGGCAAAGCTTTGGCAGTGCAATGCGATATTCGTTTTGAAGACCAGGTACAACATGTAGTTGATAAAACAGTTGAGCAATTTGGCGGCATTGATATTTTAATTAACAATGCATCGGCCATCAACCTTACACCTACAGAACAAACCGAACCCAAGCGTTTTGATCTGATGTACGATATTAATGTTCGTGGTACTTTTATGATGAGCCGTGCCTGTATCCCGTTTCTTAAAAAAGGAACCAATGCACATATTTTAAATTTATCGCCCCCCATAAATATGGATTTAAAATGGTTTGAAAACCACCTGGCTTATACCATCAGCAAATACGATATGAGTATGATTGCACTTGGATTATCAGCTGAATTGAAAAAATACAATGTGGCTGCGAATGCGTTGTGGCCAAGAACTACCATTGCAACGGCAGCTGTCAATAATTTACTGGGAGGTGAAATGCTGATGAAAATGAGCCGTACAGTTGATATTATAGCCGATGCTGCTTTCTATATTTTATCAAAACCTTCCACTTCCTGCACAGGTAATACTTTTATTGATGAAGATGTATTGGCCGCAGAAGGAATTACAGACCTCGAAAAATATTCTGTTGTACCCGGCGCACAATTGTACAAGGATCTTTTTGTTTAATGCAGCCTGTTAATAAATTCCTAAAAGCCATCCTCTGTGATGAACGGTAACCTTTATTGAGTTTGTACGTCTAATTTCGTATTAACATCATTACGCCATGAATGATGTATTCGCAAACCAATAAAGTATAGCCATGAAATGTTTTAAACTTAAAGCATTATGCTGCTGCATAATGCTTGCCTCAACTGCTTTTAGCCAACCGCCCAAAAAGCAACTCGCTGCTAAAAGAATTACCTCAAACATTAAAATTGACGGCGTTTTGGATGATGCTGCGTGGAAAGAAGCTTCCAAAGCTGACAAGTTTATTGAATCGCGGCCTGTATCCTTAAGAACAGAAAGTGCTGACAATGCCTCGGAAGTTTATATAGCCTATAATAATGAAGGCATTTTTGTGGGCGGTTATTATCACGAAAAAACAAAAGACAGCATTTCTACCGAACTAATTGGAAGAGATGGTTTTGGTAATAATGATTTTGGAGGTGTAATCATTGATACATACCTGGATAAATTAAATGGATTTGAATATTTTGTTACACCCCTGGGTGAGCAGATGGACTCCAAAGTTTCACCGGGCAACGAAGATTTTAGCTGGAATGCCGTTTGGCAAAGCGCATCAAAGATCAACAATGATGGCTGGAGTTTTGAAATGTTCATTCCTTTTTCAGCTATACGTTTTGGTAAAAAGCATGTACAGGATTGGGGCCTCAACATCATGCGGAGAAGAAAGAAAACCGGCCAGGATTTTTTCTGGCAACCGGTAGATCAGAATGTAAATGGTTTTTTAACACAGGAAGGAACCTTAACCGGTTTGGAAAATATTAAACCACCGGTGCGCCTGCAACTTTCTCCCTACATGTCGGCCTATCTGAATAATGATGGTACAGATGCAGCCAAAGGCAAGAAAAGAACTACAGCAACCATTAATGGAGGTATGGATATAAAGTATGGAATTAACCAGGCTTTTACACTGGATATGACATTGATACCGGATTTTGGTCAGGTTCAATCCGATAACCGGGTATTAAATCTTTCCCCGTTTGAACAACGCTTTAATGAGAACCGTTCTTTTTTTACAGAAGGTGTTGAACTGTTTAATAAGGGAAATTTATTTTACAGCCGCAGAATAGGGCTGGAACCCAGTTTCAGTAAATTCAATCCCCGCTCGTATAATGATGAAACGATTGAATATCCCGGCCAGGCGAAAATCATCAATGCCACAAAAATAAGTGGCCGTACACAAAAAGGCCTGGGCATTGGCGTGCTGAATGCCGTTACGCAAAAACAATATGCCACTTATAAAGATGTTGCAAACCAGGAAGAATATCGGGAAGAAAATATGGCGCTTACCAATTATAATATCCTGGTGTTTGATCAAACCCTCAAACACAACAGTAGTGTTTCATTAATTAATACAAATGTTTGGCGCAGTGGTAATGACTATGATGCAAACGTAACATCCGCTTTATTTGATTTTAATAATAAAAAAAATACCTGGAATATCGGAGGAAATGTGAGCTTCAGTAATTTATTGGGAAAGGAAGGAAAAAATACAACAGGATACGCACACAGTATTTATTTAGGTAAAACCAGCGGCCGGTTTACGTTTAATATATGGCAGGATCTGTTTAATGATAAATATGATAAAAGTGATTTTGGTTTTTTTACCAATAACAATACAATGGACCAGGGTTTTTGGGCCGGTTATAACTGGAACAAACCAAAAGGATGGTATAACCAGATGCGGATAAATGTAAACGGGTGGTACAGCAGGCTGGTTTCACCCATCGATATTTTAAGGCGTAAGGAAATGATGTTTCAGGGTGCCGGTGTTAATTTTAATTTTAATGCACAAACAAAAAAATTGTGGTGGTTTGGAGTGAATATTAATGGAGGCCCGCATGGAAATGATTTTTATGAGCCGAGATCGTTTGGCCGTGTTTTTCAAAATAAAGGCAGAATAAATACAAACCTCTGGTGGGAAAGTAATTCGGCAAAAAAACTATCCTGGGGAGGAAGTGTGTATGCCGGTACAGGCGGTGTATTTCATCGTAAAAACTTAGACCTGAGCTTTTTTGGAAAAATCAGGTTCAGCAGTAAATTCTCGGTAGACGGCTCTGTATATGCAAGCAGCAGTAAAAACCAGTCTGGCTGGGCAGGCAGAATTGGCGACACGATTTTCTTTTCCAGAAGAAATGTAAACAGCGTTGAAAATGTAATAAACATTAAATACAATTTTACCAATAAGATGGGCCTTACATTAAGGACAAGGCATTATTGGAGTAAGGTAAATCCGCAGCAGTTTTATGAGCTGGATACTTACGGAAAGCTGCAAACACCAACCAATCCTTTCACTAATAATGTAAGGCAAAATTATAATTATTTAAGTGTGGATATGGTGTATAACTGGCAGTTTGCCCAGGGTAGTTTTTTTAGTGTTGTATGGAAGGATATTGGCGAAAGCTTTAACCGGGAGTTTGAAAAAAATTATACAAAGAACCTGGAAAACACGATAAGTGGAGATCAGTTCAACAGCCTTTCGGTAAGGGTAATTTATTTCCTGGATTATCTTACCGTGAAAAGAAAAATGAAGAAGAAATAACTGTTTAATATTTTAAAAAACTTCCCCTACACCATGTAGGGGAAGTTTTTTATTTCTTTATTTTGAATGAAGGTTTGCTGCCAATAATAATGGCAGCCATGGCTAGTGCTGTATCTTTCAACAGGCTTCCCGGGTTGCCATCCAGGGCAGGTTGCAGGTGTAAGGTAAAAACAAAGATGAGCAACATGATAGCCAGTAAATAGCAGGCCGGGGTTTTAAATTTATTTATGATGATCGTCAATGCGGCTGCAATTAATCCACTTCCGGTTATATAGATCCATACCTTGCCATCACCTGGCATATAATCGGGAATCAAGCCACTCATCATATCCACATTCATAAAATGCAATACACCAAAAGAACCTATGGTAAATGCAAAAATTATTTCGGCAAGCCTGGTTGCAAGCGGAGATTTCATATCAATTGGTTTTAGTTTGCAGTGAAAATTAAGCAATAAAATTTAATGCAGCAAAAGCCAGCCAGTTATCGTTAAGATGTTAAAACAAAAAATGCCACAACCGGTAAAACTGAATTTTATCCGTCTGTGGCATTTGTAGTTAAATAAAAATTTATTTCAACATCGCTTTGGGAACTTCTTTCTCCAGTAAATATTTATAAATGAATTTTGTTTTCATATTCTGAAAATGCAGGCCTTTATTTCCACCCCATCCGTGGCGGCCACCGCTGTAGGGCATAAATTCAAAATCCTTTTTCTGGTCCTGCAATTTGCTGATGAACTGTATACTGTTTTGCAGGTGTACATTGTCATCTATCATACCATGTACGATCTGTATCATTCCTTTGTACTTAGCGGCATGCGTCATTACATTACTGCTTTTATAGCCTTCGGCATTATTGGCCGGGGTGCCCATATACCGCTCTGTATAATGTGAGTCATAAAGGGTCCAGTCGGTAACACTGCCGCCCGCCATGCCATGTGTAAATACATCACTGCCATAGGTTAAAGCATAACAGGTCATGTAGCCGCCATAACTAAAACCTGTGATACAAATCTTAGAAGCATCGGCACCGCCATTCGCTATCAGCCATTTTACCATCGTGCTGTAATCTTTCATTTCCCAATAACCCAGGTTGTGGTACATATTGGCTACGCCTTCTTTTCCAAAATGGCCGCTGGCCCGGTGGTCCATCACAACCTGTATCAAACCCTCTTTTGCATACCATTGCTGGTTGCCGCTAAAACCCCAGGTATCCATCACACTACCGGCATTGGGGCCACCGTAAACAGAAATTAAAACAGGATATTTTTTACTCTTGTCCATATTAAGCGGCCAGGTAACTTTCATGGGCAGGTCATATAAACCGTCATCGCTCTTTACACGTACAATTTCTGTTTTGGCAAGATTATAATTATCAAATTCAGTTCCTTTACTATCACCCAGTTCTTTAATGATCTTCCTTTTGGTACTCATTAAAGTCATTTTTGTAGGTGTGCCTGTATTGTTATAGGTAACAACAAAATACGAACCATCAGGAGATAGGTTAATGGAATTATTATACTCGCCAATGGTAAGGCGTTCCATATTTTTTCCATTTACATTAACCCTGTAAAAATCATTCCGGGCAGTATTTTCCAGGCTTCTTCCCATAAAATAAACTACTCCCTTCTTTTCATCAATATAGTTTACGTTGGTAACGGTAAATTTTCCGGAAGTAATGGCGTTCACCAGCTTTCCTTTCATATCGTAAAAATATAAATGATTCCAACCGGTGGCATCGCTGTTAAGAACGAAGCCCGTTTTATTATTTAAGAACTGAATGCGGCCACCCTGGTCATCCAGGTCAACCCAGCTTTTTTGTTTCTCATTATAAAATTCGCTTTTGCCACCTGTAATGGTATTTACATCGTAAATAATCAGGTTGTTTTGATCACGGTTCATCCATTGCACGAGCAATGAGCTGCCATCGGGCTTCCAGTAAGGCAAACCAAAATACTGGTCATCTTTTTCATTAAAGGCCGCCCATACAATATTCCCTTCTGGTTCAACAATACCAACTTTTACTTCGGGGTTGGGGTCGCCAACTTTTGGATACCGTTGTGTTTCAACCACGCCATGCAAACCCGGTGCATCAGTTATTGTAAAAACCGGGATCTTCGAATCATCCGACCTGAAGAAAGCAATATGTTTACTGTCGGGGCTCCACCAGAAAGCACGGTACCTGCCGCTGCGGCCCAATATCTCTTCCATGTACACCCAACTTGCATAACCGTTTAAAATGGTTTCGCTGCCATCTTGGGTAAGGCGGGTTTCTTTTTTTGTTGCCAGGTTTACAGTGTACAGGTCATTGTTTTTTGTAAAGGCAATATAATTTCCATCGGGGCTCAGGGTTTGATTTATTTCTTTGGCCGAATCATTGGTAAGCCGGATGTCTTCAATATTTTTTCTCCAATACAGATCATTTCCCTTAACAACAATTTCAGGGGTAGTTGCTACTGTACCTTTGTTGATATTGGGTTCTACATATTCTTTTTCTGCCCCGGTTTTACAGTCAATCTCATAGCTTTTTCCTTCTTTTCTTAAAATAAAATGACTGTCATCTATCCATTTAACAACAGAAGGAAGTTGTTGGGTTATGCCTTTGAAATTGCTTTTAAAATACTGGTCATCGCCCAGTTCTTTTTTTTGTGCCTGTATAGACAGACTAAAGACCAATGCTACAGTAATAGCTGCAATTTGCTTAATGCGTTTTATCATATTTAAATATGTTGTTTTATTGAGTTGACAAGATAACTTTTTTGGAAAGAAATATTTGCAGAAAATTCATAAATATATTTGAATTAAAAAAGCTGCCGTTATGATGCGGCAGCTTCTTTTATAAGAAGGTTGGTTTTTAATCATCAGTTTTTTCCGGCCTCATCATCGGGAAGAAAAGTACATCCTGAATTGAATGTTGATTGGTGAGCAGCATGGCAATCCTGTCAATACCAAAACCAATACCACTGGTTGGCGGCATACCATATTCAAGCGCACGTAAAAAATCATGATCTATAAACATGGCTTCATCATCGCCACGTTCCATCAGTTTGGTTTGCTCTTCAAAACGTTCACGCTGTTCAATTGGGTCGTTCAGTTCGCTGTAGGCATTGGCAATTTCTTTGCCATTACACATCAGTTCAAAACGCTCTACCAGTCCGGGTTTGCTGCGGTGCTTTTTGGTAAGCGGACTCATCTCTACCGGGTAATCGGTAATAAAAGTTGGCTGTATATAACTGGCTTCGCATTTGCTGCCAAAGATCTCATCAATCAGTTTTCCCTTGCCCCACTTTTCATCGGCATGAATTTTTAATTCTTTGCAAACATTTCTGATGCCGGCTTCATCCATTTCACTGATGTCAAACCCGGTATGTTCTTTAATGGCATCATACATGGTGATCCTTTTGTACGGCGCTTTAAAATCAATCTCTTTATCGCCAACCATTACTTTGGTGGTACCGTTTGTTGCTACAGCAGCTTTGTCAAGCATCTGCTCGGTGGTATCCATCATCCATTCGTAATCTTTATAAGCCACATAAAATTCCAGCACGGTAAATTCAGGGTTGTGTGTGCGGTCCATACCTTCATTGCGAAAGTTGCGGCTGAATTCATACACCCATTCAAACCCCCCAACGATCAGTCTTTTTAAATACAGTTCGTTTGCAATGCGCATGTACATAGGTACATCCAATGCATTGTGATGTGTGGTGAACGGCCTGGCTGCGGCACCACCCGGGATGCTTTGCAATACCGGAGTATCAACTTCCAAAGCGCCACGCTCATTTAAAAACTCACGAATGGAGTTTACCATTTTGGTACGCTTGATGAATGTTTCTTTTACAGATGGATTAACGATGAGGTCGGCATAACGTTGCCTGTAACGGAATTCCGGATCGGTAACTTCATCAAAAGCTTCGCCATCTTTTTCTTTAACAATGGGCAGCGGGCGTAATGATTTGGTAAGAATGGAGAACTCTCTTACATGAATGGATGTTTCGCCGGTTTTGGTAGTGAATACATAACCTTTGATGCCAACAATATCACCGATGTCAATTAATTTTTTCCAAACCGTTTGATACATGCTTTTATCCTCTCCGGGACAAATATCATCCTGCTTAATGTAAAACTGAATTTTACCCACCGAATCCTGCAGTACAGCAAAATTCGCCTTACCCATGTCACGTACGCTCATGATGCGGCCGGCAATGCATACATCTGCAAACAAATCTTTGTCAGACTGAGCGTAGTCGAAGTCCGCCCCTTTATAATTTTCCTTAATGAAAACTGAAGTTGTATTTACGGGATAGAGTGCTGCCGGGTAGGCATCAATTCCCATATTATTCAATTCTGTTAGTTTTTCCCTGCGGATAATTTCCTGTTCTGATAAATGTTGTGTGCTCATAAGTTTAGTCACTAGTCATTAGTCATTAGTTAAGAGCAGGGGTTCTGCTAAAAGCTAATCACTAATGGTTAACAGCTTTTTAATTTAGCTGCAAATATACCGCATACACCTGATTTGTCCATTTACGGTTTCTGGCACCGGAATTGCCATATACTTTCATATATTTATTAAACTTAAGAATGATTATGAAAAGATTTTTTATTGCAGTACTGTTTTCCAGCCTGTTTTATGGTTGTGATGTAATTAAACAACTGCCGCAAATGACAGGCGTTACCGAAGGCGAAGCCGGTGAGGGCATTAAAGAGGCATTAAGCCAGGGATTAGCCGGGGCAGTGTTAAAATTAAACCGGGAAGATGGTTTTTTTAAAGATGCGTTTTATAAAATATTAATTCCTGAAGATGCCCGCAAAGTTGAAAATACTTTAAGGGACTTAGGGTTGGGAAGCATGGTTGATAAAGCCATTTTACAGATAAACCGTGGTGCCGAAGATGCAGCCGGTTACGCAAAACCAATTTTTGTGAATGCTATAAAGAGCATGACCATACAGGATGCGATAGGCCTGGTAAGAAACGGAGATACCAGTGCCACACATTTTTTCAGGGAGAAAACAACAGCACAGCTGGTTGCAGCCTTTACACCCATCATTAAATCATCGCTGGATAAGGTAAACGCTACCAAATATTACAGTGAAATGGTGAATAAATACAACAGTATTCCGCTGGTAAAAAGAATAAATCCTGATTTGACAGGCTATGTAACCATGAAAGCAACCAATGCATTGTTTGACCTGGTGGCGCAGGAAGAAAAAAATATCCGGAATAATTTTGCAGCCAGAACTACTGATTTGCTGAAGAAAGTATTTGGCGGTTTCCTGTAATGTTACCGGTTATGTAAAAAGAAATTATTGGCGGCACTAACGCCGTTTTGATAGAGCAGCAGTTTATCCTGCTGTTTTGTTTTTTTAATAATGGGAGAAATGGTTCCCTGGTTTACATATATGGTTCTGCCTTTTTCATTTTCGAGGCCGGGATATTTTCGGCTAAGGGTCTCCATGAGTAAATTTGAAAATGCCGAAAGATACTCAGAAAACTTATTGATATCATAGGCTGGAATCCTGATGTTGTTTTCATGTATCGAATCGATCTGCTGTGGCCGTTCCAGCTTAATACCAATGGTTTGATTGTTGAATTTTACTTTGTTGCATAAAAGCGGGTTGTTTCCACCTTCTTCGCAGGTGTCAAATATGCTGATTGGATAATTGCTCAGCATGCCGCCATCAACATAATAATTTACAAAAGAAACGGTATCAGACTTTTTGATCTTTTGCAGGCGGTTATCTAAAGCTACCGGTTCAAAATACAATGGCACACCACTACTGATACGTACCGCCAATGCAAGCGGCATATTGGGTGTTGTTTCAAAAGAAAATATTTCAAGCTGTTGTTTGCTGAGGTTGGTGCCGGTGCAATAAAAATCTTTGTACAGGCTGTTCTTTTGATGCAACTTGTGTAGCTGCTCAAAAGTTAAACCGGGTTTACCGGTTTTATGAGCAACTAATTGCTGTATCCATTTTTCAAACGCATCGCCTTTAAAAATGCCAAAATCGGTTTTAAGTCTTTTGTATTTACCAACGAGGCCGCCGTATCCATCCTTAAATTTTTGCACAGGCAGTTCCATCATCAGGCTGTCTATTTCACCAGCATTATAACCAATGCTTACCAGCATGCCTGCAATAGAACCTGCAGATGATCCTCCCACTTTTTCTATCTGCTGCAGTATTCCTTTTTCTTCCAGCACATTAAATACACCGGCATAAGCAAGGCCACGTACGCCACCGCCTTCCAGCACTAAATTTTTATAATCGTAATTTTTTTGGGCAAAACAAATGGATGGAAACAGGATGGTAATAATTAGTTTTTTCATCCTGTGAAAATATAATATTGCAGGTAGATAAAAAGTTAAAAGCAATTTAATAATCTGCCAATAACACCTGCCAGGCTTCACTTACTTTACCTGCATCCAGTAATTCTTTAGCATAACGATGCAGTTCCTTATCCATTTCATCCGGGTTGATGGAATAATATTGAATAATGTTTTTCAATCTGTCATCATAAAAAGCCGGATCAACAAAAGGCATTTCATGCACATTGGCCAGCTGACCTAAATTATTGCCGGTAAGTATTGTGCTTTTGCGAATGCTTTCAGGCAATGCATCTATTCCAATACCCAGTTGTGTATTTGGTTTGGCAACTTTAAATAAATTGGTCCCATCAATTTTTGCATACCAGTCGCCGCCAAGCCGGGCCACGAGGTGCAGTTTGGTTTGATCTATTTTACAGCCCGAGCGGTAGTCGAAGGATCGGCATCTAAAATACTTTCATCAATATGCATGCAAAGCACTTCACAAATTACCAGGTTGCCGGCACCGCCTTCAGTGCCCAGTGGTTTTACTTCTAAAACTTTGCACTCCAGTTTTACCTTGCTTTCTTTTACCATGGGCGGTTTTACCAGGGTCGCTTTTTCTTCGGTAAATCCGGCTTTAATAAATTCATTGGTACCCTTTGCAAATTCGCAACTGGCAAGGGATGTTTGCTGCACCATATCATAATCTACCATATTGATGACCACTTCGGGCACTTCCAAAACATTTTGTAATGTATGCTTGGTGGTATTATCTCTTACCCGCCTGGCAGGCGAAAAAATTACCACCGGCGGATTGGAAGAAAATAAATTGAAAAACTGAAAGGCGATAAGTTTACCTGTCCTGCTTTATCTATTGTAGAGGCAAAACAAATGGGCCTTGGTGCAATAGCGTGCTGCAGGTAGTTTTGTACATCTGCCGGTTTAATATCTTTCAGGTTAAGGGTTAGCATGGTTTTATATTTTTAAATCCGAATTTTTCACGCAGATAACGCAGTGGTGCAGAGAATAATACTCAGCGGCCTCCGCATCTCTGTTATCTCTGCGTGAAATAAAACAAAATCTATTTTTTCTTCAGCGCCAATATCGAAAAATCACTTTCATCCTTTACAATGGTATTGTTCAATTTCCCCAACGCATCAATTTCCATTTCTACTACATCGCCTTCCTGCAACCACTGGGGGATAAAATCGGGATTGTTTAATAAACCAGTGCCGTTTAATTCTAAAAAGCAACCGGTGCCAACCGTGCCGCTGCCGATCACATCGCCGGGCATCAGGTTAACACCATAACTGCAGCGTTCAATAATCTCGGCAAAGGTCCAATCCATATCGGCAACATTGCCTTCGCTGACCTGTACACCATTAACCCAACACTTCATGCCCAGGTTCCAGGCTTTACCGGTATGCTTTTCTTTGCAGGGCACTTCGTATTGTTCCAGTTCATCCAGGGTAACCAGCATGGGGCCTATCACAGTTGCAAAATCTTTTCCTTTAGCCGGACCCAGGTTTAGCAGCATTTCTTCCATCTGTAGTGTTCTTGCACTCATATCATTCATGATCATCAGGCCGCCAATATATTCATCGGCATCGGCAGCTTTAATATTGCGGCCAGGCTTGCAGATAACTATGGCTGCCTCCAGTTCAAAATCTAATTTTTGAAAATGATCGGGCATGCAAACAATATCACCGGGACCCTGTATGCTGTTGTGATTGGTAAAATAAAAAATGGGGTATTGGTCAAATTCGGGGATCATATCTACTTTTCTGTTACGCCTTGCAGAAGCAACATGCTGACGAAAGGCATAACCATCCCTGCAACTGGTTGGATTTGGTACCGGCGCAAACAATTCCGCACCGGCAAATAATTCACCTATTTCCAGCCTGCCCAAACCGTCTTTAATTTTTTGTTGAACCGCCTTTGCCAGGGGCATAAATTCATCCCAATAATTCAGGAACATCGACATGGTATTGGGCAAATCGCTGTGCAAAGCTTCCATGGCATAAATTTTGTCATCTACTACAATACCCAATTGGTCGTGACCATCTTTTAAAAATGTTACAAGTTTCATAAAAGTATTTTGAGGCTCAAAAATAACCTTTTAAAGCGATGGAAAATGGCCTGATAATTTTGTTTGAATAATTTTTTATTTAATTTTGTTTGAGTTAACCGATATGCATTTCGATAAAATTCATAATAAGGGTCAGGCCCGGTTATTTAAAAATCAATACCTGGAGTACCTGACCAAAACGCACCCGCTGGTGATTTGGGGAATGTATTTGCCCCTGATAGTCTTCATGTTATATTTCAGTGCTTCTAAATTATCTTTTACTGTTTTGCAAACAGCAGTAATTTTTATAGCCGGAATGCTTTTCTGGTCGTTATTTGAATATACGGTTCACCGGTTTGTGTTTCATTTTTTTGCAGAAAGTGATCGGGCAAAAAAAATAGTATATGTGATACATGGAAACCACCATGAATACCCAAGAGATAAAGAACGTTTATTTATGCCCGCAGTACCCAGTTTATTACTGGCTATAATCGTATTCAGTATTCAGTACCTGGCAGCCGGTTTATTTGGAGTATCAGTATATGTATTTGCTTTTTTTCCGGGATTTTTAATGGGCTATTTAATTTACGGCAGTATGCATTATGCCATTCATGCCTGGAACCCGCCATTTAAATGGATGAAACCCCTGTGGCGAAATCATCACCTGCATCACTATAAGAATGTGGAACTGGGGTTTGGTGTTAGCTCAACTTTATGGGATCATATTTTTGGCACCATGTTCGACCTCAATAAAGAAAAAGAGGATAAGGAAAAAGTGAAGGAATTGATGTTTGGTAACGCTGCTGCTGAAAAACAATTGCAGTCCCGATAGCTATCGGGAAATAAGCATTACCATTTTTCTTCTCCATCAAAATCAGTATCTTTTTTACTAAATTGTTTCCGGTATTTTATTTTTTGCTCCTGCCTTTCAATAATAAGTGTGGCAATAATATTTCCGGCATCTTCACCGGGATTTTGTTGCAGCAGCGTTTTTAATTTCTCTTCATTCACATCAATGCGGTAGAGGTATGCAATCAGTTTGTCAAAGCCGTTTTTTATTAACTGGTTGATATAATCTGACAGTTGAGTATGCAATTCTGAATAGGAAATCTTTTCTGCAATTGCAATTGACAGTTCACTATTCAGTAGCTTTATTAATTCACCATTCTCCATCAGCGAAATCATTTAATCTTAAAAACCTGCCTGCCGGCAGGCAGGTCTGCGTTTTGTTTTCCATTACCCCCGTTCCAAACAAAGCAAAATCATATTTTACCGGATCGGCTTTATCTAATGTACGCAAAAAGGCGGTTAATTCCAATGCTGTCTGCCAGTCAACAGGTTGTCTATGTATTAATTTTAATGCTCTTGCAACCCTTGCCACGTGTACATCTACCGGGCAAATCAGTTGCGATGGAGCAATGTTTTTCCAGATGCCAAAGTCAACCCCTTTATCATCGTTGCGTACCATCCAGCGCAAAAACATATTTAATCTTTTGCAGCTTGAATTTTTTTCTGGTGATGCAATATGTTTGCGGGTGCGTTCAGGAATATCAGGTAAGGAAAAAAGTAATGGTAAAATGCGATCAATCCGTTTTCAACGGTTTCGTCTTTTTTGTTCATCCCTTTTGTAAAGGCCGACTCTAATGATTCGTTATTGGAATAATGAAAATTTAAAAATTCAATAAAATAGAGCAGGTCTGTTGCATTAAAGGTCCGGTGCTTAAATTCAAGTAATTTTTTTAATCTTCCTAAATCTCCGTTTATACAAAATTCATAAGGTGCATTATTCATCAGCTGCATCAACTCTTTTGATTTGTTGATGATGGTGGTGCGGTTGCCCCAGGAAAATACAGCAGCAAAGAAGCCGGCAATTTCTATATCCTGTTTTTTTGTAAACAGGTGCGGAATAGAGATGGGATCATCTTTAATGAAAGAAGGTTGATTATATAAATCAACCTTCTGCCCTAAATATTTTTTAAGATCATTATTCACCGGTTCACTCTTTTATGGATTTATCTTTTTTAAACAATGCTGTTACAGCAATAAAAACCCAAATAATATTTACGATCATGGATGGGTAGGCCTGGTGAACCAACGTATTGATGGTAAAGAAAATGCCACCCAGTAAATTACTCACAATGTACCAGCCAGAAGAGCTTTTGATCTTACCATTAATATTCAGGTAATAGGCACCTATTATCAATACCGCACCGATCCAGCCAATAATTTCAACAAAGTAATTCATTGTTTTTTTATCCTATTGCCTTATTCAGATCCTCAATCAAATCATCGGCATCTTCAATACCAACGCTTAATCTTATTAAGCTATCGCTCAGGCCGTTTTTAATACGCTCTTCTCTGGGTATGCTGGCATGCGTCATACTTGCCGGGTGATTGATAAGCGACTCCACACCACCCAAACTTTCGGCCAGCGAAAATAAATGGGTTGATGATAAAACTTTTGTAGCCGCTTCCACACTTTCATCTTTTAATTCAAAACTGATCATACCGCCAAAACCACGCATTTGTTTTTTGGCAACAGTATAACCGGTGCTGTCTTCAAAACCGGGCCAGTAAACTTTTTTAACTTTTGCATGGTTACGAAGCCAGTGTGCAATTTTTTCGCCGTTCTCACAATGCTGGCGCATACGTACATGCAGCGTTTTAATTCCACGCAATACTAAAAAACAATCCATGGGGCCAGGTACGGCTCCACAACTTTTTTGTATAAAGTATAATTTCTCTCTCAGGTCGGCATCGTTCATCATGAGTGCGCCCTGTATCACATCACTGTGGCCGCCTAAATACTTGGTGGCCGAGTGCATTACAATATCAGCGCCCTGGTCTAATGGATTTTGCAGGTATGGCGATGCAAATGTATTATCAACACAGAGTATGGCTTTGGCTGCTTTTGCTATATCGGCAATGGCAGCAATATCTGTAATGTTCATTAAAGGATTGGTGGGTGTTTCCAGCCAGATCATTTTGGTATTGGAGGTAACAACGGCTTGCACATTGGCTGCATCTGTTGTATCAACATAAATAAATTTAATGCCGTAGCGTTCCCACACTTTTGTAAATAAACGGTAACTACCACCATACATATCGCTGGCTGCAATCACTTCATCGCCGGGGTTCAATAATTTTATTACACTGTCGGTTGCCGCAACCCCGCTGCCAAAAGCCAGGCCATATTTTGCATTTTCAATAATGGCATAGGCATCTTCCAATGCTTTGCGTGTGGGGTTTTGGCTGCGGGCATATTCATAACCTTTGTTTTTTCCCGGGGCTTCCTGCACATAAGTACTGGTTTGATAAATGGGAGTCATGATGGCACCGGTACTTGGGTCAGGTTCTGAACCGGCGTGAATTAATTTAGTAGCAAGCTTCATGGTATAGTAAGTTTAAAAGATTATTTAAGTGCAGCAAAGGTGAGAAATTAAAGGCGAACAGCCATTTTTATATTACTTGTGCGGCACACAGGTAACGCCAGTTATAGTTTTTATCGGCATGGGCAGCCAGCGGCTCTATTTTTTTGTTTACAGCAGCTTTTGTAAGTATACCGGCATTGGCCAGTTTCTTTTTTGCTTCATGCATATAATCCTGTAATACAGTTTCTTCCATCCAGCTTTTTTGTGGCGGTTCAAAACCTACTTTTTCTTTTCGCCATACAATTTCATCCGGCAACTTTTTATCCATGGTTTGGCGCAATAAGAACTTGGTCCAGCCTTCATGCATTTTTAACTGCGAAGGGAGCGAAAAAACAAATTCAACCAGCTCGTGATTTAAAAAAGGCAAACGCACTTCACGTCCATGTGCCATACTGTTTCTGTCGGCAAACCGCAATAGCTCCTCCAGCCCCATTTCGGTAATATTATAATGAATGATGTCATTTAGTTTGGTTACAATAGGCTTGTGAATGCCTACCCATTCCTGGTGCTTAAGCAATTTTAAAAAATCTTCACTGATATCGGGATGAGAAATAGTTTTTCTGTATTCCAGTTTCTCTAAATGCATAGCTGCATGCGATGGCATAAAAGCCGCCACAATATTTTTTATATCCCATCTAAAGGGTTGGTTGTTTTTCCGGAATGCATTTCGTTCTACTTGCGTGGCTCCCAATTTATGCCTGCTCAAAACCTCCTGCAAAAACCAATGAATATATTTTGGGTAGCCGGCTAAAATTTCATCAGCGCCCTGCCCATCCAGCAAAACCTTTACATCGTGTTTTTTAGCCAGCTCAAAAACTTTGTACTGGGCAAAAATGCCCGACGAAGAAAATGGTTCTTCCTGGTGGTAACAAAGTTTTTCAAAATCTTTTATCAAATCAAAAGCTGTTGGTTGTATTTGATGGTTGGTAATGTTTAACCCTGCTGAAACGGATTGAATATATTTTGACTCATCGTTTACAAAACCCGGAAAAACTGCCGAAAAGGTTTGGAGCATATGCGTTTTACCGCCAGTGGCTTTTTGTAATTGGTTAATGGTGTAAGCAATAGTGGAGCTGTCCAGCCCGCCACTTAAACTGGTGCCCAGCGCCACATCGCTGCGTAACCTTTTTTTTACCGACTGCGTAAAGATTTCTGTAAATTTTTCAATGGCATCGGCCGGCTGGATATCGATCTTCATTTCTTTATTTAAACTCCAGTACTTGGTGATTTTTGAAAGCTGGTTTGTTTTTGGTTCGTAGCTGAGATAATGTGCCGGAGGCAATGAATAAATGGCTTCAAAAAAAGTTTGTTCTTTATCTATACAGTTTTGAAGATACCCCAGGGTGATATAATTGAGGAGCATTTTATTATCAATCTGTTTATCTACACCAATGGCCCAAAGGGCTTTCATTTCGCTGGCAAAAATAAAATTGCCTTCGTCTTCGTAATAATAAAATGGCTTTTCACCAAAGCGGTCACGGGCCGCAAAAAGTTTTTCGTCCTTTTCATCCCAAATAGCAAAGGCAAACATGCCCTCAAACCGCTGCAGGCATTTTTCTTTCCAGTAATCATAAGCAGCAAGTATCACTTCTGTATCCGACTGTGTTGAAAAATGGTAGCCTTTGTTTTGAAGAAAGGATCTGATCTCGATGTAATTATAAATTTCGCCATTGTAAACAATCTGGTAGCGGCTGGCAAAGCTCATGGGTTGAGCCGCATGGTTGCTGAGGTCAATAACAGCAAGTCGCCGGTGCCCGAGGTGAACCGTGCTGCCGGCATTGCTCCACTGCCCTTCGCCATCGGGGCCACGGTGTGCAATGGCATCGGTCATTTTTTTTAAATGAACCGGGGCAATTGTATTAGGGGTATGTAATAATATTCCTGCAATTCCACACATAGTGTAAGTATCTGCCTGTAAAATTTACGGGTGATAAAAATAAATTTAGTTCAGGTCAATTGGCAAAACCGCCTTTACATCGCCCCATGACATTGTAAGCACACAGCCACCGGAAGCCGGTTGAAAAATCATGGTGAAATATTCTGTCTGCACATCGGTTTTAATTACCGGAATTTCTATTTCAGCAATATCTTTGGTTTTGTCGATATGTAATCCCCAACTGTATAGGTTTTGGTTAAAAATCATTTTCCATTTCTCGGGGTAAGGTATGCAATAAAGTATATAACGGCCCGGAGCTATTTTTTTTCCTTTAATATTAACTGGTTTAAAAAATTCAATTTCGGTAGCTTCATTGGCACCCAGCCGCCACTCATGCCCATAAAATTGTATCACATTTTGTCCGTCTGCTGAATCTGCAAAAATGATCCTTCCCTTTTTTTGAGGACGGCTGTAAATAATTCTTGCAACCGGGTTTGCTATATCAGGTGTAACCATTTTTTGCTGGGGATAATCAACAGGAAAATAAATCATGTCCATTGGCGATTTATCAAGCGATAAAATGGAACTGTCATGTACCGAAACAGGCAGGCGCATGGTTTTGTTTTCATCCGGTACAGTATTTTCCTGCTTTTGATTGCAGGAAAAAAATAAACCCGAAACAATCAGTAAAACAGCAATGAGAAATCGTGGTTTTAGCATCATAATATTCTGATTAAAGTTCAGCGGTAGCCTATTCTGCTACAAAAGTTCTGTTGATGGTTAAAGATACAGCAATCAGCTGTTTAATAATTCATTCAATTTACTGAGACTGTATTTTTTCAGATCCGGAAAAAAAGCATGGTAACAGGTCTGCATCCCGGTATAATGCATATTAAAAATTTCAAAAGCTATTGCACTTTCGGTAAGATAAGCCGAACGCCGCACCACACCACCAAAGCTTTTTTCAATACCCCAGGTATGCTTGTAATTATACAGCCAGTCGTATTCTTTCATGTACGGGAACATTTTTTGAAAAGGAAGCGGAAACAGTTCCGTATAAGATTCCAGCAAATGATAAGTGCCTGATGCAAATGTTTTCAGTTCCATTTCTGAACTGAATTCATTGGTATCATTTGCCAGGAAATGATCGTACACCACATCGGCAAATGCGCCGGAGTACAAACGGTATTGTGGCCTGAAAAATGATTTTAGTTCCTGCGTGGCAGCATGGGTATCGGTAAAATGATCAATGGCCCGGTGCAGTTTAATTCCTTTTTGTACCGCAGGCGGATAGTCAAACTGCTTTTTTCCTTTTATATAATCGCTGATCATATTACCGGCCAGTATGTCGGGGTTATTAAAAGAAAGATATGCATGGGCCAGGTAATTCATACTTAAATAAAGATACTTTGTTTTAAACAGAAGGCTGACCAGGCAATTTTATTTTGCGATCAATAAAAAGTTAATGCCGCTTTCACTTTTTAACAATACCAACTCTTCTTTTATAATTTCTTTAAGAAATAAAAGCTAATACAGTACTGTAAAGGGTTTTACGAATTAATTCGTAGATATAAACAAAGAAGTGTTTACCGCTCATACAGTGATTAACTTTTTTTTGGCGTCGCTGGTACCATATTGCTTTTGCCGGTAAGTAACTGCCACTACTTTTGGGTTGTAATTAAAGCTGCAGCCATGAAGCAGCTATTTTAAAAAACTTAAAAAGTATAGTTATGAAAAAGATTAAAACCGTTTTAACAGCAATCGTAATGCTGTTGTCCATCAGTTCATTTGCAACAGAAACCAAAAAGGCTTCTCCCGATCCCGAAAAAGTAACCCCTGTTGTAAAAGCTGCATTCGAAAGTGATTTTTCCAAAGCCACCCTGGTAAAATGGGACAAAACAGATGAATTTTATTTTGCCTCGTTTTTACTGAATAATGTAAAGGTAGATGCAGCCTACACTGAAAATGGAGAGCTGATCGGCACTTCCAGAAGGATTTCTGCAGATCAAATGCCTTTAAGTATTTCGGTGGCTCTTGCGGAGAATTATAGCGGCTACGTGGCAGATAATTCAGTGGTTGAATTAACCCATCTATCTGTAACCAGGTATTATGTTACGGTTTCAAACAAAACCCAGACAGTAAAATTAAAATGCTTCAGTAATGGTGAACTGGAAGTAGAAAGTAAAACAAAAAAGTGATGGTTTGAGTTTTGAGATAAGAAAGCCCTGCAGAAAAGCGGGGTTTTTATTTTTTGCAAAAAAGTATTCAAATCAAACAGCTCTGTTTTGTACTATAACCAATATCTATCTTCAGAAATTCAAATAATTCTAAAACTTTGAGTTTATTCTAAAACTGAAATGAAAAAGGGAGCCATTTTGGGTAATTTTATGGCGATAAAATTTATTCAAAAGAAACCCAACTGGTAAAAAATAATTAAAACAGGTAATTGATTGCATACGATTGTTTGAGGTTTGCTGCATCAACCTGGAATTCTTCATAACCATCCAAACCGCTCAATCAGTTTTTCTTTCTGGCTGCGGGCAACAGGAATGTTTGCATCATTGGATAATACCAGGTAATTGCCTTCGCCACGTACATATTTTTTTATGTGATCAAGATTAACGAGGTATTGCCTGTGTACCCTTAAAAAATTCCGATCTTCCAATACTTCCTGTATATCGCCCAGGTTTTTTGAAACAAGATGCTGCTGCCCATCGGCTGTATAAAAACGGGTATAGTTGTTTTCCGATTCGCAATAAACAATGTTTTCAACCTCAACAAAACTTACACCGTTTTGATAAGGCAATGCAATTTTGCCGGGATGATTTTTTGGTGTGCCTTGCACCTGGTCTTTCAACATGGTTAGTTGTTGCTGCACGGGCCAATGGCGCTGCATGGCTTTTTGTACTGCAGCCTGCAGGTCTTTTCCATCAATGGGTTTCAGCAAATAATCCAAAGCGCTAAACCGGAATGCTTTTACAGCAAACTGATCGTACGCTGTTACAAACACCAGGCTGAAATTTATCTCTCCCAGTTTTTCCAGCAACTGAAAACCATTCATCACCGGCATTTCAATATCTAAAAAAACAATATTGGGTTGCAGCGTTTTTATTTGCTGCAAACCATCAGCCGCATCTGTACACCCCGCTACCACCTGCACCTGCGGGCAGTACATTTTTAATTGCAACGTCAGCAGTTTTACACTGTCTGCTTCATCATCTATAATAATTGCTTTCTGCATAACTAAACCGGAATTTTAATAACCACTTTTGTGCCCGTTGCATTGTTTTTATCATCTTTCAGGTCTTCCACTTCCACGGTTGCTTTTATACCATACACCTGGTTGATCATATCAATTCTTTCTGATGTCATTTTAAGCCCGAAGGATTTTTGTTTGGTGGCCGATTTGCTTTTATACAATATAGCCTGTTCCCTGCCTACGCCATTATCCTGTATTATAACCTTCACAAAATTTTCGGCAGGCTGAGTAATATCAATGGCAATAGTGCCTCCTTCTTTTTTATGCATCAACCCATGCCAGATGGCGTTTTCAACGTAAGGCTGAATCAGCAGCGGCGGCAGCTCGGTATATTGCATATCAATTTCCGGCGACACCTGTATGTGGTATTTTACCTTGTCTTTAAACCGCATTGCTTCCAGTTCAATATACAGCCGCAGTGTTTCCAGTTCTTTCTCCAGGGTTATTTTTTCAGAACGTGAGTTTTCCAATACCAGCCGTATCAGTTGCGAAAACATGGTAAGGTAACCTGCAGCAGTTTCTGAATTGTTTTCAAGCGTATACAGTTTTATAGAGTTAAGGCAATTAAAAATAAAATGCGGATTCATCTGTGCTCTTAGTGCGGTCATTTCTGTTTCCGCTATCTTTTGTTCAAAAACGGTTTGTACCTGTTTTATTTTATGGTCTTCTACCAGTTTATTTTTTTGTTCAAGTTCTGCAGTGCGTTTTTTTAGCTCATCTTCTAACTGTTCATTGTATTGCTGTTGTAAATTATTTCTTTCAACCAATACAAGTTTGCTGCGGTATGCAAGGGCAAAAGAAAAACAAACAGCTTCTACAAAAAGCCCCAGCAACATAAAAAATGGCGGAAAAGTTATAATGGTGTTCCAGACATCGCCCCAGCGAAGCTCAACAGCCCTGTTTAATATGCCAGTAACCGGCAGGCTCCATAAAAGCAACATACTTAAAAGCCCGGAAAACAAAAACCATTTCACTTTTTCTTTGCTCAAGGGTGTAAGCACCAGCAAAATAAAATTCAATATCAGCATAGGAACAGGTACTACGAAATACCCGAATTGATCGGGAAATAAAAAAGCCCCGGTACGGTAAGTGATGAATTGAATCAGCATTTGCACCACCGTAATGGCAATCAGGATTTTAACGGCTAACCATGTTTTTTTAAACTGCTGCGGCAGGTTGAGCATATTGCCTATGAACAAACTGTAGAGCACAGGTATCAGGTAAATGAAAACTGAAAATATAATATCGAGAAAAAGCCCCGAAAAAAAATTAGCCGTAAACCGGACATCTATTGAAAAAATACCAGTAAGCACCGAGCAGGAAGTATAGGCCATATACCAGAGAAAAACATTGTCTTTATACAGGTAATATTGATATGCTGCAAACAGGGTGATAAAAAATAAAGAACCGGTAATAATGGCCAACAGCAGAAAAAGTAAAGTGCTATAATACCTTCCTTCCGCATCGGCCTGCATGAAAGTATAAGGCGTATTCAGGTAAGCCATGCCCGGCAATATCATATTGCTCCGGTCTTCAGTTCTTACCCAGAATGTTTTGGCTGTTTGCGGATTAATAGTAAGCGGCAGGTTGCCTTTTTCAATACCACGGATAGCTGTTTCGTAAAGACCCGATTTTGCCAACAGGCCTGACGAATCGTACAACCGCATATAAACATGTGGGCCAGGACTGAAAAAGAAACGAATAGTATCTGTAACAGAAGCATTACTGATACTAAAACGCAACCATTGAATAATTAATGGCCTGTTTGAAAATCGTTGCTGGCGGTGGATGCTGTCGTACAATACAAATGCCTGTTTTCTTACTTCATCAAACGATAACGGATGCACAGAGGTTTCTTCATAAAACCAGCATTTATCAGCAATACTTATACCTCCCTGCCATTGGGGCTGTGCTTTAAATACAAGGGTATCCTGTGCAAACAGTTTGACTGCACAAATAATCAGCATTACAATAAAAGAAATACGCAATGGCATAGAGACTAAAATTAAACAATGCAGTTTCATTTACCACATGTTATTGGTGAATGAACATTTTTTTGAGGGAATGGTATATGCGGTGCTTTACACACCCAATCCTGCAGTTCACTCACAAAAGCTTCCTGTTACCACAATTGGTTTTTGCTGCCATTGCTGTTGCATTAGTTTCATCAAAAATTTTTAAACCGAACTAAATAACATCAGTTAAAACAATCGTTATGATAAAAAAAATCCTGCATGTAATAGTTATCATCTTTTTATTGCCTCTTCCGTTCATCGGCTCTGGGGATATATTGAAAAAATTTTCTCCTTACTTTGATGAAAATGGTTTGGGTTTGTATATTGTACTAAGCATTGCCTGCGGCCTTGTATCTGCCATATCAGCCTATTATGTAACCAATAAAGCATTGGCAAAGCCTTTATTGTTAGCAGGTGCTTTACTTTTTGTAATAGGTATTTCAATGACTTCTGTAGCTGGTTTGGGCGCTCAGCCCGATTTTAGCCCCAATATGCTGCAACACCCCGAACGGGAGCATTACCGGTATGCATTGCTTTTTTTAAATGCCCTGCTTTTTGCTGTTGCATTTTTTATAATCATCCGAAACAGCTGGAGTACTGCAGCACCATGGCATAGATGGATCGTGCTGCTTTTTATTCCGGCATTTGCTGAATGGCTTTGGGAGTTTCCGCATCATTTCTTTTTAGGTGCCCACCTGCAGGAATGGATAAACCAGGGAAAAAACGCCGCAGATTTTATGGTAAACTATACACCTGAATCTGCTTTACGTATGGGCGGTATTGGCCGTGTGATACAATACCTGGTTATTCTATGGCTTGCATACATGCTGTTTAAATCCGGTGTTCTTAAAAAATGGGTATTAATTGTGCTGACTGTGTTTTGCGCCATAGGTTGCTTTACAGGAATTGCTGTTGCGGTTTTAGGTTATGCTTCTTTTGCAAAGCTGCAGATACTGATGTTATTCTTCATTCCGGCAGGGCCTTTTGTTTTATCGTACTGGACTGGTTTGGCGCTTTTAAGTAAAAAGCAAAAAGCGCCTTAAGGTATTGAACATGCCGCCTATATTATTACCTGTAATGTTTTTGCTGATGCGAAAACATTGCAGGATTTCTGTTTATAATATCTGAAGTTACCGCCCCGGCAAAGGCACCACCGGCAAACTTTCATTGCCCGTTTCATTTACAGATTGTACTGCAAAAAAATAATTGTCTTTTGAATAAGGCAAACGCATTTCCGTTTCTGCAGTAAATATTTTTCTTTGCCAGAAAGCGCTGGTGGTTTCTCTAACCAACACATAATAACCTTTTACTTTTCCAATCTTTGGCGTTTGCCAATATAATAAAGTAGAGTTGGTTAGTTTTTTTACTTCCATTTTTACAGAGTCGGGCATGGCCGGTGCTTTAGATAAATTAGCAAGATTGGCCAGATTAATCCCGGTGTTTTTACGCAGGTATTCATAATCAATATATTCTTCTAAATCTCCGTATTGAATACCATTCTCCACCCGTACATCCTGGTGCTGGCGTGTATAATTCTCATTCATCTCGGTAATACGTACCGCTGCAAAGCCACGCTGCACGTAAGGTGTATGATCGCCGCCACGCAAAAAACGATCGTTGCGGTAAATTAAGACCACTTCCATATTATCAACATAGCGTTCGCCTATTTCTTTTACATAGCGGGCAAGCTGGCGGCTTTTTCCATCATTCTCCATACCAAGATTACGGATATTGGCTGCAACTTTTTCTGTTTCGTAAGCAGGAATGCCTTCGCTGAAAACACGAACCTTTGTGTTGTTGATGATATTGGTTTCATTGCTGTTGTTGCTGCCCATAATATCGTTATTCAACACTGCAACAATATTCCAGTTTTCTTTCTTCGCCTTCTCACTCATAAAGGCCGAGCCAAGCAAACCCTGTTCTTCGCCACTGACTGTTACAAAAATAATGGTGGCCGGAAAATTATGCTTGCTCATGATCCTGGCACATTCAATAACGGCTGCACAACCGCTGGCATCATCGTTGGCTCCGGGTGCATCACCCATGCGTTCTGTTGGGCTGCTCCGCATATTATCCAGGTGCCCGCTGATGATAAATATGCGGTTATCGTTGGGGTCGGTGCCTTTTAAAGTGGCAACCACATTACCTAAAAGGGTTACCGTATCAATCCTTCTTTTGTCGGGCTGTAAAGTGGTGGTATCAATAAAAGCTGATAAACGTCCGCCTGATTGTTTTGCAAATTCATTGAACTTGCCCAGCACCCAGTTACGGGCTGCACCAATACCCCGTTTGGGGTTGGTTTGTGTACTAAGCGTATTGCGGGTGCCAAAAGCCACCATGCTTTTTATATAAGATTTTAAAGAATCGGAAGATATTTCTTTTACCATCTTTTCAATTTCGGCATCACGCTGGATGGTAGTTTGGCAGAAAGAAGGAATGCCTGCAATTAAAAAAGCTATAAAGAAAATCTGTTTCATAAAACAATGTTTAAACTGAAATATACAAAGAAGCGGAATAAGTAGCAGAGATTGTTGAATAAGGTAATATTGTACAAGCGTGATTTTATATATCTCTTTCATTGAAAGAGATATATAAAACAAATCAAAGATTGCCAATGAAGTTTAATAGAAATTCAACGGCTGGGTACATAAAAAAAATTACTTTTGCAGCCTTAAACATTTATTATGAGCAAAGGACCCGTTTCAAATTTTATAGAGCATCATTACCGCCATTTTAATGCAGCGGCTTTAATGGATGCAGCCAAAGGATATGTAACCCACCTGGATGAAGGTGGTAAAATGATGATAACCCTGGCAGGTGCTATGAGTACCGCCGAGCTGGGATTGAGCCTGGCCGAAATGATTCGCCAGGATAAAGTGAGCATCATCAGTTGCACAGGTGCAAACCTGGAAGAAGATATCATGAACCTGGTGGCGCACAGCCATTATAAAAGAGTACCTAATTACAGGGATTTAAGTCCACAGGAAGAATGGGATCTGTTGGAAAACCATTACAACCGGGTTACCGATACCTGCATACCGGAAGAAGAAGCATTCCGCAGGTTGCAACAGCATATTCATAAAATTTGGAAAGAGGCTGATTCTACAGGCGAACGTTATTTTCCGCATGAGTACATGTACAAAATGTTGCTGAGCGGTGTGCTGGAACAATATTACGAGATTGATCCTAAGAACAGCTGGATGCTGGCGGCGGCACAAAAAAATATTCCGATCGTGGTTCCGGGTTGGGAAGACAGTACCATGGGAAATATTTTTGCATCCTATGTTATTAAGAATGAACTGAAGGCTAGCACCATGAAGAGTGGTATTGAATACATGGTTTGGCTGGCCGATTGGTATCGCAATAATTCTGCAGGAAAAGGTGTTGGCTTCTTCCAGATTGGTGGTGGTATTGCCGGCGATTTTCCGATTTGTGTTGTGCCTATGATGTACCAGGACCTTGAATGGCATGATGTACCTTTCTGGAGTTATTTCTGCCAGATAAGTGATTCAACAACATCTTACGGTTCATATTCCGGTGCAGTGCCAAACGAAAAAATTACCTGGGGAAAACTGGATATCAATACACCAAAATTTATTGTAGAGAGTGACGCAACTATTGTGGCGCCCCTGATTTTTGCGTGGATATTGGGATGGTAGTTTTTTAATAAAATTAATTTTAGAATGAATTCACAACTTGAAGAAACTTACCTGGAAGCAGAGGCTGATATCAAGAATGGTAATTATGTAGAAGCCTTTCGCAAGTATGAAATGATATTAATGGAAGAACCGGGTAATGGCCCAACATTAAATTCATTAGGTTGGCTAAGTAAAACACAGATTGAAGACTTCAGCAAGGCAGAAGCATATTACAAAGCTGCAATCGCATCTGATGCACAATATCCGCATAGCTATCTTAACTATGCCACATTGTTAACAGATATGGAAAGGTTTGAAGAACTTGAAGAGCATTTGCAAAGCTGTTTCCGTATTCCCAATATAGAAAAATCATGGGTATTTATGAAACAGGGTTTAATGGAAGAGTTGAAACTGAACTTTACGGAAGCAATTGCGTATAATGAAAAAGCTATTTTGATGGCGGTAAGTGATGAGAAGATAAAGGATTACCAGGAAAATATTACCCGCTGTAAAAATAAAATAGAGCTTTCCAAAAATCATAAAAAGTGGATCGAACAACTAAGAAAATAATTCAAATACAAAAGCCGCAAAGTAAATTTGCGGCTTTTTATCTTTGCGTGAATTTTGGATTGGAAGATTTTATTTGAGACGGGTTGGAATGAGTTGGTTTAATAGATCCAGCTTATAAACTCCCATTCTTTTTTTGGATAACATTTTGAAACTACCTGCATATAATATTTGAATTCTTTTTCTGATAGACAGCAGTATTTTCCATAGGCTAAAAAATGAAGATTTATATAAGAGTGAGAACCCATGCAACCTTGTAGTGATGCAAAGCTCATTGTGTCCCGTATATGTTCCAGGATAATGCGTTTCAAATTTATATTTTTCCTGTCTTGCAATGCCATAAAGGCATATACTCTCACCACGGCATTCTTATTATTCAGCAATTCAATTAATTCGTCTGTTGTGGTATATTTTGACAAGCGTTCAAATCGTAAGTATTGTTCTGATGTTGTTCCGGCGTAGCCGGTAAACTTACTATCAACCCTATTACAAAACGCAATTTCATCAACCAATGCTGTGTTGCTTTGCTTTATTGGAGGGGAAACTTTTAAAGAAGAAGTATCGGAAATTTCGACATTTTTAAGTAACGAATAATTTTTTCTTTGCTTGCATGAGTGCAAACCCTGAATATGTGTAATCAAAATACACACAAGTATAGTTCGAATTGAATTCAAGCGATGTATTTTAATGCATAAATATATCTAAATAAGAGCGTGAAGACAGTCAACCCCTTCCCAAAAGGAAAGACAATATTAAACCGGCTGTTAAACTCATTATTTTACTGCATTTTTCTTTTCATAATCCTGCACTTTTTTAGCAGCTTCGAGTCTCATTGAAATGTAAACCACCAAAATTATTTTTAAAATAATTCCCCGCAGGCTGAATTGAGATGCCATGATGTCCAGTAAAAAAACAAATCCAAAAACACAAAACAGTGCAATAAAAGCGGTATAAGGTTTTTGGCTGCTATAGGCACCCAAACAAAAATAAATGGCAATCAAAGCGATATTTAATATAAAGTTTACCCAATCAAAACTTTCAGTATTCATTAATAAGTAAAAGATGTAGGAAATAGAAGAGATAGCAGCAAAAATATACATTGCCCATGTTGCATTTTCTATCTGTTGTTTATTTCTCCGGGTTTCATAATACTCCTCATCATCTATAAAATCAACAATTGAATCTTCGGCAATTTTTTTATTGTCTTTCATGTTCCCTTAATTTAAAACCAATATAGGAAACATAAACCAGCTAAAAAACAGCGTTGCCAACCTTTTAAAAGTTGGCAACGCTACTTCAAACGCTTAAAATTTCTATAAGAAGACTAAATTTCTGAGGTCTCAAGTTCTTCCGCCAGCTGCCGGAGGGGTTTCTTACCTCGTCCCCATATTCAGCGGCGTATCTCTTTTCAGCATCTCATTTCTGTTCGCCATTTCCCAGGCTGTATGAAAGATCATACGTGCTCTCTTTTCAAACAGATCCCAGTTTATTTTATCAACGGTATCGGATGTTTTGTGGTAATCGGCCTTAAGCATACCGTCGTAGAAAAATAAAACAGGTACACCTTTACGGGCAAAATTATAATGGTCGCTACGGAAATAAATGCGGTTCTGATCGTTGGGGTCATCAAATTTATAATCCAAAACCAGGTTGGTGTATTTGTTGTTAGCGCCTTCATTTATGATTGGCAGGTCGCTGCTTATTTTATCGTGGCCAATTACGTACACATAATTAAGTGTATCAGCTGTTGTACGCTCTGTATCCGTTCTTCCAATCATGTCTATATTCAGGTCTACCGTTGTTTTGTCTAAAGAAAAGAAAGGATTTTCGCTGTAATATTCACTGCCCCATAAACCTTTTTCTTCGCCGCTAACGGTCATAAAAACCATGGTCCTTCTTGGCCTGTACCCTTCATTGGCTGCTTTTTGAAAAGCTTCTGCCATTTGAATTACTGCTACAGTACCGCTGCCATCATCATCAGCACCGTAAAAAATTTTTCCATCACGCATACCCAGGTGATCGTAATGGGCCGTAACAAAAACGTACTCATCTTTTTTATCGGTTCCTTCAATAACAGCAGCCACGTTGCTTGCATTAATGGTGTTGCGGTATTTTTCAAATTTGTAAGCAATTTTAGTTTTGCTTTCTGTCTTCCATTCGTTTGCAATGGCTCCGTTTGTTTTTGCAATTTTCAGCAGCGTATCAAAATTGTTACCTACAATTGTTTTTGCAAATGCATGAGAAAGCTGTGCAAAATTTAATGTTTTGCCGGCTGTAGCTACCCTGGGATAATACACACCGGTTTTCTTGCCACTGGCTACAGCACGTTCGTTAAAAGTTTCCTGGGCCGGGTTAATTACCAGTACACCGATTGCACCTTTGGCAGTAGCGGCTTCCAGTTTTTTGGGTATGCCAGGGAATGTCCAGGCACTTGAGCGGCTGGTTGTACTTAAAAAATATTTTCCATCTTTTTTAGGTTCGCCCAAAAAGATCACCACAATTTTTCCTTTTACATCAAGGCCTGTATAGTCACTGTATTTTTCATCATCAATACCATATCCTGCAAAAACTATTTTTTTGCCTTTAAAACTCCCGGTTTCATTGCTGTTCATGTTTATGATAAAATCTTTACCATATACAGCAGCTTTACCGGCAAAGGAAAGTTCACCGGTTTTTAAACTATCCTGGTACAGCGGATAAAACTGCTGGTAACCTTTTAAAGCTTCTACCGGTTTTAGGCCCATGGCCTTAAACTGAGATTCAATATAAGCTGCTGCTTTACGTTGGCCTTCGGTACCGGTTTCACGGCCTTCCATTTCGGCACCGGCAATAATACTCAGGTGTTTGTTGAGATTGCTGCCGGTAATGAGTGCTCCATATTTTGCAGAAGCATCAGTTTGTGCAAACAACACATTTGTACCTGCAAAAAGGCACACAAAAAATAATAGTTTTTTCATTTGTAGATTTTAGTGAACTGCCCGCCCGGATGAATTCCGTTCGGGCAAGCAAAATAATCAAAACAGCAAAGCACTGCTTTTATTTTTGATAAACGGTGATATACAATTTCGTGGGGAATCAGCAGGCAATTTTATCAACCCGGTTTTGATGGCGGCCACCTTCAAAAGCGGTATTCATAAAAATATCCAGCATTTTTTCGGCATCACCATCACGTACAAAACGTGCAGGAATGCAGATGATGTTGGCATCGTTGTGTTTGCGGGCCAGTTCGGCCAGTTCTTCGCCCCAGCAAATGGCGGCTCTTACACCCTGGTGTTTATTGGCAGTAATGGCAACACCATTGGCACTGCCGCATAATAAAATACCAAAAGCTGCTTCGCCTTTTTCAACGGCGGATGAAACGGGGTGTGCAAAATCGGGATAGTCTACAGAATCTTTTGTATAAGTTCCAAAGTCATTAAACTTCATGCCTTCACCCTCCAGGAAAGAGATCAGGTCTTCTTTGCAATCAAAACCGGCATGATCGCATCCAATGGCAATGGGGAGGGAGAGGTTAAAGGGGGACATAATTAATGGATATTTGATAATGAAATAATGGATAATGTCTTTGTAAAATTACGGTATATAAATTACTTGAAACGGTAAAAAAACAATGATTCTCTAAAGCTTCATTATCAATTATCCGTTAAAAAATTAACCATTAAAATCAGCTCCACTCTTTTTCTTCTTTTGCCTTTTTCCTGTCAACCCTGGCTACAAGCTGGATGCTGATCCAATACAATAATAATAGTGGCAAGGCTACAATTACCTGGCTGGTTATATCTGGCGATGGGGTAATGATGGCTGCAATAAGCAGTATAATTACAAATGCATATTTGGAGTATTTTTTTAAAAGCCTGGCATTGATAAACCCGATTTTTGCCAACACAAAAGCCAGTATCGGCAATTCAAAAGCAATACCGCATCCTAAAATTAAATTGGAAAGGCTGTCTATATAGTCATTGATGCTGGGCTGGTATTCAATAGCACCTAATGTGCCCAATGTAAATGATGCTAAAAAATTAAACGTAAAAGGTGCTAATAAATAATAGCCAAAAGCTGCACCTAAAAAGAAACACAGCGATACCCAGAAAATACTTCCCCTGGCATATTTTTTTTCTTTGGCCGAAAGTGCCGGTGTAATAAAACGCCACAATTCCCAAAAGATATAAGGGAAGGCAACTATAATGGCCCCAATCATGGCAATGCTTAATGCAGAAGTGAATGTACCGTTAACTTCTGTGACTAAAAACCTGATCTTAACCGGGGGCATACACAGGCTGTCGCCAATGCCTAACCAATGTCCAAACCTGCATAAGGTATCATAAGTAATGAAATTTTCGCTGGAGGGGGCCAGTATAATATTATCGTACACCCAGTCTCTGAACACAAAAATGATAATGGCAGCAACCAGCCAAACAATTACTGAACGCATCAGGTGCCAGCGCAACGCCTCCAGGTGGCCCATAAAGGACATCTCTTCGGGTTCTGCTGCTTCTTTATTGCGCAGGCGTTTAAAAAATTGTTTTCTATCTGATGATTCTGTAGCCAATGGTATATTTTGGATTGCAAAGGTAAAGCACTAAAGCATTAGTTAAACAGTTGTTTCTTATTATTGAAAAAGAGAAGCCCCTGTAGAAACAGGGGCCGTTACCAAAACTAACTGCTTATGAGAAATTTGAATTATTGTTTTAATCTACATCGCTTTCATCTTCATTTTCACTTTCAATCTTTCAGCGTTGTAGTATTTATATAAACGCAAAATGAATGCCAAAGGTTTTATTTATACTGTTAAGTATTTCATAATGCCCGTTTTTTATAAAAACCTAATAATTATGTAACGAAAAAAAGAACTAATTATTTTAAACAGCTTATTTTACCCTATTGTTAGATGTAAAAAGCTGTTCAAAAGGTTGTATGCAATAGACTTTTTTTTGAATGAGGGGTTTAATAGAAAAAGAAAAGCACGTTGATTTTCAACGTGCTATAACAATTCGTTATGAGTTATTCTATTTAATAAAACCTTTAATGAGGTCCATTAATCCGCCGCTACCATTACTTTGCTGCTGATTTTGGGCACCACCTGCCAATTTGGAAACAATATCCATCAGGCCTCCGCCACCGCCTGTTTGTCCACCGCCACCGGTAAACTGCCCAATCAGATCCTGAAAATTAAATCCGCTGTTACCACCTGCCTGCTGTTCCTGAACCACTTCGGCTGTTTTTCCTCCGGTAATTGAATTCAACAAACCTTCCAGAGAAAAAGTACTGTTATTGGGGTCGTTGGTTTTGTTTATTAAATTACTGATAACATCAGGAATTAAGCTGCTGGCCACATTATTTGCCTGGTTGCCTCCAATATTATATTTGCTCGTCAGTTTGCCGGCAAAATGTCCAATCATCATGTTTACAATTGGGTTACTTAATAAACTGCTTTTATCTCCGCCTTGCTGACCACTACCGGTAAACATCGAAATAATATTTTGTAAACCACCTCCGGCAACCATATTGCGTAAACCAGATGCAACGGTATTGGTAGCTTCGGCTACTACTTCGTTGTTCTGCTCATTCGGTACATCGGGATTGTTGATTACAGAATCTGTTGCAGTGCCTTTCACCAGGTTGAATAACTCTTCTAACATAATTTAAATTTTAGATGATGATTTTATTGAAATAAATAGATTGCAGAATAATGCTTTTAGTTGCATGAAGGTATTGAAAACATGCTGATTTTTAATTCTGTGTTGTTAATTTTTCGGCATTTTCTGCAAACTGCAGCGCTTCTGAAAATTCGTTTAATTCACCATTCAATACGCTATCTAAATTATACACCGTTAAACCAATGCGGTGGTCGGTAACCCTTCCCTGGGGATAGTTATAGGTCCTTATTTTAGCACTGCGGTCGCCGGTACTTACCAGGCTTTTACGCATGTGGGCGGTAGCTTCTTCCACTTTCTTAACTTCTGCTTCATACAAACGGGTTCTCAGCATTTCCATGGCTTTTAGCCGGTTTCCCAACTGGCTCCTGTCTGTTTGGCACATTACCACAATGCCTGTTGGTTTATGGGTAAGAAAAACCTTGGTCTCAACCTTGTTTACATTTTGTCCGCCGGCACCACCGCTTCGGGCAGTTTCCATTTTCACATCACTTTCTTTTAATTCCACATCCACTTCTTCTGCCTCGGGCATTACCGCCACGGTTACCGCACTGGTATGTACACGGCCGCTGGCTTCTGTATCAGGCACACGTTGTACACGGTGTACACCACTTTCAAATTTTAAAAGACCATAAACGTCATCACCGGTCACTTCTACCTGTACCTCTTTATAACCTCCTACCGTTCCTTCGCTCTCACTTAAAATGGCCGTTTTCCACCCTCTCTTTTCGCAATATTTTAAATACATGCGTAACAGATCGCCCGAAAAAAGTGAAGCTTCATCACCACCGGTACCGGCCCTTATTTCTAAAATGGCATTCTTTTCATCATAAGGATCTTTTGGTATCAGCATATTTCGAAGCTGTTTCTCCATCAGTTCCTTCTTTTCCTCCAGTTCGGGTAATTCCTGTTTGGCAAGATTGCGCATTTCCTCATCATCGCCGTTCAGTACCTCTTTATTAAACTCAATATCATCCAGCAGTTTAACATAGGCATTGCGGGCATTTACAATTTTCTCCAGGCTGCGGTATTCTTTACTGGTGGCGGTAAATTTTTTGTTGTCGCTCACAATCTCCGGATTGGTAAGCGCAACACCCAGGTTGTCGAATCTTCCTTTTATAGCATCTAATTTATCTAACATAGTATCTTTGCCCCCAACTCAGCCAACCGGCGGAGCATATGTGTTTAACTTATTTATCGGGAGCGGCAAATTTACAATATATCAACCAATCATTTTGTACAGAAAGTTTTCAGCAGGTAATATTTTTAACGGCTACCAAATGTTGCAGCAGCAGGTGCTTATTACTGATGCGGCGGGTGTTATTGTTGATATGGTTGCCGAAACTGATGCAGGCGACGGTGTTGAAAAACTAAGCGGCATTCTTTGCCCCGGTTTTATTAATGCCCATTGCCACCTGGAGCTATCGCATATGAAGGGCCATATTCCCAAACATACGGGCCTGGTTGATTTTGTTTTAAAAGTGGTTACCGAACGGCATTTTGCCGAACAGGAAATATTTGATGCCATTGAAAATGCCGAAGATGAAATGCTGCAAAATGGTATTGTTGCCGTGGGTGATATCTGCAACAACACACTCACTATTCCGCAAAAAAATAAAGGCAGATTACAGTACCATAATTTTATTGAGACCAGCGGTTTTATTCCGGCACTGGCAGAAGGTCGGTTTCAAAAATCCTGGAAGATTTTTGAGGAATACCTGTTAACCTTACATACACAACGCTCAACTGTTTGCCCACATGCACCTTACTCAGTATCTCCAGTCATGTTTAGTTTGATAAACGATTTTCCGAATAATAATTTACTAACTATACACAACCAGGAAACCGCTGCCGAAAACGAATTTTTTGAAAAAGGGACAGGAGATTTTTTACGTCTCTACAAACAAATGGGTATTGATATCTCTTTTTTTAAACCAACAGGTAAAACAAGTTTGCAAAGCTGGTTACCCCATTTTACAAAAGAGCAAACTATTATTTTGGTACACAATGTTTGCGCATCAGCAGAAGACCTTGAAATTGTAAAACTAAAAACTAATAACTCAAAACTAAAAACTTTCTTCTGCCTTTGCCCCAACGCCAATCTCTACATCAGTAATATTTTACCGGATGTAAATAGGCTGATGAAGCACACAGATAATATAATTTTAGGAACCGATAGCCTTGCATCAAACGACCAACTAAGTATTTGGGCCGAAATAAAAAGCCTTCAAGAAAATTTTAAAGAATTGGATCTTTCGGTTCTGCTAAAATGGGCCACCAGCAATGGCGCCAAAGCATTACAAATGGATAACAGCCTGGGTAGTTTTGAAAAAGGGAAACAACCCGGTGTACTATTAATTGACGAAAATGGTTTTGAAAATGTAAAGAGGCTTATTTGATTTACAGCTCAGTATTAATCACCGCCACCACAGCCTCCACTGCATCCACCGCCACTATCTCCTCCACTGTCGCCACCACTATCACCGCTATCGCTGCTGCCTGAATCATTTGCATTTCCATCGCTCCAGTCGCCGCTTGCACCGCCGCCGCCAAAATCGCCGCCACCTGATTCTAAAGTATCTGAACCTCCAAAGTAAGTTGACAGCGAATCATCAGAATAATAAGTATTGGTACTATCAGAACTGTAAATGGTTTTTTGCCTGCTGGCATAATTTTTTTCCTTCAGCTTTTCTTTATCATATTTGGTTTCGCCCCAAACATCTGTTGGCGGTTCAAAACCAAACTCGGCAATATAAAATTCAATGGTATCTACATACTGTGCATTATACCGCCCGGTTTCATCTGCCATGGGTACCAGTTCGGGATGATGATCGAATTGGTAGCCGATCACTTCATCGCAAAATTCACGGTATGCCCTGGTAAAAAGTATGTGCTCGTGCCATACCACATCAATAATTTTTGAGGGCGTAACATGAAAATCACTCACCACGCCCAGGTACACAAACTTCTTATATTCAGAAATGGCTTTTAATGCAAAAGTCTTGCTCCACCCATGTTTGCCGGCAATTTTTGCAGCAAAGGCCTTACTGGATGCATCGGGTCCGCCAAAGGCAGATCCAATATGTTGCCAGAGGTTTGTGGGTACCAGGTGGTCAAAATGATAGGCTCTTAATTTTAGCCAAAGTTCTTTCTTATTCATGTTGCAGGTTTATGTTTTAAAGATAAATGCTACACTTCGAAAATTAAAATATTTAAAATCAAATATCTTTATATTCATGCTGAATATGGAAAAGAAAACCATCCTTGTTTTTGGAACCGGCCACCTGGCTTACCGCCTTAAAGCAAAATTAACCGCAGGTAATTACCAGCTTGTGCACGCCACCCTTGATGAAATTAACGGAGCTTCTCAATCTGTTTCATTGCTCGAAAACCTGCAGCAATTTATCAGGCAGCTGGATGTTGATGCAATCAAAATGGTTTACCTGCTCGATGAAAAAGATGAAGTTAACCTGCAACTGATCATTGCATTGATCTCTTTATATCCGGATATTTCAATTGCTGCTTCTTTATTTAATGAGAACCTGATACCGCATTTGCAGGCGCAGCATAGTAATGTTACTATTTTTAATCCGGCAAAAATTGCGGCACCACATTTTGTAGCGGCTTTGTATCAGCCTTTAGAAAGAAAGATTGAAACCGGTGTAATCAGCAACACACCAAAAACCAGTCTGAAGAAAAAGGATACTTTAATTCAAAAATTGTTACTCGCTTTTATCGGGTTAATTGTTGTAGCGGTTTTGTTTTTTCATTTTTACGAAAAGTTATCCTGGATTGATTCTTTCTATTTTGTTATAGTTACTGTAGCAACTGTTGGTTATGGCGATATTAATTTAGCCGCTTCTTCCCCGGTAAGCAAACTTTTTGGTATCATACTTATTCTGTCTTCTACTTTTTTTATCTGGATGATCTTTTCTCTTACCATTGACAGGGTCCTGAAAAAGCGGATCATGCTGGCTTTGGGAAGAAAAAAATACCATTGCAAAGATCATATCATTCTTTGTGGTCTGGGCAGACTGGGTTATTTTATTGCAGAAGAATTATTGCAGAAGGGCGAAAAACTGATCATCATAGAGCAGCATGAAGATGGCCGTTACCTGGATTATTTCAGGCAACTGGGTGCCGAAGTTTATATAGGCGATGGCCGCTTATCCAAAGTGCTGGATGATACGAATGTTGCACAGGCCCGTGCTTTAATATCGGTAATTAATGATGATTCTATTAACCTGGAGATCGGGTTAAACTCACGCTCATTTCAGCCGGGCATACGGCTTATACTGAGAATATTTGATGAGCAGATGGCTAAAAAAATAAAAGAATACCTCAATATTCATCTAACATTAAGTGCCAGCGATATTGCTGATGAAAAGTTTTATGAAATTTTGAAATAGACGCTGAAAATGGTCGCGACGGCTTTCAGCCTTCAGGCCTTTACAGCACTTCATGCAATACCAACAAGGTTTTCATCTGCCCAAAATCTTGCAGGTGCAAAGCATAATATTCAAGGTATCTTAATAAAAGCGATCTTCTTATTTCTCCATTCAGGTTAAATTGCTCCAGCTCATCAGGCTGCATCACTTTCAGTAATTGTGCGGTGAGTTCAGCATTCTTACCTTCAATAAAATTGGGGTGTGTGGGCTGATGATCTATAAAAATTCCTTCCTGTAAATCCAGCACCGAATCTTCACTGTTAAAATTATCTATCATTCTAAAGCCAAAAAAATGGGTAAGGTGCAGGGTAAAAAACAGTGCAAAATTGGCTGTAATGGTTTTATCCGCCTTATCCAATGCTAAAAAAGATTCCTCACAAAAGAAAAAAGATCGGTATTGGGTTCCGGCTGCTTTAAGCATTTTTGAATGAGCTCGGCCATGAAGGAAGCGATGCTGTTTTTAATAACATCACTCAGCAATTTATCATACAAAACAGCCCAGGAAAACTCTTTTATCCTTTGCATAGATTTGTTTTCGCTGTGGTAAACTACCAGGTCAAGAATTGCAGTTGGCTGAAAGTGGTTTGCTTTCGAGGCCGATTTTTTGGAAGTACGCACCCCATTTACCATATAGGTTTGTATGCCGAACATTTCGGTAAATATGGTAACCACCAGGCTGGTTTCGCCATACTTGATGCTTCGTAATACTATGCCTTTGGTTTTATGTGTCATAATCTTGTTAATCCGTTAATCCGTTAATTGGTTAATCCGTTTAGGAGGATCAAACAAAATAAGAACAACGACGACATTTCAAAAATACCAAACATCTTACCAGCTTTTCGTTCAATTAGCACAAATAGATTTTCTTTGCATAATTATCCATTAATCATTTATCCATTATATATGTGGCAACGACTGGGAAAATTAGTGCTTAGATTCAGAGGACCCTTATTGATTCTTTTATTATTGATAACCGCTGTCATGGGTTTTTATGCCAGCAAGGTTAAAATGAGCTACGAATTTTCGAAAGCCATACCCACCGATAATGCAAAATACCTGGAATATGTATCCTTTAAGCAAAAATTTGGCGACGATGGAAACATGCTGGTTACAGGCATTCAAACCGACAGTTTATTTACACTTAAATACTTTAATGCTTACAAAGAACTTCAGCAGCAATTAAAAAAAATAAAGCATGTAGAAGATATTGTAAGCATCCCATCTGCCATAAAACTGGCAACCGATACAGCAACAGGAAAACTGGCGGCGCAAAAAATATTTCCCGATCTTATTCAAACACAGCAGGAACTTGATTCTGTTTCCGCTCAATTTTTTAATCTTCCTTTTTACAAACAAAGGCTTTATAATCCCGAATCGAATGCTTACCTGATGGGCGTGCGGATTAATAAAGATGTACTGAATTCCAAAGGGCGTACACAGGTAATTAACGATGTAATAAATACCGTAAAAAAGTTTGAAGAAAAAACAGGATTGGAAGTGCACCTCAGTGGCTTGCCGCTGATAAGAACAGTGGTTGCCGACCGGATACAGAATGAAATGAAATACTTTTTATTTGGTTCTCTTTTGCTAAGTACAATTATACTGGCACTGTTCTTTCGTTCTTTCAGCACTACGCTGCTTTCCTTACTGGTAGTGATTTTAGGCGTTGTGTGGAGCGTGGGTGTATTGTATTTATGCGGCTACCAGGTTACGTTGTTAACCGCACTGATACCCTGTTTGGTTGTGGTGATCGGCATACCCAATTGTATTTACTTTATCAACAAGTATCATACCTCTTACATACAATCGGGCGATAAAGAAAAATCGCTGGTTGATATGGTAAGCAAGATGGGTGTGGTGACGTTGTTTTGTAATTTAACCGCTGCCATTGGCTTTGCAGTTTTTGCATTAACCCGCAGCGCCATTTTACGGGAATTTGGTGTAGTGGCAGGCATCAGCATCATGATCATTTTTGTGGTTTCATTTATTCTGTTACCGGCAGCATTAAGTTATCTGCCTGCTCCAAAACCTTCACAAACAAAATACCTGAACAACAGGTGGATCACTCATTTTTTACTGCAGACTGAAAAATGGGTTTTCCATCATAAAAAAATAGTGTACGGAGTTACAACAATCGTTTTAATTTTTGCAGTGCTTGGCATCTTTAAATTGAAGAGTGTGTCTTATATTGTTGATGACCTGCCCAAAACAGATAAAGTTTACACCGATATCAAATTCTTTGAGAAACATTTTGGGGGCGTAATGCCGCTGGAAATTGTGATTGATACCAAAAAACCCAAGGGGATCATCAGCCCTAAAGTAGATGTTCATACGATTGCTTTTTTCCAGGATTCTTTTCTGGTTAATCAGGAAAATGTTTCAAAACCGCTTTCGGTGATAGATGGCATCAAGTTTTTTTACCAGGCAGCCAGTGAAGGAACAGGCGATTCTTCCTTCACATTACCGGCTTTTGGTAATCCCTTATATGATTTACATAAGCAATTGTTGCAACTTAATGCCCGGCGCAAAAACAACGAAATGACTGCATCGGACTCGGCTACGTCTAAATTAATGGGCTCTTTTGTAGATTCCAGCGAGCAATACCTGCGTATCAGCATGAGTATGGCCGATATCGGCACTCAAAAATTGCCGCCATTGCTGGATACGATTCAGAAAAAAGCAAATGAAATATTTGACACGGCCACCTATAAAGTGCAGCTTACCGGCACCAGCATTACCTTTTTAGAAGGCAGCCGCTTTATAGTAAACGGTTTAAAGGACAGCATCTTCTGGGCTTTTCTGCTCATTGCTTTGTGCATGCTTTACCTGTTTAAATCGGCACGTATTTTATTGTGCTCACTTATTCCAAATCTTATTCCATTGGTAATAACAGCAGGGATTATGGGATGGGCAGGCGTTCCTTTAAAACCCTCTACTGTATTGGTATTTAGCGTAGCGTTGGGTATTGCAGTGGATATTACCATCCGGTTCCTGGTAAATTATAAACAGGAACTGCCGGCCTACAATTACAAGGTGCCCGAAACAGTGAGCGCTACCATAAAAAACACGGGTTTAAGCATTGTATATACAGCACTTGTTTTAATTGCCGGGTTTATTATTTTTTGTGCCAGTGGCTTTGGAGGTACAAAAGCGCTTGGCTGGTTAACATCAGCAACCTTATTGATTGCCACATTAACCAACCTGGTTTTATTGCCGGTTTTGTTACTTTTATTTGCTCCTAAAAAGACAGTAATAAAAAAAGGTTGAAATTTCCGTAATTTCTTTAAAATCAGCAGCTTTCATAAAAGCGGCATCTGAAATCGCTTACAACAAAAGAAAAGCAGCATAAAGGCCAATAAAATTGTCAAAGTATTTGATATTTACAGGGAATCTGAATTATATTTGTCGCTATAAACTATTATGCAAATGAGAAAATTGACATTACTCTTATCAGCCGTATTTGTATTCGTACTACATGCAGCTGCTCAGAACCGTACAATAACCGGTAAGGTTACTGATGAAAAAGGTGCTCCTATAGAAGGGGTTTCTGTTACCTCTCCCAACGGAAAACAGGGTACACAAACTGAAAAAGACGGTACTTACAGTATCACTTTACCAACAAACGTAAAAAACCTGAATTTTACTTATGTAAATTTTGTAGCCCAAACAAAATCAATTGGGAACAATCTTACAATAAATATTGAATTAAGATCAGTTGATTCCAGGCTGGAAGAAGTGGTTGTGGTTGGTTATGGTACCAAAAAAATCAAGGAGGTTACTGGTAGCTTAACAAATATTAAGGGAACAGTTATTGCTGAAAAACCTGTGCAGAGTTTTGAACAGGCTTTGGCTGGCCGATCATCCGGTGTTCAGATAACTGTACCAAGCGGCGTGCTGAATGCACCTCCTGTATTTCGTATCAGAGGTATAAACTCTCTTTCTTTAAGTTCTTCACCATTAATTGTAGTTGACGGAACTCCTGTTACAACGGGTGATTTAGCCGGTTCGAATGCTGCAGGAAATGCTTTGGCAAGTATTAACCCTGCCGATATTGAAAGCATGGATATAGCAAAAGATGCAGCGGCAACTGCCATTTATGGTAGCCGTGCCGCCAATGGTGTTGTATTTATTACCACCAAAAGAGGCCGTGCAGGTAGAACAAAGATCAACTATAATGTATCAATGGGTTTTACCACTCCTTATGGAATACCTGAAGTATTAAATGCCCAGCAGTATACCGATTATAAAAACTATGTGGCCTCAACAACTTTGGGTGTTAATACTACCAACCCCGCTGGTGCAGGTTATGTAAAATATAATTTAACTCCCGGTCCAGATGGTAACCCCATCAATACCAATTGGGGAAATGTGATTTACCGACAGGGTTTTAACCAGGATCATAACCTGAACATTTCAGGCGGAAGCGATAATACTACCTATTATTTTTCAGCAGGTTATACCAACCAGGAAGGAATTTTAAGGAATAATGATTTTGTTCGCAAAAACATTTTGATGAATGTGGATAGCAGGGTGAGTAAATACCTGAGCTTTGGAGGTAAAATCTCTTACTCTAATGAGTTGAACAGGGTTGCTTCTGCCACAGGTTCTTTAGGAGATGCTTTTGCAACGGGTGGTTATGGACGTCTTGCCCTGGTAAATGCACCCAGCATCAGCCCTTATAATAATGATGGTAGTTATAATATAAGTACTGCCGGTAATTTTATTGGCCAGCAGGGTAATCAGCTTAGCACTGGCCAGGTTGGTTTTAGCAACCCGGTTTATTTATTTGATAAGAACCGATCTAATAGTGAGACCAATCATATTCAATCTAATATCAATGTGCAGGTAAAACCTTTTAGCTGGTTAACCTTCAAATCGTTGTATGGTATTGATTATATTTTTGTAGATAATGATATTTTCCGCGATGCCCGTCATGGCGATGGTGTTACCAACAATGGCGATGCATTTGCATCTTTAAGCAAATTTAAAAGATGGACATTCAGTAATACCTTACAAATAGATAAAACATTTAAAGATAAACACAGCTTCAGTGTATTGGGTGGGCTTGAACAGGACCGCAGAAAAACCAATCAGTTTGGTTTAACACGCAGGGTGGTTACTGATCCGGTTTACAATGTGATTCAGGGTGGTTTTACAACGGATGTTAATACCAATCTGGGTTTAGGTGAAAATTATCTGCAATCTGCCTTTGGCCGTTTTAATTACGATTACAAAAAGAAATATTTTATAAGTGCCAATCTGCGTAGTGATCAGTATTCAGCTATACCCGGGCAAAAAGAAACTTTTTATGGATTCTCCGGTGGATGGCAGGTAGACCAGGAAAAGTTCTGGGGATCCTCAATCCGCAAAGTTATTTCGAGCCTGAAACTGAAAGGTAGTTATGGTAAAGTAGGTAACACCGGAGGTATCGGTGATTTTGATACCTATTCAACATTTAGTTCCGGTGTATATGGCGGTAACGCAACCCTGGCATTTAGTAATGCGGGTAATCCTAATCTGAAATGGGAAACCAGTAAACAATTAAATATTGGTGCAACCATCGGGTTCTTAAAAGACAGGATGAATCTGGAATTAAACTATTACAAAAACGATATTACTAACCTGATTTTAAGAGTGCCTCAGGCTCCATCAACAGGTGTACCCAATTCTGTGCTTCAAAACGTAGGTACCATGTATAATAAGGGTTTTGAATTAACATTATCCGGAATGGTTGTAAATACCAAAAACTTTACCTGGACCACAAACTTTAACTATACCAACAACCAAAATGAAGTTACTGCGCTGGCCCCCGGACTAACAGAAATACTTACGGGTACCGGCGGTTTAGAAACTGTTAACCGGAGTGCTGTAGGTTTCCCTGCAGGTATGCTTTGGGTGGTGCGTTCAGGTGGTGCAGATCCTGCAACCGGAAGAAGAATACTGTATAATAAAACGGGTAATGCCATTTTATACCGTTTTGGTACGCTGCCTGCTGGTGAATTTACCTGGCAGAATACAGATGGATCCAGGTACAACACACAGGCCGGGGCTGCTAATTCGGTTAACCAGGCAGCTGATGCTGTAATGTATGCCAATACAAATCCAAGGGCTATCGGCGGTTTCAGTAACAATTTCAGGTATAAGAATTTTGACCTGGATGTATTGTTTACCTACCAGGCCGGATTCTCTGTTTATTATGGTACCAATGCCGGTATGTTCGACCAGCGTTTCTGGAACAACTCTGTAGATGTATTAAATGGCTGGAGAAAATTTGGTGATGTTACAGATATTCCAAAACCTGTTTATGGTGATAATGTTTCTAATGGATCAGGTTTGCCTATCAGCTTTAATGTATTTAAAGGCGATTTTATTAAACTGAAAAATGTAACATTCGGTTATAATTTCCCGGTTGAAGGGTTAAAGAAAGTGAAAATAACCAATATCAGATTCTATGTTAGTGGTCAAAACCTGTTTATTTTCACCAAGTATCCTGGTCCTGATCCTGAAGTATCATCAAATGGAAACGGATCTGCAACCGGTCAGGGAGTAGACAGAAATACACTCGCAAACGGACGTACTATGTCTGTTGGTTTAAACATTGGTTTCTGATAAACAGTAATTCATAAATTAAAAAATTGTTCAGAATGAAAAAACAAATTAAATATATACTGGCCATTTGTCTGGTTTTAATTACGGGTATTTCCTGTAAAAAGGAATATCTTGTTTCGGTTCCACTTACCAGCGTAAGTGATGCAACAGCTTTTGATACTCCGGAACGTATTTTGGGAAATGTACGTAGTTTGTATTCCAATACAAAAGCCGGTACTTTTTATGCAGGCCGCTATATAGTATATGGTGATATACGCGGCGAAGATTTTTTAAATGAAACAGGCAACCTGGTTACCGGGGCAGATGTATGGAGTTTAAACCCTACAGGAACCTCAACCAACTCTGTAATAAATCTTTGGGCACAGGCATATTTTACCATCAACCTTTGCAACATAACTATTGAAGGCGTTACTGCTAAAGGCCCAACAGTGGTTGGTGCTACATTAAGCAACAATTACCTGGGCGAAGCAAGGCTGATCAGGGCATTGTGTTATTACAGCCTATTGCAATTTTATGCAAGGCCTTATGCAGATGGAGCAGGAAGTAAACCAGGTTTGCCATTACGCTTAACAGCAATCAAAGGCCCGGGATCATCAGACATGGCCAGAAGTACTGTTGCTCAGGTATATGCACAAATTATCAGCGACCTTAATTTTGCAGAAGCTAACCTGCCGGCAACCAATGCCAGTGCCGAGCTAAACACAACCCGTGCACACAAGAACACTGCCATTGCTTTAAAAACAAGGGTATTTTTATCCATGGGTGACTATCCTAACGTAATAACTGAAGCAACCAAACTTGTTCCGCAGGCTACTGCACCTTTCAGTGCAACTTCTGGTGTACTTCATGCTTTGCAGCCCAATATTGCTACGGTATTTTCAACCTACAATACAACTGAATCTATTCTTTCTTTTCCTATGACCGCAGCATCAGGTGATAACCCCGGTACACAAAATCCACTTGGCTTTTATTTCCTGCGTAATGCTACTAACCCGGGTTCGGCAGAGTATTCTTTAAATCCTTCAGGTATTATAGGTGATGCAGGATGGGGTGCGGCAGATGTTAGAAAAACCAGTCTTATTTTCACTAATGTAACTAACAGCAAAAAATTTGTAAATAAGTATACACTTCCTTCGCCATTCCTGGATTATCCTCCGGTTATCCGTTATTCAGAAGTATTGCTGAACCTTGCAGAAGCATTGGCAAGAACCAATACAACTGTAAATGCAAAAGCATTGGCACTGGTAAATGCCGTTCGCCAACGTTCCGATGCAAGTGTAACTATTACTGCTGCAACCCAGGCAGCTTTAATAAACGCCATCATGCTGGAAAGAAGAATTGAGTTCCTGGGTGAAGGCCTTCGTAATAATGATTTGATGCGTTTATTGCAAACCATACCTGCCAAAGGATCGGTACCTGCAAAAGCACCAACAGACCAGGGTTATATCTGGCCTATTTCAGCAAATGAAATGTCGCTGAATAAATTAATGACTGATAACTAACGGTATTAAGAATTTATTATACTAAAAACTCCCCCGAATTTTTTCGGGGGAGTTTTTAGTATAATAAAAATAAGAGTGATGTTTATTTCAAAACTTCAGCCAGTTTTTTCTGCAGAGCACTTTCCCTCAGATCCGTTGCAATAATTTTCCCCTGTGGGTCAATCAAAACATTATAAGGAATTCCATCAATGCCATATAAAGATGTTGCTGCACTGCTCCATTTTTTCAAATCGCTTATATGCTGCCAGTTTAATTTATCTTCTTTTATGGCATTTATCCAGGCCTGTTTATTTTCATCAAGCGAAACACCCAGCACGGTAAAGTTTTTATCTTTAAACTGGTTGAAAGCAGCAACTACATTTGGATTTTCTTCCCGGCAGGGGCCACACCAACTGGCCCAGAAATCTATCAGCACATATTTACCACGCAACTGGCTTAACGAAAAAGATTTGTCGTTAACATCATTCATCGTAAGTTCAGGAGCTATAACACCAACAGCTGGCTTAGAAACCGGCGGGGTTTGTGTCTGCGGTGCGGCGGCCTGCGATTTTACATAAACCAGTGCATCAGCAATACCCTTGTGTTTTGGAAAGCGCTTGACCAGTTTGGCTAATGGGTCTGCAAATTCACTGATATCAATCGGTGCCATGGTAGCTGCAAATAAAGACAGAACCGGGTTTTTTGCAGTATCTGCATATGCAAAACTGAATCTGGTGAAATTATCTTTTAACGAAGTAAATTCATTAAAAGTGGCGATAAAAATACTATCATCTTCTTTTACGCTGGCTTTTGAAAACTCGGTAAGTAACCTGTTTTTATTTGCCATAAGTAAACCTACACTATCTGCGTGCTGAATAAGCTTTTTTAAAGCAATGTTTGCAGGGCTGCTGAAAGAACCGTTCAAAGGCTCCTGGCTTACAGCCATTCCGGTAAAATGTATGTTGCTTTCTTCATTTATAAAAATGGCACCTGCTCCATCTTCCATACGAATGCGGAACAAACCTTCTTCCGGCGCAATGGCAGAAAGAGAAAATTTCCCGCCTTTTATTTCTGCCGTATCAAGCACTTCGGGTTGTTTTGAACTGAAGTATAATTCTTCCAGGTAGATCTTCTGATCGGGAGCAGCTTTTATTTCACCGGTAACGGTAAAGGAACCTTTATCGGCTTTATCATTACAGGAGAATAAAAAAGCAGCTATAGCGGCTGCGGCAAATAATTTTTTCATTTATTGGTTGTTTAATTTTTTTTCTAAGATCTCATTTACCAGCTGCATATCAGCCTTACCCTTGCTGCGTTTTTTTACTTCGCCGGCAAATAAGCCAATCAGGCCTTTTTTACCAGACTGGTACTGCTTCACTTTATCGGGCATGGCTGCAATGGCTTCATCAACCCATTGTTCAATAGAACTGCTGTCACTTTCCTGCAGTACGTTTAGTTCTGTTGCAAGCTGCAATGGTTCTTTTTCAGGCTGCAATAATAGGGCCGCTAATACTTTGGATGAAGCAATACCAAAATTAAGTTTACCGGTTTCTACCAGGCTTATCAATGCCGCCAGTTTCCCGGCTGGCAAAGTAAAAGTTTCATAAGTAATATTGCTGTCGTTTAAATGACTTTTAACCGGGCCCAGCATCCAGTTGGCAACAGCCTTGTAATGATCAGTATGTTTTATTACTGCTTCAAAATAAGCAGCCTGCGCTTTATCATCACAAAGCACGGCAGCATCGTAATCAGAAAGTTTAAACTCAGTTATATACCGTTGCTTTAAAGCACCGGGCAATACCGGCAGTTCGTTTTTTATCTGTACCAGGTAATCATCTGTGATGTGAAAAGGAGAGAGGTCAGGCTCGGGAAAATAGCGGTAATCATCTGCATCTTCTTTGGAACGTAAAGAAAACGTACTGTTATTATCTGCATTATAACTCCTGGTTTCCTGTATAATGGTTTGCTTGCTTTCAACCAGGCCAATCAAACGCTCCACTTCCACATCAATCGCTCTTTTTACATTGCGTATGCTGTTGAGATTTTTTACTTCAACCCGGGTGCCGAGTTTTGTTTCGCCTTTCAGGCGGATGGAAATGTTTGCATCGCAACGCATACTGCCTTCTTCCATATTGCCATCGCAAATGCCCAGCCAGGTAACCAGTTTGCGTAATTCGGTAATGTAGGCAAATGCTTCATCACTGCTGTGCATATCGGGTTCGCTTACAATTTCAAGCAGCGGTACACCGGCACGGTTCAGATCAATGGCGGTGTAATTTTCATCTATATCATGCAGGCTTTTGCCGGCATCTTCTTCTATATGAATACGGTTAAGGCGGATATTTCTTTCAGCATCTGCAACCCTTATCGGTACAAATCCATTTTTACAAATGGGCGTTGTGTGTTGCGAAACCTGGTACCCTTTTGGCAGATCGGGATAAAAATAATTTTTACGGGCAAAGTAATTGTGCTGCTCAATGTCGCAGTGCAATGCAAGCCCCAGTTTAATGGCATACTCAATAGCCTTCACATTCATTTTGGGTAATGTGCCGGGGTGCGCCAGTGTAATGGGACTGATATGCGTATTGGGATTGGTACTAAAGGCAGCGCTATCGCCACAGAATAATTTGCTTTGGGTAAGCAACTGGGTATGTACTTCCAACCCAATTACTACCTGGTATTTTTCATTTGCTTTCACGGCGGCAAAGGTAAGGTGCAGTGGGCAGTTGGCAATGAGCAGTGTGCAGTTTGACACATGCTGTTGGCAGTTTAAAATTGGCACAAAAAAAGCGTCCTGAAATTTTCAGGACGCCTGCTCATGCTATTTCATGGCTTATAAATTAGCAGTCTTCAGTTTTTTAGGGATCTTAATATCAAAACTCATGGCATTGCCATTGCGGGCAGCTTTAATATTGTAGGCAGATTTTTCCATGTTATCGTGCAAAGCATCACGTACTTCATCTGTATTTGAAACTTTTTTACCACCTATTTCTGTAACCACATCATCTTTTTTTAACCCTGCTTTTTCGGCCGGAGAATCTTTATCTACATCCAGCACTTTCACACCATTTCCTTCTTCTGTATCCTGTATTTTTAAACCCAGCTTTTGCTGGCGTGGATAGGTGTCAAATTTAAAATCATAATTATTTTCCGAACCGGGTGACCATACCCTTGGAGTCATATCACCGAATTCAATGCCTGGTACTGTTTGTATACGTGGCATACTGAAAGATCTCGCCATACCATCGGGGCTATTGAAAGAAAATGCCATAGCACCGGCTTTACGGTCGCCCAAACTTGCTTTGGCAGATTGCTCTTTACCATCACGCATATAATAAACGGTTACTTCATCTTTAGGCTTAAACGAGGTTACCACATCTGATAATGATTCAGGATTGTTAACTTTTTTATCGTTGATCTTTGTAATTACATCACCGGTTTTCAGTCCTGCTTTATCTGCAGCACTTTCTTTGGTTACATTGGTAATTTCTGCACCTTTCGATTTTGTTTCCTCATTACCATCATTAGCAGCTTTGGTAGTTACTCCTAAAAAAGCGGCTGACTTTCCTTCGTCATCACTGCTCCAGCTAAATCCTTCAATATCGTCTGGTGTCGTTCTAAACCTGGTACCACCTTTTCCATCTCTGATGATGATATTTCTTCTGTTAACAGTGACTTCATCATCTTTAAATTCAGATAAAGGCTTACCGTTAATGGTAATGGCATCTCCTTTAATTTCTACGGTTATTTTGGTGTCTTTTTCACCTTTTTTGCGGATGATGATCTCCTGGGTCTCTTTTTTATCTTTTTCTCCCTTTACTCCTTTATCGCCTTTATCATCCTGGGCGGTAAGGGTGGTTGTAAAAGCTGCAAAGCAAATGGCAGCTGCTGTAAACACAATTTTTTTCATGACTTGATATTTTATGTACGAAATGTTTAGTAGAACAAAACTAAGGACTTTTTCTGTATTACGAAATATTTCGCAGATTATTTTCGTTGCTTTAACATTTTTTAAACACGAATTAAACAAATTACACGAAGTTGGGATTCGATTTGGTGTAGGTTCTAACCGGGCAATCATCAACAATGCCTTCGCCAATAAAATTCATCCCAATTTTTTCCAGCACTTTTATGGAGGCAATGTTCTCTATATGCGCCCTGCCGGTGATAAGCTTTAAATTGAGATTTGTAAAGCCATGCTCCAGGCTATGTTGGGCAGCTTCGGTAGCAAAACCGTTACCCCATGCATTTTGCATGAGCCGGTAACCCAGGTCAATCTCATCAAGTTCGGGCCGGTATTTTAAACCGCACCAGCCAATAAAATCCATTCCATCTTTGGTATGTATGGCCCAGCGGCCCAGGTTGTTTTTGTATTGGGGTAAGATGATATCCTGCAGGACATTTTCAGCCTGCTCCAAAGTTTTTAATGTTGGCTCATGTACATACTTTACAATTTCCGGATCGCTGTTTAGTGATAAGATCAATGGTGCATCTGCTTCGGTGAATTGGCGAAGGATGAGGTTGGGTGTTTCAAAAATGATATGCATCGAAATAGATTACAATAAAGATTTCACTTTTTCAATCACCCCTTTCAAATTACTTATATCCTGCCCACCGGCAGTTGCCAGGTTTTTTTGTCCGCCGCCGCCGCCTTTTATTAAAGGCGCTACATGCTCTTTAATTATTTTTCCTGCGTCTAAATTTTTGGCAACTACAACGGTATCACTGATGCCGATGGCAACAAAGGGTTTGCCATCAATATTGGCGCAAAGCACAGCCACATGATCGTTCAATTTACTTTTAAGATCAAAACATAGTTTCTTTAAAGCATCGGCACTGCTTACTTCAATAATATCGCCAATAAAAGTTACGTTGTTGATGATCTCATCTTTTTGTAAGAGTTCGTTTCGGATAATAACGAGTTGTCTTGCTTCCAATGCTTCAATATGTTTTTTCAAAGAAGCATTTTCGCTTTGCAGATTTTCAATAGACTTACTAATCTCCTTTGGATTTTTTAATAAGCCACTAATTACACTCATTTCCACAAATGTGGTATTCACTAAATTTTCTGCAGCTTTTCCGCATACAGCTTCTATTCTTCTTACACCAGCTGCTACAGCGCCTTCGCTTTTAATTTTAAACAAACCCAGTTCGCCGGTACTGCCCACATGGGTACCACCGCACAATTCAATGGAGTAGTTTTCATCCATAATTACAACCCTTACCACATCACCATATTTTTCGCCAAACAAAGCCATGGCGCCAAGGGCAACTGCTTCATCTTTGTTCATTGATTTAATGACAACCGGAATATTCTCCCTTATCTTTTCATTCACCAGTTTTTCAACGGCAGCAATTTCTTCATCGGTAACTTTTGCAAAATGGCTAAAGTCAAAACGCAGATGCTCTTCATTTACCAAACTACCTTTTTGTGCTACGTGCTTGCCCAGCACACTTCGTAAAGCAGCGTGCATTAAATGTGTTACACTGTGATGCAGGGTAATGTCTTTTCTTCTTACAGCATCTACTTTGGCAAATACTTCGCCATTCATATCAGCAGCAATTGTTTCTGCAAAATGTATAATGAGGTCGTTTTCCTTTTTTGTATCAGTTATCGTGAGTGGTGAGCCGTGAATCGTGAGTATGCCAGAGTCTCCAACCTGACCCCCGCTTTCCGCATAAAAAGGAGTTTGGTCTAAAATAATTTGATACAGTTCTTTTCCTTTACCGGTTACTTTACGGTACTTCACAACCTTTGCTTTTGTTTCTAAACTATCGTAACCAATAAATTTTGAAGAAGCAGTATCATTTACAGTAATCCAATCTTCGGTATCTAATACTGCAGCAGAGCGGCTGCGGTCTTTTTGTTTTTGCATTTCTGCTTCAAAACCTTTTTCATCAACCGTTAAACCTTTTTCAGTTGCTACTAATTTTGTAAGATCAAGCGGAAAACCAAATGTGTCGTATAGTTTAAATGCTTCTTCACCACTAATGTTTTTAGATGCCTGGTCAAGCATCGACAAACCATTATCTACTGTTCTCAAAAACGCATCTTCCTCTTCTTTCACCACTTTCCCCACAAAATCCAACTGCTGTGTCAGCTCCGGAAAAACAGTTTCAAACTGCTTTGCAATAACGGGTAACAGTTGATGCAACAGCGGTTGCTTATAATCTAAATAAGAATAATAATAACGAACTGCCCTGCGTAAAATGCGGCGTATAACATAGCCTGCACCTGTATTTGAAGGCAACTGCCCATCTGCAATGGTGAAACTGATGGCACGTATATGATCGGCAATTACTCTAAATGCCACAGCTTCTTTACTATCACTGTAATCATATTTCTTCTTGGTGATCTTTTCTATTGCTTCAATAGTTCCTGTAAAAACATCCGTATCGTAATTAGATGTTTTTTGCTGTATCACCCTCACTAGTCTTTCAAACCCCATCCCGGTATCCACATGCCTGGCAGGCAATTCTTCCAGGCTGCCATCTTTTTTACGATTGAATTGAATGAATACATTGTTCCATATTTCTATCACCTGCGGGTGATCATTATTCACCAGCGTACTTCCATTCACCGCTTTTCTTTCTTCATCGGGCCTGCAATCCACATGTATTTCGGTGCATGGCCCGCAGGGGCCGGTATCGCCCATCTCCCAAAAATTATCTTTTTTATTACCCAGTAAGATCCTGTCTTCTGCAATTACTTTTTTCCATTCGTTATAAGCTTCTTCATCTTTGGGCAAGCCCTCTTTATCATCGCCTTCAAAAATGGTAACGTATAACCTGTCCTTATCTAATTTATAAACATCGGTCAGCAGTTCCCAACTCCAGGCAATGGCTTCTTTTTTAAAATAATCGCCAAAGCTCCAGTTGCCCAGCATTTCAAACATGGTATGGTGGTAAGTATCCACACCCACTTCTTCGAGGTCGTTGTGCTTGCCGCTAACCCGCAAACATTTTTGTGTATCGGCAACCCGTTTGTTGGGTGCCTGCTTATTGCCCAGGAAATAATCTTTAAACTGGTTCATACCTGCATTGGTAAATAACAGGGTAGGATCGTTTTTTACAACGATGGGGGCCGAAGGAACGATCGCATGTTCTTTCGATTTAAAAAAGTCAAGATATTGTTGTCGTATTGCAGCACTCGTCATCATATGCCAATTGTTTAAATGGGTTGATTTTTGTTGTTTATGGGGCTATATTTGTAAACTTTTGTTTAACGGCTGCAAAGGTAAAGAAAAGGTTATGAGTTTAGAAGTTTACAAAGTTTAGCCGGTTCAGCATGAAAAAAATCAAATACTACTATAATACGCAAACACTTCGTTACGAGAAGCTGGTTACGCCGCTTCGGGTAAAGCTATTGCGGGTATTTGGCTTTATTTCGGCGGCATTGGTTAGCTCGGCACTCATTATCTGGGTGTACAACAGTTTTTTTCCCCGGGCAATTGATAAAGAAACCCAGCTCAAGTACGAAGTCATTAAAGACAATTACACTACGCTGGCAGCAAAAACCAAAACCCTGCAACAACAAATGGCCGAGCTTGAAAAAAGAGATAACGATGTTTACCGTTCTATTTTTGAAGCCAACCCTTTAAGCGATAGTGCCAGAACAAAAGCCATTGAGAAGAGTAAAGAAATTGCAAAAGTTAATTCTCTAAGTGAGAATGAGTTGGGGTCTGAGATCGCAAAAACACTGGATAACATTAGAAAACGTGTTGTTTACCAGTTTCAAAGTTATGATGCTATTGAAAAGCTGATAAAAAACCAGGAAGCTAAACTGGCCAGCATACCCGCTATACAGCCGGTAAGTAATAAACAACTTAACAGGATTGCCAGTGGATTTGGTATGCGTATACATCCTATTTACGGTATTGCTAAAATGCATCCCGGACTTGATTTTACTGCACCACAGGGTACACCTATTTATGCAACCGGTGATGGTATTGTTACCGCCGCAGGTTCTGGTACCGGTACAGGAAATTATGTATTGATTAATCATGGTTATGGGTATGAAACAAAGTATTTACACATGGTAAGGATCAAAGCAACAGCTGGCAAACCCGTAAAACGTGGCGAAGTGATTGGCTGGGTTGGCAGCACAGGTGCCAGTACAGGGCCACATTGCCATTATGAAGTGCATATAAATGGCAGTCCGGTTGACCCGGTTTACTTTTTCTTTAATGATCTGAATGCAGAACAATACGACCGGGTGCTTAAAATTGCTGCCACGGGAAGTGCAAAAAGTTTTGATTAATTTTAATTATGGCTTTACAACAGATTTCGTTTGCTTTTGATGATATACAACCGGTTACCCCAAAACCGGAACCTAAGGCTATTGCCATAGAAAAGCCCAAACCGGATAAAATAAAAGCAAAAGGCGATAATAAAAAGCTAACCCGTGGAAGAGTAAGTTTAAAAGAAAAAGAATCGGGTGCAGATCTGATAGAAATACCGGAAGATGCTGTCTTGTTTGAAAAAAAATATTATGCCATTGGCATTGTAGCCAATATGTTTAAAGTAAACCAGTCGCTCATCAGGTTTTGGGAGAACGAGTTTGATATTTTAAAGCCACGAAAAAACGGCAAAGGCGACAGGCTTTTCAGGCCGGAGGATATAAAAAACCTGAAACTGATATATCATTTACTGCGTGAAAGAAAATACACCATGGAAGGGGCAAAAGATTTTTTAAAGCAGAATAAAAGAGTGGACGAAAAATTTGCTTTGATAGAATCTTTAAAAAAACTAAAAGGATTTTTACATGAACTAAAGGCAGATTTATAAGTCTGACAACCTACATAACCACCCATTAACATAATAATTTAGTGCAGTTGTATTTTTGATACGATATTTAATCCTGTTTATTATTCCCTAATTTAATGAAGTATGAAAAAATATGTATTCACTTTTTTGCTTTTAATTATTGCAACAGCAGGTTTATTTGCACAGGCCCAATACGAAACCAGCCAGGATCTTCCAAACCATCCCAATGTAAAAATAGTAAGAGGATTAATTAATAAATACCAGATTCAGAATGATACTGCCTTTAAATGGTTTGGCCCCAACCAGGGAGGATACAAAGCCGATACTGCAACCCTGAATGCATTTGAAAGGGCAAAGGGAAAATACCAGATTGTTGTTTTTGGTGGCACCTGGTGTGAGGATACACAATTCATCTTACCCAAATTTTTTAAACTGCAGGAACAAACCGGTTTTCCGGATGAAGCAATAACCTTGTTTGGCGTAAACCGTGCAAAAACCTCGTTGGGCAATATTGCCAAAGCATTCAACCTAATCAATGTGCCTACTTTTATTGTAATGAAAGATGGTAAAGAAGTAGGCCGTGTGGTAGAGTATGGAAAAACCGGCAAGTGGGATAAAGAAATTGCTGCATTATTAAATCAATAACCGGCGCTTATCTGATCCGGTAAATATCTACTCCATTTTCATTCAGCAGATACACCAGCCCGTTCATGGCTTTTATAGAAATATATTTTCCAAAGAAAGCCGGTAGTTTATATTCTTTCAACTGTAATGATTTCAATTGATAACTATACAGTTTGGTTTCTTCAAAACCATAAACGGTAGTACCGTTTACTTCTACGTTGGTCCAGTTTAAAAAAGCAAGCCTGTTTTTAAAGCCGCCATAATAATCAAAAATGTAAAAGCCTTTGGCAGGATCGTACAGATAAACATAATTATCGCGGTCAATTATTTTTACCGGCGCCGGCACTGAGTCAAATAACATTCTCCAATCGGTAGAAGATTGTAAAATCTTTCCTTCCTCATCTATCTTTTTCAACCTGAAGTCTTCTTCATCAAAAAGCCACATATAGTTATCATAGGATAGTGTAACCGTATTAACGTAGAAGATATTTTGTTTACGCAGATTGATCGTATTTCGAACGGTAAGTAACCTGTCCAGCGTAACAACTGTTGAGTAGTTTTTATAGTAGAGCAATGATTTTAAAGGGTTGGTTACATCCACATAATCAGGGTTGCCATATTTTTTTACATCATTAAATACTGCAACAGAATCTCCGTTTGCATTTAATTTTTTAAGCTGGTTATTTTTGGTGATGAGAAAAATATTATCGAGGTTATCTACATTCAGATAAGTAAAATCGCCTTTGATGGTTTTGATGAATTGAAAAGCAGAATCGCTTTGTGGCTTCGCTACAAGGGGTACTGCAACAGAAGCACAGAAGCACAGAAAAGAGCATATGGTTTTTAGTTTCTTCATTATTTGTAGTACTTCAGCTCCGTATTTTCTCCGTCAAATACAGCATAGCTGAAATATTTTATCCAGTCTCCCAAATTGATGTACCTGCTTTTTTCATTTAATGTAAAATCAATAGGCAGGTGGCGGTGGCCAAAGATCAGGTAATCGTAAAACTCCTTTTGCAACACTTCTTTGCAATACATGATGAGCCATTCTTTGTCTTCGCCCAAAAATATTTCATTGGATTGCCCGGTTTGTGCCCTGCTTTTTCTGCTGAAATAATTTGCAATACCCATGCCAACATACGGTGGCAATATTCCAAATAACCCGTTGCATACTTTATTGCGGAATACTTTTTTGATAAATTTATAACCATGGTCACCGGGGCCAAGTCCATCACCATGCCCCACCAGGAATTTTTTTCCACTGAATTCAAATGCCACCGGTTCAAAATAAACGGGGATGTTAAGCTCTTTCTGAAAATAATCCTTCATCCACATATCGTGATTGCCTACAAAAAAATGAATAGGTATTCCTGCATCTGTTAATTCGGCCAGTTTACCCAGTATCCGAACATAACCTCTCGGTACTACTTTTTTGTATTCGTACCAAAAATCAAAAAGATCACCTACAATAAATATCTGTGCGGCATCTTCTTTTATCTCATTTAAAAACTTAATTATTTTTTTTTCCCTGGTAAGGCTTTCGGCAGCATTGGGTGCTCCCAGGTGAAAATCGGAAAGGAAGTAAATTTTTTTATTGTGCACAACTTCCATGAAATCAGGGTTTATTTTTTTGCTGCAGGTATTGCATGAGGTCACCTGATTCAATCACAGGATAACCTGTAAGGTCTTTATTGTACCAATATATCCAGGCGGTATGTGCCTCGCCATCTTTATAAACAATTACTTCTTCACGTTTGTATAAAGGAGTTTCGCCTTCTTCTGTATTTAATCCTTCATAATCATCTAACTGGCCAATGGCCCAGGAGAATTCAAGCGGATTGTTGATGTTATATAGTTCACCCGAAATGAATTTTTCATCGGCAGTGGCCCCTGCAGCGGGATATTCACCCAGATCATACAGTTTTCCTTTTACCACCCCTTCGCCCAGTAAATGAAAATACCTGGTCAGGTATTCATACACCGGATTGCGGAAACCACTGCGGAGAGAGCCGTACACAAATAATTTATAATTTTCGTTACCCATGATACAATAAAGGTACTTGTAAAATTGCAATTATGCTTCTACCAGAAAGCAATAAACTTCTTTGGGGCCGTGTACACCGGTTACCAGTGTTTTTTCAATATCAGCCGTGCGGCTGGGGCCGGTTGCAAAAGTGATGAGGGAAGGAATATTACCGGTATATTTTTCTTTTAAACTTTGCAATGCATCTTTTACATCATACACCAATTGGTTGGTATAGGCAATGCAGATATGAATGGGGGCATATACGCTAACCGTGCGGCCGCTTTGCTGTGCTGCACTCATCACAATGGTGCCGGTACGGGCCACTAAAAATTCGCAACCGGTAATGGATGCATCGCAACTTTCCAGGTTAATGGTATTGCTGAATGTTGAGTTCCATTGATCGGTATTGCAAAAAATTTTCGACCACTGTTTATCAGCGATCAACTGTTCCAGTTGTTGTAACATGTCTGCCTCATCTATGCAAAAGGCAAACTTACCCTGTATATTGATGAATTCCTGTGCAAAAACCACATCTAAACTATCTGTAGCAGGATGGAAAACCGAATTGGTTCCCTCACTTTGAGGAAAAGGCAAAGGCACCGGATTACTCAGTGCCTGCCTGATTCTTTTTAAAATATTTTCCTTTGCCGGAGATACAGCCATGGTTCGTTTAAATTGCCGGAGGTGTTTTTAATTCTTCGGGCATTTCGTTTGAAGGTTCCTCAATAATGTTTTCTTTAGCATCTTCGATAACAACGTCTAAAGCCTTTTTTTCTTCATAGGGCCTTTTACCGATCAATGCTTCCACATCACTCTTAAACAACACTTCTTTCTTTAATAATTCTTTTGCAAGTTTTTCTACATCACCTTTCTTTTCGGTCAATAGTTTTTTGGTGATCTGGTAAGCATTGTCAATCAGCTTACGTACTTCTTCATCAATCATTTTACCGGTCTCTTCGCTAAATGGTTTGGTAAACACATTCTCCTGGTTGGGATCGTAGTAACTGATATTTCCCACTTTATCATTCATTCCATACACGGTGATCATGCTGTAAGCGATCTTCGTGATCTGCTGCAGATCGTTGCTGGCGCCTGTGCTTATTTTTCCGAAGAAAATATCTTCGCTGGCACGTCCGCCAAGCGTCATGCATATCTGGTCCATCAACTGATCGGTATTGTACAAATACTGTTCTTTGGGAGTGTATTGTGCATAACCCAAAGCTGCTGTACCTCTTGGTACTACCGTTACTTTTAATAAAGGATAAGCATGTTCCAGGTACCAGCCGCAGATAGCATGGCCGGCTTCGTGGTATGCAATAATTTCTTTCTCTTCCGGAGAGATGATCTTATTCTTTTTTTCCAAACCGCCAATCACACGGTCAATGGCATCCTGGAAATCGCTCATGTCAACCGATGCTTTTCCTTTACGGGCAGCGATCAATGCAGCTTCGTTACAAACATTGGCAATATCGGCACCGGCAAAACCGGGTGTTTGTTCGGCCAGTTTATGAATATCAAGTGTTTCAGAAATTTTAATGGGGCCAAGATGCACTTTAAAAATAGCTTCTCTTCCCACCAGGTCGGGTCGGTCAATAGATATCTGCCTGTCGAAACGGCCCGGACGTAACAACGCACTGTCTAATACATCAGGCCTGTTGGTTGCGGCTAAAATAATGATACCCAGGTCGGTTCCAAAACCATCCATCTCTACCAGCAATTGATTAAGGGTGTTTTCACGCTCATCATTACTCATCATCATATTTTTTCCACGGGCTCTTCCTATGGCATCAATCTCATCAATAAAAATGATACAAGGTGCTTTTTCCCTGGCCTGCTTAAACAAATCTCGCACACGGCTGGCACCAACGCCCACAAACATTTCCACAAAATCACTACCACTCAGGCTGAAGAAAGGTACCTGTGCCTCGCCGGCAACAGCTTTGGCCAGTAGCGTTTTACCGGTGCCCGGAGGGCCAACCAGCAATGCACCTTTAGGAATTTTACCACCCAGCGCTGTATATTTTTTTGGATTTTTTAAGAAGTCAACAATTTCCATCACTTCCACTTTCGCTTCATCAAGCCCGGCAACATCACCAAAGTTTATGTTTACCCTGGTACCTTTTTCAAACAGGGTTGCTTTAGATTTTCCGATGCTGAAGATACCACCACCGGCACCGCCACCACCCGGTCCACCTACCTTACGCATCATCATTACAAAGAGTAATACGATGAGTAAAATGGGTAAAAGGGAAGTGATGATCTGCCCGAAAATTTCACCTTCTTCATCCGGCGAATCGGGTACCTGTTGTTTTATTGATGGATTGTTTTTATAAAAATCTGCCATTTGTGTAGCAAATGTTTTGTCATCTACAATACTAAAGAATAACTGCGGTTGATCTGCTTTTATAGCAATTGCAGCGTCGTAATTTTTATCCTCTGGTTTTAAATTAAGCACTGGCTTGTAAAAAGCAGCTTTGGCAACAAGGCTGTCTTTGTTAATAAAAACACGTACAATCTTTTTGTTGCGGATGGTTTTCATTTTAACCACATCGCCCTGCAATACCATTGCATAAAACTTTTGCTGGTCAGTTTCAATACCTGCACTGCTTACCGTACGAAAAAAATTCCAGGCAATGATTGTTAGAAAAATGATACCATATACCCAATAGATATTGAATTTCGGTTTTTTCTTATCATCGCCTTTTGAAGGTATGTTGTCAGGAATAAATTTCTTTTTGTTGTCTTGCTGATTCATATTTTTTTATGCTGTTGTTTTAGGTACTTATAACAACAGACGATTGTGTTTGGTTATTATTTTAAATCCGATAGCTATCAGATGAATTTTTATCCTGCATGTTCCATTACAGGAGCATCGTGCCACATTTCTTCCAGCTGGTAAAATTTTCTGGGCTCGGGCAGCATAACATGAACAACCACATTTACATAATCTATCAAAATCCATTGCTGTCCCTGGCGGCCTTCATGCTTGTAGGCAGTTTCCAGGCATTTTTCCTTTACATCGGTTTCAATAAAATCGGCAATGGCTCTTAGCTGGGTTGTATTACTACACTGACAAATTATAAAAAAATCTGCAACTGCTTCCGGAATTTTCCGAAGATCAAGGCTTACAATGTGCTCACCTTTTTTTTCCTGGATGGCATGAATGATTGTTTTGAAAATTTTGCTGTTTCGGGTTACCCGTACAATCGTATTTTTTTTACGGGTATTTAATGCGTTTAAATTGTTCAATTCTGCTGTAATTTTTATTTTATATACCTGTGCGGCAAATTATTACCAATACGGGATTTTATTATTGTTTTTTATCTACCAACTCGTAGCTTGCAAATATTGGCAAAAGTAACACTTCTTTGCCATTTGAATTATTATGACGTCAGCCGGTTTTTTTACCATTTTAGATACCGTGGACAGCACCAATAACTATGCCATGCAACAGGCACAGGATGGATTGGCAAATCACGGCAGTGCCTGGTTTGCCATTGAGCAAACTTCAGGTAAAGGGCAAAGAGGTAAAAAGTGGGCCACCGAAAAAGGAAAGAATATAGCCATGAGCCTTGTTTTAGCACCCGGAAAGGCGAAAATAACAACCCAGTTTCAATTAAGTGCGGTTGCAGCACTTGCATGTTTTGAGTTTTTAAAACATTATGGAGGCGATGAAATGAAAATAAAATGGCCAAATGATCTGTTTTGGCGTGACAGAAAGGCAGGGGGCATTCTGATTGAAAATAAATTTCAGGGAAAAGCCTGGAAATGGGCTGTGGTAGGTATAGGCATAAATATAAACCAGCAGGTGTTTAATAAAGAGCTGAGTAATGCAGTTTCGCTAAAACAGATCACAGGTAAAAATTTTGATACCATTGCCCTGGCAAAAGAACTGCATGAATTGGTTATGAAAAAATTAGCAGAAGGTAGAACTTCCGGTGAAATACTGCAGCAATACAATGAGCGCCTGTATAAAATAAATGAACTGGTCACGCTTAGAAAAAACGGTGTAAAATTCGATACCCATATAAAAGAGGTATCGGCGCAAGGCAGGCTGATAACTATTGATGCCATTGAACGGGAATTTGATTTTGGAGAAGTGGAGTGGTTGTTATGATGTTTCACGCAGAGGTCGCAGTGTAGCAGGGGCCGCAAAGATATCCTCTGTTTTCTCTGCTCCTTTGCGACCTCTGCGTGAAATTTCCTTGGATTTATAAATCTTCAGCCTTTCTGGCTTCTACTTCAAAACGATTGTTGTAATATCCTTTTTTAATACTTTCCCAAAGGTATTTTATAATAAACCCAACATAGCCATGATCTTTAAATTGTTTGATATGGCAGAGTTCATGCTTCACCCATCTTTCATCCTGTAAAAAATTGGCTTTTGTTGTATTGTGCAGGTGAATGGTTTTACCTAAAACCATAGCCACGGATTTGGAGCCTAATTTTATTGCTGCAATTTTTGCAAGCCGGGAGTTTTCCTTTATTATGAATTCCGGTTTATTCAATTTCTGCCCATGCTTTTAAAATTTCTTCGGTGTGTTGTTTGCTTTTTGGCTTCAGGAATATTTTTCGGATCACACCTTTTTCATCAATTAGAAAAGTGGTGCGGTGCAGGCCCATATAGGTTCTTCCATACATCTGCTTTTCTCCCCAAATACCATATTTATCAATGATCGTATGATCGGCATCTGCAATCAGTGTAAATGGCAGATCGTATTTTGCTTCAAATTTTTTGTGCTTTTTTTCTTCATCGGGACTAACACCCAATACGATAAAACCATTCTTTTTAAGTAAACCGAAGTTATCACGCAGGTTGCAGGCCTGTACGGTACAGGTGGGTGTATCATCTTCGGGATAAAAATACAGAACAATTTTTTTCCCTTTGTAATCAGCTAAAGAAACAATCTTGCCGTTTTGGTCTTTGCCTTTAAATGCCGGTGCCTTGGTGCCTTCTGTTAAATGTGTCATGGTGGTGTGTTAATCCGTTAATTAGTTAATCCGTTGAGCTGTTAATACCAATTAACGGATAAACGGATTAACGTCTTCTTTATCTTGTAAACTTATAAACTTTCTCCGTTACATTCCCCACCTGGTCTTCTGCAACAATTTTTAATTCATGTTCGCCGGCAGGGCACATTTCATCAAAATCATAAATAAACCTGCTGCCTTTATCATTACTGAAACGAAGCCAGTTGCCATCCAGTGTGGCGGTGAATTTTTTTATTTCTTCGGTATTATCTTTAACAACAAAAACAATGCGACTTTGTTTGCTGTTGTTCATGCCGTCTTTAAAACCAATGGGTGTAATAACCGGGGGTGTTGTATCTGTAATTAATTCAAAACTGCCAAACTCTCTGAAACTGGCTTTGTACCAGCCTGTTTCTTTGCCATTCATAACGGCTTCTGCCTTTGCATAATCATGTTTACCATTTGCAAAGCGGTGCATCACCATTTTGACCGGTAAAGCAGTTTGGGCTTTCATACTGATTGGGAAATAACCATGCAGTGGAACGCTTGTGTTGTGCAACTGGTAAATGGTATTTCCGGGTTTGGTTATTGTTTCGCTGTATTGAAAACGTATTGAATCGTATAAACATTTTTCAGGCAAATAAAAATGGATGTTGTTGTTTTCATAAATGTTGATGAAGCCCGGGAGAAATTCTGCTGGTTGTAATAAAGAAGCCTCTGATGCTTTTGTTGTTTCAACATAATTGGTATCCCGGCGTAACGAAAATAAAACCGTTGACATATTGCCATTTACATCTTTTACTTCAATTCTGATGGTATGTAAGCTGTCATCTGCCAGGTCAATAACGCCATCATTATTTGTACTTTTATAAATGCTGTTGGTATAACCCGGTAATGCAGAAAGATGTTCTATAAAAGGGCCGCCCCTGCTTCTTATTTTATAATCAATATGGGCATTTAGGTAACGGGTTTCATCATAACTGATATTGTCTATCTGAAAACCGGTTATTGGCTTATCATCATTAAATAAAACAGCCTCGTAAATACCATTGCGGTTGGAAGAACCGGTAACCCGGTCGGTAGCCGAAATACCAAAACTTACTTTATCAGTGTTTACTGTAATCAACGCCGGAGCAGTGCTATAAGTACCCTTTATTTTTTTGAGCGGAATTAGTTTAGGTGTTTGTTCATAGGTACTCAGGTTTCTATTGTACACCGCCAGGCGCACAATATCCGGTGCTACAGTATCTGGTATGCCAAAACCAAACAACAGCGGGTTTAACACTTTATCAGTTTTTGTATCTCTTATTTCAAAATGCAGGTGCGGCCCCTGTGAGCCGCCTGAATTGCCACTTAATGCAATGGTATCTCCTCTTTTTACCGGAAATAAATTTGGCGGTATATCCAGGTAAACCGCCCAGCTTTTTAATGCATACTGTTGCTCCTTTACATATTTTTCCAATCCCTCATAAAAATCATTCAGGTGGGCATATAAAGTGGTTAAGCCGTTTGGATGATTAATATAAATGCATCTGCCAAAGCCCCAGGGTTCAATTTTTACTTTGGCAATATATCCATCAGCAGCAGCAAGAATTTTTTTGTTTTGTGCCTGGTCAGTTCTGCAATCGAGCCCCATGTGATAATGATTGGGCCTCAATTCTCCAAAATTAGCTGCAAGGCCTCTTGTTGCAACTACCGGGTATTCAAAATAATCTGCAGGATAATTTTTGGGAGAAAAAAGCTGGGCTGCGGAAATATTTGCATCAACGAATGTTAAAATCAGAAAAAAAAGCTTTAGGTTATTTTTAAGCATTATATTTATGAAGGATGTATCACAATGGTGTAACTTTTATAAAAATACACCTATTAAACCAAACCCTTAATCTAACTAAAACAATTTTTATGAAACAGTTTCTTCTCATTTTATTCTGTGTAATTTCTGGTAACTATTTGTATGCACAGGATGCTGATTGTAAAGTACTGCTGGATTCTTTAAAAGGGACCTACACCGGCGAATGCAAAAACGGAAAAGCAAACGGCACAGGCAAAGCCGTTGGCATAAATACCTATGACGGAGAATTTAAAAACGGGCTGCCTGAAGGAAAAGGTAAATATACCTGGAGCAATGGTGATTATTATTTCGGAAGCTGGAAGAAAGGACAGAAAGACGGTAAAGGAGAATTGCATCATTTTGAAAACGGAACCGAAAAATTAACCACCGGATATTGGAAAAAAGACAATTACAGGGGCGAATTTGAAAATCCATATGTAATTACCAATGTTACCAGTGAAGTTGGAAGGGTGCAGGTGGAGAAAATGAGTGACAATGAAGCTTCTATAATAGTTACAGTTGAAAACCTTGCTACCAACAGCTCATTTTCAAGTGCAGGCCAGGCTGCCACCATGACGTCTCACCAGGTTACCCGGGGGCAATATGTAAGTAAATCTGCAAATGCTTTAACCAATAAAGAAGTTACTACTTTCAGGGGAGTTATTTTTCCTTTCAGGTGTATATTTAATTTTGGTAATTCAATTGTAGAAATTGAATTTTTTGAGAAGGGAGCCTGGAACGTAACAGTACCTATAAATAAATAATATTCAACAGTTTCTCAGAATCCTTTTTAGAAAAACCTGTATGTTTTCATACAGGTTTTTTATTTACACCATTTACAATTACTTTTGCACGCCACAACACAGGCAATGTTACTATGCCAAAAGACAATTCCATTCAATCAGTTTTAATTATCGGTTCAGGGCCTATTATTATTGGCCAGGCCTGTGAGTTTGATTATTCAGGTACACAGGCAGCACGGTCACTTAGGGAAGAAGGTGTAAAAGTTATCCTTATCAACAGCAACCCGGCTACCATCATGACCGATCCTATGATGGCCGACAGGGTATACCTGTTGCCACTTACGGTAGAAAGTATTGAACAGATACTGGAAGAAAACAAGATTGATGCCGTACTGCCAACCATGGGAGGGCAAACAGCCCTTAATCTTTGTAAAGAAGTAGATGAACTGGGCATTTGGGAAGCTCATAATGTCAGGCTGATTGGCGTAGATATTAAGGCAATTGATAAAGCAGAAGACCGGGAAAAATTTCGCCAGTGGATGATTGAAATGGGGATACCGGTTTGCCCTGCAAAAATTGCCAACTCATTTTTAGAAGGAAAAGAATTTGCACAACAGATCGGTTTTCCGCTGGTATTGCGGCCATCATTTACATTGGGTGGTAGTGGCGGCAGCATAGTTTTTAGTAAAGATGAACTGGACGAAGCATTAAATACAGGCTTAATTGCCAGTCCTATACATGAAGTACTGGTAGAAAAAGCCGTGCTTGGATGGAAAGAATTTGAACTTGAATTGTTGCGTGATAATGCAGATAATGTAGTGATCATTTGCGGTGTTGAGAATTTTGATCCCATGGGTGTTCACACCGGCGATTCTATAACCGTGGCGCCTGTTATGACTTTAAGTGATACCGCTTATCAGTTAATGCGCAACACTGCTATACGGATGATGAGGGAACTGGGAAATTTTGCCGGAGGCTGTAATGTACAGTTTGCCCTTAATCCGCAAACAGAAGAAATTATTGTAGTGGAGATTAATCCACGGGTTAGCCGTTCATCAGCCCTGGCCAGTAAAGCCACCGGTTACCCCATTGCAAAAATTGCAGCCAAACTGGCTATTGGTTATAATCTGGATGAACTAAAAAATCAAATTACGCAATCAACATCGGCTTATTTTGAACCGGCACTTGATTATGTAATTGTAAAAATACCACGCTGGAATTTCGATAAATTTAAAGGTGCAAAAGATACATTGGGCTTTCAGATGAAAAGTGTGGGCGAAGTAATGGGTATTGGCAGAAGTTTTGCCGAGGCAGTGCAAAAAGCCTGTCAGAGTCTGGAGAATGAAGCGGTAGGGTTAGGTTATTACGGTAAAAGTTTAATGCATGCTGATGAACTGATCGAGTATATTAAGATACCAAAGTGGGACAGGATCTTCCGTATCAAAGATGCGTTAATGGCTGGCGCCAGCATTAAACGTATTTGCGAAAGCACAAAAATTGACCGCTGGTTTATTTACCAGATACAGAAAATATGCGATTGCGAAAAACAGATTGCATTGTACGATTTAAAAACTTTGCCTGATGATGTTTTAAAAGAAGCAAAATTTTTAGGCTTTAGCGATGAGCAGATCGTTCGCATTATGAAGGAAGAAGATGCTGAAATAGTTTATGAAAGAAGAAAAGCCATGGGACTTACCCGTGTGTTTAAAATGGTAGATACCTGCAGTGCAGAGTTTGAAGCAAAGACGCCATACTTCTATTCAACTTTTGAGAACAAACCGGTTAATAAAACCAAGCTTTTAAGCAACGAGAGTCTGGTTTCGGATAAAAAGAAAATAATCGTTTTAGGTAGTGGTCCCAACAGAATTGGCCAGGGCATTGAGTTTGACTATTGTTGTGTACACGGCCTGCTGGCAATTAAAGAAGCCGGTTACGAAGCCATTATGGTAAACTGTAACCCGGAAACGGTATCAACCGATTTTGATATTGCCGACAAACTTTATTTTGAACCTGTGTTTTGGGAACACCTTTGGGAAATCATTGAACACGAAAAACCTTATGGTGTAATTGTGCAGTTGGGCGGTCAAACCGCACTTAAACTTGCCAAGCGCCTGCATGAGAAAGGCATTAAAATAATCGGTTCATCTTTCGACAGTATGGATATTGCAGAAGACCGCGGCCGTTTCAGCGATATGCTTAAAAGCCTGGAAATTCCTTATCCAAATTACGGTACAGCTTATAATACCGATGAAGCTATTGAAGTAGCAAACCAGGTTGGTTATCCCGTTCTCATCAGGCCAAGTTATGTTTTGGGCGGACAAAGAATGCGCATTGTTATTAATGATGAAGACCTTGAAAAAGGTGTGTTGAGTTTAATAAAACATTTGCCAGGTAATAAAATTTTAATTGATCATTTTCTGGATCGTTGCCAGGAAGCAGAGATAGATGGCATTTTTGATGGCGAAGATTTTCATGTGATGGGCGTGATGGAACATATTGAACCGGCTGGTATCCATAGCGGCGATAGTAATGCCGTGTTACCGCAATTTAATCTTTCTCCATTAATTGTGCATACCATGGAAGAGTATGCCGAAAAAATTGCCAGGGCATTAAAAATACAAGGCCTTATCAATATCCAGTTTGCCATTAAAGATGGCAATGTGTATGTGATAGAAGCCAACCCAAGGGCAAGCCGCACCACACCTTTTATAGCCAAAGCATACCAGATACCTTATCTGAATATTGCCACCAAAATTATGATGGGTGTAAACAAGCTTAAAGATTTTACTTTTGAGAAAAAACTAACTGGCTTTGCCATTAAAGAACCTGTTTTCTCCTTCAATAAATTTCCCGGTGTAAATAAAGAGCTTGGGCCAGAGATGAAAAGTACTGGTGAGGCGATACGGTTTATTAAAGATTTAAAAGACCCTTACTTCCGCCAGTTGTATAAAGAGCGGAGTATGCACTTAAGTAAATAAGAGCCGGGACGCTTCAGGCGGCCTGAATCATACCATAAAAAATGTTTGAGGTCACAAATTGTGACCTCATTTTTTTGCCTCAGCCTGTCGCCAAAATTGAGTTTGAAAATCTTTTATAATTGTATGTCATCACAAATTGTGGGAACATACAATTATAAGCACCAAACCTAATCAGGCAGTGTATAAGTAGTGCCTCTTTGATTATTCAAAAGGTTTTTCTATTTTGTTAAATGCTCCGCCCTTATGCCATACCCATCTGGAAAAAAGCACCCTTCATCAGGCTGCTGCTGCCTTTAATTGCGGGCATTATATTACAGTGGTATCTTCAAATTCCTATACAGTTTATTGTATCAGCATTCATTGCTTTCGGTATATCTTTTCTTTTGTTTTTACTGTTGCCCATTGCTTTGCGCTTTAAGATGCAGCCGCTGCAGGGGTTTATCATTCAACTGTTTTTTATTGCTTTAGGCGCATGGATTACCTGGCAAAAAGATATGCGGCATCAAAATAACTGGTATGGTAATTATTATAAAGAAGGCAGCTATCTTGTTGTGCGGATTGACGAACCGCTGGTAGAAAAAAATAAAACTTATAAAGCCGATGGGTATGTAGAAACTGTGGTACAGGATGGTAAAACAATTCCTGCTGAAGGAAAGCTGTTATTATATTTTTCTAAAGACAGTTTTAAAACCAACCTGGCATATGGCGACAGAATAATCATTCGCAAAAATCTGCAGGCCATTAAGAACTCCGGTAACCCGGGAGCTTTTAATTACCAGCGCTATGCAGCTTTCCAGGGCATTTTTCACAATGTTTTCTTACAAGAAAAAGATTGGAGCGTTTTAAATAAAAATCCGAAGAACGGGTTTTGGCAGCTTATTTTTTTTTCACGGGAATATGTGCTGGATGTTTTACAAAAATCAATCAGTACAGGCAAAGATGAACTGGGTATTGCAGAAGCACTGTTAATTGGCTATACCAACGACCTGGATAAAGATCTGGTACAGGCATACAGCAATACCGGCGTGGTGCATATCATTGCTATTTCAGGCATGCACCTGGCATTAATTTATTTGTTACTGGTTTGGGTATTTGCAAAAATACCACTCATCAATAAATCAAAATTGCTGCAGCTGGTTTTAATATTAAGCTGCCTCTGGCTGTTTTCTATTCTTACCGGTGCATCGCCATCTGTATTGCGGGCAGCTGTTATGTTTTCATTTATAGCCATAGGAAAAACCTGGTTTAAACAGGCATCCATTTATAATTCATTGGCTGCTTCGGCATTTGTATTGCTTTGTTACAACCCCTATTATTTATGGGCAGTGGGCTTTCAATTATCTTACCTGGCGGTATTGGGTATTGTTATTTTTCAAAAACCCATTTATAACTGCTTCTACATAAAAAATAAATGGGTTGATAAAACCTGGCAGTTGATTACCGTATCAACAGCGGCCCAGTTACTTACTTTTCCGGTTTGTATTTATTATTTCCACCAGTTCCCCAATTTGTTTTTAATATCCAACCTCATCGCAGTGCCGCTTTCAGCTATTATTTTATATACCGAAATTGCATTAATAGCATTTTCGTGGATCCCTTTGGTGGGCACCTGGCTAGGTAAACTGGTTACAGGCCTCGTTTGGCTGATGAACAAAATAATTCTCTGGATAAATGATTTGTCTTTTGCCGTGTGGGATAAAATTCCGGCTACGGTTTTTTCTACCTGGTTATTGTATGCAGTACTACTAAGCTTTAGCGCCTGGCTACTGCTTAAAAACAAAAAATATTTTTGGATGGGACTGTTTGTAATACTTGCTTTTGAATTGCAAAGTGCCTACAACAATTGGCAGAGCAGTAAACAGCAAAAATTAATTGTTTACAATGTGCCTCAGCACCAGGCTATTGATCTTGTAAGCGGCAACAGCTATAAATTTATTGGCGATAGTATTTTGCAGGAAGAGGGGCTCCTGCAAAATTTTCACTTAAAACCCGGCAGAACAGCACAACAGCTTAACAACAGAACCGATTCGCTGGCTGAGGTTTTTCAGCAGGGCATCTTCTACCAGTTTAGTAATAAAAGAATTGCTATAATAGACAGGCCCCTAACCGCAGTACCGCTTCAGCAAAAGATCAATCTCGACCTGCTTATTATTTCTAAAAACCCAAAACTTTCTGTTAGTCAGTTAACAGCGGTATTTAACTGTAAACAGTTTGTCTTCGATGCATCAAATGCGGGCTGGAAAATTGAAAAATGGACAGCAGAATGCAAGGCCCTGCATGTTAACTTTTATCCGATCCCTGTTAAAGGTGCATTCATTTATGATACTGGCATGTAAGTTGACTTATCTTTTATGCTGATAAAGGTGATGATATTAAGAATATTAGCAGTAGTAACTACCTTTGTACCCTGATTAAATTTGTAATAATGATCATTTTCCGGAACCTTTTCTTATTGTTTATTGTAGGTAGTTCGTTTTCTGTTTTCGCCGCAACCGGTAGCGGCGAATCAAAACCTGATCATATACCTTTTCGGGTACAACGATCCCTGAATCAGGCAGGGTCTGTCTCCGATACTACTGTTATCCGTTTTGATTATAAGCAATCGGCCCTGTTTTATGCCTTTACACTTGCAGCCATTGACAGCGTGGTTGATATTTTAATTAAAAACAAAGCCATTACACTTTCTATTGACGGTTATGCATATAAGGACGAAGGTTCCGATACGATTTGTTATTTCATCTCGCTAAACAGGGCATTATTTGTGCAAACGTATATTTTGGGAAGAGGCATCGACAGTTCGAGAATTTTATCAATCAATGCCTGGGGTAATAAGCGGCAATCCTATAAAAACAAAGATGCAGAAGGCCATTTTATTAATTGCCGTGCAGAGATATTGTTGAACTACCCACCAGTTCCTAAAAAGATCGAAATTTTTGACAGGGATGAAGACGGTATTACCGACAATGACGATAGATGTCCTGATGTGTTTGGATTAAAAGAAAATAGTGGTTGTCCCAATCCTGATGCAATTGTGGTACCATTTGCTACAAGGGAGTCGGCCTTATATACCCCAACGTATAAGGTTTTGGACAGCGTAATTCTTGTATTAAAAGAAAATCCCGGTTATACGGTCAGCATAGAAGGCCATGCCTTTAAAGCAGAAGGCATCGAGGCTGTGTGCATTGGGCTTGCTGCAGAGCGGTCTGAAATGGTAAAACAATACCTGCTTTCCAGGCAGCTTAATATCTCCAGGATAAATTCGGTTAAAAGTTACGGAAGCCAACGCCCGTTAAATGCAGGCAAAACCCCGCTTGCCGTTGCGGCCAATGCACGTGCCGAAATAATTTTAAATCGAAATTAAAATTCGCTTTTTAACTGTTTTGCTAAACTTTCTGCTTTTTTATTAGATCTCTTTTGTTTACGGTTATTGCCTGCAGCGAAAAATCTGTAAATTTGCGGCGAAATTAAATACTCACAGGCTGCCATTTTCCAGGGATAGCCAGTTTAAGCAAAGCAAATGCAGAAAAAAATTCAGTCGGCCCTCATTTCAGTTTTTTACAAAGATGGATTGGAAAATATTGTGCAGCAACTACACCAGCTGGGCATCACTATTTATTCCACAGGTGGTACACAAAAATTTATTGAAGAATTAAATATCCCCTGTGTACCGGTTGAATCACTGACAACCTATCCATCTATTTTGGGGGGCAGGGTTAAAACATTACATCCGTCTGTATTTGGCGGTATATTGGGTAAAAGGGAAGATGCAGAACATGTTGCCGAAATGCTACAATACCATATTCCTGAAATTGACCTGGTAATTGTTGATCTGTATCCTTTTGAAGAAACGGTAGCATCAACCACGGATGAAAAACTGATCATTGAAAAAATCGATATTGGAGGCCCATCCATGATACGTGCTGCCGCAAAAAATCATGCTTCGGTGGTGGTGGTGGCCGCCAAACAGGATTATGCTTTGCTTGAAGGCATTTTAAAAGAACAAAAAGGCGAAACAACCCTGGATCAACGCCGCCTGTTTGCCATTAAAGCATTTGATGTGTGTACCGGTTACGACATGGCTATCTCCAATTATTTTAACCAGTCAGATTTTATAAACCCGTTTAATAAAGAGAAAACTGTTTTACGCTACGGCGAAAATCCTCATCAGCAGGGCGTGTTTTATGGTAATACCAATGAGATATTTGACAAACTGAATGGCAAAGAATTATCGTATAATAACCTGGTTGATGTGGATGCAGCTGTGCAGATCATTGGAGAGTTTGACAGCACCACTTTTGCCATCATCAAGCATACCAATGTTTGCGGTATTGCCTCAAGGGTTACCGTAAAGGAAAGCTGGGATGCAGCCCTGGCCGGCGATCCGGAAAGTGCATTTGGAGGTGTGTTGGTTTGTAATGCTGCGGTTGATGTGGCCACAGCCAATGCCATCAACGAAATATTTTTTGAAGTTTTGATTGCACCATCTTATGACGCCGAGGCATTGGAAATTCTGAAAACAAAAAAGAACCGTATTCTGTTACAGCAAAAAACAAAGTTCACCGCTACGCATCAATATAAATCTGTTTTAAATGGCATACTTACGCAACAAAACGATCATGGTAAGTACACCGATTGGGAGGAGGAAGGTGGCAGAGAAACCACAGCAATAGAAAAAGAAGATCTGATTTTTGCCAATATTGTTTGCAAACATTTAAAGAGCAACGCTATTGCCTTGGTAAAAAATAAACAACTGATTGGTAAAGGCTGCGGACAAACATCCCGAATTGATTCCCTGCGCCAGTCAATAGAAAAGGCAAAGCAGTTTAATTTTGATCTGAACGGTGCCGTACTGGCAAGCGATGCTTTCTTTCCGTTTGATGACTGCGTAAAAATTGCACATGCAGCAGGCATCGCATCATTTATACAGCCGGGCGGTTCTATACGTGATAAAGATTCGATTGAATATTGCAAAGCAAATGCTTTGGCAATGGTAATTACCGGGCTACGGCATTTTAAACATTAACTACTTTCTTATACATGATCAGCAGCAAAAATTTGCCAAAAGGAAAAACTGGTGGATACCTGGCTTTGGCAATTACCAGTATTGTTTGGGGTACCACCTGGGTGGCCAGCAAAATTGGTGTTGCTGAAATGCCTGCGTTGCAGATGGCTTATATACGCCAGTTTTTAGGAGGCATTTGTTTTGTGCTTTTCTTCATGCTGTATAGAAAATTAGCTTTACCTACACTCAAAGAGTTTTTATGGTTGCTGATAATGGCCCTGCTGATGTTTGTATTGGCAAACGGTTTAAGCACCTGGAGTTTAAAATTTATACCTACCGGCTTAAGCGCATTGGTGGGTGCCTTATATCCGCTGAGTGTTGTTGTTATTGAAATGGTTTTTTTTAAAAGCCGCAACATGACCATACTTACTTTTATTGGCCTGCTGCTGGGTATAACCGGTATTGGAATTGTATTTTATGAAAACGCATTTCAACACCATCCGGATGGATTTATTTTTGGTGTAGTATTATCGGTGATTGCTATGTTAAGCTGGAGTGTAGGCACCATTGTTATTGTGCGAAAGAAAACCAAACTCAATCCGTATTATGCTACCGGTTGGCAAATGCTTATTGGTGCCTTCATTTTATTTATTGTTGCTGAAACCGCACAACCAACTATTCCATTTAAAAATATTTCTGCTACTGCATGGGGCGCTATCACGTACCTGGTATTGGCTGGCTCATTACTGGCGTTCATTGCGTTTATCTATTCCATGAAAAAATTGCCTGCAGCTATTTCTTCGTTGTATGCTTATATCAATCCGCTGGTGGCTATGGTAACAGCCGCTATTGTGTTGCACGAAAAACTTACGATGTATATTTTGTGGGGAGCTATTGTAACACTGGCTGGTGTGTTCCTGGTAAATTACAGCCTTAAGCGCAGCCGTGAAAAAATTATTGCTGAGCCTGAGCAATAAACTGCTCATACATGGTTCTCCACCCTTCAAATTCTTTAGCAGTACCTAAAAAATTGTTGTGCATGATGCTGATGAGGGTAGCGTTTACTGCTTTGCAAACAGATAAATAGTGAAGCATTTCATCCAGTGTTTGCTGTGCATTTTGCTGCTGCTCATAAAACGAATTGGCATCCATAAAACAAAACGGGTGAATGCGCAGTATGGTATTTTCATCCTTCTGCAGGTTATACCAGTAAAACGATGAAGCTACTGATGCCCTGAAACCATTGATACTGCCGTAACCCATGCTATAGTCATCAGTTATGCCGGCGTCAGAAAGGCGTTGATATCCTTCGGGTAAATTAAACCGGATATAATGCTGCCTTGACCTGGTTATGTCCTTTTCACTCATATCTTCCAGCATTTCTTTTTCTGTTTTCAGTAAAGCAGGTTTATCACCGCTTTGCCAGCTTGGGTGCAAACCCACTGTAAACTTATTGGCATGTTTACGCACCAGTTTCCAAAGGGCATCTTTTTGCGGAAGTATATTTTTATCGTACTGAGTGTGTTTTTCGGCCACTAAAAAAAAGTAAACAGGCTGCAGTTGTTTTTTTTCATGCAGCTCTTTCAGCCAGTCGTAACAATCAAAGGGGTCTTTGGCAAGGCCTGCTAAAACTTTCATACGCTCTGCCGATGGGGATCTAAAAAAACCACCCAGGTTTCTTATTAAACCTTTGTGTCTGTATGAAAAGGCAATATCAATATCATAAGTGGGTTGAAAGCTGAAAGTTGAAAGTTGAATATTAAGCGTTGAGAATTTCTCTTTCAGCTTAACTGCAAAAGCGTTTATCCAGATATTTATCAAAGGCAGATTCAAAAATTTTTCCTGGTATGCCAGCGAGTTTTCGTGTGCATAACGGCCATACATATCTTTTTCATGCGGCAGGTATTCTTCGTATCGGGTAATCAAATAAAAAAATGCTGCAAAAATATCGAAGTGAAAATCGCTGTTTTCAATTTTAAAAAAAGCTTTGTAATTATTTACTGTAAAACATTCAATGGTTTGCGGTTGTATGTTTTTTTCAAAAAGCAGGCTGTGGTTTTTTATCTGAAACGCATCATTGCTGAATTCTAAATCGCTGTAGTTAAGCTTTGGCCCAGTGTGCGCTTTAAATTTCTCTGAATCAATGGTTAGGTTAAATTGCAGGCCCAGCTGCTCTTTAAAAATAAAGGAACAGGTATAAAGCAATCTTGCTGAACCAATATGTGAGTAGATAAGTAGCATTTCAACACAAAATAAATAAGTCCCGCCATAGCAGGACCATTTTTAATTTTTAATTACCCATTTTTAATTCTTATACCGTTCCTTCCACAGCTGGTTAAATGTTTTCTGGCTAAAATTCAAATCGCTTCTGTTCCTGTTCCAGCCCTTAAACATGCCATTAACCACTTTGTTTTTTAAACTGCCGCTGCCTAAATTCATAAAACCTCTTTTCAAACTTGCCAGCCGCCATGCTTTCCAGGCCATCCGCTCGGTAAAAGTTGTTAAGCCTTCTTCCACCGATTCGTGCCTGTTTTCCAAAAGCAGTTCGTGCAGGTTTATTTTTACTGCACATACTTCGGTACAATTACCGCATAGCGATGAGGCATAACTTAAATGCTTGAATTCCTCCATGCCCTGCAGGTGTGGTGTAATTACACTGCCAATGGGGCCACTGTAAGTAGCACCATAAGCATGGCCGCCAATATTTTTATAAATGGGGCAGGCATTCAGGCAGGCGCCGCAACGGATGCAGTATAAGCTCTCACGTTGTTTTGGATTTTGTAAAATATTGGTACGGCCGTTATCCAACAGTATCACATACATTTCTTCCGGGCCGTCGGTTTCATTTTCCTGCCTGGGGCCGGTTACAATAGTATTGTACACCGTAATTTTTTGCCCGGTACCAAAGGTTGAAAGCAGCGGCCAAAACAAACCTAAATCTGTCAGGGAAGGGATCATTTTTTCGATGCCCACAATAACAATATGTGTTTTAGGAAATGCACAACTCAATCTTGCGTTGCCTTCATTTTCGGTAACTGCAATGCCGCCAATATCGCTGATGATGAAATTGGCTCCTGTAACACCCACTTCGGCCTGTACATATTTTTCACGCAGTATTTCTCTTGCCTTCAGCGTTAACTGTTCTGGTGTAAAATCTATGGGTGTGCCCAATTTTTTATTAAACAGTTTGGCAACATCCTCTTTGTTTTTGTGCATGGCCGGCGTAACAATATGGTAAGGAGCTTCGCCGTCCAGTTGCTGAATATATTCGCCCAGGTCGGTCTCTACACTTTCAATACCATTTGCTTCCAGCGCTTTGTTCAGGTGAATTTCTTCGGTAACCATGCTCTTGCTCTTCACCACCGATTGGCAGTTTTTTTCTTTGCAAATTTTTAAAATCTCTTCAATGGCCTGGTCACTATGCTCTGCCCAAATTACTTTGCCACCACGTTTGGTAAAATTCAGTTCAAATTCTTCCAGTTGCTGATCAAGGGTTTCAATGGCACGCCACTTCAGGTTTTTGGCCCTTTCCCTGGCCAGGTGTACATCGGCAAACTGCTCTTTACCCTTTGGTACCGATGCATTGTATTTGCCGATATTAAAATTGATCTTGCGCCTGTGATCCAGATCGGCAGCTTTAACGGTGCTTTTTGCTATAAAGGTTTGTGATTGTTCCGACATGTTAATTTTTTTGTTACCGGCTGTTGTCCCCTGATGAAACTTCAAAGGCAGAGTTTATCCTGACAAAGGAAGGACTCCGTTCAACAGCGTTAATTCTTATCATCTTTTATCGAAGCAAAGATAGAGTTTTGCCTTTATACTTGCCGGGCATAAAATACCGTGTAGAGGGTATTTCTTTAGATTTAAAGAGATGCTACATTTATGTTTTAATCAAAATTAGTTTTATGAAAAAGCAGGTTATACTTTTTGTTTCTTTAATGGTATTTGCATTCAGCAGCATGGCACAGCGTTCAATTTATTTACCCATGATGATTAAAAATGATGATGGTAGCACAGGATCTTATGATATCCAAAAAGGTGATAAACTGGTGTACCAGGTAAAAGCCGGCGGCAATGAATATGATTTTATTGTAACCATAAATGATGAGGGAGACAAAGGCATCGATTTTAATTATGAAATGACCAACGCCAATAAAACCAGCGGCCATGTTACCATAAGTGCCAAAGCTAAAAGCGATGCCACTAAATATGTAAACTTTTTTCGTGGTGGCGAACTGAACCTTACAGATGCCTGTACCATCTGGCTATCTGGTAAAAACTTCGGCGATATGCCCAACAAAAAAACTACCATAACCCTTGATAATGGCGCACCCGAAACATTTTACCGTCCCGAAAAAGATGAAGTAAGTCCTGTTGTAAAAATAAAAGGCGAGGACAAAAAACTGGATGCATTTATAATTAACAATGCAGCAGATGGCAGTGGTAACAAAACCATGTGGATCAATGGCATTTCCAGTAATTCATTAATAGTAAAAATGGACCTTGGCTGGTCAATTGTTTTGAAGGAGATAAGATAATATGATGCGCTGCTTTATTTTTCTTTGTGCTTTTATGCTGTGCATCAATCTTCATGCTCAGCACTGCCCCTATGATGGTTCACACCTGGTATCCATTAAGGTTGTTGATAAGAAAGGCAACATGCTTAAAGAAATAAGCACTGCTTTTTACCTGCTGGAAGTAGACAATCCCCTGGCCGATTCCTGCACCTCAGGCGCCGGCCTGGTAAAAAAGCAGTTTTTAAACAGTGATGCTTTTATGGCAGAAACAGATAAAAGATTTAACCGTAATGGCTATAATAAAGGATTGAACAACCGGTTAAAAGACGCCGGTGTTTTTGCAAATGCCAATATGATGCTGACCCTGAACCAGGCAGAAAATACCTGTACGTTAATTGGAAAAAGCGAAACAGTTTACACCAACTATATCTACCGGCAACGGAAATTTGTAGTTGCTTATACTGTTAACGGAAAAGAGATCCGTCATCCATTACCTGATGGTTTTATTAGTGCGTTATGCACCAGTAACAGGGATTTAAAAAACTTTAAGACTGTAACAATTAGATTATAAGTTTACTTCAACACTCCTACACTCAATGGGGAAGTAGTGTTTAACTTATTTCAATACTCCCAATTCTTTCCCAATTTTTGTAAATGCTTCAATGGCTTTATCCAAATGCCGCTGGTTGTGCGCTGCACTTAGCTGCACCCGAATTCTTGCCTGGCCTTTGGCCACCACCGGAAAGAAGAAACCAATTACATAAATGCCTTCATCCAACAATTTGGCGGCAAAATTTTGTGCAAGTACCGCATCATACAACATGATGGGAACAATGGGATGATCACCAGGTTTAATATCAAAACCTGCTTCGGTCATTTTTGCACGGAAGTATTTGGTGTTGTTTTCAAGTGTATCTCTCAGTTCGGTTGTTTCGCTCAGCATATCCAATACAGCAATGCTTGCCCCCACAATACTTGGTGCCACGGTATTGCTGAACAGATATGGGCGGCTTCTTTGGCGCAGCATTTCAATGATTTCTTTGCGTCCGCTGGTAAAACCTCCGCTTGCACCGCCAAGTGCTTTACCCAAAGTGCCGGTAATGATATCGATCCTGCCCATCACATTTCTATACTCGTGTGTGCCTCTGCCCGTTTTGCCTAAGAAGCCGCTGCTATGGCATTCGTCAATCATTACAATGGCATCGTACTTATCTGCCAGGTCGCAAATTTTATCTAATTGTGCAATGGTGCCATCCATACTGAAACTGCCGTCGGTTACAATAATGCGGCTACGTAAATCTTTTGTCTCAATGAGTTTTGCTTCCAGGTCGGCCATATTATTATGCTCGTAACGGTAACGCTGTGCTTTACACAAACGAACACCATCAATAATGGAAGCATGGTTCAACGAATCGGAAATGATGGCATCTTCCTCACCAAACAAGGGTTCAAATACACCGCCATTGGCATCAAAAGCTGCTGCGTATAAAATGGTATCTTCAGTACCTAAAAAATCGGCCAGCTTTTTTTCCAGTTCTTTATGTATATCCTGGGTACCGCAAATAAAACGAACGCTGCTCATACCATAACCACGCAGATCAATATATTTTTTGGCTGCAGCTAAAACTTTTGGATGGGAAGAAAGTCCCAGGTAATTATTGGCGCAAAAATTAAGTACGGTCTTGCCGTTAACGATGATCTCGGCGCCCTGCTCGCTGCTGATGATGCGTTCTTTTTTGGATAGGCCGGCAGTTTCGATTTCGGTAAGTTCGGCGGCAATGCGGCCCACAAATTTCTCGTTCATATAGTTAAGGTTGATTAGGGCAAATTTAGGGTAAAATGGAACGCTGATGATGCAGATTGAACGGATTGAGGCGGATTTTTCAGTGTAAATCAGTCAGATTCGTGTCATCCGTGTTCTATCATTTGCTTAGATAAAAGCTCAATTATGGTATATCGTACAAGTGAGGTTATTCGTTCTTTTTACTAAAAAGAACGGATAACAGAACAAAGTTCACAACGATGATGCCCATAGCTTTACTGCCGGTCCCCCAAAAATTAACTTTTTTCCTTTTTCCTGTAACTTTTTATTGCCCACCTTCGTATTACACACAAAACAGCCAGCTTGAGCTAACTTTAACTACTGAACACCTGTATGACGGAGAGAGAATATAATGAATGTGTAAACCTGTATGCAGACAATGTGTACCGCTTTATCCTCAAAAACCTGAGGCATAATGAGGACGCAAAGGATGTGGTGCAGGGTGCATTTGAAAAACTTTGGATAAACAGGGATAAGGTAGAGCATGACCGCAGTAAAAGCTACCTTTTTACCATTGCATACAATCAAATGATTGATCATGTAAGGAAAAACAAAAGGATAGTGCTGAGTGAAGATTTTTCGGAGAATGCCAGGGGAGAAACTTCTCAAAAGCAGGATGCAAAAAGGATTTTAAACGAGGCCTTGTATAAACTGACTGAAAAACAGCGCAGCCTGGTTTTATTGAAAGATTATGAGGGATACAGTTACGAAGAGATTGGACAAATAACCGGGCTTAACGAAAGCCAGGTAAAAGTTTATTTACACCGGGCAAGGTTACAATTGAGAGAGTATATTGTGAGCCCGGAAAACGTTATTTAGTTAATAGTTGATGGTTGATAGTTCATAGAAGAGCATCGACCATTAACCATGAACCATGAACCATGAACATTACGAGGCATAATTACGAAACGTTTTTTTTACTGTATGTAGATAAGGAATTATCTGCAGCGGAAAGAAAAGCCGTGGATGTATTTGTGCAGGAAAACCCTGATCTGCAGATGGAATTGGCATTGTTACAGGATACTGTAATGACTGCAGATGATATTGTGTTGGATAAAAAAGACTGGCTGTATATGGAAGAAGATATTACTGCTTTGCAGGAAAATCTTTTATTGTATGTGGATGAAGAATTAAATCACGCCGATAAAAAAACTATCGAAGCAATTTTAGCAACAGATATAGCTGCACAAAAAGAATGGACTGTTTTACATCAGACAAAACTGCAGCCGGATATGGAGGTTGTTTTTGCTGATAAACAATCTTTATACAGAAAAGAACCGGGAAGGGTTGTGGCTTTTAAATGGTGGCGTGTGGCAGCTGCGGCTGTATTGCTGGGTTTTGGTATCTGGACAGGAGTTTCGGTATACAAAAATAGTAACACATCAAAAACCGGTACCGAAGAGTTGGCTAATAGTAAAAAAAATAATTCCGGACAAATACAAACGGACGATACAACAGGTAATACAGCTATAACAAAACAACCTGATGAAAAACAGGCAGCAGAAAATATTACCTCAACAACGGCTGAAAAAAATAATGAAGACCAGTCAACTGAAAATATAAAATCTGCTGTTGAAAAAAGCAACAGCCAACATGTAGCTTCTCCAAAAGAAAATACAACGGTTCAAAACAACCCCAATAAAAAACCGGATAATAATTTGCCTAAACCGGCTTTGCAAAATATTAACAACAGTAACAGTAACGAAGTAACAGCGCAGAACGTATTACCTTCAAACAACAACAGCAGCAGGGTTTCCGGAAACAATGATGCGGTTGTAAAAATAACTCCCAGAGAAAACAGAACTGTTATTGAAAATTTAAACAGCAAAACAGATCCGGATAATATTACAGCCCTGCAGGTGGTAAATACAAATAAAACTGCTGATGGAGAAGACAATAACCGTTATCTGAATGTAGATGACGACAAACAAAAAAGAACAGCACTTGGAGGTTTTATACGTAAGGCAAAAAGAGTGCTGGAACGTAACACCAACGTGAAAACCGGCGATGGAATAAAAATTGCCGGGTTTGAAATTGCATTAAAATAATCACTTAAAATTGAAACAGATGAAAAAGCTAATTCTACTTTTAGCCACAGCAGCTTTATGCTTAAACTTAACGGCCCAGGATGATCCTGGAAAAAAAGACGGAGATAAAGATACCATCCGCATAGGCGGTATGCGGATTGTTAAAAAAGGGAAAAAGAACGGAGATGTATCTATCAATATCGGCGGCGATAATGGTAAAAAGAAAAGGAAAAATTTAACTACCAACTGGGGGATTGTTGACCTTGGATTTGCCAACTACAGCGACAAAACAAATTATGCCAATGCAGGCAGCTTCCTGGTTAACAGGCCAGGTTATCCCGCCCTGGATAAAAATGATTTTAAACTCAAAGCCGGAAAGAGTATAAATGTTAATATCTGGTTTTTTATGCAAAGGCTTAACCTGGTAAAACATCACGTGCATCTTAAATATGGCCTGGGTCTGGAGTTGAATAATTACCGGTATAAATCTGAAAGCAAAATCAGTTATAAAGAAGGAGGGCTGGTGCCATACACAGTCAATACACAAACCAACGCACCGTTTATTTTCAGGGATTCCATTTCCTTTTCGAAGAATAAATTGGCAGCTGATTATCTTACTGTTCCCATCATGCTGAATTTTGTAACCAATGCCGATGAAAGAAAGAACAGGTTTGGCCTGAGCGTAGGTGTAAGCGCCGGTTATTTATACAGTCAGCGTAATAAGCAGGTAAGTAACGACAGGGGTAAATTAAAGAACAAAGGGGATTATGACCTGGAACGGTTTAAATTTTCTTATATAACCGAGTTAACCCTGGGACCGGTAACATTGTATGGCTCCTACAGTCCAAAATCCATGTATGAAAAAAGCCTGGATGTAAAACCTTTCAATATAGGGTTCAGGTTAGGTTACTGGTAAAGTGCTCTCTCACCCAATCCTTTACCCATGTCGGTTTTACCAATATGGGTGAGGGGGCGGGTTATATTATAACTTCCGGAAATACCGGAAGTTTTTTTATTTTCCACCTCTTTATTTTTTGTTAATCTTTTCCACATCAATTAAATATTTTTATGCGGCATAAATTTTGTGAATAAAAAGAAATTATTTTTATCAAATGAATTTCACCCGTTTTTTTCAGATCAGCATATTGGCTTCAGGTTTGGCAATGGTATCATTTGTTCCGGTGCCACGGAAAAAAAATGCTGCGAAAAAGCCCGCAAAGCAGCAGGTAAAAACTGTTGTTAAAGACAGTGTCCGCAATCCATATTATATTATTGTTGATAAAAGTGAATACGAGTTGTACGTGTACGATGATGAAGGCTGGTACGCAACATACCCCATTGTTTTTGGCAGTAAAGACCTGAGTGATAAAATGCGTGAAGGTGATAAACGTACACCTGATGGAAGCTTTAAAGTGGTACTTAAAAAAATACACAAAAAATGGGGACCGGAATTGCTGCTGGATTATCCAAATCCAACCAGCATGCAAAAATTTAATGAGCGGAAAGCAAAAGGACTGATACCTAAAACCGCCAGGATAGGTGATGGGATAGCGATACACGCCACCAGGCCCCAGGAAGAATGGACAGTTGATAATTTTTATAACTGGACCGATGGCTGCGTTTCTGTAAAATATACCGAGATGAAAGACCTGTATAGTTATATACCAGTTGGTACACCTGTAACCATCCGCCAGTAAAAATCAAATTATTTTAATTTTATCATAACAGCATGACCATTCAGGTTATGAATGATCTGCCTGTCGGAATGATTGCGATATTCATCAACCAGTTTGGTTACGCCGGTACAGCTATGAAAACCATAATCATCAAAAACCACCACACCACCGGGTATTAACCTGTTCCAAACCCATTCCAGTATATCTTTTGCCGATGTGTACACATCCACATCAATATGGCACAAAGCAAACTGCTCATCAGCATTAATTTCGTGGGCAGTATCTTCCGGAAAAATCCCCTTTAAAATTTTATAATGAGGGTATTGGCTCTTATTATTTAAAACATCCTCTACAATTTGCTGGCTGGTATCACCATGTTCGCCACCGGTATAAAAGCTGTCGTTTGCACCGGCTTTTGCCACACCTGAAAAAGTATCGGCAAGATATAAAACTGCTTTACTTTTTAAATTTGATAATTGCTGCGCCATAATGCCTGCCGTACCTCCACGCCAGACACCTACTTCTAAAACAGCCGCCTGTGCATTTAACGATTGCGCTTTTTGGATCAGCTGCCATAATTCATAACAACGGTAAATATCAACCAGGGTATTGCCTTTGATCTGGCCGTATATTTTCATAAACGGTTCGTCTCCCAACCAGGGTGCATAATTTGCCGATGGGAAGGAAAGGCCATAGTGTAACCCATCAATGCTGAAATTTGCCTTGCCTTTGTAAGTAGGACTTTTGCCAATGTAGATACCGGTATTATTGAACAAGCTTCTTACTAATTTCTTTACGATCATATGTAGAAATGGTTATTTTATAAAATTAATGCACACAGTTTTAATTGCAGGAAATATTATTGATCAATGAATAAAAGGCTGCCATCGCCATAACTTAAAAAACGAAAATTGTTTTGCATGGCATAAGCATATTTTTTTTTCCAATCACCTCCAATGGCTGCTGATACCAGCAACAGCAATGTTGATTGGGGCTGATGAAAATTGGTAATAATGGCTTTGGCAATTTTAAAATGATAACCAGGTGCAATCAGTATTTGAGATTGTGTAAATAAACGATCACGGTTATTTACTTTCATCCAGTTTAATAAAGATGATAATGCCTCTTTAGCCGATAATGAACTATTCGTCAAAGGTTCTTCATAAACCTCCCATTGATTTATCTGCAGTTGTTCAATTGCCGGGTTCAGGTTTGCTTTAACACCCATCCAGTATAAACTTTCCAGTGTTCTTAATGATGTAGTACCTACTGCCACAACAGTTTTATCTATCTGCTCAACCAGGTTTTTAATCATTGCTGCGCTCACATCGATCCACTCGGCATGCATTTCATGGTCCTGCATGGTGGCAGCTTTTACGGGTTTAAAAGTACCGGCGCCAACATGCAGTGTAACAAAATCTGTCTGAATATTTTTTGCAGCAAGTTTTGAAAAAATAGCTGGTGTAAAATGCAAACCTGCAGTTGGTGCCGCCACCGATCCTTCATCTTTTGCATAAATGGTTTGGTATCGTTCGGTATCTGCAGTTTCAGTCTTTCTCTTAATGTATGGCGGCAGGGGAATATCACCGGCCTGTTCGAGCACTTCAGCAAAACTTAAATCATCAGGAGTCCATGAAAATTGAACTACATACGCATCATCAAGCTTTTCCAGTAAAGTGGCTTTTAGCTCCAAACTCTTAACTCCAGACTCCCAACTCAATTCCCCTTCCTTCCATTTACTCACTCCTCCAATCATACATTTCCAGGTAGTTTTTTTTATTGCTGATAAAGTAGATGTATAATCTGCCTGAAAAGGCTCCAGTAAAAATATCTCAATTACACCACCACTGCTTTTTTGAAAACGGATACGGGCTTTGATAACCCTGGTATTATTGAAGATGAGCAGGCTTTCAGCAGGTAAGTGTTCGGCAATATTTTTATAAATATCTTCCCGGATATTTCCGTTTTTATAAACCAATAATTTTGATGCATCCCTTTCAGCCAAAGGATGCAGAGCAATCCTTTCAGCCGGAAGATCATAGGTATAATCGAGTATAGATATTTTTTTCGGATCGGTCATTTTAAAAACGCAGCTACTTCAGCTTCCCATTTGGCAGTTTCTTTTTTACAAAGACTTTCGTGTCCGGCTGTTTCGTAAATCACAAACTTTTTATTGGTGTTGGAAATATTTTTAAATAAAATTTCTTCTTCTGATTGTGATACCCTGGGATCGTTTTTACCCCATTGCAGTAAAACCGGGCATTTAATGGCTGATGCAAATTCCTGCGGCTTCATACCAAAGGCCCAAAAACCATGCTCGGTTCCACCCCAAAAAGTGAGTAAGGTTCCAATAGGTTCTGCCGGCAATCCCATAATTTTTAAACGGCCCCGTACAGCACCTTTAATAGTGCCAAAGGGCATTTCTAAAATTACTTTCTGAGGTTCCAGTTGATAATCTTTTACAGCCTTGGCAATGGTAGATGCACCCATAGATATTCCCCAAAGCACGATATTTTTTTCACCTTTGTTTTTAATATGATCGTAAGCCAGCTTTATATCTTCCGTTTCATTAAATCCAATGGTACAGGTATTCCCTTCGCTGTTGCCATGCGCCCTGAAATCGAGCAGCAAAGTATTATAACCCATTTTATTAAAAGATTCCGCTTCTTTTATTACACCCGATTTATTGCCGCCATGTCCGTGAAATAGTAATACAGTTCCTTTACTGCTGTCGGCTGCAATATACCAGGCCTCCAGTTTCAGGCTGTCTTTTGTTTGTAGGTAAACGGTTTTAAAAGTAGAATCGGTGGTAACATCATTCCGTTTCTTTTCAGCATTAATACCAAAAAACATTTCTTTGGCATTATCCCACCCGGTTTTTTCTTCCTTCTTTTTTACAGTGATTTCGCCATTATTATAAAAATGGGTGAACTTATAAGCATGAAAAGCCACAATCACATTCAATAAAACAAAAATTATAATTATACTGCGTAACAGTATTTTCAGTAGTCTTGGCATACCAGCAATTTTTTTTCAAAAGTAAAGTTAATAATATTGTGAGCGGTATAATATTAAGATGAGGAATCTGTACTTTAGCGCCTCATTTCAAATATCAAACTAAATTTTATATGCGAATTTTTAAACAATTTTTACTTGTATTGCTGCTTGCAACTACAGTTACAGCATTTGCACAAACCGGTAAATACGAATGGAAAGAAGCCAGTTCGGGTGGATATACTTATAAGTATGTAACAAACGATCCGGCAAAAGCCAGGTTTTATACTTTAAAGAACGGGCTTACGGTTATTTTAAGTCCTACCAGTAAAGATCCACGTATTCAATGTTACGTAGCAACAAAAGCCGGCAGCAAAACAGACCCTTCAACCAACACCGGCCTGGCCCATTACCTGGAGCATATGTTGTTTAAGGGAACAGATAAATATGGATCACTGGATTGGGCCAAAGAAAAACCCGAACTGGATAAAATTGATGCATTGTATGAAGAATATAATAAAACTACCGATGCAGAAAAGCGTAAAGCAATTTATCACCGCATAGATTCTGTTTCCGGCGTTGCATCAAAATATGCCATTGCCAATGAGTATGATAAAATGATGAGCTCAATGGGCGCACAGGGTACTAATGCCTTTACTTCTTTTGAACAAACAGTTTACACCGATGATGTACCTGCCGGTTCTATTGATAAATACCTGGCTGTGCAGGGCGAACGTTTCAGAAATCCGATACTGAGGATTTTTCATACTGAGCTGGAAGCTGTGTATGAAGAAAAAAACCGTGGCCTTGATAACGACGGACGCAGAGTAACAGAAAAATTGTTTGCTGAATTATTTAAGAACCACAACTATGGTTTGCAAACAACCATCGGTACCATTGAGCATTTAAAAAATCCTTCGCTGGTAGAGATCAGAAAATATTTCAACACTTATTATGTACCCAATAATATGGGTATAATTTTGAGTGGCGATTTTAATCCCGATGTGATGATTAAAAAAGTGGAAGCTACATTTGGATACATGCAGAATAAAACTTTGCCTAAATATACATTTCAGCCGGAGCAACCCATTACAGCACCTATCGCTGCTGAAGTAGTTGGGCCTGATGCGGAAAGTGTTACCATTGGTTTTCGTTTACCGGGTAATAAAGACAAAGATGTGTTGCTGGCAGATTTAGTAGGACAGATATTAACCAATGGCAAAGCGGGTTTGATGGATCTGAACCTGGTGAAGAAACAAAAATTATTAAGAGCATCGGCTTCTGCCTTTACTTTAATTGACTATGGCATTTTATATATGCAGGGTAATCCAACACAGGGCCAAAGCCTGGAAGATGTAAAAGCTCTGATGCTGGGTGAAGTGGAAAATCTGAAAAAAGGAAATTTTGATGACAACCTCATCACTTCCATCATCAACAACCAGAAGAAAATTAAAATACTGGCAACAGAAACTTACGGTGCGAGGGCTAACGACCTGATGGATGCTTTCACATCTGAACTGGATTGGAAAGAACAGGTTGCCTACACCGACCAGCTTTCAAAACTTAACAAGAAAGATATTGTAGCTTTTGCCAACAAATATTTCCAGGAAAACTATGTAGTTGTTTTAAAACGCAAAGGCGAAGATAAAAACATCATCAAAGTTGATAAGCCTGCAATTACACCGGTAGAAACAAACCGTGATGCTCAATCTGTTTTTGTAAAGCAGGTAAATAATATGCCTGCTACACCGGTAAAACCTGTTTGGCTGGATTATAATAAAGACCTGCAAAAAACAACGATTGGTCCTGCAGAAGTTTTGTATGTGCAGAATAAGGATAACAGCCTATTCCGCCTGCGTTACCGTTTTGAAACCGGTACCTGGAACGATAAAAAATTAGGTCTGGCTGCACAATACCTGCAGTTTTTAAGTACTGATAAAAAGAGTGCAGAAGAAATTACCAAGGCTTTTTACCAAATAGCCTGCAGTTTTACCGTGAGTGCTGCAACAGAATTTACAACAGTAACCATTGAAGGGTTACAGGATAATTTTACTAAAGCTGTAACCTTGTTTGAAGATGTTTTAAAGAATTGCAAGGCTGATGAAGTGGCATTAAAATCTTTAAAAGCAAGGCTCACCAAATCACGTACAGATGCCAAAGCCAATAAAGGAGCCATTATGACCGGATTGATAAATTATGCCCGGTATGGCCAGAAAAATCCTTATAATTATACCATGAGTGATGCTGAGTTAAACAGTACAACAGCAGAGGAACTGGTAACCATTCTGCATAACTTAAACAACTACGCACACAAAATTTTGTATTACGGCCCGCAGCCATTGGCACAGTTTACAGCAGGTTTAAAAACTGTACATACAATTCCTGCAGCATTTACAGCGGCACCTGCAGCAGTTAAATTTACCAATGCGGTGCAAAGTAAGAACGAGGTATTGTTTGCAGATTATAATATGGTGCAATCAGAAATACGCTGGGTTAGAAACTCATCTGCATATGCTGCCGATAAAGAACCGGTGATTGATATTTTCAACAATTATTTTGGAGGAGGCATGGGTGCTTTGGTTTTTCAAACCATCAGGGAAAGTAAGGCTCTGGCTTATTCAACTTCTGCAGTGTATGTAATACCTGGAAAAAAAGAAGATCCGTTTTTCACCACTGCTTATGTAGGATGCCAGGCCGATAAATTCAACGAATCGATCATTGCCATGAATGAGCTATTGAACGATTTACCAAACGTTGCTGAGAACATTAAGTTTGCCCGTGAAGGCATTAAAAAAGATATTGAAACGGAACGCATCACACAGGATGGCATCATCTTTAATTATCTAACTGCACAGCGCAAAGGTTTGAATGATGACATACGTAAGAAAATTTATGCTGCTGTTGATAAAGTTGGATACAACGAACTGAAGCAGTTTCATACAGAGTATATCGCCAACAAGCCGTATACCTACTGTGTTGTAGCTTCAGAGAAAAAATTAACTACAGAAGCTATGAGTAAATACGGTGAAGTAAAAAAATTAAGTTTAGAAGAGATATTTGGATATTAATAAATACCGTGATAAAAAAAGTCAAGCTGTAAGGCTTGACTTTTTTTATTATAACTTCCCGTCTTTTATTTCCTCCACAACCCCGGGATCAAGCAATGTTGTTGTATCACCTAAATTGGAAGTTTCTCCTTCGGCTATCTTTCTTAAAATGCGACGCATTATTTTTCCGCTACGGGTTTTGGGCAGGCCGGTTACAAACTGAATTTTATCTGGCTTGGCAATAGGCCCGATTATTTTAGAAACGGTCAGATTGATATCCAGTCGTGTGAGGTTTTCATCGCCATGGTGTCCGTTGTAAATAATGAACGCATAAATACCCTGGCCTTTTACATCATGTGGATATCCTACTACAGCGCTTTCCACCACACCTGAATGCATGTTAATGGCATTCTCTACTTCTGCAGTTCCAATGCGGTGGCCGCTTATATTTAATACATCATCAACCCTGCCTGTAATTCTATAATTACCTTCAGCATCTTTTAATGCACCATCGCCTGTAAAATATAAATTGGGGTAAGTGGCAAAATAATTGGTGCGGCAACGTTCATGATCACCCCAGGTAGTTCTTAAAATACCAGGCCATGGCGCTTTAATACAAAGGTTACCTTTCATGATACCATTCTCATCTTTCTCTGTTATTTCATTTCCTTGCTCATCAACTAAAATGGGTTGTACTCCCGGCATTGGAAGTGTGGCCCAGCTTGGCTTGGATGGCGTTACACCAGCCAGGTTGCTGATCAAACAGGCTCCTGTTTCAGTTTGCCACCAGGTATCAATGATGGGACATTTTCCTTTTCCAATATTCTCATCGTACCAATGCCATGCTTCTTCATTGATAGGTTCACCCACTGTGCCCAATACTTTTAGTGAAGAAAGATCTTTCCCCTGGATCGGGTCGGTACCATAACTCATTAAACTACGGATGGCAGTTGGTGCGGTATAAATGCAGTTAACTTTATGACGCTCTACGATATCCCAAAAGCGTCCTGCATCCGGCCAGGTTGGAATGCCTTCAAACATCAGTGAGGTGGCGCCGGCACTCAATGGACCGTAGACGATATAACTGTGTCCTGTAACCCAGCCAATGTCTGCTGTACAAAAATGTATATCTCCGGGTTTGTATTGAAACACGTTTACAAAAGTGTAATTGGTCCAAACCATATACCCAGCGCAGGTATGTACAACGCCTTTTGGTTTGCCCGTGCTGCCACTGGTGTATAAAATAAACAATGGATCTTCTGCATCCATTTCTTCAGCCGGAAAAGAGATCACGCCATCTTTTTCTATCTGTGATTCTGCATGCTCCATTTCATCTTCCCACCAAACATCTCTTCCTTTGATCATCGAAACCGGAGTTCTTGTTCTTGTATAAACAATTACTTTTTTTATTGTTCTGTTACCGATCAGTGCATCATCGATCACAGCTTTCAACGGAATATCTTTTCCGCCACGATAAGCACCATCGCAGGTAATGATAAAATCTGCCTGTGCATCATAGAGCCTGTCTGCAATACTTTGCGCACTAAAGCCACCAAAAATTACACTGTGAATAGCGCCAATTCTTGCACAACCCAATACCGCATAAGCCAGCTCGGGCACCATACCCATATATATACAAACACGATCTCCTTTTTTTACGCCATTATTAACAAGCATTTGTGCTACCTGGCAAACTCTTTTGTGCAGGCGTGCATAGGTAACTACCCTTACCCTTTCTTCGGGGTTGTTGGGTTCCCAGATGATGGCAGGTTTATCGGCCATTGTTTTCAAATGCCTGTCAATGCAGTTTTCGGTAATGTTCAGTTTACCGCCGCCAAACCATTCAACCCGGGGTTCAGTAAAATTCCACTCCAGTACACGGTCCCATTTTTTTCTCCATAAAAAATTATCTGCAACAGATGCCCAGAATCCTTCCGGATCTTCAACACTTTTTTTATAATCACTGTTGTACTGTTCTAAATTTTTTATCTGATAAGGATATGACATAACAATCGTTTTAATTTCAGACTAAAAGTATGAAACATTAAAAAGCGAAAGCATTAAATGTTGCTAAATTGGTATAGTTTTGCTAAATAAGTATAGCTGATGCTGTAAATTTATTTTATGAAACAAATTGCCTGCCCAAAATGTAATAGCGAAGAATTGATCAAAAGTGGTGTCGTTAAAGGACGGCAGCGGTTTCGCTGTAAACCCTGCGGATTTTCATTTACTGTTTTAAAACAAGGGAAAAGTATCGATCCTTACTATGTTATTAAAGCGCTGCAATTGTATATTGAAGGGGTTACTTACCGCGAAATTGAGCGTATCCTCGGCATCAGCCATGTGTCGGTAATGAACTGGGTAAAAAAATATGGATTGAAGGCGCCGGAAAATAATAACTATCATCCCACCTACCAGGTGCTTACCCACACTGAAATGATGGCCCTTTTTGCAGAAAAAGATTTTCTGCAAAGTGCCGGTTGTATGATCACAGAACTGGGCGATAAATTTATGCTCATCAAATGGGAAAGGTTTAAGAAAAACAGCCTGTAAAAAAATATACTTTTAGCAGCGATATACTCCGCGATTTGTTTTTCATTTGTTTTAATCAACTTTTGAGTCATGATTTTTTTGGCAATAACGCCGGAACTCAAAACGATTAACGATGAAAAAACTTGCTCAACATTCTTTTATTTGCTGCTTCGTTTTATTTTTCTCAATCTGGCAGAACGCAACAGCACAAACAGCACCAACCAAGCCGGCAGACAATCCTGCTACCTGGGGAATTAAACTTTACGGCTTTGTGCGAAACGATATCATGTACGATTCAAGGCAACTGATATCGGCACGGGAAGGCGATTTATCATTGTATGCAAAAGATAAATCTTTAGATGCGAATAGTAAAGATATTAATGCAGCACCAACCTTTCATATGCTGGCTATTACTTCCAGGCTGGGCGGTACCATCACGGGGCCCGATGCGTTTGGAGCTAAAACATCTGCCATACTGGAAGCAGAATTTTTTGGAAATTTTGATGGCGGCATCAATGAATTCCGCCTGAGACATGCGTGGGCAAAACTTGACTGGAGTAAAACCCAGCTTGCATTCGGGCAATACTGGCACCCCATGTTTGTAACTGACTGCTATCCCGGTGTTATAGATTTTAATACCGGCATGCCTTTTCAGCCATTCAACAGAAGCCCGCAGGTAAGGCTGACACAAAAATTAGACAAAGGAAATAAAATGTCATTGATTGTTGCCATGCTTGCACAACGCGATTTTGCCAGTGTTGCACCATCGGGATATAATGCAAATGATCCCATGCGCAACAGCACAGTTCCAAACATGCACCTGCAGTTTCAATATAAGGATGCTAAATTAGTAGCCGGTGCCGGAGTAGATTATAAATCATTGCGGCCCAGGTTAAACTCAGGTACTCCTAATGTTGTATCTAATGAACGGGTAGGCAGCACATCATTCATCGGCTATGTAAAAGTAATTACCAAGCCGGTTGTTATTAAAGCAGAAGCTGTTATCGGAGAAAATTTAACCGACCATGTAATGGTGGGCGGATACCTGGGATATGTGGCTACGCCGGGAGCGGTAGAAACTTATGATGCTACAAAAACGCAGGCATACTGGATGGATATTACAGGAACGGGCAAAAAAATTGTACCCGGATTTTTTTTCGGCTATACCGCAAATAATGGAGCCAAATCGGGTGCCAGTGCTGCTTATGGAAGAGGCATTGGTGCAAGCGGAAGAGGAATAAAAAATATTTTCAGAGTATCGCCACGTGTTGAATTTATTTCGGGTAAATTTAAATTTGGTACAGAAATAGAATACACTGCCGCACAATATGGTACATTTGGAAACAACTCGAAAGTAATAGGAGCAACAGATAAAATTAATAACACCCGGTTTCTTTTAGCAACAACTTTTTCATTTTAAAATTTAAACCAACAACTAACATGAGTAATAATATCAACTCAGAAAAAGGGATGGGCTTTATCATCGGGGCATCCTCCGTTGGTACGCTTATTGAATGGTACGACTTCTACATTTTCGGTATGCTTGCCACCATAATTTCCAAACAGTTCTTCCCTGAAGATTCAGGAACATCAGCCCTGTTGAGTACATTGGCCATTTTTGCAGCAGGTTTTATTGTTCGGCCTTTTGGTGCATTGGTGTTTGGAAGGCTGGGTGATCTGATCGGCCGCAAGTATACATTTTTACTTACGCTTATTTTAATGGGAGGCTCCACATTTGCTATTGGTTTGGTACCTGGTTTTAAAACGATTGGATGGGCGGCACCAATTCTTGTTTTGGTATTGCGTTTAATACAGGGCCTTGCATTGGGTGGTGAGTATGGCGGCGCTGCAACATATGTAGCCGAACATGCACCGGCAAAAAGACGTGGTTACTGGACCAGCTGGATACAGACCACGGCAACGCTTGGGCTGTTTCTTGCTTTGGGAATAATACTCTTTATCCGCAATAGCCAGGGTGTTGAACAATTTTCAGGCGAATGGGGCGGGTGGCGTTATCCTTTCTGGATCTCTCTATTGCTGGTAATTGTTTCCATCGTCATTCGTATGCGTATGAGTGAGTCGCCTATGTTTGCGAAGGTGAAGGCCGAAGGCAAAACATCCGTTAACCCACTGAAAGAAAGTTTTGGCCACCGTGCTAATTTTAAAATGGTGCTGTTGGCATTATTTGGTGCTGTAATGGGCCAGGGCGTTGTTTGGTACACCGGCCAGTTTTATGCACAAACATTTATTGAGAATATCTGCAAGGTAAATTTTGTTGACTCCAGGAATATTCTGATGATCGCCATACTTTTTGCAACGCCTTTCTTTGTGGTTTTTGGGGCATTGAGTGATAAGGTTGGACGAAAATGGATTATGTTGATCGGTATGCTGCTGGCAGTTTTTTCGTACAGGTTTGTGTATCAGACTTTTCTTGACTACACCAATGTGGCTGCAAAAAGATCGATGATAGATGTTTCCAAAACAACCAAATCTGATGCGGTTGCAACTTTTGATGCAAAGGATAAAAAGAAAGCGCTCATCAGTGTAAAATACGATTCGGTGTATACCGATGGCGCTGTATATAGTTTTACCAAAACAGATACCCTTCATTTTGCCAGCGACTATGCCGGCAACACCGCATCCATTGCATATATAATAGCGAAGAAAGATAGCACAGCAGGATTGGATACCGTTTTGGTAAAAGCAAAAGCTGCAGCGGGTGTTACATTACCTGAAGGAGTTACTTATATCGCTGCAGAAAAAAAATCAGCAAAGCCAGGTGTAGTAATAGAAAAATCACTAGATAGCAATACGTTTTGGAAAATGGTGGGCTGGGTGTTTATTTTAATTCTGTTTGTAACGATGGTGTATGGCCCGATGGCTGCGTTCCTGGTAGAATTATTCCCAACCAAAATTCGATACACTTCTATGTCGTTACCATACCATATCGGCAATGGCGTATTTGGTGGGCTGGTTCCATTCCTGGGTACATTAATTGTAGAATTTACCAAAACAAAAGAATTACCGGGCGGAGATCCGCTGGCCGGCTTATGGTACCCGATAGGTATTGCTGCACTATGTTTTGTAATTGGTGCAATATATCTGCGCAACCATATTGATGAAGATGTGATGGATTAATTTTAATAACTTTAAAACATAATTATATGAACGCATTAAAAAAATACCTGGGAATAATCTGGATGCTGCTGTCACCGGCAATTGTAGGATTTCTGTTCTGGCAGGCTGCCGAAAAGATCGGCAAAGCATCCGAAGCAACCAAAGCAAATGTCACCCTGCAATGGAGTATCATTCTGATTATCTTTTTCCCGATATGTATCGGCCTGTTGATCTTTGGTTACTATGCTTTTAAAGATGCTTACGATCATCTTCCCGAAAGTTCGGCAGAGATTACAGATTATTAAATCAGTAAGGTTTTTGACTGGATAACATAGTTTACCTAAATTGGGTAAACTATGTTATCCTTTTTATTTTAACGATATGCAAAGCAAACTTAAACAGCAAAAATTAACCCTATTCAGTGTTTTGTTGCTGGTGCTTTTTACTTTTCCATTTATTTCAGTTGCCAACAGGGTTTCGATGTTTGCCGGTATTCCGGTGCTGTTTCTTTATATTCTTATCGTTTGGATAATTACCATCATTGTTTTATACCGCATTGCTGAAGGCAGACAAAAAAAGCCGGATGAGTAATAATATTGTTGCCATATTAAGCGCATTATTTTACCTGGGCATTTTGTTCGGTGTGGCTTATTATGCCGAATACAGGTTGAAAAAGGGGCGCAGCATAATTAACAACGGCTATGTTTACGCTTTATCGCTGGGAGTTTATTGCACAGCCTGGACTTACTATGGAAGTGTTGGACAGGCATCTACCAAAGGAATAGAATTCTTAGCAGTGTACATCGGCCCTACTATCATGGCTGCATTGTTTTGGCCATTGCTAAGAAAAATAATTCGCATTTGCAAAACCCAGCGCATCAACAGCATTGCCGATTTGATCTCTATCCGCTACGGAAAAAATTTCTCTCTTGCCGTGGTAGTTACCATATTGTGTATGGTGGGCATCATCCCGTATATCGCTTTACAGCTAAAAGCTATTTCGGGCAGCATGAATATTTTAACGGCTACAGCAGAGGGAGGAATGGGATTGAATAATATTTTAGGAGATAATGCGCTGTACATTTCAGCCGTACTTGCATTTTTTATTATTTTGTTTGGAACAAGATCGATCGATGCATCCGAAAAACATGAAGGCCTGGTAGCTGCCATTGCGTTTGAATCCATCATTAAATTGGTAGCTTTTGTTGCGGTTGGATTGTTTGTTACATTTGGACTTTTTAATGGCTTCGGAGATATTTTTTCCAAAGCGGCAGAAAATGATACGCTGAAAAAACTATTTCAGTTTAGTAAGGATACGCCTTACACAACCTGGACGGGATTGATCCTGCTGTCCATGCTGGCCATTGTATTTTTACCCAGGCAATTTCAAATCGCTGTGGTTGAAAATGTAAAGGAAAATCATTTAAAAAAAGCCATCTGGGTTTTTCCTTTATACCTGCTGCTGATCACTTTCTTTGTGTTGCCCATTGCTTTTGGTGGAAGTTTGTTGATGGGTAAAAGCGGAGTTAGTGCCGATACTTATGTGTTGGCATTGCCCATGCATTATGGCGCCGGTTTTCTCAGTTTCTTCACTTTTATTGGTGGCTTTTCTGCAGCTACCAGTATGATCATTGTTGAAACAATCGCCATCAGTACCATGATGAGCAACAATATTGCAACACCACTTTTACTGGCTGCACAAAAATTTAAACCAAAAGGAGATGGTCAACTTACCCGATCTATTTTAAACATACGTCGCTTTAGTATACTGCTTATTATTGCATTGGCTTTTTTATACGATAAATTGGTTGCCCAACATTTTACCCTTGTTTCCATCGGTATGGTTTCTTTTGCTGCAGTGGCGCAGTTTGCACCGGCAGTAATTGGTGGTATCTATTGGAAAAATGCTTCGCAGAAAGGTGCTATGGCAGGCATTTCCATCGGATTTGTTACCTGGTTCTTTACTGCAGTTATTCCATCCATGGCCAGCACAGGTATTGTTGATATCGGTATCGTTAATAACGGCCTTTTGGAATTGAGTGGCTTAAACCACTTTCACTTTTCGGAATGGAAGGAATGGATTCTGTAACACATTGTTTTTTCTGGAGCATGTTATTTAACATAACTGCTTTTGTTGTTGTATCGCTCAACAGTAAAAAGTCAGAGCAGGAAATGTACCAGGCAGAAATTTTTGTTGATATTTTCCGATACTCCGCAGCTACTGAAACGAACGTGATGTGGAAGGGCACAGCCCATCTAACTGAATTGAATTCCCTGCTTGCAAATTTCCTGGGACATGAAAGGGCAGAAAAAATAATCATGACCTATGCCCGCCGCAATAATATTTCACTGGAACAAAAGGAAGCCGACCCACGGCTCGTAACCTTTGCAGAAAAAATTCTGGCTGGTGTTATAGGTTCTGCATCGGCCAATATTATGGTGAGCAGCGTTACCAAGGCTGAGAAATTGAAAATTGATGAAGTGATCCATATCCTCAGGGAATCGCAACAAATGATTGAACTGAATAAGGAATTAAAAAAGAAATCTGCCGAACTGCAGAAAGCAACACAGCAGCTTACCATTGCCAATGAGCAATTGAAAGAAATGGATATGTTGAAGGATGAGTTCCTGTACACGGTAACACATGAATTGCGTACGCCGATTACTTCCATACGTGCCATGAGTGAAATTGTGCATGACAACACCGATATGCCCGAAGAACAACGGCAGGTTTTCCTGGGCAATGTTATTAAAGAAACAGAAAGGTTAAGTCATTTGATAACCCAGGTGCTAAACCTGGAACGGTATGAAAGCGGAAGACAACAGTTGAACCTTAACCCGGTATTGCTGAATGTACTTATAAAAGACAGCATTCATTCGCTGCAGCCACTGGCAGATGAAAAGAAGATAGTGATTCAGGAACAGATTCCGGATTCCATGTTCCTGGTGCGTTGCGATGCAGATCTGTTGCAGCAGGTGCTGAACAACCTTTTATCAAACGCTATAAAATTTGTTGATGCAGGTACGGGCAAAATAAAAATTTCGGTACACAGCAGTGATGATGAATTGCAGGTTTGGGTAGAAGATAATGGCCACGGTATTCAGCCTGAATTGCAGGAACTGGTATTTGATAAATTTTTCCAGGCTAAAAATCAAACCTTAAAAAAACCACATGGCAGCGGACTGGGCCTTGCTATCTGCAAAAAAATAATTGATATGCATCAGGGCAAAATATGGGTAGAGAGTGCAGAAGGTAAAGGTTCACGGTTTATCTTTACACTGCCAAACGGCTAAACACGATGAACAAGGCTTATAAAATACTGGTAGTTGATGACGATCCCTACATATTGATGTCGCTTGAGTTTTTAATGAAGAAGAACGGCTTTGATGTGATGGTGGCACGCAATGGTACCGAAGCGCTGGACTTGTTGAATAAACAATTGCCTCACCTTGTTTTATTAGATATCATGATGCCGGATGTGGATGGTTACGAAATTTGTAAGTACATTAAAAGCAGTGCTACATTAAAAAACACAAAAGTCATCTTTATGAGCGCCAAAACAAAAGAATCAGATATAAAGAAAGGTTTGAAGTTGGGTGCGGCCTTGTATGTAACAAAACCATTCAGCACCCGTGAGCTGGTAAAACAAATAAATGAACTGCTGACTACTTGAGTACAAAAGATAACTTCTCCGACATTGCCGGCAACTATGCCCCTGGCTCCAGCCCATTGGTAATATTTCTTATAGAAAAAAGATGGTGACGAATGCAAAGGCAATTACTGCTAATACCTTGTTTGGCGCAGGTTATAATATACCCTTGGAAAGGCCCGCTGAGTTCAAAAAAATTCTTCTCAATTTGTATTAAGGTGGACATTACAATCCCATTGCTTTATAAATTGTCTCCTGAATATTGGTACGTACATTCATCCTGAGCAGTTTTGTATTTTCACCACCATCGGGATTTACGCGGTTGCTTAAGAAAATAAAAAGCATATCATATGCTGGATCGGCCCATACACAGGTTCCTGTATATCCTGTGTGGCCAAAGGTTTGCGGCGATGCAGAAAGACTTGGGTAGGGGTCAGGACGTGTTCTGTTATTTTTTTCTGGCTTATCAAAACCATAGCCACGCCGGCTGATATCGCTGTGGTAGGCAGTAAAGAGGTTAACCGTTTCTTCACGTAAAAATCTTTTCCCATTAATGGTACCGCCGTTCAACAGCATCTGCATGATCATGGCCAGGTCGTACGCATTGCTGAACAAACCTGCATGGCCTGCTACACCACCAAACATGGCAGCGCCGGGGTCATGCACATCGCCCCGTAATTGTTGTAAGCGAAATTGTTTTTCTTTTTCTGTTGGAATGATTCTTTGCAAAGGATATTGTTCCGTTGGTTTAAAGCCGGCGGTGGTTAAACCCATGGGCCGGTAAAATGCTGTTTCAACAAAATCATTTAATGGTAAGCCGCTGATGGCTTCCACTATCTTACCTAAAAATATAAAATCATTATCGCTGTAAATGTACCTGCCGGTGCGGCCAAGCGGACTTTCTATAATTCGTTTGTATAAAGTATCACGCCAGTCGTTACGCATGTACATGTTATTTGCAACACGTATACCGAAGGAATCTTTTTTTACTGCAGCATAAAATTGTGGTTTTGGAACACCTGCAGAATCAATGGTTTCTTTATAAAAAGGGATGTATGCAACCAAACCGGCCTGGTGCAGTAAAATATTTTCGATGGTTAAATTTTCTTTGTTGGTTCCCCTAACCCAGGGCAGGTAATCACCAAGCTTTTTTTTTAGATCCAGTTTGCCTTCATCATACAACCGCATTACAGATATGGTAGTGGCGCAAACTTTGGTAACCGATGCCATATCAAAAATAGATTCGGTGTTTACAGCTTCTGTTTTATCATACATATAATTGCCATAGGCTTTGTGGTAAACGATCTTGCCATCTTTGGCAACCAGTACTACAGCACCGGGTGTAGCTCCTTTGGCAATGGCATCTTCGGCAATGGCATCAATGGCAGTTAGTTTTGCAGCATCTAAAATTCCTTTTGCTGCTTTAACAGGATTGGGTGCTTTAAATGTTATACCTGTACCAAATTTTAACTGCTCACAAACTGTAACCGGCAGTTTTCCCTGTGCTGCTATCTTTCCCTGTAACAGATCTACTGCCGCGTTTTGTACAATGCTGTCGTCTTCATAACAGGCCACCAGGTTCTTTGCATTGCACCAGTTCTTAACAGCATACACATTTCCAAAAACAAATGTGATGGCTTTTGTTTTTTGTTGTAATTGAGTTACCAGGTCAACTGCATTTTTACTGATACCAAAATTATTTGCAGGGAAACGGGTATAATTATGAATACCAATAATCACCTGATTGTATTTATTTTTTATTTCAGAAATCATTTTTGCAGTTTCAGAATCATTCTGTTGATAGCTGAAGTTGATAACATCTGCATCGTAATCCATGCGCATACGGTTGGCCATTGCGTTGTTGGCGCTGTTGCCAACATTTACATAAACTATTTGCTTTTTAACTGAATCTTTTTTAGCCGTCAACGGAAAAAAAACAGCATCTGTTTTTTTCAAAACGGTCAATGCATTTTCTGCAATCAGTTTGCGCATGCTGTTCACATCGCGGTTTAAATCGTTGGTTAAATTATTGGTGTTGATTGGTTTTAGTGAAGCCAGTCCGTAATCATATTTTGCTTTCAGTACTTTTCTGCAATGAAATTCAATATCAGCCCAGCTTAACCTTCCAGTTTTTATAGCGGCTTTTATTTTTTCAATTGCCACAGGTACGTCACTTGGTAAACAAAGCATGTCGTTACCGGCAATTAAAGATTCTACTGAAGCTGCACCATCCGGGAAAAATTTATTTACACCCTGCATACCAAGTGCGTCAGTAAAAGTTAAACCCTGGTAGCCCAGGTCGTTTCTCAATAAATCAGTAACATTATTTTTTGATAAAGATGTGGCTTTGTTGGTCGTACTGTCAATAGAAGGAATGTATAAATGCGCCACCATTACACTGCCCACACCGGCATTAAATATCTGGCGGAAAGGATACAGTTCCAGCGATTCCAGTTGTGTCCTGGTTTTATTTATGACCGGCAGATCCAGGTGTGAATCTACCGACACATCGCCATGGCCGGGAAAATGTTTGGCACAGGCCATCACACCATTATCCTGCATACCTTTCATGTATTGTATGCCAAATGATGCCACTTTAAATTTATCTTCTCCAAAACTACGATCGTTAATTACCGGGTTAGCCGGATTATTATTTACATCAACTACCGGTGCATAATTAACCTGTACATTCACACGTTTTAATTGGTCTGCAACAATTCTTCCATATTGATAAATAATGCTGGAATCCTGCACAGCTCCCATCATCATCTGCCTGGGCAAAGGAAGTACGCTGTCTGTCATACGCATACCTATTCCATTCTCCGCATCAATACACATCATGATGGGAGTTTTTGCCAAAGCCTGCAGGTTGTTTAAAATATTTGCCTGCTTAACCGGGCTTCCCTGGAAAAGACAGACACCGCCTACGTTATATTGCTTTACCAATTCAGCAACCAGGCTGTCGTAAAAAGTAACTGTCTTGTTTGCGTTAATGGTTGACAAACGAACCACCATCAGCTGGGCTATCTGCTCATCGGGGGAGAGTGTTTTAAAAACACTGTCTACCCAAATGTTTGCTTTATTATTTTGCTGGGCAAAGCCGTTAACTGCTAAAAAAAGAAATAAAATCAATTGAATTTTTCGCATATTGCTCTAAAAATTTTATAGTGGACAGGATATGTTATTTTTGTTGTTCTAAATTACAGGATTTTGCCCGATATCATTCAATTATTGCCCGATAACATTGCCAACCAGATTGCTGCCGGTGAAGTTATACAACGGCCGGCCAGTGCTGTAAAGGAACTGCTGGAAAATGCCGTGGATGCAGGGGCAACAGAAATTAACCTCATGGTGAATGATGCAGGCAAGGCATTGATACAGGTTATTGATAATGGCAAGGGTATGAGTGAAACCGATGCAAGGATGGCTTTTGAGCGCCACGCCACCTCCAAGATTAAAAATATTGAAGATCTGTTTAAGATAAAAACCATGGGTTTCAGGGGAGAGGCTTTGGCAAGTATTGCTGCCGTTGCCCAGGTTGAATTAAAATCGAAAAGGGAAGAAGACGAAACCGGTGTTTTTATTGAGATCGAGAACAGCCAGGTTATTAAGCAGGAACCCATTGCTATGCAAACGGGCACGAGCATTGCCATGAAGAATCTTTTTTTTAATGTGCCGGCAAGAAGGAATTTTTTAAAAAGTAATGCAGCTGAGCTGAGGCATATTGTAGATGAGTTCATCAGGGTGGCGATGTCTTTTCCAGAAATCTTTTTTTCTTTTACCAGCAATGGCCAGCAGGTTTTTCACCTGGAGAAAGGAAGCATGAAGCAACGGATTGTACAGATACTCGGTAATAGTTATGCTGCTAAACTGGTGCCGGTGCAGGAGCAGACAGATTATATGAATATTTACGGTTTTGTGGGCAAACCCGAAACTGCCAAGAAAACCCGGGGCGACCAATACTTTTTTGTGAACAACCGTTTTATTAAAAGTGCCTACCTGAACCATGCGGTGATGAATGCTTTTAATGAAATGATCGCTAAGGACAGTTTCCCGATGTACACATTGTTTATTGATCTGGATCCATCGCAACTGGATATTAATGTACACCCCACCAAACAGGAAATTAAATTTGAAGACGAAAAGATTGTATACGCTTTTGTGCAAAGTGCCATCAAACATGCACTGGCTCAGTTCAGCATTTCTCCTACTTTGGATTTTGATCTGGATGCCTCTATACAAAGCCTGGATGCGGTAAGCAAACCATTTACCGAAGAAAAAAAATCTTCGGCTTCATCATCTTCTTTATACAATACGTTCACTAAAAAAAACCAATCTCATTTTGTAGAAAGTAAAAGTGAATTAAAACACTGGAGAGATTTTTATGAGAAAGACAAACCACAACCGGATACCTTTAAGCCACAGGTTGAAGTAACTGCTTTAATAACACAAAACCCAAAACCCGAAACACAAAACCTTTTACAATTACACAACAGCTTCATCGTGGTGCAAACCAATCGTGGTTACTTCCTCGTTCATCAGCAGAATGCACATGAACGGATTTTATATGAACGTTTTGCTTTGGCCGTTGAAGGTAAACCCATTGCCACGCAGCAGAGTTTATTTCCGGCTACTATTGAATTACATGCTGCTGATGCTGTTTTGCTGAAAGAACTTTTGCCCGATATGAATCACCTGGGCTACCAGTTAGAACCCTTTGGAAACAATACTTTTGTAATACAGGGTACACCCGCGGATGTAAGCCAGGGCAATGAAAAAACAGCTATAGAAAAAATGCTGGAGCAGTACAAACATTTCAGCAGCGATTTAAAATACAGCAAGCGTGAAAAATTGTTGCGTTCACTGGCATTGCAACAATCAGTAAAAGCAGGCACTTCTTTAACAGATAAAGAAATTAAGGTTTTAATTGATGACCTCTTTAATTGCGCCATACCCAATAGCACAGCAAACGGTAAACCCACTTATCTTGAATTTAAAAAAGAGGAGCTGGATAAATTGTTTGGGAGGTAAAAATACAGTTTCACGCAGAGAAGACAGAGAAGCAGAGGTCGCAGGATATTAATGAACTTTGCGCTCTCTGCTCCTTAGCGCTCTCTGCGTGAAACCAAAAAAGCCCGCAACATCTCTGTTACAGGCCTTTGCTTTAAATAACCCTATTCTTACAATTTTTGGAATCTGGCATAGCAGACCCTGTTTCCATAGACTAATCTGATGTTATATTGTCCGGCAATAAGATTGTTTACCTGTAAGGTAACAACATTGTTTCCTGTATTTCCCTGTTGATTTTGCTGCAATACCACCACATTTAAATTATTGTATACAGTAGCATAGATCATTTCAGGCTGTGTTAAAAAAAGATTTACACTAACTATAGAAGCGGCAGGGTTTGGAAATGCCTGCAACTCACAAACATTTGAAACCTGGTCGATGCGGATATAGTTGCAATATTCTTTCACACATCCACCCTGCAAGGTTGCTTTTAAGCAAACCTTGTAATAGCCTGTATCCTGGAACAGGTAGATCGGATTATTCTGATGCAGGATTACTGGTGGTGTTGCAACGGTACCGTTCAGTTTATATATGTACCATACCTGGTCAAGGATTGGTAAGGTTGCATTGGCGATAAATTGAAACTTATTAGGCAAATTAGAATTTCGCACAAAAGTGTAACCTATGTGTGCTGTATCGCAGTTGATTTGTGGTAACACCCTTATTTCCTTGCAGGTTGTAGATGCACAATTTGGCCCACGCCATACTGTTAGGCAGGCAACATACACACCAGGTTGTGCATAGCGGTGTACAGCAATGGGGTCCTGGCTGCCGGTACCATCACCAAAGGTCCAGGTATACTGTAATGTATTGTTGATATAATCCGGCGTGAATTTATATTTCTGGTTATCATTGGGGAAAACCTGGTATGTATATTTTGAAAGCTGGGTACATGGTGGTACCGGTGCAGGAATGTAAACGGTATCACAGGTTTCACGAACACAGTTTGAGTTTGGTAAGTAAACCCTCAGACAAACAAGGTACCTGCCGGGCTGTGCATATTCGTGAACGGCATTCCATGATGTGAGCGAATTACCATCTCCAAAGTTCCACAAGGCGATAGCATTTGCCGCTGGCGGAGTACTCAGGTTGGTGAAATAAACTTTTCTGAGATTTATTGAATCAAGCCTCCAGTTAAAGTTTACCGTGAAATTGCAGGGCGCTGTTACAACAACTGTGTTACATTTTTCACGAACACAGGTAACCTGGTTTGGCGTTGTGGCACTGTTGTTTTTCTTCACCCTTAAACAAACTGTATATGTACCGGCATTTGCGTAAATATGTGTTGGGTTGGCAACATTGGGATTGCTTTGTAAGCCACTTACCGATGAGCCATCGCCAAAAGTCCATCTTACCGAATCTGTTGGGTTGATGGGTGTACTGGTATTGGTGAATTTGATCCGCAAAGGATGATTTGTATCTGGTTGCGAAGTGAAATTAACCACCAGGTTACAAGGTTCAGATACCACTATGTTTCTGCAGCTATATCTTACGCATGGCACATTATTGAGGGTGTTTCGTTTAATTACAATTAAACAAACATTGTAGTTTCCGGCATGGGCATAATTATGAATCGGGCTGGCAACATTGGGGTCGCTTTGTACACCATTCAATGAGGTACCATCGCCAAAGCTCCAGCGCAGTGAGTCGGTGGGGCTAACAGGCACACTGGTATTGGTAAACTTAATTCGTAAAGGATTGTTTGGATCGGCCTGCGAAGTAAAATTTACCACCAGTGTGCAAGGTTCATATACTGTAATTGTTCTGCAATATTCTCTTACGCATTGGACTGTACTGCCAACATTGCCATTTTTCTTTACTCTTAAGCAAACGGTATAGCTGCCTGCATTTGCGTAAATATGTGTTGGGTTAGCAACATTGGGATCGCTTTGTAAACCACTTACAGAAGAGCCATCGCCAAATGTCCACCTTACCGAATCGGTTATATTAATGGGCGTACTGGTATTGGTGAATTTGATGCGTAGCGGATGGGCAGAATCAGGCTGCGAAGTGAAATTAACTACCAGGGTACAAGGCGCCTGCACAACTATTGTTTTGCAGATCTCCCTGATGCAAGGTGTTGTAGTGTTTGAATAATATCTTATTATTTTTAAGCAAACAGTATATGTACCGGGAGCTGTATAAAAATGTACCGGGTTAAATTGATTGGAAAAAGTACCGTCACCAAATGTCCATTTGATTGAATCTGTTGCAGCAATATTGGTGCTGGTATTATTAAATTCAATTCTTAATGGATTGGTTGGTGTAGCTGCCCAGGTAAAATTGGGAACGATATTACAAGGTGCCGTTACTACAATCGTTTTGCAGATTTCTCTTACACAAGGTGCAGATCCGGGGGGAGTTAATTTTTGAACTCTTAAACAAACAGTGTAGGTACCGGGTACATTATAAATGTGTACAGGGTTCACTGCTGAAGAAGTAGTGCCATCACCAAATGTCCATTTAATTGAATCGGTATTTGAAAGGGGTACACTTAAATTTGTAAACTCAATTCTTAATGGATTGGTTGGGGTAACTGCCCAGCTAAAATTAGCCACCAGGTTACAAGGTGCCTGGATCACTACTGTTTTACAGATATATCTTATGCAGGGAGCAGTAGTATTATTGTTATTTTTCTTAACAATTAAGCAAACATTATAAGTGCCGGCATTGGCATAAGTATGAACAGGGTTAACCGCATGTGATGAAGTGTTATCGCCAAACTGCCAGGTTACCGAATCGGTTGCCGCAAGCGGTACCGATAAATTTTGAAAAGCCAGTGTTAAGGGATTGGATGCAACACTGGACCAGCTGAAATTAACCACCAGGTTACAGGGTTCATTAATGGTTACAATTTTGGTAAACGATTGCGTACATACCGGAACATTATTTTGATTTAACCTTACAATAGTATGCACAACCGGGTAACTGCCGGGCAATGCATACGTATGTGTTGGCGAGATCAACTGGCTTCCCTGAGTGCCATCACCAAAGCTCCAGTAATGGTGCACCAGCGGAGAGTCGTTTGCCACTACCGGGTTAAACTTTACGGTAAAATTGGTAAGGTACTGAACCCCAAATTCGGCATTGCAATTGGGTGTGGTTTGTGCTGTAGCCTTAAAACTAAAGGCGGCAAGGGTAAGCCATAGCAGCGTAAAGATCTTTTTCATACAAAAGGTTTTGTTGGTTAAAGGATAAACAGGGGTTCAAGCTTAAGGTAGATACGCTGGTTTTTGGTTTTGTTGCCTGAAGGATAAAAATATCAATAATTTTCCCGGATTGCAAGCAGGAATTTTTCTACAGCACGTCTTACAGGAGTGGCGCCTGTTATATAATTATTGGCTAAAACAGAGAAGATAAGCAGCTTGCCTTTTTTGGTGATGAGGTAACCACTTAAGGCACAGTTGTTACTGAGAGTACCTGTTTTGGCGTAAATAAAACTGCTGTCTTTTTTATAATAGGAGGATAAAGTGCCGGTGCCGCCGGTAGGTAAAATATTTTTAATTCGGTCCCAGCCAAACTCATTTTTTGTTTTGTTGAGGATGTACACAAAAGATTGCGGCGTAAATAAATTATACCGGCTCAGGCCGCTGCCATCCACCCATTTTGGTTTTTGAGGTATGTCTTTCAGATCTGTTTTTAATAAGGTGTCAATAATTTTTTCATCGCTCATATAGCCCAAATGCTCATTGCTGGCCATTAATAAAGTTTGCTCCGCAAAAAAATTATCACTGCGGTGCATCATGGGTTTAAAGAGAGAGTCGGAGGGTTGGGAGTGGATGGGAGTAAAATCTAATTTCAATCCTTGAGTTCCATTATAAATTTCTTTTTTATTCAAAAGTTCAGACAATATTTTTGAAGCAACAGAATGTTCATACGGCATAAAATTTAAACTTGTTGAATCTATTTTTGTATAGAAGGGAATTGCTACAGATTTTAATACAGTAGACGACCTTTCAAAATCAAAAATATTCGAGAATTGATGCCGGACGATTTTAATCTTCCCTTCTTTTTCCATTTCAATGAAATAGTTAAAATCGGCCTTTGTATTTAAATTTTTTTCAAAAAATGAAGGAGTTGTTTTAAGAAAATACTTTTGTACAGGGATGATTGAACTGTCTTTTTTTGTATTTCTTTTTTTCAATGCTAAATACCTTGCACTATTTTCTTCAACTTTCTCCAATTCAATTTTTATAATATTTCCGTAAACAGGCATTGGGCTTCTTTCGGCCAAGTAAGGTTCATTATAATCATCCCAAGCCCAACCGCTGCCTAATGAACTGCTTTTCCAGGAATCTTGTGAAACAGTAAACTTATCAAATCTTGCGTTATGTAAAAAAGTAGAAACTGGCTGGTATGTAAATTCCGGGTTTAAAAAAGTAGGGTCTCCACTTGGGTTAAGTGCTAAAATTTTAATATTTCCATCTTTACTTGAAAGGGCATCATAAAAAGTATACCTCATCCCCACCAAACTATCCCCCAGGTATTTCATCCCTGCATACAATGTAAACAGTTTAGTATTGCTTGCCGGTATAAAATATTTTGTGGCATTATAATTATACCAATATTTATCAGTTGCCGGTTCGTAAATGCTGATGCCGATATGGCCGGTGCTGATGGCGGTATCGTTTATTAAAATATCGTTGGCCTGTTTGCCTATCTGTTTGGATACCGAGCAGGAGCTGATAAAACCAAGCAACAGCAGGCAACCTAAAATCCGGCGAATGCCCAATGACCAATCACCAATGACTAATATCATCTTTACGTTTGATTCTTTTATATACCTCATTTGCCATTAAAGTTATAATTTTCAACACTAATTATAGCATACCGCATGTTGCAGATAAAAAGGCTGAGGTTATTTTCAAGATTGATACTGCCGATAGCAATGTTGGTGCTTACCATACTATTTGGTACAGCAGGCTACATGGCTATAGAAAGCTTTAGTTTTTTAGAAGCCCTGTACATGACGGTGATCACCATTTCTACCGTAGGTTTTACAGAAGTAAGGCCACTGAGTGAAAGCGGCCGCATATTTACCATCTTCCTCATCCTGGTAAACCTGGGGCTATTCACTTATTTTGTAACCCTGCTTACCCGTTTTTTTTCGGACGGAGAATTTACTAAACTGTATAAACAGATTAAAATGGAAAACAGTATTCAACAACTGCAACAGCATGTAATTATTTGTGGTTTTGGCCGTAACGGCAAAGAAAGTGCCCAGATCTTATTCAACAACAAAATTCCCTTTGTGGTGCTGGAAGAAAAAAATGAACTGGAAACAGATCTTGATTTTGATGTTTCCTATTTTATGAAGGGCGATGCTACCAAAGATGAAGTGTTGCTGGAAGCCGGCATTAAAAATGCCAGGGCACTTATTACTACTTTGCCGGTAGATGCTGATAATTTATTTGTGGTGCTTACGGCTAAACAGCTCAACCCAAATGTGAAAGTCATCAGCCGGGCATCGCAGGATTCATCTGTAAAAAAATTAAAAATTGCCGGTGCCGATAATGTGATCATGCCCGATAAAATTGGCGGCGCCCACATGGCTACACTGGTAATACTACCCGATGTGGTAGAAATGCTGTCCATTATGAGCACACAAAGTACAGATCGGTTTCGTGTGGCAGAAATACAGAGCAACAAAAATATTTCGCTGGGCGAACTGGATATGTGGAGCAAAACCAACTGCACCATATTGGGAATAAAAAATCCCGGTAATCATTATACCATTAACCCCGATGCTTCTTACCAGATAAACCCCGGCGAACGTTTAATTGTAATGGGAAGTGATGAGCAGATTGAAAAAGCAAAAAAATTGCTTTAAACTTTTTAAAGAGGCCTGTTTATTTATTTTAGACTGTATTGAATTTAAAAACCCCTGACTAAAGACTAAAAACTAAAAACTAAAAACTCAAGACTCCTAACTCCTCTCCTGCGCCCTCAGCCATCTTTCCGGTATCTCATTGCGGCTGGCCTGTACATAATCGTTGTAGCTGCAGGGTATCATTTTTTTATTGGGTAACTGCATCCACCAACGGCCTGTTTTTTTGCTTTGCAGAAAAACAGATTCCACTTCATTAAAACTGGTATGGTACTCATTAAAATAATCCCTGTCTTCAATAGATGCTTCCTGTTTGCTGCGGCTTTTGCCATCAATAAAATACCAAAGCATTTGTGATATCTGTTTGGCGCTAAGCTCATGCAGATCCTGTTGCGGCAGGTAGCCATAAATGCCAAAACTGTTTACTTTATCGCTAAGTCCGGCAAACCTTGCCAGTATGCAGGCTTCTTCGCCGGTAAAACCATTGGGGCTTTCGGTGCTGGCTGGCGAGTCGCTGTGTTTGATAGCACTAATGTCGAAACTCAGTAAATGGGTGTTCCTGATAACCGGCTCCATCTCTTCTAAATTTTCACGTGCTGCACCAACGCGGTAACAATCAAAACGCAGCTTATCCATCGTTTCCAGCATACGGGGGTGCACAAAATAACTTTGAAAACCGATATGGTTGTAATGCTTTACCAGGTTGGGTTCGCCGGTAAGCATTTCCAGTAAAAAATTTTCGCTGCGGAGCGGATTTTCGCTTTTCAGGTTAATAGTTGCATCAATACAGGTTGCTTCCACAATCTGTTGCAGTTCTTTATAAGCAAAATATTGTGCCAGCGTTATATCATGCGATCCGCCCAGTAATACAACCGTTTTGTTCATACGGAACAATTCGGCTACAACCGTTTTAATGGCGGCATAACTATCGTTTAAAGTAGCACCGGTTTTAATGTTTCCAATGTCGGCAATAATTACATCTGTATGCCAGTAATGTAACTGGTATAATTGTTTGCGTATGGCATCTGCTGCACTGATGGTATTATCAAAAGCACCGCTTCCCCTGGTTTCATTTACGCCTACAAAAACAATATCTGCCCCGGTTATATCGGGCAGTTCGTTTTCGTAAATGGCAATATGTTTGGCAAACTGCCCATCGGTATATCCTTTATCATCATTCAGTTCATGAACGGGAATGGCGGTTAAAAAATCGTGGAGGTCGTACATTAAAATTTTTGGACAAACCTAATTTATTAATTTCAGATTGTGTATTTATCAGTATAAAATATGATAAATGTTATGTTTTTTCATATCGGTAAATTGTTAACTTCGCTACACCATAAATTTTAACGATGAGCAATAAGCAGGAAGTATTAAATGACGTAGTAATTAAGTTTGCAGGAGACAGCGGTGATGGTATGCAATTAACCGGAAGCCAGTTCACCAATAACACAGCATTGCTGGGTATAGACCTGGCTACCTTTCCCGATTTCCCCGCCGAAATACGTGCCCCAATAGGCACTTTACCTGGGGTGCATGCTTACCAGTTAAGGTTTTCAAGCGACCGGGTTTTTACGCCCGGAGATGCCTGCGATGTGCTGGTAGCAATGAATGCAGCGGCATTAAAAACAAATTTAAATGGATTAAAACCCGGGGGCAGAATTATTGCCAATGTAGATGGTTTTGATGCCAGGAATTTAAGATTGGCCAATTATCCTGAAGGTGTAAACCCACTGGAAGATAACAGCCTGGGTAATTATGAAGTGATAAGAATGGATGTAACCAAAATGACCCGTGAGGCATTAAAGGATATTACGATGGGAGTTAAGGAAAAGGACCGTGCAAAGAATATGTTTGTACTGGGCTTTTTGTACTGGATGTACAATCGTGATATGGAAACTACCATTGCTTTTTTTAAAGAGAAGTTTGGAAAAAAGCCGGAGATATTTGAAAGCAATGTAAAAGCAATGCAGGCTGGTTATAATTATGGAGATACAAATTTTTGGGCAGCTATCCCATTACACCGGCCAGCGATATTTTACACGATTTAAGTAAGTATAAAAATTTTGGTATTAAAACTTTCCAGGCAGAGGATGAGATAGCAGCCATTACATCGGCCATTGGTGCCAGTTATGGCGGAAGCCTGGCGGTTACAACCAGCAGCGGTCCTGGTATTGCATTAAAGGGAGAAGCCATTGGTTTGGCAGTAATGCTGGAGATTCCACTGGTGATCATTAACATACAAAGAGGCGGTCCATCTACCGGTTTGCCAACCAAAACAGAACAAAGTGATTTAATGCAGGCTTATTATGGCCGTAATGGCGAATGCCCGATGCCGGTAATTTCGGCTTCAACGCCCAGCGATTGTTTTAGTGCAGTGTATGAAGCTGCAAGAATTTCGGTACAACATATGACACCGGTAATGTTTTTAAGCGATGGATATATTGCCAATGGAGCAGAGCCCTGGAAATTTCCTGCTGCTGCCGATTTACCTGAAATAAAAACCCAGTTTGCATCGCAAAATTTTGCCGATGTGATGGATAAGGAAGGCAAATTTCAACCGTATAAAAGAGATGATAAACTGGTTCGTCCCTGGGCCATACCCGGCACACCTGGTTTGGAGCACCGTGTGGGTGGATTGGAAAAAGCAGATATAACAGGTAACATCAGCTATGACCCGGAAAATCACCAGCACATGATTAAAACCAGGCAGGCTAAGGTTGATATGATCGCCAATTATATTCCTGATCAGCACCTGGATAGTGGACCGGAAACCGGAAAAGTACTGGTGCTGGGATGGGGCAGTACTTATGGTGCTATAAAAAGCGCCTGTATTGATTTGCAGAAAGAAGGGCATTCTGTATCACACGCACACCTGCGTTACATCAGGCCATTTCCAAAAAATCTGGGAGACATCCTTAAAAATTTTGATACCGTTTTAGTACCTGAAATTAATAACGGGCAGCTGGTAAGAATTATACGGGATGTGTATTTTGTTGATGCAAAACCATATAATAAAATAATGGGTGTACCCATTACAAAAGGCGAGCTGATCAATGAAATAAAAAACCTGCTTTAAAAAGTTAAATAAGCAACCATGAAAAAAGCCCGTTCATTAACTGAATGGGCTTTTTAATATTTTTTTATCTTCTTATTATCTTTTGATTCTTTCTCTGCCGAAAGTGTAACCAATTTTAACATTAAAGGTAAAGTAAGCGTCTTTGTTTTTAGAATGGCCACGTTCGCCGCCTACAACAGTTGTATGGCCTGGATTCAGTTCATACTGGCGGTCATTTAATAAAAGAGCATTGGTTAATTTAGCACCTGTAAAATAATTGGCGTATAAAGTAGGATCAATGTATTCCTTGCTCACATCATCCAGGTAATCGGTATTTAATTTCCTGTAAACAAACTCAGCTCTGACACTTAAAGCAGAACCAATGTCGTATTTAGCACCAATTCCCAAAGGAATATTCAATTGGTTCAGGCTATATCTTTTTCTGTCGGCGTATTCCGCAAATCCCTGTCCTTCGGTGCTTAATGGCTGCAGATCAACCCATTTGCCGTTTAATTTGCCTTGTGGTTTAAAAGAGAAAAATCCAATACCTGTAAGCAGGTAAGGAGAAATCAACGGGGGTTCTTTATCCTCATTGTTTCTGCCAATAATGTATAACGGATGAATTTCAAGGCCCAGCATAAAGTCGGTTATCTTGGATTTGAAGCTTAAATTTCTTTCGTACCTGCCATAAGTTGATGGTGCTACTTTTGCCAGTACCTTGTCATCAGCCTCTACTGTACCAAAAGTAGCTTCCAGCCTTAAGGCCAGCATATACTCATACATGGCTGTAAGAGAAATACTACCGGCAAAATTTGTTTTACCCAGGTTTAGATCTTTTACAAATTTTTTACCAACACCTTTATTGCCACCCAGGTCGGTTAAGCAATTCATGACACCTATTGAGCCTCCAAGCTCAAAAGTAATTGGATTATCGTAGTACTTATTATCATAAAAATAATATTGAGCCGAAGCTTTTTCTACGAATAGGGTAAGCATTAAAATAACGCTGAAAACAATAGTGATTTTTTTCATTTAATTATGTCCTTTTTTAAGATGTATTGGCTGGGGTTTTAAAAGGATTAGCTGTATATGCAAATAAAACGATTATTCTGCAATTTTAAATCAACTTTTCAAAGTTTTCTTTACAAACTTACAGATACCGTTTAAACCGCATTCGCTGCACCGTGGTTTTCTGGCAGTGCAGATATATCTTCCGTGTAATATTAACCAATGATGGGCAATGTGTACATAAACCGGCGGTAAATTTTCGATTAATTGTTTTTCGGCTGCCAATGGCGTTTTGGCATTGGTGGTTAAACCCAACCTGGCACTCACCCTGAAAACATGTGTATCTACAGCCATATTGGGCTGATTGTCCAAAACGGAGGTGATAACATTGGCTGTTTTTCGACCCACGCCGGGTAATAGTACCAGTTCATCAACGGTCATAGGAACCTGCCCGTTAAATTTCCCTGATAACATAGTGGCCATTCCTATCAGGTGTTTGGTTTTGTTATTTGGGTATGAAATGCTTTTAACCAGGGGGAACAGCTCTTCAAAAGTTGCTTTGCTCATCGCTGCAGCATCAGGATATTTTTCAAATATCCCGGGGGTAGTTAAATTAACTCTTTTATCTGTGCATTGGGCCGATAGAATGACAGCTACCAATAGTTGAAAAGGGTCATCGTATAACAATTCTGTTTCGGCATCCGGGGCATGTTCTAAAAAATAATCTATAAAAAAACGGTACCGGTCTTTCTTTGTCATAAAAAATCTCCCCCGATTTATATCGGGGGAGATTAAAATTACATTAAAAGTATGATTGAATTAAGCTTGTGGTGTAAGTTCTGCCACGGCTTTTTCAGCATAACTCAAAATATTGTCAATAGTTTTCTGGCTTGGTGACATTTTCAGTGTTTCCAGCCTGCTTTTGGCCGATGTGATCACTTCAAATTTTTCACGTAAACTCCAGTCTGTTTCCAAAGCAGCTTTGATTGCGGCTGTTTGTGCTGGGGAAGTTTCGTTATACAAATACTGTAACAGATCTTCCGGGGTAAAATTGTGCATGTTAAGTTGCTTGCGTTAAGAAATTAAATATCCATTATCCGGTTATTAAACGGCTGTTACAAAGGAATATTGCTTTTACGTTAATTTTTATTTGTTTTCGGGGGCGGGTTTAACAATAAAAAGATCTTCATTGTCTTTTTTCATCAGGTATTTTTCTCGAGCATATTTTTCAATGCTTTGGGCATTATTTTTCAACAGATCCAATTCCTTCTTCGCATCAGTAATTTGCCCTTTTAAATGTAACTCACTGGTTTGCAGTTCATTCAGTTTGTCCCTGCGCTCTAAATCAGATAAAATATCCTTTGGATCAAAAAAAACCATCCATATAGCAAAGAAAACACCCGTAAGCAGGTATTTGTTTGTAAGCCAGGATGGAATGTGGGTTAGAAATTTCATTTTGTTAATGGTTGATGGTTCATAGTTCACAGCAATCTTACCATGAGCTATGAACCATTAACTAACAGCTATTTTCCAAATTTAATCTTTCCTTTTGGATATGGCACTTTCTCCCAACATTTCTTCAATGCGGATAAGCTGGTTATATTTTGCCATACGGTCCGTTCTTGAGGCCGATCCGGTCTTGATTTGTCCGCAATTAAGTGCAACGGCCAGGTCGGCAATGGTAGTGTCTTCTGTTTCGCCGCTACGGTGACTCATAATGGTATTAAAGCCATTGTTTTGGGCCATACTTACCGCATTGATGGTTTCGGTGATGGTACCAATCTGGTTTACTTTAACCAGTAAACCATTTGCAATACCCTCATTAATACCTCTTTCCAAACGGTTAACATTGGTTACAAAAAGATCATCGCCTACTAACTGGCATTTGCTGCCAACTGCTTCGGTTAGCATTTTCCAGCCCTTCCAGTCATCTTCGGCCATGCCGTCTTCAATAGAACAAATGGGATATTGTTTTACCCAGCTGGCCCAATAGTTTACCAATTGCTCACTGGTCATTTTTTTACCGTCGCTTTTATGAAAAATATATTTTTTCTCTTTTGCATTCCACAATTCGCTGTTGGCAGCATCCATGGCAATCATGATCTGGCTGCCTGTTTTGTAACCTGCGCTTTGTATTGCTGTTAATACCGTTTCAATTGCTTCTTCATTGCTTTGGATATTTGGTGCAAAACCACCTTCATCTCCTACATTGGTGCTGAATCCTTTTTTCTTTAGTACGGTCTTAAGAGCATGAAAAATATCTACACCCCAACGTAAACCTTCGCTGAAAGAAGAAGCGCCAACAGGCATTACCATAAATTCCTGGAAGTCTATTTTATTATCGGCATGGGCGCCACCGTTTAAAATATTCATCATGGGTATTGGAAGAATCTTTGCATTGGTACCGCCAATATAACGGTATAAAGGCAGATTGGCTTCCAGTGCTGCTGCTTTGGCTACGGCCATACTTACAGCAAGAATGGCGTTTGCTCCCAGTTTTCCTTTGTTTGGTGTTGCATCAATTGCAATCATCATGGCATCAATACCAGTTTGATCGGCCACATCCCATCCCAATAAATTATCGGCAAGTATAGTGTTTACATTTTTACTGCTTTAAGTACACCTTTGCCGCCGTATATTTTTTATTGCCGTCGCGTAATTCAACTGCTTCGTGAATACCGGTGCTGGCGCCACTTGGCACGGCAGCACGGCCCAAATGTTCGTTCTCGGTTAAAATATCTACTTCAATGGTAGGGTTGCCGCGGCTGTCTAATATCTGGCGGGCATGTATGGAGGCAATGTAGCTCATGGTTGGTTTATTGGTTTAAAAGTTAATTAGTTTGTTGGTTGATTGGCTGTCAAAGTTCTGAAAATATCTTCTAAACTCCCCGCTGTTTCGCTCTGTAATGAAATAATATTCAGATTTTTTTTGAGGCTGATCTCCATTAGCCTTCTTCTTAAAGCATCTGCATCATCTGTTTTAAACAGCCAGGTATTGGCATTTACCTGTGTAATATTTTCAATTCCTTCAAAAAAGTCTTCCTGCACTACTTCTTTTATTTCCAGTTTTAATTCATTAAAATGTTTTTTGCCCAGGAGGTTTTCCAGTAAATCATCTGCCACAATCTTTCCTTTATTGATAATGATTACCCGGTCGCAAATGGCTTGAACTTCCTGCAAAATATGTGAGGAGAAGAGTACTGTTTTATCGGCTCCCAGTTTTTTTATCAGCTCCCTTATTTCTATTATCTGGTTGGGGTCAAGACCGGTTGTGGGTTCATCTAAGATCAATACTTCAGGGTCGTGTATTAAAGCGGCGGCCAAACCAACACGTTGTTTATAGCCTTTGCTTAACTGCCCTATTTTTTTGTTTGCTTCCAAAGTTAATCCAACCGTTTTTATCACGGCTTCAATCTTTTCTTTTTTGTTTTTTACGGTGTGAATATTGGTAACAAAATCTAAATATTCCCGCACATACATATCATAATACAAAGGATTGGCTTCGGGTAAATAGCCGATCTTCTTTTTTGTTTCATTGCTGTTTTCTGTAACAGGTATGCCGCAAACTGTTGCAGAACCTGTACTTGCAGTTAAATAACCTGTAATGATCTTCATGGTGGTTGATTTGCCTGCACCATTTGGTCCCAGGAAGCCAACAATTTCTCCTTTATTTACAGTAAAAGAAATATCATCAACCGCTTTTTGAGCGCCGTACATTTTAGAAAGATGATTAACCGTAATAGACATGTAAGACTAAATTACCTGACAACAGGATTGTTCAAGAGCTGTTATAGCTTTTTATGATTGTAAAAGTACAAAATATAATCCTTGAAAAACATTGTAAAAAACCATTATAAAGTTACAGGAGATTATCTATTTTTACTTTACATGGAATATAAACCTGGTAAACACCTTATTGCCTCCCTACGTTCTCACCAGGACCGTACGCTTGATAATTATAACGGGTTTAATGACCTGGTAGACAAAATGGTTGCAGCATATAAGCTGGTTAAACTGGGCGAAGTGTATCATAATTTTACTCCCGGGGGCTTTACGGCTGTTATTTGTTTAAGCGAAAGCCATATTTCAGTTCATACCTGGCCCGAACACGGGCTGGTAAACCTGGATGTGTATTTAAGTAATTTTCAACAAAATAATGATCATACAGTCCAGGCAATTTTTGACAGCATCACTGCTTATTTTGAAGCTTCTGTTTTATCTGTACAAACATTAACGCGTTAGTGAATAATATCCGCACCATATTAGAATGCCCCAAATGTGCCACCCTGGTTGCATTTGAATATGCATCATCCAATATTAAGGAATGTACCTGCGGCAGCGTAGTGCAAAGAATCAATTTCTCCAACGGTTCGGTACAGGAATTAAAAGTGGAACCTGCTTTAAATACCGTTACAGTAAAAGGCTACTACATTAAACCCGGTACCACCGGCGAGTGGGATAAAAAACAATTTAAAGTATTGGGTAAAATGGGGGTTTGGTTTGAGGAATCTTTTTTCAGCTACTGGTTTATTGTTTTTAATGGCGGTGAAACAGGATTCCTGGCAGAAGGCTATGGTATGTATGCTGTTTTATTACCCGATAAAACAGGGATCATAAAAAAAAGCGACCTGGCGAATAATAAAATCGGGCAGGTTACCACGCTGACTAATTACCAGCTTCAAAAAAGAACAGCAGTAATTATTGGGAGGTAGAAGGCGAGTTGTATTTAGAAAATTTCAGTGCCGGCTTTGAAGTATTTGAGTACGCCAATGAAAAAGGAAACCTGCTTACCATTTTGAATGGGCTAACCAAGAGGTGAATGCATACCACAACAATCCGGTATCTTTTGAGGCGCTTAATCTTACTAATACCCAGGATAAAAATCCGTTCGGGAAAGAGTTGAAATGTCCCAGTTGTTTTAAAGCAATAAAAATTGCAACATACCCTTTGGCACAAAGTTGTGTTTGTGCAGGTTGCGGTACATTCTATGCAATAGAAAATCATCAGCCTGATAAAAAAGGAAATAATAAGAATAACCTGTTTGATCCATTACTGGCATTGGGAACTAAAGGTGTGTTGAAAGATGTTGCATACGAAGTGATTGGCTACACACAAAAGCAGGAACAGACTGCATACAAATCAAAATGGCGTGAGTATGTATTGTTTAACCCTGCATATGGTTTTGCTTTTTTAAGTGAGTACGACGGGCATTGGATATTTTTAAAAGAAACGATTTCATGCCCGGTGGTAGTTAATGATAATATCAAAGAGTTTGAGTATGGTAAAAAAACATTCAACCTGTTTAATTCCTATACGTACAAAGTAGATGAAGCAAAAGGGGAATTTCCTTATAATATTTTTGATAATAAGAGTACACTTGTAAAAGAATACATCTCACCACCGGAGATCTGGATACGGGAAAAAGATAACCGGGAAGGCATTACCTGGTTTTATGGACAGCATATATCTATAAAGGAAATAACCACTGCATTTACTATCAGCAGTTCCATTCCCTGGCGTGTAGGTACTGGTGCTGTGCAGCCTACGGGCTATATGGGCATACAAAAATCCATAACCACCGCCTTACTGGCTTTTTTATTATTATTGATCATTCACCTGCTGTTTATGTTTAGCAGGCAGGAGAAAGTAATTTTGGATAGAACTTATAATACGGTGGATTCAGCTGATAAGACAACAATAGTTACAGAAAAATTTGATCTTACCAGGTGGAGAAGCCATTTAACCTTTGATATATCAGCCCCGTAAATAACAGCTGGTTTGAGTTAAGTGCCACATTGGTGAATACGGTTACCGGGGAAGAGTTCAGCATGCAGAAAGGAGTTGAGTATTATAGTGGTTATACGGATGGAGAGAGCTGGTCGGAGGGAAGTGCATCAGAAACTGCTTATATAACCAATATTCCTGCAGGTACTTATTTTTTACAAATGGAAGGAACAAGAGAATACACGGCAGCCTACAAAATAAATAATTTTAGTGTAAAGGTGGTTTACGATGCAGCTCATTACCGAAATTTTTGGTTTGCTGTTTTGCTGGTGCTCATCTGGCCGCTTGTAAATTATCTCATCAGCAGCCAAAGAGAAAAAAACCGATGGGACAACAGTCCTTTTTCAAATTATAAAACTGAATAAAATACAGGTAATATGAAACTTAATTTTTTTAAAAATAACGCTACGCTTTTTCCATTGAGGTGGTTTATTATTTGTACTGCTTTGAGTGCTGCGGTGATGATTTATTGCAATGTTACCGGAAAAAGGATGTTCACGTTTTCAAACCAGGAGCAGTGGAGCAGCAGCGGACCAGGAAGCCATAAATAAAAACTAAATATATGTCACAGCTAATCATCAACTCTATCCTGTATTCCTTTTTGGGTATTGCTATTCTTGTAGTGTCTTTTATTTTGCTTGAAATATTAACACCCAAGCATAATTTGCGCAAAGAGATCCTGGAAAATAAAAATGTTGCGCTGGCAATACTTGCCGGTACTTTCATGCTGTCGGTTGCTATTATAATCGCATCGGCCATACATTAGTAACATGACAAAAAAAGAAACCAGTGCACAGTGGATATTACTGATCGCCGTTTTTTGTATTGCCACCTGTGGTTTAATTTATGAACTGGTGGCCGGTACACTTGCCAGCTATTTATTGGGAGACAGTGTAACCCAGTTCAGTACCATAATTGGCACTTACCTGTTTGCAATGGGTATTGGTTCGTTCCTGTCTAAATATTTCAACAGTGATATTTTAAGATGGTTTATCAGGATTGAATTGCTCATCGGTTTGATCGGCGGTTTCAGTTCTGCATTGTTGTTTCTTTTCTTTCCTTTGGTAACTTCTTTCAGAATAATTCTGTACCTGCTGGTATTGGTAACCGGCATTTTAGTAGGCCTGGAAATTCCATTGCTGATGCGGATACTGAAAGACAAGATAGAATTTAAAGACCTGGTGAGTAAGGTTTTTACTTTTGATTATATCGGTGCTTTGCTGGCATCTGTTGTTTTTCCGCTCGTGCTTATTCCGCATTTAGGATTAATACGCACATCCTTATTTTTCGGCATTATAAATATTGCCATTGGCTGGTACCTGGCCTATTATTTTGCGGCACAGATAAAACGGGCTGCTGTAATTAAATTCACAGCTATTCTGTTATTGATTATTGAAGTGGTTGCATTTGTTTTTTCTGATAATATTATGTCTTACAGCGAAAGCCTGGCTTACCGTGATAATATAGTGTATGCAACTTCCTCGCCCTATCAAAGGATTGTGATCACAAAAAATAAAAGAGAATTAAGATTAAATTTAAATGGCAACCTGCAGTTCAGTTCTGCAGATGAATACAGGTATCACGAAGCGCTGGTTCATCCGGCTCTTGCATCCGTTGCCGATCTGAAGCATGTATTGGTTTTAGGTGGAGGCGATGGATTGGCTGTGAGAGAAGTATTAAAATACCCTTCTGTAAAAAAAATAAAACTGGTCGACCTGGATGCAACCATGACAAAACTTTTTTCATCGCAGGAGATACTGATCAGGCTAAATGGCGCATCACTGCAGAATAAAAAAGTACAAATAATTAATGAAGATGCTTTTTTATGGCTGAATGCGAATACAGAAAAGTTTGATGCCGTGGTTATCGATTTTCCTGACCCCTCTAATTTTTCAATTGGAAAATTATACAGCACTATGTTTTATACACTCTTAAAAAAAGTGCTTAATCCCGATGGGGTGGCGGTTGTACAAAGTACTTCTCCTTTTGTGGCACCCAAAAGTTTCTGGTGCATTAATAACACGATACAATCCGCAGGTTTTTTACAAAGCCATATCACAATTATGTTCCTTCCTTTGGTGAATGGGGCTACATCATTGCAAGTATTAACCCCAATCTGCATTGGTTTACAGCTTATCCTGCCGGTTTAAAATTTTTAAACCAGGCGGTAACGCAGCAAATGTTCATTTTTCCGCAGGACATGCAATACAATAAACCAATACCTGTAAATAAACTCAACAACCAGGTTTTGGTAGGTTACTTTGAAGAAGAGTGGGACAAATATTCAGACTAACAATGAACAGGAAAGAATTTATAAAAAATATTTTCGGCGTTGCCGCCATTGCCGGAATAGCAGGTTCCTGCAAAGATCATCGATCAAACAGTATTAAAGGAAGTATAATTGGTGCATCTTCAAATATCGGGCATATTATCAGAGATGGAAAAACCACGGACAGCCCTTCGGAAATAATCAAAAAGGATATTGTGATTGTAGGAGGAGGAATCAGTGGTTTATCTGCTGCCAGGCATTTGCAGGCTAACGGCATTACCAATTTTTTGTTACTCGACCTGGAGAAGGAAGTAGGAGGTAATGCCAAAAGCGGAAAAAATACAATCTCTGCTTTTCCATGGGGTGCCCACTATATACCGGTACCTAATAATAACCTTACAGAATATCTTGATTTTTTACAGGAGTGTGGAGTTGTAAAAAATATAAACGAAAATACTTTACCCGAGTATAACGAAGCTTATCTGTGTTTTAACCCGGAGGAGCGCCTGTTTATAAACGGGCAATGGCAGGATGGTTTAATACCTCATTTTGGTGTGCCGGAAAAAGACACAGCACAGATCAGTGCTTTTTTAAATAAAATGAATGAATACCGGTATGCTGTTGGGGCTGATAAGAAGGAAGCCTTTGCGATACCTGTTAATGAATCCAGTAATGACAATGCTTTTACTTTGCTGGATACGCTTACTATGCAGGAGTGGATGCTTACAAATAAATTTACCAGCAGTTACCTGCATACCTATGTTAACTATTGCACCAGGGATGATTTTGGAACACCGCACAATAAAATAAGTGCCTGGGCTGGCATACATTATTTTGCCGCCAGAAAAGGTAAAGCTGCCAACGCAACTTACAGCGATGTGCTTACCTGGCCCGAAGGAAATGGATTTTTGGTAAATAAATTGCAAGCCGCAATCTTACCTCAAATAAAAACAAGCAGCCTGGTTACAAAAATCACTCCGCAGGCAGACAAAGTTTTGGTAGCATATTTTGATGTAGCTGCAAATAAAAATATCATCATTGAAGCTGCACAATGCATTGTAGCCGTACCACAGTTTATAGCCAGCCGGCTGTTGAATGATGATGAAAGAAAAGCAGCAGTAAAAAAAGACTTTCATTATTCACCCTGGATGGTGGCGAATATTAAAACGAACGAATTAAAACAAAAACCCGGAGCACCCCTTTCATGGGATAATGTAATGTACGGTAGCGATTCTTTGGGATATATAGATGCCACACACCAGCAGTTACAGGTATATAAAACCAAACGCAACCTCACCTATTATCTGCCTTTGTGTACTAAAGACCCGGTTACTGAAAGAAAACTGGCGCAAAATAAAACACATGCCGATTGGGTGAAACTTATAATGGATGATCTAAAAAAAGTTCATGCAGATATTGAAACGCAAACCGAAGAGATTAATGTAATGATTTGGGGGCACGCTATGATACAACCGCTGCCCGGTTATATATCAGGTAAAAGCAGGGCAGTGCTTGCCCGGTCTGTAAATAATAATGTTCATTTTGCACATACCGATATTGCCGGCATTTCTATTTTTGAAGAGGCCTTTTACCAGGGACTAAATGCCGCAAAAAAAATAATTCAACAGGGAATAAAAAATAAAGGATGAAGCCTCAACCGTGGATAGGAAACAGGACAACAGAAGTGCTGTTTATTTTATTGCCGCCATTTGCAAGCCTGTTTATCATCTTTCTTTTTCCGAAACTATTTCAAAATGTAAAAGAAATGCCCGATGCCGGTTGGGTTATTTTAATATTGCTGATAGACGTGGCTCATGTATATACAACTTTGTTCCGTACATATTTTGATGGCGATGCATTCCGGAAACAAAAATTCATTTTGTCTGCCATTCCTTTTATTGGTTTTATTGCAGGCGTTATTGCTTACTCAATAAGCAGTGTTTTCTTCTGGAGGCTGCTGGCTTATGTGGCGGTGTTTCATTTTATTCGCCAGCAGTATGGGTTTATGCGGGTGTACAGCAGGAAAGAAACAGCAGGCTATTACAGCAAACTTATTGATAAGATCACCATTTTACTATGCTACCATTTATCCCATCATATACTGGCATTTAAAAGGGCCACGAAATTTTAACTGGTTTACCGATAATGATTTTGTTTATTTTAATGCAACAGCGCTGTTGTGGGTTTTTACGATATTGTATTTTATTAATATTGCGGTTTTTGCCTGTAAAGAATTTTATCTCTTTGTAAAGAATAAGGCTATTAATATTCCCAGGCTGGCTGTTATTATTGGTACATTGGTTTCCTGGTATTTCGGTATCATTTATTTTAACGGAGATATGGCTTTTACCATTTTGAATGTGGTAAGCCATGGAATTCCCTACATGGCATTGGTGTGGATATACGGTAAGAAAAATTATCAGCTACCTAAAAAAGGAAACCGTTTTCTGCATGTTATTTTTAGCAGGTATGGCATTATCTTTTTTCTGCTGCTTATTTTTTTATTTGCTTTTATAGAAGAGGGTTTATGGGATTTTTTGGTTTGGAAAGAACATAGCCTGGTCTTTAATTTTAATAGCCTGCCTTCTTTACATGTTAGTGATAAGGCATTAAGTTTTATTGTGCCTTTGCTGGCATTACCGCAAATAACACATTATATCCTGGATGGGTTCATCTGGAAAATAAAAGAAGATAATTTTAAATGGAATAATGAAGGGCGGGACAATGCATAAAAAAACCGGGCTTTTGCCCGGTTTTTTATGCATCTTATTTTTTCTCTCCGCTGTTATTACCGGGATTTTGATTTTGTCTTTGCTGCTGACCTCCCTGGCCACCACCTCTGTTTGGGCGGTTGCGGTTTTGTCCCTGTCCACCGGATCCTGCGGATTGGTTTCCACCACCTTGTCTGTTGGGATTATTATTTCTTTGATTACCACCAGGGTTTTGTCCACCGGATGCTGCAGAAGAACGATTCTGTTGTCCGCTACCGCCGGCAGGTTTCTGCGAACGGGTACCCTGGTTACTGCCTTGCTGCTGATTAGCTCCTCCACGATTTTGCTGGTTACGGTTTTGTCCCTGTCCACCGGATTGCTGGTTTCCACCACCTTGTCCACGGGATCCTTCGGACCTGTTTCTTCCGGGTTGGTTGCCGCCTCTTTCCTGGTCCCTTCTTTTGCGGCTGGTTTTTTCCAAAGTTTTTAAACTGATCTGGCCAACCACATCTGCATAAGTAGGTTCTATTTCTTTTGGTTTGTTGCTCACCACTTCAACCGGTTCCAGGTCGGCAGGGCGAATGCCTTGCTTGTTTAACTCTTTTATTTTTTTAACCCTTTCAATGGTTAACGGGTATTGTTTGTTGCTGTCGGGCATGGTGTACCACATCAGGTTGCGGAAAATATCTTTCTTCACCAAAAAGGCACGGCTTTTTTCCATTTCCAGCATATCGGCATCATCCGGAAAAAACTGAAGGGCATCCATATAAGTATCCAGCTCGTAATTTAAACAGCATTTAAGCCTGCCGCACTGGCCGCTTAATTTGGTTTGGTTGATGCTTAAATTCTGGTAACGGGCCGCATTGGTATTTACACTTTTAAAATCGGTAAGCCAGCTGCTGCAGCAAAGCTCACGGCCGCAACTGCCTATGCCACCTACTTTTCCGGCTTCCGGCGGGCACCTATTCTGGCGCATTTCTACCTTTACTTTAAATTCGGTAGCGTATAATTTTATCAGTTCCCTAAAATCAACACGGTCATCGGCAATGTAAAAAAATGTTGCCTTGCGGCTATCGGCCTGTACTTCTACTTCGGCCATTTTCAGATCTAGCTTTAGCTGGCGGGCCATTGCACGGCTGCGTATTAAAACCTGTGCTTCTCTGGCTTTCGATTCAAGCATTTTAGCAATATCTGCTTCGGTGGCACGGCGTAAAACTTTTCTTATATCCGGACTCTTTTCATCAACCTTACGTTTTTTCATTTGCAGGCGAACCAATTCGCCGGTCATGTTTACCATGCCCACATCAAAACCACTCACGCCTTCCACGGCGATCATATCGCCTTTTTCGTAATGGTGTAAAGTTATATTTCTGTAAAAATCTTTACGGCTGCCGTTGTTAAAGCTTACTTCAATAATGCGGCATCCGCTTTCGGGATCGCTCAAGCGCAGGTTGGCCAGCCAGTCATGCACGTTCATGCGGTTGCAACCGCCTGTTGAGCAACTGCCATGGCTCTGGCATCCACCCGGTGCTCCGTCTTTTGAGGTTCCGCAACCTCCGCTTCCACATCCCATATTGTTGGTAATTAAGAATTAGTAATTAAAAATGAAGAAGAGATCTTTTTGGCCGGGCGGCAGAATTACTATGAAGCTTCATTGGCGTCGCACTCTTGTACTGTATTTCTATTTTCGGCCGTTAAAGTTCCATACTGAGCGAAGTCGAAGTATGGTTTGCCGTACAAGTGAGTGATCCTTCGACAAGCTCAGGATAAACTCCACGATGGTCAATATTGTTGAAAAGCTTGTATCAAAATAATATGAATACACAAACATCAACTCAGTTCAGTAATTCCTGTTCCCTGCTGCTCTCTGCCTCAGTTCACCAAAATTAACGATTTGTTGTTAATAATATGATACAACCTGATGGAAAGTGCATGAAACAGCATTTTGGCGTTGGCATTACGCTCAATATAGTAGCTGGCTTTGTCTAATTCATTAATAATGGCCTCCTGCTGGCCCAGGTTGCAGAGTTTGTTGAGGCGGCTGGCAAAATCGTTGACCGTTGTGGGTTGTCCGTTGTCCGGTTGGTCCATTACTCTTAACCTTACCGCTTCTTCAAGCAGGTGAATAAAGTATTTGAGGAACTGCTTCTGCTTCTCCCGGCCCAGTTTAGCAGTTTCGTCAATCCATTTTACCTGGGCAACGGGCCCGGTGCGTATGATGGCATTCAGCCATTCCCGCAGCATGACTTCCCAATCGTCGTCGGCATGTTGCAATAATTGCAGTGCCTCCCGGTAATTGCCTTCGGCAAGAATGGCAATTTGCTGGGCTTTTTCAATTTTAACGCCGGCATTCAATTCCAAAGCAACTTCCACTTCTGCATTGGTAAGCAGTGGAATTTTTACCAGTTGGGTACGTGATAAAATGGTGGGCAATATCAGATCCTCGTTTTCGGCAACCAAAAGAAACAAGGTATTTGGTGGCGGCTCTTCTATCAGTTTTAATAATTTGTTTCCTTCCTTGCCCAAAAATTCGGGCATCCACATCACCAGTATCTTGTATTCGCTCTCAAAACTTTTCAGGTTCAGTTTGCGGATGATATCGTTACACTCGTGGGCGGTAATATTGCCCTGCTTGTTCTCTGCACCAATAAATTGTAACCAGTCGTACACATTACCATACGGGTTTGTTACAATAAACTCACGCCACTCCTTTATAAAATCGGTGCTGATGGGTTTTTCGCCGGGCTTTTTGGTAATGACCGGGTAAGAAAATGTATATCGGGATGAATGAGTTCATTTGCTTTTTTTACAGGCGGGGCAAATGCCGCAGGAGTCAGTTGTTTTGAGTTGTGTGTCTTGTGTTTTGGGTTCTGGTGCTGCAAATAAATCAACTTCAGCCGGTTGCGGTTTGCAGACAATATATTGTGCAAATGCCAGAGCCAGTTGCAGGGCGCCGCTGCCTTCCTTGCCTAAAAACAATAAAGCATGACTCAGCCGGTTGTGCCGTATCATTTGTACCAGCTGCTCCTTGGTTTCTTTTTGCCCGGTGATGGATTGGAATTGCATGGATGCAAAGATAGTTGAAGTAGGTTGAGTTGAAAACTCAGGACCAAAACATTCTCGTCAGAGACGAGGATGAGAAAAAAAATCCGGCATTTATTACAAGCCGGATGCAGGAATAAATGTATTGATGTGTTTATAATTTACTTACAATCTCCTCACTCATCGGCTTCACTTTACTTTTATAATGTCCAATGAGTTTTCCATTTTCGTCCAGTAAAAATTTATTAAAATTCCAGGATACTTTTGCATCCATCACCCCATTCTCAGTTTTATTGCAAAGCCACTTGTAAATGGCTGCCATATCTTTTCCTTTTACAGATATTTTTGCCGCCATGGGAAATGTAACACCGTAATTTTTTTTGCAAAAGGCTTCAATGGTTTCATTGCTGCCGGGCTCCTGCGAAAAGAAGTTGTTGGCCGGAAAGCCAATAATCACCAGCTTTCCATCATATTTTTTATACAATGCTTCCAGGTCTTCGTATTGCGGGGTAAAGCCGCATTTGCTGGCTGTGTTTACAATTAAAATTTTCTTTCCTTTAAAATCGGCAAAGTCAATGGTGCCGCCATTTAATGATGGTACTTTAAAATCGTAAATGGATTTGGTTTGCAGGGGTGTAAAAAAACTGCCTGCTAAAAAAGCAATAGCTAAAAGCTTTATCATCTTTAAAATTTAGATAAATGGGAGTTACTTTATTTTATGTCCGGAAGCCGTGTGACATCTTCAATATGAATAAGCGTTAACTTCCAGTTGTTGTCGGGTTGTTTAGACCAGACAAGCGTGTAATTACCTTTCTCTTTTAAAACCGGCCCGCCTGGCGGTGTCAGGTCAAGGGTATAAGTACCGCCATCGTAAGCAATGTTTTCATTTACATCTTTTATGGAAGAAATGGTTTTAATATTACTCAAAACTTTTACGCCACCACTAATCCAATTTTTAGCAATAGCATCAGTGCCTGTGTGTATTAATGAGTCGTTCATTACTACAGCATTGCCGGCAATGGTTTTCATAATGGCAACAGAGTCTTTATTATTCCACCCTTGCAGAAAAGCAGCGTTTAACGAATCAATATTAACAGATGCAGGTTGGGTTGCTTTATCAGCCTGTTGATTACAACTGATAATGGCAACACAGGTAATAAGTGTCAGTAATTGTTTCATGTAGTTTCATTTACAGTTATTCAGCATTCTATAATTTGCCAGTGATCTCTTCACTCATTGGCTCAACCTTACTTGGAAAGTATTGAATTAAAGTTCCTTTTTCATCCAGTAAAAATTTGCCGAAATTCCATTTTATCTCTGCATCAGTAACACCATTTTCTGTTTTATTGCATAGCCATTTAAAAATGGGAGCTGTATCATCACCTTTTACAGAAACCTTGGCTGCCATGGGGAAAGTTACCCCATAATTCCTTTTACAGAAAACTGCGATGGAATCATTGCTGCCGGGCTCCTGTCCGCCAAAATTATTTGCCGGGAAACCAACGATTACCAATTTGTCTTTATAGGTATCATATAATTTTTGTAAGCCTTCGTATTGTTTTGTATAGCCACATTTGCTGGCTGTGTTTACGATCAATATTTTTTTGCCTTTGAATTTTGAAAAATCAATGGTACCTCCTTCAAGGCCCTCAACTTTAAAGTTGAGGATAGAGTTTTGTGCAGCGGTAAACTCTGTCTGCGCTGTTACTTTGTTTGTTTGCAGTAAACCGGAAAGAAAGATTGTGGTAATGGCAATTAACTTTAGCATAATGTTTTTTTTAAGGCCTTACCCCTACCTGGCCCCCCTCTATCTCTCCCGAAAGGGGAGGAAATGGAGAAGATCAAGTTTGAGATATTAGCGATGATTGTGGTTTAATTTATTTGTAACATTCTAATTTAATAATTGTTTAATTTTTTACTGTCAATTTTGCTCTCCTTCCCCTTCGGGAAGGGTTGGGGCTGGGTTATTGCTTTTCGTAGCAGCCTAAATCTGGTAGCCCAATATTCCGGTTTTCATCATCCAGGTCTTTTGGAAAGCCGGTTAAAGTTCCAGCATTTATTGCTGGGGATGCAGCATTTTTTGTGATCCTGAAATCGAAAATGTTTTTGGTTACATTAATACTATCGAAGGCAGGATCAGCATTTCTGATATTGCCAGTTAACGTGCTGTTGGAAGGATCGGCTGCAGAGCGGTACATATTTTTTTCAAATAACACAGTAAAGGGATTTGCGCCCTGTTTAATAACTGACAGTTCGTTGGTCACAATACCTTCGTCGCCCCAAAAAATATTGTTGCGGAAAACAGCATGTAAGTCGGCCGTTAAAGTACCGCCTGCCTGCTGCGTAAAATTAGTTATGCTGAGCATCGGGTTTTTGTGGGTGATAAAATCTGTTGAATATGCTGCTACAGTACAATGGGTGAAATTATAAATGCCACCATAATTTAAAATGATATTGCTGCCGCAATTGCTTATTAAACAGTTATCGGCCTGCAGACTGCTGTTTACAGCCAGTATGCCTGCATCATAAGCATTGTCAATAATGCATTGGTGCAGTATAACTTTTGGATTGGTATTCACCGATGGCTTTTCGGTAACAATAGCCTGGTAGGCATTTTTTACTACTGCATAAGTGAGCGTATTGTTTTTACTGCTGCCACGAAAATAAATACCGGGCCAGCTTGCGGACAGATCTTTGTAACCTTCATCCAGCCTGTCGCCGCTAAAAGTTACCGGATCGGCTTTTGTGCCATTAACAGTTAATGTGCCATCAACAATAAAAGGCGCATCGGCATGAGAATAAATTTTGCAGCCAGGTTGTATGGTTAATGTGGCAGTGGTATCAATACGAATACTGCCAAGTATAACGTAAGGCAGGTTGTTTGTCCAGACTGTATTACCGGTAAGAAGCCTGTTGCTTAAAAAATTTGCATTTTGTCCATAAGCCTGTAATTGTACATAACGATTGTTGCCGTTGTAATTTATGAGAATACTATCGCTGACTATAAAAGGAAGATTGGCTGCATTGGGGTTGATGGTTACCGAAACAAAAACATAAATGCTGTCGTTGGCTTCAATATCCAGGTTGGTCACTTCATTGGTTGCAGCGCCATCCACATTCATTTTATAGGCCGATGTTGCGCCACCCATCAGTTTTACTTTACCTAACCTGAGTTTTTGATTGTTTTCGTTGATGATCTTAAAAAATTTGGTGATGGAGCCGGCTGTGGTAAAAACGGTATCATATTTTAAAGTATCGGCAGTAATGCTGAGTTGGGCAAATTCGCTGGTGATGAAAGAGTCTTTTTTGCAGGAAGTAATGAAAAAGCAAAAAGCAAAATTTAAAAAGCAAAAAAGCGGCGTGATTCTCTTCATTTTTCAAATTTAGACTTATTTGGCTGCGTAAGCAAGGGTAGCTATACTTAACTTGACACGTTCAATTCCAAGAATTACATGGCCACAGGCTTCCAAAGTGGCACCGGTTGTTACCACATCATCTACCAATAACAGGTGTTTACCAGCCAATTCGTGCCCTTTTGCAACCTTAAAACTCTGTTTTACATTTTCCCATCGCTCGGTACGATGCTTACGGGTTTGGGTTTCGGTAGCCTGTTGGCGAATAACTGCTCCGTTCAAAACCGGCACATTCATTATAGCAGACATGCCATTGCAGATGACCGCTGCCTGGTTATAACCCCGTTTATGTTCTTTATCGGCATAAAGTGGCAGGGGTACCAAAGCATCAATGGAAGAAAACCGGCTGCTGTTTAGTAAAGTTCTTCCCATCATCTCGCCCAGATAAAAACCAATTTCTGTATCGCCTTTGTATTTAAGCTGATGAATTAAATGCTGTATTAAAAATTCTTTTGAAAAATAAAACTGGCTATAGGCTGCAGTTAATGGAATTCTTCCCCAAAAATATTTTTCAACCGGGTTGTTTGGTAAAGTTGCAAAACCGGTATGTGGTAAATTATGGATGCATTTTAAGCAGAGCAGGTTATCTGCTTCAAGCAAATCAGATCCGCAACCGGTACAAACATGCGGGTAGAAAAGATGCAGGGTACTATTGACAATATTTTTTAGTTGGGTAATCATCTTTTAAATAATTAGCCCTTACAAGTTAAAATAAATATTGATAAAGTTCTTCAACTTTACCCAACGGCACCACTTCAATATTAAATTTTTGTTTGCCCAGTGATTTGGAATTGTACTTGCTGACAATGATTCTTTCAAAACCCAATTTCTCTGCTTCGGCAATGCGCTGCTCAATTCTGTTAACAGCTCTTATCTCTCCGCTTAAACCAACTTCGCCGGCAAAACAATAATGCTGGTTAATGGGCGTGTCTTCGTAACTGCTTAATAAAGCACTCACAATGGCAAGATCAATGGATGGGTCCTCTACTTTTATACCACCGGCAATGTTGATAAAAACATCTTTTACACCAAAATGAAAGCCGCCTCTTTTTTCCAACACGGCTAATAATAATTGTAAGCGGCGCAGATCAAAACCACTTACCGTTCTTTGCGGTGTGCCGTAAACACTTTGTGTAACCAATGCCTGTCCCTCAATTAATAAAGGGCGCATACCTTCCATGGTTGCGGCAATGGCAATGCCGCTCAGTTGTTCTTCTTTTTGAGTGATTAATAATTCCGATGGATTGTTTACTGCCCTCATTCCGGTTCCGGTCATTTCATATATGCCCAGCTCAGATGTAGAGCCAAAGCGGTTTTTAAGTGTTCTTAAAATACGGTAAGCATAATGCTGGTCGCCTTCAAACTGCAAAACAGTATCAACCATATGCTCCAGGATTTTAGGTCCGGCAATGGTTCCGTCTTTGGTAATATGCCCAATTAAAAAAACCGGGGTGTTGGATTCTTTGGCAAAGCGTTGCAGCTCTCCGGCCGTTTCTCTTATCTGGCTGATGCTGCCTGCGCCACTTTCAACAAAAGGCGATTGCAGGGTTTGAATAGAATCAACAATGACCAGTTGCGGCTTCAGCTTTTTTATTTCCTGGAAAATGGTTTGCGTATTTGTCTCGGTCAGTATATAAAAATTATCGCTGCCAATGCCGATACGATCTGCACGCATTTTTATCTGCTGCTCACTTTCTTCGCCACTTATATATAATGTAACAACATCTTTCAATTGTAAACCTATCTGCAAAAACAAAGTTGATTTACCAATGCCCGGTTCACCGGCAACCAATACAATACTTCCCAAAACAATGCCGCCGCCAAGTACCCGGTTTAATTCTGCATCGGTCGTCAGTATCCTTTTTTCTTCGGCACTGCTTACATCATTTATCGAAATGGTTTTTTGTTTTCCCAATCCGGAGTAATCACGCCATTCATCTTTTTCTTTTTTGTCGCTCCCTTTAACAATTACTTCTTCAACAAAAGTATTCCAGTTGTTACAGCCCGGACACTTACCCAACCATTTGGCACTTTCGTAACCACAACTCTGACAAAAAAATGCGGATTTAGTTTTACTCATGGCGTAAATGTAAAATGGAAAAAGAAGAAAGAAAAATCAATTAAAATGACAACGCCGGATCATGTTTTCAAAATCAATAATTGAAAAAAGAAAAATGCAACGAAGAAAAAATATGCCTTGTTTTTGTATCCTGAATTTCAATTTGGTCTTACTAAAAAGTAAAAGGGTCAACATTTCTGCTGACCCTTTGTACTTACTAACCCATTAAATTCTATTGCTAAATTACAAATTCAGCCCACATAAAAAAATAAATTTTAGGGGATGTTGATAAGTTGCAGGCGCTCTACAGGGGTATGTCTAATACTTATATCTTGCATCTAAATAAATGATTATCAATGTATTAAAATCATTTCGGCGTTACAAATCACCCCCATATTTCAAGGTTAATTTAAAATTAAGTTTCAAAAATATTTGGTTTATAAAATAAACTACTTTACGTTTGTGAAAAATTAGGAACAATGAAAGGGGTATTTACATTACTTATTTTATTACTTGGTTTATCTGCCATATCGCAGGTTAAGATTGAAGGTAAAATAACTGATACAAAGGGTAAACCGGTGGGTGGGGTTAGCATCACTTTAAAGGATACTTACGATGGAGCAACAACAGATTCACTGGGTAATTATTCATTTCTAACTACTGAAAAAGGAAAAAAGATATTAGAAGCTTCAATTATAGGTTACAAGCCTTTTGAACAGGAAATTAACCTGGAATCGGCCCCAATGACCCTCAATATTTCTATGAAAGAACTGGTCACCGAATTAAAAGCAGTTGTAATATCTGCCGGTTCGTTCGTTGCCAGTGATAAAAACAAGGGAGCGGTGTTATCGGCACTTGATATTGTAACCACCCCCAGCGCCAATGGCGATGTAACCAGTGCATTTAAATCGCTGCCAGGCACCCAGCAGGTGGGAGAAAGCGAAGGTTTGTTTGTAAGAGGGGGCTCGGCAACAGAAAGCAAGATATATATGGATGGTAACCTGGTAAATAACTTTTTTTACAGCAGCACACCCGGTATTGCCACCCGTGGCCGCTTTAACCCTTTCTTATTTAAAGGAACCATTTTCAGTTCGGGTGGTTACTCGGCTTTGTATGGCCAGGCACTTTCTTCTGCTTTAATTTTAGAAAGCAAGGATTTACCGGAAAAAACCGAAGCTGATCTGGCATTATCTGTAATTGGTGTGGGCGGTGGTATTCAGCACCTGGCAAAAGATAAGAAATCTGCCTGGGGTATTTCTTACAACTATACAAACCTTTGGCTGGGCTTTGCCATCAACAAACAAAAACAGGATTTTTACCAGATACCGGTTTACCACCAGGGCGATGCCAATTTCAGAATAAAAACGAAAAATGGCGGCATGATCAAATACTATGGTTATATCAGCGCCAATAAAACCGGTTTCAGAAATGCAGATATAGATTCAGCTGTTTTAAAAAATGCATTTTACCTCGAGAATTTGAATACGTATCAAAATATTAACTGGCGTGAAAATTTTGGCGTAGGCTGGAAAATAACTACCGGCATCAGCTTCAGCACCAATAAAGATGATATGAATAATGAACTGCAGGATGCCAATAACCAAAAAAAGGTGATCACCAATCCTTCGTTCTACGCCTTTAAAAATTTTAAACTGAATAACAGCGCTCAATATGCACAGGCAAGGGTTGTGCTTGATAAAAAATTGAATGGCTTAAATGTAATTCGTTTTGGTGCCGATTATTTTTACAGTAAAGAAAAATCGACTTATACTTTGTATGATGGAACAAAGTTTACAGAATCGGTAACAGATAATCTTGAATCTGTTTTTGCAGAAGCTGATTTGTTTATAACCAACGATCTGGCTGCCAAAGTAGGCGGCAGGGTTGAGCATTCTGCAATCGTTAATAAATGGAATGTGGCACCAAGGGTTTCTGTTGCGTATAAATTCCGGGATAACAGCCAGGCATCATTCGCTTACGGATTATTTTATCAGAATCCCGAAAGAAAATACCTGCCCGCTGTTGCCAGTCTTGATTTTTCGAGAGCTGCACATTATATACTGCAGTACCAGAAAATCAGCAAAGACCGCACTTTCCGTGTTGAAGCATTTTATAAAAAATATACCGATCTGTACAAAACAGCTACATCCCCTACAGGCAGGGAAGTGGCAACTAACAACAATGGTTTTGGTGATGCCAAAGGACTGGAATTTTTCTTCAGGGATAAAAAGACTTTTAAGAATGTTGATTACTGGATTTCTTATTCTTACCTGGATACAAAAAGAGATTACTTAAATTACCCCCAGGCTATAACACCTTCATTTGCCGCTAACCATACCGCCGCATTTGTAATAAAGAAGTTTGTGCTGCCCTGGAAAACAGGATTTAATGTCAGCTACAATTTTGCAACAGGCAGGCCTTATTATCGTTTTGCCTATGATAATACACAAAGCAAATATGTTATTGCTGATGCCGGAAAGACCATCAATTACAACAGTATGAGTTTTAGTGTAAACTATTTGCCCAAGCTTGGTAAAACAAATGCAAAATCATTTATTGTATGGGTATTGGGGATTAATAATGTACTCGGACAAAACCAGGTGTTTAATTATAATTACAACAACGCAGGAACCCGTAAAGAGGCTGTAACACCGCCATCAAAACGCTTTATTTATATAGGTTGCTTTATTAGTTTTGGAATTGACAGAACACAGGATGCGATCAACAACAATCTTTAACCAACAATAATTTTAACCAATAAATTTTTACAACTATGTCAGATTATAAACCAGCTCCCGAAGGAAAAGATCCCGAACTATGGGAGATTGCACAAAAAAGGGCAAGCTTTAAAACACATGCAGTTACTTATGTTATCATGAATTCATTTTTCTGGGCTGTGTGGTTTTTTTCATCACGTCAATACGATAAAGATTTTGATTTCTTTACCCTGAACCATTTTCCATGGCCAATATGGCCAATGATCGGCTGGGGTATAGGCCTGGCATTTCATTTTGCAGGAGCTTATGTTTTTCCTAAAGCAAATTCTGTTGAAAGAGAATATGAAAAATTAAAAAATCAAAAAAATAAATAAACCTTCTAAAATAAAAACAATGAAAAAATTATTTCTTATCGCTACAGTAACTTTTTTAACAGCTGCTACATTTGCACAAAGTGACAAATACGTGGCCAGTATGAAAGCGAATATAGCTGCCATTGATTCCAGCTTTAAAAACCCGGCAAATCTTTTAGACCTGGCAAATAAATTTGAACGTATTGCCACAGCCGAAAAAACCCAGTGGCTGGCTTATTATTATGCAGCATTGTGCCAGGTAAATTATACTTACATGGAACAGGATAAATCTAAAATTGATGCCATTGCCGATAAAGCAACTGAACTGATTGATAAGGCAGATGCATTACAGCCCAACAACTCAGAGATAAGCTGTTTAAAAAGTATGATAGCAAGTGCTCACATGATGGTAAACCCCATGCAAAGATTCCAGGAGTATGGGCCGGAAGCTGCTTCTTATATCGAAGCTGCCATGAAGCAGGATCCTGCAAACCCAAGACCTGAATTTTTGCAAGGACAGGGATTAAAATTTACCCCTGAGCAATTTGGTGGTGGATGTGTCACTGCAAAACCTGTTTTGCAATCATCATTAGCTAAGTACAATACATTTAAACCTGCCAGCGAAATTCATCCTAACTGGGGAAAGCAAAGAGTGGAAATGTATATTGGCGAATGTAAATAACATGTTTTTTGTTTTGGTCCTGATAGCTATCAGGACCAAAACAAAAACTCAAAACCATTTGGTATGCAACCAGAAAACTTTTCTCCAAAAGACAGCCTGCTGTTAATTGACAGCATGATCAACCAGGCAAAAAACCGGTTTACTGATAACGGATTTTTGTATTTATTGTGGGGCTGGGTAATTTTTGCCTGTGCAATTTTTCATTTTGTGGCAATTAAGTTTAACCTGTTTAAACATCCGGAATTTGTTTGGATGGTTACCTGGGCAGTGGTAATTGTTCAGGTTATTTACCTGGTTAAAGCAAAGAAAAAAGAAAAAGTAAAAACCTATAGCGATGGCATTATTGATGCCATCTGGATTTGTTTTGGGATATGCATGCTGGTACTTACCATTGTTATGGGGCGGTTTAATTTGTGGGTATACATAAACTCGCTGGTATTGCTGTTTTATGGCATACCAACATTTTTATCAGGCTTTGTGATGCGGTTTACACCATTAAAATTAGGAGGTATAGCCTGTTGGCTGCTGGCTATAGGATCTACATTTGTTGCACCGATTTATTATTTAATTCTTTTAGCAGTGGCAGTACTTATTGCCTGGATAATTCCGGGATACCTGCTTAGAAAAAAATTCAAAAATCAAAACTGATATGGAAAACGAGCAACCGCTTTCAAACGAAAAAAGCCTGCAGATCATCCAGCAGATGATAAGCCAGGCAAAAAGTAATATTACCGATAATGGACTGGGCTGGCTGCTTTGGGGTACCATGATCATTCTGGCATCGCTTTCCACCTGGTTTTTTATTTATACCGGTTCGGGTAATATTTTTTTAGGCTGGAATGTTTTTGGAATTTTTACCATTGTGATGTTAACCTACGATATATTTAAACCCAAACAAAAAAAAGTAAGAACATACGTGGATGATCTGCTGCGCCTGGTTGATATAGGATTTACTATCTGTCTTTTTACGGTTATTTTTTCTATCAATGTTGCAGTAAGTGCCAATGCCGGCTTTGGTTTTTTTCTGATGATTTTTGCATTTTTAATGCTGATTAAAGGCGGGGCAATCAAATCGCGGTCGTTAATGACCGGCGCTGCTGTAAACTGGATTGGCGCCATTGCCATGTTTATTAATAAAGATTTTAAGTATGATATGCTCATCATGGCAGGAGCCGTATTAATTGGCTATATTATTCCGGGATTAATATTATGGATGCAATACAGAAAATTAAATAATGGCCTTAAAAATTAATACCGGTATTTACAATGGAATTTAAAGAACTCGATCCCATATTACACTCTCAACTCAGGCTTGCCGTGGTAAGCCTGCTCATTAGTGTACGTGAGGCTGAGTTTACTTTTTTAAAAGAAAAAACAAATTCAACAGCCGGTAACCTCAGTGTACAGATCAATAAGCTAAAAGATGCCGGTTATATAGAAGTTACCAAACAGTTCAGTAATAACTATCCCCAAACCATCTGTAAGGTCACCAAAAAAGGTATTGAATCTTTTGAAGCCTATGTAAACGCCCTGCAGTCTTACATGAATCCCGGTAAAGAATGATGCCAAACTGAATTTTATTTTATGGCAATGTGCGTGGGCTGAAATTCAACAAAGCTTTGTGTGCAGGCCTCTGGCACCTGCGGATGAATTGCCGGCAAAAATTCAATCGGCATAATATTGTCCTAAATTATTTTTTTAAACTTTTTACATGCTTATCCGTTTTACCTTTGGTAATATAAATTTTCATGCCGGCCATTATAAAAGTTAATAATCTTTCCAAGCAATTTAAAGAGATCAATGCAGTTGATGATCTTTCATTTACTGTTGAACAAGGTGATGTCTACGGTTTCCTGGGACAAAATGGTGCCGGTAAATCTACCACCATACGTATGTTGCTTACGCTGATAAAACCTTCTGGCGGAGAGATCAGCATTTTTGATAAAAACCTCTCTACACATCGTTCCGATATTTTAAAGCAGGTTGGCGCTGTAATAGAAAAGCCCGATCTGTACAAATACTTATCGGCTTATGATAACCTGGCCATCTTTGCAAAAATGAGTGGCATTAAGGCCGACAAAAAATTGCTGATGGAGCAATTGAAAATGGTTGGCCTTGATGAAAGAGCCGGCAGCAAAGTAAAAACCTTTAGCCAGGGAATGAAACAAAGGCTGGGTATTGCCGTGGCCCTGGTACACAACCCTCAACTGATCATTCTAGATGAACCCACCAACGGACTTGATCCGCAGGGTATTGCAGATATGCGGAACCTTATTTTGCATTTAAGCCGGGAGTTGGGAAAGACAATTGTCGTATCCTCGCACTTATTAAGCGAAATTGAATTGGTTGCAAACCGGATGATCATCATCCACAAAGGAAAAAAGATTGTAGAAGGTAAGGTTGCAGAATTGCTTGACCCATCAAAATCGCTGGTGCAGCTTGAAACGGTAGATAATGTTGCGGCAAGAGAAAAATTGCTGCAAACAAACTGGGCAGCTTCTTTACAAAATAACACCGTAAAGCTGCAACTTAAAATGAATAAGGAAGACGTGCCTGCGTTAATTGCCACACTGGTAACTATGCAGGTACAGGTACTTTCGGTAGATCCAATGCATTCATTGGAAGATTATTTTCTTTCACTTACAACCCAGCCCGGACATGTGGAATCTTTTGCAAATTGAACTGTTTAAAATATTTAAGAAACCAAGAACTTACCTGGCATTTGCCATTATAGCTGCATTTATTTTTTTAATTCAGCTTGGGTTACTGGTAAATGGTAAAGACTGGATGAAATTTATGCTGGGCTCTTTGGATGAGACCATGAATATTGATTACAGCAAACTGGTTAACGGGTATGCAGTTTGTTTTTTTGTTTTGAATTTATTGCTGGTGCATGTGCCAATATTGGTTGCTCTGGTTGCCGGAGATGTGGTTTCGGGTGAAGCAAGCATGGGTACATTAAGGCTGTTGGCTGCAAAGCCCGTGAGCCGTACACAAATAATACTGGCTAAATATCTGGCCACTGCCGTATATGTTTTTGCCTTGCTTTTGTGGATAGCAGTCATCTCTTTGGTAATAAGTATTGCTGTGTTTGGAGAGAACGACCTGGTAGTGGCAAAAACAAATGGTCTGCAATTGATAGAAGCCAATGATGTGCTGTGGCGGTATTTTTTTGCATTTGGTTTTGCCTTTATTGCCATGATGGTGGTGGCGGCTATTTCATTGTTACTATCTGTGATGTCAGAAAATTCAATAGGCCCGATAGTGGCTACAGTAGGCATTATCATTGTGTGTACTTTAATAAGTGAAATGGAAATACCCATTTACCAAAAGTATATAAAGCCTTACTTGTTCACTACTTATATGTTGGGTTGGAAAGGATTTTTTTACATTGGCTCAACAGAAGATGGCGAAACCATAAAAGGATCGATACAGTACCTGCCGGGGATTATAAAGAGCATGGCTGCTTTGATGGTTTATATAGTGGCATTGGTTTCTGCAGCTGTTTTTATTTTTCGAAAAAAAGATATCTTATCATAAAACCGTACTATGCAACGCATCATTCTTCTTCTACTTCTTTTTCAATTTTCTCTTTTTGCGCAGGCGCAGGATATAAACGTGCTGGTACAAAAAGTAAAGGATAAAATAAACCTGGTAAATGATTATGAAGCAAATGGCAGAATGAAAACCAATGTGGTTTTTTTAAAAGTGCCGGTGGCCACTGTAAAACTTTTTTTTAAAAAACCCAACCGGCTGCGGATTAAAAATGAAAAGGGAATTTCCTTTGTACCCAAAGGCGCTGTTAATATCAATATGAGCAATGTGCTTAGCAGCGGTAAATACAGTGTACTGGATGCAGGGAATGATAAAGTTGGCAGCAGGGCTGTGAAAGTGGTAAAGTTATTGCCTGAAGATGATAATGCAGATGTAGTGCTCTCAACATTATACATTGACCCGGTAAACCAGGTTATTCTTAAAACCAAAACTACCACCCGTGACAATGGAACTTATGAACTGGAAATGAGCTACGGAAAATACATAGCCTATGGCCTGCCCGATAAAATAACCTTCTCATTCAATACCAAAGATTATAAAATGCCCAAGGGCGTAACTTTTGATTTTGAAGATGGCAGCCAAAAGAAAACCGCTGCTGAAAAAGAAAAATTAAAAAATCAAAAAGGAAAAATGGAAATTTTTATTAATGGTTATATCATTAATAAAGGAATTGCTGACGGTGTTTTTAATTAAGGTATTGCAAGCAATCACTTTGCAAATGATGAAGGAGTAATATTAAATAAAGCTGACAGTATAAGTTATTCCGGTATATCTGTAATCTTCTGATCAACCGCATTCGCTATCATCCTGGAGCTTATTTTTTTCAATGGATTACTGTATTGCCCGTCGTATTCTCTCCGGCCATTAATAATATCAATACATTTAAAAATGGCTTCTCTAAAAGATGACTCATCTGCTTTTCCCTGCCCGGCAATATCAAATGCCACACCATGATCGGGTGATGTGCGTACACCGGGCAATCCGGCGGTATAGTTCACCCCTTCGCCAATGGCTAAAGATTTAAATGGAATTAATCCCTGATCGTGATACATGGCCAGTACCGCATCAAATTTTTGGTAATGCCCACGTGCAAAAAACGCATCGGCAGGGTAGGGACCAAAGCAAAATATATCCCGTTGCTTTGCTTCTTTAATGGCGGGCTTAATAATTTCTTCTTCTTCTTTACCAATCAAACCTTCATCGCCGGCATGTGGGTTTAGGCCCAATACTGCAATGCGTGGTTTGGTAATATTAAAATCTCTTTTTAAAGAATTGTTGATGATCTGTAGTTTGCTGATGATGCCTTCCCTGGTAATGTGTTTGGCAACATCCTGCACCGGCACATGTTCTGTTACCAATCCAATACGCATATTGTCTGCAATCATAAACATCACCACATCTGCAGCGCCATATAAATTTTTTAGGTATGGGGTATGGCCGGTAAAATTAAACTCGTTGCTTTGGGTGTTGTTTTTGTGAATGGGTGCGGTAACCAGTCCATCAATCAAATTATCTTTTAAAGCCTTGCCTGCCATGGTAAGGCTTTTGACAGCATATTTGCCTCCAATATCATTTAGTATACCGGGGTTGATATTTATTTCTTCTTCCCAGCAGCTAAAAAGGTTTACCTGCTTTGGGTTTAACCTGTTAAGCTCTTTGGTGGCAGCGTAGGTAATATTTATATCGGGTACACTTTTTCTGTAAAAGTTAATTGCTTTATTGCTGGCAAAAAATACCGGTGCACATAAATCCAGTATCCTGTTATCGCCCAGGGTTTTTATCAGCAGTTCAATTCCTATTCCATTTACATCGCCGCAGGTAAAGCCAATTACAGGTTTATTATCTAAGCTTGAATTCATATTTATCATGTTAGGCTGTAAAAATACAAAATACTGATGGTAAGTATTTATTTAAGCTGCTTTTAAAATCATTGCCAATATCAATCCGGTTCCAATGCAGTATAATAAACCGGGTATATAAAAAAAGCTGCCTTGTTAAGAACAAAGCAGCTTTTTTTGATCATCAACTTATTACTTTATTATGATCAGTTGTTTTACTATTTTTTCTGATGCATTTTCAAAAACCATAGCATAAACACCATCGCTGAACTTATCCAGGTAAAGGGTAATGTTATTTGAGCCTTTGGTTAATTTTTCATTTTGTGTGTGTACTTTTCGTCCCAGTTTATCAATTAAAGTAAATGTGGCCTGTATGTTTTCGTCAACAAATACATTTACGGTTACGTAATTGTTTGCCGGGTTTGGCGCCATAGTAACCGGGGTTTGCGTTTGTTTTTTTCTTACAAAAATTACCTGACTGTATTTTATATCTCCTGCTTTACCAACTACTTTTAAGCGGTAATAAATGATATTGCTGTTTACATTGGTAATATCATCGGTGGTAGCAAAGTTTTGCTGTATCTGCAGTATCACCTGATCAGTTACCGTTTTTATTTTGGTAAAATTGCTGTTGGTAATGCTTCGTTCAATTTCAAAATGATCAACTTCTTTATCGGCTATGATGGACCATTTGAGTAACACACTGTTATTGTTTTGCGATCCGGTAAAGCTCAAGAACTGTACTGGCAGTACAAAACTTGTAAAACGCCAGTCTCTGTCGGTTTGAGAAATCATGGTTCTTTGTACCGTTGTTCTGGAACCGGGTGCGGCATCACCGGTAAAGCTGCCGAGGTTGCCCATGCGGTATGATGTTCCTTTAATATTTAATACCGAGGTTAATGAATCGAAACGGTTATCCAATCCGTCGCCATCAGTATCAAGCCCGGTTAAGGTTACATTATCATCGGGGATGCCATTAAGGTTAAAATCATTTCCTTCTACAATATCCGCCAGGCCGTCTGCATCCGTATCAAGGTCCCTGTAATCAGGTGTACCATCAACGTCATGATCATATACTGCAATACCAGTACCACTAAAGCCGGCGGGAACATTGTCATATGGCAAGGTAAGTCCATCCCCGTCAACATCGGTTAATGTTGGCAACCTGTAATTGGCTGTTGATTGACCCTCAATATTATCCGGTATACCATCATTATCCGAATCAATATCCAGGTAATCATGATTTCCGTTACCATCCGTATTTCTTAAGCCTAAAGAGCCTAAAGCTGAAACAGCAGTTGACCATCCATTACCGCCAGGCGTTATTACGCCATCAACAATACCGTTCAGGTCTGTGTCTGGTAATCCGGATTCAATGACATCTACAATACCATCTCCATCACTGTCCACATCATAGGCATTGGGCCTGAAATCTCTGTCTATGTTTTTGTTGGGCCAGTTATCTCCACGGCCATCTACCGGGGATACATCGACACCTGATATTAATAATGCAGATGCTGCAAAATTATTATCACTCATTCCGTCGGCATTTACATCAACAAAATTATCAACAATGCCATTATTGGCTGCATCAACACCACCGGCTTCAATCACATCGGGAATACCATCGTTGTCACTATCTGTATCTAAATAATTAGGAATGCCATCACCATCAAAGTCCTGGGCGCCCAATCCATTTCCGGATCCCGGCACACCGGCAAGTGCATCTACATTTTCTGAGAATCCGTCAATATCAGTGTCAAGGTAATTATCAATAATACCGTCGCCATCCGTATCAACACCATAAGATTCTACCACATCCGGAAGACCATCATTATCGCTATCGCGGTCGTACTGATTGGGGATACCATCCAGGTCTTTATCAGACAGATCGTTTATACCATCGCTGTTAGAATCTACCCACGGAGTGAAAGTAGGATCCATGAAATTAGAGATACCATCATTGTCCGAATCTGCTCCCCAGTCAAAATTATCATTTACACCATCGCTGTTATTATCTACACGGCCCGGGTAAGCCAGGTTGCTCCAGTTTGGAGGAGTTCCTGCCAGTGCCAGTGGATTATTAAACTCCACATAATCCGGTATACCATCATTATCATCATCAATATCAATACAGTTGTTTACAATTAATGTAACCGGTATTAAATCTGAATAATTACAGCCATTTGCCAGGTTTGTAGCTGTAGTCGCTACAACCATCCGGTAAAGATCACCGTTGTTGGCAGGTGTGGTAGCAGAAGGAGGCAGTGTATAAGAATTTACAAATTGAAAAAGGCCACCAACAGGAATTAAGGTTGCTACGCCCGAACTTCCGGCTAAATCAACCCAGTTAGTACCGCCATCGGTACTTCGCTGCCATTTGTAATAGATATATACATTATAATAAGAACGTACTGTATCGGAAATGGTTAAGGTTTGGCCGGCACATACCGTTGGGTTTGCTGAAGGCGAATAAGTCATATTGGGATAACAGGTTCTGATACTGATATCATCAATGGCCCAGTCATTACCTCCGCCACCCGGTGCATTGTTCCTGAATGTTACTCTAAAACTACTTTGTGCAGTGTCAGTTTTAAAAACAAAGGAACGTCTTACCCAGTTGTTCAGGGTATCTGATCCGGTTTGTGTACCTCCTAAACCCTGGTAAACCAATTCGCCTGTAGTATAGTAATCAATACCATTAATTTGCATGGCTATATTTGGCCTTACCCCTGCTGAATCTCCCGCTGCTGTAGGAATATAACCTACATTACCAGATCCCCGGCCCAATGAATCGCAACCACACTTATAGCAGATATTTTTAAACCAGGCCGAAACTTCATAATAAGTTGCACCGCAGGCACCGGTGGCATTAAATTCAAATGCTACGTCTGTTTTATAAGAAGCATTAATGGCCAGCATATAGCCACATGGATTAGTGGAACTGATCGGCAACCCCGGGTTGCATGGCCGGTTACCCCTTGCCGTATTAGCTGCGCCGCTATGGTCTCCTGTAATATCCCAAACCTGATGAACACGTGCAGCGCCACCAGGCTTGGCTACTGTTTGGCTAATTGAGTTGTTGGCACTGGTATTATTGGCAACACCATAGTAATAATCATTGGGAGTACTGGCACCAAAAACAGTATATAAATAGTTTGTGTTAGGTGAAGTGCCCCTGTTTTGTGAACCGGGACTGGCTGCCGGTGCACCAAATGTTCCATTAAATTCATCACCAATAACATTGGTTGGCGAAACAGCATCCGGGCAGGCACCGGGACTGGCATAAACGATCAATGTGTCTTTTGGGAAATTAATTGTATAAAACACACCAGTAACAGAATCCCTGTATCTGAATGCGCCACCGCCAAAATCTATTTTTGTATCATAACCGGCATTTACCGTTACCCGGTAAGTAGCCATAATAATGCAGGTAGTACCGAAAAAGGAAGGAAAGGAATTGCTCCTGAATACACCTCCCCTGAGTTTGGTAGCACCTGTGCCCATGTTGATCTGGATGGCAGTATCAGTGCCTGCACCGGCTGTAGTATACCATCCAAAGTCAGCATCTGCAGGACTATCGGTATAGGACTTATAAATTTTTCCTTCATTGGTCCTCGTTGCAATTGTTGCGGGTACCAGGGCAAATCCCATTCCCGGCGACAAAGTATCATAATAGGCAATACTGTCTATAGCCCTGTGCTGGTTGGCAGCATTTCGTTGTATTACCAGGGTAGCTCTTATTTCAAGCACATCGCCGGGATTTATAGTACCACCCACTGTACCTGCAGTTATGTTTGCATAGGTCTTACCATAATCTATACGGGCACTGCCTACAGGGTCGGGTCTGTAATACAAATATTAAAAGTATATGTACCCTGGCAACAGGTGCATTTGTTATTAGTTGTAATTCTGATGTAGTAGGTGTTCCCTATTACCAACCCGGCACCACCGGTGTTAGTGGCTGTATTAAGGGAAGATGGAGATCCTGCAACACTTTGACAGGCAAGGATAAAGAACCAGCAGACACCTGAAAATATCTGAATTCTTGGATTTAGCCGCTAACAGATTACCCCCATATTGCTAAGCGTTATTACAGGGAATGCAGATTGAGCTACGAACATATACCAAACTTCCGGAGATAATGCATTACCACATGCCGGTAAACCTGCTGTTGCAGTAGCATTTATTAATGTACCTGATACATTTGAACAGACGACCGAACTGGTTAATAAGAATGCCCCGGCACATGCATCATTAGCAGGAGGAGCAGCAACCCTGGTTATACAAATATCAAAATTTGCCACCGTACCCGTACCGGATGGGTTTACACCAAAATTGGCGATACGTACATAATAAGTTGTTCCGTTTACCAACCCTACCCTTGAAAGCGAAGTACCACTGACGCAGGAAATAGAAGCCAACGCTCCGCAATTACCCCCGTATAACTGAATTCTTGGAGCAGTAAAATTAGCGCCGAGGTTGCTAATAGAAACAGTGTGCGTAAGAGCAGCCGTTGCTACAAAACTATACCAAACATCATAGTATGTGCCTGCTGCAAAACACCCTAATGGAGCAGTGCTTGGTGTTGCCAGATCAAGCGTGCCTGCCGTATTGGTACAGGTAGCATTTGGCGTTAATGAAACTGCCCCTGTACATTCATCATTGGCTGGCGGCTGTTGAACACATATATCGAAATTCCAGTCGGCAGTTGCCGTAGCTGTTGGATTTGTTGTAACATATACCCTTACATAATAGGTAGCACCCGGAGTTAATGTGGAAAGTGTCAATCTGCCGTTGGTAACAGATGCTGCCTGGCATCCCAATGATACAAAACCTCCGCAGGCCGCGCCACTCAGCATTTCAATATAAGTACTTGCTGCCGGAAGATTAGCACCACGGTTACTGATCGTAACAGCATGGGTAGTTGAATTAGCCACGAACCTGAACCAAACATCATATGTGGTTGTAGCAGTAGCACCACCACAAGCACCTGCGGGTCCGGGACTGGTAGCATAACGAATATTTGATGTAACTGTATTGCAGGCTGCGGCTGAAGTTAACAGCGTGGCTCCGCTGCAATGATCGTTTGGCGGCGGCGGATTGGGATGTGTAATACAAATATTAAAACGATCATTGGATGAAATTGCAGCACCAAGATTTGAAACCCTTACATAATATGTATTACCAATAGTTAATCCTGTACCGGTCATGGTTGTTGTACCGCAAACCACCGAAACCAATGCAGCACAGGTTCCGCCGAATAATTGAACCCTTGGGTTTGTAAAATTACTTTCAAGACTGCTGATAGTAACGGTATGAGTGGCACTTACTGCCGTAAATTGAAACCATACATCATAGTGCGTACCTACCGGTGCACAGCCTACAGGTATGCCTGCACTCGCTGTAGCATTTCTCAAACGGTATTGGTTATTATTACAGGATGTACTTGATGTACGGGTTATAGCATTGTTGCAATTATCATTGGATGGCTGTGCAAAAACAAATGTTGAAATAAATAATGAAAAGCCAAACAACAGAACTGTTTTTTGACAGAGTAAGCGGCTGAATAAAATTGCTTTCATAAAGAACATTTATTGATTTATCAGGATATATTGGACAACAATGGCACATACCTTACTTTCAGGCCGAAAATTTTGTAATGATTTTTCGACAAAAAGTAATTGATGTTCTACATAACGACACCCGATGTATTTTATTGTAATCCGTACTTTTTCTATTAAAGAATAAGCTGAATGAGCTGAAAATCAACTGCAGGCAGCCATATTTTTTTTTGATGCGCAACAATATTTTCCCAAAATGTTTGTTTATTAACATTCGCGGAGTAGGATTTATACTACAAACTGTAGGTATTTGTCCTGTTCTCCGGATATCCTAAAACAACATTATCAGAAAAACCAATCATCATGAAACCCGCCATTAAGAGTTTTGCCCTTTTTTTATTACTCCTTTTCAGCTTTGTGCAGGTATTATTGGCACAGGCAAATGATAACTGTGCAAATGCAACGCTTATCAGAACAGATTCTGCCTGTGTAACAGGTACCAGCCGACTTTTGGCTCAAACCTTAACGGGTGCTACCAACCAGGCATATACCCTTACATCTGCCTGCGGTTATTCAGCTACTGCTTCTGATGTTTGGTACAAGTTTGTAGCAAAAACCAAAAACCCATCTGTAATAATAAGTAACCAGGGAACAGGGTGGGGTGGTATTGGCAGCGTGAGGATTCAGTTATTTTCCGGCAGTTGTGGTTCTTTTACTGAAAAAGCATGTGGTGTTGGATCTACTACTGTTTTCGTTACCCCATCTCTTACTAACCCGCTTGTGGTGGGTGATACCTGTTATATACGAATACATAAAAATGCAGCTGGCGCTATAGCTGCAAACCATACTTTCGATATTTGTGTTACCGACCCAATAGAAAAGGGAGGGCGGATGAATGAAATTTTTGCTCAAACTGTACTCTCCGGGCCAAGTGTTCTTAATTATCCCTGGGAAATTACTTATGGCCCCGATGATAGTTTATGGATCACAGAGTCACGAGGGTATAAAGTGTATAAAATGAGTTCTGTTAATGGTGGAAAAAGAACGGTTCTTGATCTTGCTTTTGGCAGTACCTGGTTTGGATCAAGTGGCCTGGGAGACGATACGTTGTGTGCACGTCAGGCTCCCGGTACCTGGAACCCCTGGCCGCAGGGCGGGTTTGCAGGTTTGGCTCTTCATCCAAGGTTTGGCGATGCCAGCAACCACGACTTTGTATATGTTACATACGTTCATAGATATTTAAGCGGCACTTCTCCCAATGGCATTATTTACAGAAATAAAATAGTGCGCTTTACTTACAATAACGCTACTTACAGGCTGGAAAGCCCTGCAATCATAGAAAATAACCTGCCGGGAAGCAAAGACCATAATTCTCAAAGGATGATAATAGCTCCTGTAGCGCCAGGCAATACTTATTATTTGTTTATGGCATCCGGGGATATGGGTTCTGGCCAGTATGAAAACAGGTACCGCCCAATGAATTCCCAAAATCCGGCTTCACTGGAAGGAAAGATTTTGCGATATAATCTCGAATCAGATAATCCCGTTACCAGTGAAACAGGTCCGGCTGAATGGATACCCAATGATAATCCTTACTCGGCAACCAACCCTGTATGGAATATTGGTATGAGAAATAACCAGGGTTTTGCTTATGATACGCTAACAAAAACTTTATATGGCAGTTCTCACGGGGCATACAGCGATGATGAAATAAATATAATTGAAGGATTCAAAAATTATGGACATCCTTTGATAATAGGATATGCAGCCGATGGAAATTATAATGGAAACACTGCAATTGGAACGAATACCAGTGTTTCAGGAGGTTCTCCTTATAATGATGCCACAGCACCCAGTCCTGCGGTTCCCGGTTTTACTGCTCCATATAATGGAAAGTCAACCTGCCCGCCCATAGGAATTGAAGCAACAAACAGGGATAATATTAACTTAGGAACTACCGGCCAATATAAAGACCCGCTTTTTTCAGCCTATGCTCCTTCATCCATATTGGCTACCTGGCAGGCTCCGGGCGGAAATGCAAACTGGAGATCAGAAGGCTGGTCGGGATTGGATATTTATCAGAATAAAATAATACCGGGCTGGAACAGGTCTTTAGTCGCTGGTGGCCTGAAGTGGGGACGCTTAATAAGATTAAAGCTTAATGCGGCTGGCACTGCCACGCTTCCAAGTAATGTTGCAGGCAGCAGCGCCAATGAGGGCGATACGATTACTTACTTTCAAAGTGTAAACCGCTATAGGGACCTGGCTTTTGCGCCCAATGGAAAAGATGTTTTTTTAGTTATGGATAATAACGCCGCCACATCAGGGCCCGGAGTAGGAAACCCGATTGTAGCCGCATGTCCCGGTTGTGTAATTAAATATTCTTTCCTGGGTTACAATGATGCAGCCGGATTAAGTACCATTCCCAAAACCATTCCGGTTGCAGCTGGTGCTGCTAACACCTGTAACCAGGGTACTACGGTAACCATCGATGGATCTAATAATTTTTTATGGGTACCCATTACAGGCCCTGACGGAAATATATTGGCAGAGATAAATGCAATGGGACAAAGTCTTGGCGCTGTTACTTCTTCATTTTATACAAATTCGGGTGCTATTCGTGTAAAAGGAAGTGTTCGTTATCTTGACAGAAATATTACCATTACACCGGCTGTAACCAGTTTTACAACACCGGTTAAAGTAAGGTTGTATATTTCAAAAGCCGAGTTTGACCTGCTGGCTGCTGATCCGTTAAGTGGATTGGGATCGGTGCTGCAATTAAAGGTGATCAAGAATAATGATCCTTGCGGCCCGGCAATGGTTTCAACAACAACAACATTATTAACACCTACAAATAACCTGCTTGCCGATCTGCAACAGGGTGCAAACGGTTATGTTTTACAAGTGAATGTTACGGGATTTTCTTCTTTCTATTTTGCATCAAGCAATACAGCACTGCCACTGCAGTTGCTCACATTTACCGGCACACTTAAAAATAATACCACCACAAACCTTATCTGGAAAACAACCAATGAAATTAATACATCGCACTTTATTGTAGAAAGAAGTATTGATGCACAGCAGTTTTCTGCAATAGGAAATGTTACAGCAAATGGAAATGGTGCTGCAGAAACCAGCTACGCATTTGACGATCCTAATGTGGAGGATCTGCAGTCTCAGCAGGTTTATTACCGCCTGAAGATGGTTGACATTAATGGCATTTACCGTTATTCAAATATTATAAGGGTAAATCTTCCGGGATTGCAGAGTGGTTTAACCATATCTCCAAACCCTGTGGGAAGTGAAGTAAATGCATCTGTAATTTCGGCAGAAGCATGCAGCGCCGAATGGACTATAATTGATAACGGAGGCAGGGTGATGTTACGAAACACTACCTTGCTTAAAAAAGGAACAAATGCACTGGGAATATATATCGGCCAGCTTGCTTCAGGATCGTATCTTATGACGGTAAAAGGCGAGTGTGTTGACCTGAAGATCAAGTTCCAGAAATTGTAATATTATTTATAAGCAGCCAGTAAAAAATCTTTTGAGTGGCCCTAACCGCTCAAAAGATTTTGGTTCGCTTTTTTAATTTTAGCTTTACTTACTAACCTACGACTTACATGAAAAAGATCACCTGCGGGTTACTCATTGGTTTGCTGCTGCATTCATTTGTAAATGCACAGCAGGTCCCAATCACCGATTCTTCCAAAACACTCAATGAAGTTGTTATAACTGCCTTTGAACAAAACAGGGCCATCAGTTGTGGAACCATTGTAAAAGTTATAACCAACACCGGTGCCGACAGGTACAATAAAACCTCGCTCGTTCATGCATTCAATTCCATAGCCGGTGCAAGAATGGAAGAGCGCTCACCGGGCAGTTACCGTATTAATATCAGGGGCAGTTCACTTCGTTCTCCATTTGGTGTTCGTAATGTAAAAGTTTACTGGAACGATATTCCGGTAACCGATGCAGGCGGCAATACTTATTTTAACCAGTTTGCTTTTAATAATTTTTCTACTGTAGAAATGTTTAAAGGCCCTGCAGGCAGTATGTATGGTGCCGGTACCGGCGGTTTATTGCTGATGCATAGTTTTAACAATGCCTGGCAGCCCGCAGTTAATGTAGAATATGTTACCGGTAGCTACGGATTGCAAAATATTTTTGCATCTGTTGGCTTTGGAGAAATGAACAGGCGTAACCAGGTAACTTATAATCATACAGAAAGTGATGGATACCGCAGCCATACAAAAACCAAAAGAGATAATGTAAGTTTTACTTCGCAGTTTAAAATGTCCGACAAACAGCAATTAACCGGCAGCATTTTATACAATAATTTATTTTATGAAACACCGGGGGGTTTAACCAAAACAGAATTTTTAGCAAACCCAAAACAGGCAAGGCCTGCAGCAGGTGCTTTTCCCAGTGCAGATGGGGCCAAAGCAGCCATCTACCAGAAAAATTTTACAGCAGGTATTAATCACAGGTACAGTTTTTTTAACGGCTTTACAAACACAACAACTGTTTTTGGCACGTTTGCCCAGATACAAAACCCCACATTTCGTAATTACGAAAGACGCAACGAACCTGGCTTTGGAGGAAGAACTTCTTTTATTTATGAAAAGAAAATAAAAGAAACTAAACTGCAATTAATAGCCGGGGCAGAATTGCAGCAAGGATTTTTTAATACACAGGTTTCGAAAAATAAAAACGGCAATGCCGATACCCTGCAAACCAATGATGATATAGAATATTTTACCGGCAGTATTTTTTTACAGGGCGATGTAAGTATCAAAGAAAACTGGATCATTACGGCAGGGGCCAGCATCAACAAATCGAAAGTAGATTTTCAAAGGCTGAATAATTACCCGGTTTTGCACCAGGGCCGTACTTATAAAAATGAAATATCGCCACGGCTGGCCTTGCAGAAAAGATTTAAAAAAGGCAATGCAGTTTTTGCAAGCATTTCAAGAGGGTTTTCTCCGCCTACCATTTCCGAATTGCTTCCATCTACCGGCAATATCAGTACTTTTTTGCAGGCAGAAGAAGGTATCAACTATGAACTGGGTGGAAAAGTTTCCTTGCTGAATGGAAAATTACGGCTGGAAGCCACCGGATTTTATTTTAAACTGAACAACGCTTTGGTAAGCCGTAAAGACAGCAACAATGCAGATTATTTTGTGAATGCCGGAAATACGAAACAAAAAGGCATTGAACTTAGTGCAGATTACTCAACTGAATTTGTTAAGTGTGTGCTGCTTGATAACATACATGTAAAATCAGCTTATACTTACAGCGACTTCAGGTATGGCGATTTTGAAAAAGGCAAAACTGATTTTTCGGGTAAAAGATTACCCAGTGTGCCAGAGCATACCATAGCACTGTCGGCAGATGTACAGTTTAAAAAAGGAATTTATTTAACCAGCAACTTCTATTACGCCACTAAAATGTTTTTAGATGATGCCAATACCGTTGCAGCCGATGGTTATCGCATATTAGGCTGCCGTGCCGGCTGGAAACCGGCTGTAAAGTCTAAACTAATAATGAATGTGTATGCAGGCATTGATAATCTTTTAAATGAAACCTACAGCCTGGGCAATGATATTAATGCTGCAGGCGGCCGCTATTACAATGCAGCACCTAAAAGAAATTTTTATGCCGGCATTTCATTTCAATTAAATTATGCTCAAAAAAAATAACGCTTTTTTCATAACAGGGAATTTAATAATGCAGCCAGCCAGCTGCATTTTTTATTAACCGGTAACTTACTCTGTTTGATGCTTCATCAAATGAAAGATTAAATCTTCAGTTTCCCTGATAAACTGTTTCCACTTATTAGTCTGTTTCACACAAAAATGTTTCTTCAGATATTTTTCAGTGAATTATGTAACTGTGCAATTAGCCACAGTAAAGGCCTGATAGATTATACGTTACATATAATAGGGTAAAATTACAACGTGTATTTTCATCTAGGTATAGTAGAAAATTAGCGGAAAATGCAATGATTAACAGAATTATTTGGTTAAACTTTGTTCAGGTGTTAATGCATTCACATTCATTATAACCTTAAAATCCGGTCCAAGATGAAGAAAAAATTCTACTTATACATTTCTGTATTGTTTCTTTTTCAAATTGCTGCTGCACAGGAAACCTATCATCGAAGTACAGGCAGTCTTCTTAATCCTGATTCGGAAAATTCTACGGGGAACAGCGGTACGGGTGCAAACATTGATGTGGATTATTACCGCTGCGACTGGACAATTGATCCTGGTGTTTCAAAAAATATTTCCGGAACGGTAACCATTTATTTTAAAACTACAACTGCCAACGTTGCTCAAATAACTTTTGATTTAAACAGTGTTGTATTTGGAGCACCGGTGGCAAGGCATCATGGCTTTATCTGCACAAGCTCATTTCCTGCAACAGATATTTTCAGAATTACATTACCATCGGCTATTTCCGTATCAGGCACGCATGATTCTGTAAGCATTACCTACTCAGGCACTCCTCCGGCTGTAAGTGGCCAGGAGGAAGGTTTTCAGCGTGGGGAACTTCCTGCAGGATCAGGCAACTGGTACATTTACACACTTTCAGAATCGTATGAAGATAAAGACTGGTGGCCTTGCAAAGCAGACATGCAGGACAAAGCAGACTCACTTGATATTAATGTAACGGTACCCAATACTTACTGGGTGGCGGCAAACGGCAAACTGGTTGACTCTGCCATTAACGGTGCCAACAGAACTTTTAAATATAAACACAGATATCCCATTGCCACTTACCTGGTTAGTCTGGGCATTGCAAAATATAACCGGCAACACAGAGGTACAGTAAATATTGCCGGTAAAGATGTACCGGTAATGTATTATACCTATCCCAACATGACCGGAGCAACACTTACAAATGCCATTGCCAGAATGGATGTTTCTAAAACAGAACTGGTTGAGTTCAGTAATAAATACGGTCCTTATCCTTTTGCAGATGAAAAGCACGGTTACTATCAACACAATTGGGGCGGCGGTATGGAGCACCAGACTTTTTCGGGAATGAGTGCAGGCAGTATGGCAAGCTGGTCGGTTATTGCACACGAACTGGCGCATCAATGGTTTGGCAATAAAGTAACTTTTGCCACCTGGAATCATTTGTGGCTTGCAGAAGGCTTTGCAAAATATTCAGAAGCGCTGGCTGCAGAGCTGGTTCCTGCTATTGGTGTAAATCCTGCAACACATCTTTCCGGAATAAAAAGTACGGCAAGGGCTACCAGCACCACGCCTGTTTTATTAAGTGCAGCAAGTATTGCCAACTCCAATACCATCTGGACAACCAATAACGACAATGCCATTTATCAGCGTGGCGCCATGATCGTATCTATGTTACGTGCCATCATGGGCGATACAAAATTTTTTCAGGGATGCAGGGATTACCTGTCAGATCCTTTACTGGCTTACAAATCCGCCGTTACTGCCGACCTGCAGCGAAACATGGAAAATCAACTGTCAGGTGTAAATCTAACCCCGTTCTTTAATGCCTGGGTTAATGGTACCGGCCGCACTGATTATACAGGCGATTATTATGTTTCAGGAAATACCATTCAGATAAGATTACAGCAGACCCGAAACCCGGCAGTTAATCCTTTTATGCCAATGCCTGTGGTAATTAAAATTGCCAATGCTGCCAATACTTATGATACCAGTGTTGTAATTTATCATTATGCTGCAACGCAGTTAGGGTACGCCGATGCTGTGAATGGCCTGGGGCCCCCCAGCAGCGATTTTGTTACTTATAATTTTTCTTTCGTACCGGCAATCATTACTGTTGATCCAGATAATAAGACAATGGCATCCGGCTCATTAACGCAGGTGTTTACGCCGCTTGCGGTAAGTATATTGAACTTTGCAGCCAATAAAACAGCCACAGGAAATAAAATAAATCTTGCATTATCATACAGCAAGCCTGTTGACAGGGTAATCTTATTAAAAAGTGCAAACGGAAATGATTTTACAGATGCAGGCGAAATGCAGTTAACAAATGCATCGGGTACAATAAATTATTACAGCTTCAATGATGCATTGCCATTTATGCCAGCAAGTTTTTACAGGGCAAAAATTTATTCAGCAACAGAAACTGAATATTCTGCAATTGTAAAAGTTCAGCAAACACATAAAAAAAATCTGACAGTATCACCCAATCCCGCTGCTGATGTGGTTAATATAAGTTTTAATAACCCAGGCAGAGAAAAAGTAGCAGTACGTGTTGTAAATGCAGCAGGAAAAGTGATGATGGAAACCGAAACAAAAAACGACTTTATACATTTTGATGTAAGTAATTTATCAGCCGGTATGTATGTAGCCCAGGTATTAAGACCGGGGCGGGCAACGGAGGCAGATAAATTTCTTGTTAATCACTGATGTATGTAAGCGGCCAATCATCCTCTGAAAAAACGTACCACTATGAGAAAAATTCTATTCTCGCTATTCAGTTTAACCTGCATTGTACAAAATGCATTTGCACAACCTGCAACTTTCAGTAATCCCCTGGGCATTGGGAGAAATAACTGTGGACAGACCGGTGGTGTTGATTCTCTCTATTATTTAAATTATACATCACCAAACCTCAGTAATTCTGCTACGCCAATAACAGCCTGCAGGCCGCGTTTGAGAACAAATTTCGCCCCGCTTTCCGGTTATGCTGCTGCCAACAAACCCTTTGTTATATTTAATGCAAGCATTGCATTTAATCCGGCAGATCAAATGATATATTATGTATGGACGGATTACAATATTCCTGCTCCATATAAATCTTATATATGGAGATGGAGTCCAACAACCTGTCCTATGCCTGCAGTCCCGGGTTTAGATACTTTCAGAACATTCAACACAGATATAGGCGGTATAACTTTTGATGCTAACGGTCTGGCATGGCAGCTTGAATTTATTGGCCCGGCACCATTTAAAGGCATGCTGCGGCAGGTAAATTTTACAACCGGTGCAGTGGGTATTCCGGATACGCTTGACCTTACCGGCGGAAAAAAATTGTGGAATGTGGGCACAGGCGACATTACGTTAACACCCAGCGGCCAGATGTACTTTGTTTTCAATAATAAATTATTTACACCGGATTATGCAAGTGCCGGTGGGCCTACCAAACATATTACCTGTACCTATATTGATACAGTAAGATTGCCTGCCGGAAAAACCGGTTTACCGGGCCTTGCTTTTGGAAGCGGAGATCTGATTGCTTCTTATAGTCCGGGTACCGGTTGTATTTTTAAAAAGATTGATCCGGTAACCGGTGACACAGCAAGTATAAATTATACCTATGCTGCCGGCAGGGGTATTTATGCAACCGATATGACTCAGATCAATTCCGGCATTGGCCCTTCAAAAAGATTAATCTCTACAACGTTTACCGGTACACCCGGCCAGTATGATGTAGTGTATGAAGTTTATACCCGAAACTATGGAACCGTTGGATTAACCAATGTGCAGTTAACCGATAACCTGGCAGCTATAAACGGCCTTGCCAATGTATCTAATGTAACTGCAACGCTTTTCAGTAATCCGGCTGGTGTTACAATTAATCCGGCTTTTAATGGTACATCAAATATCAACCTGCTGGCAGCGGGGCAAACACTTCCCTGTTACCCGGTTGCTAATAATAATTTTACCATCCGAATCTCCTGCAGGTTATCAAACCTGCTGAATGGCGTAGTGTACAATAACAGTGCAATTGCAACAGCAAACGGATTTAAGAATGTGGCCTTGCGTGATTCATCAACCAATGGTTCAAATCCCGATCTGAACCAAAATGATAAAACCGATGATGCAGGAGAAGGACAGCCAACACCCTTAGTGATATTGCTTACGCCTATAACACCACCCTGTATTATGCTTGATACTGCTTTGTATATACAGAACTTTGGAAATGGTGTGGGGCTGAGTAATATTATTCCTCCATCCGCTGCTGTTCCATCTGCAGGCAGTACTTATATAGGTTCTGCAACAGCACCTTTACCAATTGACAGGTTCACTGTTACTGATAATGCCAACAACGGTGATCCGGCAAACTGGTTAAACCTCACCGATCATACTGGTGGTGTCAACGGAAGAATGCTGCTGGTGAATGCAGATGCATCTGCAAATATTATGTACAGAGATACGTTGCCCGTGTCCTGTTCGGGCCAGCAATATTCATTATCTTTTTGGGCAGCTTTTATTGGTAATGCAGCTTATCAAACAGTATGTGATGGATTAGGTGGATTTAAATACCCGGTAATATTAGTAAGGATAAGAGACCGGACTACAGGCCTGGTTATAACACAATATACTTCGGATACTATAAAGCTAACCTCCTGGCAATTACATGGACTGAAGTGGGTAATGCCCACCGGATATACCAATGTAATTTTAGAAATGATAAATGCAGCACCGGGTGGTTGTGGCAATGATGTTGCTTTGGATGATATCATGTATGGTGTATGTGATCCGGTACCAACTGTAAGTTTAAATAACCCGGGTGGTACCTGCCTGGGATCATCGGTTACATTTTCAGCTAACTTATCTGATCCAACAGTTATACCCGGTATTAAAGATTATCAATGGCAATGGTCTCCTGCGCCCGGCACCGGGCCATGGACAAATGTTACCGGCGGCAATGCTGTTAACTACACAATCAATCCGGTTATGCCAACAGATACAGGAAGGTATTACCGTGTAATAGTTGCAGCACAGGGAAATATCGGAAACATTACCTGCCAGTATATTTCTCCCGGTATCAGGTTGGTTGGTGAAACGCTTTCCATTGCAGCAACAGCGGCAACAAAAAATAAAAATAATATCTGCCCCGGCATATCTGTAAACCTGGGTATAACCGGAGGTACATTAGGTACCAATGCAAACTGGAGATGGTATACCGGCAATTGCGGTACTACATTGATTGGAACCGGCACCAGCCTTACTGTTACACCGGCAGTAACAACTACCTATTATGTAAGGGCCGAAGGCGATTGTAATACTACCACCTGCCAGGCAGTAACCGTAACTATTTTATGCGATGTGGATAAGGATAATGATGGCATACCGGATTTTGTTGAAAGCAATATGCCTGCTGCATTTTTAGATGTGCCTGCCAATGGTATCATTAATGCTTATGATCCTTTAACCCCGGGTTATGTAGATAATAATAATGATTTTGTAAATGATAATTACCAGGCCGATGGCGATATAAATAACAATGCCATTCCCAATTATTTAGATCCTGCTTTCCCGGGCCGGGTGGATGTAAACCTGGATGGTGTTGATGACAGATTTGATAAAGATCTGGATGGCAGAATAAATATGCTTGATAAAGATAGTGACAATGATGGTGTAACAGATGTTGCAGAAGCATATGGGGCAGATATTGATGGCAACGGTGTAATAGATAATTATACAGATGCTGATGGAGATGGTTTATCAGACAATGTTGATGTAAACCTTAATCCTTTATCAGGCGCCAGCAATACGGGCCTTGGATTGGGATTACCCAATTTAGATCTTGACATCATGCCCAATTTTATTGACCTCGACAGTGATAATGATGGCATACCCGATGTAGTGGAAGCAGCAGGTGCCGATGCAAATAACAATGGCATTATTGACGGCTTTGTTGATATAAATGCAGATGGTTTGCATGATGCATACATTAATGCAACTGCCTTATTACAAACCGGCGCAGATATAAATGCGGATGGACGTGCAGACAGTTATCCGAACAAAAACAAAGACCGTGATTTTATGCCCAACCTGTTTGATATGGACAGCGATGGAGATGGTATTGTTGATGTAATTGAAGCTGGTTTGCCTGATACAGATTTTAATGGTATTGCAGATGGACTGATTGGTGCAAACGGCTGGAGTACCACTGTTGCTGCCATGCCGGCTTTAAACCTGCGTAATACAGATGCATCTGGTAATTACGATTACCTGGATATTGATTCGGATGATGATGGTATACCGGATAATATAGAAGGACAATCAACTGTTGGATACCTGCTGCCCGGTGTAACAGATACGGATGGAGACGGACTTGTAAACACCTACGATAATATTGCCGGTTTTGGAGGCTCTGGAATATTTGTTTACGATCATGATGGAGATGGTACACCTGATTACAGAGACCTGGATACAGATGCAGATGGATTGGGAGACATTGTAGAAGGAAACGATTTTAACCTGAACGGTATACCCGATGATAATGTTACTTTAACCGGATCTGATGCCGATGGCGATGGATTGGACAACCGCTTCGATTCATTAAACTCTGTGATCAATATTAAAGGTACATCCTACCTGATGGGTAATGGCGGCTCCCTTTTTGGCGACCCGGCTCCCGGATCAAGAACCACCGTGCAGCAAACTTTATTACCTCAAACAGATCGTGACTGGCGTTATGTAGGTTTTGTACTGCCGGTTCAGTTTGTAAAACTTGCAGGGTTATTGCAAACAAACAAAGTATCGCTTAGCTGGACAGTTATTGCATCTAAAGAAGTTGATCATTTTGAAGTGGAACGAAGTACAGACAACCTGATTTTTATAAATACAGGCACAGTTATACAACCGGTAAAATTAAATGAGCAACAAAGTTTTTCATTTACAGATGATGTTACCAATGTAAACAAAGAGGTATTTTATTACCGTATTAAAGTTACAGGCAAAGCAAGTGAAATACAATACAGCAATATGTTGATGGTGCGCCGGCAACAAACCAAAACCGGGTTAAGTATAATGCCTAACCCGGCAAAGGACAATGTTTCCATTACATTCTTTGCACAAAAAGAATCAGCAATAACCATACGACTGGTTGACCATGCGGGCAGGATAGTTTTGCGCCAAAATCAAAAAGTAAGCAAAGGCTATAATAACCTGCAACTTACCGGCTTAAGTAAATACAGCAATGGTACTTATGCTTTGCAGCTGTTTGTTAATAACGAAATAGTTGCGCAAAAACTCGTTCTGATGAAATAACAATACAAACACATATTGCTGCATTAATGGCCCCTTTAAAATAAGAAGGGGCTTTTATTTCATGGCATCGCTGCAATTTATGATCTGGCATATACTTTGTAATAATTTTTTAAAAAACTACGTTACATAAGTTGCAGCATGCTGTTTTTGATTTTTTTAACGCTGAAATGTACTGCAGGCAAAAAAAGATTATTAACAGATCTGCTTTATTACAGTTTTGTAGTTTAATAACGGTGAATTGTAGAATTTTTATTACAAAACCTAAAATAAATATCCTCTATGAAAAATGTTTACATTATTATGTTCTCATGTTTACTGTTATTAAACTCACCAGTCAGAGCGAATAGCACTGAAAATAATAGTGATAAAGATAAAATCAGTTATGCTCCTTCAGCATCTTTCACTTTTTCAATTCTTAATACAACAGTTGATTTTACCTATGAAAAATTTAATAACCCACCACCACCTGTTTTAACAAGGGGCCCTTATCTGCAGGTTGGTACACAAACAAGCATTATCATCAGGTGGAGAACTGATATTGCTGAAAACTCGAGGGTAAGATGGGGAACTGTTTTTGGTACTTATCCCAATACGGTTGACTCTGCAACATCCACAACCGAACACATTGTACAGATCACCGGATTATCACCCGATACCAAATACTGGTATACCATTGGCAGCAGCGCACAAACACTGCAGGCAGCCAATACCAATTATTTTTTAACGGTACCCCCTTCCAATACCAGCCGCAAACTTCGTTTTGTTGCATTGGGAGATTGTGGTAACAATTCAGCCAACCAGGTTAATGTTAAAAATACGTTCATCAATTACATCGGTTCAAATGATATTGATGCAATGATCTTACTTGGAGATAATGCTTACAACAGCGGTACAGATGCTGAATTTCAAACTAATTTTTTCAACATCTATAAAGACGATCTTTTAAAGAATATTAAATTATACCCGGCTCCCGGAAATCATGATTATGGTAACAGTGCTGCCAATACCGGAAAAACAGGAGCTACACCGGCGCTGAGTATGCCATACCATTTAAATTTTTCCGTTCCCTCTGCCGGGCAAAACGGCGGCGTGCCTTCCAATGTTAAAAATTATTATTCCTTTAATATTGGTGATGTACATTTTATTTCGCTTGATTCTTATGGAAAGGATGATGGTAATACAACAAAAATGTATGACACATCCGGCGCACAGGCAACCTGGCTAAAGGCCGACCTGGCAGCTAATACAAAGAAATGGACCGTAGCTTATTTTCATCACCCACCGTATACAAAAACCAGTCATAGTTCAGATTATAACGGTGGAGCAGGTGAGCTTGACCTGGTGGCTGTAAGAGAAAAGTTTGTAAGGATACTGGAACGAAATGGTGTAGACCTCATCCTGTGCGGTCACTCACATGGTTATGAAAGAAGTTATCTTTTAAAAAATTTTTACAACACGTATGCCAGTCCTTTGGAAGATGCAAACTTTAATGCAGTTACCCATACTGCAACCGGTAATACCCAAAACGGAAAATATGATGGTACAGCAAATGCCTGTGCTTACAATTATAATTCGGGTAACTACAATCACGGCAGTATGTATATTGTTTCGGGTTCAGCAGGGATGGTTGGCGGAACCTCGGCCGGATACCCGCATAATTGTATGTATTACTCCAATGCTACCAATGGCGGATGCCTGTATTTTGAAGTGGACAGTAACAGGATTGATGTAAAATTTGTTTCTTATACCACGGCACCTACACCCGTAATACGCGACCAGTTTACCATATTCAAGGATGTAAATAAAACGCAGAATATAGACACGGTTTTATATGCACCGGTAACACTTACCGCTTCCTGGAAAGGAACTTATTACTGGCCAAATAACGGTGGCGCTACAACACGCAGTGTTACGGTAAATAATAATACAACCGGAACCTTTGTATACCCGGTAACAGATGCCAGCAGCGGAGCTTGTATACAGGATGTATATACGGTCTCTGTTTTTGCACCACTGCCTGTAATACTCAGTTCTTTTACGGCTAACTTAAACAGGGATAAAGTAATGCTGAACTGGGTTACAGCACAGGAGCAAAGCAATCAATACTTTACCATCGAAAAATCCAAAGATGGCATCCATTTCAGCTTTTTCGCAAAAGTGGATGGCGCCGGTACTTCTGCGATCAGCCATAGCTACCAGCTGACTGATCATACGCCTTGGGAAGGAGTTAACTATTACCGCTTGTCGCAAACAAATATCGACGGACATACTAATAATTTCGAGACAAAAAGAGTTAGTTATAAAGGCAGCAACAGTTTTTATGCCGGTATCATTAACAAAGGAAAAGGGCAAATCAGTACTGTAATAAAAACGGCCAGGTCTGCTCATGTTCAGCTAAAGGTTGTTGATCTGCTTGGAAAGGAAATTTTGACAGAATCCTTTTCTGTAAACAGCGAAGGAATGGTAAAAAGTATCAATTTGAAAACAGGGTTTTATATAATTGTTGTAACCAATGATAGCGGAGAACGAATCGTTAATAAGGTAGTTGTACAATAATTATTGTTTTCACAGGTCCGGAATTTCAGGATGATAAAGTTTTATTATGATGACAGGAAAGATGAAATCCGTACAATGAAAAATATATTATGTATACTGACTGTATTGCTCTTATTTTTCTGCAGCACAAATGCACAGATTATAAGGCCTTTTACAGCCAGGTATTACAACCCTTCAGTTAAGGGTAATATAGTGTATGTATCAAACAGTATCATTTCAACTTCAGGTATTGGATCGGGAAGTCCAGGAACAGGAGAAATTCCACCGGCAGGCAGTTCAAGGGATAATAGCGGATCGGGAATTAATATTGATGTAGATAATTATTCCACAGTTAAATTACCTTTTGCAGGTTACTGGAACTATTTTGCAACAGGCCTTGCCCCTGCAAATGATGGCGGCGGAAGTACCTGGAAACAATCTGCCTATACTTTAACCGGATCATGGAATACAGGCGCTAGTCCGGTAAACGGACCGGGTAAATATGGTTTTAATGCCATCCAGGCAACCTGTATACCATCTGGTGGCGGCGGTACGGTTTGTATACCTACCGGAACAAAATATTCGGCATATTATTACCGCAACACAGTAAGTTTTACAGCTGCCGAACTGGCAACAACTTTTTATTCCATCCAGCTTAATATGTTACGTGATGATGGTATTGTTGTTTATATAAATGGTGTGGAAAGGGTTAGAAATAATATGCCAACCGGCACCATTGCCTATGCTACACTGGCATCGGCAAATATAACACCCGGTGCGGCAGAAGCAGTATCAGTTAATTTAAGTCCGGCATTTTTTTCGGCAGGTGTAAACACAATAGCTGTAGAAGTACATTTAAGAACAACCAGTTCGACAGATATGTCGTTTGACATGGAAGTAAGAGGATTAAGTGATAACGGAACTTTTAATTCATCAACTTCCGATCTTGTTATACCTACTACCTGTAACCAGGTTTTATTTGCAGGTTTATATTGGGGAGCCGACCAGGGAACCAATGGTACCAATACCAGCTGGATTACCGGTGCATACAATGCTGTACAATTAAAAATTCCGGGTAGTGCTGTATACCAAACAGTAACATCTGCCCAAACAGATGTGCACAGCGCCGCTTTATCGCCTGGCCTGCCACATACCGGGTATTTATGTTTTGCAGATATCACATCACTTGTAAATACAACCAATGCCAATGGAACTTATACTGTAGCCAATGTTGTTGGGCCAATTGGTATTGGCAATTCCTGTGGTGGCTGGACGATTGTAATTGTATATTCCAATGCATCCTTACTTCCCCGGAATTTAACCGTATTTGATGGCAGTGTAATCATTAACCAGGGCGATCCGGCGGTAGATGTAAATATCAACGGTTTTTTAACACCTCCATCCGGCCCTGTAAGCTGCGAGCTTGGATCGGTAGTATATGATGGAGACAGGGTATCAACAGATTCTTTTTCATTTAAACAGAACGGGGCACCCGCTTTTTATAACCTGGCAACAACACTGGTTCCATTTAATAATAACAATGATGCATGGAACAGTAAAATATCTTACAAGAACAGTATTGTAACTACCCGCAACCCCGCATTTAATAATACACTCGGATATGATGCTTCCATTTTTGATCTTCCCAATACTGCTAATGCAAATTTATCCAATAATCAAACTGCTGCTACTGTAAGATTTTCATCTCCCGGCGAAAATTATTTTGTACATGTATTAACCACATCCATTACTCAATATAATCCTGCTTTTGCATTTGATAAAACTGCAACAGATATAAATGGCGGACTGTTACTACCCGGCGAAAGCCTGCGTTACCAGGTAAATTATAATAATGTAGGTAACGATTCCAGTACAAGTACCGTGGTATATGATAACATCCCGTTGGGCTCCACTTATTTACCAGGTTCATTAAGAATAAATGGTGTTGCTAAAACAGATGCGGCAGGTGATGACGAGGCCGAATTTGATTTTACAAACAGCAGGGTTGTTTTAAGAATTGGTTTGGGTGCCAATGCTTTAACAGGCGGCCGTATTGGGCCGGGCATTGGCGGCAATATTCAGTTTGATGTTGTTACAGCCTCTTCCTGCGATATTTTATCCTGTACCGGATCCTTACGAAATGAAGCCAGGATAAGTTACAATGGTAAAAGATCAGGCAATGTTTTATATGATTCAAGCGGTGTAAGTACAAACGGATGTATAGTTAAAGGCCCGGTAATTTCACCCGTTTCGGGTTCTTGTTTTAGTCCAAAAGACACATTGCTTGTAGTGCATTGCCCGGTAGCAAGTGTGATGTTGCCATGGGCAAGATATGCAGGGTATACATTTTATTCGGCCATGCCTTTTATACCGGCAAATATGTACGATCCGTTTATTGCAGTAACCAGTTCGGGAGTTTACTGGGCTTATTTTAATAGTGGTGCAGCTTGCAGCGATACAGCCAGGGTGCAGGTAATCATTACACTTTGTCCCGATATTGATGATGATGATGATGGAATACCTGATTATGTAGAATTTAATAATCCACTGGCACTGCAGGATGCCAACAGCAACGGAATTCCAAACTGGAACGATGCAGGTTTTATTGGATTTGTAGATTATAACGGAGACAATTACAATGATAATTTTGATTGGGGAGCCGATTCGGATAATGATGGCATTCCCAATTTTCAGGATACCGGTTTTTGGGTAGCATGGGTTGATATAAATGCAGATGGCGTAAATGATAACAGCGATAAAGACCTGGATGGTTTGCCCAATCAATACGACCGCGATAGTGATAATGATGGTATACCCGATGTAGTGGAATCGTATGGTGTTGATACAAACGGAGATGGTATCATTGATAATTTTACAGAAACGGATTACGATGGTTTTTCACAAAATGTGGATGCCAATAATTCCGGTGTTAATGGATCGGGTACAGGATTAGGGGCACCTGATCTTGATGGTGATGGCATTCCTAATTATTTAGATACAGATAGTGACAATGATGGTATACCTGATGTTATTGAAGCTGCAGGAACCGATTCAGATAACAATGGTAAACCGGATGGTTTTGTTGATGCCAATGGCAATGGATTACATGATAGTTACGAACTGGCAGGCGGATTATTGTTTACCGGTGTTGATATCAGCCCGGTTGATGGCAGGGCCGATGATTATCCATTTAAAAATAAAGATCGTGATGTAAGGCCCAATGCTTATGATTTGGATAGCGATGGCGATGGATTGGTAGATGTAATTGAAGCTGGTTTTACCGATGCAAATTTTAATGGCATTATTGATGGTGCCATAGGAACCAACGGATGGTCAACCGTAATTTCTTCATTAGGTTCATTGGGTTTAAGGTTTACAGATACTGATCTATTTCCTGATTATTTAGACATTGATACAGATGATGATGGTATTCCGGATAATATTGAAGGACAGACAACCGCAGGTTATAAACTGCCCGGTACAGTTGATAATGATGGAGACGGACTGGTAAATACTTATGATAATTTTATTGGCTTTGGTGGCGCAGGCATATTTGTATATGATCATGATGCTGATGGCACACCTGATTACAGAGACCTGGATACAGATGCAGACGGGCTTATAGACAGGGTAGAAGGAAATGATTTTAACCTGAATGAAGTGGCCGATGATGATGTAACCTTAACCGGATTAGATACCGATGGCGATGGATTGGATAACCGATTTGATTCACTAAACTCCGTAATCAATATTAAGGGCACATCATACCGGATGGGCAATGGAGGTTCGTTTTCAGGTGATGCTGCCCCGGGTTCAAGAACCACTGTTCAAAGCAGCACACTTTCTCAAACAAACAGGGACTGGCGCTTTGTAGGTTTGGTGTTACCGGTTCAGTTCTTACATTTTACCGCATCTCAAAATAACGATAATGTTTTATTAAAATGGACGATCATTGCTGAAAAAGAAGTAGACCGTTTTGAAATTGAACGCAGCCTGAATGGAGTAGATTTTATAGAAACAGGAACTGTAAACGGGCCTGTTGTATTGCAGGTGCAGCAAAATTTTTCAGCAACTGATAATATTGCCAATGTAAGCAGTAACATAATTTATTACCGGTTAAAAGTAATTGGCAAAGCAGGAGAAATTAAATACAGCCAGGTAATCAGTATAAGAAAAAGTACAGACAACAACGAAATTACTATTCTTCCCAATCCGGCAAATTATTATGTAGTGATAAGGATATATGCTGAAGGAGCTGGTGAAACACAGATCTGGTTGATTGATAATGCCGGCAAAATTATTTTAAGAGAAAAACATAAACTGGTTAATGGGTACAACCATATCCGGCTAAACCAGCTGGAGAGATACAGCAATGGTTTTTACGAACTTAAAATAGAAGTGAAGGGAAGTGTAGCCTCGAAAAAACTTATTATACACAATTAAGGATTACAGCTTCTTTTAAAACCAAACCTCTTCATCAAAGGGAAGGGGCTTAATTATGCAAAATAAATGCCTGCCGTATCTGGCGCTGTTGCAACCTTTACCTGTCTTTATAGATGTTATGCCCCGCTGCTGTATATTTTATTTTTCTGTTTGCAGTTATGTCTGTTTAGTTTGATGTTAATTTAACTGACCCGGCAGCTCACTATAGTTATAATTTATATACCTCACTTTTTACGCTACTTTTGCAATCATGTATACACATAAGAAATCCCTGGGGCAGCATTTTTTAAAAGATGAAGTGGTAATAAAAAAAATCATCGAAGCCTTACAGGAAGATGGGTTTAAAAACCTGCTGGAAGTTGGGCCAGGCGCCGGTGCTTTAACCAAATACCTGATAGGCATTGCCGATATTAACTTTAAGGCTGTAGAACTGGATGAAGAAAAAGTAGTGTATCTCTCAAAAAAATACCCGGTGCTTGCTGATAAATTAATTCACCAGAGTTTTCTGGATATGGATAAACCCTTTGATGAGCCTTTTACCGTGATCGGCAATTTTCCTTACAATATTTCTACACAGATTTTATTTAAAGTGCTTGAATGGAAAGATGATGTACCCTGTATCATTGGTATGTTTCAGAAAGAAGTGGCAGAAAGAGCTGCATCAAAAGAAGGAAGTAAAGTGTATGGTGTGCTGAGTGTATTGATGCAGGCTTATTACGAGATAGAATATTTATTTGATGTAGGCAATGAGTGTTTTGACCCGCCGCCAAAAGTACAAAGCGGCGTTATACGCATGAAAAGAAAAACCACTGCACTACATTATAAAAGCGACAGGGCATTTTGGGTACTGGTAAAAACAGCTTTTAACCAGCGCCGAAAAACCATGCGTAATGCGGTAAAAAGTTTATTCAGTGCAGAAGAGTTGCAGGATGAAATATTTTTAAAACGTGCCGAGGCTTTAAGTGTGGAAGATTTTGCTGCACTCACTTTCAGGATGCAATAATACCAAACTGAATTTCATTTTAGGCCAATGTGCTATGGCTGAAATTCAAGGAAAGCTTTTGTGCGGTTGGCTTTGGTAAATGCCGGTTGGATTAACCATAAAATCCAATCGGCATAAAAAAGCCGTTCACTTATGCAAACGGCTTTTAAAGGTTCATCAAATTTTATTTTTCTTTCTTTTTAACATTCATTGACCTGTTGATGGTAAATCCAAAAGCTATGTTACCATCTTTAATACTGCTGTTATTACGTGCCAGCTGGTCAATTGCTGAAGCATCTGTAGTACTGCCCACATAAAACTGGAACAGGTGAGTACCGGTACTGATCTCAACACCCAGAGAAAGCAGGTCAGGATTGTAATTGAGTATAGCTCCGTTCTTTGTTATCAGGTTTTTATACATGTTAAGCTGGCGGGCATATTCCAATGTTACATTTAACTTGCTGCTCACTTTATATTTTCCGGCAATACCCATCGAAAAAACCTCATTGCTGTTATTGATACCGTAAGGAACAACATTAAAATGTATCCAGGTTGGCATCAGCTGCAGCGAAATTTTATCAGAGAATTTACGGGAGATAAGCAACTGGTTCATAAATGAAAATTTATTTCCGGAGAATTCATTGTCCGGATCTTCAGCGGTATTCACATTCATCATGGAATACCATCCTATGGTAACCGGGATATTTTTGGCACCGGTTTGCTGACGAAGGATTCTAAACTTTGCCCAGCCTTCGTATTTTGAAGCACCGGCCATAGCAACACCCACATTCATAAATTTAAGCGGGGAGTAGTCGAAAGACATATAGGTATGGGCCACACCTGAGTTAAGGCCAAAAAACTGGGCAATATTTTGTTTGCCGCCTCCCTTATTCCAGATATTGCTGAAATGGTGAGAGATCATAAATTGTATAGCACCCGGACTAACAATTTCGGTACTCTGCATATTAATGATCTTGGTGGCATTAAAAACCGCCCTGGTAAATTTTTGTTTGGGAGCCGCTTTGGTTTCTGCAACTGCAGGGTCCTGTGCCATTATGTTAGCAAGGAACGCAAAGAGAAAAACGGGAAGCAATAATATCTTTTTCATAATGTTGATTTAAATTTTTTGTAAACGGGTATTTTGTTATAAAACACTATTTTATTACTGTGGTGTTCCTTGCGCAATCCATTCATTTATAAGTTTTACAGTGCAACTGCTCAGGCTTAGTGTTGGACCAGGGTGGCCGCTGGCACCGCCGCTGTTCATCATGGCAGTTAAAACATCTTTTTTAGCTACCATTTTATTGTAATCCAGGTTTGCAGCAATACCTCCATGGCAGGTAGAACCTTTACAGGATGTGTTATATAACGGAAGCACTTTGGCTGTGTAAGTAACAGCACCGGTAACTGTACATCCGCCACCATCGTCTTTTGCACCTTCTGCGATCCATTTTTTAATGATGTTTTCCTGGTTAGGTGTAAAATAAATTGATCCGGCACCAGGATGTATACCGCCATTTACCCAGGCATTCAGTAAACCAACTCTTCCCAGTATGGCATCATAAAAAATGGTGTCGGCATGCGAAAACTGAACAGCCCTTGTACCTATGCCATTATTATGGCATCCACAACCTCCCGCTACCATAATGGGAACCACATCTGCCCTGAAAGAGGTTGCCGGCAAGGCTAAAATGTCTTCTTTGTTTTTATAGCAGGATGACAGGAGGTAAACAAGCATTGATGTCACCACAGCCATTGTTGTTATTATCTTTTTCATATTCCTAAGATTTTAGATTAATAGTTTAGTTATTGTTTGATGATGGTTCCGGTTTTTCTGTATTTAAAAATACCGGCATTGGCATTTCCATATTTCCAAACGGTTGGAACATTTGGATCGGCAAAATACCAGGCCTTGATTAGTGCAATCTCATGCGCTTTCAGACCACCATCTCCATAAGCCATATCGCCCTGGTGACTTGTAGCATATACTCCGGTAAATGGATTTGCCAGCAATAAAGTAGAGTCTACTCTTGAAACCATTGAACTGCTTACGTTCAGGTAATTACCCTTTACATAATAGGTTATTAATGTTGTTGGATTTATATACTGTACACTTGAATTACTCCTTGCACTTTTTGGATACATAATATCCATCATGATATCATCGTAGGTATTCAACGGACCTCTGGTGCTTGATGCAGAACGTGGTGTTGCAAATGTTTTCCATGGCCTGAAGCTTGCATTGGCCAGTGTATCAGCATAAAAACGCTTCACGCTGTCTTTGTAAGCACCCCAAACCTGGTCACGCTTGGCAACATTTGATAACTGGCAATAGTAAGTAGAAAGGCCGGTAGAGGGATTAAGATAAATATAAGTAGAAGTGTCGGATGAAACCAATCCAGGTATAAAACCAGCCCTTGCCCATCCACCTGTTGCAGTTGCCTGGTTATGGCAGTTTGCTGAGCCGCAACCTGTAACAATAAGTGCCACAGCAGCCGGCCTGAAATCGTTAAGGTCTGGTCTTTCCTTGGCACCATTCTTAATCCAGTTAAAAATGAGTGATTTGTCGGTAATATTCATTTCATGATTTGAATTTACCGGCGGCATCGCTTTGTTAAAATCATTCGTGGTAAGGTAATCCCATAATTTGCTGTTTTCAGGACTGCCGGCAGTTACAAATTTCATAACTTCTGCGTAGGTATCAAATTTGGGAGCAACTGCTCCACCATGGCAATTAGATGTGGCGCAATACTCATGTAAAATAGTTTGTACACCCCTGAACTTGATCTTGTCATTCACATCCGGAACAGCATCAGCTGGTGTAATAGTATTGCTTTCATAAAAAGCAGCATAAATAGTAGAATCGGCTGTACCGCTAAAAGACCTGTCAAGCCCTTTGATTATATCTCCTTCTTTTTTGCACTGAATAACAGATGTTGATACCACCATCACAAGGAGGAAGAGCGTGGTTGCTTTAAATAATGATATTTTTTTCATAAAAAATTGTTTTACTTATTTAAGATCCGGTTTAATTAATGAATTGTTAAATTCAGAAAGCAAATCTATAGACAGCGGCCTGACAATTGTATGACATTAAAGGATTGTTCATATGATTTTAATCATATCATATTTTGTTAATGGTCATATAATATCATTTTGTATCGGAATACTTTGCACTCACTTTTTTTCGATAAAATACAAAACACAAAAACCAATTTTACATGGAAAATAATGACAAAGCAGAAGAAAAAGGCCGCCGTTGGTTTTTATCGCTGTTTGGCGCAGCTGATAAAAACGAAACAAAACCCGGAATGGTAAAAATGCTTACTGCCGATGGCAAGTTGGTAGAAATTGATAAAGCTGTTCTGGATGCCGCATCTAAAAAGCAAAAATCTACCAACAAAGAAATTTACGACTGGATGAATAATCCATCAAAAGAAAATAACAGTTGATCATTTAAACCTGAAGCATGAAACAAGTTGAAATAAATGACAAAAGCAGAAGAGATTTTATAAAAAATGCTGCAATTGTAACGGCTGTTACTGCCACCTGTGGCAGTTTGGCCTGTTCCTGTTCTTCCAAAAAGGAAGTTGTTGGCAACAAAGTAAAACTATTGTCTCCTGATGGAGAGATCGTTGAAATCGACTCTGCCTACCTCAATCACCACGAAAACATGGCTGTTTTATCTCAGCATGAACAAAGAGTTGGTATTGCAGGAAAAAAGTTTGTGATGGTGGTTGACCTGGCACGTTGCAAGAATGCACGTAAATGTATTACTGCCTGTCAAAAACATCATTACCGCCCCGAAGATAAAGAATGGCTTACCGTAAAGCTGATGCGGGATAGCGAAAAATCGGCGCCCTACTGGTTTCCTAAACAATGTTTTCATTGCGATAACCCGCCTTGCGTAAAAGTATGTCCGGTGGATGCTACTTTTAAAAGGCAGGATGGATTGGTGTTGATAGATAATGACCGCTGCATTGGTTGTAAATTCTGTATGGCAGCATGCCCTTATTCAACCCGTGTTTTTAACTGGGATGAACCTGAATTGCCACTGGATATAATGAATCTATCTTACAATGCAGAGACAGGTGTGCCGGCAAAAGTAGGTACGGTTGAAAAATGCGACTTCTGTCCCGACAGGTCAAGAGAAGGGTTATTGCCACCTTGTGTAGAATCTTGCCCCAATGGTGTATTTTATTTTGGTGATGAAAATGAAGATACAGTTACCAATGGTGACGAAACACTAAGTTTTACCCAACTGATAAAAGACCGTGCCGGGTACAGGTTTTTGGAAGAACTGGGTACCAAGCCAAGGGTTTATTACCTGCCTCCAAAAGACAGGCAGTTTCCGGTAGAGCGTGGATACGAAAACCTGCCTGATACTATTAAAGCAAGATTTAAAGATATAATGGAACCAGGGAAAAAATAATCCCGGTCATGGATATTACCAGTATTTTAAAATGTAAATTTTATGGAACTAAATACTTACGAGCAGGAAGCTTTTAACTACCAGCGTCCCAATATAGAAAAGTTTGGAAAAAAGAATATGATGTGGAGTATCTTCTTTTTGGTATGGATATTAATTGGAGGTTATGCATTATATCTGCAAATTGCCAAAGGCCATATTGTAACAGGTATGCGTGATAATGTGGTGTGGGGCCTCTTCATTGTAAACTTTATCTTTTTTATTGGCCTTAGTTATGCCGGGGCAATTATAGGTGGTGTATTACACCTGCTTAAAGTACCCTGGGGCAAGCCCATCGTACGTTTGGCCCAGATGATGACACTCATTTCGGTTATTGTTGGACCTATATTTATTCTGCTATGCGTAGGCCGGTTCGACCGATTGCATCACCTCTTCATTTATCCACGTATACAATCGCCTATGACCTGGGATGTAATGGCTGTTGTTACTTTTTTTGCAGGGGCTGTATTATTTCTGTATATGGCACTGATAAAAGATTTTGCGGTGTATCGTGATGCCAAAATGAATATTCCAAAATGGAGACAAAAACTATATAAGATCTTAGCGATTGGTTACCGTGGAGCAGCCAGCCAAAAAAGGCATTTGCTTATATCGCAGAACCTGCTTGCAATCATTATGATACCCTTGTCAATTATTGTAGCGTCAATACTCTCCTGGATATTTGGAATGACTTTAAGACCGGGCTGGCATAGCACAATCTTTGGTCCTTACTTTGTTTTGGGCGCTGTGTACTCAGGTTGTGGTGTATTAATTGTAGCCATGTGGGTATACAGAAAAATGTATAAACTGGAACACTATTTTACCAATAAACACTTTACATACCTGGGTTATGGCATGATGGTGTTGGGGGCCGGATATGGTTATTTTACTTTCTCAGAATATTTTACAGGCTGGTTTGGATCTGCAAAATGGGACAATGAAGTAATTAATAAACTTTTTAGTTTTCATGAATATGGTGGCTGGACATTCTTTGCCAATTTTGCAGGTATTATTATCCCAATCTTAATTGTGGCAATTCCCAAAACAAGAAAACCTACCTGGATAGCGCTGGCTGCCTTTATAATGGTGATGGCATTGTGGGTAAAGCGTTATCTTATTATTGTTCCAACACTTGAAACACCTGCTCTGCCTATGCAGGATACAAGAACTGAATTTGTAAAGTATTCTGCAACCTGGCCTGAATGGGCACTTACATTTGCAGGTATTGCTGCATTTCTTTTATTTTTTACACTCATCTCAAAATTTGTAACGGTAGTGCCGGTATCTGGCCTGGAAGAATATAATTTCCCGCATGAACCACATCACCACGATCACGAACCTGTTAGCGTAAAGAAAGAAGAAATAAAAACTGTTTAAAAAATATTTTTATGAAAGAAGTATTTATAAAATCCGCATTCAGAAAAATACTCCGGTATGGATGGATGCTGCTATTGTGTTTACCGGTAAACCTTTTGCACAAACAGACAGTGCGGCAACTAAAGAAACCGAAACCAAAGAGGAAGCATCCCTGATTTCTCCTTCACTTGATTTTATTGTGGTGCAAAAATCAGACAATACAATAGACCTGAAAGCAACAGTAAAAGCTAAAATAAAAGGTACGTTTTTAAATCTTCGGTTGCTGAAGATCACATTTTTGCAGGTAAGTGATACCACAGAGAAAAACCTCGGATTTATAATAACCGATGAGAGAGGAAAGGCAACACTTAATGTAAAAAATGAGGCTTTAATCATGGCAAAAGACGGCAGCCTGAATTTTAAAGCATCATTTGCCGGCAATAAGCAAATGGAAACGGCTGATGGGGAAGTGACTGTAAAAAAAGCACAACTTCAGATCACACCTGTTAAAGAAGATTCTTTATTAACTGTAAAAGTAAAATTTGTTGCACCCGGTGCAGCCGATTCAGCAGGCAAAGATTTAACGATCGGCATATTTGTTAATCGTAGCTTTAACCCGTTAAAGATAGGCGAAGGCACCACCGATGAGAATGGAGAAGTAACCGTTGAGATACCAGCCAACCTGCCGGGGGATGATAAAGGAAATATTACCCTGCTTGCAAAAATTGATGAAAATGAAAATTATGGAAACCTGGAAGCCAGTGTTACCCAGCAGTGGGGAATACCGGTATCTGATAAGCAAGTTGACCAGCCCAGGGCTTTATGGAGTGTTCACCCGCCCATTTGGATGCTGGTTACATTTATTGCATTGATGGTTATTGTATGGGGTCACTTTCTGGTTATTGTTTATGAACTTTTCAGGTTAAGAAAAGAAGAACCTCACCAACCCAATCCGATAACCAACACTTAACGCAATAGTAGAAATATAATTCCTAACTTTATTATAAATTTAAAAACCAATAAAACAACAAACATGAAAAAGAAAATTTCGATAATCCTTGCAAGCTCCTTTTTAGTACTTATGCTTGCATTTTCTCCTAAAGGAACAGATCAGAAACCATGGCCGGTACCAGATGCAGATAAAAACAAAGTAAATCCATTAAAAGGTGATGCAGCCTCCATTGCTACAGGCAAAGCATTGTACAATACCCATTGCAAATCATGTCATGGAACCAAAGGAAAAGGAGATGGTACAAAAGCAGCACAATTGGATACCGAATGTGGTGATTTCTCCTCTGCAGCTTTTCAGGCACAAACCGACGGTTCTTTGTTTTACAAAACAAAAGTCGGAAGAAAAGATATGCCTTCTTATAAAACAAAAATACCCGATGCTAATGATATGTGGGCCGTGGTAAATTATATGAGAACATTTAAATAAGACGACTTTTTAAAGATTGATTGCTATAAAAAAGTTCAGCTGCTTAATGCAGGTGAACTTTTTTGTTTAACGGGCGTGTTGTGCCACGGTAGGGTTGTATTTAACGAAGGCTCCCGTAAACGTACTGTTATTGTTTTTTCCAGTCTTTAATCAGTAATTTTACAACTTCACATATTGCTTTTTGCTATTGGGCAAAGCCCGGAAAATTAACTACTGGTTTATTATGTCATTTACACTTCAGAACAAAGTACGTATTGTAACAGCTGCCGCCTTATTTGATGGACACGATGCTGCCATTAATATCATGCGCCGTATCATGCAAAGCAAAGGTGCCGAAATTATTCACCTCGGCCACAACCGCAGCGTGGCTGAAATTGTAGAATGCGCCATTGAAGAAGATGTGCAGGGCATTGCCATTACCAGTTACCAGGGCGGCCATGTTGAGTTTTTTAAATACATGAAAGACCTGCTGAATGAAAACGGTTGCGGTCATATTAAAATATTTGGCGGTGGTGGCGGTACCATCTTACCAAGTGAAATTGAAGAACTACACAATTACGGTATTACAAGAATTTACAGCCCTGATGATGGCCGACACATGGGGTTGGAAGGGATGATTGAAGATGTGGTTAAAACCTGCGACTTTACCCTGAATGGGAATGGTGATTACAAAACAGCTATGACCCTGGGTGAAGTAAATGACGTAAGAAAAATTGCCAGGCAGATAACGAATGTAGAGAACGGATTGCCTGCAAATAATGGTAAAGATGTGTCAGTTAAAAAAATACCTGTATTAGGAATTACAGGAACCGGTGGCGCAGGAAAGTCTTCAGTAACAGATGAAATAGTAAGACGGTTTTTGAATGGCTACACGGATAAGACGATCGCGGTAATTTCTGTAGATCCCTCCAAGAAAAAAACAGGAGGCGCTTTGTTGGGAGACCGCATCAGAATGAATTCCATTTCTTCTCCACGGGCTTATATGCGTAGCCTTGCTACAAGAGAAAGTGATAAAGCATTGAGTGAATATGTGCAGGAAGCCATTGATATCTGCAAAGCAGCTAACTACGATTTTATTATTTTAGAAAGTGCAGGCGTTGGCCAAAGTGATGCTTCTATTTTGGATTATGTTGATGTGAGTATGTATGTGATGACACCCGAATATGGTGCCGCATCGCAACTGGAAAAAATAAACATGCTTGATTATGCCGATGTGGTTTGTGTAAATAAATTTGATAAGGCCGGGGCATTGGATGCCTTGCATGATGTACGCAAGCAATACAAACGCAATCATACTTTGTGGGATGCAAAGGATGAAGAGTTACCCATCATTGGTACCATTGCCGCACAGTTTAATGATACCGGTGTAAATGAATTGTTTGAAAGGCTGATGGAGAAAATCGCAGAGAAATGTGATGTACGTTTTTCTGGCAAGATCACACATCATGCACATACAAAAGATACATTCAGCCAGTCAACCATCATACCGCCTAAAAGAGTAAGATACCTGGCAGAGATTGCTGAAACTATTTCGGCTTACGATAACTGGGTTATTGAGCAATCAACCATTGCAACAAAATTGTACCAGCTGGATGGAACCCTGACAACGGCGTCAACCCTGTCAGGGATTGTAAAGGAAGAGTTACAAAAAATAAAAGCGAATCTTGAAGAACAATTACATCCTGATTGTAAAAAACTAATTCAATCCTGGCCGGAAGTTTTAGAACGCTATAAAAAAGAATTTTACGAATTTAAAGTACGGGATAAAGTAATTAAGCAACCGCTTACTTATAAAAGTTTATCAGGTACGGTGCTGTCAAAAGTCATCTTACCAAAATATAAAGACTGGGGCGATATTTTAAAATGGCAGCTGCAGGAAAATGTGCCGGGCGAATTTCCATTTACTGCAGGTGTGTTTCCGCTAAAGCGTGAAGGAGAAGATCCTACACGCATGTTTGCCGGTGAAGGCGGGCCCGAAAGGACCAACAGGCGTTTTCATTATGTTAGCCTGGGCCAGCCTGCAAAGCGCCTCAGCACTGCGTTTGACAGCGTTACCTTATATGGCGAAGATCCGGATTACCGTCCTGATATATATGGTAAGGTTGGTAACAGCGGTGTAAGTGTCGCATCGGTTGATGATGCAAAAAAATTATACAGTGGTTTTGATTTGTGCGATCCCAAGACATCTGTAAGCATGACCATTAATGGCCCGGCACCCATGCTGCTGGCATTTTTTATGAATGCAGCCATTGATCAGCAGTGCGAAAAATATATCGTTGAAAATAACCTGAAAGATGAAGTAAATAAAAAAATTGAGGCGTTATACAGTGTTGGCTCTCTTCCAAAATATGTTGGTGTAGATGGTAAAGAAATTGTTCCTGTAAAAGGAGAATTGGACGGTGCGTTGCCACAGGGAAATAATGGTTTGGGATTACGCCTTTTGGGATTAAGCGGCTCGGATGTGTTACCGCCTGATGTTTATGCCGGGATAAAAGCAAAAGCTTTAGCAACAGTGCGTGGTACGGTGCAGGCCGATATTTTAAAAGAAGACCAGGCGCAAAATACCTGCATCTTCTCTACCGAATTTGCATTAAAACTGATGGGTGATGTGCAGGAATATTTTATTACCAACAACGTGCAGAATTTTTATAGTGTAAGTATCAGTGGTTATCATATTGCGGAAGCAGGCGCTAATCCAATTACACAACTGGCATTTACGTTATCAAACGGATTTACTTATGTAGAGTACTACTTAAGCCGCGGAATGAATATTGATGATTTTGCGCCCAATCTTTCTTTTTTCTTCAGCAATGGTATGGATCCTGAATATAGTGTGATTGGAAGAGTAGCCAGGAGAATCTGGGCCAAGGCCATGAAAAATAAATACAAGGCCAACGACAGGAGCCAAAAACTAAAATATCATATTCAAACATCTGGTCGCAGTTTGCATGCACAGGAAATTGATTTTAATGATATACGCACAACCCTGCAGGCACTGTATGCCATTTATGATAATTGTAATTCTTTACACACCAACGCTTATGACGAAGCTATTACAACACCTACCGAGGAGAGTGTTAGAAGAGCAATGGCCATTCAGCTAATCATCAATAGAGAGTTGGGCACAGCAAAAAATGAAAACCCCAACCAGGGTGCATTTTTAATTGAAGAGCTAACAGATATTGTGGAAGAAGCAGTGATGGCCGAGTTTCATCGCTTGACAGAGCGTGGTGGTGTATTAGGTGCAATGGAACGTATGTACCAGCGTAATAAAATTCAGGAAGAGAGTTTGTACTACGAAACTTTAAAACATACCGGTGAATATCCCATTGTTGGTGTAAATACTTTCTTAAACAAAAAAGGCAGTCCTACTATTTTACCAACAGAAGTGATCCGTTCTACTACAGAAGAAAAAGAATTTCAGATAAAAACCCTGCAGTCTTTTCACAAACGCCACGTAGCAAAAAGTGCCGCTATGTTGAAACAATTGCAACAGGCCGCTGTCAACAATGAAAATCTTTTTGAAGAATTAATGGAAACGGTGAAGTATTGTTCGCTGGGGCAAATTACCAATGCGCTGTATTCAGTAGGTGGACAGTACAGAAGAAATATGTAATTGGTATCCTTAACTTTTTATGCTTTTTTTAATTATCTGCCTAAAGGAACTATCAGCGAAAGTTTACATTGCCGGGCCCTGTTATTTGCAAATCCATTTTGCAGCCCCGGAATAGAAATACGATCCGTAGTTGCTTTCAGTTTTGCTTTCCTGGCTTCACGTTTTAAATCGCTTGCTTTCTTTGAAAAATGAATGCTGTATAATGCTGCAGCTATTCCAACAAGGGTTACAGCGGAACCTATGATGATTTCATTATTATGATTTTTAGTGTTTCTGACATAACTACCATTCACATCATAATAATCAATATAACCTACTTTATCGGCAAGGCCATAAATTAAAATGCCTATACCACCCGCTGCGATTACAGGACCTGTTGCAACGAGGATGGTACTTGTAGTTCTGGCTCTGCGTGATTTTCTTATTAATTCATCGTGCGAATCCTGCGCAAAGGTTGAAGTGCTAATGCTTAAAAGAATAAGGATTGAGAGTAGTTTTTTCATTTTCATAATCTTTAAGTGAGCAATTTTTTTTACAGGTTGCAATAAAAAACCGGAACAATCTGCTCCGGTTTTTTATTGCTGTTTTTAATTATCTGCCTAAAGGAACTATCAGCGAAAGCTTAAATTGCCGGGCCCTGTTATTTGCAAACCCGTTTTGCAAACCCGGAATAGAAATACGGTCCGTAGATGCTTTCAGTTTTGCTTTCCTGGCTTCACGTTTTAAATCGCTTGCTTTGTTTGAAAAATGAATGCTGGTTAAAGCAAGGGCTATACCGGCAGCTGCACCCGCAGCACCAATTATAATTTCAGTGGTATATTTTTTGGCGGGGGCATCTCCAACGTAATTACCATTTGCATCAAATAGAGGTTCGGGTTCGGCTATTTCATTTTGCAATAATCCATAAATTAATGTTCCAATACCGCCAGCTGCAATAACCGGCCCGGTTGCAACCATAATGGTACTGGTAGTTCTTGCCCTGCGTGATTTTCGCATTAATTCATCATAGTCGCCATCTTGCGCAAAGGCCGTGGATGTAACAGTTAAAAGGGTCAGGATCGTAAATAAAGTCTTCATATGCATAGTTTTAGTTTTAGAAAACACAAAGGTATATGAAAACATATTTCACAAATGTTAACGGTATAAACTTATAAATAAAAAAAGGTAAAGACTTTAGCCGTTTATTTCAACTCTATACAAAAATACCCGGCTGTGGATACGATACTTTCAACTTCTGCTGCAGGTATGTTTTCGGCTACTACCCTCAATATTTTGTCGCAATCATGCAGGTCTACATTCCATTCTTTAATATACGGATGCAGGTTTAAAGCAGGCCTCACATTTTTAATGTGACTGGTATTTGTAAGGTTGGTTTTAAAAACAAGAATCTGCATACCCCCTCCGCTTCCGCCAACCGGCGGAGAAACTCTAGATGCTTCATGGAAGTTAGAATTATTCAATTATGTAAGCGTATGGTTGTGTTTAAAAAAGGCTTCTATAATTTGGGTGTTCAGGTTCCTTTTTTCTTCTACTAAGGCTCAGGACTGGCGGAGGGTGTTTGGGTATTCCACCTGCTGCCGCATTTGTTTTTCCACTCGGCTTTAAATTTTTCCCTTTCTTCCGGTGTCATTCCGGCAAACTTGTCTTTCATTTCCATCCACTTGCCTTTGTTGCGCCAGCCAGTTCTGTGACGGCCGCCGCCAAAGCCACCAAATAAAATTTTACTAAGCAGTAAAATACCCAGTGCCTGTATAAATGTGATGGCTTTTACACCCAGTACGGCGGGTAAAATAGCATTCCATAAACCCATAACCACCAGGCCAAATACCAGTATGGCTGCAATGCCAAATACCAATATCATCAATCCTTTTTTAATCCAAAACTTTTTCATTGTATATAATTTTTTGATTTTAATAATTTAATAATTCATCTTTTAAGACCGCCAGGCGGTTTCGCAAATGCAGAACTGCATAACGTTTACGGCTGATAAGTGTGGCCACACTTTCACCTGTTTGTCCGGCTATATCTTTAAACGATACCCCTTCAATTTCATTTAGTATAAACACATCCCTTTGTTCAGCCGGTAATTCATCCAGCGCTGCTTTTAACTCTTCCCAAAAAATATTGCGCAGGTATTCTGTTTCCGGTGTAGCGTTTGCCGGTAGCAGCATTTCTTTCCAGTTAAAATTTTCATCATCGCCTTCGGCGTTGCTGAAAATATCATCAGCCAGCGGCAATTTATGTTTGCGGTAATTATCGGTTATTTTATTACGGGCTACTTTGTACAGCCAGCCGGTTGCCTGTTCAATAGGCTCGGTATTACCGGCAAACTGGTAAAAAACTTCCTGCAGAATGTCCTCCGCATCCTCGGTACTGGCTACCCGTTGTTTGATAAACCCAAACAAACGGTTGCTTATTGATTTTATGGTGTTGGTAATATTTTTATTACGCTCGGCTGTCATTTCTATGGCTAATGTCATTGCTTCGTCTTTCTATACTATTAATGACGAACAGGCATTAAAAATGTTTTAAACTGCTTAAAAATATTTTAAGATAGCATTTCCTGCCCTTAATAAGCACAAAAGGGGTTTATGCCGACCAGAAGCTTACATATTCCAGTCAATTCCCTGTCGGCATAATACCATCTAATATTTCAACATAGTCCTGCGGACTACTTATGAAATAAAGATGGTATTAATAGTAGAAATCGAGCACGGCGTTGGTACCGTATCTTTTATGAGGTTGTATGGATACTCCAAGCTTTGTATAATTTGTCAGACATACAATCCGGTGGCCAAGAGAGGGTATTCCTTCATCAATAAGGAGCGATAAAATGATATCGAGTGGGTCTTTATGGCCATAATCGCAACATTCGCCGTAGTAATGTTTCTTTAATTTAGAATCTGGTACTTTACGTTCATGGCCAACATAACCGGTAATACCGGATTGATATGCATGTGATTTTGCACTGATGAAACAGTCTTTATCCGGATAAAGTATCTGTAAAGGCGGCAGTGTAAGCAATGTATTAACCAGCGATTTAAAATAATACGTATCATCTGCCAGGTAGCCGTTGCCTGATAAAGCAGGATATTTTTTTAGTACCGTATTGGCAAAAAGGGCAGGGTAGCTGCGTATGAGATTTAAAATATAGATAACTTCTTTTTCGGAATTACTGAGATAGGCCGCATTAACAGCCGTATTGCATTTGCTGTATTTAACATCATTCCATTCGTTGCTGTATAAAGCCAGCGGAGAAACAGCACCAGCAGCCATATTACTGTTTTGCGAAAACAATAATAAAGAAGATAATGATAAAAATAAGGTGAAAAGACTTTTCATTTACCGGGAGTAGGATTACTTTACGGCAAGCTGCATATTTTATTGTGTAAGAAAAAATTTCAGGCACCTTTTTACGAAAGGATTAACAGATTAGTATTGTCTGTCAATATGTATTGGTCATATCCTCATCCACACAAATAATATAATCTGCCTTGCCTTTATTTTCGGCCAGCAGTTCTTTTATATTTTTTTGAGATACGGTTGTAATGGTTGCATACTTCAGATCGGGCTGTTTTCTTTTTAAGTACCAGTTAATACCATCATAATTCTCTGAATGAAAAGAACCGTTATAATGTATGAACAGGTTACCTGGCTTAAAATTCTGCAGAATAAAGTATGCCATGGTAGCGTCTTTACTGGCCTGTGCTTTTGGCATATTGGGGCCGCCGTGCCCACCCATCATCTCAATCATTTTTACGTAACCTGGCAGCTGGGCATCATAGTCGAATGGCAAAGGAGCAATCCATTTTTTTTCTAAAGCCGGTAAAGTATCCAACGCTTCAAAACCCTTTTTTGAAACCAGCGAAGCATGGCGCCTTGGAATATTGGTGGCGATAAATGGTGCATTTTTTTCTTTGGCAAAATTTACAATGGGTGCATAGTCTGTTTTGTAATTACTCCATAAGCGGGCTGATGAATCTAAACCCTTGGCTGATAATTTGCCGGCCAGGTAATCATTTAATGCCTGCTGGTTATCGGCTTCAAACATTTCGGCGCCAAAAGTTAAATTTCTTTTTTCACTCAGATCTTTTGCCACAGCCAGCTCAAGCCAATGCGAAATAGCGTTGTTATGAAACTCCCCAAAAAGCACGATGTCTTTTTTAGCCAGTTGTTTTATCATTTTGTTATAAGATACTTTCTTCCCTTCGGCATTATACAAAATATAAGCAGGCTTTTGCTGGGCAAAAGCAATAACTGAATTTGTAAGCAGCAGCATAAAAACCAAATATTTCTTCATACAACAGGTTTAATAAAAATTGAAAATACACAAACAAACATTCAACACAAACACTATAAAGATACAAAAGCAGAAAATGATACCGAATAATACTTATACTTTGAACTTTATGTAAAAGCGTTTGTTGAAATAATGTAAAGTTTATTTTTAAAACATCCGTTAACCGGCAACTTAATTGTAAATTTACGAACTCTATTTTTCAAACTTCATTTCAAATATTATGTCTTCAACAAAAACTTATGCAGCGCAGGATGCTGCCGCACCACTTGCACCCTGGACAATCAACCGCCGGGATCCCAAACCACATGATGTGGATATACAGATCTTGTACTGCGGTGTTTGCCACAGTGATTTACACACAGCCCGTAACGAATGGCACAATACTGTTTACCCCTGTGTTCCGGGGCATGAAATTGTAGGAAAAATTACAGCCGTGGGAAGCCACGTAAAAAAATTCAAAGTGGGCGACCTGGCAGGCGTTGGTTGCCTGGTTGACAGTTGCCGTGAGTGCGATAATTGTAAGGAAGGGCTGGAACAGTTTTGCAGTAATGGCATGGTTGGTACTTATAATGGCAATGAAAAAGATGGCAGTGGAATAACGTATGGCGGTTACAGTAAATCAATTGTGGTGCATGAAGATTTTGTTTTGCGTATCTCTGATAAATTGCCGCTGGAAGCTGTTGCTCCTTTGCTTTGCGCCGGTATTACCACTTATTCTCCCTTGCGCCACTGGAAAATAGGAAAAGGACATAAAGTAGCGGTGCTAGGCTTGGGCGGGCTTGGGCACATGGGTGTAAAGTTGGCTGTTTCTATGGGTGCAGATGTTACCATGCTGAGCCACACAGCCTCCAAGGAAAAAGATGCCCAACGCCTGGGTGCACATCATTTTGTACTTACCAGCGATGCAGAGCAGATCAAAAAAGTAATGGGGAGCTTTGATTTTATCCTGGATACTGTATCTGCAGATCATGATTATAATTTTTACCTGGGTTTACTGCGTACCAATGGCGTAATGGTTTGTGTGGGTGCTCCGCCATCGCCGGCACAGGTACCTGCCTTTAACCTCATTTTCGGAAGAAAAAGCCTGGCTGGTTCTTTAATTGGCGGTATACCGGAAACACAGGAAATGCTTGATTACTGTGCCGAACATAATATTGTAAGCGATATAGAACTGATTGCTATGAAAGATATTAATGAGGCTTATGAAAGACTGCTGAAAGGAGATGTACGGTACAGGTTTGTGATTGATATGGCAACCTTGTAGCATATTGGATTCTGAACGTAATTAAAGCTGCCGTAACTGGCAGCTTTTTATTTTTTGAAGAAATGCATAATCAGTTTTGCAGTAACTTTCCATTTTAATATGCGTATGAAGTATTCTCTGTTTTCGCTAATATTGATTGTGATGCTGGGTAATAGTTGCAGCACCGGTAAATATGCCGCCAGCAATAAAATATATAAACAACAGGCAAAAGCTTTTGCCAGTGAGTTAAAAAAGCAACCTGCCGGTGTTGACAGTGCCATGATGGCCGGCCAATGGGTGGGCACTACCAATTTTGGAATGCGTAAACCCAACTTTGTAATCATACACCATACCGCACAAACAGCCTGTGATACTACGCTCAGAACTTTCACATTGCCCCGTACACAGGTGAGTGCCCATTATGTTATTTGTAAAGATGGCACCATCAACCACATGCTGAACGATTACCTGCGGGCATGGCATGCAGGCAACAGCAAATGGGGCAATGTTACCGATGTAAACAGTGTAAGCATTGGCATTGAACTGGACAATAATGGCTTTGAACCTTTCAGCGAAGCACAGATAAAAAGTTTACTGGATGTACTGAAAAAACTTAAAAAGGATAACAATATACCTACTGCCAATTTTATAGGCCATGCTGATATTGCACCCAAAAGAAAAGTAGATCCCAATAAATATTTTCCGTGGCAACAACTGGCGGCCAATGGTTTTGGTAACTGGTATGATACGGCGAATGTAAAACTGCCGGAAAATTTTAATGCTATGCAGGGCTTACGCATTATTGGTTACGATACTAAAGATTCGGTTGCCGCCACCAGGGCTTTTAAACTGCATTTTGTACAGCAGGATGTGGAAGCAAAACTTACCGATGCCGACAGGAAAATTATTTACGATCTCTACAGAAAATATTAACGGTTAAAGTATTTACCAATCACCGGCATCTTCGCCAGTTCCTTTGCTTCAATTTTAGAAACAAACCAGGTAAAGAAAGCGAACAATACAAAACCGGTGCCCAATGAGTAAAGATAATTATTGGGTACAAGTTTCACCAGTCCGAAGTGTGCAAAGTAAATCAGCACAACCAGCGTAATATAAGAGATGAGCTTTTTTACAGCATAAGGAATGGGATAATATTTTTGCCCCAACAAATAACTGCTCACCATCATAAATAAGTAACAACAGAATGTGGCAACAGCTGCGCCGGTATAATGCCAGATGGGAATCAGCACAATATTTAAAACGATGGTGATGGCAGCGCCGCAAATGGTAATATAGGCGCCGTACATATTTTTATTAGTGAGTTTATACCAGACACTCAGGTTGTAATAAATGCCCAGGAAGATATTGCCCAATGCCAGTAAAGGCACTACTTCCAGGCCTTCTGCCCATCGCTTATTTGCAAAAGTTATAAATATCCAGCGGAAGGCATCTAAAAATAAACCGATGAATAAAAACATAAAGCAACAGGCAATTACAAAAAACTTCATCACACGGGCGTAGGTTCTTTGCGCATTTTCATCTTTACTTTTATTAAAGAAAAAAGGTTCGGCTGCCATACGGAAAGCCTGTATCATAATGGTAATAAGCAATGCAATGCGGAAGATATTGGCAAAAATGCCCAGCTCATAATCGGCCTGCTGCTGTGGCAAATCAACCACATGCCGGTAAATTAAACGGCTGAGTACATCGTTTACCATACCACCCAACCCAACAATAATTAAAGGGGCGCTGTAGCGCATCACTTCTTTCCACAGTGTAAAATCAAAACGGATCTTTATCTGCCTTATTTCTTTTGAAAGCACTGCTAAAGTAAAAAGGCTGCCGCAAAGATTACCCAGCAGGTAATAACCAAGCCCAATATCTTTATTGTAGATATTGCTTAAAAAACTTGTGGGATTTGATTCGAGTATTTTTGGAATAACGCCCAGGAATAAAATAACCACAGAAACATTTAAAACAATGCCGGCCACTCTTGCAAATGCATAGCGCTTTGGCCTGTTCTCCTGCCGCAGTTTGGCAAAGGGCAAAGTGTTTAAATTATCTACCGCAATGATGGCGATCATCCACAAAATATAGTCAGGGTGCTGGTTAAGATCTGTTGCACCAACCAACGAATCTTTACAAAGCAATAAAAGAATGGTAAATAATATGCTGCTGAAAAACAGTGAAAGCGACAGTGTGTTGTAGAGTTTTTGTTTATCGTGTGTTTGAGAAAAACGAAAATAAGCGGTTTCCAATCCATAGGCATACAATACATTCAAAAAAGGAATGATGGTGTACACCTGCACCAGGTCGGCAGTTTTTTCTGGCATTGCCACAAAAAAGGGCAAAGCCATATTCATTAAATACCCCAGGAAACGGCTGGCAATGGTAGGTACGCCATACCACAATGTTTGTCCTGCTAATTTCTTAATACTGCTCAACTATGTTCTGTGATTTAGGTTTCAAATTTACCCTTATAATTCTTAATACAGCCCTGCGTTTTTTATTTTACAAAAAAGATTAACGGGCAAACCTGGGATTTTTTGTCATGCTGGTATCTGTAAGCGTGTTTAAAAAATAGATCAACTCATATTTTTGAGCATTTGTAATGGTTAGTTTGTTTGCCAGTAGTGGGTCTAAGGTAGCTTGTGTGGTAACAATGCCATTGCGGTAATGCTCTATTACAGCACCCAGTGAATAAAACCTGCCATCGTGCATGTAGGGAAAACTAACCGACACATTACGCAGAGAGGGTACTTTAAATGTAAGCGAATCTTTGGGTAGGCCGGTAATCTTCATCCTGCCATAATCATTTAAAAAAGTATTTATTTCAAGGCCGTTGTTTCTAAAACTGTTGTCGGTAAAAAGCGGTTCTTTATGGCAGCCGGCACAGGTTGCTTTAAAAAGTTTGTAACCGTTTTCTTCAGCATAGGTAAATTTTGCTTCGCCCCTTAATACCTTATCGTATTTTGAATTAGATGATACAATAGAACCGGTAAACTGTGCCAATGCTTTTAACATGCGCTGACTGTTTATCTCTTCGGTGCCAAAAGCTGCATTAAAAAGTTTTGGATAAGCTGTATCAGTTTTTAATTTGATCAAAATATTCTCCAGTGTTTCGCCCATTTCAGTTGGTGATGTGATGGGGGAGAGCGGCTGCACTTCAATATGATTGATGCCGCCATCCCAGTGCAGGTTTTTCATCCAGGCCAGGTTAAATAAAGCAGGCGCATTGCGGGTGGTATGCTGGTCGTTCAGGCCATGACTGAAATCATGGTCGTATGTTGCAAAAGCAGCAAACTGCTGGTGACAGTTGGCGCAGGAAATGGTGCCGTCTTTGCTAAGCCGGGTATCATAAAATAATTTTTTGCCCAGTTGAAAACCCTGCTCACTCAATTTGTTCTTTGCAAAAATATTGGCGGGGGGCTTTGGCCAGCCTGCAGGTATCGTAAATTCAATATAGTCGGGTAAGTTACCATCTGCAAACTTTACATTGGCGTTACCGGCAGCGCCAATCAGCAATGCAGACAATGCAGTACACAAACATAGTAGTATGATAATTCCCGTTTTCAATTATTTAACACGTCTTTTATCCTGAACATTTTACTGTAATTGTCTGCAATTTTTTTTGCCAGGGCACCCGGCGTACTGCACACTGCATGTTCGGCTATTTTAATATCGTTGGGTTGCTGCCACCAGGTATCAATATCTGCTTCAATTATGATCTCGCTGGTTTTGCCCGGCTGTATGTTTAAAATTTTGCCTGGCGGAAAACTGAGTGTAATATTTTTCAATACATTATTTTCTCCCATAAATCCGCCAATATGAAACTCAAGTTTATTGTTTATAATTTTTGATTGCGGGGAACGTCCTTCCAGTTTCGCCATAATGTATCCGTTGTTCCAGGTCCAGAACATATCGTTCAATGGATCAAGTGCGCCGGATTGTGCACCACTAACATTGTGCAGGCTGTCTACACCCAGTGTAAAATTCAGACTGTTATAATTACCGGCGCCAATAGTAAAGCTGAAATGCAAAGCATCGGGTTTACTTTCATCAACCAGGTAAAAATTTTCATCATCATTAACAACGCCTTGTGCTCCAGCCAACGAAGCATGGCTGATATAATATTTGAATTTGGTTACGGTATAAGTTTCACCAAAAGGGTTTGTATAATTGCCGGTATTTAATTCAAGCGGTTTGCCCTTAACTGTATTTATAAAAGTAATTTTTACCGTGCCGGTATTTGCGGTTGTTTTTTGAGAATGGCTAAATATGTTTGAGAAAGATAAAAAATACAGCGGCAGCAATAAGAAAATGTTGTTCATAATAATTACCTGTATATACCAATTAGACATTAAAGCTACCCTAATAAAAGATGTCAGGTTGAGCTTGTCGAAACCGGAGCCATTTAGAAAAGAGCCTCTTTTATTTGTGAACCCGCCTTCGACAAGCTCAGGCTGACAGTATATTTTTAATGTTTAATCGGTATTACCAAATCTCCCGGCCTATCTTTTTTCTGAAATCTTTCAATGCTCCCACTTTCTTTTTTACTTCAATGCGTTTTTCTTTGGCGGCTTTACTTGGTTTGGTGGCTTTACGGGGTTTGGGTTTAATGAGCGATTTGTTTACCAGAGCGTTCATTTTTTTTATTACATCCTCTTTATTACCCAGCTGCGTTCTGCCGGCCTGGCTTTTTACCAGCAAAAAACCATCTGCATTAATTTTGTTTACAAGCTTTTCCTGCAATAGTTTTTTCTCCTCATCGCTAAACAATGCAGATGATTCTATATGCCAATAACCTTCCACCATCGTTTCCACCTTGTTAACGTTTTGGCCGCCTTTGCCCCCGCTTCGGGCTGTTTTAAACTTAATCTCGTCGTATATGTTCACCATCTTACCAAAATTAAGCAGAAAATGCACGAATTTGCAGCTATAAGCGTTTTATTTGAGTCTTATATTTCGATAAGACCTAATTTTTACAGATTTTTGTACGAAACCAACCGGGAAGAAATGATTCAAGGTATTTACCATTCACTGGCTGAGCGAAAGCAACAACATAAAAAATCATTTGCCGTACTGATCGATCCCGATAAGGTGAACGACAGTAACCTTACCCAGTTGATTGAACTGGCTGTAGCAGCAAAGGTTGATTATTTTTTGGTTGGCGGCAGTCTCGTTATCTCCAACTACCTGGATGAATGTGTACAGCTCATCAAACGCAGCTGTAATATCCCCGTTATTCTATTTCCCGGCAGCCCCAACCAGGTAAGCAAATATGCCGATGCTTTATTGTACCTCTCTCTTATTAGTGGCCGCAATGCCGATATGCTGATAGGGCAGCATGTAATATCTGCACCGCTGGTAAAACAAAGTGGACTCGAAATTTTATCTACCGGTTATATGGTGGTAGATGGCGGAGCACCCACCACGGTTTCTTATATCAGCAATGCATCTCCCTTACCGGCCGATAAAAATGAAATTGCCATGTGTACGGCCATGGCCGGCGAAATGCTGGGCATGAAATTGATTTACATGGATGCCGGCAGCGGCGCCAAACGTGCCATCAGCGAAGATATGATCGCCAAAGTGGCTTCTGTAATACAGGTGCCCTTAATTATCGGCGGCGGTATTATTGAACCTGAAAAAGCCTACCTCAACTGCAAGGCCGGTGCCGATGTAATTGTAGTAGGCAATGCCATTGAAAAAGATCCCAATCTTATTAAAGAAATGGCTGCCGCGGTGCATAGTGTGGCGGTGAAGGTGTAACTCATTACATTTTCTTTTTCTCTACCTTATTATGAAAGGGCAGGTACATGGGCAGCGCCGATGAGCCATACCACTGAAAAAGTTCTGGTTCCAGTAATTTTTCTTTTATGGCCGGGTCTTTAGCTAATAGTTCATTTGCTTCCTCAATAGTTTTTACATTTAAAATAAAAATGCCACGATAGGTTTTATCATTCTTTTTTATAGGGCCGGCCACCATTAATTTACCTGCAGCTGCCATACGTTGTATATTTTCCATATGGCCCTTAAATAAACTGTCAACAGTTTCTTTGTTGTCTATTTTTGCAGTGCCGGTTTTTAAAATAACCAGTGTATATTGTTTCATGCCGTAGTCATCTCCGCCCAAAGAATCGGCGAGGGCCTTATCATAAGCAGGGTTATCTTTTTGTGCCATGGTATGCTGGCTTAAAAATAATACCAACGCTAACAGGGTAATATTTTTTAAAAAGAAGCTGAAAATTTTTAACTGCATGCTTTTATATTTTATGGGTAAGAAAAACATCCGTTATTTTTCTTTCTCCACCCTTGTTGGTGTATCCTTGCCACTCACAATGGTTTTACTGCTGATGGCAATGGCTTTAATGATCTCGGACATATTGTTCATATCCAGTGTGGAGATATCGTCGCTTTGTTTGTGGTAATTGGGTTCATTGTTGGGCGCTTCTTCCATTTTTGAAGTTGAGATGGTGTGCGCCGGCACACCCAATGCAGCCAGCGTTGCATTATCGCTGCGGTAAAATAAATTTTGTTTGGGGTAAGGATCAGGCTCAAAATGAAATTTGGATCCGGCAAGGTTTGCCTGCAGTATTTTACCCATATCGCTTTTTTCGTAGCCGGTTATATAGGCACTGTTGGTTCCCCATTTACTGTCGGTACCAATCATTTCAATATTAAACATGGCCATTACTTTATCGGGGTTCAGTTGTTTGCTGAAGTAACGGCTGCCATAACCACCAATTTCCTCGGCGGTAAAAGCAACAAAAATCAACGTGCGCTCATTATTTTTTTGCTCACTGAAATATTTAGCCAGCATCATCACGGCGGTGGTGCCGGCAGCATCATCGTTGGCACCGTTGTAAATACTATCTCCTTTTGCATCGGGTTTGCCAATGCCTAAATGATCGTAATGACCTGCAAAAACCACGTACTCATCTTTTTTGCTTTTGCCTGGTATTACACCAACTACATTTTTAAGTTTTTGTTCGGTTAATTCGTTTTTAATATGCAGGTGAATAGATGTTGGGTTTAGGTTAGCCGTTAAAATAAATATTTGTGAAACAGGCGACGCAAATTTTGCATTGCCTGCAAAGCGCTTCATCCGGGCAAAGCGGCCGGCATGGGCAGTATCAACCAGTATCAGTAAATTCTTGTCTTTATCAAATAAAGGGAAAACAGTTTTATTAAAATCATCTTCTTTTTTCACTACCACTACCTCATAATCTTTTAAAGATTCAAGATGCAGATCCGCCATAGTTGTATTGGCGGCTACATTGCTGCTGTTAAGGGGTTCGTTATCAAGGGTGCCGTTTAAATCGAGCGGCTTTGCTTTCAGCATCAATATATCCTGAAAATAATTTGTGGCATTGCCAAAATAACCCAGCTTGCTTTTTGCAAACTCGCCGGCAATAAAGTCAGCAGCTTTATCAATGCCGGGGGTAAAGGTTTTGCGGCCCTGCATATCATCTGCCGAGAGTATTTTTTCAATACGCTCTACTTCTGCAGTATTTATAATCTTATCAATGTTTTGCGAAAAAGAAAGCAGGCCTATAAAGCCTGCTGAAAGTGTTAAGAGTATTTTCTTCATTTTAAATTTTTAATTTTATAAACTCATCATTTCTTTAAACTTCACTGCCTGCCTGCGGCTTACTTCAATTTTTTCGCCGCCCTGCAGTTCCAGTAAAAGGCCGCCGTTAAAATAAGGTTCAATCTTTTCAATCATGCGCAGGTTTACAATATGCTTGCGGTTGGCCCTGAAGAAAAGTTTTTCATCAAGTCTTTCCTCCAGCGCATTCAGCGATTTTAAAATTAAAGGCTTGTAGCTGCCAAAAAACACCTTGGCATAATTGCCCACACTTTCAAACAATCTTACTTCGCCCAGCTTTACAAACCAGCAGCGTTCGCCGTCTTTTACAAAGATCTGGTCTTTATCGCCTAATATGCCACGGTTAATGCCTGCCATAGTAGCAGCCATTTCTTTTTCATCAGCCAGATGTAATTTTTGAATGGCATCTGCCAGGCGCTTGGGCTCTACCGGCTTCATTAAATAATCAAGCGCATTTACTTCAAAAGCTTTTAATGCATACTCATCATAAGCTGTGGTAAAAATAACGTGGGGTGCACTGTCCAGTTCGGTAAGCATATCAAAGCCGGTTTTGCCGGGCATCTGTATGTCTAAAAAAATAAGATCGGGGCTCAGGTTCTCTATTTTTTCCAAACCTTCTGCTGAATTGGCTGCTTCACCAATCACTTCAATTTCCGGAAACTCCAGCAGCAGTTTTTTTAGCTCATTCCTGGCTAAACGTTCATCATCAATTATTAAGGCCTTCTGCATAGTTATCAAAATTTTTATTACGTAATTTTTTTTGTGGTTTAGTTTGAAAAGTTGTCAGCCTGAGCTTGTCGAAGCCGGTATGATTTATTTATATAACCCGCCTTCGATAAGCTCAGGCTGACAGAACATAAATAAAACGACAATTCAAACATTTACACCAGCACTGGCAAAGTTACTTTAGATTCAACCATGGCAGTATCCAGGTTTTTAATTTCAAACACTGCTTTTCCCTGGTACATTAAATTTAACCTGTCCTGCGTACTCTTAATTCCAAAACCCTCGCCATTATTGGGGCTGCCCAATAACTGCCCGGTGTTTTGTACCTGTAGCTGCATCACATTATCTTTAAAAACAGCCACAATACGCACCACACCACCCAATACCTGTTTGCTGATGCCGTGTTTGATGGCGTTTTCAACCAATGTCTGCAGCATCATAGGTGGCACCTGCTGCTGCAAGGTGTCTTCATCTATATCAAATTCTATTTTCAGTCTTTCTTCAAAACGCATTTGCTCAAGTGCTAAATAATCTTTTACAATATCCAGCTCTCTTTCCAGCGTAACCGTCTCCGATTTTTCGGCCTGCATACTGCTGCGCAGGATATTGCTTAACTCAGTAATGGCCCTCCTGGCACGCTTGGGATTTTCATCCACCAGCGCACGTATGCTATTGAGCGAATTAAAAATAAAATGCGGGTTGATATGCGATTTGATGGTTTTTAATTCCAGCTCTTTTACTGTAGTTTCCAGTTTCAGCCGGTCAAGCTGGTCGTTCCTGTTTTTTTCTACATAATGATAAACAATGTAGATGAGCATCCAGATGGCGATCAGCATTAAGGTATAATAAATACCCACCAGGTCCGACTTGTTTTCATAGATCCATTCGCCTTTTTTGTTTTTTACCCAGCCTGTTGCTTTTCTTATTTCTGAAATTCCTTTTTGAATAGAAGTGTCTTTGCTGAAAGTATTTATTTTATAGTAGGCCAGCGAATCCATGCCAAACTGTTTTTCCATTTTAACGGCCTTCTCCAGTTTCTGATTGTTGGTGTAGGCATCATAAGAATATCCTGAATGGGCTTCAATATAGTTACTGCCATAATACAAAAGTGTACCGGTGGCACCAACCGATATGATGAACATGTAAAAAATGCGGTTAAAAGAAAACTTTAACCAGTTGGTTTTTTTAATGATAAACCTCAGGAGATGTGTGGTTAATATGCCCGATACCAGTAATATAGCCAGACTTACCAGGTATTCCCTTTGGCCGCCCTGCTCTTTAAACCTGTCGCCAAAAACAACAAAATTAAAGTACAGTAAAATTAAGCCCCACACGCCCCAACCTGTTATCTGACAAAGCCAATATCTTACATTTATTTTACCCATGCTGCAAAATTACCTCTCAATATAGTGAATTTAATGGCTGTTTTGATTAATGGTGAAATGCAGGTATGGGGGGTTACTATTGTCTTTTTTATGTGACAATTACCCTCTGGACGGGCATTTATGCTAATTTTAAATCAACTTTAGTATTATGCCAATCGCCGGTCTATCAACCAGAAAGATCAAATATTACAGTTTTCATAAAAAATGTGTTTAGTGATTTATGATTAGTTTTACAGCATTCAAATAACATTGTTCATGGCCAACCCCAATTTAAATAGCGAATCTGAATTTTTAAATTCTGCAGAAAAGGAATTTGAAAATACCATCAGGCCGGCGGCTATTGATGATTTTTCGGGCCAGAGCCAGATCATTGATAATATTACCATCTTCATCAAAGCTGCCAAAATGCGTGGCGAGGCTTTGGATCATATTTTATTTCATGGACCACCGGGATTGGGTAAAACAACCCTCTCACGTATTGTGGCTAACGAGCTGGGTGTAAGCATACGTGAAACCAGCGGCCCTGTTATTGAAAAAGCCGGCGACCTGGCAGGCTTACTTACCAACCTGGAACCCAATGATGTTTTGTTTATAGATGAGATACACCGGCTGAGTACCGTGGTGGAAGAATATTTGTATGCGGCCATGGAAGATTTTCGCATAGATATTATGATCGACAGCGGCCCCAATGCAAGAAGTGTACAGATAAACCTGAACCCGTTTACATTGATTGGCGCCACCACCAGGAGTGGTTTACTTACAGCACCCTTGCTTTCACGTTTTGGTATAAAATCACGACTGGAATATTATGATGCAGTTACGCTGAAGAATATAATTCTGCGTTCCTCAAAAATACTGGGTACCAAAATTACCAGCGATGCTGCCGAAGAAATTGCCCGCCGCAGCCGCGGTACACCACGTATTGCCAATGGTCTTTTACGCAGGGTACGCGATTTTGCACAGGTAATTGGCAATGGCATAATAGACCTGGCCATTACTGAGCATGCTTTAAGAGCATTGAATGTAGATAAGCATGGTTTGGATGAAATGGACAACCGTATACTGCATACCATCATTGATAAATTTAAAGGCGGCCCGGTTGGCATTACCACCATTGCTACCGCCGTGGGCGAAGAAGTGGGAACGCTGGAAGAAGTGTACGAACCCTTTTTAATACAGGAAGGTTTTTTACAACGTACTGCACGTGGAAGAGAAGCCACTGCAAAAGCTTACGAGCACCTGGGAAAAAAATCGGCTTTTGGCGGGAATGAGAATTTGTTGTTTGGAGATACTAAGTAATTGTGTAGGACTTATAAAAATGCCGTCCCTACACTGTGTAGGGACGGCATTTTTAATTTTATGCAGAAAAAATTTATTCTGTTACAACCAGCCTGAAACCGTTGCCATGAATATTTACAATTTCAATAGCAGGATCTTCTCTTAAATACTTACGTAATTTGGCAATATACACATCCATACTGCGGCCGTTAAAGTAAGTATCACTTCCCCAGATTTTCTTCAGGGCAATCTCACGGCTAAGCAGATCATTTTTGTATTCGCTCAGCATTTTCAGCAATTCATTTTCTTTTGGAGAAAGGGTTTGTGTTTTACCATCAATGATCAGTTCACGCAGGCGTGGGTTAAAATGGTATTTACCCAGGTCGTATTCTGCATTCACTTCTTCACGGTGCAGTTCTTCATTACGTTTTAAGATGGCTTTTATCTTATGCAGCAAAACTTCACTGTCGAAAGGCTTGGTGATGTAATCATCAGCGCCTAATTTATAACCCTGGATGATATCATCTTTCATGGTCTTTGCGCTTAAAAAAACAATGGCACATCGGGATTGATATCCCTTATTTCTTCCGCAACGGTAAATCCGTCCATATTGGGCATCATTACATCCAGCAGGCAGAGGTCAAATTTTTCACGTTGAAATGCGGCCAGTCCAAGCTTTCCGTCTCTTTCCAGGGTTACATTATAGTCATTCAGTTCCAGGTAATTCTTCAATACCATGCCAAGGTTAGTATCATCTTCGCAAAGCAGAATTTGTGGTTTTACGGGTTCCATGTTTTGTTGGTTTATCAGCAAATAAAATTAAATCAAAGTTTATACAGCGAATATAGTGCCTAATTTTTTGTTAAAGGTCAATTTAAGTCATTTGTCATTAGGTCATTGGTCATTTTGTCCCAAATTATTTTTACCAATGCTTTTAATGTAGGCATTTAGCAATAAATGACATTCCTTTAGCTTGTTCAGTAAGTTATTATACTCATCAGCTGTAATTAATTTACGGTTGAAAATTTTTTTGATTGGCGGTTTTGGTTTCAAAGAGAGAGCCCCTGGCATACCAGCAGAAGTTTTTATTTTCTTTGTAATGAAATCTTCCATATCCTTCGGAAATATTTAAAGCAATTGAATCTGCAGCTCTCAGGTACTGGTCACTTAAACTCTTTTTATTAAAAAGATCCCACTTAACAGTAATGTCAAAAACCTGCTCACCAATATTCATCGCAAGTTGGTAAACCTTTAATTCTTCAAGCAATATCATATATGAAGTTTTAAGGATCAAAATAATATTAAATCCAGAAAACTGCAACAATGAACTAATGACCAGTGACTAATGACTTTTCAGGTATTTCTTGTCTGTGAGCGTTTTTAGAAAACTTACTAAATCTTTCTTCTCTTTTTTCAGAAAGATTCAATGGGCTTTTTAATGCATCATCAATATTGATGGAGTTGGTTACAAATGCTTGCGGATTGTTATAGTAATCCACTACTTCTTCCAGGGTCTTAAACATACCATTGTGCATATAAGGTGCCGTAACGGCAATATTGCGTAAGCCTGGCGTTTTAAATTTCCCCAGGTCGGCTTCTTTATTTGTAATATTGAATAAGCCTGCATCATTCAGCTCTTTTCCATTGTACAAACCAATGTTTTTAAATTCATCGGTTGTAAAATCTTCCATACGGTGGCAGTCAAAACATTTGGCTTTATCGCCCACAAATAATTCACGGCCTCTTTCTTCGGGTGCAGTTAAATTTTTAAGATTGTTGCTCCAGTCATCAAACTTACTGTCAACGGTTTCCAGTGTTTTTTCAAAAGCAGAAAATACGGCTGCCAGGTTTTTTTGCAGTTGGCTTTTGTCCGAATATTTTTTGAAAAAGTAATTTATATTCCTTTGATTGGTTCAATCTTTTCACTGCTTCTTCAATGGGCAATCCCATTTCATCAGGATTCTGTATCGGCATTAAAGATTGATCTTCCAGGGTTGAAGCTCTGCCATCCCAAAAATAATAGGGGCGGTTCTTCATGTTCAAAACCGATGGGGTATTTCGTTTGGTCAGCTTGCCTTCAATACCAACACTAAAGGCAACGGTATCGGCAAAAGCGAATGTTGGTATATGGCAGCTGGCGCAGCTTACAGAAGAGTCTTTGGATAATATTTTTTCGGAAAATAATTTTTTACCAAGACCGGCTTTTGTTTTAATATCTGTATTATTTGTTTCAAAGGAGAAACCAAATAAAAGAAAAATACAGCAAAGAAAAATGCAGGAAATTATAAATTTCATGCTGTAAAATTAAGCAGATTGATGGAAAGTACATTTATCTCATCAGCTTTTTATATTCCTTATCATCCATGTACTCTAAAATATCGCCAGGCTGGCATTCTAAAATTCTGCAAACTTCTTCAAGTGTACTAAAACGGATTGCCCGTGCTTTACCACTTTTTAAAATACTCAGGTTGGCAAGGGTAATACCAACCCTTTCACTTAATTCTGTTAAGCTCATCTTGCGGCGGGCAAGCATTATATCAAGGTTTACTACTATCGGCAAATTAAATGGTCAGGTCTTGTTCGTATTGTAATGTATATCCTTTCTTAAAAGCTTTTGCAATGATAAAAGTAATAACTGCTATAAAGAGTACGACCAAATTATCAAATATTTTATTTAATAAAGATTCCATTTTAAAATCATCGGGTATATGCTGCCAAAATAAAAGTCTGAAAATATACGGACTTACAATTGTAAAGAAAGATATAATAATAGCAAACAAGCAGACCTGGTTTAACATTTGAATGTTTCTTTTAGTAAAAGCCTTTCCTTTGGAAATATTGATCAATAACCGGATTGGGAGACCGAAGAAAAAATACAATATCAGTGCGCCGGTTAAGAAAGAAAATGCCCAGATCGTAATATTCAAAATTTTATAAATTTTTTTGGATATTGGTATAAGTATTGTTTTTCTCTCAGATGTATATCTCACTTTTATTTGTTTGCTTTCATAATGTCCCTCCTTATTATGATTTTCTCCTGCCTGCCTGTCCCATTTTACATAGGCAAGATGATATTTATCATCTGCAATATAAAATTGAGTGTCATAATCCTTCAGTTCGTAACCTCTTAGTCCGAAATAATAGAGTTTTTCTTTTTCCAACTCTTTATTGATAGAATCCATTCTATATGTTGTTTGACTACTCAATTTTTTGTTTATTAATTCATCCATGACTTCTGATTCTTTAGCCGAAGGTTTGAGGTAAACTTTATTTAGCGAGTCAATAAAAGACTTAATAACTGTATCCCCAGGATTGAATGGGTGAAAAGGTAATTCAGAGAACGTTTTCTTATTTGTAGAAAAAACACCCATAACACCATTGGAAATACTTTCCATTGCCTTGCCGCTATTTCTGTTATCCCTGATTTGTTTGATACTGTTAAAGCTGTCCTCACTTTTTTTATAGATATAATATGGGGTGGAGTCTTGAACATGTAATGAAGAAAATATTCCTCCCAGTGCAGTATCTGAATCAGGCAAAATAATTCCGTAACTATAACTTGATTTCACAGCCTTTCCACTGCTCAAAAAATAAATTATCAATAAAATTCCTGCAATTGCAATAAGAGAAGCGGTCATGCTTAAGCTAATTTTTTTCATACAAGTAATTTTATCAAAAATAATAAAATTATTGATAAACGATAATAATATTCCTTAAAACAATGTTTTTAGCCAGTTTTAGCAATTATCTGCTAAAATCACAACCGCTTCGTAACTTTCCTTAAAAATTAAATAATGGCAAATAAAGAAGCATTTATAGAAGCAATAAAAAACGGTTACACATTTAAAGGCGAAGCTGTAAAAATTGGCGCCGCCATACTGGATGGTGAACTGGTGCCCGAAGCCGGCATTTACCTGCCGCTTAAAACTTTAAACCGTCACGGCCTGATTGCAGGCGCAACCGGAACGGGTAAAACAAAAACCCTGCAGGTTATCAGCGAGTTTTTAAGCGATAACAGTGTGCCGGTGATGATGATGGATATTAAGGGCGACCTGAGTGGCATAGCTGCCATGGGCGCAACAAACGATAAAATAAAAGACCGCTACCAAAAACTGAATATGGAATACAAACCATCTTTATTTCCGGTAGAGCTGATGACCTTGACCGGGCAAAAAGGTGTTCATTTAAGAGCAACAGTAAGTGAGTTCGGGCCCATACTGCTAAGTAAAATTTTAGAGCTGAACGATACACAGGGCGGCGTGGTAGCCATGATATTTAAATATTGTGATGATACAAAACTGCCCCTGCTCGACTTAAAGGATTTTATTAAAGTACTGCAATACATTGGCGATGAAGGAAAGGCAGAAATTGAAAAACAATATGGAAAAATTTCAACCTCATCAACCGGCACTATCCTGCGCAAAGTGATTGAACTGCAGCAACAGGGCGCCGATATTTTCTTTGGCGAAAGAAGTTTTGAAGTAGATGACCTGATGCGTATTGCTGATGACGGTCGTGGAATGATCAGCGTATTACGTGTTACCGATCTGCAGGATAAGCCGAAATTATTTTCAACATTTATGCTGCAGATGCTGGCCGAACTCTATGCCAGTTGCCCCGAAGAAGGTGATATGGATAAACCCAAGCTGGTGATGTTTATTGATGAGGCGCATTTGATCTTTAATGAAGCCAGTCCCGCATTGCTGCAGCAGATTGAAACCATTGTAAAACTGATTCGTTCAAAAGGCATAGGTATTTTCTTTTGTACACAAAACCCAATGGATGTGCCGGCAAGTGTATTGAGCCAGCTTGGTTTAAAAGTGCAGCATGCTTTGCGTGCCTTTACTGCTGCTGATAGGAAAGTGATCAAACAAACAGCAGAGAATTACCCCGAAACTGAATTTTATAAAACAGAGGACCTGATCACCCAAATGGGCATTGGCGAAGCATTTATAACCATGCTGAATGAAAAAGGTATTCCCACACCGCTGGCACATACCATGCTTTGTGCGCCACGCAGCCGTATGGATGTGCTGACAGAAGAAGAGATCGATGCCATCAACACCAGGTCTAAAATGGTGGCCAAGTACAACAAAACCGTTGACAGCGAAAGTGCTTATGAAATATTAACTGCCAAGCTGGAAGAAGCTGCAGAAAGATCGGCACAGGAAGAAGCGGAAGAAACAACCACTTCTAAAAAATCTACCAAAGAAGAAAAATCAACACTGGAAAAAGTGGCGGACAATACCATTGTAAAAAGTATGGTGCGTACGGCTGGTAATACCATTGTTCGTTCTTTATTAGGTGCTTTGGGATTGGGAGGAAGGAGCAGAAGTTCGAAAAGTAAGAGCTGGTTTTAAAATATCCTTATCAATTACTTTAAGGGCCGGTTGTTAAACCGGCTCTTCGTATTTTTGTAAAATGAGAAAACTTCAGTCTTTATTCAAACACCGCTTTGGCCCATTGGCAGTATTGGCGCTTATTTTGTTTACACTGAGTTTTATTACCCGGTTAACTTTGTTTATCATCAGCTGGCCAAATCTTGAGCTTAGTTTTTTAAAGTTGCTTGGCATTTTCTTTATTGGATTTTTTTATGACATCATTGTCTGGAGTTTTTTTGCCATACCGGTTGCTTTTTATTGCTGGCTGATGAAGGACAGCTGGTATCAAAAAAAATGGCAACGCATTCCGCTTTTCTTTCTTTTCTTTTTAATTACACTTATACTGGTTTTAAATGTTGGCGGCGAGATCATCTTTTGGGATGAATTTAATGTGCGCTATAATTTTATTGCAGTGGATTACCTGGTTTATACCACGGAAGTGATTGGCAATATTATGGAGTCGTACAACATTCCGCTGATTGGTACAGCAGTTGCTATAGCAACAGTTGCGGTTCTTTTTTTAGTAAGAAAAAAGTTAACTGCTTCGCAGGAACTAAGCATGCGCTTTGGAAAAAGAACCCTTTTCTTTTTTGGGTTTATGCTGCTGCCGCTTGCCGGGTATTTTTTAGTGAACAACCGCATTAAGAACAGCAGCAATAATAATTATGTAAATGAGTTGGGCGGCAACGGTATTTATGAATTTGGATCTGCGTTCTGGAACAATGAAATTGAATACAGCAAATTTTATGTTACCCGTAACGATACCGCCAATTTTAAAATACTGCGTAATATGCTGCAGGCGCCCAATGCCACATTCAACAATGATCCGTTAAGTATTGAACGGCAGATAAAAAGCGATAGTCCCGAACATACATGGAACGTAGTACTCATCAGCGTAGAAAGTTTTAGCGGCGATTATTTAAAAAGATTTGGCAACAAAGAAAACATTACGCCATACCTCGATTCATTAATTCCACACGGTTTATGGTTCGACCAGTTTTACGCATCAGGTACCAGAACAGTAAGGGGTTTGGAAGCCCTGTCGATGGGCATACCGCCAACGCCCGGCCAATCAATTGTGCGCCGGCCGGATAATGACGATATGTTTACTATGGGCAGTGTGTTAAAAACGAAAGGATACGACGTACACTATATTTATGGTGGCAATTCTTTCTTTGATAATATGGGAAAATATTTCAGCAACAGCGGTTACACCGTATTGGATCAAAGAGATATTCCGGATAGTTTAGTACATCTTACTACTGCCTGGGGTTGCGACGATGAAGCTGCTTTTAATTATACCTTGCAGCAATGCGATAAGAGTTTCAATAGCAATAAGCCTTTCTTTAATCATATCATGACGGTGAGTAACCACCGCCCGTATATTTATCCAGAGGGGCGGATTGATATTGATCCAAAATACCAATCTATACAGGGTGCAGTTAAGTACACGGATTATGCCATCAATAAATTCATTAAAGAAGCTCAGCAAAAACCCTGGTTCAACAATACCCTGTTTGTAATTGTTTCCGATCATTGTTCTAAAAGTGCCGGTAAAACCGATCTGCCGGTAAACCGTTATCATATACCCTGCATAATTTATGCGCCGCAATTGGTAAAGCCTGCAATTGAAAGCAGATTAGTAAGCCAGATCGATCTTGCCCCCACCATTTTAGGCCTGATGAACCTGAACTACACCAGCAGGTTTTTTGGGTATGATGTATACAATATGACTCCAGGAAATGAACGGGCTTTCATAAGTACCTACCAGGATATGGGCTATGTTAAAGATGGTAAACTGGTCATATTATCTCCCCAGCAAAAGGTACAGCAGTTTAAACCCGATTTTACAACCGGGGCTAATGTACAGATGGCAGGTTCGGCTGAATTGATAAATGAAGCAATTGCCTGGTACCAGGGAGCCAGTTTTCAATATAAGACCGGCCGGTATAAAAGTGTGAAACAGGTAAAGCCATAAAACTTAAAAAGCTGACAATCAATTAAATAAATAGGCAAAAAACACAATTTGTTTGTATTTTTTACACATTCCCTGTATATAAATACTTTTAAAATACTTTAGTGAAATGTTGTATAATAGTGAAAACCACATTATCTTCGTTTCGGTTTTTCATAGGATATTGGATTTTAAAGCGGGACTAGATTTCTATCTTGGTCCCTTTTTTATTTTATATACCTGAAGTTTTTGTCTGAAAAGAGATTTTGCCATCTTTGTCAGATCTTAATTTTCCCTCGGCCAGCAGGTAGTTGATCACCTGCCAAACCTTTTCCTTTTTTATATTTTTAAGGCTTGTCAGCAGATCTTCAACAGAAATGTTCTGTCCAATGTTTTTTATCTTTTCGGCTATTTTGTTAAACTCTTCTGTTGAGATATGGACGATCTTTTCATTGATACAGTTATCACAAATACCACAAGCGTTAATTTTTACAGGGGTAAAATATGCTGCAATATGCTGACTGCGGCATCCACTTGATTTTTTTATATAACCAATCATGGCATCTGCCCGTTCTTCAAAATTTTGTTTGCGCTTCAGGTAATCGCTGGTATTTATCCTGTAATTATCGTTGTACATCCTGTTTTGTAAAAGCGTTATCTGTGGTTTGTCTTTTTGAGCCGAGTAACTAATGATACCGTAATCGTTCAGTCTTCTCAAATCCTTTTTCAGGCTTTCCATATCTACCTGTATAAATTTTGCCAGTTTACTTTCATAAACTGTTGCCGGAAAATCAAAAATGCCTTCATAAGAACGTAACAAACCTTTCAGCAATGGTTCCAATGAGGGATTTTGTTTTTCAAAATCAGTAAGCTCTTCCCGGTTGGTGGTAAACACTACTGTGGATGGTTTAAAAAAAACTTCATTAAAGCTAATGATGTCTTCCTGCTCCATTGCTTTAATGGCGTAGGTGGCAGTAAGTATATTTATTTTAAAGGCAGCAGCAAAAACAGCAATATCAAAATCGTAGCTAATACCTTCGCCCGACCCAGCAGGAATCTGCAGGTGATTCATCATGCTCATATAAACCTGTTTTATTTCTTCTTCTTTGGGAAAACGGATGGCAGATTGTTCCTGCAGATTTTCAATTTCTTTATTATTGTACAACAAAACTGCATAAGCCCTTTTTCCATCTCTGCCAGCACGCCCCGCTTCCTGGTAATAGTTTTCCAGGCAATCGGGTACATCATAGTGAACTACAACTCTTACATCGGGTTTATCTATGCCCATACCAAATGCATTGGTACTTACAATCACCCTTGTTTTATTGGTGATCCAGCTCTCCTGTTTTTTATTTCGTTCATCATTGCTTAATCCGGCGTGGTAATAATCTGCATTGATCTGGTTCAGTCTTAACAGGTCGGCCATCTCCCTGGTATGCTTACGGCTTTTGCAATACACAATGGCAGTGCCCGGTACATTTTTAAGTATCTCCAGTAATTTATTTTGTTTGGATGGAACATTAAAAACAGAATAAGAAAGATTGAGCCGTTCAAATGATTGCTGAAAACGTTGGTGTGTTTTTCCAAAAAGTAATTTGTCGCAGATATCATCCTGCACAAGTTTGGTTGCAGAAGCAGTTAGTGCCAATACCGGAACACCCGGAAGTAACTCCCGTAAGGCAGCTATCCGCATGTATGGCGGCCTGAAATCGTATCCCCATTGCGAGATACAATGCGCTTCATCTACCGCCAGTAAATTAATATTCATAGCCGGCAGCATTTCTAAAAACAAATTTGTTTCCAAACGCTCAGGAGAAACATACAGGAATTTATAATTGCCGTAAGCCGCATTCTGCAATGTTTTTTTTATCTCTAAAAAACTCATACCTGAGTAAATGACCAGCGAAGGAATATCTTTTTGTTTTAAACTTTCAACCTGGTCTTTCATCAACGCAATCAACGGACTAACCACCAGGCACAAACCTTCTTTTGCCAAAGCCGGCACCTGGAAACATATGGATTTCCCTCCGCCGGTAGGCAACAAGGCCAGCGTATCTTTTCCTTCTAATACTGCATTAATAATATCTTCCTGCAGCGGACGAAAACTGATATAACCCCAGTATTGTTTTAAAATTTCGTGAATACTCAATGCTGATAATTGTGACCTGAAATTAAACCACTTTCTTAAATTTAAGCCAGATAGAATTGAGGGCCAGCACCACATCGCTGAAACCCATGGCCAGTGCAGCCAAGCCGGGTTGCAATAAACCAACGGCGGCAATGGGTATGGCAACAATATTGTAAATAAATGCCCAGAAGAGATTTCCCTTGATGGTGATAAAAGTGTGTTTACCTAAACCGAGTGCCAGCGGTAAATGCTGAATGCCTTTGTTCATTAAAACCACCTGTGCGCTTTGTACAGCTAATTGTGTTGCATCGCTCATGGAAATACCGATGGTGGCTTTGGCAAGCGCAGGCGCATCATTTACACCATCGCCAACCATGGCAACCGGCGTTTTGCTGTTAAGGTCACCAATGATCTGTAATTTTTCTTCGGGTGTTTTTTCGGCATACACTTTATCAATGCCTAAAGCATCTGCAATTTTTTGGGTGCGCTCTAAACTATCCCCGCTCAATAAAATGGTTTGTATGTTTTTTGAATGCAGGTAACTGATCACATCTTTTGCTTCTGTTCTGATTTCATCATCCATATCAAACCAGCCAACCAGGCTGTCATTCTGTAACAAATAAGCGGTATGAGATGGATCTTCTGTAAGTGAAGCAGCAATTTTGTAAGAACCTAATTGAAAAATATTACCTGCTGCATCTTCGGCTCTCATGCCCAGGCCTTTTATCTCTTCAATTTTTTTCCAGTTAAGTGGGTTGTTTATTTTCCAACCGGTAGTTATTGCTTTGGCAATGGGATGATTGGAATATTTTTCCAGTGAAAAAATAATTTGCCTAAATAAATTTTCATCAAGGGTGCTTTGCCAGTTGCTGATTGTCATTTGCCCTTTGGTGAGTGTGCCGGTTTTATCAAAGACAACGGTTGTAATACTTTTAAACAGTTCCAGGCTTTTTGCATTGCGGAAAAGAATGCCGTTTTTGGCTGCACGGCCCAGTCCAACAGCAATGGCAGCAGGCGTTGCAAGTCCCATGGCACAGGGACAACTGATTACCAGCACAGCAATGCTGCGCATTAATGAATTGGTACCGCTTACATCAAAAGCAAAATAATTAAACAAAAAAGTAAGTACGGCAATACCTAATACAGCGGGCACAAAAATAGCGCTGATCTTATCGGCCAATTGCTGAATGGGAGGCTTTTCGCCCTGTGCCTGTTTTACCAGTGTAAGTATATTGCTGAGCACCGTATCCTTACCAACAGCAGTTACCTGTGCTTTAACAGTTCCATCAGTTATTAAACTTCCACCTATCAACGCATCTTTTTTTGTTTTTTGGATGGGTTTACTTTCACCGGTCAACAAAGCTTCATTTACATGCACATCGCCCCAAAGAATTTTACAATCAATAGGAACCTGTTCGCCGGTTTTTATTAAGATGAGATCACCCACGTGCAGGCTTGTATTCTCAACCGGAAAGATCAGTTCTTTATGCTCTTCATCAAAAGCGATCATGTTGGCCATTACTTTTTGTTGTGCGGCCAGTTTGTTTAATTCTTTTTGTGTGCCGGCAACTGATTTATGTTCTATCCATTCGCCCAAAAACACCAGCGTGATGATGGTGGCTGCGGTTTCGTAAAAAACATAATCCATACCCAGGTTGCCGATGCTGCCAATAAGGCTGTATACAAAAGCTGCAGTGGCACCAATGGCAATCAACACATTCATATTAGGAATGCCGTGTCGCAAACTTTTAACCGCACTCACGCCAAAATAACCCATGCCAACCAAATAAACCGGAATGCAGATTGCCAGCTGTATCCACGGATTCATCAGAAAGTGAATATGCCACGGCAACATGTGCATCATTAAAACCAACGTAAAGGGCAGGCAGAATAGAAAGCGTTGTAAGTGATTGGAGAAAAGTTTCCGTTGTTTGTTGTTCGTTGTTTGTCCACCGGGTCCTGCAGATTGTTCGTTGATGACCTTATAACCTAAATCTGCTATTCCTTTAGTTAATTCTTCTTTTGTTTTATTGCCGTTTAGTTCAAAACTAACTTCACCACCTATAAAATTTACTTTTACATCTTTCAATCCTTCTTTTTGGAGATAGCGGTTAATGGATAATGCACAGTTGGTGCAGGTCATTCCTTCTACTTTCCAGTCAACTTTTTCCATAATGCAAAATTATTCTTTGATATTGTGATGTGATTACTAATGAAGGAAAATATCTTTGCAACATGGAGGTAAATTTTTCGCTGAACGAGATAGATGCAGCAGCTAAAAAACTGCTAACCGATGCCGGTGATTATAAAGTGTTTGCTTTTCATGGCGATATGGGAGCCGGCAAAACTACTTTTATACATGCGCTTTGCGAAGCCATGAATATTACAGACGTAGTTACCAGCCCAACATTTTCCATCATTAATCAATATAAAACCAGGGAAGGACAAGCAGTTTACCATATGGACCTGTACCGCATTAAAGATGAAAATGAAGCCATTAATGCCGGTGTGGAGGATTGTTTGTTTTCGGGACACAGGTGCCTGGTTGAGTGGCCGGAGAAAGCACCCGGAGTTTTTCCGGACGAAACTTTGCACATATACATTACCTCAATTGATGATAAAACCAGAAAGCTGAAATATAATTTGTAAATTGTACCCTTACAATTTCATTGCTTATGGCATCGTCAAAACCCTTTATCTCTCCTTCATTTAGTTACGAAACGCTGGAAGAAACCCTGGATATAAAACCCAAGGGGGCAGAATTATGCATAGGGATTCCAAAAGAAAATTCATTTAATGAGAACCGGATAGCCTTAACCCCGGATGCGGTTGGGGTAATGATCGCCAATGGACACCAGGTGGTAGTGGAAACCAAGGCCGGCGACGGTGCCAGTTATACAGATAAAGATTACAGTGAAGCCGGTGCAAAAATAGCCTACGATAAAAAAGAAGTTTTTGAATGTGATATCATTGTAAAGAGTGCCCCGGTGAGCGAAATGGAATGTGAACTGCTGAAGCCCAACCAGTTTATTATTTCTCCCATTCACATGGCTGTGATGAAGCGTGAGATATTGCAGAAGATGATGGATAAAAAAATTACTGCATTAAGTTTTGAAAACCTGAAAGATGATAGCGGACATAATCCTATTGTACGCAGTATGAGTGAGATTGCAGGCAGTGCGGTAATGCTGATTGCCGGACAATATCTTAGTAAAACAAATAACGGCAAAGGTGTTTTGGTAGGAGGTATCAGTGGTATACCGCCAACAAAAGTTATTATTATTGGCGCCGGTATTGTGGGTGAATATGCAGCCCGTACAGCGTTGGCCATGGGTGCCAGTGTAAAGATCTTCGACAACAGTATTTACCGCTTAAAGCGTTTGCAGAATAATATTGGCGTACGCATGTGGACATCGGTGCTTGAACCTAAAATTTTAGCCAAGCAATTAAAAACATGCGATGTGGCTGTTGGTGCATTAAGTGGTGCAGCAGGCAGAACACCGGTTGTTGTTACAGAAGAAACGGTAAGCAATATGCGGCCCGGCAGTGTTATTGTGGATGTGAGTATTGACCATGGCGGTTGCTTTGAAACCAGTAAAGTAACCAGCCACGAAAAACCCGTTTTTATAAAGTACGATGTGATACATTATTGCGTGCCCAATATACCCAGCGGCTTTGCCCGTACAGCCTCCCAGGCTATCAGCAATGTATTGATGCCATTGATGCTGGAAACAGGCGAGGATGGCGGCATAGATCATATTGTGTGGCACAAGATAAATATCCGCAGCGGTATTTATTTATACAAGGGAAGTCTTACCAATTTTTATTTAAGCGAAAGGTTTGATCTGAAATTTACGGATTTGAATTTATTGATAGCAAGTAAGAGATAATTTTTTTATAAACAATGCCGGCATCTTAGTAAGGTGTTACTACAAAACCTTCTTTTCTTAATAAATTAACCAGGCCATTATTTCCGGCCAAATGTGCGGCCCCTATTGCAAAAAAGCAGCTTTCTTTTTTTATGGCAGTTTTTATTTTGGGTAACCAGTTTAAATTTCTTTTATCTAAGATATCAGTGAAAAATTGAGTTTCGGGCCTTAACTGACTATAGTATAAATAATTAATATTGTGTTTTGCATATTCTTTTAAACCTCTTTTATATAACTCAAGTTCTATATCAATATTGTCAATAAAATTTGACAGGTACGTGAATGCATTTTGCCCATACATTTTTGCAAAGGCGCCAGGTCCTCAGAAGTTTCTAATCCATCTGTGGCAATATTTTTGGCGTTTGCAATCAGGATTAAATACTCTTCGTACGATGTAAAGTAAACCTGCGCTTTATATCCCAGCAGTATGTTTCTATACAAAACAGCGTTCATTTTATAAATACTATCTGTTTCAACTGAATTCGGCGAATAAAATTCTATTGCTTTTTTCAGTTGTTTATAATGTCTTTTTTTTAAATGATTTTTTACTGAATCATTGGCAGGTAAAAAAACTCCTGCCATAAACAAGGAGTCACTCGTTTCAGTAAATAGCCGGGTGCAGCTGATAATTAAATTCTTAAGTTTTTGAGAGGTGTCGATATTACCGATTGGTATAGCATGAACAGTACCCATTAAATAGGAAGGATATTGAAGCCCGTTCCCCTCAATTTTCCAGATCAGTGCATTTTCTACCGGTTTTACTAAAGAGTCTGCCTGAGCCTGCAAACTGTAACAATGAAATAAAAGGATAGCGAAATAAAATAGTTTTTTTATCATAGCACTATTTATAATTCCCAATCTCTATCACCTCTTCACAAAAACCATATTCCTCTTTTACATTGCTGCTTACAATTACCAGCTTGTCTTTTGTGTAATTGCTGATGAGGCTTTGATATAATGCAATGCCATCTGCATCTAAATTCGTAGTGGGTTCATCTAATAAAAGCACGGGTGTATTGCTGAAGAAAGCCTGGGCAAGTTTTAATCTTTGTTTCATGCCACTGCTGAAATAGCGGAGTTGTTTGTTCACAGCCTTTTCCAATCCAACAATTTTAAGCATGTCTTCAATACTTAATGATTGAATTAAAGGTTTGAATTTTGAATGAAATTCCAGCATTTCTTTTGCTGTCATTTCTTCAATCAGTTCCAGGTAAGGGGCGGCGATGGATATATTGCTGTAGTGTTTTTCTGTGCTGGTTAATTTCTCACCGTTGTTGTATTCGATGGTTCCTTCGTTGTGCAAGGTAGCACCGGCTATAACCTGCAGCAGGGTTGATTTTCCGGATCCATTGGGCCCGGTGATGGCGTAATTTTTACCGGAGTTAAATGTATAGCTGCAGTGCCGGAAGATCCACTCACGATTGAAACGTTTGCCGGTATTGGTTAAAGTGATATTCATTCGTCCCAAACCCCTGAAAGGTCTTTTTTTTAAAACTACAAATTGAAGAGCTGCTGAGATTTATTGTATTGATTGCACCTGCGTTCCTCAGCCAGCCGCCAGAGGAAGAGGGGGTTTGTTTTATTCATCTTCTGCACTTCCCTTGGTAAAACGTTTAATAATACCTCGGCCACTCTCCCTGATAAAGGTTACAATTTCATCACGTTCATCTGTTGCCGGTAATTCTTCTTCAATAAAATTAAGTGCCTGCGATGTATTGAGCGACTTGTTATAAATAATGCGATAGATATCCAGAATTTTATTTATTCTATCCAGTGAAAAACCTCTGCGTTTTAAACCAACCGAATTAACTCCCGCATAACTTAATGGTGTACGGCCTGCTTTTATATAAGGTGGAACATCTTTTCCAAAAAATGATCCGCCACTTATAAAAGCGTGTTGGCCAATCTCTACAAACTGGTGTACGGCACACATGCCGCCAAGTATGGCATAATCGCCAATGGTAACATGGCCCGCAACCTGCGTGTTGTTACTTAAGATGCAATTGTTGCCAACAATACAGTCGTGTGCAATATGGCTGTATGCCATGATCAGGCAATTGTTTCCCACTTTGGTTGTCCACCTGTCTTTGCTGCCGCGGTTTACGGTTACAAATTCACGAATGGTTGTATTATCTCCAATCTCTACGGTGGTATGTTCACCCTCGTATTTAAGATCCTGCGGAATAGCGGCAATTACAGAGCCCGGGAAAATGCGGCAGTTTTTACCAATTCTTGCGCCTTCCATAATAGTTACATTGCTTCCAATCCAGGTTCCTTCACCAATTTCTACATTCTGGTGAATAACACTGAAAGGATCAACCTTTACATTGGTAGCAAGATTGGCATTTGGGTGAATATACGTATGCGGATGAATCATTTAACTTAATTATCGAATTAGCAAATTAGCCTTTACGGGCTATTAAGCGAATATATTAATTTCTTTTTACCAATTGTGCGGTTAAATCGGCTTCGGTACATAATTTATTGCCTACATACACACTTCCTTTCATGGCACATATTCCCCTGCGTATCGGTTCTGTAAGTTCCATTTTTAAAATTAACGTATCGCCGGGTACTACTTTTTGTTTGAATTTGCAGTTATCAATCTTTAAAAAATAAGTATCATATTGTCCGTCGGGCATGGCATTAATACAAAGCAGGCCACCGGTTTGTGCCAGCGCTTCAATCTGTAAAACACCTGGCATGATAGGGTTTCCGGGAAAGTGCCCCTGGAAAAAATATTCGTTTACCGTAACATTTTTTACACCTACGATCATTGTATCTGTTAATTCAATGATCTTATCAACCATGATAAAAGGAAAGCGGTGTGGCAGTGTTTTTTCAATTTGCTGTTGTGTATAAACCGGCTCCTGGTTGGGGTCATAAACAGGGATATCCCTGGTGTGCTTATTTTTTTTGATGTACTGTTTTATTTTTTTTGCAAACTCCACATTGCTGCTGTGGCCGGGGCGGTTTGCTATAATGTGCGCTTTAATGGGATAACCTATCAAAGCCAGGTCGCCAACCACATCTAATAATTTATGACGGGCGGGCTCGTTTGAAAAGCGGAGTTCAAGATTATTTAAATAGCCTTCGCTTTTTATTTCCATTTTTTTTCTGCCGAAAGCTTTTGCAAGCCGGTCCATTTCTTCATCGGTAACGGGCTTATCAACTACCACAATGGCATTGTTGATGTCGCCGCCTTTTACCAGGTTATTATCCAGCAGCATTTCCAGTTCGTGTAAAAAACAAAAAGTGCGGCATGGTGCTATTTCATTCTGAAAATCCTTCATGGTTTTCAAACTGGCATGTTGTGTACCTAAGACGGGGCTGTTAAAATCAATAAGGGTGGTTATCTGGTAATTTAATGCCGGCAATGCGGTCATCTCCACTTTCTTCACATCATCAAAATAAGAGATATTGGTATCAATGGTGTACCAGATTTTTGCAGCATCCTGTTCCAGTACACCGCTTTTTTCAATTATTTCTGTAAAAGGCTTGCTGCTGCCGTCGATAATGGGTATCTCGGGACCGTTCAATTCAATCAGGCAATTATCTACACCCATACCCACCAGTGCGGCCAAAATATGCTCAACAGTACTCACTTTACAATTGCCTTTTTCTAAAGTAGTTCCCCTGGACGTATCGGTAACCAGGTCGCAATCTGCTTTAATGATTGGCATATCTGGTAAATCGGTACGCTGAAACTGGTAACCAAAACCTGGGTTGGCAGGCTTCAATGTCATATCTACATTAATACCGGAATGCAGGCCAGTACCCGAAATACTGACAGCTTTAACCAAAGTATGTTGCTTATCTGGATTAAAGTTTTTATCCATGTGTTGCGCTGAATTTTGTTGGCAAAGATATTTAAAATATGCTGCCAGCATAATTATAAACTAATGTTGCCGGAAGCAGGCTAAAACTGTAGCTGGAAACTTCCGAAAACACCAAATTTAGAGCCTGAGCCTGCGTAGGAAGATGAAGGAGAAAGGCGCCACACAAAGTCGAGGCGGAATACTTTGAAGATATTATCGATACCGGTACCTACCTCAACATAAGTTTTATCATTGAGCGTTTTGAACCCGACCTTTTGATATGGAATAACCGCATAGGTATTGATTGCATCATTTTCGTTGCTTAATGAACCCCAAAGCGCTTTTACTGTATAAAACTGCCGCCATTTTAATTTGCGGGTAATGGGAATGAAACGGAACAAACCCGAACCAACATTGTGTTCAACATTTGCACCGGCATATTGATCGCTCAGGTACTGAAAGCGGTTCATCAGGTTAAATGCATTGCGGTTGTAATAATACAGATCGTTACCCGGATGATTTTCTAAATTGGTGAAAGGCATGGCACCAAAAATTTTGCCACCGTATACTTTGTAAGAAACAGTTCCGTAGGGAGATATCTTCATGAAATCTTTAACGGTTAAAGAAATCTTGCTGTAATTATAAGCACTGTTAAATACACCGGCAATACCTTTGGCAAGCATCAACTCAACAACGGGGTATTTTGTACCAATGGAAAACCGGTTGTAGTCTGTTTCTATAAATCTTTCAAGATATGCAAAACGAAGTTTTAACGCCACTTCAAAATTTGTGAGCGGAGTACCTTTGTTAGCCGTAAAAAATGAATCAGGGGGTAAATTGAGCAGGCTTGTATAATGGCGGTGAGAAACAAACCACTCAGTAGAAAATCCTTTACCCAGTTCATTAAAAACCTCAAACCTTATATCTTTTACATTGATGAATTTTCTGGTGATATTTGGTTTACGGATAGCGAGCGAAAAAATATTATCCTGGCTAACTTCGCCCACCTGGCTGATACCGTTGTCTACATCATTTTGATAGGAAAGATGCAGGCGTACTCTTTTAGGTTCACGTTGTAAAATCCAGAAAGCTTCTGCCTGTCCTTTAAATCTTTTATCTCTGAAGCCATAAGCGAGGTAACCGTGCAGGTAAATATTTTTAAAAAGTTTTTTATTGGTTCCCAGGTCAAAGCGCAGCCTGGTGCCCTGCACCGTATCGGCACTTACCCAGTTAAACCAGGGCCCAATTTCTAACTTACCAATATTGCGGTAGCCGCCCACCAGGAATTTTAAATTGGTTTGCAGTTTTTGAAATTTGGGCATTTCCATCAATTTATCAATGGTTGTATAAATTGCCTTTTCGTTCTTTGATAAAGTATCATGCCGCAGGTTGGCCCATGCCGAATCGGAATTTTTTACAACCGATTTTTCAGTTTTTACCACTTCTTCAATGCGTTGTTCCTTAAAGGTGTTGGTTAAAGAATCGCTGTTGATCACAATGTCTTTGTATGAAGTAGTCTTTCGGCCGATGAGCGTAAGTGAATTTTTGCCCAGCACACGAAAATCGGCAAAGAATTTATCACGGTTTAAAAATATTACCGAATCATTGATGGGGATATACTCCTGGAATACACTGATGCGGTCAATGAAATTAATGTTGGCCTCTTTGCCCAGGTACATGGATATTTTACGGATTTGAAAAGTTTTTTCTGTTACCCAGGCATCGCCTTCAAAAGTATTTTGCCCGGCACGCTTAGGGCGAAATACAAAGTGATATTGTTTGGCACCGTTTACAACCTGGGTATCGGGCACGGTAAAAATATAATAGGCATCGGCATTATCATTAAAAGGGCTGATGAAGTCCTTATCCATCACATTTACAAAATTGCTGTAAATGCTTACGTTCTGGTTCATTACGCCCAGCAGTTTGCTGAAGCTTTCGTTGTTAAAACCCTTGGTTTGACTGGCCTTTATATTTTCGTAAAATTTTTTTGGATTTTTCTGATAGGCATAATCGCTCAGGCTTTCTATCAGGTATGCCGGTAAAAAAGGAGCAGCTTCGGATGTGCTGTCCATATTATCAAAAATGAAAGTAAAATTCTTTAATAAAAAATTCCGTTTGGCTTTATCGGTATTAAAATTCTTAATGTCAATTTCCAGTTTGTTGTATGCTTCGTAGCTGAAGTTGCCCAGGTCGTACCGGTTGTACTGCTTCTTTTTGCTCATTATTTTTTTCCATAAAAAAAGCCCCCGGTTCCATTTGGCTTTAATAATCACTTCGCCTTTTGCAGTGCCTCTTTCCAGCTGAATGTTCAGGGTTTGGTTGTTTTGCAGATGGGTGATGGGTATTTTATAAATTTCAAAACCAATGAAACTTACTTTTAAGGTATCGTCTTTAAAATTATTGAGTGTAAAAGAAAAATTACCTGCACTGTCGGTTGATTTACCAACGCCCGAACGTGCAAAATAAACCGATGCATAGGCTACCGGCTCTTTAGTGTGGCCATCAATTACGGTTCCTGAAAAAGATATGGGTTGAGCAAAAGCCAGGGTTGAAAAGAAAACAAATACCGGTAATAATATGCAATGCCTGAAGATATTCAAAAAATAAATTTTAATAGTTGGGTATGGTGTTTGTTCAGATTTCTGAAGCATCAAAGGTATTTCATTTTATCAGCCTATGCGTTAAAGAAAATGTTAAGTAGTGGCTGATAAGTGCAGGTGTAGAATAAAAGTTCAGTTTACTGTTTACTTATTTTTTCTGTCAGTTCTTTCAGCAGCTTTTCAAGTTCAAGCACTCTTTTTTCAAGTGCCGGTAAATTGCGGCTGGCAACCTGGCTCCGCAGGGCGGCAGTATAATCAAAAGCAGGCGAACCGGTAACTGCTGAGTTGGGATTTTTTATAGTTTTACTTACACCGCTTTGTGCATTTATCTTGGTGCCATCGGCAATTTTAATATGCCCCACAATACCCACCTGTCCGCCAATCATAACATAGTTACCAATTTTTGTGCTGCCGCTGATGCCGGCCTGTGCTGCAATCACAGAATTATTACCCACTTCTACATTGTGTGCAATCTGCAACAGGTTATCAAGTTTGGCGCCCGATTTAATTAAGGTACTGCCAATGGTTGCACGGTCGATGGTTGCATTGGCACCAATCTCCACGCCATCTTCAATAATTACATTGCCTATTTGCGGCACTTTTTTAAGTGTACCATCTGCCTGGGGTGCAAAACCAAAACCATCGCTGCCAATTACAGTGCCGGCATGAATGGAAACATTGTCGCCAATAATACAATCGTGGTAAATTTTTACACCAGGATGAATGATGGTATTTTTTCCAATACGTACATTATCGCCCAAAAAACATTTGGATAAATTTTGGCGCCATCTGCCACAATCACATGCTCGCCCAGGTATGCAAATGCACCAATGAAAACGTTTTCGCCAACCTTGGCTGTTGCTGCCATATAAACCGGTTGTTGTATGCCGGTTAGCTGTTGCCGCATGATTTGTTGGTATTTGTCAAGCAGGGTTGCAAACGCAGTATAAGCATCAGGTACTTTTATCAGCGTAGCATCAATGGGTTGTTTTAATTCCTGCAAATCATTTACAATGATGATACTCGCTTTTGTGGTGTAGAGATATTCTTCGTATTTGGGGTTGGCCAAAAAAGCCAGTTGCCCGTTTTGGGCTTCTTCAATTTTACCAAATGACGCAACAGCCGTATCGGCATTGCCTTCAACTTTTCCGTTGATCATCATGGCTATTTGTGCTGCGGTGAATTGCATATTGTAGTTAATAGTTAATGGTTAATGGTTCATGGGAGTGCATTTTGCTATGAGCTATGAACCATGAACTATGACCTTGTATAACAAATGTAATATTTTTTAACCTTGCCCATCAGGTTTTGGTTGATCAGGGCATTATCTACTTCCGAAATGTCTTTTACAGTACCGTCTTTAAACAGAATATGAATATGTTCATCTTCCAGGTTGTAGGTACTGCTTGATACTTCGCCGGTGAATACAAGCCAACCGGCATCTTCGGCACCCAGTTGTAGTTTTGCCGAGGCCTGGGCCAGTTTTTCCTGAAGCAATGCGTCATCAACCGGGTTGGCAAAGTACTGAACTTTTAACAACTGCCGGTTAATAATTCCTTTACAAAGGGTTGATAAAATTTTGTCTTCGTGATGGCACCAGCCTTTTATCGCTGCCGTTACATCATAATCATCCAGGTTGCAGAATTCTTCGAGTGTAACGGTCTGTATGGGTTGTGTAATAAAATTATGCAGCGGTTGCTGTGTAGCCGCTTTAATATGTTTGGCCCTTTTTATAATTCGCTTCAGCATCTGCTCGGCACACAACACGGTTTTATGCAGGTAAACCTGCCAGTACATCAGGCGGCGGGCCACTAAAAATTTTTCTATGGAATAGATGGATTTTTCTTCCACCATCAGTTCGCCGTTATGCACGGTCAGCATTTTAATAATGCGGTCGTAACCAATAACACCTTCATTTACGCCCGAGAAAAAACTGTCTCTTGTTAAATAATCCAGGCGGTCCACATCCAGTTGCCCGCTGATGAGCTGGTAAAGAAATTTTTTGTGATACCTGTCGGTAAAAACCTCCAAAGCAAGCCCAAGTTTACCATCAAATTGTTTGTTGAGCTCCTGAATGATCATGAGAGAAAGCTCTTCGTGGTGTCTGCTTTCTACAAGTATATGTTCCAATGCATGACTGAAAGGCCCATGGCCAACATCATGTAAAAGAATGGCAATTTTTGCAGCCTGCTCTTCGGCAGCAGTTATTTCAATGCCTTTATTTTTTAATTCAGATAAGGCATTACTCATTAAATGATAGGCACCCAATGCGTGGTGCAACCTGCTGTGAACAGCCCCGGGATAAACCAGGTTTGCCATCGCCATCTGGCTGATACGCCGCAGCCGCTGAAAATAGGGATGGCTGAATACGGCATAGATCAATTCATCATCAATGGTTATAAAACCATATACCGGGTCATTGATAATTTTTCTGAAAGGCATTAATTCGTTTTGGGTTATGTGTTTTTTGTTTTGTGTTGGGAGCGCAACAGTATTTGTTAAAAGATGCACAAAGCTAAATAAAGTGCTTGAGCATTAACATAAAAAATTAAATTTGTAACAACTGTGAAGTTGCTTAGTTTTAATCCATACCTTCTTCGCTAAGATAAAAGCCCAATAAAGGTATTCGGTATAAGTGAGTGACACAACGATGATGACCAAAGCAAAAATGCCCGTAACAAAAAACACATAACACAAAACCAGAAACCAATAATATGAGCGTAGCAAAAATTCTTTGGGTAGATGATGAAATTGACAGCCTTACATCGCAGGTAATGTTTTTGGAAAACAAAGGATATGAAGTGCATACCAAAACCAATGGATTTGATGCAATAGAATATGTAAAAGATAATATTGTGGATGTGGTGTTGCTGGATGAAACCATGCCCGGCATTACCGGCCTGCAAACCCTGCAGCAGATAAAGGAACTGAAGAGTAATTTGCCCGTTGTTTTAATTACAAAAAATGAAGCAGAGAACTTAATGGACGAAGCCATTGGATCGCAGATAAGTGATTATTTAATTAAACCGGTTAACCCCAACCAGGTTTGGCTAAGCCTGAAAAAACTGATTGATAATAAAAGACTGGTTGCCGAAAAAACAACATCGGCTTACCAGCAGGAGTTCAGGAGTTTATTTTCTTCATTAAACAGTAATCCCAATTATAATGAGTGGATGGAGATCTACCGCAAACTGGTGTATTGGGAGCTGGAAATGGGAAAAAGCGACAGCCCGGAAATGCAGGAAGTTTTTGAATCGCAAAAAATGAAGCCAATACCGAGTTTTTTAAATTTATATCCCGCAATTATGCAGGCTGGGTAAATCCTAAAAGTGACGATGCACCCATTATGAGCCATAACCTGCTGAAGTTTAAAGTGCTGCCACATGTAGAAAAAGGCATACCATTATTTTTTGTGCTGATTGATAATTTACGGTTTGATCAATGGAAAACCATACAGCCGATTTTTGCAGAAAGTTTTAGAATACATGAGGAAGAAACTTTTTATGCCATACTGCCCACGGCAACACAATATGCCCGCAATGCCATTTTTGCCGGCATGATGCCGGTTGATATTGAAAAGAAATTTCCGGTACAATGGAAAAATGATGATGAGGATGGCGGAAAGAATATGTTTGAAGAAGATTTTTTTAAGGCACATTTAAAAAGCCTGGGTAAGGCCGATCTGAAATACTCGTACACTAAAATAACCAATAACCACGACGGTCAAAAACTGGTAGACAATATTCACAACATGCTGGATAATGATATAAATGTGATCGTTTACAATTTTGTGGATATGCTGAGCCATGCCCGTACCGAAATGGAAGTACTTAAAGAACTGGCCGGAGATGAAACCAGTTACCGCAGCATTACAGAAAGTTGGTTCACCCATTCACCGCTGCACCAGGCACTTAAAAAAATTGCCGATAAAAAATTAACGATGATCGTGGCAACCGATCATGGCAGTGTACGGGTTAATACACCTGCAAAAGTTATTGGCGATAAACAAACCACAGCCAACCTGCGGTATAAACACGGTCGCAATTTAAATTACGAACCCAAAGATGTACTGGCTTTCAGAGACCCACGGGAAGCAGGTTTGCCGGTGCCTAATGTAAACTCTTCTTTCATATTTGCAAAAGGCGATCTGTATTTATGCTATCCTAATAACTACAATCATTTTGCCAATTATTACCGCAATACTTTTCAGCATGGCGGCATAAGCCTGGAAGAGATGATTGTGCCGGTGATCAGGATGACGAATAAATAAAGCGCAGGTTAATCTGATTATAATTGATTTCGCAGATTTTTTTATCAACGTTTGTTGAAAACCTTTTTTTTTATTGTATCTCATTTGTTGGAGTTTGCATTAAATAAAAGCAGGTCATTTCCTTTAACCGGGATAAACTATGAAATACACACAACATAATTTAGATAAGATAGAAAGAGTAGCAGAAGAATGTGGTTATGTTATCCGTTACGAAAGAGGAACTTTTCAAAGCGGTTACTGCATTCTGCAGGACCGCAAAGTTATTGTTATCAATAAATTTTTTCAAACAGAAGGCAGGATGAATGCCCTCATTGATCTGATGCCTCAACTGGAAATCAGTTTTGACGCACTTACACATGAAAGCCAGAAAGTGTATGATGAAGTGATGTCTGTTGTTAAATAGTCATTTGTTATTCACGAAAGCTTATAATTCCAGGGTGCCTTAATGACGATTGACCAATGACTGCAAAAGGCCTATTTTTACAAAGTGCAAACCCCTCCTTTAAAAATAACATTTCTTGGTACCGGCACCAGCAGTGGTGTGCCCATGATTGGCTGCGGTTGCGAAGTATGCATATCTGCCGATAAAAAAGACCAGCGGCTACGCTCCAGCATTTTGGTTGAAAGTGAAACCACAGCCCTTGTTGTTGATACCACACCCGATTTCAGATACCAGATGCTGAGGGCGGATGTAAAAAAACTGGATGCCGTTTTGTTTACACATCCGCACAAAGATCATATTGCCGGGCTGGATGATGTACGGGCCTATAATTATTTTCAGCAAAAACCGATGGAATTATACGCCAACTCATTGACTGAGGAAGCCATTAAAAGAGAATTTGCTTATGCTTTTTCTGATAAAAAATATCCGGGCATACCCAACCTTAATTTAAATACCATAGATGATAAACCGTTTATGGTTGGCGATATTCCGGTAGTTCCGATACTGGTATGGCATTTAAAAATGCCGGTGCTGGGTTTCAGGTTTGGCAGTTTTACTTACATTACGGATGCCAATAAAATTGAAGAGGAAGAAAAGGAAAAAATTAAAGGAAGCGATGCAATGGTGTTAAATGCTTTGCGGAAAGAAAGCCATATTTCTCATTTTACTTTAGATGAAGCAGTTGCAATGGTACAGGAATTGGCAGTACCAACAGCCTACTTTACACATATAAGCCACCAGTTGGGAAGGCATGTAGATATTAATGCTCAACTACCCAAAGGGATTACACTGGCCAATGATGGGTTAACACTTTTTTTTGAATAAAAAATGGGAAAACCCTCCCAGAAAAATGGGAAAAAAAGCATTTTTCCGGGAGGTTTTCCCCATGGATAGGTTACACCGGCAGATTACCTTGAGGGCTCAATGGCCCAACAAAAAAAATATAGATCTGAATATCTTTCCTTTACCCGAAGAGAGCGCATTGGAATCATTGCTGTTGTAGTGATCATGATGGCGTATCCAACGATACCTAGTTTGTTCTCCATTTTTAACAAGCCCAAACCTGTTGACCATGCAGCTTTTGAGAAAGAAATAGCCCTGCTTGATGTACAGGAACCAGATAGCAGTTCGGCTTACTCAAAAAGAAGCTACAACGATGCCGGTTATATTCATTACCAGCCTTCAGAAAAAAATTATTACGATAAGCCTACCAGGGGAGAATTATTTTATTTTGATCCCAATACCCTACCTGTTGACGGATGGAAAAAATTAGGGGTACGGGAAAAAACAGCCAATACCATTCAAAATTATATTTCAAAAGGCGGCAGGTTTTATAAACCGGAAGATATCAGTAAGATTTGGGGCCTGCATGAAGATGAAGTGAAAAGGCTGTTGCCGTATGTAAGGATAGAAGCAAAACCGGCATCCCTTTATAATAAATTTCCCGACAGGGAGAAACCGAAAACTTACGAAAAACCTACATACACGATTATTCCCTGTGATGTAAACAACAGCGATACTGCTGCCTTTATTGCCTTGCCCGGTATTGGCAGTAAACTGGCAGCACGTATCGTTGCTTTCAGGGAGAAACTGGGAGGCTTTTATAAAGTAGAGCAGGTTGCAGAAACTTACGGGTTACCAGATTCTACTTTTCAGAAAATAAAAAGCTGGCTGGTAATTGGCAACAGTGGTGTAAAAAAACTAAATATTAATACGGCCACGGTTGAAGAATTGAAAACACATCCTTACCTACGCTATAATATTGCTAATGCCATTGTACAATACCGGCAGCAGCATGGTAGTTTTTCATCGGTATTTGATATCAAAAGGATTATGATGATTAATGATGATATCTATAATAAAGTAGCTCCATATCTGACCGTCAAATAGATATACTAACATTCGTTAGTATTTTAAAATGCCTTAAATTGCAGACTCAAAGATTGCTATTATATGAACTTTATAACTACGGAACTAACTGAGCAGGTTGCTCAGACAGCCAGAGATTTTGCCTTACAACATATTAAGCCGCATTTAATGGACTGGGATGAAAGCCAGGAATTTCCGGTACACATTTTTAAAGAAATGGGTAAGCTGGGATTGATGGGCGTATTGGTGCCCGAAGAGTATGGTGGCAGCGGTTTGGGTTATTACGAGTACAATACCATTATACAGGAAATTTCAAAAGTTTGTGGTTCTATCGGTTTATCGCTGGCTGCACATAACTCACTTTGCACCGGGCATATTTTAACTTTTGGTAACGAAGAACAAAAGAAAAAATATTTACCAAAACTGGCTTCTGCCGAGTTTATTGGTGCCTGGGGTTTAACAGAAGCCAACACCGGAAGCGATGCAGGCAATATGAAGACTACTGCGGTAAAAGATGGGGATGACTGGATCATTAACGGTACCAAATCGTGGATAACACATGGAAAGAGTGGGGATGTGGCGGTTGTTATTTGCAGAACCGGCGAGCCACGTTCAAAAGATAATTCTACTGCATTTATTGTTGAAAGAGGAACCCCTGGTTTTAGTGCCGGCAAAAAAGAAAATAAACTGGGCATGCGTGCCAGTGAAACTGCCGAAATGATATTTGATAACTGCCGCATACCGGATGCAAATCGTATGGGAGCAGTAGGACAAGGGTTTAAACAGAGCATGAAAATATTGGATGGTGGCCGCATATCTATTGCAGCACTGGGTTTGGGCATTGCCAAGGGCGCTTATGAAGCATCATTGCAATATGCAAAAGAGCGCCACCAGTTTGATCAGCCTATTGCCAGTTTCCAGGGTATTAGTTTTAAACTGGCCGATATGGCTACCGAAATTGAAGCGGCTGATTTATTAATAAAACAAGCATGCGATTTAAAAATGCGTGGACTACCGATGACCAAAGAATCGGCCATGGCAAAATATTACAGCAGCGAAGTGGCAGTAAGGGTAAGTACCGATGCGGTGCAGATCTTTGGCGGATATGGATACACCAAAGATTTTCCGGTGGAGAAATTTTACAGGGACAGTAAACTATGCACCATTGGCGAAGGAACCAGTGAAATACAAAAACTGGTTATCAGCAGAGAAGTATTGAAATAGAAAATAAAAAGATTAATAAGATCAAAGCCATCCACAATACGTGGATGGCTTTGTTAATTTGCTTAAAGCGTAAATTACTTTTTATCTCCACCAAATATACCGCTTAATTTGTCTTTAACACTGTCAAAAACATCTTCTGCTTTGTCGGATGCCTTTTTTGCAAAATCCTCAATTTTTTCACCAGCCTGGCCGGGTATTACGTCGCTGATTTTATCAAGCATACTGTGTTCTTCAGCTTTTGGCGCTCCGGCAACGGGGACAGCAGCAGAAGTTGCATTGTCTGCAGATCCGGCAAACATATTATCTACCGCACCGCCCAGCATGGGAAATTTTTCTTTTACAAATTCTTTAATGGTTTCAATTGTTTTTGAGGCCTGTTCTGCACTGATGCCGGCTTTTTCAGTAAGGCGTGTAATTAATTCCTGCATGATTTTTTGTTTTAAATTTTGATGTACAAATATGAGTTGTTTTTTTATAAAAGGGTTGCACGGTTAGTAAAGCTATTGTTAATCTATTATAGAAATCGCTTAGATAACATTTCGACTTCGCTCAATGCTCAATAGTTTTCCGATGTTGAACGGAGCGTCGCCAATGAAGTTAAATCAGGGAACAAGGGCTGGTAACACAAAACCACAAACCCTAAACCACAAACTATTCCGTATCATACCTGTCCACCCTTTCAATGCCACTCATAGATACCAGCCGGTTAACCAGTTCATCCAGTTCTTCCTTATCGTGTACAAATATTTTTACATTGCCTTCAAAAATACCTTCTTTCGCTTCAATGGTCATGGCCGAGATATTGAATTTTAATTCGCCGCTGATGAGGTTGGTTATTTTATGAATCACACCCACATCATCCAAACCAATAATTTTTAAACCCGTAAGGAAGGATATCTCCTTATTTTTTGCCCACTTGGTCTTTACAACGCGGTGGCCATAATTTGCCAGCAACCTGGCTGCATTGGGGCAATTGGTACGGTGAATTTTAAGGCCTTCGCCGGTGGTTACAAAACCAAATACATCATCGCCGGGTATGGGTTTGCAGCAATTGGCCAATGAGTATTGTATCTTATCACTGCTCTCGCCAAAAATGATCAGCTCTGCTTCTTTTTTATCGTAGATTTTTGAAGTTAAGTCCTTATCTGTTTTTTCTTCAACAACCGGTTTTATGGGTTTAGGCGGTACCAGTTTATCGCCATGTACCGTAAACTCTTTTAACTCTTTAAGGTCTATTTTTTTTATGGCTATTTCATACCACAGATCAAGGGTTGAATTTAATTTATAAAAAGCAGTAAGTTCTTCCAGGTTATGCTGGCTTGTAGCTGCTCCCATTCCTTCCAGCTTTCGTTGCAGTATATATTTGCCTTCATCGGCAATGGCTCTTTTTTCTTCCTTAAGTGTATCTTTTATTTTCGATTTTGCCTTGCTGGTTACCACAAAATTCAGCCACTCAATATTGGGTTTTTGTTTGGCACTGGTAATAATTTCAATCTGGTCGCCGCTGCGTAATTTATGACTGATGGGTACCAGCTTATGGTTTACCTTGGCGCCAATACACCTGCTGCCAACTGCGGTGTGAACGCCAAAAGCAAAATCTAATGCCGATGCACCAATGGGTAGCATCTTCACTTCTCCCTTGGGTGTGTACACATAAATTTCTTCTGCAAGAAAAGATGTTTTAAAATCCTGTAAAAAATCTATTGAATTTTCATCGGGCCTGTTGAGCGCTTCCCGTATCTGGTGAAACCATTTATCAAAGCGGCTTTCATCTTCTTTGCCTTCTTTGTATTTCCAGTGTGCGGCCAAACCTTTTTCGGCAATTTCATTCATGCGCTTGGTGCGTATCTGTACTTCTACCCATTTGCCATGCGGTCCCATCACTGTAGTGTGCAGCGCTTCGTAACCATTGCTTTTTGGGTTACTTAACCAATCTCTTAATCGTTCAGGCGATGGATTGTATTCATCTGTAATAATGCTGTACACTTTCCAGCATTCTTCTTTTTCTTTTTCCAGCGAAGTATTTACAAGTATGCGGATGGCGAACAGATCGTACACTTCTTCAAAACTCACACCCTTTTTTTTCATCTTGTTCCAGATGGAGTGAATGCTTTTAGGGCGACCATAAATTTCAAAATCAAAACCGGCTTTTTCCAGTTTATCTTTTAATGGCCTGATGAAGTCGTTTATATATTTTGTTCTTTCTCTTTTGGTATCGCTTAATTTTTGTGCAATGTATTTGTAGGTATCCGGCTCTATGTATTTCATGGCCAGGTCTTCCAGTTCGGTCTTGATATTGTACAGGCCCATGCGGTGGGCAAGGGGCGCATATACAAAAATCGTTTCGCTGGAAATTTTTAACTGCTTCTCCCTTTTCATACTCTCCAGCGTACGCATATTGTGCAGGCGGTCGGCCAGCTTGATCAATATCACCCGGGGATCGTCGGTAAGAGTGAGTAAGATCTTTTTAAAATTTTCGGCCTGCTGTGTACTGTTGGTGTCCATTACCGTACTTATCTTGGTAAGGCCATCAACAATTTTGGTTACTTCAGTACCAAATTCACGTTGTATATCATCTAAACTGATGTCGGTATCTTCAACCGTATCGTGTAATAAGGCACAAATGGTACTGCGTACGCCTAAGCCGATTTCTTCAACACAAATTTTGGCTACCGCAAGTGGATGAAGTATATATGGTTCGCCGCTTTTACGCCGCATGGTTTCATGGGCTTTGGCAGCCATTTCAAAAGCGGTACGCAGCAGTTGCTTATCACCTGGCTTCAGTTTTTGCTTTAAAACACGCAAAAGCCCGCGGTAATGCCGCAGTATCTCTTTCTTTTCCTCTTCTTCGTTGAGATTGTATTTAGGTATGTCTATAGTAGTTTCCATCAGTTAAATACGAATTTACGTAAACAAATCTGTTTTCTGTTTTGCATAAATCCCTTACTTTTGCAGCCCCTTTGCGGATATGGCGAAATTGGCAGACGCACCAGACTTAGGATCTGGCGGAGCAATCCATGTAGGTTCGACCCCTATTATCCGCACTTACGAATATCGAACAAGGAACAAGGAATGTTGAATAAAGAGCTTCAAAATTCATTATTCCTTGTTCCTTGTTCTTTATTTAGCAGAAAGATAAATTATAAATAATGGCAACAGTTACAAGAGAAAACATCGGTCTTTTACATGATAAACTGACTGTGAAAGTGAGTAAGGATGACTACCTACCTACCTTTGATAAAAAACTGAAAGAATACAGTAAAACAGCTAATATTCCCGGTTTTAGAAAAGGAATGGTACCTGCCGGCATGATCAAAAAAATGTACGGTCCTTCTATTTTCAGCGACGAAATTTTAAAATCGGTTGAAAAAGAATTATACACCTGGTTAAATGCCGAAAAGCCTGAAATATTTGGTCAGCCTTTGCCATTAAGCACCGATTTGCGTGATATCAATATGAACGCCCCGGCTGACTATGAATTTGGTTTTGAAATTGGTTTGAAGCCTGATTATACTTTGGCTGATATCACCAAAGCAAAAGTTACGCTGCACAAAGTAGCTGCTACTGATGCGATGATTGATGAAGAAATTGGACGTATGCAGATAAAGGGCGGAAAAATGACTGAGCCAGAAACTGTTGATAACGATGAGCATGTTTTGAATATACTGTTTACAGAGGCTGATAAAGATGGTGTTGTTGTTGAAGGTGGCGTAAGCAAAGAAAATTCTGTTATACTGAAGTATTTAACTGCTGCTACCCAAAAGAAATTCATGGGTAAAAAAGTTGGTGAAACAGTTACCGTGCAGTTAAGCAAGGCTTTTGATGACGATAAGCTGGAAATGTTTTTACAGGACCTGGGTTTTGATAAGGATGATAAAGAAGCTGCAAAAAAATATTTTAACCTGGCGATTGTTAAGATCGGGCTGGTTGAAAAACGTGAGTTGACCGAAGATTTCTTTAAAGAGATCTTTCCTGCAAAAGAAATTAAAACCGAAGCTGAATTAAGGGAAGCCCTTAAAGAAGAAATTGAAAATTACTGGATTGGCCAAAGCCGCAACCAGTTGCAGGATCAATTGTATCATTACCTGTTGGATGAAACCAACATGGAATTCCCGGTTGAGTTTTTAAAGCGTTGGTTACAAACCGGTGGCGATAAAGAAAAAACACCTGAGCAGGTTGAAACTGAATTCCCATCTTTCAGCAACCAGTTAAAGTGGACTTTAATAAGCGATAAACTGATCAAGGAAAACGGACTGGAAGTTGGTAATGAAGAACTACGTGAATATATGAAAGTAGAGATCATGCGCTATTTTGGCACCATGAACCTGGGCGAAGATACCGGCTGGATTGAAAGCTATATTGACCGCATGATGAAGGATGAAAAGCAGGTCGACAGCAGCTATCGCCGTTTAATTACCGATAAATTATTTAACTGGATCGAAGGACAGGCAAAGGCAAAAGAGAAAGTTGTTACCGCTGAAGAATTGACTGCCATGCAGCATCATCACGAACATTAAAAAAATAAATGAATAAGAAAATGCCTCTTACTTATGTAAAAGGCATTTTTGTTTTATCTAGGTAATAATCTGATATTTACATTACAGTTATAAACCAAATTCTACCATGAAAGCGATTTTGAAAACAACTATTGCATTTTTTGTTTTAGGAGTATTTATTTCATCTTGCCAAAAAGATATAGTATTAAACTCAGCAAATGCTAACCTAACGCCACCAAACGTGGATGCTGGGGCACCACAAACGATTGTGTTACCGGTTTCAAGTGCAACTTTAAACGGTACCGCAACTTCATCTAATGGCCCCGTTGTTGGTTATTTATGGAGTTTAATTTCAGGTCCCAATGTTCCTGTTATCCATAGTCCAAGTTTGCCCGGTACACTGGTTAGCGGAATGATTGCAGGAAATTACAGATTTCAGTTTATGGCTATTGACAGCGCAGGTTTAACCGGTGTTGATACTACCAGTATCAGGGTGATACCGAATCAAAATCCAATACAAACTTTAACGCTTCAGCCCGGTAATAATACCAATGAAGCAACACTGTCCTGGACAAACTCGGGAACAACAACTGGTGCTAATTTTATTTTGCAGGAACTGCTAGCATCGGCCTGGACAACCGGAGGAGAATTGTTTGTAGGCAGGGGACTTTTTAAATTTGATTTATCGGCAATACCAGCTAATGCAACAATTATCTCGGCAAGGCTTTCCTTGTATTCTACCCCAAATCCGTTAAATGGTAACCAGGTAGATGCAAATTTTGGAACCAATAATTCAATGTTTATTGAACGGGTTGTATCTAACTGGAATACAACTTTAAACTGGCCCAATCAACCATTGGGAGATATTGCCACGCAGATTTCAATACCACACACAAATCAGTCAACATTCGATTTAATTGATGTAGACGTAACTGGCCTTACAACTTCAATGGTCACCGGAAATAACTATGGATTTAAAATACGGTTACAAAATGAAGTGTTTTATAACTTAAGAAATTTCTGTTCAAGTAAGCATGCTAATACCGCCAAAAGGCCTAAGCTGGTTATAAGCTATCAATAAAATCAGACTTTGGTTATTTAAAAATATCACTGAATAAAAAAGCCCCCAATACATCGGGGGCTTTTTTTATAGTTTTATTTCCTCATCACTATCATCAAAAAAATGAAACTCGGTTAAATGATAATTGTTGTTGGCTTTTAATTTAATACGCTGTTTGTATTTACGACGCCATTTGCTAAGTTTTGAAAAGAAAATACCCTTAGTCATATAAGCATGTAAAATAGGATGTATCTCCACCGTTAAACCGGTATGCTTTTGCATGATGAGGTAACTCAGGTTCTTTTCTATCTCGTCTTCTAAAATAAGGGTAGATGAAATTTTTCCGGTACCGTTGCAGCTTGGACAAACTTCGGTGGTATTGATATTCATTTCCGGCTTCATGCGCTGCCGGGTAATTTGCATTAAGCCAAATTTGCTGATGGCCAGTACGGCATGTTTTGCCCTGTCTGGACGCATAAAACCATCCATCGCATCGGCCAGTTTCTTTTTGTTCTCCATCAACTTCATATCAATGAAGTCAACAACAATAATACCGCCCAGGTCTCTCAGGCGCATTTGCCTTGCGATTTCTTCAGCCGCTTCCAGGTTAGTTTCCAGGGCATTTTGTTCCTGGTTATTGCTTACACTTTTATAACCGCTGTTTACATCAATTACATGCAAAGCTTCGGTATGTTCAATTATTAAATAAGCACCACTTGGCAGGTTAACGGTTTTACCAAAAGCAGCTTTTACCTGCTTGGTAATACCAAAACTGTCAAAAATAGGAGAGCCGTTGTTGTAATAAGAAACGATATCAGCTTTATCTGGTGCAATACGTTGTATATAGGTTTTTGCATCGCCGTAAATATTCTTGTCATTTACAACGATCTTATTAAAATCTTCATTCAGTAAATCTCTGAGTATGCTGGTTGTTTTACCCTGCTCACTCAAAATCTTTGTTGGCGGTGTAGCACCTTTTAAATTCGTTTGAATGGTTTTCCAGGTGGCAATCAGGCTTAGTAAATCTTCATGTAATTCTGCAGTATGCTTTCCTTCAGCAGCAGTTCTTACAATTACACCCAGGTTTTTCGGCTTAATAGCTTCTATTATCTTGTGTAATCTTTTCCTTTCATCAGATGAATGGATTTTCCTGGAAATAGCGATGATATCGTTAAATGGCGTTACCACTACAAAGCGGCCGGGTAAAGAAAGTTCGCAGCTAAGCCTTGGGCCTTTGGCAGCAATGGGTTCTTTTAAAATCTGAACCAACACATTTGGCTTGCCATTCATCACTTCGGCAATTTTGCCCGTTTTTACGATCTCCGGCTCTACCTTAAATTTTGAAAAATCAAATCCGCCTTCAGATTTATCGTTGATAGATTCTGTAGTGAATTTAAGAATGGAACGAACGTAAGGGCTAAGGTCGGTATAGTGCAGAAAAGCATCTTTTTCAAAGCCTACATCAATGAAGGCTGCATTAAGTCCGGGAATAAGTTTCTTAACTTTTCCAAGGTACAAATCGCCCACGCCAAAGCTTGCATCAGCCTTTTCGCTATGCAGCTCTACCAGTTTTTTGTCCTCCAACAGGGCAATTTCAACTCCTTGTGGAGCAGAATTAATAATAAGTTCCTTGGTCAAGCGTGAATTTTTGGTAAGACCAGCACATCGTTAAAAGGAAAACATAGCTGCACGCATTGTCCATTAGCCTTCAGCTAAGATGAATGCAGGTATATGAGTGCCCGGACGAGGATTCCGGGCACCGGTAAGAAAAATTACTTCTTCTTATGACGGTTCTTTCTTAAACGTTTTTTACGCTTGTGTGTTGCAATTTTATGACGTTTTCTCTTTTTACCACAAGGCATAACTAGTCTTTTTTGTGTTTAAAATAATGTTTTTTAAAATATGTAAATCGAATCTTGATCCGATGTTATTTTACTGTAATCCTTTGATTCTTTCATCTACTTCCTGGCTGTAATGTGAATCGTTAACCAGTCTCTTACTTATCGTGTACCACTTGATCGCTTCTGCCTTATCACCTTTAGCTGCATAAGTATCGGCTAAAAATGCAACAGCTTCAATATTATCGGGCTGAGCTTTAATTACCTTTTGTAAACGCTCTATGGCTTTATCATATTGCCCCGAAACAAAGCCTCCTACTCCCAGCATCATATGCGCTTTCATGTTGTTTGAGTCTTTTCGAACTACACTTAAAAGCTGCTGGATACCTTTCATTGTTTCTTCCGGTCCACCTGCACGACCTTTTCCAAATATGTAGCAACTTCCCAAACCAACTTTTAAATCGTCATTTTCGGGGTTCAGTTCTATCGCTTTTTCAAATAAGGCTACTGCCGTTGCTGTTTTCCACTTTAATTTAGCCTCATCCTGTTCTGCTCTGAGGTTGTTTAAAATTAATTGGGCAGCAAAGGTGAGGTTTTTTTCCGACTTATCCAACTTAGCTGCCTCTGATAAATAATATGCATAGGGTTCAAAGGATTTTACACTGTCTTTCCAGAAATTGGCAAGTTGCGTATTTGCTGTAATTGATTGACTGATAACATCACCACGTGTTACACTATTTTCTAATTTACTAAGATTGATCAATTGAGAAGCAGATAAATGTTTTTTTTCTTCACTAATAAATTGAAGGATGTCAAAGCTTTTTACAGCTTTTGCAACAGGAGCTTCTACTTTGCTTTTTGGAGCAATAGTATTTCCGAATTTAAAAAGGATGATTACCAGCGCAAGTCCGGTTACGGCAATGATGAGTTGTTTTTTAGGCATTTATTGAACCCTGTTTTATTTTTTACAGGATTGCAAAGTTACATCAGTCTTCATTGTCATCGTCTGTTTCTGCAGTTTCTTTTATATTTTTCGAAGTTTTTATTTCCAGCATAAATTCTTTAGCTGGTTTAAAGGCAGGGATGAAGTGTTCCGGGATTTCAACAGCAATATTTTTTTTGATATTACGGCCTATCTTAGCAGCTCTTTTCTTGGTAATAAAACTGCCAAAACCTCGTATGTAAATGTTTTCGCCTGCGGCTAAACTGTTTTTAACTGATTTAAACATGGTTTCCAGCGTTACCAAAACATCTACTTTTGGAATGCCTGTTTTATCGGAAATTTCGTTAATGAGGTCTGCTTTTCTCATAAAGATTTGTTTAAGGATTGTAACTGATAGAAATATACAACAAAAAAACTGGAAATTCCAAAATAAGTTGATGATTATCAGGTACTTTGTAAAAAAGTAATACAAGCTGATGATTCTTTGCCATTTTATAAGCTATTGGTTATTAGAGATATATAAACTATATAGATTGTTTTAAAATTACTTCATGTATATATTAGATAAAATGGATACCGGTAAAAAATATTTTACAAAACAGCTTTTGCAATGGAATAAAACACAAAATAAAAGAGCCATGCCCTGGAAAGGCGAAAAAGATCCTTACAAAATATGGCTGAGTGAAATTATTCTGCAGCAAACCAGGGTTGAACAGGGATGGGCTTATTACAATCGCTTTGTTTCAACATTTCCTAACATTAAAAAATTAGCCGCTGCACCCGAAGAAAAAGTATTTAAACTTTGGGAAGGCCTTGGATATTATACCCGATGTAAAAATCTGATTGCCACAGCAAAATTTATTTCAAATGAAAAGCAGGGTAAATTTCCGGATAGTTATGAAGAGATTTTAAGCCTGAAAGGAATAGGACCCTACACGGCTGCGGCCATTGCATCTTTTGCATTCAATTTACCCCATGCTGTGGTTGATGGCAATGTGTTCAGGGTATTATCACGTTTTTTTGGAATTGATACGCCTATTGATAGTTCAACCGGAAAAAATCTATTTACAGCATTGGCCGAAGCTCTTTTAGACAAAAAACTGCCGGGCATTTACAACCAGGCTATTATGGATTTTGGCGCAGTGATCTGTAAGCCTCAAATCCCATTGTGTTCAGCTTGTCCTTTCAAAGCCAGGTGTACAGCACTTTTGGAAGGGAAAGTTGATGTACTTCCGGTGAAAACGGGTAAGCTGATTAAAAAGCAGCGCTGGCTTTATTATTTAATTGTGGCGTTCAACGGGAAAATTTATGTAAGGAAAAGAGGGCCAAAAGAAATCTGGGAAAACCTCTATGAATTTGTTTTACTGGAAACCAATCAATCCTTTTCTTTATCAGAAATAAAAAACTCAAAATTGTTCAGAAATATGGCGGGTAAAAACAAAGCTACCATACTGCATGTTTCTGAAATGTACAAGCAACAACTTACACACCAAACAATAAAGGGTAATTTTATTCAGCTTACAGTAAATAACGAACCGCCTCTAAAGGATTATAAAGCAGTAACTTATAAACAGCTGAAAAAACTTCCCTTTCCCAAATTTATAACCGCGTACCTGGCCGAAAATGAGGTAAAGGCATTTGCAGGATAAAAATGTATCTTTAAATTTGTTGTACCGGTAACATAGTTTTTAAGAACTTGCAAGGCAAGCTATCCAACAGCAATGACTTAAATTAAATTTTATGAGAGGTGTAAACAGGGTAATGTTAATTGGTAACCTGGGCAAAGACCCGGATATGCAGTTTCTGGAAGGCAATATTGCAGTGGCAAAATTTTCGCTGGCTACAACAGAAACCTATAAAGACAGAAGCGGCAAACTGATCTCTCAAACCGAGTGGCATACTGTTGTGCTATGGCGTGGTTTGGCTGAACTTGCCCAAAAATATTTGCACAAAGGAAGTTTGGTTTACATAGAAGGGCGCTTAAAAACACGTAGCTGGGAGGATAAAGAAAGTAATAAAAAATTTGCAACGGAAGTGGTTGGGGATAACCTTATTATGCTGGATAAAAGAACAGATGGCAGCCAGGTGCCGCATGGTTTAGAAGGGCTGGACGGGCCTGATGACCATCCGGATATACCAACGGCTGAAGATGGTTCTGAACGTTTGCCTTTTTAATTGTTTTGTGAAATCACAAACTTGCTCATATAATTAACCTATTCTATTTTAAAATTAAAGCAATAAATAGAATAATATTTTTTACCTAAACTCATTGTTTTGGATTATCATTCGGCTGTTGATCTTTTTAGTTTTAATCTTCTGGCAATAACACCTGCCGCAACTACTATTCTTATATTTATAGTTGTTCTTCTTTTTATGTTGTCTTTTTTACTGGCTGGCTCCGAAATTGCTTTTTTCTCTCTTACGCTTAAGGATATTAATATGCTGCGTACAAAAAAGCAACCTGCTTACCGCCGCATTGTAAGTTTGCTGGAGCAGCCCAAAACCTTGCTGGCATCTATGCTTATCAGCAACAGCTTTGTAAACATCGGCATTATTTTAATTTCCAATATTTTAATTGATAGCTGGGTAATCACTTTGAACTTAACATTCTGGCCAATCTTTTTAATTAAAGTGGTAGTAGTTACTTTTTTATTATTGCTTTTTGGTGAAGTATTGCCAAAGGTCTGGGCAACACATCATAAGATATGGTTTGCAGCAACAGCTTCGCTGGTAGTAGAAATTTTCAGCAGTTTGTTTTACAGGTTCAGCAGGCGAATGGTACGCTACAGCGATAAAATTGAAAAGAAATTTTCTTCCGAAAATTCTTCAACCATGGACCGCAGTCACCTGGATTATGCCATAGACCTGCTGCCAGAGCATGAAGCAACCTCCGAAGAAAAATCGATCTTAAAAGGTATACGCAAATTTGGCGATACTACTGTAAAGCAGGTAATGCGGAGCCGGCTAGATGTAAGCGGCATTGATGTTAATTTCAGTTTTGTGGATACGGTTAAGAAGATAGAAGAACTGCATTACTCCCGCCTGCCGGTTTATAAAAATAACCTGGATGAAGTGGTAGGCATGTTGCACACCAAAGATATTTTACCGCACTTAAATAAGCCGGAAAACTTTGACTGGCATACTTTATTGCGTCAGCCGTTTTTTGTGCACGAAAAAAAATTAATTGAAGACCTGCTGCAGGAGTTCCGCAGCCGCCGTATGCATTTTGCTGTGGTGGTTGATGAATTTGGAGGAACATCGGGCATTGTTACATTGGAAGATGTGATGGAAGAAATAATTGGGGAGATAAAAGATGAGTTTGATGATGAGGAAAGTAATAACAAAAAGATTGATGATTATAATTACATTTTTGAAGGCAAGACCATGATCAACGATGTTTGTAAAGCAATAGGAATATCTGCAGATGGCTTTGATGATGTTCGTGGAGAAAGCGATTCTTTAGCCGGCCTGGTTTTGGAAATTGCCGGCGAATTCCCGCAGGTAAATGAAGAAGTGGTTAGCGGTAATTTTACTTTTGTTCCGCTTGAAATAAATAAGAACAGGCTTGATAAAATTAAAATCACTATTAAAGCACCGGATACTGTTTAATGCGCTATAAAACCGCCATGAAAAAACAAAATTTCTACCCTTTTTACTTTTTACTTTTTACTTTTTACTTTTTGCATTCCGCCTGCAACTCTACCTACACCTCTAAAAAAACCGGTTACTATAAAATAGATTTTCCCGAAAGGAAATACACTGTTTTTCAAAAAGAAGGTTTCCCCTATACTTTTGAATACCCGGTTTATGCACAGGTTGTAAAAGACAGCACCTACTTCGACCAGGACCTGCAAAACCCTTACTGGATCAACCTGGATTTCCCGCAGCTTGGTGGAAGAATATTTTTAAGTTACAAAGCCGTTGGCGGTAAATCAACGTACAAAGTAAAACAGGCTGATGGTTCTTATAAAGATTCGCTGGGCACCAATGTATTTGATTTAATGGTGAACGATGCTTTTAAACTTACCAGTAAAAATGAATCTGTTGCCTCTTCTATAAAAGACAGCCTGTTTCACACACAAAACGGCATCACCGGCGTTTTTTTCCGGGTTGGCGGAAATGCGGCCACAGCCAAACAGTTTTTTATGAGCGATACCACCAAAAATTTCTTCCGTGGAGCTTTGTATTTTGATGTAACACCCAATGCCGATTCATTAAGGCCTGTTGTTGATTTTCTGCAAAAAGATATTGATCATCTTATCAATACTTTTAAGTGGACCAATAAATAAGTTCAGTCTTTAATCCTGCTTTTTAACCTTTTTCTCTTTGATTGTATCTACAATAACTACAGGCTCCGGTATTCTTGCCCTGGAAAAATTTTCAAACCGCAGCTTTTTTTCAACTTTCCTTACTTTTTTAGGCGACTTTACTTTTGCTGTAACCACTTTGGTTTCTGCAGCTGTAGTTTCTCCATTCTTTACAGGAATTACTTCTACAGTTTTTTCTTCTTCTGTTGGAGGCACAACAGGTACTTTTTCTTCTACATACAGTTTTTTAAGTTCCCCGTTTTTTTTGCTGTTGTAATAATCAGCTACGCCATACACCGAGGCGATTGAGAACAGGCCAATGCCTGCATAAATGATTGCTTTCATGTGTTTTGTTTTATTGTTTTTAAAATATTTAAGCCAAAAATGTTTTTAAGTAAGATTTGCTTTTCCGGTAGATGATATATTCAGCCACCAGCATATTGCCCAATACACTTATCCAGAGCGAAATTTCATAATTGTGCAGGTGGTCAAAATCAAAGTAATAAAAGAGCAAGTGATAAACCCTGAAGGTTACCGCTGTCATAGCCATGCTGTAACTGCGTATCATCCAGTTTTTATGAGCCAGTACATTTTTTACCTTGATGGTTTGCAGGCCTTTCATCGTACTGTAAAACCAATACAAAGCCATGAACATAAAAAGCATCCGCTCCCAAAAACTTCCTTTGGCAAAAAAGCTCATGTACAGTCCGGTTGGCGCACCCAATACCAATACAACCAATACATAGGTCTTACCCATCCATATATGTATGGCTTTTCTTTTTTTAAGAATATAACTTGAGAATTGTGTGAGCGCCGCCACAATGCAAAACATGCCTGCAAAAATGTGTATGTAAAAACTGTATTTATAAATGGGCTTTAAAAAAAGCAATGCCCGCTCTTCAATAAAGCTAAACTGCTGGCTGAAAGAGAAATACGGGAGGGTATTTTTTACCAGCAGCAGGCTGAAAAAAACTACCGGTATCCAGAAAAGGGCAGCAAAAAAATAACGGATGCTTTGTTGCAGGGTTAATTGGCGGCTGTTGAGCATGTTGGTTGGTTTCAGGTGTGATGAGCGGATAAACACATTTCATAAAAAAACCTGTTAGAAATTTGTTAAGGGTTTTGGCAACGGAAGAGGTGTCACCTTTTTAAGCAGATACTTATATTAAAAAGCCTGGAATAAAAGGTGACCCCTCTGTTACAAACAATCCATTTCAACTACATTGTAAATCTTTAACTTTGCGCCCATGATTGCAATAGATAATATACTCATCAGTGATGCCATTGTTAAAGAACAATTTGTTTGCGACCTCAGCAAATGCAAGGGCGCCTGCTGTGTGGATGGCGATGCCGGTGCCCCGCTGGAAAACGGGGAACTGGATAAGATCAATGAAGTATATGAAGCCGTACTGCCTTATCTGAATGAAACCAGTAAAAAGGAACTGGAACGCCAGGGCCGGTATGTGTATGACAGGGACTATGGCTGGGTAACCCCAACTATCAACAGTAAAGTTTGTGTATATGGTATTCATGATGCAGCTGGTGTTGTAAAATGTGGTATTGAGCAGGCTTATATCGATGGCAAAATAAAATGGAAGAAGCCCATCAGTTGCCACCTCTTTCCCATCATTACCAAAGAAAGCAAACACAGCGATAATGTGTATGTTAACTACGAACCCCGTGAGGACCATTGTAAAGCTGCCTGCACTTTCGGCAAAAAATTAAAAGTACCGGTGTATGTTTTTTTAAAAGAAGCGTTAACCCGGAAATTTGGAAAAAAATTCTACAATGCCCTGGAGGCGACTGCAGCGCATCTTAATAAAAAATAATTTTAAATTCTTATAATGAAATCAGTTTATAAATCCTTTTTGCCAGTTGCCTGTTGCTTATTGCTTATTACATCCTGCTCAGTAAACAAAGCTAACAACGACGAAAGCTTAAAAAAATATTTTGACGAAAACAAAGTTGACGGATGCTTTACGATGTTCAATAACCAGGATGGTGAAGTAACTGTGTACAATATGAAGTATGACACCATGCGCTTCTCGCCGGCATCAACATTTAAAATTTTTAACTCATTGGTTGGCCTGCAAACCGGCAGAATAACAGATGAAAAAATGGTGATCAAATGGGACGGAGTAAAAAGATGGAATGAAGACTGGAATAAGGATATGGATATGACTGAAGCTTTTAAAGTAAGCAATGTAGCTTATTACCAGGAAGTAGCCAGGCGCATTGGAAAAGATACCATGCAGCAATGGATTGACAGCATTGGTTACGGCAATAAAAACATAGGCGGATCTATTGATTCTTTCTGGCTGAACAATACGCTTAAAATTTCTCCGGATGAACAACTGGGCTTTCTTAAAAAATTATATTTCGATCAGCTGCCGTTTCGTAAAAGTGTGCAGCAAATGGTAAGGGATGTGATGCTGCAGGATAATAACACGGCTTATCAGCTTAGTTACAAAACCGGCTGGGGTTTTGGCGAAGATGGGAATGCTATTGGCTGGCTGGCCGGCTGGATTGAAGAAAACAAACACGTTTACTTTTTTGTAACTTTTGTAAAAGCTCCCGTTAAAGAAATTGATATGAGAACCGTAAGGCTGAATATTACAAAAGGTATCCTTAAACAATACGGCTTTTTTGAAGGTAAGAAATAATGAGTAATGGCAGAACAGGTTGTTATTTTATCCTTCAACCTGATTTTTTAACAATATCCTTAAAGGCAGTTTGGCTATTTTGCAAACCACAAGATGTTAGCTTTTCAACATACAGACTATTTGATTGCACTGGCAGCCATTCCATTGCTGCTTTTGTTGTATTTTTTTGTGTTGAACTGGAAGAAAAAGACCATCAAAAAAATTGGTGATGCAAACCTGGTAACTGAAATGATCAAAAATCATTCTCCCCAAAAATTTGCTTTAAAATTTGTATTGATCCTGATTGCATTTGCAGCTGGTGTTTTTGCTCTGGCAAACCTGCGCTCGCCAAAAGGTATGGAACAGGTTAACAGAAATGGTATTGATGTGATGATTGCACTTGACGTAAGTAAAAGCATGCTGGCACAGGATGTTAAACCCAACAGGCTGGAAAGGGCGAAACAGGCTTTGGGTAAATTAATTGACAAACTCAACAATGACCGGGTTGGCATTGTGGTCTTTGCAGGCCGGGCTTATCTGCAAATGCCTTTAACCGGCGATCATGGTGCCGCCAAAATGTATTTGGGCTCCGCATCTACCGAAATTGTTCCCACGCAGGGCACGGTTATTTCCGATGCCCTGAAAATGTGTTATGCATCTTTCAATACAAAAGAAAAAAAATATAAGGCTGTTATTTTGATAAGCGATGGCGAAGACCATGATGAAGGAGCTTTGAAGATAGCCCAACAAATGACCGAAGACGGGATTGTAATTAATACGGTAGGTATTGGCTCCCCACAGGGGTCAACCATTATTGATGAACTCACCAACCAGGAGAAAAAAGATGTAAATGGCAATACTGTAATTACCCGGTTAAATGAAGAAGAGCTTAAATTAATTGCCGAAAAAGGCAATGGCAGTTACCAGCTTTTTACCAATGCAGATGAACTGGTAACCAAACTGGATGCTCAGCTGGCAAGTATGGACCAGCGTACGGTTACAGAAAATTCTTTGGTGAATTACAAATACTTTTTTCCTTATTTTTTAATGCTGGCTTTGTTTTTAATGATTGCAGAATTTTTTATTTCTGAAAGAAAAAAGATCAGCAATTTAAAAATGACCGTTACTTCAAAAACCACATTTGCTTCCTTCTTATTTATTGCCAGTTGCCTGTTTCCTGTTGGTACAAAAGCACAAAATGACAAGGCACTCATCAAAAAAGGAAATGAAGCTTATGAAAAAAAGGAGTATGATAATGCCATAAAAAATTATCAGCAGGCAGCGCAGAAAAATCCCGCCAATTCAACTGCTCAGTATAATTTAGGAAATGCCTTATACAAAAACAATAAGGCAGATGAAGCTGTGCAGGCTTATGATGGTGCTTTATCTAATGCTGCATCTAATGCCGATAAAGCGAAAGCGTTTTATAACAAAGGAGTAGTGCTGCAGAATAACAAAAAGTTACCCGAATGTATTGAAGCCTATAAAAATGCATTGAAGCTGACCCCCCAGGATGAAGATGCCAGGCAGAACCTGCAAAAGGCATTACAGCAACAAAAAGAGCAGCAAAAAAAAGAGGAGAAAGACAAAAAGGAAGAAAAGAAACCCAAAGACGATAAAAAGCAAAAAGAAAAAGATAAACCCAAAGACGAAGAGAAGCAGGAGCAACCCAAACCTCAGCCTTCAAAACTTACCAAACAGGATGCTGAGGAGAAGTTGAAAGCCTTGCTGCAACAGGAAAAAAACCTGCAGGATAAATTACGGAAAGTTAATACTGCTACTTCGGCCAAGCCTGAGAAAGACTGGTAGACAGGATGGCTGACCAAACACGATAATCACTATTTTTGTCTTATGCAATTTTACAGCGAATCACTGACATCATACAAACGCCTGAAAACAAGGGAAGTTAAAATAGGCAACCTGCTTTTAGGTAACGGCCACCCTATCCTTGTACAAACGATGACTACCACTGATACCATGGACACCATGGCAACGGTTGAGCAATCAATCCGCTGTATAGAGGCAGGTGCCGAACTGGTGCGTATTACTGCACCATCCAAAAAGGAAGCAGAGAACTTACAGAACATAAAAGATGAATTAAGAAGAAGAGGATACGATACGCCGCTGGTAGCTGATATTCATTTTACACCCAATGCTGCAGAGATTGCTGCAAGAATTGTTGAAAAAGTAAGGGTGAACCCCGGCAACTATGTTGATAAGAAAAAATTTGAACAGATTGAATACACCGATGCTGAATATGCAGAGGAGATAGAAAGGATAAGAGACCGTTTTACACCATTGGTGAAAATTTGCAGAGAGCATGGTACTGCTATGCGTATCGGTACCAATCACGGAAGTTTGAGCGACCGCATCATGAGCCGATATGGAGATACGGCCATGGGCATGGTAGAAAGCGCTATGGAGTTTTTAAGAATAGCAAGAGCAGAAGATTACCACCAGATAATTTTAAGCATGAAGAGCAGTAATCCACAGGTAATGGTACATGCCTACCGCCTGCTCGTTAATCACATGATAGAAGAATTCGGTGAAGCTTATCCTTTGCACCTGGGGGTTACAGAAGCGGGTGATGGCGAAGACGGAAGAATAAAATCGGCAATAGGAATTGGTACTTTACTTGAAGATGGAATAGGAGATACGATCCGTGTTTCTTTAACAGAAGATCCGGAACTGGAAATACCGGTATGTAAGGATATTGTAAAGCGCTACACAAATGTTGTAAGTAACGATATTGTTCCTGCCATTGAAAAATTCCCTTACTCAACTTTTGAATATAACCGCAGAGAAACCTTTGCTGTAAGCAATATTGGTGCAAAGCAGGTTCCAATTGTAGTGGCTGATTTTAGTAAGTTTGAAAAAATAACGCCGGCAGATCTGCAATCAATAGGCTATACATATGATGCTGCAACTGATAAGTGGAATATTGGTGATGCAGCAGCTGATTATATTTTTTGTAATGCTGCCCTGGGTTTTGATTTGCCGGGAACATTAAAAGTAATTCTGTATCATCAACCCTGGCTTGCGGCAGCAGATAAGACCAAATATGTTCCTGCTTTTGAAACTGACCAGTACCTGGATGATTCGGTTGAAAAATCGGCATTCCTGAATCTTGTGATGATTGATTGTTATTCGGAAGGATATCATGAACAGCCTCTGGAAAAAATATTTTCAAAACTTAACCAGGATAAAACAGCCGTGATCTGTTTAAGCAGTACAAACAAAAATACCATGCAAAGTATACGCAGGATGTTTGTTGAGCTAATGAACAGGGGTATTAAAAATCCGGTTATAGTTATCAGCGATAGTACTGATACTACGATGGATCAGAGTTTAATTCATTACGCTGTAGAAGCTGGTGGATTGCTGCTGGATGGTTTTGGTGATGGGGTTTGTTTCGGACATTATTTTGGTAACAGGAAAGTTTTTCCTAAAACAAAAACTTTAAACTCAATTGCCTTTGGAATTTTACAGGCTACCCGTACCCGGATTTCACGAACAGAATATATCAGTTGCCCCAGTTGTGGCCGCACATTGTTTGATCTGCAGGAAACCACGGCAAAGATACGTGCCGTAACGAACCACCTGAAAGGAGTAAAGATCGCCATCATGGGTTGTATAGTTAATGGTCCCGGCGAAATGGCCGATGCCGATTTTGGTTATGTTGGCAGCGGTGTTGGAAAAATAACATTGTACAAAGGGAAGGAAGTAGTTAAGAGAAATATCGACAGCAATATTGCAGTTGATGAACTGATCAATTTATTGAAAGAGAATGAGGCCTGGGTGGAAACACAGTAAGTCAAAAGGAAAAAAGTACTTTAAAATTTTTTGACTCTTTTTTTGACTTTTGATTTTTTAATTTTGACTTAACACTATGCAAACAGATTTTCTCGTAATAGGCAGCGGAATAGCTGGGTTGACTTATGCACTTAAAGTTGCGGAAGCCTGTCCGGATAAAACAGTTACTGTTCTCACAAAAACACAAAGCGATGAAACCAATACAAAGTATGCCCAGGGCGGTATTGCCGGTGTGATGGATTTTGATAAAGACAGTTTCGATAAACATATTGAAGATACGTTAATTGCCGGCGATGGTTTGTGCAACAGGCATGTTGTGGAAATTGTGGTAAAGGAAGGCGTTGAAAGAATTGAAGAGATCATTGAATGGGGAGCAAATTTTGATAAAGAAAAAGATGGCGATTTTAAACTGGGTAAAGAAGGTGGCCATAGCGAATCAAGAATTCTGCATCACAAAGATGTTACCGGCAGAGAAATGGAAAGGGCTTTGCTGGAAGCCATCAGCCGGAAGCCGAATATAAATCTGCTGCATCATTGTTTTGTACTTGATATAATTACACAGCATCACCTGGGATATTTAATTACAAAAGCAACACCTGATGTGGAGTGTTATGGTGTGTATGTTTTGAACCTGCAGACCAATAAAACCGAAAAGATACTTTCTAAAATTACCCTGCTGGCTTCGGGCGGCAACGGACAGGTATACCGCTCTACAACTAACCCGGCCATTGCAACCGGCGATGGAGTGGCCATGGTTTACAGGGCGAAAGGACGTATCGAAAACATGGAGTTCATCCAGTTTCATCCAACAGCATTGTACGAACCTGGAATAAGAGGGCATAATTTTCTGATAACAGAAGCAGTACGTGGCGACGGCGGCATTTTGCGTAATCATGCCGGCGAGGCATTTATGGAACGCTATGATGAAAGAAAAGACCTGGCGCCCCGGGATATTGTGGCAAGGGCCATTGATAATGAAATGAAAATTGCCGGTACCGAAAATGTTTTCCTGGATTGCAGGCATTTCAGCAAAGAAAAATTTACTGAGCACTTTCCAAATATTTATGAGAAATGTTTAAGCATAGGAATTGACATCACTAAGAATATGATTCCCGTAACACCGGCCGCACACTACAGTTGTGGTGGTATTAAAACAGACGAATACGGAAAAACATCCATAAAAAATTTATATGCTGCCGGCGAATGTGCCAGCACTGGTTTGCATGGTGCAAACAGGCTGGCCAGCAATTCACTTTTAGAAGCAATGGTATTTGCACATCGTGCCTATCAGGATTCGGTTTCAAATTTGAATCTGCGTAAAGATGTTCCATTGGGTGGAATTTTGGTGGGAGACTGGAAAACGGACGGTACCACTGCACCAAAAGAAATGATCCTTATTACACAAAGTGTAAAAGAATTAAAATTACTGATGAGCGATTATGTTGGTATTGTTAGAAACAACGAAAGGCTACACCGTGCTATGAAAAGATTGGATCTGTTGTATGTTGAAACAGAAGCGCTGTATCAAAAAACAATTGTTTCGCCACAGCTTTGTGAGCTGCGCAATATGATCACCGTTGCATATCTTATTGTAAAATGTGCCGAGTTCAGACATGAGAGCAGGGGGTTGCATTTTAATACAGACTATCCCGGCAAATTGGAAATGATACAGAATATTGTTTTGTAATTCTAAGTTATTCACATGCTGATTTATAGCATAATTGTTGTCTTACATAAAACATCCTGATTTTTTCGGAACCCCTGTACTGCATACCTTTGCCTGTTGGTTTACGGGTACATCAATAAATGGCTCAATAATTAAATAGTATGTATTATATCATTTACGGGTTTCTTTATCTGCTTTCGTTATTACCTTTTCCGGTAATTTATCTATTAAGCGATTTTATTTATTTTTTAATGTATTATGTTTTTGGGTATAGAAAAGAGACTGTTGCCAAAAACCTGCGGATAGCTTTTCCCGAAAAAATCAGATGAGGAAATTAAAAAAATTTCGAAAAGGGTTTTTCATAATCTTACCGACACTTTTATTGAAATAATTAAATTTATTTCGATGAGTGATAAAACTTTTGAAAAAAGATGCCACGGCGATTTTTCGGTTATTGAAGACCTGATAAATAAGGGAAAGAATGTGCAGCTTCATGCCGGCCACCAGTTTAATTGGGAGTATGGTAGTTTATTTATGTCGAAAGCCATAACAAAAATACCATCTTATGCCATCTACATGCCTATTAAAAACAAGGCGATGGAAAGGTTATTTTTAAAAATACGGGAGCGGTATGGCACTATATTCATCAAGGCTACCGATTTTAAAGAAAAACGCCAGGAGATATTTAAAGAGAGATTTGCTTTTTTTTTGGCGGCAGATCAAAATCCAGGAGACCCTACCAATGCCTATTGGCAAAACTATTTTAGAAAACCGGCTCCTTTTATTACCGGTCCCGAAGTGGGTGGTATTAAAAATGATACTGCCATTGTTTTTGTACGGTCCACAATTCATAAAAGAGGCCATTACATTTTAGAATGTACGGTATTTTGCGAAAGTGCAGCTGCAACTTCCCATGGCGAAATTACCAGAGGCTTCCGTGATTTTTTGGAAAAGATTATAAGAGAAGAGCCGCATAATTATTTATGGACACACCGCCGCTGGAAATGGGATTATAAAGAAGAGTATAGTAAAAACTGGATTGATACAAGGCCGGTTCAATAAATCAATTTAAAACACTGGCTTCTTTTTCAGTTTTGATGTTTTTTTGTTCTTTAATTTTTCCCCAGCCACCTAACACATTTCTCAGGTTATGTGTTCCTTCACGCTTTAAAAGTGATGCTGCAATCACACTCCTGTATCCGCCTGCACAATGTACATACAGGTTTTGGTTGTCTTCAAAATGCGAAAGGTTTAAAACATCGTTCATTTCATTCAGCGGAAGATTTTGTGCCCCGGCAACATGCCCATCAGCAAATTCTGTTTCTCTTCTTACATCTACTACCACTAAATTGGGGTCGTGCGGAATATCCATGGCCAGTTCATCTGCCTCTATATCAATAATAAGATCTACAGTTTCACCTGCATTTTTCCAGGCATCAAAACCACCGGTTAAATAGCCCTGTATTTTATCAAATCCAACTCTTGATAAACGAATAACAGTTTCTTCTTCTTTACCTGGCTCGGTAACCAGCATCATTGGTTTGTCAAAAGATAACAGGCTGCCTGCCCACTCAGCAAAACGGCCCTCAAGCCCGATAAAGATACTGCCGGGTATAAAGCCCTGTGTAAAAACAGTTGCATGGCGTGTGTCTAAAATCAATACATCATCGTCTTTTAATTTTTTAAATTCAGCAAGCGACAATGGAGTTAATCCTTTTTGTTTAACGGTATCCAGGCTTGTATAACCTTCCATATTTATTTGTGCATTAATGGCAAAATATTTGGGAGGCACAGAAAGACCATCTGTAACAGCGGCAACAAATTCCTCTTTACTTTGCGGCTGCAATGCATAATTTGTTTTTTTCTGCTCGCCAATGGTGCTGAAGGTTTCGGGTCCCATACTTTTGCCGCAACTGCTGCCGGCACCATGCGCCGGATAAACAATCACATCATCGGCAAGCGGCAGAATTTTTGTTTGTATAGTTTCGTACATGATGCCTGCAAGTTCAGCACTGGTCATGTTTCCGCTGCTCAGATCGGGGCGGCCAACATCGCCTACAAATAAAGTATCACCTGTGAATATGGCGTGTGGTTTATCATTTTCATCACGCAATAAATAACAACAGCTTTCCAATGTGTGGCCCGGTGTGTGCAATACCTGGATGGTTATTTTGCCCAGTTTAAATATCTCATTATCTTTTGCATTGTGCACATCGTAACTGGTTTTTGCTCCGGGTCCGTAAATGATAGGGGCACCGGTTTGTTTGCTTAAATCAATATGCCCGCTCACAAAATCGGCATGAAAATGTGTTTCAAAAATATATTTGATACCGGCATTGTTTTCTTTAGCCAGCTTAATATATTCCTCCGTATCCCTTAACGGATCTATAATGGCAACTTCGCCTTCACTTTCTATATAGTATGCAGCTTCACTGAGGCAGCTGGTATAAAATTGTTTGATATACATTGAATATGTTTTTCTTAAAGTAAAAGGCAAATGTAAAAACAAAAAAGCGTTCAGGCAATTTGCCCAAACGCTTAAAATTAAATTTGCAGAAATTTTAACCTACCAGGTCTTTTACAAACTGGCTGATTTCATCAATGCGCTTGTAGTTAACTGTGTAGAAAATAAATTTTCCATCACGCTCTGTGCTTACAATACCTGCCTTACGTAAAATGGCCAGGTGTTGAGAAGCTACAGATTGCTCTAATCGCAAACGAACATAAATTTCTGTAACAGTGATTTTTTTCTCGTCTTCAATTAATTTTAATAATTGCTGACGCAGCTTGTGGTTTAAAGCCCGTAAGACCAATGCTGCTTTTTTAAGTGCATTGTAATCTAAATTGATTGGAGAGTTTTTTGCAGAACCTGCAATGTCCTGCTCTCGTGTTTGAGATGCAACCATCATAAGATTAAATTTAAATATGCTTGAACAATGTTTGAACATTACAAATATACCATTAATTGCTTATGCAACTATATATATTCTATTATTTATAACGTTTTTTTTGGGAATATTATTTTAGCTTTTTATAACTGACTGAAATTCTTTTAGATAGAGTGGTTCGCTGTAAGCCAATTCTGTAAATTTTTTTTCTAAAAAGAGGTCGTAAGTAGATTTACCAAGGGATTTTGGCTGGATGGAGACTGTTTTAAAAATTGCATTTTCATGTTTGCATATGAGTTTCCATTTATCTGAGCCGCTGCCGAAGAAAACAATTTGATTACTCTTCATTTCTTTTTCAAATGACAATTCATCCAGTATCATGGCGCATGGATGTAATTGTATACTGAGGTCATGCTTATATAAAGCTGTGAAAACTTCCATCCTCCTGGCATCCATCATCGGGCAATACAAAAGATCTTTATGATCAGTTGGAAAAAATTGCAAAGCTGAAGCTGTTAATGCTTCCAACGTGCTGATTGTAAGGAGCGGTTTTTTCAACGCATAGCACAAACCCTTGGCACTGGCCATACCAACCCGTAACCCGGTGTATGAGCCAGGGCCCGCTGTTACCGCAACCGCATCCACATCCTGTAATTTTATATTGACGGATTTTATCAGTTGCTGTATGCCCGCCTGTAAAAATGCAGCATGTTCTTTTTGAGATTCATTGCTGAGCGAATGCAATATCAACCCGTCTTTGGCGAGGCTTACATGTGCATTTTCTGATGCGGTATCTATATTGAGTATAAGGCTCATTAATTATTTTCTGTAGCTTCTTTAATTAAAAGTTCTGAAGGTTTGTAACGGCTATCAGTTGCATAAAGTTGTTGAAGTAATGCCAGTACATTTTTGTTACCAATCAGCCCCACCCATTCAAAAGGCCCGAAAGGATAGTTAGTGCCAAGTTTCATGGCAGTATCAATTTCAGTTTTGCTGCTAACATTATCTTCCAATGCAAAATAAGCTTCGTTGATGATCATGGCAATAACCCTTGCAGCAATAAAACCCGGTTCATCTTTTACAAAATTGATTTTGATATGAAGTGATTTAAAAACAGCATCAACTTCTTCATTAACAGTTCCGGCAATTTCCCAAACCGAACGGTTTAAAAAAGTAGCCCATCCGTTAATGCGGTAAATGTTTTCGGGAGCGGTCAAGGCACCGAGGGTTTGAACAACCGAGTTTATAAAAACTGGCTTTTTTAAAGACTCAAATTCCGGTAAAATTTCATTGTTATGTAAACTGAAAAAAGCAGCTGCATGTTTGTATTGGCTGAAGGCTGCCGAATTTTCTACTCTTTGCCATGTAATGCCTGCCCTTCCACCTGTCAACTCGTTCCATTGTTCATCTGATGCTGCAACAACAATCATAATAATTTTTTTACAAAAATAGGTGGTTGAGAAAAGATATATTTGCAATTCTGTAAATAAACTAATTCAAAGATGAAAAAAATAATCAACACACCCAACGCTCCTGCTCCCATTGGCCCTTACAACCAGGCTGTAATGACAGGCGATATGCTTTTTATTTCAGGACAGGTTGCACTGGTTCCCGGTACCGGCGATCTGGCAAATGCTGATCTTACCGAAGAAGCAAACCAGGTAATGAAAAACCTGAAAGCCATACTGACAGAGGCTGGTATGGATTTTAGCCATGTGGTTAAAACAACTATCTTTTTAAGCGACATGAGTTTATTTGGGGCAGTCAATGAAATTTATGGCAGTTATTTTACTTCAGATTATCCCGCCAGGGAAACAGTTGCAGTTAAAGGCCTGCCCAAAAATGTTAATGTAGAAATAAGCATGATAGCTTCAAAATGAGTATTGAAAAAACGGTGATCATTACCGCCAGGGTACCTGATGTATTGATTGAAACCCTGCAGCAAAAAGGATTTACAGTGATGTATCTTCCTGAAATAACTTATGATGAATTAAGCGGCCTTATTGACAAGGCAACAGGTATTATTGTAACCACAAGAATCAGGATAGATAAAACCATTTTAGATAAAGCCACCTGCCTTAAATGGATTGGCAGGCTGGGTAGCGGAATGGAATTGATTGATGTGGCTTATGCCGAAAGTAAAGAAATACGATGTGTAAGCAGCCCCGAAGGAAACCGTAATGCAGTGGCAGAGCACGCTTTGGGAATGCTGTTGAACCTGCAAAAAAAAATAAGCAGCAGCTTTGATGAAATAAAAAACGGCAAATGGATTCGTGAGGAAAACCGGGGTACAGAGTTAAGCGGTAAAACTGTTGGTATAATTGGTTATGGAAATACAGGCAGCTGCTTCGCCAGGTTACTTTCAGTTTTTAATGTTACGGTGCTGGCTTACGATAAAAATAAATACGGCTTTAGCCACGATCATGTTAAAGAGGCCAACCTGGATCATATCTGCCGTTATGCCGACGTGATCAGTTTTCATGTACCGCTTGCAGATGATACAATGCACATGGCCAATACAGATTTTTTTAATTCACTGGAGCAAAAGCCTTTTATTATTAATACTTCCCGGGGTTCTGTTGTGCAAACTTCAGCTTTAATACATGCGCTGGAGCAAAATATTATTGCGGGCGCAGCGCTGGATGTTCTGGAAAATGAGCAATTAAGCAGCTTTACTGTTGCGCAACAGGAAGAAATGCTTTACCTTACAAAACAACCCAATGTAATATTAACACCGCATATTGCAGGCTATTCATCACAGGCCTTTAATAAAATGAGTGCGGTTATACTGGAAAAGCTGGGGATATAATTTTTTTACTACTTTTGTAATACATGCAACGCCTTAGGCCACCTGAGGCGTTGTATTTTTTTTATTTGTTTAAACTGAATTTATGAATGCAACCAATTATGTAACAGCCGAAACCTTTGAAAGGTTGAAGGAAGAGTTACAGCACATGAAAGGTGTGGAAAGACCCGCAGCAAGTAGTGCCATTGCCGAGGCAAGAGAAAAGGGTGATTTGAAAGAAAATGCTGAATACGATGCAGCTAAAGAAGCACAGGGTATGCTGGAAGCTAAAATAAAACAGCTGGAGGGTGTACTTGCCAACGCCCGTATTTTGGATGAAAGTAATATTGATACCAGTAAGGTTTCTATTCTTACCAGGGTTACTCTGACTAACATGAATACCAAAAAACAGGTTACCTATAAAATTGTTTCTGAAAATGAAGCTGACCTGAAACTGGGAAAAATTTCAGTTACTTCGCCCATTGGAAAAAGCTTGCTGGGTAAAATTATTGGTGATGTGGTTGACGTAACAGTACCTGCAGGCGTACTTAAATTTAAAGTTGAAAAAATTGAACTTTAATTACCAGTAAAATATTTATTTCTATCCCATCCCCCAGCTGGCGGATGGGATTTTTTGTGCCTTATATTTACTAAAACATTTTTTATGACCATTTTTTCAAGAATCATCAACGGTGAAATACCATCTTATAAAATTGCAGAGAGTGAAAAATTCATTGCATTTCTTGATATACAACCATTGGTGATGGGTCATGTTTTGGTTGTGCCTAAAATAGAAGTGGATAAATTATTTGATGTGCCAGATGATTACCTGGCAGCCATGCTGGTATTTGCAAAACCCATTGCACATGCAATTGAAAAAGCATTTGATTGTAACAGGTGCGGTATCAGTGTTATCGGGCTGGAAGTGCCACATGCACACATGCACCTGGTTCCCATCAACACGGCCAATGATCTGAATTTTAACAGCCCAAAATTGAATGCTACACCCGATGAACTGAAAGCGGTACAGGAAAAAATAAAAGCAAATATTAAGGCTGATTGATCACCAGCCTGAAACCAACACCATGTATGGTTTCCAGTACAATGTTGGGGTCCGACTTAAAATGTTTGCGCAGTTTGGTAATAAATACATCCATACTTCTGCCCAGGAAATAATCATCTTTGCCCCAAACATTCAGTAAAACTTCATCCCGTTTTAAAACCTTGTTTTCGTGCTGGGCAAAAAAACGCAAGAGGTCCGATTCTTTTTGGGTGAGTGTAATAACTTCTTTGCTGTTATATATTTTTAATTCATTTACCACAAATTTCAATTTACCCAGTTGGTAAACTTCTTTGGTATCGGCCTGCAATTTTTTTGTGCGGCGTAAAAAAACCTCTATTCTTAAAATCAGTTCTTCAATGCTGAAAGGTTTTGTAATATAATCATCGGCACCCGATTGAAAACCTTTCACTTTATCCTCCTGCAGACTTTTTGCTGTAATAAATATGATAGGCACCACATCGCTGTGCTGCCTTATTTTTTTAGCCAGCGAAAAGCCATCTCTTACCGGCATGTTTACATCCAACAGGCAAATGTCAAATTCCTTTTTTTGATATTGCTGCCAGGCCACTTCACCGTCAGGGCAATGTGTTACCTCAAAGCCAACATCCTGCAAAGAATCCTTAATTACAAATCCAAGAGAGAGATCATCTTCTGCCAGTAATACTTTTCCTTTTAGCATGGTATCATTTTTATTTAAGGGATAATTTTATGATAAAACTGCTTCCTTTCCCCACTTCGCTCATCACTTCAATTTTACCATGATGCGTATCAATAACTTTTTTCACAAAATTTAAACCCAGTCCAAAACCCTTACTTATATGCAACTCGCCATCTGTTATGCGGTAAAACCGTTCAAATATTTTCTTTTGATGTTCAGTTGCAATACCTATGCCATTATCTTTTATAACAATAAACAAAGTACTTCCATCAACTTTCGTGCTGATGTCAATTACCGGTGCAGTTGAATATTTAATGGCGTTTTCAATCAGGTTTATCAAACACAGCCTTAAGTAAGATCTGTCTGCAGTAAGCTCAAGCTGCTCCACGGCAAAATTTGTATTCAACACCGCATGTTTCTGTTCTATTAACGGTTGCAGGTCGTTAATGGATTCTGCTATCAGTAAATTAATATCAAATTTTTCCTTTTTAAGCGGTAAACTGCTCCGGTCGGTGTAGGCAATTTCCAGCAAACGTTGCACCTGCGATTGTAAATGCGATGTTTGATCACGTATAATACCTGCATAATTTTTAAGTTTTTCAGGCTTATCTAAAGTGCTTTGCTGTTGTAAAACATCGGCAGCTATTTTTATTACCGCCAACGGGGTTTTAAATTCATGTGTAAAATTATTTACAAAATCTTTTTGCGTTTCGTTAAAGAATTTTTGCCTGTACAGGTAAAAAATGCTAAACCCAAAACCAATTAAAACCAGCAGCAGGAAGCCGCTGGAAGCGATCCAGAAAAACATTTGTTTAACGATATATTGCCCCCGGTGCGGAAAATACAAAGCGATGTAAGGATAGTCCCGTTCATAGATCTGCAACTCCTTTTCATTTTTTGAGGGGAAATAAGCATCGGGCAGGTCAATGTACTGTTCTGCTATATATTTCTTTGTTGCCGTATCGTAAACATTTGCCCTGCAATCGGTGTACACATCAAAATCGGTAAGCTCGCCTTTCAGGTTTATCCATAACTGTTCAAGATTGGGGCTACAGTCTATTTTTAATAAATACACATCCGGGTTAACATTCTCAATTACTTTTTGCACATTGTCCGACACATCATTTACCAGTTCCATATCGCTGTATAAACTGCGTATGCTTTTAGATACATTAATATTAAACTGCTTCTCTTCATACAAATACACTTTTTGCAGCCATATCAGCTGTATGGCCACAATAATGGTGATAAGCACCGTGCTTGTTAAAATCACCAACCTTAATGTTTTTGACCGAATGACCATCTCTTATTATATTTTGAAACCAAATATGAAATTAAACTGTGCGGGGCTAAAATTTGTTAAAAGCAGGTTAAGTATCCGCAGGATCCTGTAGAAATACCGGTCACTTTTTTGTTTTCAGTTTATCCGGATTCTTTGCCAGGAAATCTTTCCAGCCGCTTACCTTTTCGCCGCTGCCGGGTAATGCTGTTTTTTGCTGAAAGTAATGGCAAACGGCAACAGCCAGCGCATCCGTAGCATCGTAATGTTTTGGGTCTTCGGTAAAACCCAGAATTTGCTGCAGCATTTTCATCACCTGTTCTTTGGCAGCATTACCATTGCCGGTTACAGATTGTTTTACTTTTTTGGGCGAATACTCTGTCACTTCCAGCCCATGCCGCATGGCCGCAGCAATGGCTACGCCCTGTGCCCGGCCAAGTTTCAGCATACTCTGCACATTCTTGCCAAAGAAAGGGGCTTCAATGGCAAAAGTATCGGGCTGATATTTGGTGATAAGGCCGCTTACAGTATTGAAGATCAGTTGTAGTTTTTTATAGCTGTCTTTTACCTTGCCGGGTTGTAAAACACCCATTTCCAGTAACGAAATTTTATTCCCGGTTACCTTTACCAATCCGTATCCCATGATGATGGTACCCGGATCGATCCCTAAAATGATGCTTGTTTTTTTTTGCAAATCCTTTAAATTTTTTCGGCCTTTATAATTGAACTAACATTGCGTATTGAACAAAAGTATCAAAATATTACTCAAGTGGTTTGTAGGGCCCTTGCTGGCGGTCTGGCTTTTTTATTCGCTGTACCAGCAGGTGAAGGCGCAACCCGATATTGATACTTCCATTGCCATCATAAAAACATTACCATTTGGTGCCGGTGCCTGGAAGTTTTGGATGGTGATTGTATTTGTTTTTGTTAACTGGGGACTTGAAGCCAGGAAATGGCAGTTGCTGCTGCAGGTATTGCAACCGGTATCTTTTATGGCTGCATTTAAATCTGTTTTATGTGGCGTAACTTTTTCACTAAACACGCCCAACCGCATGGGAGAATACGCCGGCCGCATTCTTTTTATAGATGATGGCAAGCGCATCAAAGCCATTACACTTTCTGTTGCCGGTGGTATGGCACAGTTAATTATTACCATGCTGATGGGGTGCTTTGGATTAATTTATTTATTGACTCATTCAGATGCTTCGGCAGACTCGCTGGGCATCTCAGTTCTTTGGTTACGCATTTTTTTATGCGGCAGTATTTTGGGTACCCTTATTTTTATTTTTTTCTTTTTCAGGATGAACTGGCTGATATGGTTGCTCGGAAAATTGCCTTATGCCGACAGGTTTTCAAAATACATGAACGTTTTGGAAACATTTGATGCGAAAATTTTGTTAAGGTTGCTCTCTATATCTTTCTTTCGCTATGCGGTTTTCGTTTTACAATACATCTTTATGCTGCAGTTACTGCAGGTAGAGCAAAATGTGTGGACAGGATTATGGATCATTACCGTTATGTTCTGGATACTGGCAATTATACCATCCTTTGCCATTGCAGATCTGGGTATAAGGGGTACAGTTGCAAAAACATTATTTTCGTACAGCAGCAATACCATCGGAATATTGACAGCTACATTTGGCATTTGGTTTGTTAACCTTTTTATCCCGGCCCTAATCGGGAGTTTATTAATTTTAGGAATTAAAATAAAAAAAGAAAAATGATCCCCTACTTTAAACCGGCTTTTTTAATGATTGCCCTTTGTGGTTTAAGTTTTACGGCAAAAAATATCGACCCCTGTAGTATCAGGAACACCGCTTTTAAAGCAGATGAGGAAATAAAGATGAAAGTGTTTTACAGCACACTTGGCATGTATGTAGGTGCAGGTGAAGCCACCTTTACCGCTTCGCTGGAGCGATACAATGGCAAAGCTGTTTATCACCTGGTTGGTACCGGATCTACCTATTCTTTTTTTGATGGATTTTTTAAAGTGCGTGACAGGTATGAAAGTTATGTAGATACGACCAACCTGCTGCCTTACAAATTTGTACGCAATATTGATGAAGGCGGTTATAAAAAATACAACAACGTAACCTTTAATCATGAAGCCAATACGGCAGTAAGCACCAACGGCGTTTTTAAAGTTACCGATTGTATACAGGATGTGGTGAGCATGGTTTATTATGCCCGCAACATCAATTTTGATAAGTACAAAGTAAACGACAAAATACTCTTTGATATGTTTTTGGATGATGAAATATTTCACATGTACATACGCTACATGGGCAAAGAGACCATAAAAACCCGCTACGGAAAATTTAATGCCATTAAAATAAGGCCGCTCTTAATTAAAGGAACCATTTTTGAAGGTGGTGAAAAAATGACAGCCTGGCTTAGTGATGATCCCAATCATGTATTGTTAAGAGCCGAAAGCCCGATTGCCGTAGGAAGCATTAAAGTGGATATGATGGGTTATAAAAACCTGCGGTATCCATTAACGTCTTTAATTAAAGAGCGGTAATAGTTGTCTGGCCACTGTCAGGGCTTTTATAACTTCATATTCTTAAGGAAACAAAAAGTATTTTAATTTTTGCTGTATTCGTAGTGGCCTGACAACTACAGTTCACTCAACTTAAAAGTTTCTTTAACCCTGATTCCTTTTTCAGTCATTTGAAGTGTGCAGCATTCAATTAAAGGATCGTGCTCAAAAAACAAAACATAATTATTTTGTTCTGCTTCAGTCAAAAATAATTTCTTCTCCTGTAAGGTAGTAAGCGGAAACATATCGTACGCCATAACATAAGGTAACGGTATGTGTGCAGCTGATGGTAAAAGATCGGCCATAAACACAATTGTTTTGCCGTTGTAATTTATTTTAGGCAGCATCATGGCATCGGTGTGGCCGGAGACTGAGTAGAACGAAAGGTTGTCAGTGAGTGGTGAGTGGTGAGTAGTCAGTTTGGAGTTTGCAGCAGCACTCACGTCTGACGACTCACTACTCACGACTAGAAACTTCAACTGCCCGCTTTCCTGTATCGGTAAAATATTCTCTTTTAAAAAACTTGCTTTTTCTCTTGCATTGGGTTCTGTAGCCCATTTCCAGTGATTTTCATTGCTCCAGTAAGTAGCGTTTTTAAAGGCAGGCACCAGTTTATCTCCGTCTCTTACAATGCTTCCGCCGCAATGATCAAAATGCAGGTGCGTTAAAAAAACATCGGTAATATCATCCCTGGTAAAACCATGGCAGGCCAGTGATTTATCCAGCGTATCATCGCCGTGCAAATAATAATGACCGAAGAATTTGGCATCCTGTTTATCGCCCATGCCGTTGTCAATCAAAATTAATTTTCCTTCGTCTTCAATTAACAAACAACGCAAAGCCCAGCTGCACATATTATTTTCATCGGCAGGGTTTAGTTTGTTCCAGATGCTTTTGGGTACCACGCCAAACATGGCGCCGCCATCTAATTTAAAATAACCGGTATTGATTGAATATAATTTCATGACAAAAAATTAATTGCTGGTGATTTTATTTTTTTGTGTTGCAGCTGTTGCCAATAACATCAATAAACCCAGCGCAAAAAATACAATTAAAGCCAACAGCGAATTTCGCATATTTCCTGTTAATCCTTCAATTAAACCAAAACTGAATAAGCCAATTACAATGGCTAATTTTTCGGTTACATCATAAAAACTGAAGAAAGATGCTGTGTCTTTTGTTTCGGGCATAAATTTAGAATAAGTAGAGCGGCTGAGCGATTGAATACCGCCCATAACCAAACCTACCAACGATGCTAAAATATAAAAATGTACTTCTGTTGTTATAAAATAACCCGTAATGCAAACACCTATCCACAGCAGCACAGTAAATATCAGCACTTTAATATTACCATAAGTTGCAGATAGTTTTGACATAGCTACAGCACCGGCAATGGCAACCAACTGTATGATCACTGCCGTAATGATCAGTTTGTCATCTGCCAGTTTTAATATTTTAATTCCAAAATCTATTGCCACCAGCATTACGGTTTGTACTCCCATACTGTAAAAGAAAAAAGCAAATAAAAATCTTTTTAAAACAGGCATTTTAATAACCTGCTGCCAAACAGTTTTTAATTCATGAAACCCGTTTATCAGCACATGTGTTTTTGCCTTACGCTCTGTCTTTGGGCTTATAGGTAACCTGCTGAAAGTGATTTGTGCAAAGCCAACCCACCAGATACCTACCAATAAAAATGTAATAGTTAATGCAAGGCCTTTATCTTCCATGGTCATTACCAGGGCAAAGCCAACCAGCTGCATTAATACACTGCCAATATAACCCATAGTATAGCCCCGGGCACTGATGCGGTCCATATCTTTTTCTGAAGCTATTTCGGGCAGATAAGAATTATAAAAAACCTGGCTGCCATAAAACCCAATGCCGGCAAACATAAAACACATCAGCCCCAGGGTAACATGATCTTTATCAAAGAAAAAAAGCAGTGAACAGCTTACTGCACCCAGGTAACAAAAGAACCGCATGAAATTTTTCTTATTGCCCTTATAATCGGCAATGGAAGAAAGAATGGGCGAAAGCAATGCTATTACCAGGAAACCGAATGCCAGCACATAATCCTTCAACTCGGTATTTACAAAGTGGCGGCCTAAAAAAGTAACGCCATCCGGAAAATTTTTAAGCGAAGTAACCGCAGCATAATAAGCCGGGAAAAACGTAGTGGTAATGACCAGATTGTAAACCGAATTGGCCCAATCGTACATGGCCCATCCATTAACAATTTTTTTAGAGGCAGTTTGCATGGTTTTTAATTAAGGAGTAATGAATATAGGAAATATAGCCGTATTAGCTGCAAAAAATAACCCCCGCTTTTAGCAGGGGTTTGGGATCGGGTTGTATTAGCAGTTAGCTTGGCCTATGGTAAAGAATCTGATACAGGCTTTGCAAATCCCAGATTTTTAAAAGGTTCTAATTTATCATTGGTTAATTGAATGGTAACGGGCGCTTTATCAAAAACACTTTCAGATATAAAAGCCCCAAACAATAAAAATTTATTTTCGTAACCGGATGTTATTTTGGTTTCATCTACCACAAAATTCAGCTTAAAAGTATCATTAACTTTTACCAGTTGTACGGTAGCGTTAATGCTGTCCTGGAAATACTCCTGTTCTTTTAAATAGGTTGCCAGTTTTTTAGCCTGGGCTTCATCCACACCTTCTCCTTTATAATACACATTGTGCATTTTATCCAGTTTATATTCTTTGCCATAGTTTTGGCTACAGGCGCTGATGCCGGTTACAATTATTAGTGCAAGCAGGAGGAGTTTAAAATTTCTCATATTGGTTGTTTAGTAGTGCATAGTTAACTAAACAGGTTTGCCTTTCAAATACCCTGCAATGGGTATTTTAAGAATTTATGTAGCCGGTATAGATGAGGATGAGTAAAACAATGCCAACAATTATTCTGTAATAACCCCATACTTTAAAGCCATGCTTTTTTAAAAAGCCGATGAAAAATTTGATGGCAAGCAATGCTACAACAAACGCTACCACATTGCCAATGGCCAGTTGTTTTATTTCGTTGGATGTGAAGCCGCCATAATCTTTGTAATATTTTAAAAGCTTGTAACTGGTTGCCGCCAGCATGGTTGGCACTGCCAGGAAGAAAGAAAACTCGGCTGCCGCATTACGGGTTAACTTTTGCTGCATACCACCAATGATGGATGCCGCACTGCGGCTTACACCAGGTATCATGGCAATGCATTGCCAGGTGCCGATCATAATGGCTTTAAAAAAAGAAATATCCTCTTCTTTATCAACAGTGGGATTTTTAAAAACATTATCAATAAATAATAAGATGATACCACCGACCAACAGCGAAATGGCAACCGTGGTTGAGCTCTCCAGCAATGCATCTATTTTATCTGAAAGTAAAAAACCCAGCAGCAGCGCCGGTACAACACCCACCGCAATTTTTACATAAAACTGCCAGTTTTTAAAGTTGAAAAATTTCTTCCAATACAAAACGACCACTGCTAAAATAGCACCCAATTGTATGGCTATGGTAAACACTTTGCTGAAATCATCCTGGGTAACCTTCAATATTTTTTCTGTGATGATCATGTGCCCGGTAGAAGAGACCGGCAGGAATTCAGTTAACCCCTCTACAATGCTGATGATGATGTTTTGGGTGGTAGTCATGTAATTTGCTTTAAAAGAAAAAAGCGAAGGTATTAGCTCCGCTGTATATTCTTAATTCTTAATTTTTAATTCTTAATTGGATTTTGATTTCTTCATAATTGCAAAGATCTCAATAATGAAACCCGCAATAATGAGCATGGGTGCAATGGTAATGCGTGTAGTGCTGTACACTTCATCAGCATTAAAAACTTTAGGGTCGCTGCTTTTACCACCGGCCATTAAAAAAAAGCCCAGTGCCAGTACGCCCAGGCCTATCAGCATCCACATATAATTTCCTTTATCAAACAGCTGGTTTGAAGTGCCCGTGCCGGAAGTCTTTTTGATTTGTTCGCTCATCGTAATTTATTTGAAACCGCAAATTAATATAAATCGTCCAATTTCATGCGCAGGTATTTTATTACCGAGCGGTGGGTGCTGAATAAAGAAATACTGATGCCCATAACAATGATTGCCAGAAATAACATGATCATATTGGTATTGTCGTGCAATTTTGAAAAATTGGGGATCAATAATTCGATCACCCACACCGTAACCCATACGGCAACAATCGCAATGAGAGAAGAAATTAAACCGTTTACAATGGCCCTGATATTGATTGGCCGGGCAATAAAGCCCCTTGTGGCCCCCACCATTTGCATGGTTTTAATTAAAAACCGGTTACTGTACATGGCCAGCCTGATGGTATTATCAATGGAGAATACAACCAATACGGTTAAAAGGATTGCAAGTACCAAACAGATAATTGCTACGTATTTTACAAATTTGCTCACTTGTTCAATGGTTTCCTGCGGAAACTGAAACTCACTGATAAGGCCCGGATAGCGGCTTAACAGGTCCATGGAAAGTACACCCAGGCTGTCTTTTTGAACGTAATCAGATTTAATATAAAAGTCAACACTTTCCGGTAAAGGATTGGCATCTAAAAACTTTTTCCAGTTTGAATCATTGGCATTATTCCATTTTTGAATGGCCATTTCCTTTGTTACATACTGCACATCTTTAGCATAAGGGATGGCTTTAATATAGGTTGTGAGACTGTCCACTTTCTTTTTTTGAGCGTTGGGATTCAGGTATACATGTACCTGAATATTTTCCTTTACATAATCGCCGGTTTTACGAAGATTTAAAAAGAACCAGCCAACAATGCCAAATAAAAACAACACCAGCGATACTCCTATGATGGCGTATGCATACGTTGGTTTACCTCTTTTACTACTTGCTTTTCCAAATTGAGCCATATTCTGTTATTGTTTGGGAGTTAGTATACTTTCCTTTTCGGGTGGGGCAAAAATAAAGGTTTTTACCTGCTTTGCCGTATTTTTGCCCTCTTCAAAACGATTGCCTGCCGTATTTATTTTTATGAATGTACAAGATGATGGGTGATAGCGGAAGTAAATAACTTTTCTTTCACATTTTGTGGGCTTACATCATAAGCGAAGGACGAAATATTAAATATTCAATTTGAAATTTTAAATAAACAATGGAATACGATTTTAGAAAGATTGAACAACAGTGGCAGAAAGCGTGGAAAGAAAGTGATGCTTATAAAGTAAGCAACGAATCTGCCAAACCAAAGTATTATGTGCTGGATATGTTTCCGTACCCGAGCGGTGCAGGTTTGCATGTGGGCCATCCGCTGGGCTATATAGCCAGCGATATTTACAGCCGTTATAAAAGATTGAAGGGCTTTAATGTATTGCACCCGATGGGCTTTGACAGTTTTGGTTTACCCGCCGAGCAGTATGCTTTGGAAACAGGCCAGCACCCGGCAACCACCACCGAAAAAAATATTGCCACTTTTAAAGCACAGTTGGATAAAATTGGTTTTTGTTACGATTGGGACCGGGAAGTACGTACCAGCGATCCGCAATATTACAAATGGACGCAGTGGATCTTTTTGCAACTTTTTAACAGCTATTTCTGCAACACACAAAAAAAAGCAAGGCCCATTGTCGACCTGGTAAAGAAATACGAAACCAAGGGCAATAAGAATTTTACTGCTGAGCAGTGGAATGCTTTTACCAAAAAAGAGCAGGAAGATATTTTAATGAACCGCCGCCTTGCATTCAGCAAATACGGCGAAGTGAACTGGTGTGAAGCTTTGGGAACCGTACTGGCAAACGACGAAGTAGTGAACGGCGTGAGCGAACGTGGCGGCCACCCGGTTGAGAAAAAGAAAATGCGCCAATGGTATTTACGCATTACAGATTATGCCGACCGTTTGCTGGAAGGACTGGAGACTGTTGACTTCAGTGATAGCATGAAAGAAATGCAACGCAACTGGATAGGGAAGAGTGAGGGAGCGGAGATGGAGTTTGAAATCGTGAATCGTGAATCGTCAGGCGTGAGTGTAGACTCTACTGACCGCAGCTCACCACTCACCACTCACCACTCACGTCTCAGGGTTTATACCACAAGACCTGATACAATTTTTGGAGTAGATTTTCTGGTGTTGGCACCTGAGCATGAGCTGGTAAAAGAAATAGCATCTGCAGAGCAAAAAAATGCGGTAGATGAATACCTGCATTATGTAAAAAGCCGCAGCGAAAGGGAACGCCTGTCCGAAGCAAAAACCATTACCGGTTGCTTTACGGGTGCGTATGCTATTAATCCTTTTGATGGCAGGGAAATTCCTATCTGGATTGCTGAATATGTATTGGCAGGATATGGCACCGGCGCCATTATGGCTGTGCCTTGCGGCGATCAAAGAGATTTTGCTTTTGCAAAACATTTTAATATTCCAATTACCAATATTATTGGCAGCCATTTTAATGGCGAGGAAGCTAATGCAACCAAAGACGCCATATTGGAAAACAGCGGTTTTTTAAATGGCTTGTTGATGAAAGATGCGATTGGCGTGGCCGTAAATAAAATTGAAGAACTGGGTATTGGCAAACGTAAAGTGAATTACCGCATGCGTGATGCAGGCTTTAGCCGCCAAAGATATTGGGGTGAACCTTTCCCCATTATCTGGACGGATGGCATTGCCATTCCTTTGGATGCTGAAGAACTGCCTTTGGAATTACCGCATGTAGATACCTACGGCCCGGGACCGGAAGGAGAAGGCCCGCTGGCGAATATTAAAGAATGGGTAAACACGCCCACCGGAAGGCGTGAAACCAGCACCATGCCTGGCTATGCCGGAAGCAGCTGGTATTTTCTCCGCTATATGGACCCCAACAACAACGAAACCTTTTGCGACCGCAAAGCCAGTGATTACTGGAACCAGGTAGACCTGTACATTGGCGGTACCGAACATGCCGTTGGGCATTTATTGTACAGCCGCATGTGGACCAAAGTTTTATTTGATTTGGAATTGATTGGTTATGATGAGCCGTTTAAAAAGTTGTTGAACCAGGGGATGATACAGGGGAGTAGCAGGTTTGTATATAGAATAGCAGGTACAAACCAATTTGTATCACACGGAAAAAAAACAGAATACGATGTTCAACCATTGCATGTTGATGTAAATATTGTTGATGGGGTTGAATTGGATATTGAGGCATTCAAAAAATGGAAACCGGAATTTGCTGATGCTGAATTTATATTTGAAGATGGTACGTTTTCTCTTTCATGCAGCGTTGGCACTGCAAAAGAAATGAAATTTATCTGCGGGGTTGAAACAGAAAAAATGTCCAAATCAAAATACAACACCGTCAATCCAGATGAGTTATGTGACAAATACGGCGCAGACACCTTCCGCATGTATGAAATGTTCCTGGGCCCGGTAGAAGCCAGCAAACCCTGGGATACCAAGGGTATTGAAGGAGTGCATCGTTTTTTAAGAAAACTGTGGAGGTTGTTTAATGATGACCTGAAAGGCAAGGTTTGGAACGATGAAAAAGCCACAGATGCAGAATTAAAAGTATTGCACCGCACCATCAAAAAAATTGAAGAAGATACCGAACGCTTTAGTTTTAATACAGCCGTAAGTACATTCATGATCTGCGTAAATGAACTGGCAGATATAAAATGTAATAAGAAAGAAGTGCTTGAAAAACTGCTCATCTTACTTACACCTTATGCGCCGCATATTGCCGCAGAGTTGTGGAATCAATTGGGTAATGCCGGTTCGGTTTTAGATGCAACCTATCCAACATTCAACGCTGCTTTGTTGGTGGAGAGTACAAAAGAATACCCTGTTTCCATTAACGGTAAACTGCGTACGAATATGGAACTGGCTTTAGACCTGGATCAAACAGCCGTTGAAGTATTGGTACTTCAAAATGAAATTGTACAAAAATGGCTGGAAGGCAAAGCGCCCAAGAAGATCATCTTTGTAAAGAATAAAATGATCAATGTGGTGATCTAAATTTCTTTTAACAGCAAAGGATAATGTCATTGAATTAAGCACTTTCAGTGCTTGTTTGGAATGCAGATTTTTATGATGATTATGATAAGTTATGACCTATCAGTGATAATCATTATAAAAATCTGCGTTCCGTTAAAAGCCGCCGCAGGTGGATTAATACTTCTTCCCCAACTTATATTTCCGTACAAAATACCGGTCGGTAAACAGATTGATGATAAAAATAGAAGCCAGGAACATCCTTGCAAAGCCAGGCCCAATTAACTTATGGAATAAAAGCGAAAGCAGGAAGCAACCAATCACCACCCATGCACTGTATTTTTTGTATAGTATCATCCCTGGTGGAATAAATGCCGACACCTTGTTTTTTGGATTAATGATATAATGCCAAAGCCTTAACTGGATAAGACCGCTCGCAATCACATTTACGCAGTAAAAAACATAGGGTTTAAAAAAAATGTACTTGCTCATCATGGCTGTGGTAAAAGGCATGCAAACAATGGTGAGTAAAAACCAGGTATTAAGACTGATGAGTTTTCGGTTGTAATCGGTAACATAGCCAAAAATGGTATGGTGCGCCCGCCAGTAATTTCCAATTACAATAAAGCTGATGAAAAAGCCGATAAACTCAGGGATCATTTCACGCAGGGCATGGCCGAACTGATGGTCAAACAAATTCATGTCATCACTCACAGCAGGTACTTTTATCTCAATTACCAGCAGCGTAATGGCAATGGCAAATACAGCATCTGAGAAAAGCGCTATACGGTCCAATTGAAATTTCTGTCTTTCCTGTTCGGTGTGGTGTTGCGACATGGGCAGTTTGTTTCCTCAAATATAACAGCCAGTTTGCAAAAAAGCCGGTTATTTAAAGAATTAAATATCTGCCATAATAAATTTCTTAAAAAAGATTATCTTTTTTGTCCGGATTGTAAATACCTGTTCGTCATTATAAAAAAATTATAAACTTTAAAACAAAAATTATGGAAAAGTTCATGCTTATTTTCGAGGGTAAAAAAGCTGCCCAACAACCATCTGCCGAAGAAATGCAGGCAAATATGGGTAAATGGATGGCCTGGATCGACAAACTGGCCAAGGCCGGTAAATATGATAGCGGAGAGCCGCTTTATCCTACCGGAAAAATCATTAAAGGCAGTCATACCAATGTTACCGATGCCGCTTTTGCAGAGGGTAAAGAAATTATTGGCGGCTACTTTATTGTTAATGCTGCCGATTATGATGAAGCAGTTGCGCTCTGCGAAGATTATCCCGATTATGAAAATGGCGGGGCCGTAATTGTAAGGCAGGTAGTAAAAATGGATATGCCATCTTAAAAGTTATTTCCCACAAAGACACAAAGCACACAAAGAAAATTTATTCTGCTTTGTGGCCTCTGTGGCTTTGTGGGAAATTTATAATTAGCTTACAGAAAAAACTGCACTGGACAATTCATCCAACATAGAACAAACGGTTGAGCATCTCTTTCGCCAGGAATGGGGAAAGCTGGTGGCTGTGCTTACCAAGCTGTTTGGTCCGCAAAACCTGCAGCTGGCTGAAGATGTAGTGCAGGATACTTTGCTGAAAGCATTTAATAACTGGAAAATAAATGGCCTTCCTCAAAACCCAAGTGCCTGGTTATTTACGGTTGCCCGTAATAAAGCCATTGATGTATTGAGGCAACAAAAAAGGCAAAATGAAGTTTCAAAAAATCTAACACCCTTACTGCAGTCGGAATACAGTCTGGTGCCAACCGTACAGGAACTGGTAAATACCAATACCATTGATGATGACCAGCTGCGGATGATGTTTGTGTGCTGCCATCCGGCACTCTCCACCGAAGCACAGGTATCATTAATCTTAAAAACACTTTGCGGTTTTAGCGTAACAGAAATTGCCAAAGCATTTGTAACCGGTTATGATACCATTGAAAAAAGATTAACGAGAGCAAGGCAAAGTTTCAGGGATAACAATGTGCAGTTTGAATTACCACCTGCAGCTGAACTTGAAAACCGTTTGGATAATGTTTTACTGGCTATTTATCTTTTGTTTAACGAAGGATACAATTCAACACAGCATGAAGATTTGATACGGAAAGACCTGATGCATGAAGCTATGCAATTATGTGAATTGATCTGCCGCAGCCGGGCAGTAGATCATTTTAAAGCACATGCATTGATGGCGTTGATATGTTTTACCGCATCCCGTAACGAAGCAAGGCAGGATGCAGCAGGCAATATCCTGCTGCTGAAAGAACAAGACAGAAAAAGATGGAACAAAGCATTGATTGAAAAAGGGATTTTTCATTTAGAAGCATCTTCGGAGGCAGAGCAGGTAAACAAATACCAGTTAGAAGCAGGGATTGCTTATGAACATGCAAGAGCCGCCAGCTATTCATCAACCAACTGGAGAAATATTTTGAAATGTTATGATCTGATGTGCCAATTTTATCCATCGCCAATTATTGAATTAAACAGGGCCATTGTAATCAGCGAAATTAACGGCCCGGCCGAAGGCATAAAAGCTATTGAAGCAATCACTAACCTTTCTGCTTTAAAAAAATACTACCTGTTACCCGCTACACTTGGCGAATTGAATTGGCAGTTACAAAATAATAAACTGGCCAATCAATATTTTGCACAGGCCATGGAGCTTACAAAATCAGCTGCCGAAAGGAAACTGCTGCAACAAAAAATGAATCAACATTAAAATAAGTGTGCCGGATAATGCTACCTTAGCATTATGATAAGCGAACTTGAAAATGCATTAATAAAAAACCGGGCTGATTTTCATCCTGTGATAGATTTTGATGCTGCAACCGAAAAATTATTTCATTTCGATTTTACAGATAACAATAAGGTACTGGGTGCATCTGAAATTGCCGATACCAACCAGTTTACCGGTTACATCAACCGTACATTACAAGCCAATGATGCAAAATTTGGTATTGGTGGTTACAAAGAAAACAGAACCCTTTACCGCAGAAGCGAATTGTTCGCCGGTGAAGAAGCCCGGTCACTTCATTTGGGTATAGATATTTGGGGACCTGCCGGAACACCGGTATATGCTGCATTGGGCGGCATGGTACATAGTTTTGCCTACAACGATAAGTTTGGAGATTATGGTGCTACTATTATTTTACTGCACCAATTAGAGACTGTTGCATTTCACACACTTTATGGCCACCTGAGCCTGGCCGATATTTCTACTTTACATGAAGGCGCATACATAAACCGTGGACAGGTTATCGGTCATTTTGGCGAGCCTGCTGAAAACGGAAACTGGCCACCGCACCTGCATTTTCAGATCATTCATAACCTGTATTTAAAAGATGGAGATTACCCGGGTGTTTGTACCATATCTGAAGCTGAAGCATATCTGGGTAATTGTCCCGATGCAGATCTGATTCTGAATATGATGAAATATGTACAATAACCGGCTTGGGATTGAACTTTACACAGTAAAAATTGTTGCTACTACCGTATAAAAGGCTAAAAACAGTACCTTTACCGTTTGAAAAATTAATAATGGAAATTAAAGCCGGAGTTTTACTTAATGAGATCAACAGCCCTGATGACTTAAAAAAATTAAGCAGGGAACAATTACACCAGGTTTGTGATGAGCTGCGCCAGTATATTATAGATGTGGTGAGCGTGTATGGCGGGCATTTTGGTGCCAGCCTGGGAGTGGTGGAACTGAGTGTTGCGATGCATTATGTTTTCAACACACCTTACGATCAGTTGGTATGGGATGTGGGTCACCAGGCTTATGGCCACAAAATCCTTACCGGCCGCCGGGATAATTTTCCTACCAACAGAAAATACAACGGGCTTAGCGGCTTTCCAAAGCGCAGCGAAAGTGAGTACGATACTTTTGGCGTTGGTCACTCTTCAACTTCTATATCTGCAGCATTGGGTATGGCGATGGCATCGCACTACAAAGGTGAAACCGACAGGCAACATGTTGCCATTATTGGCGATGGGGCTATGACGGCCGGCCTTGCTTTTGAAGCCATGAACCATGCAGGCATTGAAAAAAGCAATGTGCTTATCATCTTAAATGATAATTGCATGAGCATTGACCCGAATGTTGGTGCTTTAAAAGAATACTTAACCGATATTACTACTTCACATACCTACAACGATCTGAGAGATAATGTTTGGAAGGCTCTGGGCAAACTGCCTGTGGGCAAATCATTCAGCAGAAGCATGGCCAGTAAACTGGAAGCCAGTTTGAAAGGCATGGTAAGCCAAAGCAGTAATTTATTTGAAGCATTAAAGCTTCGTTATTTTGGCCCGATTGACGGTCACAATATTACCAAGCTGGTAGATACTTTGCAGGATCTGAGAGATATTCCCGGTCCCAAAATACTGCACATAAAAACAGTAAAAGGAAAAGGGTACGAACTGGCAGAGCAGGATCAAACCAAGTGGCATGCACCGGGCTTATTTGATAAAGTAACCGGCGTAATACAAAAGAAAAAATTCGATATTCCTCAGCCACCAAAATACCAGGATGTTTTTGGGCATACCATTATTGAGCTGGCAGAAAAAAATAAAAAAATATTCGGCATTACACCGGCAATGCCCAGCGGCTCTTCCTTAAAATTAATGATGGATCAAATGCCCGACCGTGCATTTGATGTGGGCATTTGTGAGCAGCATGCGGTTACGGTAAGTGCCGGCATGGCTACGCAGGGCATGCGGGTATTCTGCAATATTTATTCTTCTTTTATGCAGCGGGCTTATGATATGGTGATACATGATGTTGCCATTCAAAAACTGCCTGTAATATTTTGTTTAGACAGGGCCGGGCTTGTGGGTGAAGATGGCCCTACGCACCACGGCTGTTATGATATTGCCTACATGCGCTGCATACCCAATATGATTGTGAGTGCGCCTATGAATGAGGCGGAGTTGCGTAACCTGATGTACACGGCGCAACTGGATTCAAACGAATTGCCTTTTGTAATCCGTTATCCAAGAGGCGAAGGCGTGATGCCCGAGTGGAAAACCGAAATGCAGGAAATAAAGATCGGCACCGGAAGAAAGCTGAAAGACGGACAGGATATTGCCATTTTATCTTTTGGCCATGTGGGTAATTTTGCTGCATCTGCCATAAGAGATGTAAAGGCTGAAGGCATTAACCCGGCGCATTATGATATGCGTTTTGTAAAGCCGCTTGATGAAGAAATGCTGCACGAAGTTTTCAGCAAATACAATAAGGTAATAACTATTGAAGACGGAACGGTTGTAGGCGGCTTTGGATCTGCCATTCTGGAATTTATGAATGAACATGGTTACAAAGCCGATGTGAAGATCATGGGAATTCCCGACAGGCTGGTAGAACACGGAACGCCTAAACAATTGTATGATGAAATCGGCATTGATGCGAATGGAATTGCAGATATGTTGAGGGTGTTGAGTAAAATAAATGTGGCGGAATTAATTAAATAAAATATACAGTTATTTTTTGCAGCCCCCGATTTAATATCGGGGGCTTTTTTATTTTATTTAACAAGGCCATAAAAATTTTATGGAAAGGCGATCGTTACGAATCTATCCCTAATAAAATTTTCATGAAGATAGCCCGCAAAACACTTGTACTTGCCGCCGGTTTGTTTTTAACCATATCGGCATTTGGATATTTCTTTTGGTACAAACCAACATTCAACAAGCCATCAAAATACTATGCATTCACTTACACACTAAACGAGGCGGAAGACAAAAAAGAAACATTGCTTCGGCTCAATAAAAAATCCACACAAGCAAGGGATTATATTAATGAACATGGTTTTGATGGAGAGCATTGTTTCTTAGTAGATATGCGGATACCATCAGGCAAAAACCGTTTTTTTGTTTATAATCTTGATAAGGATTCTGTGGAAATAGCTGGTCTTGTTACACATGGCAGCGGCCTTATTAATTCCGATACCCCGGTTTTTTCAAATACGCCCAATAGCTATTGTACATCGCTGGGTAAATATAAAATTGGTAAATCGTACAATGGTAAATTTGGCCTGGCTTATAAATTATACGGACTGGATAAGACCAACAGCAAGGCTTTTGACCGTTTTGTTGTACTTCATGCACATGCATGTGTTCCAAACGATGAAGTGGCACCTTTACCTATTTGCGAAAGCTGGGGTTGCCCAACTGTTTCTCCGGCATTTTTAACAAGATTGCAATCTTACCTGGATGAAACAACCAAACCGGTGATGCTATGGATTTATTATTAAAACCGGAGATAGGTTTTTTAGCCAATTAAAGCATTTAAACTTTATTGTTTTACGCAGTAAACAATTTTTTAAACAGGTTGGCGTTATAAATTTATGCCCCATAAAAACAGTATGCATATTCTTAGAAAAACCTTTGTGCTTGCCGCCGGGTTGTTTTTAACCATATCTGTATTTGGTTACTTTTTGGGCAAAAACAACAATCTCACTTTTATTAATACCAGTAGTAATTTTACTGACAACCGTGTGGTAACAAGCACAGAAGCGATGAGCAGGTTAAAAGAAAAGGCATCATTGGCAAAGGATTATGTGGACGAGAATGGTTTTGATGTAAGCTATTGTTTTATGATTGATATGCGTTTGCCTTCCGGTAAAAACCGGTTTTTTGTTTACAACCTATTAAAAGATTCACTGGAAGTTGCTGGCCTGGTTGCCCATGGCAAGGGATCAGAAACTGAATCGGGTTTGATCTTTTCAAACACCCCAAAAAGCAATTGTACATCTTTGGGTAAATATAAAATCGGCCATTCCTATAATGGCAGTTTCGGATTGTCGTACAAATTAAAAGGATTGGATAAAACCAACAGCAGGGCTTTTGACCGTGCTGTTGTGCTGCATTCATTTTGTGGTGTACCCAATACGGAGGTTTATCCTGCTCCAATAGCGCTAAGTGAAGGATGTCCGATGGTATCAACTGCTTTCTTTACCCAATTGAAGTCCTATATGGATGAATCGCAGGAACCCATTTTATTGTGGATCTATTACTAAGATTAGTTCATTGGTATTTCAATTGCCAATAACTCCGCATCTTCAGAAGCCTTTACGGTAAAATGTTCCGTCTCAGAAATTCCCAACGCATCTCTTTTATTTAATGGCTGCCCGTTAACCTCAACAGAGCCATTAATTACAACCAGGAAAACGCCGTTGTTTTTAAAAGCATTGCTATAATTTAGTGCTGCACCGGCTTGGAGGTTGGTTAATGAAAACCTGGCATCCTGGTTTATCCAAAGTGCATTATCTGCATCAATGGGCGAAACTACTGTTTGCCATTTATTTGCCCTTTCAGTTACATCAAAAGTTTTTTGACCATAGCGGGGTTTTATATTTCTTTCTTTAGGAAATACCCAGATTTGAAAAAGCGTTGCAGAATCTGTTGCAGAGGCATTGGCTTCAGAGTGTTGTACACCGCTGCCGGCACTCATTATCTGAATATCACCTGCCTTTATAATACCTTCACCGCCCGTGCTGTCTTTATGCTTGATGGCTCCGGTAAATGGTATGGTAACAATTTCCATATTATCGTGTGGATGTGTGGAAAAAGCACCACCACCGGCAATAAAATCATCGTTTAATACCCTCAGTAAACCAAAATGTACTTTGGTATTATCATGGTATTGGGCAAAACTAAAATAATAATTGGGTTTAAGCCAGCCATAGTCGGTGGTTCCCCTGTCCGTTGCTTTAAATAATATTGATTTCATAATTGTGATTTTTAAATTCAATGTTTAAACATCAAATAATATACCAGCTTTATTCGCTGCCAAAAAGTCCTAAATAAAAAGTCCCCGTATTTACGGGGACTTTTTATTTAGTTAAGTGTAGCAGGCTCCTCACCGGGTAATAATCCAACAACATCCTCCTCCCTGTTCTCATTCCATTCCACTATAAAATTATTGCGGCCCTCACCGGTTAGCAAACTCATGTAACGCATCTGCACCAATTCAAGCAATGAAAGAAAAAGGAATATGGCATGAATACGGTCTTCACAAATTTCAAAAACTTTTTCAAAAGAAACGTTTTTTTCCGCTCTTACCACATTCAGCATATGCTCACGGCTTTGCTCCATGGTGTAGTTGTAACGAACAACGGTATGTACCGGTTTAAAATTCCGTTTCTGTAAATTCAGGATAACTTTTTCAAAAGCCTTCATCAGCTTGAAAAGGGTTACTGTTTGTATTTCTGTGCCTTCACCTGCCTCTTCCCCAATCTGTGAAATTTCTTTCTGCAGGTTGCCACGTTTCATCATCAGCATTCTCATAGCTTCCATTTCAGCCATTTGAGCTGCAGCTTCCTTAAACCGTTTGTATTCCAGTATCTTGTTTATCAGTTCCTGTCTTGGATCAATTTCGTTACCCTCTGCATCTAGCTCTTTACGGGGCAACAGCATTTTGGCTTTAATACGCATCAGTGTACTGATGAATAAAATAAACTCGCTGCTTAATTCAATATTCAGTTTTTCGCCGGTATGTATAAAATCCAGGAAGTCGTTGGTTATCCTGGTGATGGGAATATTGTAAATATCCAGCTCATCACGCTCTATAAAAAACAAAAGCAGGTCAAAAGGCCCTTCAAACTGGTCTAACTTAATCTGGTATGATGTCTTGCTCACCTCTATAATTATTGTATTGTAAAAAATACGCTTATCAAAAGCAGTGGCAAATGTATTGATAAGTTGAGAGAGTTCTGTAATAATAAGGCCTGCCACAGTTGAATGTGGAAAACAAACCAAAATCTGGCAAAAGAAGGGTTTATAATTTTAAGGTGAGGCCAATTCCCAGTATCTCTTTAAGCTGGGTCTTTTGCAATACATCGTCGTCATAAACCATATCCACACTGATATTAGTGGCCAGCCATTTATTAAATTTCATAGTAACCAGGTTGGTAAAAAAAAGGTCAACGTTTTCCGGGTTCCTTTTATAATTACTGAACAGATCCAGCCTGCCGGTATAAAATGCCCAGGGAGATATTTTTTTTGTGTATTTGGCTGTGGCAAATGACCCCAGTTCGGTATAAGACTTACGGTTGGGCGGTACTCCAAATTTGTCAACCATGTAAAAGTCGTTATCTGTTTTTAAAATAAAACGGCTTGTTATAGGCGATACAAAAAGGGTGAAGGTTTTATCGGGCCTGAAATCAATTCCTGCTGAAAGCAGGATCTTGCCGGGCGTAAGTAAATTAGATATTTTGATGTTTACGGTATCCGTATAATTGTATCCTGCCAGTGTTTGCGAATTAAAATTACCCAACACTGCTGCGTACCATTTTTTGGAAAACTGGTAACCATATTTGCTGGTAATATCTATACGGTCATCTATTTTTCTAAACCTCCCAAAGCTGCTGGCATTTTGAAAACCAAGGGCAATGTCGAAATAATTATTCCAGGTGATTTTACCTTTCCGGTGATTTAAATTATAGTTCAATAAGGTAGTAAAACCAAGTGTGTTTTGTTCTCCACCTCCTGCCCAGTTGCGTAATGCTCCCTGGTTAACATTAATAATAAATGTTCCTGCCTTTGCCCAGCCATCTTTTTCAAGGGGTTTCAGTTCTTTAAAAGCAACTTTTTGCAGGTCTTTTACAGTTTTGTCCTGCGCTGCAGCAGTAAAAATAGCTGTTGCCAGAAAAAGGCATAGTATCAGGGGTTTTATCATGGTGCAAAAATAAATAAATACACACCGTGTAATGTTAAGAAGAATAAAATACAATGGCCTGTAGTAATTAACTACAGGCCACACTATATTAATCTTAACAAATTATTTTTTTCTGAAATTATAGGCAAAGCCAACCCCCATTAACTGCAACCACTGTGGCGCAGGTCCTTTTACAGGATTTACATTTTTTGTGTTGTCATCATAGATCATATCCAGCGTAAAAGAGAAATTAATATACTTCGTGATCTTTGCAGTTAAGGCATTGGTCCAGTATATATCTACATTTTGTGGTTTTTGTTTGTAGTTTGAAAACAGGTCAAGCTTTGTTTTATACACAAAATTGCTGCCCAGCTTGGCTGTATAATTTGCAGATAGAAATGCACCCAGTTCATTCTTTGAATTTTTTCCGGGAAGCACACCAAAAAGCGGGGCAATGGAATCATTGGTTACAATTACCCAACGTTCGGTTAAGGGCGAGATAAACAATGAAAAATTATCTGTTGGCTTATAGTCTATCCCCAACGACAGTAATACATATGCCGGTGCAAACGTGTTTGAGATCACGGTAGAAGTATCTTTTCCTGCCGGTGTTTTTGAATAGGCAAATCCTTTGGCAAACTGGGTACGCAGATTAAATAAGGCAGCCACATTCCATTTTGGTGCAAGGGCATATCCGTATTTGGAAAGTAAGTCAATTCTGTCACTGGCCTTGCGGGAACCTAAACTTGTTGTGTTTACAATACCATAGGCCAGGTCAAGGTTATTATCCCAGGAACTTTTGTTTTTTTTATAAAATGCAAAAACATTTAAATAGGCATTTAAAGAAAACGAAAACTTGTCGCCACCTGCCGACCAGTTGCTTTGAGTGCCCTGGTTGATATTTAAATTAAAAAGCCCACCGAGTTTCCATTTTTTTGCAGCTGTATCTTTTGGATCTTTGGGAATTGATTTGGCAGCTTCATTTTTCAGGTCTTTAATAGTTGGATCCTGTGCTTTTAAAGCAGTAGAGAATATCAATAAAACACCGATAATCAGAAATAATTTTCTCATAAAATTTAGTTTGTTTAAAAATAAAAATGCAGCCTTTAAGACTGCATTTTTTTAAGAAAGGTTGTAAGAGATGATTATTTTTTTAGAGAATCCCGTATTTCCATTAGTAAAGCATCGGTTGATGAAGGGCCGGCAGGAGCTTCTTCCTGTTTTTTCTTCATGCTGTTAATAGCTTTTATTACAAGAAACATAACAAAAGCAACAATAATAAAGTTGATGATGGCAGTTACAAAATCACCCCATTTAACGGCTACTGCCTCTGTAACTACCTTCCCCGAAGCATCCATAACTGCATCTTTCAGTACATACATATTTTTACTGAGATCGCCGCCGCCAATCATTCCAATTAATGGAGAAACAATTCCTTCTGTAAAAGATGTAATTACTTTTCCGAATGCACCGCCCATTACAAATGCCACGGCAATGTCAACAAGACTGCCTTTCATGGCAAACTCTTTAAATTCTTTAATAAATCCCATAAAATGTTTTTTTAAAGGTTAAAATAAATAAATGAATAGGAGGAGAAGGTTGGAGACAAATATAATTAATTTACCCACATTTAAAAATAATTACAAAAAATATGCAAAGTACTTTAAAATAAAGATTCGAATTTATGATCTAAAAACGGCAACTTTGCGCCAAATTTTAATATTTGAATAAAGGGTTTTTAAACTGGTTCATATTCATTCTTCTGTCTATCATCTGGGGCAGCAGTTTTATTATGATGAAGGAAGGGTTGCTGCATTTATCAGCATTCCAGGTTGCTTCACTGCGGATTATTTTTTCGGGTATTGTATTGTTTCCTGCCGCTATCAGGCATTTTAAAAGCATTCCGAAAGATAAGGTGTTGATCATTTTCCTGTCGGGTGTTTTAGGAAGCCTGTTACCGGCCTATTTATTTTGTGTGGCCGAAATGGGTATTGATGGTGCACTTGCAGGCACACTCAATTCACTTACTCCTATTTTTGTAATAATAACCGGTGCTTTATTTTTCAGCTCAAAAACATCCACCAATAAAATATTGGGGATTTGTATTGCATTTACCGGCAGTATACTCTTGCTGCTGAGTAAGGGAAATATGCAGGAAAGCCAGAACCTGGTATATGTATCGTATGTGGTTTTAGCAACAATTTTTTATGGCTTTAATGTAAATATGGTGCATAAACATCTGCATCATATCGGGCCAATTCAAATTGCATCTGTAGCACTAACACTCAATGCAATTCCGGCTTTAATTGTACTTTATTTTACCGGCTATTTTAATTTGCCCCTGAGCGATCCGGGAATTTTGTATTCAACAGGCCATGCAGCTTTGCTGGGTATTTTAGGTACAGCAATAGCTTCCATCATTTTTATGTACTGATAAAACGGGCAGGTGCGGTTTTTTCTTCCATGGTAACTTATGGCATACCCATCGTGGCGAATTTCTGGGGTATTATTTATGGCGAAGAAGTTGGGTTAAAACAATTTGGCTGCCTGGCGCTGATTTTGCTGGGTGTTTATCTTGCCAACCGTAAAGGTTCTGATTAATGTTTAATCAACTTCACTGAACCGGATATTTTTTTCACGCAAAAAATCTTTTATCCTGTCTACATGCACACAAATACCAACGTGTAAAAAGGGTTGTTTGATACTTTATTTTTCTTTCCATTGCTGATGGTCTCAAAATCTTTCATATCAAAACCCAGGTGCAGGTGATTGGTGGCAAACTGCATTCCGTATATTTTGCCATCGGTATCAAAAAGTGGCCCACCGCTTTGTCCACGTAAACCCGGTGTGCTCATTTCAATGCCGGTTACACCGCTGTCGGGTTGTGTGGCAACAAAACGTGTAACAATACCATCAATAGGAAAGGAAGGAGAATTGGGGTTCCCGGTTTGGGTCCATTCAATATCATCCGTATCAGGATTGTGCTTAAAATTATTAAACTCCGGAAAAGGAAAACCAATACGGGCAAGTGATTTCCCTTGTTTTATTTTACTGCTGTCTTTTAAAAATTCAGCATGTCCGTTGTAAAATATTTTATTAAAGCCTTTAAATTCCATGATGGCCAGGTCAAGCGTAGGGTGAGCATGACAGGTAATTTCATCAATCTTATCAAAGCAGTTTAAAAAATTATTTTTAAGCTGAACGGTGGTTTCGGGCAGGTATTTATATTTCATCTGCAGGCCCTGAATATTGCGTTTATATTTTGCATCATTGGGGATACGGTCTCTCTCTGCTTTATATTGCTGGTATTGCTGGTTTATCTTATCAGCGGTTGGTATCAGGTCCATCACATGTTTACAGGTAATGGCAACACCGCTGTCGTTTACAAAAAAGAAAGTGGAACTGCCCGGTAAAACCAAACCTCCGTAAGTTCTGGAAATGGTATGCATTGGCCTGGTAAACTGTACAACTTTTTCTATTGCCTGTTGAAACATGGTGATGCTTTTTAGTGATGGATGAAATTAACGACAAAAGGGGTGCCGGGAATTAATTAAAGCAGGAGCAGTGCAACAGTTTGAAAAACTGTCAGGTTCAGGGTAGCTTTGCTCTGCCATAGCGGCTACAAAATGGCGATGGAAAAGATATTTTAGTCAGTTGAGTTTTATATATGGCCGGATGAAATTATGATTAAACCGCCATGATCTCTTTTTCTTTTGCTTCCAGGTGCTTTTCTACAAGTGATATATATTTATCAGTTAAATCCTGGGCTTCTTTTTCGGCATCTTTGCTTATATCTTCACTCAGGCCGTCTTTCTGCATTTTCTTTATTACTTCAATACTATCACGGCGTATGTTTCTAATGGCAATTTTTGCATGTTCACCTTCTGCATTACATCTTTTAACCAGTTCTTTTCTTCTTTCTTCGGTTAATGGCGGTAAAAACAGGCGGATGATATTGCCGTCGTTTTGCGGGTTAATTCCAATATTGGCCATGGTTATAGCCCTTTCAATTGGCGCCAGCATATTTTTCTCCCAGGGTTGAACAGAGATGGTACGGGCATCTAAAACAGAAATGTTTGCAATCTGATTAATGGCTGTAGGGTTGCCATAATAATCTGCCACGATGCCATCCAGCATGGTGGGATTTGCTTTTCCTGCACGTATTTTAACCAACTCTGCTTCCAGGTGATTTAGAGCTTTTAGCATCGATCCGGCGGTATCACTTATAACTGTATCTACTTCTGCTGACATAATTTGAAATATTGATTGGCTGCAAAGCTATAAAAAAAGGTGCTTATATTTTGTTTAGCTTCAAACGAATATAGTTATAAACGTTAAATTTTGTTGTAAACAATTGTAAAGAGAGACTGGAAAATTAATCCGCGTCTACGGTTTCACCGGCAAGTTTAAAAATCTTGTGGGTTTTGATGATCTCGGTTTTTGGAACCTTGCGGGCAAATACATTTTTATTTTTAGGGCGGCTGTAATAAATAATACCGATAAAAATAAAAGCCGATAACAGGAGAATCCCCAGTACGGTCGTTGTACCCCAGCTACGCATAAAAAATGCCATGGCAATAAAAGTAATATTAACCAACACGCAGGTAATGGTTACCATGCGGTGGCTTAAACCCAGGTCAAGTAAAAAGTGATGAACGTGTGTTCTGTCGGGGCTGAAAGGGGAACGGCGCTGCATAATGCGTAAACCAAAAACACGTAGTGTATCAAAAAGCGGAATCATTAATATAGAAAAACCAATAGCAGGTGCCGATTCTATCGGAAAATTGGAGGCTGTGTTGCCTGCAATTTCAATGAATTTTATTACCAGGATAGAGTTTATCAGGCCCAGTAAAAGTGAACCGGTATCACCCATAAATATTTTAGCGGGCGAAAAATTGTAAATCAAAAAACCAATGATACTGCCTGCAAGCGCAAAAGCCATAACAGCATAGGTTAATTGACCTGCATAAAAAAAGTAGGTGCCAAAAACAAGCGTGGTAAGTAGCCCAAGACTTCCGGCCAATCCATCAACCCCGTCAATCAGGTTAAAAGAGTTGGTAATTACAATTATGGTAAAAAGAGAAATTATAATGCTGGTAGTATGTGGTATTTCATAAACACCCAAAAATCCGTGAAAATTGTCGATATGTATACCTCCGAATTTAATAATGATACCAGCTGCAATTAACTGACCTATAAATTTTTTACTGGCCGATAAAATGAGTATATCATCTTTAATGCCAAGGAAAAAAATAACCGTTGCCGCAGCAACAAAATATTGAAGATTGAATGTAAAACCCGGGGGAACACCCATTAAAGTTGCAATTATAAAACCGGCAAAAATGCCCAAACCGCCTAGTGTAGGAATAACATTTTTATGAACCTTGCGTTCGTCAGGCTCATCAAACAGCTTTTTATCTTTAGCAACCTGTATAATAACGGGAATAGCGAAAAAAGTGATGAGAAAAGCTAAACCCGAACTTAATAGAATATAATTCATTACTATAATTTGTTTCAGCAACTTTTACAAAGCAAAAGTATTAAATATGTTCCGAGGATAAAAACTTATAATCAGATATTAAGACTCATTTTACTCTAAAATGGATGCCTGATATATGATTATTTATTTTTTAAGTTATTTATCAGTTTAATAACGCCTTTTTTTTCAACTTATTATCAAATTTTGGGGCTGTTTACCTTTTTACTTTGCTTGTAATACGATTTTAAAGTAGGTTTGCAGCAAAACTCACATTTTACCGGAATTTGACTGATTATATTCACTAAAGATCAAGATACTTACAATGAATAGTTTAAAAGATATAGCAACACAAATACGCAGAGATATAGTAAGAATGGTGCATGCCGTACAGAGCGGGCATCCGGGCGGCTCATTGGGTTGTACCGAGTATTTAACGGCTTTGTATTTTGATGTGATGAAACACGATCCAAAGTTTAATATGGACGGCATTGGAGAAGACCTTTTCTTCCTGAGTAACGGGCATATTTCGCCGGTTTTTTACAGCGTATTGGCACGTAGCGGCTATTTCCCCATTCAGGAATTAAGCACTTTCAGAAAATTAAATACACGCCTGCAGGGGCACCCTACCACCCATGAGCATTTACCAGGCGTTCGTATTGCCAGCGGTTCATTGGGGCAGGGCATGAGTGTAGCCGTGGGCGCAGCTTTGGCTAAAAAACTGAATAACGATACTAATATTGTTTTCTCCTTACATGGCGATGGAGAACTGGATGAAGGGCAAAACTGGGAAGCCATTATGTTTGCAGCACACAAAAAAGTAGACAATCTGATTGCTACCATTGACTGGAATGGCCAGCAGATTGACGGGTCAACAAATTCAGTAATGAGCCTGGGTAATTTAAAAGCCAAATTTGAAGCTTTTGATTGGCAGGTACTGGAAATGGATGGTAATGATATGGATGCGGTTGTTGCCGGATTAAATAATGCCAAAACTTTTGTTGGCAAGGGTAAACCCATTGTTATTTTAATGAAGACAGAAATGGGCAAGGGCATAGATTTTATGGAAGGCAGCCACGAATGGCACGGCATTGCACCCAATGATGAGCAACTGCAAAAAGCCCTGGCACAATTGCCAGAAACTTTAGGCGATTACTAATAAAACACCTCTGTAATTCAGCAGAGTCTAAAGTTCTCCCTCCAAGGGGGGTTTGGGTATGAAAATAATTCCACTCAGCGAAGGAGCTTTTACCATTGATGCCACCAAACAATTTGTATCGTTTGATACGGATAAAGACGACCTGCAGCAACGTCCCCTCGGCAGTTTGCTGGTTGAAATACAGCCCTTCGTTATTATTACTTCAAAAGATGTGATCTTACTCGATACAGGGCTTGGCTTTAATGTGCCTGACGGCAGTTTGCAAATTCATCAGAATTTACTGAATAACGGTATTGGTCCCATGGAAGTAACTAAAGTATTGCTAAGCCATTTACATAAAGACCATAGCGGCGGTGTAAGCAAGGAAGATAAAATACTGAACCAGAAGTTCATGAGTTTTCCCAATGCTGAATACTATGTAAACAAAGATGAGTTTGATTTTGCGATGGCAAAGGGTAAACCATCTTATACACCAACCGAGTTTGAAATATTGGGCCAGACTGACCAGGTTATTTTTACACAAGGCAATGGAATGATCGGTGATTATATTAAGTACGAAGTAACCGGTGCCCACTGTCCCTTTCACCAGGTATTCTGGATTGAAGAAGACGGACAAAAAATATTTTTTGGTGCCGATGTGGCCCCGCAGTTACAGCAAATGAAAAACAAGTTTATTGCCAAGTACGATTTTGACGGCCGCAAATGTATGGAGCTGCGCCAGCAATGGTGGGAGCAGGGTGAGAAAGAAAAATGGACCTTTTTATTTTACCATGATATAAAAACGCCGGTGTACTCTTTCGTTTAAAGGTTTAAATCATTTCAAGGTTAAAAGGTTCCTTTAAAGCTGAACTATTAACGTCTTAAACCATTAAACGACTTAAACGAATTCTTCTCTCAAACAAAAAAAGCTGTTACAAACGTAACAGCCTTTCAAAACTTCTTATATATTTCTCTTACCTTATTCTGTGCAGATAATCATTATTCATAAACTGCTTATGAATATCTTTCAGGTCTCTTAAAATGCTGGCGTCCACCAATGTTCCAGATGTTTCCAGTAAAAATCCACCGATCAATTCGTTGTTCACTGCTGTTTCTACTTCAAATGTTTGTCCGGCAGTTGCAGTGGCTTTTACATTGGCCATGATGGCATTCAGCATATCATCGGTAATGGGGTCGGCTGTGGTAATTTTTACTTTATGAATATTACGTAATGCATTAAACTGGTCAATATAAGTAGTTGCAATTTCTGGCAGGTTTGTTTCTCTGGCCTTACGTACCAGCAATTGTATAAAAGCGCTGGTAAGCGTGCTTACTCTTTCTTTGGTGATAGATTCAATGATCTTTCCTTTGGCAGTTGGCTTAATAACCGGGCTGCGCAGCATGTTCACAAAATCAGGGTTGCTTTTGCAGATGCTGTGTAGCCATTTCATATCGGCATATACGGCATCTACCTGGTTTTGTTCTGTTGCCAGATCCAGTAAACTTTTTGCGTAACGGCCTGCTAAACGTGGATTGTTCATTTTCTTCAATTATGAATGAAGAATTAAGAATTAAGAATTGAAGAGCAAACGCAGCTCATTCTTAATTTTTAATTCATAATTTTAATTCAACTTTACTTCAGCAGCAAGTGTTTTAATGTAATTCTCCTGCTCTGCTTTGTTACTTAATTCTTTACGCAACACTTTTTCACTTACTTCCAGTACTAAGCTGCCAACCTGGTTTTTAATTTCAGTTAAAGCAGCCATTTTTTGATTTTGAATAGAAGCATGTGCCTCTGTGATGATCTTATTGGCCTGTACTTTGGCTTCTTCTTTGGCTTCAGAAATCATTTTATCTTTGGTTTCCTTAGCTTCTTTAAGCATGCTGGCTCTTTCTTCACGTGCCTGGGTAAGAATGGCTTCATTGTCATTCTTCATTTGTGCCATTTCAAGCTTAATTCTTTCGGCAGTAGCCAAAGAGTCAGCAATGTTTTTTTCTCTTGTCTGCAAACCGCCAATGATCATTGGCCATGCAAATTTTTTCAACAGAAAAAACACGATAAGGAAAGCTAAAAGCGTCCAGATAATAAGGCCAAAGGCCGGTGTTAATAATTGCATTTTATAGTATTTATAAAATAAAAAATTCTGAAATAAAAATTACTGCATCCTCCGTCCTGTACTTTGGATGCAGTAAAGGTTTTTAAAGCACCATAGCTAAGAAACCAATGATGATCGCAAATAACGCAGCTCCCTCAACCAAAGCGGCTGTAAGGATCATGTTACTACGGATGTCATTGATAGCTTCGGGTTGGCGGGCGATTGATTCCAATGCGCCTTTACCAATCTGGCCAATACCTACACCGGCTCCGATAGCACCCAGTCCGGCACCAATGGCACCACCTGCGTTAGCTACTGCTTCTAATAAGAAAAAATTCATAATTGTGAATTTATGTTGGTTAAAAAAAACTTGTATTAATGTGCTGCAACCGTATCATGTGCATGGTCGTCATGCCCGCCTTCAAAAGCCTGGCCAATGAATACTGCTGTTAATATGGTAAAGATAAAGGCCTGCAAAAACGCCACCAGTACCTCAATAAAATAAATGAAAATGGTAAATGCGATAGAGAACGGAGAAAAGCCCCAGCCTACATACTGGTTTAATGCCGCCATGATAAAGATGAGCGATATTAAGCAGATGATGAGGATGTGACCGGCTACCATGTTGGCAAATAACCTGATCATTAAGGCAAATGGTTTGGTGAATATGCCCAAAATTTCCACTGGTACCAGGATAACTTTAACCCATCCAGGAACGCCCGGAGGATTAATGATGTGCATCCAGTAGTGTTTATTACTACTGAACAGGATTACTACAAATGAAATAATGGATAGAACAAAAGTAAAGGCAATATTGCCGGTAACATTTGCAGTGCCCGGTATTAAGCCAACAATATTATTGATTAGGATGAATAAAAATACGGTTAAGAGATAAGGCAGGTATTTATTGCTTTTGGCACCCAGGTTTGGTTTGGCAACTTCATCGTTTACAAAGTTCACAATGGTTTCCATGGTGTTTTGCATACCTTTTGGTGCTGATGTAATACCCTGGCCGGTGCCATATTTTTTTGCAACCCTGATAAGGATGATAACCAGCAAAGTAAGCGCCAGTAACATTTGTACCACGTTTCGGGTAAGAGAAATATCGTACACTTTTACCGATTCGTTTATTTTTCCGTTTTCATCAACCGGTACAATATGGCCCGCAGCATATTTGTTGCGGTCTAATTTTTCGGCATCAATCCTTTCGTTGGTTAACAGGGCGTAGCCGTCAACAACTTCGTGACCATGATGAAATGCTGAAGACATGAAGCATGAAAATCCTTTCTCTTTTGAGTATAAAATTACAGGGAGTGGGATGGTTGCATGATGCTTTTGGCCGTCGGCTCCCTCGTAAGTTAAAAAATGGAATTCGTGGGCATCCATGATATGGCCGAAGATGACTTCATTGGCATCAAAAATCTTTTCTTTTTTGGCAGGTTCTTCCACGGGATGGTGCTGGGCAAAAGATGCATTGAAAAAAAACACTAAACTTATGCTGAAAACCGCTACCAGTAATGATTTGATGCTCTTTGATGACATAATATACCTGTAATTTGGCGCAAAGATAAGGAGCAGGGGGGGAAATTAAAAATTGAGGAGGAAGAATTTAGAAAAATGACGGTATATTATGGATTTACACCTGATTACCCTGCTTTTCAAACTGCATTTTGTGCAATTGGTAGTAAGATCCCTGTTTTTCCAGTAATTCATCATGACTGCCAATTTCTATTATTTCGCCCTTATCAAGCACCATTATTTTATTGGCTTTGCGGATGGTAGATAAGCGGTGGGCAATTACAATAGAAGTACGGTTGGCAATCAGCTTGTCAATGGCGTGTTGTATCAATGCTTCACTTTCAGTATCAACAGATGAAGTGGCTTCGTCCAGTATTAAAATAGCAGGGTCGTACAATAAAGCTCTTACAAAAGAAAGCAATTGCCGCTGGCCCAACGAAAGCGTAGCGCCTCGTTCCATTACATTATAATCATAGCCCCCGGGCAATTGCATTATAAGATCATGAATGCCGATCATTTTTGCGGCCCGTTCCAATTCTTCATCTTTTATAGCGGGGTTGCGGAGTGTAACATTATCTTTTACCGAGCCGCTGAAAAGGAAAACATCCTGCAATACCACGGCAATATTTGCTCTCAGGTCATCCAAACGAAAATCTTCAATATTGGTATCATCAATTTTGATGCTTCCTTTATTGATGTGATACAAACGGTTTAATAAACTGATGATGGATGTTTTACCGCTGCCTGTATGGCCAACTATGGCCAGTGTTTCGCCGGCTTTTAGTGTAAAGCTGATGTCTTTTAAAACATACTGCCCGTCTATATAAGCAAACCAGACTTTATCAAACTCAACCTTGCCTTTTAAGTGTTTTGTTTCAATATTGCCCTCATTGATGGTTGTATCCTCATTATCCAGCACTTTAAAAACCCGTTCGCTGGCAATCATGCCCATTTGCAGCACATTGAATTTATCTGCGATCACCCGCAGGGGCCTGAAAAGTAAATTCAAACAAAGAATAAATGCTGTGATTACACCGCCAACTTTTTCGGCCTGCTGATCATCAACCACATCTTTTGCTGCCCACCATACCAGCAGGCCTATCGATAAAGCCATCACCAGTTCCACCACCGGAAAAAAAACAGAGTAGGCAAAAATGGCTTTGATATTGGCATTGCGGTGTTCTTTATTAATGGTATTGAATTTTTTAAATTCTCTTTTCTCAGCCGCAAATGCCTGTATTACCGCCATGCCGGTAATATGCTCCTGCACAAATGCGTTTAAATTAGCAACCGCATTGCGAACCTGTATAAAAGATTTGTTTACACTTTCTTTAAAAAAATAAGTGGCCACAATTAAGACCGGAAAGGGCGCCAGGCATATGAGGGTTAATACCGGGCTCACAGAAAACATATAAGCCAATACAGAAATGATGGCCAACAGATCGGCAATAATGGGTATCAATCCATCACTGAAAATGTCGTTGATGGATTCAATGTCGTTGATGGTACGGGTAGTAAGTGTGCCAATGGGTGTTTTATCGTACTGCGATAAATTAAGATGAAGAATTTTTTTATAAGTGCTTACCCGCATATCTCTTACCACACTTTGGCCCAATGAAGCAGTAAGAAAAGTAAAGAAGAACCGTAAGCCTGTTTCCAGCATCAGCAGTACCATCTGTATAATAGTTATCTCAATAATAAAACCTCCGGGGCCGTTTATAAAATGAGATGCTGTGTTATTTTTTATGCCATCATTAATGGTAAGCTGAATAAGCATCGGCCGGAGTGGTGCAATACCCGCCAGTACAATAGCTAAAACCAGGGAGCCGTAAAATTTATTTTTATAAGGAGCTGCAAATTGAAACACCCTGCGCAATAATGAAAAATTGAATATTTTTCTTTTTGCCTTGGCTTGATCAGTCATGCTGCAAAGATAGAAGATGGTATTGAGTTTTCTGTTTGGCGTTTTGGATTCAGCTAAACGAAGTATGCAGCTACCAGGTTATTTAATCGTTCATTTACAAATGGCCTATTGCTTTGCCATATTGTTGTAGCCTTTTAAGAAAATGGCGCCCAGGTTTTTGTAGGGGGGTATGTAACTTTCCCAACTTTCTCTGAGAGAAGTGCTGGGGTCTGCAGCAAACAGTTTTGTAAGTGATGCCCACATACTCTTCCAGTCCAATATTTTTCCCGACTCAAATGTCTGGTTTAAATAATTGAGGATGGGCCGGTTAATATCGCCTGCCCCGATTTCTTTGGTAGATATGATATGTGCATCTGGATTTACTTCAATAATATCGTTTAGGTTTTTAAAACCACCACAGGAGCCAAGCACTATAATTTTGGCAGCACCGGTCATACGTTTAATTGTGCGTGGCAACCAGTAACTATGTCCACGATGCACTACTACTGCAGGGTGCAGATAATTTTCGGCGAGGTAATTATTTAAATGTATCTGTGCACTGTCATCAAGGTTGGCATCATTATCAAGCGGGCGGTTTGCAAAAACCCACACATTGCCTTTTTTAGATCTGATCTCGTACCACTCGCTGTTGGAAGTGATGGTCCATTCTTTTGGTGAAAAAGAATTGATGAAAGACGGGAAAAATGTTTTTCCATCTTTATCGCCATACCAATAAACCTGTTGTATAATTCTTCCGCTGTCATCTCTCATCTGCTTGTTTTCAATTTCATAAATAGATGGTATTCCCAACAGGCTGGTGAGGTTAATTTTATTGGCTGTATCGGCAGATAAAAAAATTATTTTCAGTAATCCGTAAATTGTTTTGCCACGGGCATTATTTTTTTCAATACATTTTTTTTCATTGCTCATTACATAACCCAGTATAGTGCTTTGTAATCTTGTATCGGTGATGCTGCTGTAAGAATCTGCCACATCTATTGCATCTTCCAGGTTGCCGGTATTATCCAGGTTGGCAATAAACTCACGCATTAAAGCTTCTGAAGCAGTTTGAGGCATGTAGCTTAAAAAGTTATCCAGCTTATTAAAATTGGCAGTCATTTTAATAAACTTTTTAAAGAAATCGGAGTGTACATTCAGCAACAGGGAATCCGTTCTTGGTTCTTTACCTAGGCGCTGTAAAAAACGGGCATAGCTGTGTTTGAAGCTTGATGTATAAATATCATTTTCACCCATGATCATCATGTAATACAAATCAACGGCCGATAAAGAATCGGTTGCCTTCATGCGCATGTTGATATTGCTTAAATCGTGCAGGTCATTTATAGGGGTAATAAAATGCTGAATGGCTTTTTCTTTCAGTTTTTCACGCAGGCCATTGGGGCCAAACATCGCTATGGGTGTATCTTTTGCGGCAGATGTCATTCTTGTAAAGTATTCAATCTCTGTTTGCACCAGTAGTTTAAAATATCCAATGCTGTCATAACCGATTTCTCTGTCACCAACATATTTTTTGATTTGTGTTACTGTTTTATTGCCTTTTAAAATATCATCCAGAAAAGGAAAATACAATAATGCACTGGGGGTTTTGCTCAGTTCAACAATTGTTTTAACGAGGGGGTTATTGCTGCGGTGTATCAGTATACCCACTTTTGAACCAGCGGCCTGGGCAATATTATAAACAGCTGTAGGGTTTAACAGGCAACTTTTAACAATCAGCGAATCCGCAAACGATTCGTTAACCCAGGGTTCAATGGTCTGTAAAATCTTATCCGGATAAAGTGTTGCATATTTTAAGTACATTATTTTTTTACTCTCTGTATACCCGGTATTTTCTGCAAATATTTCTGAAAGTATTTTACCAATGGCATAAGGTGATTTTTCAATTTCTGGTGCCATACTTACACTGTCAATATCGGCTATCATTATTTTTTCAAATGCTTCAACCAGTTGCGGTGTAAAGGCCGGATTAAATTCATTCGCCCTGTAACTGTATTTAAATTTTCTCAGCAGGCTTTCAATATATGTCAGGTATTTTATCTTTTGATTATTGGTAGCAATACGGTTATTCCGCTCTACAGAATTTTCCAGTTCATTCACCTTCCGGGTCAGTACGTTGGTAATGGCCTGGTTAATTTCGGGCTGATGAGTCAGGTTGATGAGGCCATCCGTTTTACCATCCAGCTGATCGAGCAACAGTTGCTCGTTATCTATCTTATCATGAAAAAGCTGGCGGTATATAGGCACAATAACAGAATCCTGCGCAGCAAAAACAGGGGTAAAACTGATGAGTAGTAAACAACTGAGTAAATATTTCTTCATTGTACATTGCTGGCCGGGCTTCATAAAATTAAGGAAGCACCTGCACATATATCGTTTAAAGGTTCAAATTTATTGTTAATGCAAGGCATTCAGTTAACAATTTGATAATACAAAACAGTGTACAAACATTGTTCCTGATTAAAGGTAAAGACTATTTTTGCGCCGTATGAGTGTAACAAATACTGTTAAAAAAATACTAATTGCCGATGATGAACCGGATATCCTGGAGATCATTCAATACAACCTGCAGAATGAAGGCTACGATGTAATAACAGCCAAAAACGGTAACGAAGCCATTGACCAGGCAAAGCGTTTTACACCCGACCTGATCATACTGGATATTATGATGCCCGGTAAGAACGGAATTGAAGTTTGCAATATCCTGCGCATGCAACCGGCATTTAATGATACACTCATTATTTTTTTAACGGCATTAAGTGATGAAGGAACAGAAGTAAAAGGCTTGGAAACCGGTGCCGATGATTTTATTACCAAACCGGTAAGTCCCAAAGTGCTGGTAAGTAAAGTAAATGCACTTTTCAGAAGAGTAAACAAAGAAGAGACGGGCATTTTACAAATAGGAGATTTAATTATTGACAGAGAAAAATATATTGTTACCTACCAGGGTAACGACATCATTCTTGCCCGTAAAGAATTTGAACTACTTGCTTTACTTGCCGGTAAACCCGGTAAGGTTTTTTTGCGCAATGAAATATTAAACCAGGTTTGGGGTACCGAAGTAATTGTTGGAGACCGGACCATCGATGTTCATATACGCAAGATCAGGCAGAAATTAAACCTTGATTGTATTACTACGGTAAAAGGTGTGGGGTATAAGTTTGATCTGTAAACAACAGGTTCATGGTTAATGGTTCATAGTTAATTGTTGTTTACTTTCGTACCGGTTTCACTATTAACCATCAACTATTAACCATGAACTAAGGAATGCCTACTTCAAAAAATTTTTCACCCCAGCAGTTATCTGCATTAACGGCACTTGGTTTATCATTACCAATATCCATTGGCATTTATGTTTTTAAACCCGTTTGGTGGATCGCTTTACTTTCATTTATCGTGATCTTTTTGGGTGCTTATGGTTTGATAGTTTACACACTGCAAACTTTCATCTACCGGAAAATAAAACTCATTTATAAATTTATTTACCAAACCAAGGCAAGTAAAAGAGAGGAATTTTATTACAAAAACATCCTGCCTCAAAAAAGTATTGATGAAGTAAGGCAGGATGTGGAAACCTGGGCCGAACAAAGAAAAGAAGAGATTGAACTGCTGCAGCGAAACGAAGTGTTCCGCAAAGAATTTTTACAGAACCTGAGCCATGAATTAAAAACGCCCATTTTTGCGATACAGGGCTATGTAGATACGTTGCTGAACGGTGCTTTGGAAAAACCTGAAGTGAATACAAAATTCCTGCAAAGCACATCACGCAATATCGACAGGCTGGTAAGCCTGGTTGATGACCTGGATGCCATTTCTAAACTGGAAAGCGGCGAGCAGTTATTATTGAAGGATAATTTTATTGTGCAGGACCTGTTGAAAGAAGTGTATGAAACTTTATCTTTTAAAGCAGATGAAAAACAAATTAAATGCATTATTAAGAAAGGATGCGAACAGCCATTAACGGTTTTTGCCGACAAAGAAAAAATACGCCAGGTATTTATTAACCTGGTTGATAATGCCATTAAATACGGCAAACAATCCGGCACTATTGAAGCCAGCTTTTATAAGGTTGACGGTGCTAAAGTGCTTATTGAAATAAGCGATGATGGTTCCGGTATTTCCGAAGAACATTTGCCCAGGATTTTTGAACGCTTTTACCGAACCGACCTTGCCCGCAGCCGCAAAGTAGGTGGCAGTGGCCTGGGCCTGGCTATCTGCAAACATATTATAGAAGCACACGAAGAAACCATTCATGTACGCAGCAAAATTGATGTGGGCAGTACATTTGGATTTACTTTGCAGAGTAAAAAGGATTGAAACCTTACCTGATGATCATCACCGTTCCTTGTATTGGTTCTCTATCGTTTCCGGTTTTAATAACATAGGTGTACACCCCGTTCATACAGGGTTTTCCTTTACAGATCCCATTCCAGGCAACCGGGGTTTTGTTGGTTTTAAAAACCAGTTCTCCATAGCGGTTAAAAATAAAAAGTTCAAAACCGGGAAAAGCTTCTAATGCGCTGATGTTCCAGGTGTCATTTGTTCCATTTCCATCCGGGGTAAATGCATTGGGAATGAAAATGTCGTTGAATACTTTTACAAACATAGTATCGGAAACTGTATTACAGCCTGAAACTGCAGTTAATATATAACTGATATCAGCAGGAGGATTTATAAACGGACGGGTTGTAAAAATATCATCAATATACAAAGGTGGCGACCATGAATAAGAAACACCCTGGCCGGTAGCTGTGCCTGATAACTGAATTCGTTGTCCTTTTAAAATTGCTTTATCGGGCCCGGCATTAACGGCAGCCAGCGACGTTACGGTAATAGTGGATGTGGCAGTATCGGCACAACCAGCTGCGTTGGTAACAATTACACTATACACTGTTGTTTGAGCAGGCGAAGCTTTAGGATTGAAAATAGTTGCATTGGAAAGACCGGCTGGCGGTATCCAATTATACGGAGGTCCACCGGCAGCTATTAATTGAATACTATCGCCAATACAAATAGACGCATTGGTAAAAGCAGTGCCGGCCAAAGGAGCAGGATTAACAACAATTACGGTAGAATCTTTATTGCTGCAGCCAACAGTATTTGTAACCATAACATAATATTTTCCAGCCTGGTTAAGCTGAATATTTGTTATTTGAACCGGAGAGCCGGATCCGGTAAATCCGTTAGGACCACTCCATTGATATTGTGTACCACCTGTGGCAGTCAGGTTTACAAAAATACCTTCACAAACAGGGCCGTTATTGGTTGCAGTTGTTACCGGTTTTGAATTTATTATTACCCGCAGTGGTTGAGAATTGATCCTGCAGGGTGGCGAACCTAAATTCCCGATTTCCGCAACTGCCAATCTGTATTCAAACAGCCCTGGTGGCGTATTTGCAGGAAATATTCTTGAAAGCGACAGATTGGTTTCACCGGCTAAATCAATCCAGGTGGTATTGTTAATTCTTTCCTGCCATTGATAAACGGGGTTATTAAATCCGCCTGATACAGAACAGGTAAATGTATAGCTGCCGGCGGTGCCTTCACACAGTGATGCGGTGTCGGATATGTTGCCGGTTATTGAAGGATCAAGCAAGGGGCCGCATGGACGAAAAGTTATATCATCAAGTGCCAGGTCGTTACCGCAACCGCCCTGTGCGTTATTAACCATGCGTAATACAATGTCTGTTACGCCAACAGGGGTTGTAAAAAAAAATCCATACTGTTTCCAGGTAGGAGATGAAAGAGGAGGGATATTGCCTGTATTATATGTTTGTAAAACGGTGCCATCTGTTTTTCAATACTGAAAGTAAGATTGGGCTGATTTGAATTACCGCTGCAGGAAGCAGGAAGGATAACATTCATGATCCAGGCGGCAAATTCATAAGTCGTATTGCCGCATAAACCTCTTACCGTATCAAGATAAAAAGCACTGGGTTGAACAGATGCATTCACCAGCATAAAATATCCATTGGGGTTGCCGGTGTGATCTGCTGTAAAACTATGCCAGGAGTTGCCAAAGCATGAACTGGTGTTGTTGCGTACGGTATAAAATCCATCATTGGGGCAATCGTTGGCAACATACTGATAGGTAGTGGTTGCAGCTACTAATGGAGGCCCCGGGTTTGCGCCATTACCAAAATTGGTATTTACTATCGGATCGCCCAGGCTGCCCTGGCAAAGCTGGGCACTGCAAAGATTAATTACAAACGTGGTAAAAAAAAGTATGGTAAAAAACTTTGGCCTCATTAATTTATGCTAAGTTAAACTAATCAATTTTTAAAATGATTGTTATTGTAGTGTAAAATGAAAATTGTGATTCCTCAATAAATTCATACCTTCAATTATTAATGATTGCTAACGAACTGATACACCATTTAATTGATGAAATTGCTTTACACAATAGTGAAAAAGCATATAAAACATTATTCATGCAAATGCATGAAAGTCTGGTAGATTTTGCGACCTCAATTTTGAAATCTGCTGAAGATGCCGAAGAAGTGGTTTCTGATTTTTTTATAATAATATGGCAGCGCCGGGCACAGTTACAGGCAATAGATAACCCAAGGATGTACTTTTATACCGGTGTTAAAAATGCGGCACTGAACAAATTAAAATCCATTAAAAGAAGCCGGCAAACCAGTGGTATAGAATGGGAAACTTCCCTTAAAAGTGTATTTTTCAATCCCGAAGAGCTGATGTTATCGTCAGAAATTGTAAAAGAAGTGATGAAAGCAGTAAATGAACTGCCGCCTAAATGTAAAATTATTTTCAAATTGGTTAAAGAAGAAGGACTTAAATACGCTGAAGCCGCCAACCTGCTGGATATTTCGGTAAAAACAGTAGAAGCTCAAATGGCCATAGCCCTGCGCAGAATTAAAACCCACAGCGAATTTAAAAACCAGTTTCCCGAACTGCATTTTATACTTACCCAAAAAAAATAAAATTTCTTTTAGGGGTATTATTGTGTTTTTGTTGTCTTACTGTTAACTTATCACCATTTTTTTGAATGAAGGAAGAAAAGTACTGGATACTGTTGTCTAAAAAACTTACCGGCGAAGCTACAGCCCGGGAATTGGCATTATTGGAGGAATTGATTAAAGAAAACCCCGAATGGAGGTTTACATTGGAAAATCTTCAGGAACTCTGGAATTCAAGGCCCATAACAACAGGAACAGGTAATTATCAATCAAAAGAAGACGCTTATCTTCTTCATATTAACAGATTAAAAGAAAAGGTACCCGATTTTAAATTTTACAGCCAATTGCCTGATAGCGAAGTTATAATTAACCCTCAGCCCTCAGTAAAAAGACCATTTTATAAGCATTGGATCAGTTATGCAACTGTATTGGTTTTTATTGCGTCTGTTTTTGTAGTATACCAGTTTGCCAATAAGGATAGTCATAAAGAAATAGCATCTGTAAAAAGGCCTGCTAACGAAATAAGCATTAATCCCGGTTCAAGAACCAGGATTCAATTACCTGATGGTTCCCATGTTTGGATAAATTCCGGCAGTAAACTGACCTACGATAATTCATTTAAGGGAAATACCAGGGAAGTGCAGCTGGATGGCGAAGCTTATTTTGATGTTGTTAAAGATGCTGCCCGGCCTTTTATTGTGCATACTTCCGGGATTGATATAAAAGTTTTGGGAACAGCTTTTAATGTAAAAGCCTACAAAGCAGAACCTGTTATTGAAGCAACATTAATACATGGCTCTATTGAAGTGATAAACCAAAACCGTCCCGGAGCACCGGGTGTCATGTTGAAACCACATGAAAAACTGATTTACAATAAATTTCCTGTTGCAGATGCAAGAGACCAGCGTGCAGATGTGGTCATCGCTACAGAACCTGATGCTTATTCAATTACAATTAAACCATTAAATAAAAATATTGCTGACACTGATATTGCTGAAACGGCCTGGATTTACAATAAACTTAGCTTTGAAGATGAAAGGTTTGAAGACCTTGCCCTGAAAATGGAACGCTGGTTCGATTTGAAAATTATTTTTGAAAATGAAAAGCTGAAGGATTACAGGGTAAGTGGTTCATTTGTTAATGAAACACCGGAACAGGCGTTTAATACGCTGAAGTTCCTATTACCTTTTAAATATTCAATTAAAAATAAAGAAGTAAAAATTATGAAAAAATAAAAACGGGAAATGTTGCAGCATTCCCCGGAAAAATAGTATCAAACAAGTCTTGCCATTGAAGGCTTGCTTGTATTTTTTAACGCCAAAACCAAAAATATGGAAAAAAGTGTACTTCAGGGCCAAAAAAAACGGCCAGGAACGCTTCTAAAAACACTGCTTGTTATGAAGCTTGCCATTATTATTTTATTCGCTACTACTTTGCAGGTTAATGCAAACCCGGCCATGGGCCAGAAGGTAAACCTGAATCTGAAACAAACAGAAATTAAAAAGGTCTTGAAAATGATTGAAGACGAAGGTTATTTTCGTTTTCTGTATAACTCAAAACTGAAAGCACTGAAAAACAAAACAGATTTTTCGGTACAAAACCTGTCTGTTGCAGAATCGCTCGACAAATTGTTTAACGGAAGTAACCTTACCTATAAGCTGCTGGAGAATAATGTAGTGGTTGTTTTTTCAACCAACGAAGAGGAGAATGACAAAATAAAGGTGACGGGACGTATTACCGGCGACAACGGTATGCCTGTTGCAGGGGCTTCGGTTATACAAAAAGGAAGCGGAACCGGTACTTCTACCGATAACAATGGTACTTATACCTTAACGGTTGATAGTGATGCTACCCTCTTGATAACCAGCATTGGTTACGAACCACAGGAAGTAAAAATTAATGGCCGTTCGGTTATTGATATCAGGCTTATACCTTCATCAAAACAATCTGATGAAGTGGTGGTGATTGGCTATGGTACTGCCAGCAGGAGAGACCTTACCGGTAGTATTGCCAAGGTAAAAGGCGAAACCATTGCAGTACAGCCAAATACCAATGCGCTTTCATCTTTACAAAATAAAGTTGCAGGTCTTTCAATTGTAAACTCGGCAATTCCGGGCTCTTCACCCGATATCAGGATCAGGGGTACAGTTAGTATTGGTACCATACGCCCGGTATATATTGTTGATGGTATTTTTAACGACAATATTGATTTTGTAAATCCCAATGAAATTGAAAGTATTGAGGTATTGAAAGATCCTTCTTCATTGGCCATCTTTGGTATTAAAGGTGCCGCTGGTGCTATTCTGGTAACTACCAAAAAAGCAAAAGCAGGCCAGGTGAATATTAATTTTAATACTACCTACGGCAGTAAAAAATTAGTAGATAAGATTGAGCTTGCCAACGGAGATCAATTCCGCGGCCTGGCAAATTTTGAAGCCAACGACAGAGTATTTGATGATCCGAGCAATTTATCGTACCTGAGTTTTGTTAATAATGTTGGTGGTCCGGGCCTATCGGCTTTTCCGGGTAATACCGATTGGATTGATGCGGTAACCCGTACAGCAAAATTCAGCACTACCAACCTGAGCATAGATGGAAGTACAGATAAGAACAGGTTCCATTTTGGCCTGGGCTACAGCTATGATGAGGGTTTGGTTAAGCATGTTAAATATGAGCGCATAACCATGAATTTAAACGACGAGTTTAAGGTTAGCAAACGCATAAAAATCGGATTTGGTGTGATAGGTTCAAAAGAAAAACTACCTTATAACAGCGGCGCACTGGAAAATGCAAGAAGAGCTTTGCCTATTGTACCTGCTGATACCAAAACTTTCTACACCAAAAATCCTTATGGTGTTGATTCTGGTAATTATAACCTGTACTCAAATACACCCATCATACAAAACTCAGAGACCAATCCAATGGCAACACTGGAAAACAACTGGGATAAAAAAATTGATGACAAATACAGGTTGGTTGGTAATTTCTTTGTTGACCTGAACCTGACCAAAGACCTTAACTTCAGGGCAACCTGGTATGCAGATATGAGCTGGCGTAATAACAGGGAATATACACCATTGTATGACCTGTATGATCCTACTGCTGCAACTCCGGCTACCGCTATATTTAATAAGAATGCATTAACTGCTGTAAGGCAGGACCTGCAGAACATGCGTAATTTTCAACAGGATTATATAGCCACTTACAAAAAGAAATTCCGCGATCATTCATTTACACTTACCGGAGGCTTTACTACCTACTACCATTACTTTGAACAGGTAAGTGGTACACTGGCACAGAAAACACCGGGCGTAAATATCATTCCGGATAATAAAAGATTCTGGTACCTGGCTTCGGGTTTTGGAGACAACAGGAGTATTATAGCCAACGCTACATTCCAGGATGAATATACTACTGTTTCTGGTCTGGGCAGGTTGTTTTATAATTTTAAAAACAAGTACTTCCTCACAGGAAGTTTCCGCAGGGATGGTTCAAGCCAGATCAATCGTGAGTATTCAAAAAAATTCCAGAATTTCTGGGCAGTTGGTTTAGGATGGGAAATTAGCAGGGAAAAATTCATGGAGAATGTTAAGTTCGTAAACTTCCTCAAACTGAAAGGTTCAACAGGCGTTTTGGGTAATTACACTACACAGGGTTATGCTTACCCGGCTTATCCGGGTGTTTCCAGTAACTCTTCTGCAGTTTTCGGAGAAAACCTCATACCGGTAATTGTACCAAATTATACGGTTGATCCAAATCTTAAATGGGAAACAGTACAATCATCAGAAGTTGGCTTAGAAGGAGATTTTTTAAATAACCGTTTGCATCTTGAAGCGAATTATTATTATAAAAAAACAAGTAATATCCTTTATGTTCCTCAGGCATCAGGTGGCAACCTGCCCAATTTGACGAATGTTGGTGATATTGAAAATAAAGGTTTTGAATTTACCACTTCATGGACACAGAAATTATACAAAGACCTGAGCGTAGTTGCAAGTGGTAATTTAACTACCTATAAAAACAAAGTGTTGTACCTGGCTAACCCTAACAGAAACCCAACTTCAAGCGAACAAACACCTAACCAGGCCGAGACAGGCTACCCTATCGGTTATTTTTACGGTTTGATAGCAGATGGTATTTATCAGTCTTATGCAGATATCCTGGCTTCGCCTGTGAATACGATCAATGGCGGCGGTGTTAAACCAGGCGACTTAAAATACAAAGATCTGGATGGTAATGGCATTATTGATGAAAAAGACAGAACCAATATAGGAAATCCTACGCCTGATTTTACTTATGGTATTAACCTGGCTTTCAAGTTTAAAGCTTTTGACCTGGGAATTGATTTTGCAGGTAGTTATGGTGGAGAAATTTACAGGGTTTGGGGAACTTCTGAACAAAAGAACTCGGTATATAATTATCCAAAATATTATCTCGAAGGATGGAACGGAGCCGGTTCTTCAAACTGGGTACCTATTGTTAACTCAAGCCACCTGGTTAACCGTGCACCATCAACGTATGGCATTGAAGACGGAAGTTATTTCAGGATCAGGAACCTGAGCCTGGGTTTTACTTTAGCTAAACTGCCTAAGATTACACAGATCAAAAATCTTCGCCTTTCAGCTTCAGTACAAAACCTGAAAACCTGGAAAAACAATATCGGGTATTCACCCGAATTTGCCGGAGACGCACTTAGTTCAGGAATGGATTTTGGAGGTGCCGGTAGTGCATTACCACGTGTAATGACAGTTGCATTAAACGTTAATTTCTAATTTTTTAAAAATAAAATTTTTGAAAATGAAAATATCTAATAAAAAAATAACGAGATTTTTGATTGCTATCTCGGCTATTGCTCTTTTTGGGGGCTGTAAAAAATTCCTTGACAGGGAACCATTGGGCATAGCCCAGATTGACCTTAATGTAGGAGCCCTGGAAGGTAAAACCGTTGGTTTGTATGGAGCTATCCGTAATTCGGCCGCACAGCCTTATTGTGGTGACGGTTTCCAGGGTATTGCATATGTTGCGATGAATGGTTTCCGCTCGGATGATGCGGAGATCGTATCTGATCCCGGCGCTTCAGCCTGGCATCAGACCTATGATAATTTCCAATACACCAAGGATGACTGGGGTGCCGGTTTGTACTGGGATAAACACTTTATATTCGTAGGGCTTTGCAACGATATCCTGGATGATGCTGCAAAACAAAATTTAACCGATCCTGCCTCTGTAATAAATACGGCAGAAGCCAGGTTCTTCAGGGCTTATGCTTATTTTGACCTGGTTAGAACTTATGGAGCAGTTCCAAAGATTGACTTTAAGATTAATGTTCCTGCAGATGGTAATGTAGCAAAATCTGATACTGCAGCTATTTACGCATTGATAAATGATGATCTCACTTTTGCCGAACAAAACCTGCCCATTGTATGGGAAGCTAAATTTGCCGGCCGTGCCAATAAATGGGCAGCAAAAGCCCTGCATGCAAAAGTATTGTTACAGCAACGCCGCTATGGAGAGGCACTTCCAATTTGTAAAGATATTATTAACAATGGCCCTTATCAATTATACACTCCTTACTGGAAGATGTTTAAAAAGGAAGGAGAATTGTGCAGTGAATCTATTTTTGAAATACAGGCTGCAAAAACAGCAGGTGATGGAAACACTTACTGGAGCAGGCTGGGCCAATGCCAGGGTGTAAGAGGTTCAGGCACCTGGGATTTGGGATGGGGATGGAATACACCTACAACAAACCTGGTTGGAACATACGAAGCAGGTGATGTAAGGAAAGATGCCACGATACTTTTCTCCAACCAGTCTGACGGAGGCACTAATACAGGTGGTTACGGTTTAACGTTACCCAACCTTACCAATGCACTTTACTGGAATAAAAAAGTATATAACCAATATAGTGATTACCTCGCTAATGGTCTGGGTACTCCGGAAAATGAATCGCAGAATACCTGGGTAAACCAGCGTGTACTGAGGCTTTCGGATGTATTGCTGATGGGAGCAGAAGCTGCTAATGAGACTGGTGCAGGAAACCCCGATGCAGCAACCTGGGTTAACCGTGTACGAAACAGGGCCGGCCTTGGTAATGTTGCTTTTGTAAGCCAGGCGCAAATGCGTACGGTTATTAAACAGGAAAGAAGGGTGGAATTTGCCATGGAATTTGAACGTTTCTTTGACCTGGTAAGGTATGGTGATGCAACCAGTGTGCTCGGTACAAATGGTTACCAGAACAAACACCGTTACTACCCGATCCCTACTTCGGCTTTAAATGCAAATCCGGCTTTGGTTCAAAATCCTGAATGGTAATAATTATAAACTTAAAATAATAACGATCATGCAAAAAAAGATTCAACATGTATTCGCAGCAATAATATTGATATTGTTTGCGGCAGCCTGCCAGAAAATGGACAGGCCTGAATTGGGTACTTATCCTGTTGATGCGAATTCGCCAACAGGACCCCTGAAGTTTTATGTAGCTTTTGACGGAACCAGCACTAACCCGCTGATGAATGCTGTAGACAGTATCAGGGCAACTTTCCCTTCGGATAATCCTTTTACAAATGCTACCGGTATTGCCGGAAGCGGTGTTACAGGAGTGAATCAAAAATTCATCAAATACCCTTCGTTTAATACCTGGGCAGCAAGCTCCAGTATTTCTGTTTCTGTGTGGTTTAAACAGAATGGTCAAACAAAAAACAATAATGGTACCAATGGCCCATCTTACATTTATTCTATAAAAGCGGTTGATGGTTTTCATTGGAGTAATGCTGTCAGCTTCCTGTTCCTGGAAGGAAACAATGCAGCCTGCGCAGTAAAAAGCCAGTTCGTAAGTCCTGGTACAGATAACTGGTTTACCTGGGAAGGTGGACAGACTATTGCAGGATTATGTGATAATCAATGGCATCACATGGTGTTAACATACGATCAAACAACCAGTTCTGCAAAGTTGTATATAGATGGTGTACAGAATCCAAATGTAAAAACATGGGCAGGCCACGGTGCTTTAAATCTTGCTACCAGCAAAATCAGCGAATACCGTGTGGGAGCTGGCCCTTCCAACGGTTTTGCAACAGACGATTGGCTGGCCTGCACTTTTAAAGGTGGTTTAGACCAGCTTAGAATGTATGGTTCGGTGCTTACAGCAACAGAAATTCAGGCACTTTATGCAAGCAAACGTTAAAAGTTATAAATAGCAGTTAGTTTCATAATCAAGTTTCATGCGCAATCAAAGAGGGCCGAACAATCTTGTTTGGCCCCTTTTTTTCTTAAAAAAGATGCTGATTTGATACCGGTAAAAAAATACATACTACCTCTTTTTCTGCTGCCTGTTTGTACGGCAATGCTGTTTTTTTCCTGCAAGGAAAAAAAAGAAACTGCTTTTGAATCACTTTCAGCTGCCGAAACCCATATTGATTTTGAAAATAAACTGGAACAAAGGGATATGTTCAATATCCTGTATTACCTGTATTATTATAATGGTGGGGGTGTATCCACCGGCGATATCAATAACGATGGTTTGCCTGATATTTATTTTACTGCCAACAGTAAGGGAAACAACAAACTTTACCTTAACAAAGGAAATTTTGTTTTTGAAGATATAACTGCAAAAGCCGGCGTGGCTGGCAGTGCCGACTGGAGTTCGGGTGTAACCATGGCCGATGTTAACGGAGATGGCTTAATGGATATTTATGTTTGCGCCAGCAGCCTGCATCATGGTTTGAAAGGCCACAACGAACTCTTTATAAATAATGGTAACAATACTTTTACTGAAAGTGCGGAAAAATTCGGGTTGAATTTTTCGGGCTTTGGTACACAGGCAGCCTTCTTTGATTACGATCGTGATGGCGACCTGGATTGCTACCTGCTTAATCATTCTCAAAAACCAAATTCAAACATACGGGATACAACTAACCGCCGGCAATTTGATGCGGTATCCGGCGACCGGTTTTATCGCAACGACCTGGATTCTACCGGAAAATTTACCGACGTTTCTGCAGCAGCAGGCATCTATCAAAGCAACCTGGGTTATGGCCTGGGCATTGCTACCGGCGATTTTAATAATGATGGCTGGGATGATATTTATGTAGGAAATGATTTTCATGAAAACGATTATTACTACCTCAATAAAGGTGATGGAACTTTTGCTGAATCGGGTGCCGATCATTTTAAACATTACAGCCGTTTTAGTATGGGCAACGATGCGGCTGATTATAATAACGACGGTCAATTAGATTTAATAACTGTGGATATGCTGCCGCAGGATGAAAAAGTTTTGAAAACCTATGGCAGTGATGAAAACCCCGATACTTACAAGTACAAACTGATGGGGCATGGTTATCAAAACCAGTATTCAAAAAATGCACTCCAACGCAATAACGGCAATGGAAGCAGTTTTAGCGAAACTGCCCTGCAAAGTGGCGTGGCGGCTACTGATTGGAGTTGGGCTCCCTTGTTTGCTGATTTTGATAATGACGGAAATAAAGACCTCTTCATATCAAGTGGTATTGTAAAAAGGCCGGTTGATATGGATTATATACGCTTTGTATCTGACCTGGTAATGAAGCAGAATAGCAGCGAAACCAGTAAACTGGATAATGAGGCCATTGAAAATATGCCCGACGGTAGTTCGCATCCTTATTTCTACAAAGGTGATGGAAAAATAAATTTTACCGATGTAAGCGAAAGCTGGGGAACAGCATCTATGAAAGGTTATTTTAACGGTGCTTCTTATGCCGATCTGAACAACGATGGAAATTTAGATATGGTGATCAACTGCCTGAATGCTCGGGCCATGATTCTTAAAAATAAACTCCCTGCTAAAAATACACTTGATCTTGTTTTTAAAGGCAACGATAAAAATACGAATGGTATTGGCGTAAAGGCATGGATATATACAAAAGGTAAGATGCAGTACCAGCAACTGATGAGCAGCAGGGGCTTTCAATCTTCCTGCGATCTAAAATTACATTTTGGGCTCGACAGTATCCGGTATATTGACAGCATGCTGATTGTTTGGCCCAATCAAAAATATCAACGGTTTAAAAATACACCGGCAAAAGGTCTTATTGAAATTAACCAGGCCCATGCGGGAGGGTATTTTGATTACAATACATTCTTTCCCCCGGCAAAGCAACCCTTTGAAAACATCAGCAGCCAGGTTGCCTGCACCTGGACCCATCATGAAAATGATTTTCTTGATTTTAACAAACAATACCTTACCCCACACATGCAATCAACACGTGGGCCACGTTTAGCTGTTGCTGATGTAAATAAAGACGGGCTCGATGATTTCTTTGTATGCGGTGCTTCTGGACAGCCCGGTCAATTGATGGTACAAACTTCAACCGGAAAATTCATCTCAACCGACACAGCCCTGTTTGCAAAAACAAAACAAAGCGAAGAAGCAGATGCCATTTTCTTTGATGCAAATAATGATGGCGCTGCCGACCTGTATGTGGTAAGCGGCGGAAATCAATATGATGATAATGATGCAAACCTCGCCGATCATCTTTACATGAATGATGGTAAAGGGCATTTTTCTTTGGCTGAATCGGCAATACCGGCAATACTAAAAAACAAAAGCTGTGTAACAGTTTCGGATATTGATAAAGATGGAGATCAGGATCTGTTTGTTGGAGGCCTGGCCGATGCAAAACGTTTTGGTATTGCCCAGCCTTCTTATTTATTATTGAATGATGGCAAAGGCATATTTAAAACAGCCGGTGCTGCTGTTATAAAACTGGAAAGCCTGGGCATTGTAACCAGCGCTTCTTTTACTGATTTGAATAACGACGGATGGAACGACCTGGTGGTGGCCGGTGAATGGATGGCGGTAAAAATTTTTATAAATAAAAATGGAAAGTTTGTTGCTTCAGAAATTCCTGCTTCTACCGGTTTATGGCAAACGGTTTATACAACCGATGTAAACGGAGATGGTTTTATGGATATACTGGCCGGCAACTGGGGGCATAACAGTAAGTTATATAGTGGTAAGAATGGTCCTTTAAAACTGTATGTAAAAGACTTTGATGGCAATGGTTCCGTAGAGCAGGTAATGGCGTATACGGTGAATGAAAAAGAATATACATTTCTTGCCAAAGATGAACTGGAAAGATCTTTACCGGTATTAAAGAAAGCTTATTTAAAATACAGTGAAGTAGCCGGCAAAACGGTTGATTATATGTTTTACGATCTGTTTAAGGATTACACAACACTTAAAGCCGAAACATTGGGCTCCTGCTATTTTATTAATGATGGTAAAGGAAATTTTAACAAACGGGAACTGCCTGATGAAATACAAATGGCACCTGTTTTTTCTTTCACTTCTTTATCAGCCAATAATAAAGGCCCATACATGGCTGCAGGAAATTTTTATGGCGTGGTTCCTTATGAAGGCAGGTATGATGCATTGCTGCCATCGGCATTTGTATTCACCAGGCCGCCAAATGATTTTAAAATGATGGTAACTATGCCATTTGCAGATGGAGAAGTAAGAGATGCCAAATGGATAAGATATGCCGGCGGAAAACAAGTATTGATTGTTGCACAAAATAATAAGGGTTTGATTTTTTTAAAACCGAATGAATAGTTTTTTATAATCATCAGAAAACAGCTTTGATTGTCTTACAAAAATTTAATAACCAACGGCCTGTAATAATTTGTAAATGATACATGGCCGGGACCAATGAAAATAAACACATGAAATTTCGCATTGCCGCTTTATTATTATCCGCTTTATTTTTTCTGCAGGCCTGCAGCAGAAAAGAGTATAAAAATAATTTTAACGATCCCATACTTTTTTCAAAAACTGTAAAGGAACTGAACAATGTGGTGATGCAGAATGGATTTCCTCCCATCATTGCCAGCCGCAATTATGCTTATGCCTGTATTGCAGCCTACGAAACGGTAGTGTTGGGTGATAACCGTTTTCAAACGCTGGCCGGGCAAATAGAACATTTACCCGCAATGCCAAAGCTGGATACTGCAGATGTAAATTTTCAGTATGCTTCCATGCTGGCTTTTTGTAAAGTAGGAGAAGCGGTTACATTTCCTAAAGGCAGTATGAAGGAATATGTAAACAGGCTTGATTCTATTGCCAATGCAGGCAACATGTCTGCATCCATGCAGGAAGCCAGTAAGCGGCTTGCTGATTCGGTTACCAGTCACATTCTGCGCTGGAGTAAAAATGACAACTATGCGCAGACCCGTACTGCCGAAAAATACAATATAACCAACGAAGAAGGAAGATGGGTGCCAACTGCGCCATCATATGCCCAGGCACTGGAGCCGCATTGGAATGAGATAAGAACGATGATAATGGATAGTGCCAGCCAGTTTACACCGCCCAGGCCACCGGCTTTCGACATGAAAAATAAAGAAAGTAAATTTTACAAGGAAGTGATGGCGGTTAAAAATGCCGGAGATAGTTTAACGGATGAACAAAAACATATTGCTGAGTTTTGGGACGACCTGGGAACTAGGATGAATGTAGAAGGACACGTGATGTTTGTAACAAAAAAATTCTCGCCGGTAGGCCACTGGATGAATATTACCGGCATTGCTGCAAAAAAAGCAGGAGCAGATTTTTCCACAACAGTTTCTTCGTATGCAAAAACAGCCATAGCAGTTTTTGATGCATTCATACAATGCTGGGATGAAAAATTCCGCAGTAATGTAATACGACCTGAAACTGCCATCAATAAATATATTGATGATGAATGGAGGCCTTATTTACAAACACCGCCCTTCCCGGAATATACCTGTGGTCACAGTACGGTATCTTCCTCCGCAGCAGAAATACTTACCAATGTGTTTGGTGATAATTTTAATTATACCGATACATCCGAACTTGAATTCGGAATTAAAAACCGTTCCTTCGCATCTTTTCGCCAGGCAGCAATTGAAAACAACTGGGCCAGGTTTTATGGAGGCATTCATTATCACAACTCCTGCATCATCAGTACGGAATACGGAAAAAAAGTAGGAGACCTGGTGAATGGACATTTAAAAATGAAAAAATAAATACTTCATGAAAAAACAAAGAAATGTTATGTGGCTAATATCTGTTTGCATGCTTTTAGTATTTGGCAGCTGCTCCAAAGGCAGCAGCAACACGGGTGGTACCGGCAGTGGTGGCGGAACCGGCGGCGGAGGAGGTGGAGGCGGTACGCCAACAGCAACCAATGATGTAAACATGTGGCTTACAAAACCCGACCAGTCGGTATTGCTGCAACAGCAAAGCGGTATACTATCTTTTGTAAGTACAGCAACCAATGGGTATGATGTTATTAATGTAGATTCTGCAACAGCCTATCAAACCATTGATGGTTTCGGTTACACCTTAACCGGTGGAAGCGCTTTCCAGATCAATCACATGGATGCAGCATCAAGAGCTGCGTTGCTGACAGAATTGTTTAGCACCAGTTCAATGGGCGTGAGCTATCTGCGTGTGAGTATTGGCGCATCCGATTTGAGCGCAACTGTATTTAGTTATGATGATATGCCTGTAGGAATGACCGATCCTACGCTGGCTAATTTTAATTTATCACTTGATACGGTTGATGTGATTCCGGTTTTACAACAGATACTCGCCATCAATCCAAACATTAAGATCATGGGTTCGCCCTGGAGCCCGCCGGTTTGGATGAAAAGTAATGGGAGTTCCATAGGAGGAAGTTTATTGCCGGCATATTACAGTGCATATGCAAAATATTTTGTGAAGTATATACAGGCCATGCAGGCTAAAGGAATTCCTGTCAACGCAATCACTATTCAGAATGAACCGCAGCATGGTGGTAATAATCCAAGTATGCTCATGTCGGCAACCGAGCAAACGAATTTTATAAAAAATAACCTGGGCCCCGAATTTCAGGCGGCTGGAATAAGCACTAAAATTATCATCTGGGATCACAACTGTGATAATGCAAATTATCCCATTTCCATTTTAAATGATGCTGCTGCCAAAGCGTATATTGATGGTTCTGCCTTTCATTTATATGCAGGCGATATCAGTGCTTTGTCGGCAGTTAAAACAGCACATCCTGATAAGAATCTTTATTTCACCGAGCAATGGACAAGCGGCAGCGGCAGTTTTGATGGCGATTTGAAATGGCATATAAAAAATGTAATTATTGGTTCTATGCGTAACTGGAGCAAAGTGGCCTTGGAGTGGAACCTGGCCAGCGATGCCACTTACGGGCCACATACACCTGGTGGCTGCACCGAGTGTAAGGGAGCACTGATGGTTAATGGAAGCCTGGTGCAAAGGAATGTGGGTTACTATATTATTGCCCACGCCAGCAAATTTGTTCCTGCAGGCTCTGTACGAATTGAAAGCAACCTGGCTGCCAACCTGCCAAACGTTGCATTTAAAACATCCGCAGGCAAAAAGGTTTTAATTGTGGTGAATGAAAGCGGAACAGCGCAGGGCTTTAATATTGGTTATAAAGGAAAATATGTTTTCACTTCGCTGAATGCAGGCGCAGTAGCAACTTATACCTGGTAATTACGGGCATCATTGGCCGCTATATGATATTGAGACAAAAAAATAAACGCAGTGTACTGGTAATACTGAGCCTGGTGATCAGTGTGTTTGTATTGGTGCAATGTATGAATAGCGTGAACAGTGAAATTGAACAATCTGTTTCTTATGAAGCTTTTGCAGGTTCAGAAAAATGTATGAGTTGCCATAAAGATGTATATGATAAGCACCTGGGAACTGCACATTATTTAACAGGACAGCCGGCAACAGAAAATTTTATAACAGGAAATTTTAACAAAGACAGCAATAGTTATTACTACACACCTGATATTTTAGTGCAAATGCAAAAAAGAGACAGCGGACTGTACCAGGTTATTTATTATAAAGGAGAAGAAAAAATGGCTATCAGAAAAGACATTGTTATTGGCTCGGGCGTTATGGGGCAGTCTTTTTTAAACTGGCGGCAAAACAGGCTTTTCCAGATGCCGGTTACTTATTTTACAGCTGCGGCGCAATGGTCAAATAGTCCGGGATTTCCTGAAGGAAAAGTGATGACTGACCGGCCAATTACTTCACGCTGCCTCGAATGCCATGTTACTTATGCAGAAGGAAGCGGTGGCGATACATTGGAACCGGTGAATTTCAGCAGGGATAAAATTATTTATGGTGTTAGCTGCGAAAAATGCCACGGCCCTGCTGCAAAGCATGTGGAGTATCAAACAGGCAATCCTGCAGTAAAGACGGCAAAGTATGTAATCAATCCGGCAAAACTCAGCAGGCAACAGCAGCTGGATGTTTGTGCAGTATGCCATGCCGGCAAGATGCAGAAAATAAAACCCTCTTTTCAATTTGTACCGGGTAAAAACCTGGCCGATTATTTTATATTAGACAGTGTGCATAACAGCTCGCTTGCGGGTGGCGAAGTGGAAGTACATGGCAACCAGTACGGGCTGCTTAGAAAAAGCAAATGCTTTACAGCAACCAGCACCATGACCTGCAGCAGTTGCCACAATACACATGAGAATCAAAGAGGGGAAGCAGCATTGTTTTCATCGAAATGCATCAGTTGTCATTCATCAAACACAACAGCTATTAAAACACCCACACATTTACTGGTAAAAGGCATTGAGCAAAAATGTATCAACTGCCATATGCCTGCACTCGAATCGAGGGCCATTGCAGTTTACCTGCAGGGGGAAGAAAAGCCCAGGGCAGCATTGGTACGGTCTCATTTTATTGGCATTTACCCCGACGTGACTAAAAAAATATTGAGTAACGAAAAATAAACCAACCATGAATATCAAACAAACCGGCTATTCTTTATTGTGTGTATTACTGGCGGCCTGTGCAGGCGAAAAAAAAGCAGACAGCCCTGCAGCAGCTTTTAGTACAGATGGGAAAAAAGTGATTGTGTATACTACTGCCGACAGCAGCAACCTGCGGCTATCGGCTACCGATACGCTTGAGTTTACAGAAAAGAAGCAGCCGTTTGAAAACGAAATAACCATTTTTGTTGACCCCGGCAAAACCTTTCAAACCTATTTTGGTATTGGTGCCGCTTTAACCGATGCATCGGCAGAAACTTTTTATAAACTGCCCAAAGACAAGCAGCAGGAATTTATGACTGCTTATTTCAGTGCAGATAAAGGAATTGGTTATACTGTTGGAAGAACCAACATCAACAGTTGCGATTTCAGCAGCGATATGTACACGTATATAAAGGATGGCGACAAAGAATTAACGTCATTCAATATTGAACACGACAGAAAATATAAAATACCATTTATTAAAGAAGCCATGACTGCCGCTGGCGGCAAACTGAATTTATTTGCCAGCCCCTGGAGCCCGCCAGCCTGGATGAAAGATAATAATGATATGCTGCACGGCGGTAAACTGAAATCTGAATTTCATGACAGTTGGGCCATGTACTATACCAAATTTATTAAGGAGTATGAAAAAGCAGGTGTACCGGTTTGGGGCATCAGTATACAAAACGAACCCATGGCTACACAGAAGTGGGAAAGTTGTTTATATACCGGCGAAGAAGAACGGGATTTCTTAAAAGAACACCTGGGACCAACCATGGTAAAGGAAGGATTGAAAGATAAAAAGATCATTGTGTGGGATCATAACAGGGATATGATTTACCAGCGGGCGCAAACTTATTTTGATGACCCCGAAGCGGCTAAATACATCTGGGGTATTGGTTTTCATTGGTACGAGGACTGGAGTGGCGGAACACCGATGTATGATAATTTAAGAAGGGTGCATGAAGCGTATCCTGATAAAAATATTTTCTTCACCGAAGGTTGTGCAGAGAGTTTTGATTCAACCCGCTACAATGCCTGGGTGCTGGGCGAAGAATATGGCCGCAGCATGATCAACGATTTTAATAATGGTATGGTGGGCTTTACAGACTGGAATATTTTACTGGATGAAAAGGGAGGCCCCAACCATGTACAGAATTTTTGTTTTGCACCTGTGCATGGCGATACAAGAACAGGCCAGCTTATTTATACCAACGCTTATTATTATATCGGACATTTTTCAAAATTCATAAAAGCAGGCGCCAAAAGAATTATCAGCAGCAGCAGCCGCAGCCAGTTGCTTACTACTGCTTTTAAAAATGAAGATGGGAAAGTTGTGGTTATTGTGATGAATCAGGGCAATATAAAAACACCGTATAATTTATGGATCAATGGAAAAGCTGCTGCATGCACGGCCCTGCCTCATTCCATATCAACACTTATTCTTTAAAAAAAAATTATGCAATTTATACAAACAGCAATAGCCATATCAGCATCCATATTTTTATTACTCGGGTGCAGTAAAGGAGATAGTGGCGGCGGCGGAGGCACTACGCCCACGCCTTTGCCACCAGTGCCCATTGCGCTGGTTGCTGCCAGGATAGATAACACAACTGCCCTGACAGGATTCACTAATTATAATATTAAACTGACTCCGGCCATTCGTTTATCTTTTAATAATGCGGTTGACCGCTCTTCGGTTGGTTCCATCACGATTAAAGAAAACGGAACTATCGGAGTTGGAACTGCTGTTAATTACGAGAATGGCGACAGCACGGTTGTTCTCAATCCTGCTGCAGCATTAAAGGCATTAAACCGGTATACGGTTGATGCAACCACTACCTTGAAATCAATCAAAGGCGGGGCTTTGTCAACGCCATTCAGCATCAGCTTTGCCACACAGATCGATTCTACCGATAAATTTCCTGTGATCAGCGACAACGCTTTGCTTGATTTAATTCAACAGCAAACCTTTAAATATTTTTGGGATTATGGTCACCCGGTAAGTGGCCTTGCCAGGGAACGCAGCAATGCCACACCGGAAACCGTTACCAGCGGTGGCTCTGGTTTTGGAATCATGGCCATACCTGTTGGCATCAACAGAAATTTTATTACCCGTGCACAGGGTTTGACAAGAATGCAGACCATTGTTTCTTTTTTAAAGAACACAGCGCAAAAATTTCATGGCGCATTTCCGCATTGGCTTAATGGTACAACCGGTGTTGTAATTCCATTCAGTACAAAAGATAATGGTGCCGACCTGGTGGAAACATCTTACTTAATGGCTGGCCTGTTAACAGCCCGGCAATATTTTAACGGAGCAGATGCAGCAGAAACAAATCTGCGCAGCGATATAAATATTTTATGGAATGCTGTAGAGTGGAACTGGTTCAGGCAGGGATCACAGAACGCATTGTACTGGCACTGGAGTCCTAACTACAACTGGGATATGAATGTTAAGATACAGGGATGGAATGAATGTTTGATAACCTATATACTGGCGGCATCATCAACAACATTTGCTATTCCGCAGGTTGTTTATAAAGATGGCTTTGCAAGAAATGGTGCCATGCAAAATGGAAATACTTATTATGGCTACCAGCTACCATTGGGCGCTGCAAATGGCGGCCCTTTGTTCTTTGCACATTATTCTTTTCTTGGTATCAATCCAACAGGGCTGAGCGATGTGTATGCAAACTACCAAACGCAGGTAACCAATCATACCAAAATAAATTACGAGTACTGCAAGGCAAACCCGAAAGGTTTTTTTGGGTACAGTAATCTCTGTTGGGGCTTAACAGCCAGCGATGTACAGGGCGGCTATAATGCCAATGAGCCCAACAATGATATAGGTGTCATCTCGCCAACAGCAGCCATTTCATCATTTCCATACACACCCACAGAAAGTATGAATGCGCTTAAATTCTTTTATTATAAACTGGGCGATAAGGTTTGGAAGCAGTATGGTTTTGTAGATGCATTCTCGTTAAAGGATCTCTGGTATGCCGATTCTTTTTTAGCCATCGACCAGGGACCGGAAATTATCATGATAGAAAATTACCGCAGCGGATTGATCTGGAATTTATTAACCAGTTGCCCCGAAGTGAAAAACGGTATGAAAAATATATTAGGTTTTACAGCTCCTTATTTATAAAATGTTTGTTTGCTTATGCTGAAAAAAAAGTCTGCAGTTTTTTTTGCTGTCATTTTATTGTTGGTTGCCTGTAAGCATGGGCAAAAATCATCCAAACAAAAAAGTGAAGAGAAGCCATACGTATCGCTTGCCGATGCAGATACGGCTTTATTTCGCCAGGTACAACAGCAAACCTTCCGGTATTTCTGGGATGGAGCAGAACCGGTAAGTGGTATGGGCAGGGAAAGAATTCATACTGATAATATATATCCTGATAACGATCAAACCGTAGTTACCAGCGGTGGTTCAGGTTTTGGTGTAATGGCAATATTGGTTGGTATTGAACGGAACTTTGTAACCAAAGAAGCAGGAAGAAAGCAACTGGAAAAGATCGTTCATTTTTTAGAAACAGCCGACCGCTTTCATGGCGCCTGGCCACATTGGTGGAATGGGGAAACAGGAAAGGTTGTTCCTTTCGGAAAAAAGGATAATGGTGGTGATCTGGTAGAAACATCCTTTTATGGTGCAGGCATTGCTTTGTGTAAGGCAATATTATCAAAATGGTAATGCTGAAGAAAAAGCATTGACAGCAAGGGTTGATAAGTTATGGAAAGAAGTAGAGTTTGACTGGTACCGTAATGGAAAGAATGTTTTGTACTGGCATTGGAGTCCGGATTACGGATGGCAAATGAATTTTCCGGTACATGGGTATAATGAATGTTTGATCATGTACGTGCTTGCCGCATCATCGCCCACACATGGGGTACCTGCAGAAGTTTATCACGAAGGCTGGGCAGAGAACGGTAAAATAAATGATGTGAACAAGCCTGATGGTATTGCAGCAAATTACGCTTATAAATTACAAATGAAACACCAGGGCGATGCATGGAATGGTGGTCCTTTATTTTGGGCGCATTATGCTTACCTGGGTTTAGATCCGCACGGATTAAAAGATAAATACGCCGATTACTGGAAAGAGAATACAACGCAGGCGCTCATCAATTATCAGTGGTGTGTTGATAATCCGAATAAATTCAAAGGTTATGATTCAAATAGCTGGGGACTAACATCGAGCTATTCAGTAAAGGGTTATGCCGGGCATGCGCCAACTACAGAAAGAGATCTTGGTGTAATATCTCCAACAGCGGCGCTCTCATCTTTTCCTTACACACCACAGCAATCCATGGCCGCAATGAAACATTGGTATAATGATATGAAAGGAAAGCTTTGGGGGGCTTATGGTTTTTACGATGCTTTTAGTGAACAGGATAACTGGTACCTGCCTCGTTACCTTGCCATTGACCAGGGACCCATTGTGGTGATGATGGAAAATTATCGCAGCGGCCTGCTTTGGAAATTATTTATGAGCTGCCCCGAAATAAAAGCAGGCTTAAAGAAACTGAATTTTGTAAGCCCTTATTTAAAATAAACATGAAACAGGTAATTGCATTCGTATTTTTTTTGACTGCCGCACTCTTTGCAAAAGCGCAAACAGAAGTAAAAGTGATGAGTTATAATATCCGGCTGGATGTAAAAAGCGATGGAGAAAACTGGTGGGAGAAGAGAAAAGATAAAGTGGCAGGACTAGTAAATTATTATGAAGCGGATTTTGTTGGCCTGCAGGAAGTGGTGCATAATCAATTACTGTATTTAAAGGACAGTTTAACTGGTTACAATTTTATAGGAGTTGGCAGGGATGATGGAAAAGAAGCAGGTGAATACTCTTGTATATTTTATAAGAAAGATAAATACTCGGTTGTTGAGCAATCAACTTTCTGGTTATCACCCACACCCGATGTTCCATCCAAAGGATGGGATGCAGCATTGAACCGGGTTTGCACTTACGGGCTATTTAAAAATAATAAGACAAAAAAACTTGTCTGGGTTTTTAATACGCATTTTGATCATATGGGCAAACTTGCCAGGCTGGAGTCAGCAAAACTGATCATAAAAAAGATACATGAACTCAATACAAAAAATTACCCTGTTATTGTATCCGGCGATTTTAATTCAAAGCCCGAAGACGGGCCGTCACAATACATGATGGCCAATATGCAAAACAGCCGCAGCATCAGTAAACTGGTTTACGGTGCCCCTGATACCTGGAACGGCTTTAAGTTTAATGAAAGACCCAATGGCTGTATTGACTATATTTTTGTTTCGAAGGATGACCGGATAAGCGTTTTAAAATTTGCTACCATCACCGATTCGTACGATATGAAATATCCTTCAGATCATTTCCCTGTTTTGGCAACTATAAATATTGATAAATGAAATTGACATACATAGTCCTGTTTTGTTTTTTGTTCAGCGGGCAGTTGAAGGCCCAGCAAAAAACTTATTGCAATCCTGTTAATATTGATTATGGCTATACACCCATTCCTAACTTTAGCGAATGGGGAAAGCACCGTGCCACTGCCGATCCTGTTATTGTAAATTATAAAGGCGATTATTATTTGTTCAGCACCAACCAATGGGGATACTGGTGGAGCAGTGATATGCTGAAGTGGAATTTCGTTTCCAAAAAATTTCTTCGTCCATGGAACGGCGGTGTGTACGATGAATTATGTGCACCGGCTGTTGGTATTGTTGGCGATACCATGATCGTTTTTGGATCAACCTATACCAGTAAGTTTACTTTGTGGATGAGCACCAACCCAAAAGCCAATGAATGGAAACCACTGGTTGATAGTTTTGATATTGGTGGCTGGGACCCTGCTTTTTTTACCGATGATGACGGCAGGCTGTACATGTATAATGGCAGCAGCAATGTATTTCCATTATATGGTGTGGAACTGAACAGAAAAACTTTTCAACCCATTGGTACAAGAAAAGAAATGTACATGCTGCAGGGCTGGCGCTATGGCTGGCAACGTTTTGGTGAATTAATGGACAATACTTTTTTAGATGCTTTTATAGAAGGAGCAACCATGACGAAGCACAATGGAAAATATTATTTACAGTATGGTGCACCGGGTACCGAGTTCAGCGGCTATGCAGATGGGGTGGTGGTTGGCGATAATCCGCTGGGCGGTTTTACGCCGCAATCAGATCCGTTAAGTATGAAGGCGGGCGGATTTTCAAGAGGTGCAGGGCATGGTTCTACTTTTATGGACAGGCAGAACAATTACTGGCATGTATCCACAAGTATCGTTTGTGTTAAAAATACTTTTGAAAGAAGGATTGGAATCTGGCCCGCAGGTTTTGATAAGGATGATGTGATGTGGTGCAATACTGCTTTTGGTGATTATCCACAATACCTGCCCGGCAATGCCGGCAAAGAGCATGGTGCGTTTGCAGGTTGGTATTTACTGAACTATAAAAAACCGGTTACCGTTTCGTCAACACTTGGCAGTTACTATGCAAACAATGCCGTAGATGAAAGTATAAAAACTTATTGGAGTGCAGTAAGTGCTGATAAAGGAGAGTGGATACAAACCGACCTGGGTAATGCTTCAACCGTACATGCCATACAAATAAATTATGCTGATCAGGATGCTGAATTTTTAGGAAAGCAAACAACCACTTATCACCAATACAAAATATATGCTTCTGTTGATGGAAAGAAATGGGATGTGCTGGTTGATAAAAGCAATAATAAGACAGATGTGCCGCATGATTATATAGAACTGGAAAAACCGGTGCAGGCAAGATTTATCAGGTTGGAAAATATACACATGCCCACCGGCAAATTCGCCATCAGCGGCTTACGTGTATTTGGCAATGGCAATGGTAAAAAGCCTGATGCAGTAAAAAATCTGATCGTATTACGAACTGAAAAAGACAAGCGCAGTGCATACATCAAATGGCCCCCGGTTGACAATGCATTTGCCTATAACCTGTACTATGGAACTGCACCTGGTAAATTGTACAACAACATCATGGTACACGATTTAAATGAATACTGGTTTAAAGCGATGGACAGTCAGAAGCCTTATTATTTTACCATTGAAGCGATCAATGAAAATGGGGTGAGTGAAAAAACTAAAATTCAAAAAGTTGAGTAAATTATTTTCAAGAGCCGTTATAGTTTTATTATTTGCATTTGCTTTTACAGATGCATCGGCACAGCCATTTGCAAATGAGATAGCAGCATTTAAAAAGCAGGATTCCATTTCTTTTCCGCCTGCCAAAGCCATTCTTTTTGTGGGCAGTTCTTCTTTCAGAATGTGGAAGGATGTACAGGCTGATTTCCCTGGCTATACCATTATCAATCGTGGTTTTGGAGGCTCTGCATTTCCGGATGTAATTCGTTATACCAATGATATTATTCTGCCTTACAAACCAAAACAAATTCTTATTTATTGCGGAGAGAATGATTTTGCAGGCAACGATACCCTTTCGCCTGCCCAGGTTGCACAGCGTTTTATAGAACTCTTTACCATAATCAGGAACGGGTATAAAAAAGTTCCCATCGCTTATGTTTCCATGAAGCCAAGCCCTTCACGCAAACACCTGTTGGTAAAATTTGAAGCAGCGAACGAAATGATAAAGGATTATCTGGCAACAAAAAAACGGACAGCTTACATAGATGTGTATCATGCCATGTTGCAGCAAGACGGAACGCCCATGCCGGATATTTTCCTGGATGATAAGCTGCATATGAATGCCAAAGGATATGCTATCTGGCAAAAAATAATAGAACCCTATCTACGAAAAAATTAAAAAGTATGTATGAAAAAATCTGTGTTGCTTTTTTCTCTTTGTTTTTTATGTGTGCTTACATCTGTTGCCAGTGATACAATCAGCATAACATCTCCGGATAAGAATCTGGTATGCAGGATATTTTTAACCGGCCCTGCAGGTGGATCCGGTAATCTTTATTACGAACTGAATTATAAAGATAAAGCTGTCATTAAAAAGTCGGCGTTGGGTATCAATTTAAAAAGCCCGGCTTTGCAATTAAATACTTTTGATCTGGTTGAAAAAAACATTTCCACCACCGATGAAAGCTGGACGCCTGTTTGGGGAGAAGTGAAGCAGATCAGGAATAACTATCAGCAATTGTTTTTAAGACTTAAAACCAAAGATGAAATATTGGTAAACATGGTTTTTAAGCTGTTCAACGATGGAGTCGGATTCAGGTATGAATTTCCGCAGCAGGCAAAACTTAAACATTTTATCATAGCAGAAGAAACAACGCAGTTTGCTGTAACCGGTGATCATAAAACTTTTTGGATACCCGGAGATTATGATACCAATGAATATGCCTATTACACCAGTAAGCTGAGTGAGATTGATGCAACCGGCGGAAAGTTTTCGCAGGAGATACATGCAAAAACATATTTTAATACAAATGGTGTGCAAACACCCCTGATGATGAAGACAGGAGAAAATCTCTATATCAATATTCATGAAGCTGCATTGGTAAATTACCCGGCAATGAACCTGGTGATTGATAAAAGTTCAAACATATTGAATGCGCACCTGGTACCGGATGCAGTGGGTAATAAAGCTTATCTGCAAACACCCTCAAAAACACCCTGGCGCACTGTTATAGTAAGTGATAAAGCAACTGATATTCTAGCTTCAAAAATGATTTTGAATTTAAATGAACCTTCAAAAATAGTAAACATATCCTGGATAAAGCCGCAAAAATTTGTGGGTGTCTGGTGGGAACTGCATGTTGGCAAAAGCAGCTGGGATTACAGCGGTAGCCAGGTAGGTTCTCAGCAGGCTACGAGAGTGCCACATGGTGCCAATACGGCAAACGTAAAAAAGTATATTGATTTTGCTGCAAAGCATGGCATTGATGCCGTACTGGTTGAAGGATGGAATGCCGGCTGGGAAGACTGGTTTGGCAACTGGAAAGAAGATGTGTTTGATTTTGTAACGCCTTATCCAGACTTTGATGTAAAGGAAATTACTGCTTATGCAAAACTAAAGAATGTGCAGATGATCATGCACCATGAAACTTCATCTTCAGTTTCAAATTACGAACGATGGATGGATACGGCTTACCGCTTTATGAAAAACAACGGTTACAATGCAGTTAAGTCAGGTTATGTGGGACAGATCATTCCCCGTGGCGAGCATCACGATGGACAGTGGATGATAAAACATTACGAAAGAGCGATCGCTAAAGCTGCCGGTTATCAAATCATGGTAGACCAGCATGAGCCCGTAAGGCCAACAGGTTTGCATCGTACTTATCCAAATTATCTTGCCTGCGAAGCTGCCAGGGGAAATGAATTTAATGCCTGGAGTTCCGGTAATCCACCCGATCATGAAACCATTTTGCCATTTACCAGGCTGATGGGAGGCCCCATGGATTATACGCCGGGCATCTTCAAAATAAAAATGAATTTTTACGACACTGCCAAAAAAGAACAGGTACACACTACGCTGGCAAAGCAACTGGCATTGTATGTAACCATGTACAGCCCATTACAAATGGCTGCCGATCTGCCCGAAAATTATGAAAGACATTTAGATGCATTTCAGTTTATAAAAGATGTGGCCGTTGATTGGGATGATACAAAAATTATAGAAGCAGAGCCGGGTGATTATATCAGCATTGCCCGAAAAGCAAAAAATAAGGATGATTGGTTTATTGGTGCTATCACTGATGAGAACAGCCGTACATCCATATTGCCTTTAAATTTTTTAGATGCCGGAAAAAAATACTTGGCTACTCTTTATAAAGATGCCGATGATGCACACTGGAAAAATAATCCTGAAGCATATGCGATTGAAAAATTTATGGTAGATGCTAAAACAATATTGAAATTAAAATTGTCACCCGGGGGCGGTGCTGCAATTAGCATTTTGCCTGTGGGCAACAGCGATATAAAAAGTATTAAAAACTATAAATAAAAACACAGCACATCATTAATTAAAAGAAAACCAATTTTTATGAAGCGTAGAATAATCCTTCTGGTACTTTGCATTGTTTCACTTAATTCTTTTGCGCAGGATGCAAAAATGAAAACTTTTGTTGATGCATTGATGAAGAAGATGACATTGGAAGAAAAAATAGGACAATTGAATTTGCCGGGATCCGGTGATATTGTTACCGGCCAGGCGGGTAATTCGGATATTGCCAAAAAAATTGAACAGGGAAAGGTTGGCGGGTTGTTCAACATTAAGTCTGTTGCAAAAATTAAAGAAGTGCAAAAGCTGGCGGTAGAAAAAAGCCGGTTAAAAATTCCGTTGATATTTGGTATGGACGTGATACATGGATATGAAACCGTTTTTCCGATACCGCTGGGATTAAGTTGTACCTGGGATATGGACCTGATAAAACGCAGTGCAAGAATTGCGGCTATTGAAGCCAGTGCAGATGGTATCAACTGGACCTTTTCGCCCATGGTAGATATAGCCCGTGACCCACGCTGGGGAAGGATTGCAGAGGGCAGTGGCGAAGATCCTTATCTTGGTTCGCAAATAGCCAAAGCCATGGTAAACGGTTACCAGGGCAGCAGTTATGCAGGCAATACCAGCATCATGTCCTGCGTAAAACATTATGCCATGTATGGTGCGGCTGAGGCTGGCCGTGATTATAATACAACTGATATGAGTCACCAGCGCATGTTTAATGAATATCTGCCACCATATAAAGCAGCAGTTGATGCAGGTGTGGGAAGTGTGATGGCTTCTTTTAATGATGTAGATGGTGTACCGGCTACTGCCAGCAAATGGTTAATGACCGATGTGCTTCGCAAACAATGGGGCTTTAAAGGTTTTGTAGTTACAGATTATACCGGCATTAATGAAATGATTGAACATGGTATTGGCGACCTGCAAACGGCATCCGCAAGAGCATTGATGGCAGGTATTGATATGGATATGGTTGGCGAAGGATTATTAACTACCACCCAAAAATCACTGAAGGAAGGAAAGGTAACGCTGGCGCAGATTGATGCAGCCTGCCGGAGAATACTGGAAGCAAAATATAAACTGGGCCTGTTTGAGAACCCTTATAAATATTGCGATGAGAACAGGGCAAAAACAGAAGTGTTTACCGCAGCCAACAGGAAAGAAGCAAGAGCAACTGCTGCGCAAAGTTTTGTATTACTGAAGAATCAAAACAATATTTTACCAATAAAGAAAACAGGTACCATTGCATTAATTGGTCCGCTGGCAGATAATAAAGAAAACATGCCCGGTACCTGGAGCGTAGCAGCAGATTTTTCAAAAGCAACATCACTGTTAACCGGTTTAAAGGAAGTGGCTGGCAGCCAGGTAAAAATATTAACGGCACGTGGATCTAACCTGGATGAAGACAGCTTGTTTGAAGACAGGGCCGGCATGTTTGGAAAATCATTGCACAGAGACAGCCGCCCTGCTGCAGTGATATTGCAGGAAGCACTGGACATTGCGAAACAATCGGATGTGATTGTTGCTGCATTGGGCGAATCTGCCGAAATGAGTGGCGAATCATCGAGCCGCAGTAATATCTCTATACCAAAAGCGCAGCAGGATCTGCTGAAAGCTTTAGTACAAACAGGAAAGCCCGTAGTGTTGGTATTATTCACAGGCCGGCCACTTGCATTAAAATGGGAAAACGATCATGTGCCTGCCATTCTCAATGTTTGGTTTGGCGGCAGCGAAGCAGGTTATGCCATTGCAGATGTATTGTTTGGAGATGTAAATCCTTCGGGAAAACTCAGTACTACATTCCCGCAGAACGTAGGCCAGGTACCTATTTACTATGCACATAAAAATACCGGCCGCCCGTTGGCTGAAGGTAAATGGTTCGAAAAGTTCCGTTCCAATTATTTAGATGTATCTAACGAACCTGTTTATCCATTTGGATATGGATTGAGTTATACTTCTTTTAGCTACAGCGATATAAAACTCAGCAATACTGCTTTAAAAGGAAATCAAACATTAACTGCAACTGTAAGTGTAACCAATACCGGCAGCTATGACGGAAAGGAAGTCGTACAATTATATATCCGTGATGTGGTAGGCAGTGTAACGAGGCCTGTAAAAGAATTAAAAGGTTTTCAGAAGATAGCCATAAAAGCCGGGGAGACTAAAACGGTATCTTTCAGTATCAGTCCCAATGATCTTAAATTTTATAATTATGATTTAAAGTACGATTGGGAAGCAGGTGACTTTGAGATCATGATCGGCACCAATTCTAAAGATGTAAAAAAAGCAAAAGTAAACTGGGTTAAATAAGTTCAATGAAAAAATCTGTTTTTCAAATTACCGGTATTGTGCTGGTTGCCCTTTTGAATTTTAATTTTTGCCATGCACAGAAAAAAACTATTGATCAACGTGTTGATTCGGTTTTAAAACTAATGACACTTGATGAGAAGATCGGCCAGCTTAATCAATACAACGACGACTGGAATGCCACCGGCCCGGTTACATTAGACAGCACAAAAAAACAACAGGTGCTTAAAGGCCAGGTAGGCTCACTATTAAATTGTGTAGGAACTCGCAGAACAAGAGCCTGGCAGCAGATTGCCATGCAGTCACGCTTAAAAATTCCTTTGTTATTTGGACAGGATATTATTCATGGATACAAAACAACATTTCCTATTCCGCTGGCCGAAGCATGCAGCTGGGATATGGATGCCATTCAGTTATCTGCAAGAACAGCGGCTACAGAAGCCAGTGCTGCCGGTATCAACTGGACCTTTGCACCCATGGTTGATATTGCCCGTGATCCCCGCTGGGGAAGGGTGATGGAAGGTGCCGGTGAAGATCCTTACCTGGGTTCTGCCATTGCATCTGCCAGGGTAAAAGGTTTCCAGGGCAATAAGCTGGGAGATATTAATTCGCTGATGGCCTGTGCCAAACATTTTGCTGCTTATGGTGCGGCCATTGGTGGCCGTGATTATAATGCTGTTGATATGAGCGACCGGCTTTTGTGGGAAGTGTACCTGCCCCCTTTTAAAGCGGCACTTGATGCAGGTGCTGCCACTTTCATGAATTCATTCAACGACCTGAATGGAGTTCCTGCAACGGGCAATAAATACCTGCAGCGTGATATACTGAAAGGCAAATGGAACTTCAAAGGTTTTGTGGTAAGCGATTGGGGATCGGTTGGCGAAATGATAAACCATGGTAATGTAGCCAATGAATATGAAGCTGCTTTATCTGCCATCACTGCCGGAAGCGATATGGATATGGAAAGCCGCTGCTATAAAAATAATTTAGCGCAATTGGTAAAAGATAAAAAAGTACCGGTTGCCTTGATTGATGATGCAGTGAAAAGAATTTTACTTAAAAAATTTGAACTGGGATTGTTTGATGATCCTTACAAATTCTGCAATACAGCAAGAGAAGAGGCCGCATTAAATAACCCGGCACACACACAACTGGCAAGGGAGATGGCCGCCAAAAGTATTGTGCTGTTGAAGAACGAAAAAAATATTTTACCGTTATCAAAAAACACAAAGACCATTGCATTTATTGGCCCGCTTGTAAAAGCGGTAAAACAAAACAAAGGTTTTTGGGATGTGGAAGTACCCGGTGTGGATTCAAATTTTATTGTCTCGCAGTGGGAAGGCCTTCAAAATAAAATTGCCGCAGTCACAACGCTGCTGTATGCAAAGGGTTGCGAAATAGAAGGCGATGATAAAAGCGGTTTTGCTGAAGCGGTTGAAGCAGCAAAAAAATCAGATGTGGTGATACTGAGCATGGGCGAAAGAAGGGATATGAGCGGCGAAGCAAAAAGCCGCAGCAATATTAATATACCCGGCGTGCAGGAAGATCTGTTGAAAGAATTACTGGCAACCGGTAAACCGGTAGTTGTACTCATCAACGCAGGCAGGCCATTGGTATTTAATTACACAGCCGATCATGCGCCAGCCATTTTATACACCTGGTGGCTGGGCAGCGAGGCCGGTAATGCCATTGCCGATGTATTGTTTGGCGACTACAATCCTTCGGCAAAACTGCCCATCAGTTTTCCTTACAGTGTGGGGCAGATACCCATTTATTACAGTCATTTTAATACCGGGCGCCCGGCAACAAATGACAGCAACCGCAATTACAATTCTTCCTATAATGACCTGTCTGTTTTTCCCAGGTATGAATTTGGTTATGGATTAAGTTATACCAGTTTTCAATACAGCAACCTGCAGTTAAGCAAAAAGAAAATAAATAGCCATGAACAGATAGCGGTTACATGTGCCATTACCAACACGGGCAATTATGCCGGTGAAGAAACGGTTCAATTATACATAAGAGATAAAGTCGGCTCTATTGTACGGCCGGTAAAAGAGTTGAAGGATTTTAAAAAAATAAAACTGGCTGCCGGAGAAACTAAAACGGTGAGCTTTTTAATTAATAAAGAAAAACTCTCCTTCTATAATGAGCAACTGCAATGGGTGGCAGAACCCGGTGATTTTGAATTGATGATCGGTGCATCATCCAGAGATATCAGATGGAAAAGTGCATTTGAGTTGGTTAAATAAAAACAAATACAAAATGAAAACCAGGCTGATCTTTTTGTTTATTTTATTTCAGTATGTTACCCAGCTGTATGCACAGGTTAGTTTACCGGCATTCTTTACAGATAATATGGTATTGCAGCGCAATACGGTAATACCTGTTTGGGGCAGGGCAGCTGCCAACGAAAAAATCGTGCTGAAGTTTCACAACCAAACAAAAACGGTTAAGGCCGATATAAACGGCCGCTGGATGGCCAGGTTTGATGCTGAAATTGCCGGAGGCCCTTTTGAATTATTCATAAAAGGAAATAACAGTATCCTGCTAAAAAATATTTTAGTGGGCGATGTATGGCTTTGCAGTGGACAGTCTAATATGGAGTGGACGGTTGGACAGTCGGACAATGCTGCAAAGGAAATGCGGGGAGCGAACAATCCTTTTATCAGGCATATAAAAATACAACACCAGATCCGCTCATTACCGGCAGAAGATGTTAGCACAGCGGGATGGAAAATATGCGATTCAATTTCGGTAGCCGACTTTACAGGTGTTGGGTATTTTTTTGCAAGGAATATTTACGACAGTATTAAAGTACCGGTTGGCTTGATAAATGCCAGCTGGGGTGGTACCAATGCCGAAACCTGGATAAGCCGGGAAGGTTTTGAAAGCAGCGATGAATTTAAAGATATGATAGCTTCCATGCCTTCAATCAACCTGGATTCGCTTTCACAACTTATGCAGCAAACTAACCGGCAGCGTATTGAAAAATTACAAGGTGAAAAATTAAATAGGAAAGCTGCAGATGTGTTTAAAGCATTTTCTTTTGACGATTCAACATGGCCGGAACTGAATGCACCGCAACAATGGGAAGTGCAAAGCATCGGCGACCTGGATGGAGTGGTTTGGTTGCGAAAGACCATTGTGATCACGGAAGCCGACAGTAAAAAAAATGCCACACTTGAACTGGCAAAAATAGATGATGATGATATTACTTACCTGAATGGTATTAAAGTGGGCAGTACCAGCCAGTGGGATGCAAAAAGAAAATATCTTATTCCTGCCGGTGTTTTAAAAGCAGGGAAAAATGTAATTGCCATACGGGTGGTTGATAATACCGGCGGCGGCGGTATCTGGGGTGATTCTGCCGACCTGAAATTAAACCTGGATGATGCGGCTGTTTCTTTGTGTGGTAAATGGAAGTGGCAGGTAGAATCGATACAGGATAAGATAAGCGAAAATTCACTCCCCTCTTTATGCTACAATGCCATGATCAATCCGCTGATACCTTTTAAATTTAAAGGGGTGCTTTGGTACCAGGGCGAATCCAATGCAACAAGGGCTTATCAGTACCGGAAAACATTTCCTTTATTAATACAGGACTGGCGGAAAAAATCAGGGCAGGGTGACTTACCTTTTTATTTTGTGCAACTGGCAACATTTAATACATCCGGCAACAGCAATGAAGGCTGTGACTGGGCAGAACTGAGGGAAGCACAAACAGGTACATTACAATTACCCAATACGGGCATGTGTGTTACCACCGATATTGGAAATCCAAAAGATATTCATCCAACAAATAAGCAGGACGTAGGTAAAAGATTAGCTGCCATTGCCTTAAACAATCTTTATCAAAAACCGATGGTTTGTTCAGGGCCTGTATACAAATCAATAGAAATACATGGAAACGAAATCGGGATTTTATTTGAAAACACGGGTACTGGTTTATTTACGCCGGATAAATACGGCTATATCAAAGGATTTGAAATAGCGGGAAATGATAAACAGTTTTATTTTGCCCGGGCATTTATAAAAAATAATACTGTACTGGTATCTTCGGATAAAGTACAGCATCCGGTAGCTGTTCGTTTTGGCTGGATGGGTGATGCCAGCGAATGTAATTTATTTAACAGGGAAGGATTTCCTGCTGTACCATTCAGAACAGATGAATGGAATACAGTTACCCAAAAGGAAAAGTACACAATTAACCTGTTAAAATAACAGGCAGGTTCTAAGCAGTTTTAAAAACTACCATACTTGCTAATTATTGCGCAACGGTATATAAACAACCTGTAGTAATCAGTCAGCTTATTTTTTCACAGCAGGCTTTGCTGCTTTTTTCTTAACCGGAATTACTTTCTTTACTTTTTTAACTGCTTTTTCAGGCTGCGTTTTTTTTATGCCGGCTACCAGTTTCTTGGCAGCTTTTTTAATTCTCTTTTTAAATTCTTTTTCACCAAGCGCTTCTTTTAATGCAGTAAGAGAAGTATCTAACTGTTCTGTAACAGTTTTCAAAAAACTGTTAACCGGGATATTGATCTTCTTTGCAGCTTTTTTGTCTGTTGCCATTGTTCGTTTTTATTGAATGATAACATAAAATTAATATAAGCATTGCAGTTTCAATGTTAAGTTTTGCTCAACGTATCATTATGCTTAACACTGACATAACATAAGCGTAAACATTTGGTTATGTACATTGTTTCACTTTGTAATAACTACTAATCCAAAATTTTGCGTCATGAAAAATATCCGTTATTTTTTTCTGAAGCTTTCTGTAAGAATTTTCCTGCCCATGCTTTCGGCTTTTTATCCGCCATTGAAATTTTATAAAATCCAGTAATGGATAAAATAAAAAAGCGGAAGCTGGATATATTGGTTCTGTCTGATGTTCACCTTGGTACTTATGGTTGCCATGCAAAGGAATTGTTGCGCTACCTGAAAACGGTAAAGCCCAAAACAGTCATACTCAATGGCGACATTATTGATATATGGCAGTTCAGCAAAAGATACTGGCCCAAAAGCCACATGAAAGTGGTTAAACATTTAATGAGCTGGATGAGCAAGGGCGTAAAAATGTATTATATAACCGGCAACCACGATGAAATGCTGCGCAAGTTTGTAGGTTTTAAAATGGGCTCTCTTAAAATTGTAAATAAAGTAATACTGGAACTGGATGATGACAAGACAGCCTGGTTTTTTCACGGTGATGTATTTGATGTAACCATGCAACACAGTAAATGGCTGGCAAAACTGGGAGCTGTTGGTTACGATACACTCATACATATAAACAGGGTAGCCAATTTTATTTCGGAAAAAATATTTAAAAAAGGAAAACTGTCTTTATCTAAAAAAATAAAGAACAGTGTTAAGAGCGCTGTAAAATTCATCAACAGTTTTGAGCAAACTGCTGCTGATATCGGCATTAGTAATCAGTACGATTATGTTATCTGCGGACATATTCATCAACCCGAAATGCGGGAAATAGAAAATGAACAGGGAAAGATCATGTACCTGAACAGCGGGGACTGGATTGAGAATTTAACGGCACTGGAATATGCAGAGGGCGAATGGAAAATTTACCGCTATGATGAAAATGAAATGCAGCAATGGATTGAACACAGCAACGAGGAAGAAGAACTGAATAACACACAGCTTTTTGATAACATGCTGGAAGAATTTAACCTGATGAAACAATGAAGATACTCTACGCCATACAAGGCACCGGCAACGGGCATTTAAGCAGGGCAAGGGATATTATTCCCATTCTGCAGCAAAAAGGCGAGCTGGATATTTTGGTAAGTGGTATACAGGCTGATGTGGAACTTCCTTACCCGGTAAAATATAAATTTAAAGGGCTGAGTTTTATTTTTGGAAAGAATGGTGGCATAGACCTGCTGGCCACTTACCGCAAGAGTAATTTAAAACAATTGTACAAAGAAATAAAAAGCCTGCCCATAGAAGATTACGATTTGGTATTAAATGATTTTGAACCGGTAAGTGCCTGGGCCTGCAAAATGAAACACAGGCCATGCATCGGCCTTAGCCACCAGGCTGCAGTGATCAATAATAAATCGCCCAAACCAAAGAAGAAGGATATGGTAGGGAAAGTGGTGCTTAATAATTATGCGCCGGTTACCGAAGCGTATGGTTTTCATTTTGGCGCTTACGATAAGGATATTTTTACGCCGGTGATTCGCAGCCAGGTACGTGAAGCAAAGCCTGTAAATAAAATGCATTACACTGTATACCTGCCGGCTTACAGCGATGAAAGAATCATTAAAGTATTGGGAGAAATAAAAAACATTCAATGGCAGGTATTTAGCAAGCATACCAAAAAAGAATACAAAGAAAAGAATGTACACATCAGGCCAATAAACAATGAGGCATTTATTGAAAGTTTTATAACCTGCACCGGTGTGCTTTGTGGTGCCGGGTTTGAAACACCCGCAGAGGCGTTGTATTTGAAAAAGAAACTGATGGTAATACCCATGAAAGGCCAGTATGAACAGCAATGCAATGCAGCCGCTTTACAAACAATGCGTGTACCGGTTATTAAAAGCCTGAAGAAAAAACACCTCGATATTATTAAAGATTGGGTAACCCAAAACCAGGATATAACAATCAATTATCCGGATACAACCCAAAGGATACTTAACATGATCATAAAGAAGCATGGAAACACCGGTAAGAAAAAACCTGCTGAACTGGGAGAAGGTATTTATTCAATAAAAAAATTAAAAGAAAAAAGCCTGGGGAAAATATTAAATCAACTTGCTGAATAAGGATTATGCTTTTTACAAAAAATGATTTTGGAGAAGACTTTAAATGGGGTGTTTCCACCGCTGCTTACCAGATAGAAGGCAGCCACAATATTGATGGCAAAGGGCCTTCAATATGGGATACATTCACCCAGCGAAAGAAAAAAATATTTAATAATGAAAACGGCAATACTGCATGCGACTATTATAAACACTATGCCGAGGATATAGCGCTTATGTATAAGCTGAATATTCCCAACCACCGGTTCTCAATTTCCTGGAGCCGTATTTTACCAAATGGTATTGGTGCGGTAAACCACAAGGGCATTGATTTTTATAACCGGGTCATTGATTTTTGTCTTGAATTGGGGATAGAACCCTGGATTACAATTTATCACTGGGATTTGCCCGAGGCGCTGCAGCAAAAAGGCGGCTGGGCAAACCGGGAAGTGATACACTGGTTCAGTTATTTTGTTGATTGCTGTATAAAACATTTTGGCGACCGGGTTAAATACTGGATGGTGCTGAATGAGCCGATGGTTTTTACCGGTGCCGGTTATTTTTTGGGTGTGCATGCACCAGGTAAAAAAGGGTTAAGCAGTTTTCTTGCTGCTGCACATCATGCTGCCATGTGCCAGGCCGAGGGAGGACGGATCATTAAAACGCTGCGCAGTGATTGTAAAGTGGGCACTACTTTTTCTTATTCGCATATTGAACCATATCGGTACAATGATGAAAGGGATAACAAAGCGGCCGCAAAAGTGGATGCACTGCTTAACCGCATGTTTATAGAACCGCTGCTGGGCCTTGGTTATCCAACAAGCGAACTGAAAATACTGGAGCGTATAGACAGGTTCATGCTGCCGCATGATGAAAAGAAACTGGCTTTTGATATGGATTTTATTGGCCTGCAGAATTACACACGGGAGTTTGTAAGTTATGCACCGCTGATGCCTTTTGTAAAAGCCAAAATCATCAAAGCCAGTAAAAGAAATGTGGAGCATACATTGATGGACTGGGAAGTTTACCCACCCTGCATTTATAATGCGCTAAAGCGCCTGCATAGTTATGGTACGATCAATGAAATTATTGTTACTGAAAACGGAGCTGCTTTTAACGACAGTTATGAAGAGGACAGGGTGGATGATTATAAAAGGGTTAAATTTTTGCAGGACTATATTGCTCAGGTGTTACTGGCAAAAAGAGAAGGAGTGAATGTGAATGGTTATTTTATATGGACCCTGCTTGATAATTTTGAATGGGCAGAAGGTTATTACCCAAAATTTGGTTTGGTAAATGTTGATTTTAAAACACAGCGCCGGACGGTTAAAAACTCCGGCAGGTGGTATAGCCAGTTTTTACAAAATACTTTATCAGTTTCAAAAGAGGTTTGGGATAAAGAGAAGTACAGGTTGATATAATGATTGCTTAATGATGCGTTTACTTTTTAGTTATAAACCGCATGTAATTTTATGCTGCAGTTATCCATATATATAAAGCTACAACCCCTGTTTATTGTAAACGGGGGTTTGGTTTTAGAATATAATCCATCATGCGCCATACATAAAAATACCTGCAGGTTTTTCCATTTCTTTTCTGTTCAATGATTTGCGGAGGCATGATCGTTGTAAAAATTCCGGAGTACAATTCCGCCGCATCTATATAATTATTGGAAGGCACGATGTAGTATGCATCATCGCCGGGTTTCAGTTTCCTGCGCTCATGGTTTATCCAGGCATACTGGTGTATATCATTTGTATCGCCCATGGCAATTAAATCTCTTTGCATAGGCATGGTTACATAATAATCAATATGCGCTGCCGGAAACCATTTGTTGCTGATGATTGCCGCATCTCTTTTCATAACGCCGGTTTGCAGATCGGCTTTAGCCAGATTGGTAAAGTTATTTTTAAAACTTCCCCAGCCGTACATGTCCAAAGTAAAATCGCCTTCCCCAAATTTGTTTTTTTCTTTTTTATTGCCCAGGCTGCCCGGCATAAAATTGATGAGTAAAACACCGGCAACAATCACCAGCAATTGAAAGCCGCAGGCTGCCAGCAATATTTTGGGCATTAATCTTTTTTCAAAACCTGTTGTTAATTTTTGCCTGCTGAAATAACAGGCAGTTAATAAAATCAATCCGTAATAAGCGGGGCCGGTCCAATGTGGCAGTACATTTTTAAATAAAGAGATAACAGTTGCAATAATTATCAGGGGCAGGCTGCAATACAATAACAACCTTTTATGCGATGTTGAAACAGGCAGGTTATTCTTAAAGGCTGCAACAGTTGATGCCAGGATAAAAAAGAAAATGATTGGGTTGGTGTAGAAGATCTGCCCACCGGTAAAAGTTAAAAAAGAACCGATATCTATTCCTCCATCTGCTATAGTAACCCTGTTGCTGTGGTATAAATAAGTTATAAATTGATTATCAATATTCCATTGTATAACCGGGTAAAATAATAATAAAGAAATACAACCCGAGAGGTACAAAACAGGCTGCTTAAACCATTGGCGGTTGTGCTGCACGATATACAATAAGAACCCAAGCCATAAGAAAACGGTGTGTATTTTGCAAAGCATACCAATACCTGCAATGAGCCCAAACAATAATAAATTTCTTTTTTGCTTCCGGTTAACCCGGTTATATTTTGTGATGTCAATCAACAAATAAATGCCTCCCGCCCAGCAAACCATTTGTGGCGAATCGGGTAAAATAAATGTGCCGGCAATAATACTGCCGTAAAGTGTGGCCGTATAAATTATAGCGGCTAAATAGCCGGTAAATGCATTGTTTAATTTGCTGCCACTTAAAAAAATAAACCAGGTTGTAATGGCTGCAGAAGCAATGGCGCCTGAGCGGATAAAGAGCTCGTAACTGAAATATAGGTTAGCTGTGGTAAAACGGATCAGCCAGCCAACCATCGGCGGATGATCAAAATAATTCCATTGCAGGTATTGGGCATACATCCTGTAATACACTTCATCATTGCCCAGTTCAATACTGCCGGCTGTAATACAACGCACGATAGTTGCAATGATGATCAGCAGCAGCGTTTTCTTTTTATAATTCAATATATACAGTTAGAAGGCAAATCATTACAGCAGTTGCTTAGCTGGCCTGCATAGCGGCAGGTGGAGCCAGTTCAGCAGGAACCTGGTGCATTCTCTTAATGGATTTTCTTATACTTATCCTGTTTTGAGCAAGATAGAAAGCCAATATTCCTGAAACGGTTCCCAGCAAGGCACCAACAATTACATCCAGTAAAAAATGCTGTGCCAGGTAAATGCGTGAATAACCCACCAATATGGCAGCCAGTAAAACAAGCAGCTGCCAGTTTTTATTTTTCATCATTAAAACCAATACTGCGGCTATGGCAAAGGCGGTGGCTGTATGGCCCGAAGGGAAGCTGGAACTGCCACTTAAGGTAACGCCGTCTATAAAATTTAAATAAGTGCCTGCCTCAAAATACAATTTTGGCCTGGGCGAATTGAACAGGTTTTTTAGTAACTGTGCAGCCAGTCCTGAAATTAAAAAAGAATACAACAGGGCAAAGCCAGCCTGTTTTCTTTTAAAATAAAAGAACATCAGTGCAGTAAGGCATACCGCAAAAATACCATCGCCCATAAAGGTATAGTTAATAAAAAAAACGTTTAAATAAAACGGGTGATAGCTGTTGAGTGAAATAAAGGCAGCTTCTTTGCCATTTACAAGTAAAAACAAGATGGCTGCGAACAGGATAGCTGAGAACCCAGCAAAGTAAATTTTATTCTGGTTTAAAGCGATAGATATTTTTTGCATCAGCGGGTTATTTACTATGCAAAGTATCCTTCAACATTTACCAAATTATTAATCCATTGTTAAGCCCGTGTTACTATTTTGTATTGATCAGGTAAGTTGATAAAATAAAAAACCGGCAGGAGCAGGGGTTTACGATAACAATAAATCAGCATCTTTAAAGATGCCCGAAACCTGGGAAGTATGATGTGGCTGAAACGTGTACCAGCAAAGCACCAGCAACAGGCTGCCAAACCGGGTGTCCAGCAAAGATTTTGTTTTATTTATTCCATTGTTGATGGCATTAAAGCTGCAGGTAAGCAGGTTTTGCTGCATGGATTCATCATATAATTTAAGTTCGCCCGAATTGTTTTCATCAAAAACATAGTTATATCTTTTACCGTCAAGTTCCACAATGCCTTTTCCGGATCCTGGTTTAAATTCTTCAAGCATACCCAGTTTAATGCCATATTCGTTTCTGATAAATTTACGTTGCGTTAAAAAGCCTTTTTTCTCAAAAGAAAAAATTCTTTTACCCAGCTTGCTTACTATTCTTGCAAACCTGGTTTGATTGCTGAAGGAGATATCTGCCAGCATTTTTTCATCTTCCCACAATTCAAAATTTTCTGTAGATGCATTGTTGTTTACGTTAACCCATTTCATATGCTTATATTTTTGTGTTAATGCTGATGTGAATTTAATTTTAAAATTCTTTACTTATCCTATGTGTGAAAGAATGTGCCTTAAATGTGCATAGTAACAATTTGATAATATTAACTTAACATAGCAAAAAAGCCACCCTGATAAGAATACCGGGTGGGAAGCATGAGTCCTTCGGCTACGCTCAGGATTTGCTAATTGCTAAGGAAAATTATAAAAGTGTTCAAACTTAATGTTCGGGTGTAAACTACTATCTGTATGTTACGGAAACATAAATGAATGATTATGTAAATGTTATGCTAAGGCATTTTTTGTGGAATAAGATTGCCATTTTGGTCAAAGTTGTCAGTGGCTGTTTCTTTGCCTTTTTCATTGTATATTTTCCAGGCACCGGTTTTAAAACCGTGGAGGTAACTGCCGGTACTTTGCAGGCTTCCATCTTCATAATAAAACTTTCCGGTTCCGTGGTATTGTCCAAATGCATCCAGCGGCAGATCGGCCTGTAACTGCCCGTTTTTATAGTAAGAGCCGTAAAAAATACGGGTATCTTTTTTAGCTATAATGATTTGCCTGATGAGGCCGGCCGAATCTTTCATTAACTGGCATATGGTTGAATCTATTTTATTTATATAATATTGAGCAGTTACAAAATCACTTCTGTAATATGCTTTTTCATAACTGCTGTCGCTTTTTTTAATTACCGAGTCAATAAAGCTGTTGGCTAATATTTTATCATTTACATTTTGCTGTTTGCAGCCGGTAATGAATAAAACAGAAATAGTTACCAAGAAGGAAATTATTTTCATAATGATAATTGAAATACAAATTTAAAAAAAAGCATCCACCATATGGCAGATGCTTTTTTTATTAAAATAATTTTTATTAAAATTTAGTCCATCCTTTCCACCAGCTTGTAAGCGGACCTGCAGGTGCGATGGCACCACGGAAAGTAACAGTCTTATCAAAGAATGTATCACCGGTAAATTTAGGATCGGTAAACCCTCCGCCGGTTAAAATTTTCTGGTTGCCGTTGGAGCCTGCAAATGGAGTAGGATCTGGTGCAGCATAGTTATATGGTTGTATCAGTTTTGCATCAGCAGTATTGGCCAGTATGTCATTATTGTAATACGCTCCTGTAAACCAGCTTAAAAAAGTTGCATCATTGGTAATAGTAGCACCCGGCGTTCCTGTAAACCTGGTGTTTACTGTGTTACCGGCCAGGGTAATATTTCTCAGGCGTAAAGTACTGTCTTCAATATTTAATGCAGTTGATGTGCCGGTTGTAGCATCAATTTCAATACCTCTTGGCCATCCCATGATGATAGAGTTAAAGATAGAGATACCTGAATTTCTCCTGATATGTGTAGCACCTCTGAAAAGTGTACTTCCCAGATTATTCAATGTTGCTCTTGGCCCAATGGCTGTTATGTTGCTGAAAATAGCTGTTGTTTTTGGAGCAGCTGTTGTTCCGGTTGCATTTCCATCGCTTTCAAAAGCTTCTGAAGTAGAGATATCGGCAATCAGCGAATCACGAAGAACCAGGCCAAACTGTACTTTACCGTTGTAACCATTGTCGGTATCAAAATCATCATCCTGTGTTTTATAAGCAATAAGGTAGCTGCAATTAACACTGCCACCAAACCACTCAAAAGCATCATCTTTTGCGTAAGTAACCTGTATATGGTCAATGATTGTTCCGCTTCCTACAGCAGCCATGGTTAAACTGTTAATTTCTTTATCGGGCTGAAAAGCATAACCGGCATATTCGATACGCACATATTGCAACACACCTGAGTTATCATTGGCAACAGGTGTTGGTGCAACAGCATCACCGGAACCTGCAAGTCCGTCGCCATTGGCATTATCAATACCGCCCTCAACCTGGTAAAGGCCGGCAGTACCATTATAACTTAAATTGTAACCAGCTTTACCGCAAAGTACAATTCCACCCCAGTCGCCCGATTGTGGATTAGGAGAAAGTGATGTAAATATAATCGGATCAGTAGCTGTACCCGGCGCAATAATTTTTGAACCACGGGTTATAACCAAAGCAGCAACATCAGAACCACTGAAAGAACCTTTAATAACAGTTCCGGCTTCAATAGTCATTGTATGATTACCAACCATGTAAACAATTCCTTTCAGGATGTACGAATTTGCTTTGCGCAAAACAGTATCGGCATTAATACGGCCCTGCAGGGTAATGGTTTGGCCTGTAGTGCTGCCGCCACCGCCGCCACCTCCATTAACTACAACAACCTGTATCTCGCCGTCTGTTTCAATTTTTCTACAGCTGCTTACTGTTATAGCCATGATAGCTGCTGTGTATAAAATGTACTTTTTCATTTCTGTATTTTTAGTTTTTAAATTTTATAATGAGTAATTAAATGTTAAGCTGTAAGTAGTACCATACTTCCTGGTAAAACGATAGGCATCTTTGCTTTTTTGAAAACTTGTTTTACCGCCGGTATTCTGGTAGAAGTATTGGGTTTGATTAAGCAGGTCAGAAATATTCAATCGTAGTTCTGCTTTTTTCTTAAGTAATTTTTTTGCTAACTGTAAATCAAATAATGGACGGGGTGCTTCATAAATATCCGGAGCGCCACCAACAATATCGCCAACCAGGTAAATTCTTTCGCCAATCTGGTTATACAAAAGCGTTGCATTGATGCCATACTTTTCAATGTCATACAGTAATCCTAAATTCAGGATGTAAGGTGACTGGCCTTGTAATGACCTGTCTACCTGCAATGCTTCGTCTTTTACACGGCTATAGATATAGGCGGCGTTAGCCTGGAATGTAAAATTCTTTAAAACTTTAACGAAGTCAAGTTTTTTACGCATCTCCACTTCTACTCCGTATGAGTATGCTTTTTTTGCATTGGCATAATTTAATGTGCTGGCACCACCGCCCAGGCCATTAAATATCTGCTCTATCGGATTGGTAAAATGTTTGTAGAATATACCTGCATTGATTACTTCACCGGCTCTCGGATATATTTCGTAACGGGCATCAAAATTTGCAATTTTGGTTCTTTTTAAAAGTGGATTTCCCTGAACAGATGCATTCAATTCAAAATCGTAGAGATTGAGGGCAGACAGCTCACGAAGCTCGGGACGGATAACCGTTTGAGAACCCGATAACCTGATATTGGTCTTATTATTCAGTTTATAAGTTGCATTTACGCCGGGTAAAAAATCGGTTACTTTAGAATAGGTATGGCGTGGATCCCATTTTTTTACACTGCCAATTAACTGGTCGTAATTTTCAACCCTTAAACCCCAAACCACTCTTAACTTATCTGTAAATTGATTATCCAATTGGAGGAAACCGGCATTGAGTATGGTATTGGCCATGTAACGGAAAGTATTTCCTTTGATGGCATCAAAAGCAAATTTGTTATCAGTACCGGTGCCGAAATTTGAAGCATCAAATACTTTATCGGCTGGTAATAATCTCAATGCAGGATTATCGAGCGGCAAATAATTGGCAAATAACTGTGCATCATACAGACGGTCTTTTATCTGTAACATGTAGCCGCCTTTTATTGCCTGTGTTTTATTCAGCCATTTAAAATTATAAGTAAGATCGCCACCTGCGGTATAAATATAATCGCTTAGGGTTTGATAAATGCGGCTGCCGCTTTGCTGCGAAAGGGAGTTTGAAAGAAGCAATGTATAAGGATCCTGTGTATTGCTTGCTTTTGTATATAAGATACGGCGCTGATCGGGAGTATAGCCATCCAGAATATTAAATGCCCCATACCATTTAAATTTAAGTTGCTTGCTCAGGCTATGGTCTCCACTGGTTTGTACTGTAAAAAAAGTATTTTGTTTAAAAGTAAACTGGCTTCCTTTCAGTTGCTCTGCTCTTGAATAATCTTCACCGTTGCGCTGTGTAACCGAGTTGGGCGAGTTTATATTTAAAACTGCTTTTACAGCAACCCTGTGGCGTGGGTTCAGCTGCAGGCTCAGGCTGCCCAGGGCACCTAAGGCAACATCCTGTTGGTATTTGTCATCATTATAATCTGAAATTACACTTACAACATTGGTAAGGTTATCAATTGCATTCGACCTGTTCAACAATTTAAGGTACTTGTTGCTTTTATTATAATTGATTGCAAAAATGCCGCCAATGCTTTTACCAAATATTTTGCCTGCAAAACCACCATTTGCCTGGAAGGCAACATTTAGCGGTGCTGAACTTTTTACCGGGCTCCATGCATTACGCATTTGTTTGCCAATAGCTGTTTTTCCGGCAGGTGATGTAGAATCAAATTGTGCTTTCCTGGTGTAGTCAGCAGGTAAATTCCGGGTGCCGTCATCCATGCCCAGCCAATCTGTTTTTCCACCCGGATCTTTGAAAAAATCTTTTCCAATGGTTTGAGAATTAAATCCTGTTCCCAGCTGAATTGAAAAGAAATTTTTAGAAGGGATGTCTTTTGTATTAACCTGTATTAATCCGCCTGCCCACTCTCCGGGAAACTCAGGTACAAATGCTTTGTTGATGATGATATTATCAATCATGGATGCAGGGATCAGATCAAAAGAAAAAGTTTTACGGTCGGGCTCGGTGCTGGTTAATAACACACCATTGAACATGGCCTGGTTGTAACGGTCAGCCAATCCCCTTATCACAATGAATTTACCTTCCTGTATACTGGCGCCGGGTGTACGTTTCAATACTTCACCGGTATTTTTATCCGGGCTTCTTCTGATGGCTTCTGCAGAAATTACAGAAGCAACAGTATTGGTGGTTCTCTGAAAACTGATGAGTGCATTTACACTTTCTTTTTTTGCAGATGTGGCACGTACAACCACTTCATCGCCTGTTTTTGCTTTTACATCAAGCGCCACATCAACATAAGCAATACCATCATTGCCTGTTTCTATTTCATTTACTTCTTTTGTTTGATAATTGGTAGAGCTTATCACCAGCGTATATTTTTTGCCTGGTTCAACATTCAGTACAAAGCGTCCATCTAAATTGGTAGCAATACCTTTTGCGGTTTCTTTAATTAACACGGTAACACCCGCAACAGGGGCGCCGGTTTTTGAATCGGTGATCTTTCCTTCAATCCTTCCTTTTTGGGCAAATGCAACGGATATAGTGAGTAGGAACGTAACAATCAGTAGTAGCGGTTTCATGCAGTATTTATTTACTGCAAAAAGACGACTAGCGTATTATGCCAACATGAATGAAAGGTTAGGGAATTGTTACGGTAATGTTACGGCAATGTTATGAGATTGGTTTATTACTTAAACTAACAGGCTTTTCGCAGCTTGTCAGCATACTCATTTGGCAACGGGCTTGCTTCAACAGCCCTGATGCTTTTTCTAGATCATATTCAAAACGTAACCGCCCCTGGGGTCACCTCTTTGGGTTTGCCTGCCTAGCCAATATTGATGGCGTGGCAATAACTGGTTTTATCAACTCTAGCTTAGCTAAAATGCGGTCGTCAGGTTTGTGCGTATGTTCAGCAACATCTGGCTTGCGGTTTTCAATATCTGCAAAAAACGATTCAAGCGCAGGAAAATTTGCATGGATATCCGAGAATAGTACAATTTTTATTTAATTATCGGTTTCATAGGTAAAGAAATTTAGTATGCTTATTTGTTGTCCTTCGGGAAGATTTTTTTCTTTCATATCCGCCCATTTTATTACAGCATCCTGCGTTATGTCATGCAGTGTACCGGAACTGAATGTATGATCGAGGTGAATCTTTTCATGACTGAATACAGGGCCATCCTGTGTTTGAACCACATAAGCTATATAGGTTAAATGTTTTGACATGATCGTATTTTTTATTTAGTTGAATAATATTTTTTCCTGAACCAGAAAGCCACATTCACCAATGCAATCAGTGCCGGTACTTCTACCAGGGGGCCAATAACACCTGCAAAAGCCTGGCCACTATTAATACCAAATACGCCAATAGCAACAGCGATGGCCAGTTCAAAATTGTTGCCTGCTGCGGTAAATGCAATGGAAGCGTTTGTAGCATAACCGGCTCCCATTTTTTTGCCAATAAAAAAACTTACCACAAACATGATGGCAAAGTAAATGACCAGCGGAACTGCGATACGTAATACATCAAAAGGTATCTGCACGATCAGTTCGCCTTTTAAACTAAACATAACAACTATTGTAAACAGTAATGCAATTAATGTAATGGGCGAAACAAAAGGGATGAATTTGGTTTCATACCAGGCTGCTCCTTTCCATTTTAATAAAAAAAATCTTGTTAAGAATCCTGCTGCAAAAGGGATACCGAGGTAGATGCCCACACTTTCTGCAATTTTGCCAATGCTGATATCAACAACAGAGCCGCTGATACCAAATAGTGGCGGTAGTACTGTAATAAAAATATAGGCGTATACACTGTACAACAAAACCTGGAAGATGCTGTTTAGTGCAACCAGGCCGGCGGCATATTCACGACTGCCTTCTGCCAGTTCGCTCCACACAATAACCATGGCAATGCAGCGGGCTAAACCAATAAGAATAAGGCCCACCATGTATTCGGGATAGCCATGTAAAAAAACAATAGCCAATACAAACATTAATATGGGGCCAATGATCCAGTTAAGTAATAGTGAAACGCTCAGTACTTTGGTGTTTTTAAAAACTTCTTTCAGTTTATCGTACCTCACTTTGGTAAAGGGTGGGTACATCATTAATATTAATCCTATTGCTAAAGGAATATTGGTTGTACCCGAAGAGAATGAATTTATAAAGGTTGATGAGGATGGAAAGAAATAGCCAATGGCTACACCGATAGCCATTGCTAAAAAAATCCACAGGGTTAGATAGCGGTCTAAAAATCCAAGTTTTTTTCTTTCGTGTGCCGGGGCACAATTAGCTGCTGACATAATTATTTTTAAAGATTAACAACAATCGGTTTTCTTTTTTGCCAGTTTAACAGAGATGTTGGCGAAGTAGGTTTGTAACCTGCTGATAGCTTTTTCATCAATACAATAACAAACGGCATTACCTTCTATACTTCCTTTTATAAGCCCGGCGTTTTTTAGTTCTTTTAAATGCTGAGAAACTGTGGCTTGTGCCAATGGCAATTCATTTACTATATCGCCACATATACAGGTTTCTACACTTAATAAATACTCTATAATGGCAATCCTTGCCGGGTGCCCCAAAGCTTTTGCCAGTATTGCAATGGAATTATGTTTGCCGGTGAAATGTTCGGTCTTTGTTGCACCCATATCTTTATTTTAATATTGCAATATTACGATAAAGATTTAATCAGTAAAATTATATTTAATTTGCGTCAAACTCCAGCCATGCTGCATTGACTTTAGATAAATTAAACGAAAGTGTGTAGAATAATTAAAACCTGAATTGCAGCCTGCAGGTAAATACATCGTCTTTAACATCGGATGTAAAACCTGTCAGTTGTGTTTTTTCATTCATTACCCTGGCATAATACAAAACAACCTTTACATTTTCTGTTAGGTAATTTACATAGCCAACGCCTATAGTGTGGTACTTAATATTGGCAGCAGTAAAATTGCTTCCGGCTGCGCCAATTTCATTGCCTTTTACGTTGGTATTGGGATCGTACCAATCGTATTTTATTAAAAGCTGGTTTTTTGTGTTGAAGATCTGTTGCAATAAATAAAAATAAGCACCATTAAAGTTTCGGATATGAAAACCATCAAAGCCGCTAACCAGGGTGGTTGGTGTTTCGGAATTATTTGCAATTCCGGTTTGTTTACCGGTAATAAATTCGGCTCTTAATTCGGTAGTAAGTCCTTTCTTACTTTTAAATTTAAACTGCGTGTTGGCTCCGTAATAATGCCTTGGAGATTTTTGATCAGTATTACCGGTGGCAGAATCAACAATAACTTTTTTTACGCCCAAAACAGTACCGGTAGAATACACATATTTTGTATTCTGCACCAGGCTGCCATATAAAACAGAGGCACCGGCTGCTACTGTAATTTGTTTACTGAGGTGATAGGTTTTGAGGGCCAGGTTAGTAATGATATCTTTTGTATTGTCGAAATCACCGGCGGCATTAATACCCTGCCCGTTAAAAATCCCGATATCTGCTTTCATGTATTTCAATAAATTATCTTTTCGCCTGGAATCCAGGCTGATCATGGCCCCCAGGTCTCTTTCACTCTTCATTAATAGCTGGCTCATCCTGCCTCTTTCAGGGCTTTCCCTGTCGCTGCTGCTCAGGTTTACCTCGAAACCAAACGGCCGTGCAAAAATGCCGGTGGTAAATGAAAGCAGTTTATAGTTGTTTTCAAAAATACGGCCCCATACATCTCTTACTGTAAACGATCTTTCGTTGGCATCAAACTGAAAAACGATTTGCACGCTTGGTTTTCTGCCTTCAGAAAAGTGGGCATAGTCAATACGCATCCTGCTTCTACGCAGCATAAAACGGTTACTTACCTTGGTTGAAAAATCACCTCCTTCAAATGACCTGATTCCTTTACTGCCTGCTACCTGAAACTGCGGCTGGATATAAGCACTTATTTTAAGATGATCGAATTTTTTGTAGAGGTTTAATAAACCACGGCCGGTTTCCTTACTGGTATCAACCATGTCCATTAAATACTGGGCCTGTAAAAAATGGCAAAATAGTAGTGATACAGCCAGTAACAGCAGCTTTTTCCTTAGCATTATTCAATTTTGCGCAAAGAAATAACAATTTAATGTTACCTCTGTGTTAACAAATCATTACCATTTTTGAAGCACTTTATTTTTTTAAGCTAAAAAGCAATCTTTGCCGCAAATAGAAAAATTATGGCAGGCTTAAATTCAATCTTAAAGATTTTTTTACCCAAAGACAGGGTGTTTTTTCAACTGTTTGAAAGCGTAGTGGATGTACTGGTAAAAATGGGCGAAAAACTGAAAGAAGTAGTAAACGAACCAGATTTTGACGGCAGGGCAAAGCTGATAAAGGACCTGGAAGATATGGAACATGCCAATGATGATTATACCCACCAGATATTTACCGAACTGGGTAAAAACTTCATTACCCCGTTCGACAGGGAAGATATTCACTACCTGGCATCTGCACTGGATGATATTGCCGATTATATCTACGCATCTGCAAAGAAAATTAATTTTTACAGGGTAAATCCCAATGATACCGGTATTCATAAAATGGCCGATATTATTGCCCAGGGCTGTGTTGCTGTACACAATGCAGTAACAGAATTGCGTAATATGAAAGATATGCGCCGCATTACCGATGCATTGGTTGCCATTAACAGTATAGAAAACCAGGGCGATGATATTTTTGATATGAGCATTGAAAAACTTTTTGCTGAAGAAAATGATGCCAAAGAGGTTATTAAAAAAAGAGAGATCTACCAGGTAATGGAAATTGTAACCGATAAATGTGAAGATGCGGCCAATGTGATAGAAGGTATCATTGTGAAATACGCTTAGCATATAGCTGATTGTTCATTGTTCATGGTAATTGCTGTTGCATTTTCACTATGAATCATTAACCATGAACCACTAACCATCAACCAGAACAAACATGACTTTAGTAATAGTAATTATAGCACTGGCCTTAATTTTCGACTACATCAATGGTTTTCATGATGCAGCAAACTCAATAGCCACGGTGGTTTCTACCAAAGTGCTTACGCCTTTCCAGGCGGTGGTATGGGCAGCTTTTTTTAATTGTGTTGCTTATTTTATTTTTAAAGATCATGCGGTTGCAAACACCATCAGCAAAACAGTTGCAAAAGAATTTATTACACTGCCGGTAATTTTATCGGGCCTAATAGCAGCCATTTTCTGGAATTTATTAACCTGGTGGTATGGTATTCCTTCCTCTTCATCTCATACACTGATAGGCGGGTTTGCAGGTGCAGCTATTGCACATGCAATGACTGTAAAGGGTATTGGTATCAGCTGGGGTAAGATTGTAGAATCAGACATTATTTTTAAAACAATCATTTTTATTTTTCTGGCACCGCTTATCGGGATGGCCATTTCAATTTTCATTACAGTAGTAACCATCATGCGGAATGTGTGGCTGCGGCTAGGCATCATTGCTTTGGTTACTATTCTTACCGTTTTTCTGTTCGATAATTTTGAAAGCAGTAAAATGAATGAGAACCTTGAAAAGTTTTTAAAAGTTGATAAGTATAAAAAAGAAGTAAAAGAAACGCAGGCTAAAAAAGAAAAAAATCCAAATGACACCACACTTGCCAATGCATATAATATAGCAAAAGGTAAGCTGGATAAAGCAATTCCCAACTTTAATAAAATAGCGCTGCTTGTTGATGATTTTGATAAACTGGGTGCAAAAAATATTGCCAAACAGGCAACAGACAGCGGCTGGCTGAAAGATATTGAAGCAAGCAGGTTGAAAGACGATGTTAGAAATGCAAACGACTTTTTGGTACTGGAAGCAAAAGCAGCCAGTGATAAAGCCGCCAACGCAGAATTTAAAATTGCAAAAGACGTAACAGAGAAATATAAGGAACCGTTGAAGAAGTTCCTGGCAAAGGAAATATCTGCCGACAGTACGCTTGTAGCAATGAATGCCATTTATCCTATTAAAAATGTAAATACAGAAAAGGTTAAAAAGAAAATGGCAGGTTTCAGTATTGAAAAAGCACTGGCAAAAGATATTGATAAAGCAGATAACAGCATGATCATCTGGGGCATCATCTGTACCTCCCTTTTATTTTGCCTGGTTTATTTATATGTTGAAAAAATTAAAACACCAACCGCATTTAAGATTGCCAATATGTTTAAAAAGCTGCAGTTGCTTAGTTCTGCTGCATTTAGTATTGGCCACGGTGGAAATGACGCACAAAAAGTAATGGGTATTATTGGTGCCGCATTAATTGCAAACGGAACTATCCAGAATTTTTCTGATCTGCCTAACTGGGTACCCATTGCCTGTTATGTTGCCATTGGTTTAGGCACCATGAGTGGTGGCTGGAAGATTATTAAAACAATGGGTACAAAAATCACAAAAGTTACACCGCTGGAAGGTGTGGCAGCCGAAACAGCCGGTGCTTTTACTTTGTTCTTTACCGGGCAAATGGGTATACCGGTTTCAACCACACATACCATTACAGGCAGTATTATTGGCGCTGGTGCTACCAAACGCTTATCAGCCGTTCGTTGGGGTGTTACTGTAAATCTTTTATGGGCCTGGGTTTTAACCATTCCGGTAAGCGGTTTACTGGCAGCGGCTACTTACTATATCGTACATTTCTTTTTATAAAACATATACCGGTTAATATTATTAAAAAATCACTCACCACCATGAGTGATTTTTTCGTTTCCTTTGCATATGAGCAAAATTCTGGTTACCGGCGGCTGCGGCTATATTGGTGCACATACCATTGTAGACCTGATTGAAAACGGGTTTGAAGTTATCTCAGCAGATAATAATTCCCGCAGCAATGAAAATATTCTGGATGCAGTGGAAAAGATCACCGGCAAAGCAGTGAAAAATTACAAAGTAGATCTTTGTATTTATGATGATACTTTTGCCATCTTTCAGGAGAACCCGGATATTACCGGCATCATACATTTTGCAGCCTATAAAGCAGTAGGCGAATCGGTTGAAAAACCCCTGCTGTATTTCGAGAATAATTTAAACTCACTCATAAACATATTAAAATGTGCCGATGAATTTTCGGTACCCAATTTTGTTTTTTCTTCTTCCTGCACCGTGTACGGAAACCCTGATGCCATACCCGTAACCGAAGAAACACCCATGAAGCCTGCAGAATCGGCCTACGGGGCCACCAAACAAATGGGCGAAAAGATTGTAAGCGATGCAGTAAATGCCAATACAAATAATGCCATTTTATTAAGATACTTTAACCCGGTTGGCGCACATCCATCTACCCTGATGGGCGAAACGCCCTTAGGTAAACCTCAAAACCTGGTACCGGCTATCACCCAAACAGCCATCGGCAAATTGCCCGGAATGAAGGTTTGGGGTAACGATTACGAAACAAAGGACGGCAGTTGTGTAAGGGATTACATACACGTTTGCGACATAGCACATGCCCATACACTGGCACTTAATTACCTTTTGGAAGGAAGGAACCAGCGCAACTGTGAAGTTTTTAATTTGGGTACCGGCGATGGGCTTACCGTACTGGAAATAATTAATTCGTTTGAAAAAATAAGCGGTGTAAAACTTAATTACGAAATCGGGCCCCGCCGCTCAGGCGATGTGGTTGCCATTTACGCCAATAATGATAAAGCAAAAAACCTGTTGGGTTGGAACCCAAAATATAACCTGCAGGATATGATGGCTACCGCCTGGAAATGGGAGCTGAAGCTGAAAGAGCATGAAAACCTTTTCAATTCATCCAACGCAGCACTCAATTAATAAGGCACTTTTTTTTCTGAAAAGCAATATCTGTATATTTTCTACAACTTTGTGGGCAACTTTTGTATTCTCATTTGCCACCCTGCAAATCTTTCTTTTACTTTGCGGCAATTCTAATTTTACCTATAAATACATTTTCATATCATGCTTAAAGATATTCAGGTTACCGGTAACAAAGACACCCGCAGTGGTTTTGGCGATGGCATTTTAGAAGCCGCCCGTAAAAATCCCAATATTGTTGCCCTTACAGCCGACCTGGCTGGCTCTTTAAAATTAAACGGGTTCATTAAAGAATTTCCTGAAAGATTTGTGCAGTGCGGTATTGCCGAAGCCAATATGATCGGTATTGCAGCCGGTTTAACCATTGGTGGTAAAATTCCATATACAACAACCTTTGCTAATTTCTCTACTGGCAGGGTTTACGACCAGATACGCCAGAGCGTTGCATACAGCGGTAAAAATGTAAAAATATGTGCATCGCATGCCGGACTAACGTTGGGCGAAGATGGTGCTACACACCAGATCTTAGAAGATATAGGCTTAATGAAAATGCTGCCGGGTATGACGGTGATCGTTCCTGCAGATTACAATCAAACCAAAGCAGCAACCATGGCCATAGCCGATTATGAAGGCCCGGTTTACCTGCGCTTTGGTCGCCCGGTATGGCCCATTTTTACCAATGAAGCCGATTTTGTGATTGGCAAAGCACAACAATTTTCAGAAGGTACAGACGTATCTATTTTTGCCTGCGGCCACATGGTTTGGAAAGCCATTGAAGCCGGAAGGATTCTGGAAGAAAAAGGTATCAGTGTAGAAGTAATAAATATTCATACCATTAAGCCGCTTGATGAGGAAGCTGTCATTGCCTCAATCAAAAAAACAAGATGTGCTGTAACTGCCGAGGAGCATAATATTATTGGCGGCCTGGGCGATGCTATTGCACAGGTGGCGGCAAAACATTGCCCCATACCCATTGAATATATTGGTACCAACGATACTTTTGGCGAAAGCGGGAAACCATTGGAACTGTTAATAAAATATGGCCTGGATACCGATTTTATAGTTGCCGCGGCCGAAAAAGCCATAGCCAGAAAATAAAGCGCATTAAACCTTTTAATAAAAAGCCAATCATACGATTGGTTTTTTTATTTTTATGCTCAACACTTTGACTGAACCACTATGACTGAACACTTGGACGATAAAGAACTGCTGATGCAGTTCAGGGAAGCTGCTACCAAAGAACGCAGTTTTACCCTTATCCTAAAAAAATACCAGGAAAAACTGTACTGGCATATCCGCCGTATGGTGGTAAGCCACGAAGATGCCAATGATGTATTGCAGAACATGTTCATTAAAGTGTGGAATGCACTGGAAAATTTCAGGGAAGACAGTCAGTTATATACCTGGCTTTACCGAATTGCCACCAACGAATGCCTCACTTTTTTGGAGAAAGAGAAAAAAAGATCTTCGGTATCTTTTAGTGATGTGGAAACCGGCTTAAGTAACAAACTGCAGGCCGATAAACATTTTGATGCCAATAAGCTGGAGTGGAAACTACAAGTTGCCATACAGCAATTGCCTGAAAAGCAACGTGTTGTATTTAATTTGCGGTATTACGATGAGATGCCGTACGAGAAGATGAGCAGGGTGCTGGAAACCAGTGAAGGGGCTTTAAAAGCCAGCTATCATCACGCAGTAAAAAAAATTGAGGATTTTATACTGAATAGTTAAACTTTTATCAAAAAACACAGTCTGAATTACGTAGATGGAAAATAGAACCGACATATTGAACGAATTGATGGAGCTGAGTCCTACCATTGCAGCAATCGAAAAAGTAAATGTTTTTAGGGTTCCGCAAGGCTATTTTGAATACCTGGCTGCTGATATTTTGATGGGCATTGCAACTGAAAATGGATCTGCCAATCATGCTTCTCCAATAGATGATGTACCTGCCGGTTATTTTGATGGTCTTGCCGGTTCAATTCTTGCTAAAATAAAAACACAGCAAACTGAAGATGCTGCTACCGAAATAAGAGCCTTATCACCCATGTTGTACAGCATTCAAAACGAAAACGTTTTTGAAGTACCACAAGGTTATTTTGAAGGGTTAAGCGAAACAGTTTTGAACACCGTGAACCCGCCCGTAAAAGTGGTAAGTATGAAAAGGCGTACAACTACTTTCTTTAAATATGCAGTGGCAGCAGCTTTTACCGGGGTGATGGCATTGGGAGTTTTTAAATTTACAGGTGACTCAACTGAAAAAATTGAATTACCTGATTATGTTAAAATTGGCATGAATGACATAAAAGATGTTGACCAGGAGCTTGCAAAGATATCTGATGCCGATATCGTAAAATTTTTAGAGGCAAACGGTACCGATGTTAAAACAGCCATGGTTGCCGGCAGCATAGATGAAAATGAATTGCCTTCGCAGGAAGATTACCTGCTGGATGAAAAGGCTTTGGATAAATACCTGAACAGCATCAACATTGACGAATTAAAAAACTAAAACTATCATGAAAAAATATTTACTCATATTAACCATTTTGCTTGGCAGTTTTTCTGTGGCTTTTGCCCAGGAAAACGATGATCTTACCAAACAGGAAAAAATACAGGCTCTGTATGTGGCTTATGTTACCCAGCAATTACAATTTACACCAGAGGAAGCACAAAAATTCTGGCCTGTACATGCCCAGTTTGCGGGTGAGCTAAAAGCTGTGAAAACAGATTTACCGGAATTGGAAAAGCAGCAGGCATTTTTAAATATCAAGAAAAAGTACCAGGAAAATTTCAACAAAATTATTGGAGTTAACCGCTGCGAACGCTTTTTCAGAATGGATGGTGAGTTTAAACGTAAGCTGATGGACAGGGTACAAAAACAACGAAACAACCAGCAAAGACAAAGGCCCGTAAGGCGTGGCCAATAAAAACGGTTCTCTAAAAGTAAAAAAACTCCCTTTCAGATTTAATGCTAAAAGGGAGTTTTTGTTTTAATGACTTTTAATAAGTAGGCTTATTTTTTTATAAACTGCCTGCTTAGTTTTTGTTTACCGTTTGATATGGTCAACATATAATTTCCTGCAGCAATTCCTGCAATGTTTATACTTCTTACATAATTGCCGGTAAACTGTAACTCCTCTTCTTTCCGCATCATTAGCCGGCCATCGGTTGAAGTAACTGTATAAATCAATTTTCCTTTTTCTGTGCTAAAGCCAACATTCAATTCACGTTCAACAGGGTTGGGGTAAAGGTTGATGATGTCTAAACCTGCACCTGCACTGTTCTTGAATAATTTTATCGTGTTTGAATATTTGATAACCCCATTTTTTTCATTACTTCTGATGCGGTAAAAAACATTGTTTCCACCAGGTATATGGCTAAAGCCATATTGCTTTCCGGAAGTGGAAGACAGAGAACCCACTTTTACAAAATTTGTTGCATCGGTAGATACCTCAACATCCAGTGTGGCACCGGCAGCCAGCGGGGTATATTCCCATTGCAAAGCTACTTTGCTTCCGTTCCAGGCACCTCTCAGTAAAAAATTAGTTGCAGGCAAAATAGAATAATAAGGCTGTGTCCATAATCCACGGCCATGGGTTGCTGCAGCTATCATACCGTCTGATGGCCTGTACTGTAGCATATCTGTACGCACCGTAGGGAAAGTAGGGCTTGGTAACCAGACAGTAGCCCCGCTGTTAATAGCCTGTGTTAAATAAACACCGGCTTCCGTTGCAATGATTGCTCTTGTATTATCGCCGGGCACAAACATGCACCATCTTACCGGCATGTCTGGCAAATTGCCATCAATATTTGTCCAGGATGTACCACCATTGGTACTTACCCAAATTTGTTGTACTCCGTAATTGGAATAGCACACCATCAGGTTCTGGTCATCGGTACCTGTTGCAATGCAGGAGGTATATACATTGATAGGCAGCCCTGTACTGATATTGGTGCCTGCCGAACCCGATGCGATGGTATTGGCATTATCAACATAACAAAGACGGGTTGCGCCTACATCATTTTCAGTACCAAAATAAACCCTGTTGCTTGTATAAGGTGATACCGTTACGGCTGAAACCGTATTACCATTAAAGTTTGTTATAGATACAACCGCATTGGTGGACCCTGTTTGCGGGTCTGTCCATCTGCGGTAGGTACCGGCACTATTTGCACAATACATAATATCGGCTGCATCATCATAATCTGTGGGGTTAATAAACTGTCCAAATGCAGAGAGACTCAAATTTACATTGCTCCAGGTTGTACCCCCATTGGTGCTTCTCCTGTATTGATTAAAAACGTAGGAAGTAAACTGGTACAATGGGTTCATCCTGATCAATATGCACAAAAGCACCATCGCCGCCGGTTACTTCTGTAGTAGTGCTGAGGCCTGCATTGGTAAATTTATGACTGCCATTATCCTGTGCACCGGCCAAAAAATAATTGGTGGTAGCAGGATGAATGGCTACCGAGTAAAACTGTTTAATTCTCAATCCTGCATTTTTGTCCCTGATAGTTGTACCTCCGTCAGAACTGAAATGAATACCGCCATCACAGCCAAAAAGTACCCGGTTGGTACCATACAGTTTAATAAAATGAATATCTGCATGAACATATTGGGTGGTAGCAGGTGGAAGCCCCGGATTATTTGTCCAGTCTGCCAATTTGGTCCATGTGTTACCACCATTAGTGGATTTATAAGGGTCCAACGCACCTACAATTACATTGCCCGATCCGTCAATATCCACTGCCAGGTTATACCATGCCTGTCCACTGGCCCAACCAACAGTAGGTTGCCCAGTTGTAGCGGCCCAGTTTGCGCCACCATCTGTTGATTTGTAAATAGTAGGAACCTGGAAGCTGTTATCTGAAGGTAATGCATATAATATTACCGTTACATCCCAATTCTATTCTTCGATGACTTGCAGGATATCCGGTCGTTGGCGATGTCCAGGTGGCTGCTACAGCAGATGGGTTATCTGTAAACCGGTATTCACAGGTTTCAAAATGGCCAAACACCATAACTGACGTGAAGCCTTCCGGTACTGCTTAACTCCATATCGCTAAACCGGTTGCTTAATAATCCACCCGGCGTAATGGTTGACCAGGTTGTTCCTCCGTTAACTGAACGAAAAATACCCGACCTGGTCGATACAAAAACATTTCCCGAAGCGTCACAAAGTATTTTGCTGCAGTAATCAAAATCAGTTCCGGTAGTCGTGCCAAGTTGCGTCCAGGTAGCCCCGCCATTGGTACTTTTAAAAATACCATCACCGGCAACCGCATCTGAATTAAAAGGCCACTCCCCGGTACAAAAATACATGGTAGCCGGGGTGACAGGATCCTGGCAAATACCGGTAATTGCCATGTTGCTGAAGAAATCATTTACGAATGTCCAGGTGGCGGGCGAGGCAGTTATATCCGTTGTTTTCCAGATGCCGCCATTAACACCTCCAATAAAAACTGTATTGCCGGTAGCATCAGCTGCATCTACCAACACAGCCCTTATTCTGCCGGAGGCAACGGAGGGATTACCGCCGCTGTTGGCCCTGGTATTTCCATTGGATACACCAACAACATCAGAAGTAGGGCCACGTTCTGTCCAGTTGCCATAGCCGGCTATAAGTTGAAAGGGTAACATTTTCTTTATTGAATCGGTGTATGCCAGGGCCTTCATTAACCTTTCCCTGGGTACTGTGCCTGTAGCAGGGTCTTTAGTGCGATCAAATTCCATTTGGGCAATCATAGCCGGCCCGTCATATTTTTCGTTTTCACCCGCCTCGTTTGTAGTTTTTTGAATGCAGCCACTAAAAAGGCATAACAATAAAATAAATTGAAATAAGGGAGTTTTCTTAAAAGTCATATAAGCGTATTAAAAGCATGTATAAAGCAGATCTTTAATAATTTTATTAAAAGTAATATGATAAAACTGTTTTAAGGTATTTTATTTACCAACAGGCTGTCAATATTTTTTATTTTGTTCATTTCCTTTTTGCTATTCGGCCTCTGTTCCCTACCTTTGCGGCCTGAAAAAAGGCCTTTTAATAAATAATATCAAACAACAATTATGGTAGAAATTAAACCAGACGAGATCTCCGCAATTCTTCGCCAGCAGTTAAGCAATTTTAACGCAGGTGCCAGTTTGGAAGAAGTAGGAACAGTTTTACAGGTGGGTGATGGTATTGCCCGTGTTTACGGATTGAACAATGTTCGTTCCGGTGAACTGGTAGAATTTGACAATGGCGTAAAAGCAATTGCCCTTAACCTGGAAGAAGATAATGTGGGTGTGGTATTGATGGGTGACAGTGCTGAAATTAAAGAAGGTGATAAAGTTAAGCGTACCGGCCAGATCGCTTCTATTAAAGTAGGAGAAGGTATGAGCGGACGTGTTATTAATACCCTGGGCGAACCCATTGATGGTAAAGGCCCAATTAAAGGCGAATTGTACGAGATGCCGCTGGAGCGTAAAGCACCGGGTGTAATCTTTCGTGAGCCGGTAAAAGAACCACTGCAAACCGGTATCAAAGCGATCGATGCGATGATCCCTATTGGTCGTGGCCAACGTGAGTTGATCATTGGTGACCGCCAGACCGGTAAATCGGCTATCGCTATTGATACCATCATCAATCAAAAAGAATTTTACGCAGCAGGCAAACCTGTTTACTGCATATATGTGGCAATCGGACAGAAAGCTTCTACCATTGCAGGTGTAATGAAAACTTTGGAAGAATATGGTGCGATGGCTTATACAACCATCGTTGCTGCATCTGCTTCTGATCCTGCTCCTTTACAGTTCTACGCACCATTTGCCGGAGCTGCCATCGGTGAGTTCTTCCGTGATACCGGAAGGCCGGCTTTGATCATTTATGATGATCTTTCTAAGCAGGCTGTTGCTTACCGCGAGGTTTCTTTGTTATTACGTCGTCCACCGGGCCGTGAGGCTTATCCTGGTGACGTATTCTACCTGCATAGCCGTTTACTGGAAAGAGCTGCAAAAGTTGTTTCTAAAGATGATATTGCTGCGCAGATGAATGACTTGCCTGCATCTATTAAACATTTGGTAAAAGGTGGTGGTTCTTTAACGGCCCTGCCAATTATTGAAACACAGGCGGGTGACGTATCAGCCTATATTCCTACCAACGTAATTTCTATTACCGACGGACAGATATTTTTGGAAGGTAACCTGTTCAACGCAGGTATCCGCCCGGCTATTAACGTGGGTATCTCTGTAAGCCGTGTGGGTGGTAATGCGCAGATCAAATCAATGAAAAAAGTGGCCGGTACCTTAAAATTAGATCAGGCACTTTACCGGGAGCTGGAAGCTTTCTCTAAATTTGGTGGTGATCTGGATGCTGCTACTAAAAACGTAATTGACAAAGGTGCAAGAAACGTGGAAATATTAAAGCAGTTGCAATACTCACCCATGAGTGTTGAAAAGCAGGTTGCGATGATTTACCTGGGAACACAGGGTTTATTAAGAGACGTAGCTGTTAAAAATGTTAAAGCATTTGAAGAGCATTTCTTAATGGAACTGGAAAACAAACATCCTGAAACTTTAGCTGAATTTAAAAAAGGTAATTTAAGTGATGATGGTATTGCTAAAGTTACTGAACTGGCAAAAGGATTAGCTCCTCAGTACAAATAATATATTGAACAATAGTTTTAAAAAGCTTCTCTTAACGGGAAGCTTTTTTATTTTTGATATCTGATATAAGCCTGATGAGAAAAAAAGTTGCTTTGGCAGTTGTTTTAAGCATAAGTGTAAACTTGCTTGTAATATTGATAGGATCCTGCGACGGCAATAAAGATATTGTTGTACCAGCCGATTACGAACAACTTCAATTGGGTAGGTTTCTTTTTTTTGATAGGCGCTTATCTGTAAACAACACCCGCAGCTGTGCCACCTGCCACAATCCTCAATTTGCTTTTACTGATGGTTATAAACGTTCGCTGGGAGCTTATGCCGATCTGCACCAGCGAAACACACAACCATTATTCAATCTTTCCTACTTAAAATATTTCACTGCTGCAGATTCTACACTGCATTCACCATTGCAGCAAATGGATAACCCTTTGTTTAGTGACCACCCTGCCGAAATGGGCGTAAAGGGAAACGAAGATAAAATTCTGCAAAAAATTGCTGCAGATAAAAATTACCGGCTCATGTTTGAGTCGCTTAAAGCAGATATTTCCTGGGAGAACATTAAAGCCTATATCGGCTTATTTGTAAGTTCGCTCGAGTCATACAATTCACCCTATGATAAGTTTGTACGAAAGGATACATCAGCCTTAACAATATCCCAAAAAAAAGGCAGGCAATTATTTTTTTCCGCAGAATTGAAATGTGCCTCCTGTCACGGAGGTTATAATTTCTCTACTCCTGAGATAACGAATGATAAGGGTGATACGACTTTCTACTTTAACACCGGTTTGTATAATATTGATGGCAAAGGTGCTTACCCGGCTTATGATGAAGGACTTTATCAATTGACAAAAAATAAAGCGGATATGGGCAAATTCCGGGTTCCATCTTTGCGTAATCTTTTATTTACGGCTCCGTATTTTCATGATGGCAGTGCAGCAACTTTAACAGAAGTTATTGAAGCCTATGCAAATGGAGGTAGAAAAATTGAAGAAGGAATATATAAGGGTGATGGAAGTAAAAATTCATTCAAACACGCTTTTATCAAGGGCTTCTCCATCAGTGAAGCAGACAAAATAAACCTGATCAGTTTTTTGCAAAGTCTTTCAGATACCGGGTTCACTAATAACCCGGCTTACCAGAATCCTTTTACCGGCGATGAAACAAAAAAGAAATAGTATTTTGCGATACCTAAATAATTGTATGAGAATTTTCGTTTTGCTTTTTATTTCTTCAGCCGGTTTTTTATTTTCCTGTAATAACAAAACAGAATCTTCGGGCAGTGTAAACAAATACAATGATGATGTATTAAAATCAGTAATCGCCAACACCGATTCTTTAAAAACTTTTGATTTTGTAAATGCAAGGGTAGAAGCCATAAAAAATGCTTTGCAGCAACCAACACCTGTTTTGTTATGTGGGGATAGTTTAAACAGCAATCAAAAACTGGCGCAGCAAATTGCAGTACGTGATTCAACCTTTACCAGGAGCATCCGTGATATTGGCAGCAACACACCTTTCAGAACTGAAATTTTTGGAGTCTATCCTGCCAGGGAAAGCGATTTATCTAACCTAAAAGAAAAAATTAACCTGTCAGATTGTTACCGGGTAGAAATGTATAACTACCCCTTAAATTTAACTACCGTTGCATTGGTTGATATTAAACGACAAAAAATTATTGCCACATTTACACAGCAGCAAACCCAGCCAGAGATTCCTTTACATTTAAAAAACCTGGCAATTAAAATTGCCATCAACTCACCCGAAGTACAGGAAGCTTATGGCATTAAGCCATCCGAAAAAGATGCACTGATGGCCAGTACCAAAACATCGCTTAACAGAACCCGCTGCGAAAGAAGCCACCATTTATGCGTGGCTCCCACTTTTGTAAAAGATGGTAAAGCATTATGGGCAATTGTAGATCTGACCGAGCATAAATTAGTAGGTGTGCGCTGGACAAATGTGGGTACAACCGGTCCGGCAGCACCCATGATCACAGAAAGAAGATTACAGGACGATAAAGTAACGGCCTGCTTTTGCGAAAAAGAAACGCCACTTGAAAAAGATGGATGGAAAATGAACTACATGCTCACCAGCAGCGATGGCCTGCGCATTGCACAGGTAAGTTTTAATGGCAAACCAATTTTACAAAGTGCCAAACTGGTTGACTGGCACGTAAGTTACAGCGGCACCGATGGATTTGGTTACAGCGATGCAGTTGGATGTCCGTATTTTTCGCAGGCAGCAGTCATTGCTTTTGAGCCTCCCAAAATAATGATGATAAAAGATGAAGGAGGCAATTTTACCGGCTTTGCACTGGAACAGGCTTTCAGAAGTGAACAATGGCCAACACCCTGCAATTATAATTACCGCCAAAGATTTGAATTTTATAAAGATGGCAGGTTTAGAGTTTCGGCAGCAAGTATTGGCAGGGGTTGTGGTAACGATGGAACCTACCGCCCGGTTTTTAGAATAGCATTTGCTGCAGAGCAAAATAATTTTGCAGAATGGAGCGGAACTAACTGGAACAACTGGCCGCTGGAAAAATGGCAATCTCAAAATGCAGCAACAGTTTATGCAGAAAGTAAATACCAATATCAGTTATCGGATAATACCGGCAATGGGTTTTTTATGCAGCCTGGTAATGGAAAATTTGGCGATGGTGGCAGGGGCGATAATGCCTTTGTGTATGTTACTCAAACCAAGCCAACTGTTGATGAAGGTGAAGCGGAGCTGGTAACCATTGGCCCCTGTTGCAATACAGATTATCACCAGGGCCCCGAAAAATTTATAGAACCATCACCGGATAATATTCAGAATAAAAAATTAGTGGTTTGGTATGTGGCACAATTAAAAAATGATGATACAAAAGGAAGGGAATACTGTTGGGCCGAATCGGTTTTGGAAAACGGGGTGTACGTAACAAAAGCATATCCCTGTTTTGCCGGGCCTATGTTTGTACCAATCAATCTCAAAAAATAAATGAAATTGAAACTACATACAAACGCTGGAATTATTTTATTCATTGCATGTTGCTTATTGCCAATTCTTCACAGTTCCTGCAAAGAAGAAGTGGTAGATTTTGATGCCAATAACTGCAAAAGAAATCCTCCATTTATACAAACCATGGGCTTTGATGCAAAATCATCTTTTTTCAGTACTTCAGATATTAAAACAATGGGACTGTTATTGCTGCAAAGCGAACAGCCCGGCAACCCCAATGCCAGGATAACAAAATCATTTCAGCACCCCAGCTGGAAAAAAGGCGGCTGGCTGGCGCCTATACTGATTGATGATGCCGGAAATATTTTTACATCGCCGGCACCGTTTATTAATATATTAGATAACCCCATTGCCAATAACAATACCATTTACAGGGTTGATGCCGGCACAGGTGAAATGCAGGAGTTTCTCAGGCTGCCTTTTGAAGATTCTATCAACAGTCAAAACCCTTATGGTATCATCGGCATGGTTTATTTGTGCGAAACAGGAACGCTGTATGTCTCATCAGTAGCAGGTTCAAGGCTGCATGAAGAGAACGGGCATATTTATGCCATAGATGTAAAAAGCAAAAAAATAATTGACCAGATTAATCATATCGATGCCATGGGCATGGGCATATCTTATGCAGCCGGAAAACGGCAATTGTTTTTTGGAACCGGAAGAAACTCTGATGTACAATCTGTTACACTGAATGCTGCAGGAAAATATTCAGGCAAACCGGAGGTTGTTTTTACGTTGCAAAACCTTGGCTCCCGGGGCGATGATAAAGTGCGCCGTATCCGTTCCGGCCCATCAGGAAATTTAGCCGTAAGTGGTATTGAATTTAACTTTAACCTGGTAGCACCCCGTGAAAAACAGGAAACCGTTTATGAATTTGTTTATGATGAAGAATCCCAAAAATGGGTCTTTCAAAAACCCCGTTAAAATAAAATTTAATTTTGTCTGGCTAATGCCTGATATTTGCGAAAGTTATACTACAATTTGTACAATAAGTTGATTTAGAATTCGTTCTAAGCCAAATTTATACAATTGTATAAGTTGTTTTTTTATTGTTATCCCTAATAAACAATCCAATTAATGAAAAATCTTGCCAAAAGCATTTTTGCAATTCTTTGTATTATCCTTACCTGCACAACTCATGCACAAATTTCCGGAACTGTCTTTCGTGATTATAATGGAAACGGCACCCGTCAGTCTGGCGCCGGATATACCGAACCAGGGGCAGGAGGTGTTATTATAAGGGCTTACAATTCCAGCGATTTACTGATTGCTACACAAACCACTTCTTCCGCAACAGCTACCTTGGGGCAATATAATTTTCCGGCCCTGGGACTTAATTCAGTAGCCAGTGCTACGGCAGTCAGACTTGAGTTTATTATTCCTGCTTCAGGTGCCTGTGCAGTTAACAGTACATTCGATTTTTCTTCAGCCTCCGGAGCGGTACATGGTACTTCAGTTCGCTTTGTTACAGCAGGGGCTGCTGCAATAAATATTAATTATGCTATAAACGATCCAAATGATTATTTAGGAGATGCAGCACCATTTACCAATACCATGTTATTTGTGCCAAGGTATCATTCTGGTAATGCAACCGGTTCGGGTACATCTGCTGCAGGCGGGGTGTTTTATAAAATGAGTTATGCCAGCAAAGGTCAAACGGCCCTTCCGGTGGCAAATAAACTGGCACTGAATTCTCAAATTGGAACCTGCTACGGAGTGGCATATAGTAAGCAATCCAACAAGGTTTTTACTTCGGCTTTTTTAAAAAGACATAATGGCTTCGGCCCTGCCAATGGTACTTTTAATAATGCACCGGGAGCAATTTATATAATTGATCCAACGCTTACGTCTTCTACAGGTGCTGCTTCATATTTCACCAGTTTAGATGCATTGGGTTCGCCCACACACAACTCAACAGGTTCGCCGGCGTATGGTGCAGGCACATCTTACAATATTACGGGTACAGGCTATGGTGCTACTATTTCTTACACCGCAACAGGTGCCGGAGGTTTGGGAGTAATTGGAACCAATCTAAACCGGGGATTACCAAATGACAGTACCGTGCGTAGTACCGACCCTGCTGCTTTTGGCCAGGTTGGAAAAGTAAGTTTAGGAGATATTGAGATCAGTGATGACGGACAATTTTTATTTATTACCAATTTTTACGACAGGAAATTATACCAGTTACAATTAAACAGTGTTAGCAACCCAACGTCTGCAACACTGGTTAACAGCTGGAGTTTACCCAATCCGCCATTGCGGTCAACTTCAGGTCTTACAAATGCTGCAACCACTTATACCGGAGCAAACAATGGAACCAATTTTTATGATGGTGCCAGAGGTTTACAAAGACCCTTCGCTTTAAAATATTACAGGGGTAAAGTGTATGTGGGAGCTGTTACAACGGGTGAGGGAACCGGTGCAGTTAGTACACAGGAAATAAATAATAACGGAGTTCCGGAATACACCGACCTCTGGGCCTATGTGTGGGAATTTAATCCGGGTACCGGAACTTTTACGGCTACTCCAACTTTACAAACCCCATTAAATTTTAACCGGGGAACCAACGTAGATGGCCAGAATGAAACCTGGAAACCCTGGACCAATACGGTACCTGCTGCCTGGAGCACAGCTTCAACACCCGACTATGCCCAATACCAGCAACCCATGTTTTGTGATATTGAGTTTGATGCAGATGCAACCATGATTTTAGGTTTCAGGGATAGATTTGGAGACCAATCGGCTTATGATCAAAGTGGCATTAACGGCAGTATTTCTTTTGCAGGTCAGGCAATGGGCGATATGTACCGGGCTTATTATAATGTATCTACCTGTACTTATGAATTTGAGCAAAACGGTAAAGAAGGGCCAGGCAGTACAAAAGCTGCAACAGCAGGTGCAGGAAGCGGCCAGGGGCCAAGTAACTATACCACAGCCAATGGAGAATTTTATTATAGAGATCATGTGTATGACGGTAATACAGCAACCAATATTGGTACTTTTCACCTGAATGCATTAACCGGGGCATTGGCAATAATTAAAGGATCAGACAGTGTTGTAGTTACAGCCATGGATCCGCTGCGTGCCTGGTCCTCAGGCCTTAGCTGGTTTGGAAGTACCGGTGGCGATAATGGTAGAGATTATGAAATGTTTGCCGGAGCCGGTGCAGGTACTTTTCCTGTACCAGTAACCGGTGCAATTGGAAAGGCCAATGGGCTGGGAGATATAGAATTATTATCAACTGCTGCGCCGCTTGAGGTTGGTAACAGTATCTGGAATGATGCCAACGGAAATGGTATACAGGATGCCGGCGAAGCCGCTATGGCAAATGTGACTTTAGAAATATTTGCCGATTTTAATAATGATGGTGTACCAGACGGAGCAGCCCTGGGTACAACAACAACTTCAGGTTCCGGGCAATGGTATTTTAATAACAGCAATATAACTGATGGAGATCCCGGCACTGCCGGTAACCAGCCCGGATTAAAATATGGGGCAGGTTATATTGTAAGGGTTGCCGCTGCAGATTGGAATGGGGCAACAGGAACAGGAATTGGTGACCTGGCAGGATTTCAGCTTACAAAAAAAGATAAAATTGGTAATGGCCAGGTAGATTTTAGTGACAGCGATGCTGAATTATCTTCCGGAGCTGCCATATCTCCACAAATACAATTTATTGCAGGAGCTGCAGGACAAAATAACCACAATTATGATTTTGGTTTTAAAGCCCTGGCGAGCATTGGCGATAAAGCCTGGCGTGATGATGACAAGGATGGAATACAAGACGCAGGTGAACCCGGTCTGGCAGGTATAACCGTAACCCTGTATGATAACCTGGGCAATGTAGCTGGAACAACTGTTACCGATGCGTATGGTTTTTACCTGTTTGATAATTTAGCTGCAGGCACCTACCAGGTAGGTTTTACTGCCCCGGCCAATTATAATTTTACAACACAAACAAATAATACAGACAACACCGTTTTAACCGGAGGAAGCACAGCCGCTAATGGCAGTGATGCAAATGCAACAACCGGAAGGACTGCAAATATTGTTTTAACCGCTGGCGAAAATGAAAGAAATATAGATGCAGGTTTCATCTTTAGTCAACCACCAAACAACAGCATTGGCGACAGGGTTTGGCTGGATAGTGATGGTAATGGAAATCAGAACGGAACAGAACCGGGTATAAGCGGCGTTACAGTAACATTATATGCTGCTGATGGCATAACCATTGTAGCTACCACCGTAACCGATGCCAATGGTAATTATTTATTTACCGGCTTACCAGCTGCTACAGATTATATAGTAGGCTTAACACTTCCGGCAGGTTTAACATACACCAGCAGCGGAGGAACTACAGCCGGCAATGCAACCATCAACAGTGATGTAAGTGCAACAACCGGTAAAACAACATTAATAAATACAGGCGCAGCCGGCAACCAGATTACAGGTATTGATGCAGGCTTAATATTAACCAACAATGCCACAGCAAGTTTAGGCGATAAGGTTTGGATAGATTTGCCAGGCGGTACTGCCAATGTGCAGGATGCCGGAGAACCGGGGCTGGCAGGCGTTACAGTAAATTTGTACAAGGATGCCAATGCCGATGGAATAATAAATGGTGCCGAAGCCAGTACGCCTTATGCAACAACAGTAACCGATGCTTTTGGTAATTATATCTTTAATAATTTACCAGGTTTGGTTTACCCCGGTATGGCTTACCAGGTACGTTTTGTATTGCCTGTTGGCTACACATTTGTTACCGCAAATGTGGGTACCGACGATTTTAAAAACAGCGATGCAGATGCAACCGGCCTTACAAAAATTTACAGAATAAGCCCGGGCCAGCGTAACCTGTCGGTAGATGCCGGTGTTACACAAAACAGCCCGGCCGGCACAGCCAGGTTAGGAGACAAAGTTTGGTTTGATGCCAATGCCGATGGTATACAGGATGCAGGAGAGCCAGGTGTAGCAGGTGTTACAGTAACTTTATACAACAGTGGCGGTACTGCCATCGGTACAACAACTACCGATGCAAATGGATACTATCAATTTATAAATTTAGCTGCAGGTACTTACAGTGTTGGTTTTAGCAACCTGCCTGCAGGTTACAGCTTCACAGCATCAACCGGCACTACATCAGCAGATGCAACTACTAATAGTGATGCTAATCCCGGCACGGGCCGTACAACCAACTTTACCATTTTAGCAGCACAAAGTTTACAAGGTTTAGATTGCGGCTTAACCGCAGGCTTAGCCAGCGGCTTGGGTAGCATCGGTAATAAAGTCTGGTACGATTTACCTGGTGGAAGCTCAGGTGTACAAGAAACAGGAGAACTCGGTGTTTCAGGTGTAACAGTAACATTACTGGATGCAGGTTCCGATGGAATTGTGGGCAATGGAGATGATGGCGCCAGCAGAACAACAACTACCAATGCTTTAGGCGAATATATTTTTACAGGCTTACCTGCCGGAAATTATGCAGTACAATTCAGTAACCTGCCCGGCAGTTATACAGTAACTACTGCCAATGCCGGTATAGATGATATTTTGGACAGTGACGGCGGCGCAGTGGGTACAGGTGGTGCTCCAGCAGGCGCATCCCGTACAGTGGTATATAATCTCGCCGCAGGCGAAGATAACCTTACAGTTGATTTGGGTTTAGTACCACCAGCCAATACCAATACGTTGGGTAATTATGTTTGGTTTGATAAAAACAATGATGGCATACAGGATGCTAACGAACAGGGTCTGGCAGGAGTCATGGTTACATTGTACAACAACGCAGGCACAGCTATTGCCATTACCACCACCAATGTAAATGGCGAATACCTGTTTACCGGTTTGGCAGATGGTAATTACAGTACTGGCTTTACCAATCTTCCTGCTGGTTTTAATTTTACAACAGCATCATTAACAAACACAGCCAACGGCAGCGATGCCGACAGAACCAGTGGCAGAACCGCTACCGTAACTTTAAATGCTGGTAACCGTAACGACCGCACACTGGATGCAGGTTTAATAAGCAGCAGGGCTGCGCTGGGTAATTTTGTATGGATGGATAGCAATGGCGATGGCATACAAACTGCCTTAGAACCTGCCGTGCCGGGTGTTACCGTAAGCCTGTTCAGGCCAGGTTTTGGCCTTGATGGTATTGCAGGTAATGGTGATGATGCCTTAGCGGTTGCCAGTATGATTACCGATCAGAACGGACAATATTTATTTGAGAATTTATTACCCGGTACATACCAGGTTGCATTTACAACTATACCAACAGGTATCATCTTCACACAGCAGGATGCTGGTGGTAATGATAACCTGGACAGCGATGTAAACCCCGCCACCGGATTAACAGCAAATGTTGTTTTAGCCGCAGGCGATATTAACTTAACGGTAGATGCAGGCTTGTTTAAACCACGTGCCGTAATCGGTAATTATGTTTGGGCCGATAAAAATGATAACGGCATACAGGATGCAGGAGAGCCCGGCTTTGCAGGTGTTGTAGTTACGTTGTTGAATGGCGGCATTCCTGTAGCAACAGCAGTTACTGATGCCAATGGCGGATATTTATTCCCTAATGTTGCACCGGGCAATTATACCATGACATTTACCAACCTGCCAACTGGTGTAAGTTTCACCATTCCTGATGCCGGTGGTAATGATAATTTAGATAGTGATGTGCTGGGCGTTTCAATAACTGGCATTACTGTAACAACAACTACCGTAAACCTTAGTTTTGATGGAGGACTAAACAATGCATCAACACTTGCTTCAAAAATTGAGTTTACGGCTTTCAGAAAAAACACAACAGCCGAGTTGAACTGGAAAATAACTACAGCCATCAATGAAGTAAAAGAATTTGTAGTTGAAAGATCGGCCAATGGCAGCAGCTATACATCTATAGCTACTGTATCATCTGCCAATGTATCAACCTATAAGCAAATAGATCTGCAGCCTAATGCGGGTGTCAATTATTACAGAATAAAAATAATTTACCTGGGCGGTGCAGTAAAATACTCTGATGTACGTGTGTTGAATTTCAACAGCAAAGCAGCTATCAGCGTATTCCCTAATCCAGCTACAGATGTTATCAATATTCAATTACCGGATAGCTGGCAGGGCAAAGCTTTATCTATTGATCTGATTAACCAGGCAGGACAAGTGGTTAACAGCAAATCAACAAAACAAGCCAGCCAGGTTGAAAGATTAACCGTTAATCAATTAGCTGCGGGAGTTTATATTTTAAGGATACAGGATGGTAATGGTAATGTGGAAACAAATAAAATACGTGTGCATTAATAAATTCAAAAAATAGTAAAGTCCAAAAGGAGAGAAGCGATTCTCTCCTTTTTTTATGCCTTTTTTCATTGTCGATCTTCAATCACCAGAACTTCGTTTTAATTCTTATCAATTCAAATTCCTTATTATTTCAACTACTGTTACAGGCGTTTTGACCGTATTTAAAGCTTATTGAGCGAAAAGAATAAAAACAAATGGTATTCCTGTTTCTATTTGCACTCAAATATAAAAAAAGCTTTTACTAAAGCCTGACAGGATAACTGTAAAAAAGGGTTCAAAAAAAATAAAATGAAAAAAAATCTACTTACTCTATTAATGCTGCTATTTGTTTTCGCAAACAATATTACGGCACAAAACTGTACAGTAAATGCGGGTATCGACCAAACTATTTGCGTTGGTTCTGCTTTAACACTTACGGGTGTAGCGGGAAACCCTCAATCCGTACCTCCTTTGTATCAATGGACTAAATTGTCTGGTCCTGCTGCAACCATAACCAGTCCTAATGCAACTGTAACAACAGTAACTGGGCTTACTCCCGGTAATTATATTTTTGAACTGTCAAATCGTTGCTCAGATAATTTGCTGGCAAAAGATATTGTTGCAATAACAGTATTACCAGTTCCCCCCACTGCAACAGCAGGCCCGGATATTACACAATGTACCAATACTGCAGCTCCTTTAAATGCCAATGCCGTTTCTGCTCCATTTATTGGCACCTGGACAGTATCACCGGTTGGTGGAACTTTTTCTCCCAATGCCAATGCCCCCAATGCAACATACACTCCACCTGCCGGCTCAGCTACCTATACTTTAACATGGACTATTTCCAACGGAACCTGCGTTACAAGTGATGCAATGTTGTTAAGGATTGCTTCTCCGCCTGCAGTAAATGCCGGTGTAGATAAAAATGTAAGTTGTGGTGGCAGTTGTGTTGCTATGACCGCATCCAGCCCCGGTTTAACACCACCTCAGAGCGGTTTCTGGACAGTGATTTCGGGCCCCAATACACCGGTTATTGTTACTCCAACTTCAAATACATCGCAGGTTTGTGGATTAGTACCAGGTTCTTATACATTAAGGTGGACGGTTAGCGGACCTTGCCTTTCCGGATTTGATGACGTGATCATAAATGTTGCCAATACATTTGATCCGCCGGTAGCGCAGGCTGCTCAAAGCTACACTGCATTTTGTGGTACTCCGGCAGTTACCACACAAACTTTAAATGGTACTGCATTAACTGCGGGAGAAACCGGTGTGTGGTCTCAAACTTCACCTGCATCACCCATTGCCACATTTACACCTAATAATACTGTTGCCAATGTTACTGTTGGAAACCTTACAGGTACTTTTCCGTATGTATTTACTTATGTAAGAACAAATGCTGCTGGTTGTACTGCCTCAAGTACACATACCATCTACCGGGCACCTTCTGTAAATAATCTTAGCACACCTGCAGATAGGGACCTGGCATGCGATGCAACATCAACAACTTTTACATTATCATATGACGACCTGGCTTCTGTTACCAATGGATTGACAAGAACCGGAGTAAGAATTTCTGGCCCCGCAGCTGTGGGTTCAGTTTCATATACCTCTTCTGTTGCGGCTTTAGGAACAAGAACAGATACCTGGACGGCTACTGCTATGACAACTGCAGGCACTTATGTTTTCCGGATGGAATATTCAAACAGTTGTGGTTCACAGTATCGTGATATAGCCATTACCGTATCCCGTACACCGAGTATTGTTAATGCAGGCAGCAATCCAATATTGCCATGTAATACCTTAACTGCCAATCCTATTGGTTCAGGTGGAGGTACAGGAACATATACCTGGACCCAGGTTTCAGGACCAAATACTGCTCTATTATCAGGAATTAATACGCTTTCTCTTACCATGGGAAGTCTTCCATCTTTTCCGCTGGTTCAGGGAGTTTATGTTATAAGATTAAGCATTTCAGGTGGTAAAACATGCCCTTCAAAAAGCGATACCATGAGTGTTAGGGTAACGACTGCTGTGCCAACTATTGCAACAACAGGTCTTGATGCAACTATTTGTGCCGGTAATGTACGTTTAACTGCCAATACACCCAATTCTACAGAAACAGGTACCTGGACAGCTACTCCATCTGCCGGTGTAAGTTTTTTACCCAATGCCAATACCCCCAATGCGATTGCACAAGGTCTTGCAGCTAATACCGCATATACATTCCGCTGGACTGTGAGCAATGCCTGCGGATCAATATTTGATGAACAGGTATTAACTACTACGGCAGTGCAAGGACCTCCGGTACCCAATGCTGGTGCGGATATTTGCCGCCCGGCAGGATCTACAACCACAGCTTTAAACGGCAGTGCACCCGGTTCCTCAACCATTACATGGACAGCACTAGATGCAGGATCTTCTGTTTCGTCAACCAATACACAGGCAACTACAGCAAACATTACATCAGCAGGTACATATCGTTTTGAATATGCTTTAAGTGTTGTTACCTGTACTACATTAAGAGATACTGTAATAGTTACGGTTAACCAGGCAATTTCTGCTAATGCCGGAGCTGATATTGATATTTGTGCACCCACAACTCCGGCATCTGCTACTTTAACAGCAACTGCTCCACCTGCGGGTACTACCGGTTCATGGAGTCAATTGTCTGGACCAGCATCCACAACATTAGCAACTCCAAATAATAATAGTACATTAATAAATGGATTTTTGCCGGGCATATATGAATTTGAATACAGGATCAGCACCGGTGGAATTTGTGCCGATGTTACAGACATTGTTGTTGTAAGAGTGGTAAGTGAACCATCTGCCGCTGTAGCAGGCCCCGATCAATCAGTTTGCAATGTTACTACAGCTACAGCATTAACCTTAGCTGCAACTCCACCTGCTGTTGGAACCGGTTACTGGCAGGTTGTTTCAGGCCCACCGGGTTCTACACCAACTTTCTCCAATCAGCTGTTGGCAAATTCAACCATTTCTAATTTAATGAATGGCACTTATACTTTACGCTGGACAACCACTAACGGAGCAGGCTGTGCCGATAAAACAGATGATGTGGTACTTAGTATTACTGCTACAGCCAGTGCAAGAGCAGATATTAATTTATGTAATGCTCCTTCCGCAATTCTTACGGGGAATGCTAATACTACCGGTACCTGGACCTATGTATCTGGACCTGTCGGCTCTGCTATTATAACAAATTCGCCGAATACAGCCGTGATCACAGGGCTTACAACACTAAGTCCACTCCCGGGCGTTTATACTTTCCGCTATTCTTTACCGGCTGTAGGTGCCTGCCCTGCAACGTTTGATGATATGATCCTTACAAATTATCCAACACCATCGCAAGCCAATGCCGGAGCCGATGTACAGCTTTGCTTTAATACAAATACAGTAACACTTACAGGAAATATACCCGCTGTAGGTACAGGTACCTGGGTTATTGAAAGTGGTCCTAACAGTCCGACTGCCGGAACAGGCAATGCAACCTACCAGGATACAACACTCAATAGCATTGTGGCAGGTCTTTATATTTATCAATACCGTGTAAATACCAATGCAGCTTGCGTAGCATCTGTAGATAAAGTTCAAATTATAAAAGAAAGGGTTGCTGCTGCAGGAACTGATATACGTGTTTGTAATTCAGCAACGGTAAATCTGGCCGCAACTGCCGGTGTTATCAATGCAGGTACCTGGTCTTATGTATCAGGCCCTGGCGGCTCAGGTTTTGTTAATGCAAATGCTCCTAATACAGCTGTTACAGGAATGGTACCAGGTACATATATTTTCCGCTGGACACTTAGCAGCCCGGCTCCATTGGGTTGTGCAGCTAACTTTGATGATGTACAGGTTATTATTGACCCTGCAGTTCCGGCTATGAATGCAGGAAATGATGTTTCTTTTTGTGAAGGAACTGTTGCACCTTTCCTGATTGGTTCTGCTGTTCAGCCTGGTGTAACTTATTTATGGACACCCGCATTATTTTTAGATAATACTGCTATTCCGCAACCTACATTTAGCGGAGTTAATAATCCGGGTACTTATGTTTATACGGTAAAGGGTACTATTGGAACCTGTGAGGCTTTTGATGCAGTGACAATAAAAGTTAACGGCAAGCCAAGCCCTGGTATTAATTCTTCTCTTCTTGGATGTTTAAATACAACATTTACAGGGGTAAACAATTTCCCAGGTGTAGCAATTGCATCATATAGCTGGAACTTTGGAGTTGGTGCAACGCCGGCTACAGCTTCAGGTATTGGACCTCATAGCATTACATATGCTACCGGAGTTGGTAATAAAACAATTACGCTTACAGCTACAACTGCTGAAGGGTGTACAAATACCACATCAAAAATTATTGATAACAGATGCTTTACGTTACCCGTTGTGTTATCAGAATTTACAGCAATATGGCGGGAGGATTACACTGCTTTAAACTGGCTTGTTAGTTCGGCACTTAATTTCAGTCATTTTGAAATTGAAAGAAGTGTTGATGGGGTTCAATTTAACGCAATGGGACAGGTTGCTTACTTGGTCAATAAAACGGCTTATTCTTACACAGACAGGAATATTCCAATGGGATACAGTAAGTTATATTACAGGTTAAAACTTGTAGATATAGATGGTAACTATGCTTATAGTCCCATCAGGGTGGTTTTCCCCACTATTAACGAAAGCACAGTGGTAATTGCCCCTAATCCCTTTACTGATAAAATCGGCGTATGGTTATCGGTAAGCCTGGCAACAGAAACAATCAGGTTAAAACTTTTAGGTATAAATGGCCAGGTAATTAAAGAAAAGGAAGTAAAACTCGATCGTGGAAATCATTACCTGGATCTTGGCAGTTTAGCAGGAATTGCTAAAGGAGTTTATGTATTACATATAATAAGCAGTAAAACAAACACTGTAAAAAAAGTAGTAAAAAACTAAAATTATAAATGAACAACCATATAGGAGAGAAGCAATTCTCTCCTTTTTTTGTCGAAATGTCATACAAAACAAATTGGCGTATTCTTTGCATTTTTGAAGTATAAATTTTTAACTATGACTCTTGGAATAATGATTATTTCATTGATTTTTATGGGCATTGGAATGTTGGTACAATCCCGTTTAAAAAGCAAATTTGCTGAATATGGTAAAGTGCCTACCAGCAGCGGTTTAAGCGGCAAAGAAGTGGCAGAAAAAATGCTTCGGGATAATGGCATTTATGATGTGCAGGTTGTTTCTGTTGATGGGTTTTTATCTGACCATTACAACCCATTAAATAAAACAGTAAACCTCAGCCCGGATGTATATGCAGGGACTAACGTATCTGCTGCTGCAGTGGCAGCACACGAATGCGGCCATGCTGTACAACATGCAACTGCTTACTCTATGCTGATGTTAAGAAGCAGGTTGGTGCCGGCAGTAAAGATCAGCAGTACCTTATCGCAATGGGTAATTATTATCGGGCTCGGTATGTTGGGTTTTGGCGGTGGTAATTCAGCTGTTTTATTAATAGGTATTATCTTATTTGCGATAACTACCTTGTTTTCTGTCATTACACTTCCTGTTGAATTTGATGCATCTGCAAGAGCGCTTACATGGCTTGATACTGCCCATATAACAACTGCTGCCGAACACACAAAAGCCAAAGATGCTTTACATTGGGCAGCACTTACTTATGTAGTTGCAGCACTGGCTTCTATTGCCATGTTGGTACAATACATACTTATTTATCAAACCAGAAGCAGGGATTAATACAGATAATATACAATTGAAATTTAACCGGTAAAAAAGGGCATTTAACCGCTGTATTATCCCGCTTTACCGATAAAGCGCATGCCTATGAAATTAATAGGCTCTATTTGTATTTGCATAATCCGCAAAAGGGCATTGTATAACTGCTTCAGGCATATGAGCAGTTATGAGTATATTTATTTGTAAATAACTGATACAATATGAATAAAGTATTGATTGTTGATGATAATAGAGTGATACGGCTGATGCTGGTAGAGATGCTGAAAAAAATTGATGATGTAGAAATTGTTGGTGAATGTGAAACAGCTATTGAAGCAAAATCTTTTTTAAGTAAGCATGCAGTTGATATATTATTACTGGATGTAGAAATGCCAGGCATGACCGGACTGGAGCTGTTGAAATTATTACCGGAAAAGCCCGCCACAATTTTAATTACGGCAAAAACCGGCTATGCCATTGAAGCTTTTGAACTGAATGTGATTGATTACATCGTAAAACCTGTATCCATAGCAAGGGTAATGCTGGCCATTGAAAAAGCAAAAGAATTGCTGGCCATGAAAAACACACAGTTAAATGAAGTTAACCGGGAACAGATTTTCATTAAAGACAATAAAGTGATCCGGAAGATTTTATTGAATGAAATACTCTGGTTGGAATCGAAAGGTGATTACGTAAAAATTAATACCCTCGAAAAGCAGTACATCATTCATGCTACCTTAAAAAGTATGGAAGAGAAATTACCTGCTGCCGAATTTGTACGTATTCACCGGGGGTTTCTTATTCCGGTTTCAAAAATCGATTATATAGAAGACGGGGTTGCATTTGTAATGGGTACAGCATTGCCTGTTTCTGAAACCTATAAAAATGATTTATTGAAAAAGCTTCAGCTTATTTAACTGCACAAATGAAAACCCGTATTGGATATAATTTCTGGATACTTTCTTTAGCGCTAGTATTGCTGCTGCTGATACTGGCTGCACAGCTGTTTACCATCAGGAACATAAAGGGTTTAATAACAGGAAACCAGGAAGCCGCAGTTATCTTCACCATCAATAACCGTTTACAGGAAATTGTAAATACAGCCGCAATTCTGCAAACAAGGGTGGTCAGGGGAAATCCTGATAAAAAAAACATGGAGACCATAACCGATTCGTTGGCTGCAATGGGGTATAATGTTTCGGTACTTGAAAAACTGAATGTTGATACCGGCACACGGAATAATTTTATAAAGCTTAATACATTAATAAGCCGGCAGGTAGCTATCAGCTTTAAAGTAATGGAGGCAACGGAATCCGGAGACAAAACTTTAAAAAAACTGTATACAGATTCACTGGCTGTATTAAATACCCGTGATAGTATTTATCAAATCGCAATAAATATTGAAAAGGGTCTGGAAACAAAATTGAAAAATACCTTTAACAGCAATACAGAGGCTTCTCAGAAATTATCAACCCTTAATAAAATATTTGCACTGATTGCTATAGCCGCTATTTTAATATTGGGCACAATTATTATCAACCGTCACAGGCGCCAGGTACGTTTAATAGAAGCTTTGGAAAAAGCAAACGATGAAGTAAAAAAATCAGCAATAATCAAGGAACAGTTCCTGGCAAATATGAGCCATGAACTAAGAACCCCGTTAAATGCAATAAAGGGTTTCAGCAGACTTTTGCAACAAACAGATTTAAATGAAGAACAACACAAATTTTCTGACATCATCGAAAACTCGAGTAATAACCTGCTGCACCTGGTTAATGATATTCTGGATATATCAAAAATCGAGTCGGGTGAAATGACTGTTGATCAAAAAGAATTTGATTTAAAGCGTATGCTGCAAACACTTGAATCCATGTTTATGAATACGGTGAAAGAAAAGCAGTTGAAATTTACCTGGCAGATAGCAGCGGATGTGCCTCAATACCTGCATGGTGACCCGGACCGGTTATATCAAATTTTGATTAACCTGGTGAGTAATGCCTTTAAATTCACACAAAAAGGTTTTGTATTTATTGATGTTTCCAAATCACTTGAAGACGATAAAAAAGTTGAATTGGAATTCAGGATTCAGGATACCGGTATCGGAATACCTGAATCAAAGCTGGAGTTGATATTTGAACGATTTCAACAAATTGGAAATGGACAGGAAAATTTTCAGAAGGGTACCGGGCTTGGCCTGGCAATTGTAAAAAACCTGGCTGAACTTTTGGGAGGTTCAGTAAATGTTATCAGTGAAGCAGGGAAAGGTTCTATTTTCAAAGTAGTACTGCCTTTTACAAAACATTTAATTACTGAAACGGCTATTGTTGAATTTGAGGAAGCACAAACAGGACTGATAACATTTAATAACACTGCAGTGCTTGTTGCAGAGGATAATCCGGTTAACCAGCTTTTAATAACAAAACTGTTAAACCAATATGCTATCCGGCCAGAAATAAAAGAAAATGGAATGGAAGTTCTGGAAGCATTGAAAACTCAGCATTTTGATCTTTTACTGCTTGATATTCAAATGCCTTTACTGGATGGGTACAAAACCTGTATGGCTATCAGGGAAAACGGGAATGTAATACCTGTAGTAGCTATGACCGCTTATGTTATGGACGCAGAAAAAGAAAAATGTAAGGCAGCCGGTATGAATGACTATCTGGCCAAACCAATTGACGAAGATGAATTGAAAAAAATCCTGCAGAAGTATCTTGGTGAATTTATTCAGCCATCACAAAAGAGGGATGAAATCAATACCAACTCTTTTTTATTGCAACTTGCCGGAGGCGATATGCAAATGGCCGGTAAAATTTTAGAACAGGTGAAACTGGAAATACCTGTTGAGATACTAAAACTTAAAAAAATTATCAGTCAAAATAATATTGAGGCACTCCCTGCTGTTTGCCATAATCTTATCAGTAGTATTTCGCCATTGGGAAACGATAGTTTGGTAATGAAGAAAATTATGGCTTTGCAAAAAATGGTTTCAGATAACGGGACTGAAAGTGAAATATTGAATAGTACAGCCGGGTTGATAGCGGAACTGGAAAGAAATTATAATGATCTCACAACATTTAAACAACAGTAAAATTAAAAAAGCATTCATTTATATTATCCTTTGGGCTACTGGCAGTATAGTTGCCTGTTCAATTTTATTTTTCTGGAATACGGCTGGAAATTTTGAAAGCGTAACTATTTTTAATAATTTAGACAAGCGGCCTGTTGACAAAAAAACATATAATGATATTGTTGACGAACTTTTGCTTTCAGCTAACGAATTAAAAATTTACGGTAAAAATTCAATAATTGAATATAATTATAAAGATAACAGCATAACAGATGAATCTTTGATTCAACAAATTAAAGCCAACCCCGGCAAAGTCTATAACACTATTCTTAAGAATAAACTGGATAACCTTAATAAGCGTAAATCCCCGGTTTCTGATTTTAATGTAAAACCTGTACCAAAATAGAATTATGAAAAATATTATGATTTTTATAACTGCCGGAGTACTAATATCTTCCTGCGTTGGGAATAAAAAAATTGCAGCTGTAAAAAATAAGCTTAAAGGAATTGAAGAGCAGATGCAAAAAGAAAATGCTGAGATTAAAAATATCAATCTACAGGCAGATTCAAAACTGCAGTTAAACAAAATTGACAGTAATATCATGCTGAAAATTGATACCCGTCTGAAGAAATCTGCAACACAGCTGGATGCAGCGCAATTGCAGGCAGACCAATTAAATGAAATTTTAAAAGATAAAAAAAGTACCCGTATAAATTATAAATCAATTGTATTGCCGCTGTTGGATTCTCTCCAAAAACAAAGCAACCGCTATGCTCAAAGGCTGGCCTTATATGTAATGATTAAAGACGGGTTAAATGTGGCAGACTTTAAACAGTTTGACCTGGCAGCATTTTTTGGTCCCGGTAAATATTTAATACCGGAAGATAAAGTGGATATTGCCGCATTATCTTTTTCGCCGGTTGTTGATTCTTTAATACTGTTTTCTAATAAATACAATCAATACCCACGTACCGCTACTCTTATTATTTTAGGATTTGCCGATGGTACCGGAATTAACCCCGGTGGGGAGTTATATTATACTTTGTTGGATGAATTACGAAAACCGCAGGCAGAAAAAGAAGAATTGAACCAAAAAATATCTGAATTGCGGGCAAAAGAACTGATTAAACAAATGACAGGTCTGTACTTTAAAAAAGCAAGGGGCTTTACTGAAGCTGAAAAACTTAAGATTGAATATATTGGCCAGGGCAAAGGAGAGGCATACCCTGTTTCCGGCATTAAGGACTATGCTGTAGATGATGAACGAAGAAGAATTGTACTTTGTTACTGGGTGGTTTTGCCTGATTAGGTTACTGTATTTCAACATTTCATATTAAGCCTTTACCGAAATAATTTACTCTTTTATCGAATAAAAATTAGCCAATCCTGTATTCAGGCTAATTTTAAATTAAATAAAGGCGGAGGGCACTTAAATTATTAAGCGTTTATTTTTTTGCAAATCATGGAATTAAAATAGTCTCTTTAAACAGCCGTTTTAAAATTCAATATCAGTTTGCTTACCTCTGCTTCCGCTTTTATTCTGTATTAACCTACCTCAATGAATGGAATTCTGCCTTTTGTAAAATTTATCAGCATGATTATTGTAAACATTCTAAGAGATGGCTCTGTTAATCCTCCCTTAAAACCTGACAGCTTAATTATCAAACTCCTTAATGGTAACCTTGAGATTGGTAGGTATGTAAAAGATTTTTACCTGAATGAATGTGATCAGTATATTATTGAGCCCCATAATGCCATAGAATTAAAAAACGAACTTATTAAGCTTATTAATGCCAATATGCCTGAATTGTTCAGTAAACATTATGTGGTGCATTTATTATGTCCTGCAGGTATTTCCCAAAAAGTAAAATGGGAGATATAAACAGTTGTGTAACTGAAATTTCCAACCGGCTGTAATCTGGTTTTAACCATCCCAATAACTGGTTTATCGAAAACTTTAATATTGACTTTAAAATCTTTCTTTCTTTGTATTGAGGTGAGGTTAATGCCAGATATTTCAATGAGCTGTAACCATAATACGGTTACACTCATTGGAATACTGGTTTTCATCGCAAAAACAACTGCCGATTCTGTAACCCTTATTCCCCTTTAGATTACTTCATTTCCTTTTGTGTAATATTATAAAAGCAGGATTCCGCTTTTTTTTGTCATTTTGGCTGCTTTATTGTTTTAGCATAGTATTTGAAAACCTATAATAGAATATATTTGCTGTAACTAATACTATACTATGAACTTTGGAAAAGAATTTGAGAAATACGCTGTAAAACATAAAGGCATCAGCAGCAATACGCTGGATAGTTATTTCAAGCACAACATACCAAATGCAGTTGCTTCAATCCCGGCTTCGGGAGCTGTTGGGTCGATTACCAATCTTACCCCCAACATTATTGAAGAAAGGCCGATGAATGTGGCAGTGATGGATGTGTACAGCCGCCTGATGATGGACAGGATCATTTTCCTGGGTTATCCCATCAATGATGAAGTGGCAAATATTGTAACTGCACAATTATTGTTTTTAGAAAGTACCGATCGTACCCGTGACATACAGATGTACATCAACTGCCCAGGTGGTGGTGTGTATGCAGGCCTGGGTATGTATGATACCATGCAGTTCATCACACCCGATATTGCAACCATTTGCACGGGGATGGCTGCGAGTATGGGACAGGTATTAATGTGTGCAGGCGCACCCGGCAAGCGTACCGCATTAAAGCACAGCCGCATCATGATGCACCAGCCCAGTGCCGGCGCAGGCGGACAGGCAACCGATATTGAGATCACCGTAAATGAAGTAAAGAAAGTAAAACGGGAATTGTATGAGATCATTGCCTTTCATTCGAACCAACCGGTAGAAAAAGTGGCTATTGATTGCGACCGTGATAAATGGATGACTTCTACAGAAGCAAAAGAATACGGATTGATTGATGAAGTACTTATTATGAACCAAAGAAAACAAAAGAAAGAACAAAAATAAAACAACCACCAGTTATGAATTTTTATAAAAACAACAATATCCGTTTTGAGGATGAAGAAAAACCAGACGGAGTTCCGGAAAACCCGATGGAAAAAATGATGAGCAGCTGGCAGTTTGATAAAAAATTTATTGAACAGCGCAAGGTTTTTTTATGGGGTGTGGTGGATGATAAAAGTGCCAAAGACATTACCAACCGCTTAATGTACCTGGAAGCAATTGATCCCGGAAAAGAAATTACTTTTTATATCAGCAGCCCCGGTGGTGTGGTTACCAGCGGCATGGTTATTTACGATACCATGCAGATGATCAGCTCGCCGGTAAGCACCGTTTGTATGGGTATGGCTGCCAGTATGGGCAGTATATTACTCAGCGGTGGCGCCAAAGGCAAGCGTTTTATTTTTCCTAACGGAGAAGTGATGATACACCAGCCAAGCGGCGGCGGACAGGGAACCAGTGCCGACCTGGAAATTATGGCAGACCAGATCAGGAAAACCAAACTGATGGGTGCCGAAATCCTGGCAAAAAACTGCGGGCAAACTGTAGAAAAAGTGATGAAAGATTTTGACCGTGATTACTGGATGGATGCCAAAGAATCTATTGCTTATGGCATAGTAGATGGTGTTTTGACCAAAATTTAACCCCCAAAAGACGAATTTATAAGCTAAAGCCTCTTTTTTGAGGCTTTTTTTATCATAACTGTACAAAATGCAACGTTATAACGGAGTAAGTTGTCTACATAGCAAATCAAATTGCTTTTTGTAGCTTTGCATCTCGGTTATTTTGTGAGGTACAGATAAAACGGATTTAGAAATGGCTAAACAACAAACTTTACATTGTTCTTTTTGCGGTCGCAACCGCGATGAGGTTAAAATACTCATTGCCGGGCAGGACGGGCATATTTGCGAAAACTGTGTAGAGCATGCCGAAGAAATTATAGAGCAGGAACTGGGTACTACCAAGGATAGTAAGCACAGCAGTTCACCGGCACATAAACTGACCGTAAGAAAGCCGATAGAAATAAAAAAATTCCTGGATGATTATGTGATTGGCCAGGATGATGCAAAAAAAATACTGGCAGTTGCTGTTTACAATCATTACAAAAGACTGAACCAGAAAGTTGAGAATGATGTGGAGATTGAAAAAAGCAATATCATCATGGTTGGCGAAACCGGTACCGGCAAAACACTGCTGGCAAAATCAATTGCCCGTATGCTGAATGTGCCCTTCGCCATTGTGGATGCAACGGTGTTTACCGAAGCCGGTTATGTGGGCGAAGATGTGGAAAGCATGCTCAGCCGTTTATTACAGGCCTGTAATTACGATGTGCCTGCAGCAGAAAAAGGAATTGTATTTATTGATGAGATTGATAAGATTGCCCGTAAAAGTGATAACCCTTCCATTACAAGAGATGTAAGTGGCGAGGGTGTACAACAGGGTCTTTTAAAATTACTGGAAGGTACCGAAGTGCTCGTGCCACCACAGGGCGGACGTAAACATCCGGAACAAAAACTGATAAAAGTAAATACCCAGAACATCCTGTTCATTTGTGGGGGTGCTTTTGATGGTGTAGATAAAATTATTGCACGTCGGGTAAATACCAATGCCATAGGCTTTAATGTAAATAAAGAACTGCAGGAATACCAGCAGGATAACCTGCTTCATTTTGTAAATGCTGTTGACCTGAAACATTTTGGTTTAATACCCGAACTGCTGGGCCGTTTGCCGGTAGTAACTTACCTCAATCCGTTGGATGCGGCAACCTTACGCAGCATTTTAACCGAGCCAAAAAATGCATTAATAAAACAGTTTACCCGCCTTTTTGATATTGAAGGCATTGAGCTTAAGTTTGAGCCTGCTGTTTTTGATTTTATGGTTACCAAGGCCCTGGAATATAAGCTGGGCGCCCGTGGCCTGCGCAGCATCTGCGAAAGTATACTTACCGATGCTATGTATGAATTACCTTCTCAAAAAGTAAAAGAATTTGAAGTTACACTGGAATACGCCCAGCGCAAATTCAGCAGCAGTAAATTGAGTATGCTGAAAGTAGCATAATGCTTCACTGAGACAAATAATTTTACTTTTCTCCCCAATTTTCAAACAACCCAATATCATTTTAGGTGGTTGTGTTATTTCATTTTATTTTTACACGGTTGCAACACTACGCTTAGTTAAAAGATGCATATTGGTATGCGGTACAATTGAGTGATACTTCGGCTTCGCTCAGCACAGGCTGCACGATGATGCCATAAAAAACTAATGCTGGTAACAAAAAATATAACACAATCTTCTCCGAATACCCTTTTAGGGGATAGGGGTGAATCTTAAATCTTAAATAAAAATGGTAGACGTTATTCTGGGTATGCAATGGGGCGATGAAGGCAAGGGTAAAATTGTTGATTATTTTGCTAAAAATTATGATGTAATTGCCCGTTTCCAGGGCGGTCCAAATGCCGGGCATACTTTGTATGTAGATGGAAAAAAAATAGTACTGCACCAGATACCCAGCGGTATTTTTCATGAAGATAAAGTGAACCTGATTGGTAACGGCGTGGTTTTAGATGCCATTACTTTAAAACGTGAATGTGAGAATGTGGCTGCTTTTGGGGTTGATTATAAAAAGAACCTGTTCATCAGCGAAAGAGCCCACCTGATTTTACCAACGCACCGGGCGCTTGATAAAGCCAGTGAACTGAGTAAGGGCAATGAAAAAATTGGCAGCACGCTTAAAGGTATTGGTCCGGCTTATATGGACAAGACCGGCCGCAATGGCCTGCGTGTTGGAAATTTACTGGACAAAAGTTTTACCACTGATTATATTAAGCTGCGTATGAAGCACCAGCGCCTGCTGGATAATTTTAATTTCCAGGAAGACATTAATGCCTGGGAGGAGGAGTTTTTTGAAGCCATGGAATTTTTACGTGAGTTTAAAATTGTGAATGGTGAATATTTTATTAATGAAAAAATACAGAAAGGGCAACGTGTATTGGCCGAAGGAGCGCAGGGAAGTATGCTGGACGTGGATTTTGGAACATTTCCGTTTGTAACAAGCAGCAATACCATTTCGGCCGGTGTCTGTACTGGTTTGGGCATTGCACCGCAAAAAATTAAAGAGGTCTTTGGTATTTCAAAAGCATATTGTACCAGGGTGGGCAGTGGTCCTTTTCCTACCGAACTGCTTGACGAAACCGGAGAGCAGTTGCGCAAAACCGGAAATGAATTTGGAAGCACTACCGGCCGTCCGCGCCGTTGTGGATGGATTGACCTGGTGGCACTGCAGTTTGCCTGTATGATAAACGGGGTTACGCAAATTATTATGACCAAGGCAGATATACTGGATGAACTGGACGAACTGAAGGTTTGTAACAGCTACAGCATTAACGGAAAAGAAATAAATTATGTACCTTTTCAAATGAACAAGGTAGATATTGAACCGGTATATAAAACATTTAAAGGCTGGCAGAAAAATATAACAGCAATCACTGAATTTGATGCGCTGCCGGCAGAAATGAAAACCTATATTGATTACCTGAATAAATATTTAGGCGTGCCTGTAAAGTACATCAGCAACGGACCGGGAAGAGATCAATTGGTTATTGCATAAAAAAAATAAAAAAATGTAGCTTTTTATTTGGCTATGTAAAACAGATTTGGAAATTTTACAGTATTAATCCACATTGAATTATGACATTTATATCTGACGAGACAGAAACAACTACACTTACAGCTGGTTTTGCAACTGTAATTAAAGCCGCAAAAAAAGCAGCTAAACCAAAAGATGATGACGATGATGATGATTTGGATGATGACGATGATGCGCCATCTCCAAAGAAAAAAGCTTCGCCTAAGAAAAAGGGTGCTGATGACGACGACGACGACGACGAAGTAGAAAAAGACGATGACTGGGAAAAATCTGAAGAGGATGACGACTGGGACCCGGATTTTGATGAGTTTGATGTGCCTAAATCGGTTGGCAAAAAAGCAGCTATTAAAAAACCCGGTAAGGGAAAAGATGATGATGATGATTTTAAAGTAGATGACGACTTTAGCGATCTGGGTTTAGATGATGGGGATGATTTTGATGATGACGATGATGATTTTTAATGCAGTAGCCTGTTACAGGGAAAAATAAGCAAGTGAAAAAATGTATTTCTTTTCCTGTTGACGACTTTAATATCTTTAAAATACAAATGTTGAATTGGGTAAACCGGTTCAACATTTTTTGTTTACTGGATAACCGGCATTATGATTTTAGTAAACCAGCATTTGAATGCCTGCTGGCGGCAGGATCAAAAATAAATATTGAAACACAGGCCGGAAAAGCCTTTGATGCATTGCGGTATTTTTATGCAGCCAATAAAAATGAATGGCTGTTTGGCCATTTTGGGTACGACCTTAAAAATGAAACAGAAAAATTAAACTCCGGCAATGAAGATGGCATTGGTTTTAGCGACCTGCATTTTTTTGTGCCCGAAATTGTGCTTGAACTGAATGACAGGGAAGTGGCAATACATTGTGAAAGTGATGCCAGACTTGTTTTTGAAGCAATACTAAAATGCCCGGCTACAATTACTGAAAGTGTAAAATCATCAGTTGTTGTTCAGCATAAAATAAAAAGGGATAATTATATTAACATTATTGAAAAACTCCGGCAGCATATTTTACGGGGTGATTGTTATGAAATAAATATTTGCCAGGAGTTTTTTGCATCAGATGCTGTGATTGACCCCTTATACATTTACAACAGGCTTACTGAACTTTCGCCAAATCCTTTCTCGGCATTGTATAAATTGAACAGCCGCTGGTGTTTAAGCGCCAGCCCCGAGCGCTATTTAAAAAAGGAAGGAAATAAAATTTTTTCTCAACCCATCAAAGGAACCAGTAAAAGAAATGCAGCAAATGTTGTGGAAGATGAAAAGGCTAAGCATTATTTGATTGAAAGGGAAAAAGAAAAAAGTGAAAATGTGATGGTGGTTGATTTGGTGCGTAATGATTTAAGCAGGATCTGTAAACCGGGATCAGTAAAGGTGGATGAACTCTTTGCAGTGTATAGTTTTCCGCAGGTGCATCAAATGATAAGTACTGTAAGCGGTGAGTTAGAGGAGGGTAAAGACTGGATAGATTGTGTGGAAGCTACATTTCCAATGGGTTCTATGACAGGGGCTCCCAAAAAAAAGGTGATGGAATTAATAGAGCAGTACGAGCAAACCAAACGTGGTTTGTTTTCCGGTACAATTGGTTATGTAAAGCCCGGGGGCGACTTTGATTTTAATGTAGTGATAAGAAGTATACTTTATAATGCAGCCTGTAAATATCTTTCCTTTCAAACCGGTGGCGGCATTACTTATAACAGCAACCCGGTATTGGAATACGAAGAAAGTTTGCTCAAAGCATCAGCGATGATGAAAGTGCTGGAATGATAAATGAATTGGTTTTTTTAATACCTTTTTGGGAGAAGGATGGGTAGATAAATGTTTTGCGGCGGCTGATTCTTCGCCAGTAAAAGTTAAACTCATTCAGTTATTTCATTAAATTTTTGCATCTTATCGAAGGTAACGCAGTTTTCTAATTTAAACTCATCCTGTTGTCAAAATCCTAATTTTCGGTTAAAAGTTACAATATCCTGGTTTATTCCTTTAAGTTTCATTAATTAGTTTTACCGGTAATACTCTGGGTGGTTGCAAATTCGTTTTGTTTGTTGTTTTTAGTAACAGGCATGGTACGCATATTTAAAAACAAACATAGTATTTATTTTAATATAAAAATACCTCAAGTGGTAATAAAGCTTGTCAACAGCTGTTAAAGTTTGCAAGGTTGTAATTTACAACTTCCAGTTTCTTGCTTTGCAAATTATTCTCCCAATATTTATATTCAATCTATCCTGCATATTAATAGTAACATCAGCTTTTTACCCTATGGCACAAAGTTTTAATACTAACTTAACTAATGTAATCAAGCATTATATACAAATGCTTAAAGTGCCTGTAACAATAACTACATTAAAAGAGAAGCTAACTCAAATCCCCATTACCCAAGCCCTTACAGTATTAGTAATGTGTTTAACAAGCTTGGTATAGCAAACGAGGCATACGAACTTGAGCAAGAAGACATAGATAAAATTGAGCCTCCGTTTATTGCCTATTGCAGTGGACAAAATACCGGTAGCGATTTTGTGCTGGTAACAAAAATCACAGATACCTCAGTAAGCTATATTTCAGAAAGCAGTAAAGCGAAACATTTAACTAAGGAAGATTTTTTAAAGCAATGGCAAAAAACTGTTTTTGTTGCCGAAGCCTATGCAGAAAGTGGCGAATATGATTTTATGGTTAAAAAGAGAGCAGAAAACTTGAAAAGTGCAAAACAAAATTTGTTATATGCAGGTGTTGTTTTGTTTATTGAGCTTGATGACTTTTATGTTTATTGATAATGCAGGGTGCTAAATATACTGGAAGCAACAATTATTATAGTTATTAAACTATTGGGCTTGAGTACAGTATTGTTATTAATATACGAAATAGATAAAACCAACAGCTTTGTAAAGAATATATGCACTGCAGGTTAAACAAACTAATTGCGATGCTGTATTAAACAGCAAGGCTGGTAAAATACTTAGTATGGGCTGGGGAGAGGTTGGCTTTTATTTTGCTGCTACCACTCTTTTTTTTACTACTGCCCGGTTTGAATGTACTTTTACTAATAAATTACCCTGGCTTGCAAATTGCAGGAACATTAGCAGCCCCTTATATTTTATTTAGCATTTATTACCAGTGGCGGGTTGTAAAACAATGGTGCCCGCTTTGCCTTGCTGTACAGGCAGTATTGGCTATGGAATTAATTTGGGCAATTCTTTATTATCGAACAACCGGAATTCAAAATCCTTTTACAAATCCAAATGTATTATTGCCTGTTGCAAGTTGCATATTGTTTGTTATCATGGCTTGGTATCTTTTAAAACCCATTTTACTTGCTGCAAAAGCAGCACACGGTTATAATGATGCCTACAAACGGCTTTTATACAATCCCGAAATTTTCAATAGTCTGTTACAACTACAACCCACGGCTCCCAACGGCTGGCAACAGTTGGGTATAAATATTGGAAACCCAACTGCAGCAACAACTATAATAAAGTATGTAGCCCTTACTGTAAACCATGTGCAACAGCACATGGCTTACGCTAGGAAGATATCTTAAAAAAGTAAACCCTGAAATAAATTTAAAAATTATTTTTTGTTAGTAGTGCTGAAATAAATTCAGCAAATATGCTAATAAAACATTTACTGGCTATTGCTGTAAAAGGAAATTACAATTAACAACAGGCTTTAGATGATTGGTACCTCGCTGATAAAAGATTACGATGCATTTGCTGCCAAATACCATATGAATGGAGAATTAAATGAACAGACAGAAAAGATAGAACTAATGTACAAGTGGTGCACTGATGCTGAAATAGTTGGCACATCCACTTTTTTTGTAAATGGCAAAGGTTGCCGGAAACATATAATATTAATGAACTAAAAATATTTTTTAAAATTTTGTTTGCAAACAAAAAGGGGAAAACCGAAAACCTTTAGAAAAGAGTAGGAATTTTAACTATTAAAGTTTTTGGCAGCTTTTAATGTATAAAACTGTCACAATATTATGATAATGAAGTATAAAGATTTTAAAAAATTGACTCCTATTGAAATGACGAAAAATTAGGGGTAATTTTCCCGAAGATGGGGCAACCTGTGGTACCTGCCCTTCCATCCTCGGGGAGGGAACGTCAAGCTAACTTGCAAAAGGATACATTCAATTTTATTAAACCCGCGAACTGTAATAATGCAGTAGATTGTAAAGAGGAAGCCTAAACAAGTAAATTGTTATTATTCTAGTTAGTGTAGCGAACACTTTATGAGAAATCACTTTAGTGGAAACTACACTAACTTTTCAAATAGTATAGAGAATTAAAAGAAAAGAATGAAAATTAGATATAAAATTTGTTTAGGACTATTGTTTTCAACCTTATTTGGGGTAAGTAAAGCAGAAGTTAGATTCAATGCTAAAATTATATTTCCGCTATCAATTGAACTAAATAAAATAAGTATTGAATATCATAATGGCTTACAAATAATTCCTTATAAAATAAGTACTCAAAGTCACATAATTGAGATTTCAGATGTCTATTATTCCAAATATCCAGTTTTGATTATTACTTATAATACAAATGATAATATAGTACTTACCAGAGAGATATTTTTTAGAAAAAATCTGAGCTTACATATTTTGGAAATTCTAAAAATAATTTAGATAATGTGAAACTAATCCGAGCCTACAAGGTTAAGGATATGAGGAGAAAATCAGTTTGATTTATTTTGCAAAAAGAATTAGATAATCTTGCGAGTTTTCTATTTGTAAATGCTAAATACATAAATGATAGTTCTCTGATATTTCAAAAATTTATAGAATTAGACGTAGCTGTTCAGAAAAAAAACTGAAATTTATTCAAGTCAATAATAAATTATATTATTCACTTTGGGTGGTCAGGAAGAATTTGTCTCAAACATTGGAATATAATGCAGATAGCTTACAACAGATTTATAAGCAATTTTTCTCAACAAAATTTTCTAATACTTTTTGAAGCAAAATTAATTGTTAGTGTATTAAATGGAAGACTTAATTCCTTTAAGGATAAAACTGCGCCATTGTTTTCAGCCAGAGATTTTAATGGAAACAAGGTAGAGTTATTAAAATTTAGAGGAGAAAAATATGTGATATTAAATTTTTGGGCATCTTGGTGCCAGCCATGTATTGCAGAAATGCCAATCTTAGATTCAATTAATAGATGTTATTCAAAAAAAAATGTTACTATTATTTCAGTATCTCAAGACCGAAATAGAAAAAAAAATGTTTAAATGCTATTCAAGATTCCAGATGAATTGGATCAACATTATAAATGATCAATTGTAAGTAACGCTTATGGGAATAACCCTGCCTTACCGCAAGTGTATTTAATAAATAAGGAAGGGAAGATTATTTATTCCCGAACTGATGATAAAGATTATGATTTGAAAAAACTTTATAGTATTGTCGAAGGGCTATAAAAATTCTTATAACTTTCCCATTTTTTGAGTAGTATTTAAAACTTTTATGAGCGATACTGGAAGATAATTATTCACTAAGTTCCTTTTTATTAAACACTTAATCTCTTTGCCACATTTTCCCTTCGTAAAACAACAAGATGCTATGGACTGCGGCCCTACTTGCCTTGCCATGATAAGCAAGCATTATGGCAAAAGCATCAGCATGCAAACTTTAAGAAATAAAACAGAGATAGGTAAAGAAGGTGTAAACTTATTAGGCATTAGCAATGCGGCCGGGAGTATTGGTTACAGAACACAAGCTGCACAATTAACCTATAACCAAATAATAAATGATGCGCAACTTCCCTGTATCCTACACTGGAATCAAAACCATTTTGTAGTACTATACAAAGCAGGTAGAAATTCATTTGCTATTGCCGATCCTGGAAAAGGATTGATAAAAATATCTACGAACGCATTTCTGCAACGATGGGCAAGCAATACTATTGATAAGGAACCCTGCGGTATTGCATTATTATTGGAACCTACACCAGATTTTTATAAACAGTATAGTGAAGAGGAAGGAAAGCTGGGTTGGGAATGTTACTTGGTTATTTTGCTCAACAGAAAAGATATATTGTACAATTATTTATTGGCTTATTACTTGGTAGTTTACTGCAGCTTATTTTTCCTTTTTTAACACAGAGCATTGTAGATACCGGTATTAACCAACACAATCTTCCCTTTATCTATTTAATACTGGTAGCACAGTTTATGTTATTTTTTGGCCGCACTGTTGTTGAGTTTATTCATGACCGCATACTGCTTTATATAAGTACTAAAATTAACCTGGCAATTCTTTCAGATTTCTGGATAAAGCTGATGAAACTGCCACTTAGTTATTTTGATACTAAAATGACCGGCGATATAATACAACGCATCGGTGATCATAAACGTATTGAAAGTTTTTTAACCGGCTCGGCATTGAGTACGCTGTTTTCGTTGTTCAACCTGGTCATTTTCTCTGTTGTGTTGCTTCAGTATAACACTTATGTATTTGCTATTTTTTTGCATTGGCAGTGTTTTATATTTTTTATGGATAAAAATATTTCTTCGCTATCGCCGTAGTTTAGATTATAAACGCTTTGCAGTTGCCAGTAAGGGAAAATACTGCTCACAATGCAGTTAATATATGGTATGCAGGAAATTAAATTAAATGGTGCAGAGCATCTGCGCCGCTGGGAATAGGAGGGGTTACAGGCCGCATTATTTAAACTTAGTTTTAAAGTTTATCACTAAGCCAGTACCAGCAGGCAGGCGCTTTTTTTATTAATGAAGGTAAAAACATTCTCATCACTTTTTTTGTTGCCAAATCGGTTATGGACGGGCAGCTAACATTGGGTGCTATGCTAGCGGTACAATATATTATTGGCCAGTTAAACAGTCCGGTTGAGCAGCTTATTGGATTTGCCCAGCAGGCACAGGATGCAAAAATAAGCCTGGAACGGCTGAATGAAATTCATCAAATGCAGGAGGAAGAACCCAATGTTAAAGAGCTATCAAAACAATTGTCGCAGGATAAATCAATAACCCTGAATAACCTATCCTTTACTTATATAGGAGCCGGTAATGAACCTGTATTAAAGAACATCAGCCTGGTTATTCCGGCTGGTAAAACAACAGCAATTGTTGGCATGAGCGGTAGCGGAAAAACAACCTTATTAAAACTGTTACTGAAATTTTACGAAAACTACCAGGGCGAAATAAAAACCGGAGAAAGTAATTTAAAATACATAAGCCCAAAATATTGGCGTAGCCAATGTGGGAGCGTAATGCAGGAAGGATATATTTTTAATGACAGTATTGCAAAAAATATTGCGGTAAGTGATGAGCGTCCTGATTATAATAAACTGCTTCATGCTTGTAAGGTTGCAAACATTCAAACATTTATTGAAAGCATGCCTTTAGGTTTTAACACAAAAATTGGGGCGGAAGGTAACGGCATAAGTGCCGGACAAAAGCAACGGATATTAATTGCAAGGGCAGTATATAAAGACCCTGAATTTATATTTTTTGATGAAGCAACCAATAGTCTTGATGCAAACAATGAAAAAGCGATAATGGAGAACATGAAACAATTTTTTAAAGGAAAAACAGTAGTGGTGGTAGCACACCGTTTAAGTACTGTTAAACATGCTGATAATATTATTGTGCTGCACAATGGGCAAATTACCGAAAGCGGTACGCATGAGGAACTCCGCTTTACAAAAGGAGAATATTTTAAATTAGTAAGGAATCAATTAGAATTAGGAAACTAAAAATTGCTGTTATGCCTTATGAATTAAATGGAAATGGCGCTTTGTCTTCTGATAAAGAAAAATTATTAACCAATCAATTATTACGCAGTACAGAAATGAGTGAAATTATTACTCATAAACCCGGCTTTCTTATTCGTTGGGGTATTACCATTTTCTTTTTGTTGCTGCTGTTAATTATTGTTACTACTTTTTTTATTCATTATCCGGATGTAGTAACTGCTAAAGCAAAACTCACGTCAATAAATGCACCCAAGGAAGTTAACACTAAAACAGAAGGGAAACTGATCAGGTTACATGCCGTTGAAGGTAAGTTTGTAGAAAAAGGCCAGTTATTGGGATTTATGGAAAGCAGGGCAAATCATTACGAGATTATTATGCTTTCACAAACTATTGATTCGTTACAGGTATTAATGCATAATAACCAGTCGAAGCAGTACCAAAATGTTTATTGCAGCCTTATTTGAATATTGGCGAGGTACAAGAGGCGTATCAATCTTTTTTTGAGCGATTTATTTTGTTTAAGCAATATCTTTCTGCAGGATATTATTTAAAAAAGAAAGCTATGCTGCAAAGTGATATGGTTTATCTGCAAAGGCTTCATAGCAATTTAGTAGAACAAAAGGAAATGCAGCAGGAAGATCTTGCTTTGCAAGGAAACTTTTGATGCCAACAAATCTTTAAAAGATGATAAAGTTATATCGCCCTTAGATTATCGAAATGAAAAAGTAAATATATTGGTAAGCATTAACCATCCCTCAGATTACATCAGCCATTATCAATAATGAAAGAGCCAGCACGAAAAGCAAAAGAAATTTTGCAATTAGAAAATGAAATAGCACAACAAAAGGGAATTTTTACACAGGCACTCAATACATTGAAGGCACAGTTAGATGATTGGAAGAGTAAATATTTGCTGATTGCAACAATTGATGGTAAAGTAGCATTTGCAGGCTTTTTTCAGGAAAATCAGCAAGTACAAATCAATCAAACGATATGTTTTATTAACCCTGAAAACAGCAGTTACTATGCAGAAGTATATATTCCGCAAAGCAACTTTGGAAAAATAAGACTTGGCGAAAAGGTATTATTAAAACTACCTTCTTATCCGTTTCAGGAAAATGGTGCCATTGAGGGCAGGCTGGACTTTATATCAAATATTGCTACAGATAGCGGCTATGCTGCAAAAATTAGGTTTAAAAATGGTTTAAAAACCAACTATAATAAGAGATACAATACAGGGATGGTTTGATTGGGTGCAGAAATAATAACAGATGATTTAAAGTTGAGTGACAGGCTGGTAAATAGCATAAAACAGTTCATAAAGAGATACAAGGGAGATAGACAAATGTTAAAATTCTATCAAGTTGTAATTTACAACCTTTTATTATTTAACTCTTCATTTTTAATTGGTAATCTTTATAGAGGTTTTCAAATAAGATAGATGTGGATAATGGTGTACAACATTATTTATACATCTTACTTAGTATACTGGAAACCATTTTAAAAACAGCGTAGGTATTTTTTAACCATTAAAGTTTTTGGCAGTTTTTGAATTTTATAAAACTGCAACAATATTATGTTAATAAAATATAAAGACTTTAAAACTTTATCTAAAAACAATATGAAACAAATTAAGGGGGGGGATGCACCCGCTGAAGGAGGGGGATATTTTAGTCCATGTCCGGTAGGGAGAAACATGGTTTATTTCAAATTCTGAGGTGTGGAACAAGACATTTTAAATCGTATGTGAATGGGTGGTGCTCATATACAGATAGAATAACTCAATCTCAACCTTGTGGCTGGGCATAATATTTATAACAAATGAGATAATTTTTAATTAAAAATTATCTCATTTGTTACACGTAAATTATTTAAATTCAATTCTATTTAAAGTAATAATTTTATGAAAATCCTGATCGGTATTCTTATTATAAATTTGGCTTTTTAACAGTTCCCAATGCATTTTAGCCAGAAGATTAAATTTAATACAAATGATAGCCTGGCAGTTTTGATTCTAATGATATCATACGCAAACGGGATGATTCTGTTAACTATAAGGAAGGGTCTAAGAGGCATAGTTGTAGTGTGTGGAGCAAATTAAAGCTGTTCATTATTTGATTGAAAGTGAAAAGAAAAAGTGAAAATGTGATGGTGGTTGATTTGGTGCGTAAAAGTTTAACAGGATCTGTAAACCGGGATCAGTAAAGGTGGATGAATTTTTGCTGTATAGTTTTCCGCAGGTGCATCAAATGATCAGTACTGTAAGCGGAAAATAGGGAAAAGACTGGATAGATTGTGTGGAAGCTACATTTCCAATGGGTTCTATGACAGGGGCTCCCAAAAAAAAGGTGATGGAATTAATAGAGCAGTACGAGCAAACCAAACGTGGTTTGTTTTCCGGTACAATCGGTTATGTAAAGCCTGGGGGCGACTTTGATTTTAATGTAGTAATACGAAGTATATTCTATAACGAAACAGATAAATACCTCTCCTTTCAAACCGGTGGCGGCATTACTTATAACAGCAACCCTGTATTGGAATACGAAGAAAGTCTGTTGAAAGCATCAGCGATGATGAAAGTGCTGGAGTAGTCTTTTCTCTTTTTTTTTTTGGGAGAAGGATAGGTAGTTGGTTGATTTTGCGGCGGCTCCGGACTATCGCCCAGTAAAAGCTGCACGCACTCATTCAGTATAACATATTTATTGGCCAGGAAGAGTTGCATCTTATCAGAAGGTAAACGCAGATCGTAATTGCCATTTAAACTCATCATGTTGTCAAAATCCGGATTGTAACGGTTAAAAGTTACAATATCCATCGCCAGGTTTTTTGAAATAATCAATGAATTGAATTTACCGGTGATACTTTGGGTAGTTGCAAATTCTTTTTCTTCGTCGGTTAAGTTTGGTTTAATATCATAAGGGTTTGCTCCGCCACCAATATCAAATGACGGATTGAAAGATCCGCCTGCAGTGGTAACACCGCCCGAACCTTCCATTACATAATGGGTAGCAATAAATTTCTTTACATAGTTCCTGCTTTCGCCGGGCAGATAATATTGCAGTGACCAGAAATTTTTACTGCCGCTGTTCCTGATGGCTTTGTTTACATTGCCCAGGCCACCATTGTAGCTGGCCAGCACCAATAACCAATCGTGGTAAACTTTATACGAGTTTAATAAATACCGGGCGGCTGCATGGGTGCTTTTTATATAATCACGTCTTTCATCAATATAACCATTCACCACTAAGCCGTATTGTCTGGCTGTTTCGGGCATAAATTGCCAGGGGCCGGCTGCCCCCACCCAACTGGTAGCGCCTGTTTTTAAATTACTTTCTATTACGGCTACATATTTTAATTCACGGGGTAAACCATACTGGCTTAAAATATTATCAATTAAATTAAAATAGGGTTGGCCCCAGTTTTTCATTTGCAACAGACTTTTTGAATGTGCATTCAGGTAATCCTGCATATAGCTTTCGGCATTGGGGTTTATCTGCGAGGAGTAAGGTAGTAACGGGTTGTAATTATACTTTGCAAATAAATTTTTAAAGCCATACTTGGTAACCTGGCTGAAGTACTGCACTTTTTCTTTTGGTGGTGGTGTTCTCTTTTTTAAAATATCTTCAATGGCTTCATCTTCTTCAGCTTCATTGATGGTAGTATCGGCAGTAACCTGGGGTTGCTGCATTCCGGCAGCACCCGCTGTATGTACATTGAGTAAAAACAATTGTAAGAATAATATAGATAAAAATCTTTTCATTAAATGTCACCAATTTTATGATTGCTGTTTTACCAGGTAATCAGCCAGTTGCAGCAAAGTTAGTTCATCTGCTTTTTTTGTCATAATCTGTAAGCCAAATGGCATGCCATTACTGTGTGTAAACAGCGGCACCGAAATGCCCGGGATACCGGTTAAATTGGCAAATACAGTAAAAATGTCTGCCAGGTACATGGCTACCGGGTCGCTGTTTTTATGCCCTATCTCAAAAGCTGTTGTTGGGCTGGTGGGCATTATAACTGCCTCGTAATCAGCAAAAATAGCATCGGTCTGGTCAATTAAAAGTCTGCGAACCTGTTGCGCTTTACTGAAGTATGCATCATAATAACCACTACTTAAAACAAAGGTTCCCAACATGATCCGGCGCTGCACTTCTTTGCCAAAACCTTCGGTTCTGTTCTGCTTATAAAACTCTGTTAAATCTTTTATATTGTCTTTGGTTTGATGCCCGTACCGGATCCCATCGTACCGGCTTAAATTACTGCTTGCTTCGGCTGTGGTTAATACATAGTAAGCCGGTACCACATAATCTAGTAAATCAAAATCAATTTCGGTAACCGTATGCCCTTTTGATCGCAGGCTTGCAACCAGGTTTAAAATTTTTTCTTTTATTTCTTTATCCAGCGATGGGTGATGAAGCGCTTCTTTGAAATAAGCAATTTTGTATTTTTTTTCTGATTGCTCATTATCAATTGTCCATTGCCAATTTCCCACTGCCAATGCCGTACTATCATATGCGTCTTCGCCACTCATAATTTCCAGTAACAAAGCAATATCTGCTACATTATTTCCAAATATGCCTACCTGGTCAAATGAAGATGCATACGCTATCAATCCATAGCGGGAAATGCGGCCATAAGTTGGTTTTAAACCGATGATGCCACAGAAATCTGCTGGCTGCCTTACCGAGCCTCCTGTATCGCTTCCTAAACTGGCCATGCATAAACCAGCCTGAACCGCAACTGCACTGCCGCCTGATGACCCTCCGGGAACCATGGTATTATCCAGTGCATTTAAAACATTGCCATAGGCCGAGTTTTCATTGGAACTGCCCATGGCAAATTCATCGCAGTTGCAATTGCCGATAATAATGGCATCTTCATCCAGCAACCGTTGAACTGCTGTGGCAGTATATAAACTTGTAAAGCCCTTCAGCATGTTTGAAGAAGCAGTAACGGTATGGCCTTTATAACAGAGTACATCTTTAATGGCAATAACTACACCATGCAATTTTTTTAAGGGCTGGCCCGCTTTTCTTTTTTCATCCAGCATGGCGGCCTGCTCTAAGGCTTCAGCAGCAAATACTTCTGTAAAGGCATTCAGTTTTTTGTGGGTATCAATCTGTTGCAGGTAGTATTGCACAGCATCTACACAGGTGGTATTGTTTGCTGTAAGTTCATGTTGATAATGATGTATATCCCTGAATATGAACATAGGAAAATGCTGGTTCGTGTTATAAAAAACCGGCTGAAGTGTTCCCGTAAAATGGGTGCACTTCAGCCGAAATACAGGAAGAAGATCCTGGTTTAATTAGTTTTATTTACTGTTTCTTTTTCTTTCATGCCCTCTTCAATCTCACTCTTAACATTGTTTTTGGCATCCGTAAACTCACGCATTCCACGACCAATACCTCTCATTAATTCAGGTATTTTTTTACCGCCAAACATCAATAATACCACAACAATAATAAGAATCCACTCACTGCCACCGGGCATAGAAATCAGCAGGACGTTGTTTAAAATAGATAGCATCATAATCTTAATTTAGAAAGCAAAGATAAATCAATTATTGACTAACCTTGCTATTAAATATAACTAAGTTAACCGTTCATTAACGGGCATAGCAGCAACCTGAAATCAGTAAAATTTAGCGGATGTAGTTTTTACCACACCTGGCTTTGCCATTGGCTGCCTGTTCTACAGTAATGCCCCTGGCACAGGAAACAAAAAAAGCTACAGTAAAGAGCACAATAAGTGAAAGAATGATCCTTCTCATGGTTTAGAGTTTTTAATTTGTAAATAATCAGTGGTAAAGTCTTTGCGAAGGATGGGAGGATTTGATTTCGGTAAGAAGAGCAATAATAATACCAATTTATATAATTTACAAAATAAAAGAGCGAAAATTTAAATTTTCGCTCTTTTATAACATTATAGTTTAATAACTGATTACTTTTTAGCAACAGCCCTTCTTTTTTCGCTGATACGGGCACTTTTTCCGCTCCTGTCACGCAGGTAGTACAATTTAGCACGGTTTACATTACCTACTTTGTGTAAAATAACGCTTTCAATATTGGGCGAAAAAGCCGGAAATAAACGCTCAACACCTACACCATCGCTCATTTTACGTACTGTAAATGAGGCAGTTGCGCCTGTTCCCTGGCGCTTAATTACATCGCCTTTAAAACTTTGAATACGCTCTTTGGTACCCTCTACAATCTTATAGTTAACAGTGATATTATCACCTGCTTTAAAATTTGGAAGTTTTGCTTTTCCTTTTGTGTCTAATTGCTCATGCACAAATGCTACTGCGTTCATAATATTTGATTTTTTACGGACGGCAAAGGTAGGGGAAAGTTTTTAGTTTTTAGTTCTTAGTTCAGAGTTTTTTTGATTAATAACGCTTTTATTTTAAGTTGAGAATAAATCAAATTGCTTATCCGAATAAAAAACCCGGCAGAAAACTGCCGGGTTAAATAATATAGCTTGATTTTAAGGTATTTAACTTAGAACTAAGAATTAAAAACTATCTGGCTACGTTTACCGACCTTTTTTCCCTGATTACAGTTACTTTAATCTGGCCGGGGAAGGTCATTTCGGTTTGTATCTTTTGTGCTATTTCAAAACTCAGTTTATCACTGGCGTCATCGGTTACTTTATCTGCTTCTACAATTACCCTTAACTCACGACCAGCCTGAATTGCATAGGCTTTTTCAACTCCGGTATAAGCCATGGCCAGGTTTTCCAGGTCTTTAATACGTTGAATATATTGCTGCATGATCTCACGCCTTGCACCCGGCCTTGCACCGCTGATGGCATCGCAGGCCTGTATGATAGGAGAGATCACATATTGCATTTCCATTTCATCGTGGTGAGCGCCAATGGCATTTACTACTGCCGGGTTCTCGCCATATTTTTCGGCCAGTTTGGCTCCCAATAATGCGTGGCTTAATTCAGTTTCTTCATCGGGTACTTTACCAATATCATGCAGCAGACCAGCTCTTTTGGCCAGTTTTGCATTCATGCCCAGTTCAGAAGCCATGATGGCGCAAAGATTAGCTGTTTCACGGCTATGCATCAACAGGTTTTGCCCGTAAGATGAGCGGAAGCGCATACGGCCAACCATTCTGATCAGTTCTTTATGTAAACCGTGTACGCCCAGTTCCATGGCGGTACGCTCACCAATTTCCATTACCTGGTCGTCAATTTGTTTTTTTGTTTTTTCAACCACTTCCTCAATACGGGCAGGATGGATACGGCCATCGGCAACCAGGCGTTGCAGCGATAAACGGGCAATTTCCCTGCGCAACGGATCAAATGAAGAAAGCACGATGGCTTCAGGCGTGTCATCAACAATAAGATCTACGCCGGTAGCGGCTTCTATGGCACGTATGTTACGGCCTTCACGGCCAATGATGGAGCCTTTTATCTCGTCGCTTTCAAGGTTAAACACCGTAATGGCATTTTCAATGGCAGCTTCTGCAGCTGTACGCTGTATGGTTTGAATAACAATTTTACGGGCTTCTTTGGTAGCTTTTAATTTGGCATCTTCAATAATTTCCTGCTGAATAACCAGTGCCTTGGTGTGAGCTTCCTGCCTCAGGCTTTCAATTAACTGGGCTTTGGCATCTTCGGCGGTAAGACCGGCTACTTTTTCCAGGCGGCGGATATGCTCTTCCTGGTGTTTTTCCAGTTCGGTACGCTTGATGTTTACAATCTCTGTCTGGCGGTTAAGGTTTTCCTTAATCACTTCATTGTCCTTAATCTGTTTCTCCAGGTTCTGGTCTTTCTGATTGAGGGATTGTTCTTTTTGTTTGATACGGGCTTCACTCTCAATCAGTTTCTGGTTGCGTTGCAATACATCCCGCTCGTGATCGGCTTTAAGCTGCACAAATTTCTCTTTGGCTTCTAAAAGCTTTTCTTTTTTAAGGTTTTCGGCCTGTAAATTTCCGTCGGCAATGATCTTTTGAGCCTGTTGCTCGGCTTCTGCTATTTGTTTTTGGGTGTTTTTGGCAAATACCAGTTTACCCAGTATGATGCCCAATATCAGCGCAGCTGCGCCAATGATAACGTAAATTATAATCGGATCCATTGATTGTTTCTGTTTTTAAACGGTTCAAAATCATATATAACTCCCCATTATGCATATAAGTTAAATGAGATGTTTAGCCTACGAAGATAAGTAATTTGTTTGGAGAAAAGGGGGATATGGGTTTGATTGCATTACTTGACAGGCAAAACCTGGTTTTTAATATGGAATTTTTATTTAACCTTATCCAGTTGCTGTTCAATTTTCAGCAATGCATCTGTCATTTCTTTTTCTAAAGCCGGATTGGTTTCAGCACTTGTTTGGGTGGCATACCAGATCATGACCATGGCAATATAGTCCTGCATATCCTTGCCGGAGAACTGGGTTTTAAATTCAACAATTTTTTCGTTGATGGTTTTTAGGGTACGGCGGATGGCTTCCTCATCGGATGGGCTGGTTTTAATGCGATAGGTACGGTCGCCAATTACAATATTTACAGGGATGAGTTCTGCCATGATTATTTTATTTGAACGCTGATTTTTATGATGATTAAGATAAATGATGATCTGATCTTAAAAAATCATCACAATCATAATAATCTGCGTTCCGTTTTTTATTCACTCAGTATACCAATACATTTATCAATTTCACGTATGTATTGGTTGATGTTTTTTTCAAATGCTTTTTTATCAGCTTCGTTCATGTTGCCGGTGGCGGCTTTTAAAATGGTAACCTTTTCCTGCAAGGCAGTAATCTGCTCTTTGTCTTTTTCTTTTGTTTGTTGCAGGGTTGCTATTAATTCGCTTTGCCGCTGATTCTCTTTTTGTAATAGCTGGTAGTTCTTCAGCAATTGCTGAAGTTTATCGTTGATGCGTTTAATATGGTTTTCTAAGTCGCTCATAAAAACCCCCTCCGTCCCGACTAAGTCGGGAAACCTGTACTATAATTATTTAAAATTCTTTTAATTGCTTATAAAATCTGCTCATTTTTGTGATCACCAGTTCCCCCTTCAGGAGGTTGGGGGGTTCTTATTTTCTAATCTCTGCACCCAATTCTTTCTCATAAGCCCCAATTATCTTGTTCATCATACTGTCGATGTCTTTATCGGTCATTGTTTTTTCTTCATCCAAAAAAGTAAAGCTGATGGCCATTGATTTTTTGCCGGCGCCAATCTTTTCACTTTCAAATATATCAAACAAACTGATGGAAGTTAACTTATTTACTTTTGCAGCTGCAGTTGCTTTTTCCACAGCCTCAAAAGGCAGGGCCTTGTTTACAATAATGGCCAGGTCGCGGTTTACAGCAGGGTATTTACTCACATCTTTATGCTGAATATAGTTTTTCTTATTCAGCTTAAGCAGTCGGCCCCAGTTAAGATCGGCATAAAATACGGGTTGCTTAATATCAAAGCGATCCAGTTTGCTGTTAGCCACCAAACCAATTTCTGCAACTTTTTCGTTTTTAATATTGGCCTGCAGGGCATTTGTTAGATCCGGATTCACTGCTTCGGTATAAGCATCGGCCTTTAAACCCAGCACATTCATTATTTTTTCAAAAACTGCTTTAATAAAATAGAAGTCGCTTTTTTCTGCTTTACCTTTCCAGCTATCGGCAGATTTATTGCCGGTAATGTAAATGGTAAGGTGATTGTCTTCCGTATATTTTCCTGCTTCGCTAACGCCATATGTTTTTCCAAATTCAAAAAACTTCAGGTCGTTGTTTTTGCGATTAAGGTTGTAGGCAATGGAAGTAAGGCCGGTTTCCATCATGGCCGGGCGCATTACATTTAACTCCTCACTTAAATTGTTGATCATCTTCACTGTACTTTTCAAAACAGTATCATTGTAATATGCACTGTTGGTAATGGAGTTGGTGAAAATTTCCTGAAAGCCGGAGCCTGCAAGGTATTCAGCGATTTTTTCTGTGTAGGTTGCTTCATGCGCCAGCGTTTCCACCGAAGGTGAAATGGTGATTGCAGATGGAATATCAACATTATCCAAACCATCAATACGCATAATTTCTTCTACAATATCGGCACCAATGCTGATATCGGTTTTACTGAAAGGAACTTTATACCTCATTTCATCATCACCTTCTTTTATCAGTTCAAAACCCAGGCTGTGTAAAATATTTTTAATGGTATCACCATGATAATTTTTGCCACTTAGTTTTTTCAGGTAATGATATTTAAGTGCAACTTCTGTTTTCTCTTTCGGGTTTGGATATACATCAATGATATCGCTGGCAATTTCGCCACCGGCAATTTCTTTAATGAGTGTGGCTGCTCTTTTTAAAACATTAACGGTGTTACTGATGTCAACACCTTTTTCAAAACGGGTGGCAGCATCGGTACGCAGGCCATGCTTTAAAGATGTTTTACGAACAGATGTTGGATTAAACCAGGCGCTTTCTAAAAAAATATTTTTTGTTGCAGCTGTTACACCACTATGCATTCCGCCGTAAACACCGCCCATACACATGGGCGCTTCTGTATTGCAGATCATCAGGTCCTCTGCAAATAATTTTCTTTCTTTTTCATCCAGTGTAATAAAAGGAGTTCCTTCCGCAAGATTTTTTATGATCAGTTTTTTACCGGTAATGGCATCTGCATTAAAAGCATGCAGGGGCTGGCCGGTTTCGTGCAAAATAAAATTAGTGATGTCAACTATATTATTGATTGGCCTGAGGCCAATACTTTTTAATCTTTGTTGCAACCAGTCGGGGCTTTCGGCAATGGTAACGCCTTCAATACTCACACCTGCATAGCGCTGGCAGGCATCTGCATTTTCAATAACCACTTCCATTTGCAGGCCCTGGTTATCGGGTTTAAAATTATTTTTAAAAGGAGATTTTACAATCGTTTCTTTTTTGTTGTGGTGCGATAAATATGCACAAACATCCCGGGCAACACCCAGGTGGCTCATGGCATCGCTGCGGTTTGGCGTAAGGCCAATTTCAAAAATAAAGTCATCGGTAAGTTTAAAAAAATCTGCCAGTAAAGTTCCGGCAACTGTATCATGAGGCAATACCATAATCCCTGCATGGCTTTCACCCAGGCCAATTTCGTCTTCGGCACAAATCATACCCTGGCTTTCCACGCCACGTATTTTTGCTTTCTTCATGGTCATGGGGTCGCCATTAAATGGATAGATGGTGGTTCCAATAGTGGCTACCACCACTTTTTGTCCAGTGGCTATATTGTGTGCACCACAAACAATCTGCAGTTTTTCTTCTGTGCCAATATTTACAGTTGTAAGACTTAATTTATCTGCATCGGGGTGTTTTTCACAGGTGATCACTTCACCAATTACCAATCCCTGTAAACCGCCTTTAACAGCCTCGTATTTGTGCAGGCTTTCCACTTCAAGCCCAATAGATGTAAGGATCTTGCTTAATTTTTCAGGTTCAATTATTTCGGGTAAATACTCACTAAGCCAGTTGTAACTAATGATCATCCGTTTATTACATTTTAATGTTAATGGGCAAAGATAGTTTTTTGATTGCTAAAGCAGATAAAAGGGAAGCCTCATAAGCTACACATCAATTTTAAATTTAGCAACTGGCTTTTTGGGGAATGCGGTGCAAAAAAGAAAAATTTCAATTTCCCAATTGTTAATAAACCTGCACAGAATGGCAATTTTATTGAATTTTGTATTGTTAATTTACTGGGGATAATGTTTTAGAAATCTGAATAAACTACCTTTGATGTGAACAATGCTGTGGAAAACCTATGTAAAAAACATATTGGCTTCTATGTGGATAAAAATGAAATGAGTTTGATTATTCTTTTGCCTTTACCTTAGCCGCCCTGCATAAAACAACCCTAACAAGTACAGAAAATAGAACATGGAACTTACGAATTTTAATAAAGACAAAAAGCTGCGCCGTAAAGCGCCGGTTGAACTTGGAAGCATGATGTATGGCAAAGTGCCTCCACAGGCAAAAGAACTGGAGGAAGCAGTTTTGGGAGCCATCATGCTTGAAAAAAGCGCTTTTGATACCGTGGTTGAAATTTTAAAACCCGAGTGTTTTTATGTAGATGCCAACCAGCGCATTTACAAAGCCATGCAGGGTTTGGCCATAAAAAGTTTACCGATAGATCTGTTGACGGTTGTGGAGGAATTAAAATTCCGGGAAGAACTGGATGCAGTTGGCGGCCCTTATTATGTAACCAAACTAACCAATGCAGTTGTTTCATCAGCCAATATTGAAGCCCACTCCAGGATTGTTTTACAAAAATTTATTCAAAGAGAACTGATCCGCATCAGTGGAGAAATTATTGGCGATGCTTACGAAGACAGCACCGATGTTTTTGATATGCTGGATGAAGCAGAAGGAAAATTATTTGAGATCACCAACAATCACCTGCGTAAAAACTTTGATAGTATTGATACGGTTTTGGTAAAAACCATTCAGCGTATTGAAGACATGCGTAACAGGCAGGAAGATATTACCGGCGTACCAACCGGATTTCCGTCGCTTGATAGAATTACTTACGGCTGGCAGTCAACAGATTTAATTGTGTTAGCTGCAAGGCCATCAGTTGGTAAAACGGCTTTTGCCTTAAACCTGGCCCGCAGTGCGGCTTTGCATCCTACCAAACCAACGGCAGTAGGTTTTTTTAGTTTAGAGATGAGCAGCTCACAATTGGTACAACGTATTTTAAGTGCCGAGAGTGAAATATGGCTGGAGAAGATTGCCCGTGGTAAACTGGAAGAGCATGAGATGAAGCAATTGTATAAAAATGGTATTGAACGTTTATCCAAAGCACCCATCTTTATTGATGATACAGCAGCGTTGAATATTTTTGAGCTGCGTGCAAAATGCCGCCGTTTAAAAAACAAACACAATGTTGGCCTCATCATTATAGATTATTTACAGTTGATGAGTGGTGCCGGCGAAAACCGCAATGGCAACAGGGAGCAGGAGATCAGCCGTATATCAAGAGATTTAAAAGGGCTTGCAAAAGAATTGCAGGTACCCATCATTGCCTTATCTCAGTTAAGTCGTGAGGTAGAAAAAAGAAAAGAAGGTGCAAAAATTCCGCAGCTGAGTGATTTGAGGGAATCAGGTGCTATTGAGCAGGATGCGGATATGGTTATGTTCCTGTACCGCCCCGAATACTATGATATTACCAGCAACGAAATGGGCGAGAGTAATAAGGGCGAAACTTATGTGAAGATTGCCAAGCACCGTAATGGTAGTTTGGATACGGTTAAGCTGAAAGCCCTGCTGCATATTCAAAAATTTGTTGAGGAAGAAGGCGGTAGTGATTTTGCCAGTGGTTTACCCGGCGGCAGCTGGAAACCGGTGAAGAGTGATGATGGAGATGGTGCAAAACTGTACATACAAAAAGGCAGCAAGATGAATGACGGGGAGTTTGATGAGGATGCGCCGTTTTAATGGATAATTTATTAATGGATAATGGAGAATGTTTTCAAAAAACGCATTCTCCATTTTTATTTTCTTTAAGTTTGAATTGTTGTATTAACCCCGTCAGCGGTTGCAAACCCTGACGGCTGCTAAAGAAAGTAACCGGTACAAACAAAAACATAAAATGTCGCTTCCCTTTTTTTATAAAGAAGATTTAGTTGCCTCAAGTGCCGATGTGGTGCTCGATGAAGCCAGCAGCAAGCATATAGTGCAGGTGCTGCGTATGCAAAACGGCGAGCAGCTGCAACTGACAAATGGTAAAGGGATTTTATTTACCGCTGAGATAACAGACAACAACAGGAAAAGATGTACTGTTAAAGTTATACAAACGAACAACCAACAACGAGCAACGAACAACATTACCATCGCAATTTCTCCTGTAAAAAACAATACCCGCTTTGAATGGTTTTTAGAAAAAGCAACCGAGATTGGAGTTACAGAAATTATCCCGCTGGTATGTACAAGAACCGAAAAGACTGTTTTTAAGTTTGAGCGGATGAAAAGTATTTTGGTGAGTGCTATGCTTCAATCTCAACAAACATGGTTGCCGGTTTTGCATGAGGCAACAAAGTTTAACGCACTTGTTAAATCACCCGGTTATCAACAAAAATTTATTGCACATTGTATTGATGATGCAAAAAGAAGTCTGGCTGATCTGAACAATGCGGCCCTGTCTTCAAAAATTATTTTAATAGGACCCGAGGGTGATTTTACGGTTGAAGAAATAGAACTGGCTTTGCAAAACCAGTTCAGTGCTGTAAGCCTGGGTGAAACCAGGTTGAGAACGGAGACAGCTGGTATTGTAGCGGCTACCTTACTTTGCCTCGTCTGAATATTTTTCTTCTTCATCAGGGAGTACCGGTTCATTCAATTCAACCACCCTGTTTTTATTCATCCGCTTACGCATTAGCATATTCAGCAATTCCACAACAAAAGAAAAAGCCATTCCAAAATAAATGTAATTCTTCAGTTTCAGTTCATGTGCAGCTTCTGCATTCCATCCTTCCATGATCAGGCTAAGTCCAATCATTACCAAAAACGAAAGCGCCAGCATTTTAAGTGTGGGATGTTTATGAATAAATGCTGAGATTTTTGGACTGAATAAGAACATAACCGTCATGGCAATTACCACGGCGGCAATCATGATCTCTACATGTTTGGCGGTACCACCCGCAGTGATGATACTGTCGAACGAGAAAACGGCATCTATCAGAATGATTTGCCCGATGGCATTACCCAGCGTTATTTTTTTAGTTTTTTCATTGGATGCATTGGGGTCTTCTCCCTCCAGCTTATGGTGTATTTCCATCACCGATTTATAAATAAGGAATAATCCCCCCAGTAGCATAACGATACTGGCCAGGTCAAAACCTTTATCAAAAATGGTAAATACAGCTTTCCCTTTTTGAGAGAGTAACCAGCCAAGACCCATTAATAAAAGGCTTCTTGAAAGGATACCGGTTATCATCCATAGGCGGCGGGCTTTTTTCTGATCCTTTATTTTTTGTAACCGATTAAGTATGATGCTGACAAAAATCACGTTATCAATACCCAGTACCACTTCCAGTACAACAAGAATTAAAAAACTAATGATACTTTCTGAGGTAAATAAATGTTCCATGCTATATTTTATATTGAATATTTAAGATTGAATATTGCTGATCTCTTTACAGATATTTTTACAATACCCGGCCCTTCATAAATAAAACCGGTCCATACCTGCACCAAGGATGCACCTGCATCTAACTTTTCTTTGGCATCGGCACCGGTAAAGATACCACCGCTTGCAATAACAGGTATTTGTCCGTTTGTTTTTTGATGAATGTATTTTACTATTTCGGTGCTTCTTGCCTTTACGGGTAAACCGCTTAAGCCACCGGCGCCGATAGTTGTAAGTTGTGAGTTGTGAGTCGTGAGTCCGTCTCTGCTGATGGTGGTGTTTGATGCAACCAGGCCGTCTAATTTTATTTCAAGCGCTAAAGCAATTACATCGTCTAGCTGTTCCTGGCTCAGGTCAGGTGCTATCTTTAATAATATCGGCTTCTTATTCTTTAATTCTTCATTTTTAATTTTTAATTGAGCAAATATTTTTCTCAACGAATCTTTTTCCTGCAACTCTCTTAATCCCGGTGTGTTGGGACTGCTTACATTCACCACAAAATAATCTACATAATCGTGCAATGCTAAAAAGCATTTTTCATAATCTTTCCAGGCATCTTCGTTTGGCGTGATCTTGTTTTTACCAATATTGCCGCCGATGATGAGTCGTGAGTCGGTAAGCCCACGATTCACGACTGACGACTGACGCTGCTGCCAGGCTTTTAATCTTGCAGTAACAGCCTCCACCCCATCATTATTAAAACCCATGCGGTTGATGAGTGCCTTATCTTTTGGCAAACGAAATAACCGGGGTTTATCATTTCCGGCCTGCGGGAGGGGAGTAACAGTTCCTATTTCCACGCAGCCAAAGCCCAGGGCTTCCAGTTCGTTTAAATATTTTGCATTTTTATCAAAACCGGCACCAAGCCCAACCCTATTGGGGAATTGAAGATTTAAAAATTCATAAGGCTTGCTTCTCTGCGGTTTGAAGCCTGAAACTATCAGTTTTTTTATCCCGGGAATCCTGCACAGGAACTTCAATCCATTCATCGAAAAATAGTGAACCCATTCGGGATCAAAGCAAAATAAAATGGAACGAAGTACTTTATACATTTGCCGCAAAATTAGGTTACTGTAATCAGTTTTTTGTTTTCAATCATAAATTATAACTTTGGTATTGAAAGTTGCATAAACAACTATTTTGAGTTGATGGCAGATGGTTCATAGTTCATAGCAAAAAACCTGCCCTCATCCATCAACTATGAACCATAAACCATTAACATATTTACCATGCAGGAAGCATACATAGTAGCAGGATACAGAACAGCCATTACCAAAAGTAAAAAAGGCGGATTTCGTTTTTACAGGCCCGATGACCTGGCAGTAGATGTAATTAAAGGTTTGCTGGCCAGCGTACCCCAGCTTGATGTAAAAAGAGTAGATGATGTAATTGTGGGTAACGCTGTACCCGAAGCTGAGCAGGGCTTACAGGTGGGCAGGATGATCTCTGCCAGGGCGGTTGGCATTCATGCACCGGGTATTACCATTAACCGGTATTGTGCCAGCGGACTGGAAAGTATAGCTATGGCTACCGCAAAAATAAGAAGCGGCATGGCCGAATGTATTATTGCAGGAGGTACCGAAAGCATGAGCCTCATACCAACAGCTGGATGGAAAGTGGTACCATCTTTTACCATTGCAGAAACCGAACCTGATTATTATCTGGGTATGGGTTTAACTGCCGAAGCGGTTGCCAAAGAATACAATGTAAGCAGAGAAGACCAGGATGCATTCAGCTATAACAGTCATGTAAAGGCTGGCAATGCTATTAAGGAAGGATATTTTAAATCGGGCATTTTGCCCATAACTGTTAACGAAGTTTATTTAGATGCCAAAGGCAAAAAGCAAAAACGTGATTATATAGTTGATACTGATGAAGGCGTTAGAGCCGATACATCTGCCGAAGGATTGGCAAAACTAAAACCGGCCTTTGCTATGGGTGGTTCGGTTACTGCAGGTAATTCATCTCAAACCAGCGATGGAGCCGCTTTTGTAATTGTGATGAGCGAAAGAATGATAAACGAGCTGGGCTTAAAACCCATTGCCCGTTTGGTGAATTGCGCCAGCGCAGGTGTGCATCCACGCATTATGGGCGTAGGTCCTGTTGAAGCCGTACCGAAGGTTTTAAAACAGGCAGGTATGAACCTTTCTCAGATTGATCTTTTTGAATTAAATGAAGCCTTTGCCTCCCAGGCGCTGGCCGTAATAAGAACATTGGAATTAAATCCAGATATTGTAAATATCAATGGCGGTGCTATTGCATTGGGACATCCGCTGGGTTGTACCGGTTGTAAACTAACCATCCAGATTACCAATGACATGAAAAGGCTGAACAAGAAATACGGTATTGTTACAGCCTGTGTTGGCGGCGGCCAGGGCATTGCCGGCATTATTGAAAATATTCAATAATAATTATAACTTTATGCCAATAAAATAAAAATGCCGGGGCAGCGTTATGTGCAGGTGTGCAATCCAATAAATTAAATACCCTCCCTTATTAAACTTTACTGCAGCAATTCAGTCGTAACTAATTTTATATCATAGTCACCAAAAAAAACTGCTATGGACAGAAGAGATTTTCTTACAGCGGGTAAAACTAAAAAGGCTGCTCCTGTTAATCCCATTGCTTTTGCCTCGCCAACCAGAACTTTAAGTGGTATCAATCCATATACCGGCCCATGGACGGTAAATGAAGTGATTCATCTTTTAAAAAGAACCATGTTTGGTGCCAAAAAAGCTGATGTGGATTTTTTTGCTGCTATGTCCATGAACCAGGCAGTTGATGCTTTATTAAACGTTCCATTAGCACAGTTTACGCCGGCTCCACCAATAAAAAATTATGCCAATTCAGTTGACCCTGCCGATCCGGATAATGCAATAGCAGCCGGGCAAACCTGGGTAAATATTAATACCAATGATGGTAGTGTAGATTCAAACAGAACCAACGCTTACAGAAACTGGTGGATCGGCCAGATGGTGAACCAGAACAGAAATATACTGGAGAAGATGACCTTGTTCTGGCACAATCATTTTGCTACAGAAACTGATTCTATCGGCCGTGCGATCTGGTGTTATCAAAACAATACAGTACTTCGTAAAAATGCCCTGGGTAATTTTAAACAGTTTGTAAAAGAGATGACAACCAATACGGGTATGTTGCGTTATCAAAATGGTTACCTCAATACAAATACTGCACCCGACGAAAACTACGGCAGGGAATTACAGGAACTTTTTGTAGTAGGTAAAGGTGCAGATAATGCAACGCAGGGTTATGCAGAAGCTGATGTAAAAGCTGCGGCAAAAGTTTTAACAGGCTGGCAGATAAATGGTAATACCAATACCGCAGTGTTCACCTCATCACGTCATGATGCTACTAACAAACAATTCTCGGCTTTTTATAACAACACAGTAATTACAGGCCGCACCGGTGCTACTGCCGGCGACCTGGAATTGAATGACCTGTTGACGATGCTCTTGTCTATCAATGATCCCTCCTTACATATTTGCCGTAAACTTTACCGCTGGTTTGTGTATTACGAAATTGATGCTGCAACAGAAGCAAATGTGATAGCACCGCTTGCACAAATTTTCCGAACAAATAATTATGAAATAAAACCGGTACTGGAAGCACTTTTAAAAAGCGAACATTTTTTTGATGTACTTAACCAGGGTTGCCTGATAAAAAGCCCGGTAGATATTTTAGTGGGTACCTGCAGGGAGTTTGGTGTTGTGTTTCCGGATGCAACAACCGATTATGTGGGTGCTTACAATATGTGGCTTATACTCAACCAGCTTTCATTTACTTTTCAGCAGTATATCGGCGATCCGCCAAATGTTGCCGGCTGGCCGGCCTATTACCAGCAGCCGCAGTTTTATGAGATCTGGATCAACTCAGATACTTTTCCAAAGCGGAATCAATTTACTGATGTGATGCTGACATCCGGATTCACCCGAAGCGGAAAAAAAATTGTAATTGATCCAACCATTTTTGCAAAGTCATTACCCAATCCGGGCGATCCGAATGCACTCATCAGTGATTCGGTCACTTACCTGTTTCGCCTGCCGTTATTACAGGCATCAAAAGATCAGTTAAAAAGAGATGTACTGCTGGGAGGACAAACCAGCGATTTTTACTGGACAAATGCCTGGACAGCCTGGATTGCCAATCCTAATGATACAGTTAATGCAAATATTGTAAAAACAAAGTTGAAAGACCTGTATATGTACTTATTGAAACTGGCCGAATACCAATTAGCTTAAACCTTTAATACTTAATTAATGAAACGTAGAGACTTTTTACGCAGTTCAGTTCCGGCAGTTGTTCTGCCAACTGTCATCAATGGGTTTTCGGTAAAAGCCTTTGGTTCCGAATCGCCACTGGCGCAATTATTAAATGGCAGTACACCAAATGATCATGTACTGGTGATTGTACAATTAAGTGGTGGTAATGATGGATTAAATACTGTTATTCCTATAGATACTTACTCCAACTATTTTAATGCACGTAGCAATATTGCCATACCGCAAAATAAAATTTTACAGCTTACTGCAAAAACAGGTTTGAACCCGGCCATGACGGGAATGAAAGCCCTGTATGACGAAGGCAAGTTAAGTGTGGTACAGGCTGCAGGTTACCCGGCACCTAATTTTTCTCACTTCCGTGCAACCGATATCTGGATGAGTGCATCCGATAGTAACCAGGTAATTGTAAATGGCTGGGCCGGCAGGTTTTTAAATTACGAATATCCAAATTTTCCGGTAGGTTATCCCAACAATACCATGCCCGATCCGTTGGGTATTCAAATCGGTTCTACTACTTCATTAACTTTTCAGGGCCCTTCGGTTAGTATGGGAATGAGCATCAGCAACCCAACCAATTTTTATAATTTATTGTCGGGTATTGAAGACCCTGCACCCAATAACAATGCAGGTAAAGAATTAAAATATATACGACTGGTTGCCAAACAAACTTCTGCCTATACAACAGTGGTTAAAGCTGCTGCTGATGCGGTAACACAGCAGGCTCCCTATCCAACTCCCAATCCATTGGCCGATCAGCTTAAGATTGTGGCACGGCTTATAAAAGGCGGATTGAAAACAAAAATTTACCAGGTTAATTATGGCAGTTTTGATACGCACTCATTACAAACAACCACCACCGATCCAACAGCAGGAAGTCATGCTACTTTATTAAAAAATGTGAGTGATGCCATCAAGGCTTTTCAGGATGATCTGAAATTTCTGCAGATCGAAGACCGGGTGATGGGCATGACATTTTCTGAATTTGGCCGCCGCATAAAAAGTAACAGCAGTACCGGTACCGATCATGGTGCAGCAGCTCCTATGTTTTTATTTGGCAAGAATGTAGTTTCAAAAATCTGGGGCGATAATCCTGCCATTCCGGCCAATGTAAATGTGAATGATAATATTCCCATGCAGTACGATTTCAGAAGCGTATATGCTTCTATGATGGAACATTGGCTTTGTGTAAAAAATGCCGACCTGCAGCAGATCATGCTTAAAGATTTTCAAAACCTGGCACTGGTAAAAAATCCCGATTGTGTTATTATTCCGCCAACTACTGCCGGTACCAGTTACCTCGAAATATGGGGAACACCATTCACCCAATCTACCACCATCAAATACAAAACAGATGGTGGCCATACTTTGTTGCAGATATTTGATACAATGGGCCGCTTAATCAGCACACCGGTTGATAAAGATTTGCCCGCAGGTTCCTATTCTTATGATTACAACAGCGGGGCTTTACCTGCAGGTGTATATTATGCACGTTTGCAAAACGGGCCCATGCAACAGGTAAAAGCAATGATAAAAGTGCGCTAGAAAATTGCAATATATTTTCAGGAAGCCTGTGCAAAACACGGGCTTTTTTGTTGGTATAATGTAATCTTGCAGCAGCAGCGGCCATGTGTTGGCATCAGGCGAAGTAGTATATTTGCTGCTTTAAATTACAACATGCAACTTATACCCGTAACTGATAAAGCAACCGCAGAGGAGTTTCTTCAGGTGGCTGTTATACTTCATAAAAAAGACCCCAACTGGATCCGTCCGCTGGATAAGGATATTAATGAGGTATTTGATAAAGAAAAGAATAAGGCATTTCGTTTTGGCGAAGTAATACGCTGGATATTAAAAGACGATACAGGCAAGCTGATTGGCCGCATGGCAGCTTTCACCAATAAAAAATATAAGAACAAAGGCGATGAGGTGCCGGTGGGTGGCATTGGTTTTTTTGAATGTATTAATGACCAGGCTGCCGCAGATCTTTTACTGGATAATGGCAAACACTGGCTGGTACAGCATGGCATGGAAGCGATGGATGGCCCCATAAATTTTGGTGAACGTGACCGCTGGTGGGGTCTTATCACCGAAGGATATACTCCACCGCTATATTGCATGAATTACAATCCGCCTTATTACGTTACACTTTTTGAGAACTATGGTTTCAAATTGTTTTATAACCAGGTATGTTTTGCCCTGGACGCTAAAAAAGCGCTGGCTCAAAAAACCATGGAGCGTCATAAGTTGCATGAGGATAATCCCGACATCAGCTTTGAAACCATGAAAAGAAATAACCTGGCAAAATATGCCGTGGATTTTGTGGAAGTGTACAACAAAGCATGGGCGGGCCATGGCGGGTTAAAACAGATGAACAAGGAACAGGTATTGCTGATGTTTAAAAAAATGAAGCCGGTAATGGATGAAGACATTTTATACTTTGCCTATCACAAAGGCACGGCCATTGCCATGTTTATCAACCTGCCCGATATTAACCAGTATTTTAAACACCTGAATGGAAAATTTGGCTTGCTGCAAAAACTGGAATTTGTTTGGCGGCAAAAATTCAGGAAATCGAGGAAATTTGTGGGGATGGTTTTTGGGGTGGTGCCCGAATGGCAGGGAACCGGTATCGATTCTTACATCATCGGCGAATGCCGAAAAATTGTACAAAAACCCAATCAGTTGTACCTGGAATATGAAATGCAGTGGATCGGTGATTTTAATCCAAAAATGATCAATGTGGCCGAAAGTTTTGGCGATACATTCCGCAGCCGCAACCTGGCTACTTATCGCTATTTATTCGACAGGACAAAGGAATTTCACCGCCACCCGATGGTATCCTGAGCCGTGAAAAAACAAATTCTTTTTTACAACTTAGATTACCGAAATTAGCACCGTATGGATGATAAGTTTATTGTATCTGCAAGAAAATACAGGCCACAGAATTTTTCCACGGTGGTTGGACAGGCGCATATTACCACTACGCTGAAAAATGCGATAAAGAATAACCAGCTGGCGCATGCATTTTTATTTTGCGGTCCCAGGGGTGTGGGTAAAACAACCTGTGCTAGAATTTTAGCAAAAACCATCAACTGCGAAAATCAAACGCCCGATGGCGAAGCATGCAATACCTGCATCAGCTGTGTATCTTTTGATGCCGGCACATCCATGAATATTCATGAACTGGATGCAGCCAGTAATAACTCGGTAGATGATATCCGCAGCCTGGTAGAGCAGGTTCGCTTTGCACCGCAGGCCGGTAAATACAAAGTGTATATTGTAGATGAGGTACACATGTTAAGTTCATCGGCCTTTAATGCATTTTTAAAAACGCTGGAAGAACCACCGCCTTATGCCATTTTTATATTGGCAACAACAGAGAAGCATAAGATACTGCCAACCATCCTCAGCCGCTGCCAGATATTCGACTTTAAAAGAATTACCAATAACGATACCACCGAACATTTACAGGAGATCTGTGATAAAGAAAAGATACAGGCAGAAAAAGCTGCCCTGCATGTGATTGCCCAAAAAAGCGAAGGCTGCATGCGGGATGCATTAAGTATACTGGATAAGATCGTAAGTTTCAGCAATGGCGAATTAACCTACAGCAATACTTTAGAGCATCTGAATATTTTAGATGAAGATTATTATTTTAAAATGCTGGATTGCATGCAGCAGCAGCTTTTGAGTGATGCCATGTTGTTGTATGATGAAATAAACCGCAAAGGTTTTGAAGGCGATACTTTACTGGAAGGTTATAGCGAGTTTATAAGGAACCTGCTGGTAAGTAAAGATGCAAAAGCTGCTATACTGCTGGAGGTAGCCGATGATTTTAAACAAAAATATTTACAGGCTGCACAGCAAATTGCTACAGGCTGGCTTATTGCCGCATTGAATTTGCTGAACGAAGCCGAAATAAATTACAAACAGGCACGCAACAAACGCCTGCATGTAGAACTCACCATCATTAAACTCTGTTACCTGTTACAGGCGGTAGAAATGGTGAACAATGATGGCGCCGTATCTAAAAAAAAAGTAGTTGAAACAGCCAGGCCGGTTGCATTTAAATCTATTCAGCCAATAAGGGTTAAAGAAATTGAACCGCAGGTTATAGCTCAGCCGGTTGTTCAAAAAAAACCGGAGGCAAAGCTGGTTATTGAAGAACCCGAACAGCGGATAGAGAAAAAAGCAGTTGTAGAAACAGCACCGCTACATACTGAACCCAAAAAGTCACTCGGCTCTTTAGCAGCTATCCGCAATAAAGTAACTGCACAAAATAAAAATGGTAAAGAAGTTAAAGAATTAACAGAAGCCGAACTAAAAATATGCTGGGATAAGTTTATTGAAAAACTGAATGCAAAAAAGAATCATTCGGCCGTAACCAATTTTAAAATGGCGGAGTTAAAGATCATTGATAATAATTCCATCGAGATCATTACAGGTAATAATATTCAGCAAAAATTTATTGAGCAGGAACGGGCCGAACTGGTTGATGACCTGCAGCAATACTTTTGTAACAGGCAACTAACTTACTCAGTTACCATCATCGAAAATGAAGCAACCGGTGTGATAGCAGAAAAACCACTAAGCTCCCGGGAGCAATATCTGAAGATAGTGGAAGAATATCCTTTGGTTAAGGAATTGAAAGACAGGCTGCGTCTTGAACTCGATTATTAGCCTAAACAGCAGTACTTTTCCCTATTTTGCCTTAATTTCGAACCTCAATCCCCCGTCCGAACGATTCGGACGGATAAAATAAGCGATTTATACTATGGCAGAAGTGATACGCATGCCGCTTTTAAGCGATACGATGACCGAGGGGAAAATAATATCCTGGAACAAAAAAGTAGGAGATAAGGTAAAAGCAGATGATGTGCTTGCTGATGTGGAAACAGATAAGGCAACCATGGAAGTAAATGGTTATGTAGATGGTACTTTATTATACATTGGGGTTCCTGCGGGCGAAGCCGCTAAAATTAACCAGATCATTGCTATTGTAGGTAAAGAAGGAGAAGATTATAAATCTTTATTGGATGGGGATAATAATGCAGCTAAACCAGTAGCAGTGCCTAAAGCAGCAGTAGCTGATAAAGCTGCAACTGAAACTCCTCAACCGAAAACTGAAAACGTACAAGCCCAAACTCAAAAAGTTTCTCTACCCGCCGGCGCCAAAGAAATTCGCATGCCTTTATTAAGCGATACGATGACCGAAGGAAAGATCGTAAGCTGGAATAAAAAACTAGGCGATTTTGTAAAAGCCGATGATGTGCTTGCCGATGTGGAAACCGATAAAGCAACCATGGAAGTGGTTGGCTACGAAGAAGGCACTTTATTATATGTAGGTGTAGAAGCAGGTAAGGCGGCAAAAATAAATGAGATCATTGCCATAGTTGGTAAAGCCGGAACTGATGTGAGTGCTTATGTGGCGGCTGAGAAAGCGGGCGGAAATACTGCGGCAGCATCAACGCCTGTAGCAGAAAGCGAAACAGCAGCCAGTCAATCAACTGCAAATGCTGCAGCTCCTGCCGAAGAACCAACAGCTTCTTCCAACGGAAGAGTTAAAGCATCCCCGCTTGCTAAAAAACTGGCAGCTGATAAAGGTATCGACATCAGTAAAGTTAACGGCAGCGGTGATGGAGGAAGAGTAACTAAAAAAGATGTGGATAGTTATACACCAATAGCTGCAACAGCAGCGGAAGTCTCTAAAACCACAACAGCGGTTGAAAACCCTGTCGGCGGTTCGGTAAAACCTTTTACAACATCAAGCGGAGAAGGCCATACCGACGTTCCATTAACACAAATGCGTAAAGTAATTGCACGCCGCCTGGGCGAAAGCATGTTTAGTGCGCCGCATTTTTATTTAACCATGGAAATTAACATGGATAACGCCATGGCTGCCCGTGTTCAGTTAAATGAATTGAGTCCGGTAAAAATTTCTTTTAATGATTTTGTTATAAAAGCAGTGGCTTTATCACTGCGCCAGCATCCAAATGTAAACAGCAGCTGGATGACAGATTTTATTCGTCTGAATCATCACATACATATTGGCAGTGCGGTTGCAACACCTGATGGATTGATAGTGCCGGTGATACGTTTTGCCGATCAGAAAACCTTATCGCAGATTGCAGCCGAAGCCAAAGAACTATATGGTAAGGCAAAGGATAAAAAATTACAGCCGCAGGAATTCAGCGGCAATACATTTACCATTTCTAATTTGGGTATGATGGACATTGAAGAGTTTACGGCTATCATCAATCCGCCTGACAGCGCCATTTTAGCGGTGGGCCGCATTAAAGAAACTGTGGTTAAAAAAGGAGATGGCTTTGGCGTAAGCAATTTGATGAAACTTACTTTAAGCTGCGATCACCGTACGGTGGATGGCGCAGTGGGGGCCGCTTTCCTGCAAACGCTTAAAAAATATTTAGAGAACCCTGTTACGATGTTGTTGTAATTCGGAAAAGAAAATAAACGAAAGCGTCAGTTTAAAAGCTGACGCTTTTTTTATTTTGTTGACCCGGCATTTATCGTTAATCAGCTTCACAGGCGTCGCACTCTTGTACTGTGTTGCTTTATTGAACTTTTCCGAAGTGTAAATAAATCTGCTGCTATTAAAATATTTTTAAGCATTATGCACTGTCTTATAATTGCCATCTTACATTACTTGCCCTGCAAGGGCATAATAAACCAACACATGGTGAAGCCAGGTGTTGGTAGCAAACATATTCTGCAAGCCCTGAAAAGGGCGTAACAGATTTCGCCCTTTTCAGGGCTTGAGCATTGGCAATTATCCTAAACGATGGGCAAAGCCCATCAGTGACATCTAAAACCCTTTCAGGGCTGCCTGTTTAGAAATATATTTTCAATAAATTTTGAAAATTCAAAAACTGTATTATCTTTGTGTTATAAATAAACCATCATGAAACTTACCGACGCAAAAGCACAGTTCATCAGCAGTTGGGGTGCTTTTGGTACGCATTGGGGTATTAACCGCACCATGGCGCAAATTCATGCATTACTGCTCATCAGTCCAGATCCCATCACACAGGATGATATCATGGAGCAGTTAAGCATCAGCCGGGGCAATGTGAACATGAATACCCGTGATCTGATTGACTGGGGCCTGGTGGAAAGGGTGCTGATACCCGGCGAACGCAAGGAATTCTTCACCGCCGAAAAGGACATCTGGAAAGTAGCCACACAAATCATCAAAGAAAGAAAAAAAAGAGAACTGGATCCTATGCTTAAACTGTTAAGTCAGCTTGAGCAAATAGAGGGTGATAAAAAAGATAAAGATGTAAAGCAGTTTGTGGACACCATAGCAGGTATCCGCAAATTTGGCGGACAGGCCGATAAAGTGCTGGATGTAATGATTAAGGCAGACGAGAATTGGTTTTTAGGAAGTCTCTTGAAGTTCTTTAAATAGCTCACACAATGAGCAAAAAACTAAGCCGGAAAATTTCGGCTTTTATTTAGAAAATATGTTTCAAATATTTCTGAAAATATAAAATATAAAATCGTGAAAACATTTAAGATTATTGATGTGTGGATCAACATTGGGTTAATTATTTCTTTTACTACTTTAATTATTTATGATGCTGGGGGATTTGACGTTATGAACAATTTAATTATTACAAGTTATTTTGTAGTTGGCGGCTGGCAGGTAATTAGTATGCTGGTTCATGCTATTACCCGGACTTTTACTTATGGAGCCAGGTATGTTTATCACTGGATAACTTTAATTTCTGTTGTAACAATGCCAGCCGGCTCTATTTGGATACTTTGGTTAACAGCTCCATTCATGGCTGTTTTTTATACCTGGTTATGTTACCGGGAAGTTTACATGAAAATGAGAAGGCCCTTAGATCTTTTAAAATAAAAATCAACTAAAATGAAATTCGAAATTCCAAACTGGCTCATCATACTTGGCGGTGCCGGCCAGATATTTACTGCACTCATTTACCCTTATATCCGCCACCGGGTTTTCGACTGGTACAATGATATTAAAAAACTAAAACCACTTAACCAGGAAATTGCCAAAACCTACGGCAGGTATATACAGGGCCTGAATTTTTCTTTCGGTCTCATTTCAATCATTTTTACATCGGAGTTAAAAAATAATACCGGCCTGGCAGTTGCTTTAACCGGTTTAATTGCTGCCTACTGGACCGGTAAACTGATAACCCAGTTTGCTTATTACCCCATGTACGATATACCTAAAAAAAGAATTTTTAAAATTGGCGAAGTGCTGATGAATACTATGTTTGTTTCATTTGCACTGATATTTATTTCAATGTTTTTAATTAACCTGAGCGGATATTTTGCCTGACAAATGAATGATATAAATAAAACAATCCGGCATAACTTTGTTTTTTATGAATGACAATCCTGTAATACTTTTCGACGGCGTTTGCAATTTCTGCAACAGTGCAATAAATTTTACTATTAAAAGAAATACAAAAGCAGATATCCGGTTTGCGCCCATGCAAAGCGAAGCCGGGCAAAAATTACTGCAGCAATACAATTTACCGGTTGATGATATGGAATCGTTTGTGTTTATTGAAAACAGGGTTGCTTACAAACAATCTACAGCAGGATTAAAAGTTTGCAGACATTTAAGAGGTCTTTGGCCATTATGTTATGGCTTAATTATTGTTCCTAAATTTATACGGGATGGTATTTATAACCGGATAGCTAAAAACCGCTACAAATGGTTTGGTGTGCAACAGGCCTGTATGATACCAACCCCTGAAGTAAGAGCACGATTTTTAAATTAATATGGAAAAGAAAAAAACACTGGTACTTGGTGCGTCTGAAAATCCGGCACGATACAGCTACCTGGCTATCAACCGCCTGAAGAATAACCATCACCCCGTAGTTGCCATTGGTAAAAAAAAGGGAATGGTTGCCGGTATTATTATTGAAACTGAAAAAATACCAGTGACAGAAATTGATACAATAACCCTTTATTTAAGCCCTCAGCACCAAAAAGAATACTACGATTATATCATCTCCCTTCACCCCAAAAGAATCATTTTTAACCCCGGCACCGAGAACGATGAACTGGCCGAACTGGCAGTTAAAAATAATATTGTACCCCGGGAGGCCTGCACACTGGTAATGCTGAGTACCGGCCAGTATTGATTTTGGATGCCCGTAAAATTCCGTAAATCCTTGTAGTAGTTTTACTATTTTATACTTATTGCGTTAAATTCTTTATTCAAAAGATAATAAAGCTTTAAGGTTTGCGTTTCCATATAAGAGCTTCAATATCCAATAATCAGAAAACAAGTAAATCCTATGAAACGTCATGCCACCTATGCATTGTCTTTACTGTTGTCATTTATAGTGACCACGGGATTTTGCCAGGTTAATAATCCAAAACCAAAGCAATTCAGCAGTCTTCCTGAAATAATCAATTGCAACGAACAGGAATTATCAAAAGTATTTACGGCTACACCCGGACAAACCATCAGCATTGCTTTTTCAAACAATTTTACTTTTACAGGCAATGTAACGAGCAACCTGTCTAAGTATGCAAACCTGCAATCAGTGGTGATCGTATCACCCGATTATTTCAATACAATTTTCAGTATTTCAAAAGCCACCAATGCAGATGGCACCATTGCTTACATTGGCCGTATCATCAATAAAAATTATTTTGATGGTTTTGAACTGAAAAGAAATTTATCAGGATCCTATCAACTTAAAAAAATAGAAACTGACCGGGTAATTCCGGATTGCAGTCAATTATAATAACACATGAATGCTTACATAATCCAAACATCCTTTCAATTCCCCTACAATGAAAAAGATTTTTACACAACTGATAACAATAATACTAATACTACTCTCTTATAATGCATTTAGTATTCCTAAGTTAAACAGCTATCCATCGGCCATAGCAACCATTTTTATTGATTTTGATGGTCATTATGTACAAAGTACAGTATGGAATAACGGTAATCCTATCAATTGCGCTGCTTCCGGCTTGACTGATGCACAGATCATAGAGGCCTTTAACAGGTCTGCCGAAGATTTTCGCCCTTTTAATGTAAACCTTACAACAGATTCAACTGTTTTTTTAGCAACTCCCCTTAACAGGCGGATCCGTATCATAGTTACAGCAACCAGCAGCTGGGCGATAGCCGGAATTGGCGGTGTAGCTTATATTGGCACCTTCAGCTGGGGGGATGATACGCCTGCTTTTGTTTTCAGCGACAGGCATGGTTACAGTCCTAAAAAAGTAGGAGAAACCATTTCTCATGAAACCGGCCATACACTCGGTTTAGCACATCAGTCAAAATACGGTGGTGATTGCTATACACCAATTGAACAATATAATTCTGGTTTTGGTACAGGCGAAACAGCCTGGTCGCCTATAATGGGCAACAGCCTGTCAAGGAATTTCAGTAACTGGAATAACGGTCCTACACCTTACGGATGTACAGATGTTCAGGATAATTTAACGATCATTACTACTCAAAACGGATTTGGCTACCGTACCGATGATTATCCAGAAACACTAAATACAAATACCTATTCTTTACAAGGAACTGTGTTCAATGTAGATGGAGTTATCAGTACCAACATTGATAAAGATGCATTTAAATTTACACTGAACGCTAATTCAAATTTTAATTTAACTGCTGTTCCTTTTAATGTATCGGCTAACTGGATAGGAGCAAATCTCGACACCAGGATTGAATTGTATAATTCATCATTTGGTTTAATCCGTGATTACAATCCATTAAGCAGCCTGAGCGTAAGCATAGATACAGTACTAAATGCAGGAACTTATTATATAAAAATTTATGGTACCGGTAATTCCAATATCGGGGCATACGGCAGCCTGGGTTCTTATACCATCACCGGTTCATTCAGTGGTTTACCTATTCATGATGTACGGTTGAGTGGTAATGTAGACAAAGGCAAGCATAACCTTAACTGGAAAATTATAGCAGACGAACCGATTAAAACTATTGAAGTACAAACTTCAAACGATGGTACCAACTTTACCAGGCTGGAAGATGTGGCTGCAAATGCATCAAAATTCTCATACCTGCCATATAAGAACAGTACCGTTTTTTACCGCTTAAAAGTTACTTCGGTATTAGACCAAACCGTTTTCTCAAATACATTGGCATTAAAAGCTGAAGGAACTGATCAAAGACTTTTCAGGGTTTCTACACTGGTAACAAATGAAATAACGATCAACGCGGATTTAAATTATCAATACAGAATCTGCGATATGAATGGAGCAACAATCAACAAAGGTACAGGCCTTAAAGGTACTAACCGTGTAAATGCTTCAAACCTTTCAAGAGGCATGTACATCATTCAGTTTTTCAACGATATTCAGAATCAGACAGAACGTATTATAAGACAGTAAGGTAGATTCATGTGTAAGTCGGGGGGGTGCGTTAGGGGCATCCTCCCTTTTTTATGCCCATTAATTAATGGTTAACTGTGCTTTGTTATATTAATTAATCCGTAGCTTTAGAAAACCCATTTTTATGTTATGGAGAAAATTTAACGGAGATCCCATCCAGTTACAGATCAAAGATGCTGTTGAAGAAGTTATTACAAGAGAAACAACAGCCGGTTATCATTTAAAAGTTTGTATTGGCACCGACAGCCAGGTAAAAGGAAAGGAAACTGAATTTGCCACTGTCATTGTTTTTTTGCGTGAAGGCCATGGCGGCTTTATGTTTATTCACAACGAAAAAACATTGCTTAAATACAGTATTAAAGAAAGGATGCTGGTGGAAGTGGCAAAAAGTATTGAGATTGCGTATGAACTCTGCGACCTGTTCACCGTGTACGATGTGGATATGGAAGTACATGCCGACATCAATACAAACCCGCAGTTTAAAAGCAATGAAGCCTTACGGGAAGCCATGGGCTACATCCTGGGAATGGGTTTTGCCTTTAAGGCCAAGCCTGAAGCCTTTGCCAGCAGCAGCTGCGCTAATAAGGTGGTGAACTAAAATGATTCTTCTGAAAATTCAGCAGGTTTGTATTTGCGAAAATACAGCCATCAGACTTTAATCCGCTTTACTTTCCAAACTCTTATTCGTCTCCTCAATAAAAGAAAGAATTTTTGTCTTACCCGTTTTCTTTACAGCACTGGTTACAAAATGCTGCGGTAAAAACTGCCAGTTTTTTTTCATGGCTTCCAGAAAAGATTTTACATTCTTACTTACTACACTTTGGTTTTCCTTATCGCTTTTTGTAAAAATTAAACAGAACGGAACACTCCAGGTTCTCAATTGCACTAAAAATTCCAGGTCAATTTTTTGCGGGCTGTGCCGGGCATCTATCAACACAAAAACCATGGTCAGGTTTTCTCTTTTACGCAGGTAATTTTCAATCATCTGCTCCCAGCGGTTGCGGCTTTTTATACTCACTTTGGCAAAACCATAGCCTGGCAAATCAACCAGGTACCAGGCTGTTCTTTTTATAGTTCCCGATGATGGACCCGTTTGGTTTGCTTTTGGTGTAGGTGCCGATGAAATTTCAAAATGGTTCAGCAATTGCGTTTTTCCAGGCGAGCCGGAGGTTTTTGCCAGCTTATCATTATCGCAAAGCATATTTATCAGCGATGATTTACCCACATTGCTGCGGCCAATAAAAGCATACTCCGGCCTGTCGGGCAGGGGGCATTTTTCAAAATCGGGGCTGCTGATAACGTATTTGGCTGATTTGATTTGCATGGGGCAAAGATACTGGATACTGGTCATTGGTTATTGGTCATTAGTCATTGAGCCGCTTCATCTTCAAACTTCTGAAGTATTAACAAATACACCTGTTCATTGCTTATTGCCCATTGCCTGTTGAGCCTTATCTTTGCCCCCCATGACGGATTACGCTCACGATACGGTTGTACCATATAAAGATTCGGAGCTTGCTAAAAAACAGCAGGTTGCAGGCATGTTTAATGATATTGCTTTTCGCTATGATTTTTTAAACCGCTTTTTAAGCGCCGGCATCGACATCAGGTGGCGCAAAAAAGCCATTAAACAATTGCTGAAAACCCAGCCAAAAACAATACTGGATGTGGCAACCGGTACAGCAGATGTGGCCATTATGGCGTCTGGTATATTAAAGCCAACTAAAATTACCGGTATAGATATCAGCGATGGCATGCTGGAACTGGGACGGAAAAAGATACAAAAGCTTGGACTTGAAAGCACCATTGAACTGTTAAATGGCGATTGTGAAACAATAAACTTTAAAAATGATTCGTTTGATGCGGTAACTGTGGCTTTTGGCGTACGTAATTTTGAAAACCTGGAAAAAGGTTTGGCCGAAATACTACGGGTGTTAAAACCCGGCGGAAAACTGGTGGTACTGGAATTCAGTAAACCTAAATCTGCTGTTGTAAAAGCCTTTTATAATTTTTATATGAAGATCATCTGCCCCGTGGCAGGTAAAATATTCTCTAAAAACCGCGACGCATACCAATATCTCGACGAATCAATTCAAAAATTCCCTGAAGGGAAAAATTTTACAAATATCCTGGACAACCTGGGGTATAAGAATACTTACACTAAACCATTGAGCTTAGGAATATGCAGTATCTATTGCGGAGAAAAATAATTAATATTGGTATTGCCGTTTTGTTTTGTCCTTTAATTGGCGTTGCTCAATTAAGGCAGGAGGTTAACCAGGAAGACCACGATGATAAGCGGATACGTTTTGGTATTACGCTTGGTTCAAACCGGTCGCATTTTGCATTTACACACAATCCCAGTTTTCTCAGCCAGGCACCGCTAGACAGCATTACTGTTATTGAAAGCGTAAACAGCACGGGTGTAAGCCTGGCATGGCTGGTTAATGTACGACTGGGCAATCACTTTGACCTGCGTACCTATCCTGTGTGCCTTACTTTTACTGAACGTAATTTTTTATATAATCTTACCTATCCCGACAGGCCGGCCGGTGAGGATTTTATAACAGAGAAAAAAACACAATCCATTTCGCTGAGTATTCCGGTGCAGATAAAATTCAGCAGCGACCGTATAAACAATTTTAAAGTGTACATGATTGGCGGCGGTAAAATTGAGTATGATCTGGCTTCAAATGCCGGAGCCAGAAAAGCAGAGGAGCAAATAAAACTGAAAAAATTTGATTACGGTGCCGAGGTTGGGCTTGGCTTTCATTTTTATTTTCCCATGTTTGTTTTAACACCCGAAGTGAAAATGGGCTGGGGTATTGGTAACCTGCATTCCAGGGATAAAAACCTTAAATTTTCAAGTGTAATTGATAAGATCAATTCCCGGTCGATCTTCTTTTCATTAACGGTAGAATAAAAACTGCCTTAATAATCGTATCTCCTGTTAAACATATTTATTCTAACACCGCCGGTAAACATAGTGGTTGTGGTGGCTGTTGGATTAAGTAATGTTTTAGCATGACGGTAAAGCCCGCTTACTTCAAAGAAAACATTCTCCCGTATTTCGTAAGATACCTGCAGGTAAGCATTTAAAACAGTTGCTTTATTACCGCTTCCTATTTTAAACCCGTCGTTCATGGTACGGGTTGTATAATCCCTGAAGATGTTTGCACCAAAATTATTACCGGCACTGTCCAGTCCCTGGTAATAATAAATACCCTGTAAATATACATGCCATTTAGGTGCAGGCTGGTAACGTACAATGCCCAAAAATTCCTGGAAATTTGCACCCAGCGGGTGTGCCAGCGGCTGGTTGTAATGTGTGTAATTGGAAATAGTATCGTTGTGTGTATAGGTAAAAGGCCTTACCCGGTTTGCTTCCAGTTGTATATCCAGGTTATCAATGCCAAAAGCATCCAGGTATTTTACACCTACCTGTATGCCCCATTTATTAACCCAGCTTCCTTTGTTGTCTTTAATTGCCGACAGCACAAATTCATCTAATAATAACTGACCATACAGTTGTGCCCTGTGAGCAATATTGGCTTTAAAATCAAAGCCTGCAATGGCATTATCAGGACTTCCAATGGTACCTTCAATATGCCTGTAAAAAATGATCGGGTTCAGGTATTGAAAATCAAAACGGTTTTTGCGGCCAAAGATCACACCTTCAAATAAACCAATATTCAGCCACTTGGTAACGTTCATACTCAGGTGGTGCATGGCTGCATATTTACGGTCAAGCAATGTGTCGCCCACTTTTTTAAACTGCGGCATCAGTTCCATAAATAAGTTCTGGTAATTTATTTTCCAGATACGGGTATTCAGTTTTAAAAACAAATTGCTGTTGCCCCAGTCGCTTAAAAATAAACTGCGGTAACCATTGCCAATAAAATTCTTATCATAACCAAACTGCACATCAATGGCATTGCCGGCACGAACAGTTATATAGCCACGTGCATCAAAATAATCGTAACCGCTTGTTTTAAATGGTTTGTAAAAACCCACGCCCGGCACAGCTCTGAAATAGTTTACCTGCTGCTGAAAAAACTGCGGCCCTCTTTCCTGGTTATCTGTTAAGTAAGTGGAGAAGCCGATTTTTTTTCCAATGGTACCTCTGAGCGTAACACCTTTACTGTTTAAATAAATAGGTTTGCTGTAACCTGTTTCAATACCCTGCACGTATTGAAAAACCGGGTTCACCGCCAGGAAGAAATTCCTGGTTTTTACTTCTAAAAAATTGGGCTTGGTTTTATAGAAAGTTTTCAGAAAGGGCCGCTTGCTCAAAAAATCTTTTTTTGGCCCGGTTACCCATTCGCTGTTATTCATTAAAAAACTGGTCAGGTTGTATTCGTCCAGATCGGTAAGGCCCTGGCTGTTCCATTCCACATATTTATCCTTTTGGGTAGCGGTGTCTATATATCCAAGGCGGGCGCTATCAATAAACTCCACCTGTTCCACTATATATTTTCTGTTAAAAGGCCGTACTGCCGAAAAATTAAGATCTGTATTTCTTTGCTGCTTAATTTCCATACGGTCAACAAAATGCACATCTTTTGATCCAGGGGTTAAAAAAGTAGATTGTGCTGTTGCAAATGCGGGGCAAATAAAAAACAACAGTTTGAATAAGCTTTTAATAAATTGCATCAGATAATTTAAGTTTAACAGGTAACAGTATTCAAGTTATGCAAAAATACCTTTTTAAAAACATACAGGTTGTAAATGAAGGAAAAATTCAGTCGCTGGATGTATTAACAAACGGCGAAAGGATCGAGAAAATTGCAGGGGCAATAGAAACAAAGTATAAGGTTGTGGAGATAAACGGAGAAGGGAAGCACCTTTTTCCCGGGGCAATTGATGACCAGGTACATTTTAGAGAGCCCGGCCTTACACATAAAGCCACTATTTATACCGAAAGTAAAGCAGCTGTAGCAGGCGGCGTAACCAGTTTCATGGAAATGCCCAATACGCTTCCCAATGCATTAACACCACAATTACTGGAAGATAAATATACCATTGCTGCCAATACATCACTGGCCAATTACTCATTTTTTATGGGCACCAGCAATAACAATGCGGAGGAAGTTTTAAAAATGAACAACCATAAACATGATGTTTGTGGTGTAAAAATATTTATGGGCGCCAGCACGGGTAATATGCTGGTGGATAGTCACAGTGCATTGGATAAAGTATTCAGAGAAAGTGAAATGCTGATAGCCACACATTGCGAAGATGAACGGATCATTAAAGCCAATTACGAACGTATAAAAAATGGGAAAGGAGCATTATCTGCATCCGATCATCCACTGATAAGAGATGAAGAAGCCTGTTTTGAATCTTCTTTAATTGCCATAAAATTCGCACAGAAATACGGCAGCCGCCTGCACATACTGCACATCAGCACCGAAAAAGAATTACAGCTTTTTGGCAATATGATGCCGCTGAAGGAAAAAAGAATTACCGCCGAAGTTTGTGTGCATCATTTGCATTTTACAGCAGCTGATTATGAACAGCTGGGCTATAAAATAAAATGTAACCCGGCCATAAAAGCTGCACACAATAAAGAAGCATTGTGGAAAGCATTGCTGGATGACAGGCTGGATGTTATTGCCACCGATCATGCGCCGCATACCCGGGAGGAAAAGCAGGGAGCATATGAGCAGGCCCATGCAGGCTTGCCGCTGGTGCAGCACCCCTTGTTGTTAATGTTGCATTATTATAAAGAAGGACGGATCAGCCTGGAAAAAATTGCAGAAAAAATGAGCCACGCCGTAGCTGATTGTTTTCAGATTGAGAACAGGGGCTATATTCGTGAAGGATATTTTGCCGACCTGGTGGTGATTGACAATAATTTACCTTCAACTGTAACCAAAGAAAATATTTTATACAAATGCGGCTGGAGCCCTTTAGAGAATTTTACATTTCCTGCATCTATAGAAAAGACTTTTGTAAGCGGCAACCTGGTGTACAGCAATGGAAGCTTTGATGAAGCAACAAAAGGGCAAAGATTATTGTTTAACAGGTAATAAGCCAAACGGAGATCATCTGCGTTAATCATCAACATCATAAAAATCTGCGTTCTCACTATGGATATAGATAAAACAACACTTGCCGATCTTTTAATGTTCAACAGTGGCGAAGACGTATCCGTATTCGGCAGACTTGATCTGTGTAGTACTGCACATGGCAGCGAGCAAATGAAGATCAATTTTTCCACGGCATTAAAAACACAGGAGGAAATTGTTGCTGTGCAGCAAACGCTGCAATTGATACTAAAAAAACAGCAGCAATGGCCTGCACAGATCTCAAATGGTACGGTGATGGTGGTAGAGAAATTTTTTGATTCACAGATCAGTGCCATTCCTGCACACCCATCTTCACTGGAAGCCTATACTTATAAACTGCTGCATGGCCCCGATTTTGCGCTGGTAACCTATTCAGCCAAACATTGCTTTGATTTTATAAAGGGGTTCCAGCTTTTGCTGCAATTGTTTTCGGGAGAAAACATTCCGGAGCCGCTGCAAAAAGTTTTAACAGTCATTGAAAGAATAACCACCAAGGACCAGTTTAAAATTGTAGAAAAACATACAAATGCAGATGAGCTGAGCAATGCGCAAAAACTGGAACTTGCTCATTTTATACGCTATGGTTACAAACACAACATGCTTGACCTGGTGGTAAGGTATGCACAAATTGATGCCTGGTATGGTATGGCCAGGGCTGTGCAAAAATTTGGGTTGGTGTTCCCGCAATTTGTACAAAATGACCAGCCTGTTATTGAAGCTAAGGGTTTGTACCATTTACTGGTGCAGGAGCCCGTGGCTTATGATGTGGTGCTGAACCAGCAAACAAATTTTTTGTTTTTAACAGGCGCCAACATGGCGGGCAAAAGTACCTTCATTAAATCGGTGGGGGCTTCGGTTTTTCTGGCACATATAGGTATGGGCGTACCTGCACAGCAAATGAAATTGACTTTGTTTGATGGCATGCTCAGCAATATAAACGTGGTAGATAATATCAGTAAGGGTGAGAGCTATTTTTACAACGAAGTGCAGCGCATTAAAGCCACCATCACCAAAATTAGCGATGGCAAAAAATGGCTGATACTGATTGATGAACTTTTTAAAGGCACCAATGTACAGGATGCTATGAAGTGCAGCAGCACGGTCATTGAAGGTTTTTTAAAAATAAAAAATTCGCTGTTCATCCTCTCCACACATTTATATGAAATTGGCGAAGAACTGAAAAAGCATCCCAATATTGATTTTAAATATTTCGAAACATCGGTCATTAACGACCAGTTGCATTTCAGTTATCATTTAAAAGATGGTATCAGCAATGACAGGCTGGGTTATTTGATATTGAAGAGAGAGGGAGTAGTGGAGATGCTGGAGAAGATGTAAATTATTCGGTGATCAGTAGACAAAAGCTGAAGAAATATTGAATGTCGGGTATTGCTGTCATCCCGAGGAACGAGGGAGCTGCCCGGCAAGCAAAACAACAAAAATGCAAATAAACGATGGACATAATTACTATGTGTATATAGTTACCAATAAAAACAAAACCGTTTTATACACAGGCATAACCAACGATCTATACCGAAGATTACAAGAGCATAAGGAAAACTCCATACCATTTGGTCACCCTTCTTTTGCAGGGAGATACAATTCTTTTTTTTTATTGTATTACGAAAGATTTCAGCAGGTGCAAGATGCTATTGCAAGAGAGAAGGAAATAAAAGGATGGCGGAGGGAAAAGAAGGAATTGCTCATCAATTCGATAAATTCTGAGTGGAAATTTTTGAATGAAGAAATATAGTTGCCATTCCGAATGAAGTTAGGAATCTGCCTGTTATTAGTAATGAAGCCCGGCGGTTCCCCTGTTCCTCGGGATGACAACTTTGATCAGCTATTGAACTGGTATATCATCTTTTGAAAATCATCAGCTAATTTTATTACCTTACTTTAATAATAACTACTGATGAAAAAATCATTGCTCCTTATTATTGGTTTTTTAATCCTCCTTGCAACCGAAATACTCCGTGTCTATTTCATCATGCCCTTTCCCGGCAGCCAGAAATCAGACACTATCCAAATTGCTTATTTCCTCCACAATTATATCTGGTGGTTCAGGGTATTGGGGTTGCTTTTATTTTTGCCACCCATGATCTACATTTTTCGTAACAGCCGCTGGTGGAGAAAGATATTGCTTGCCATTTTTGTATTGCTGTATGCCATTGTTTTTTATGCTTTCAATTTTAAATTCCTGGCAGATAAAATGTTTTATCAGCCTGAAAATAAAATACTGGCAACGGTTGCTACCAATAAAGTTGACAGCACCAAACTGGTTATAGGCGTTGCATTAAACGGCCAGGCAAAAGCTTATCCTGTGGAGATAATCAGTTATCATCACCAGGTTCAGGACAGTATAAGCGGCGAACCGGTAATGGTTACTTATTGTTCGGTTTGCAGAACAGGCCGGGTTTTCAGTCCCTTTGTAAATGGTAAATTGGAGAAATTCCGTTTGGTAGGCATGGATCATTTTAATGCCATGTTTGAAGATGCAACCACCAAAAGCTGGTGGAGGCAGGCAACCGGTAAAGCAGTTGCGGGCAAACTGAAAGGAACAGCATTGAAAGAAATTGAATCAGCACAAATGAGCCTTGGTGCATGGATGCGTAAACATCCTAACACAATGATCCTGCAACCCGATCCTGTATTTGCAAAACAATACAAAGGCCTGGAAGGATTTGATGAAGGAACGATTAAAAGTGACCTTGAAAAAAGAGACAGTGCTTCCTGGCAATTTAAATCATGGGTAATTGGAATAGAGAAGAACGGACATACAAAAGCTTATGATTGGAATGATCTGGTGAAGCAAAGGGTGATCAATGATACCTTTCAAAATACAGCGCTGGTTTTAGTTTTGGAAAATGACAACCGCTCATTTCATGTATGGAACAGGCAGGTGAAAGATAAGCTGCTGCAATTTACTTTTGATGCTGCTGCACAAACTTTAAAAGATACTGCAACCAATTCTGTTTGGAATATGAATGGCGAATGTGTGGAGGGAATTTTAAAAAACAACCGCCTTACTGCTATTCAGGCTTACCAGGAGTTTTGGCATAGCTGGGAGAGTTTTCATCCGGGAACAGGAAAGTATTAGGGTTACTGCTAATTTTCTTCTTTTTCCTATTGAACTTTTTCTAACTTTAAGAAAAAAATCCTACCCATGCTGGTTAAAACTTTTGGCAGCGCCGTTTATGGCGTGGAAGCTATTACCATAACGGTTGAAGTAAGCGTAAATAACCAGGGCCAAAATTATTATATTGTTGGCCTGCCCGATAATGCCGTTAAGGAAAGTTTACAACGGGTAGAGAGCGCTATCAAGAGCAATCATTATTTTATGCCCCGTACCAAGCTGGTGGTAAACCTGGCACCTGCCGATATAAAAAAAACAGGTACTGCTTTTGATCTTCCCATTGCAATCGGCACATTGGGTGCAACCGAGCAAATTGAAAATCCTGAAAGATTAAGTGAGTATGTAATTATGGGCGAACTAAGTCTTGACGGAGAAATACGCCCCATTAAAGGTGCACTGCCCATTGCCATACAGGCACGCAAGGAAGGTTTTAAAGGATTGATCGTTCCCAAACAAAATGCAAGAGAAGCGGCGATGGTAAACAATTTAAATGTTTACGCTGTTGAACACATTACAGATGTGATTGAATTTTTTAACAACGAAGAATCAATACAACCAACCATAGTAAATACAAGAGAAGAATTTGCCCACGCACAAAGCGATTTTGAAATTGATTTTTGTGATGTAAAGGGACAGGAAAATATTAAACGGGCTTTGGAGATTGCAGCAGCCGGCGGACACAATGCCATATTAATTGGTCCGCCCGGTGCCGGTAAAACCATGCTGGCAAAGCGTTTGCCAACCATACTGCCGCCATTAAGTTTGCAGGAAGCATTGGAAACAACCAAAATTCATTCTGTGGCAGGAAAGCTTCCGGAGAATTCAACTTTGATTTCCAAACGGCCATTCAGGAGTCCGCATCACACCATTTCTGATGTGGCACTTGTAGGCGGCGGTGGCATTCCGCAACCCGGCGAAATTTCTTTAGCTCACAATGGTGTTTTGTTTTTAGATGAACTGCCCGAATTTAAAAGGCAGGTATTGGAAGTAATGCGCCAGCCGATGGAAGAAAGAAAAGTAACTATTTCAAGAGCAAAAGTGGCATTGGATTTTCCAGCATCGTTTATGTTGATAGCCAGTATGAATCCCTGTCCATGCGGATTTTTTAATCACCCCGAAAAAGAATGTACCTGTCCGCCCGGCGCTGTTCAAAAATATTTAAATAAAATTTCAGGTCCGTTGTTAGACAGAATTGACCTGCATGTAGAAGTAACGCCCGTTGCATTTAATGAATTATCATCTGCGCAGCAATTTGAAAAAAGCAGCAGCATCAGAGAGCGTGTAATTAAAGCAAGAGAAATACAGGAACAACGTTATAAAGAAAATGAAGGGGTTTATGCCAATGCACAAATGAGCAGTAAACAACTTAAAGAAATTTGCGTGATAACCACAGCCGGGCAAAACCTGTTAAAAGTGGCCATGGAAAAATTAAACCTCAGCGCCCGTGCCTACGACCGCATTTTAAAAGTAAGCCGCACCATTGCAGATCTGGCTGCCAGTGAAGATATAAAACCCGAGCACCTGGCAGAAGCCATACAGTACAGGAGTTTGGACAGGGAAGGATGGACAGGGTAAATCAGTTAATAGTTAATGGTTCATGGTACGGGATAATACATAGCAAAGCTCCAAATTTTAAGGCTCTACAATGAACTATTAACCATTTTCCATTAACTGTCTCTGACTTTTAGTCATTTTTTCCGAACTTGTACGATATTTGATGCATTGAATTTTTTCGATACATTTCTAAACAAGACTACTGAATGAAAATATTACTTCGCTATCTTAAACCATACAAATGGTTGGTAGTACTTACTTTATTTTTAGCTGCAATCAATATTGGCTTTTCTTTAATCGATCCTATTTTATTGGGTAAGCTTGTTAATCTTGCCAGCGATCACCAGGCAGGTTCGGGTACCGGAATACACAAAAACTTCAGCGACAGCCAGTTTTTTTGGGATTACAGCAGGATTGTAAGAAAAGATGATAAAAATTATCTGCAGCTCGGCGTATTCTATATTCTAATCTTTTCTATCAGTGTGGCCATGGTAAGCCGTATTGCCAAGGCTTTCCAGGATTATTTTTTGAATGTGGTTATTCAAAAATTTGGCGCCAAAGTCTTTACCGATGGTTTACAACATGCCATGAAACTGCCTTACCAGGATTTTGAAGATCAACGCAGCGGCGAAACCTTATCTATTCTTACCAAAGTAAGATCTGATGTGGAAAGGTTCATGACCAATTTTATCAACATTCTTTTTGGGGTGATCGTAGGGGTGGTGTTTGTTTTTGTTTATGCAAGTTTATATATCAGCTGGATGGTGCCTGTTGCTTACCTGGTAGGGATTGTGGTATTAACCATTATCACCAACCTGCTGAGTAAAAAAATTAAAATAATTCAGAAGAATATTGTGGGGCAAACAACCATGCTGGCCGGTTCTACAACAGAATCTTTACGCAATATTGAATTGGTAAAAAGCCTGGGCCTAACCGAGCAGGAAGTTAGCCGCTTAAATAAAAATACTTATAAAATACTGGGCCTTGAACTTACCAAAGTAAAAAGCATCAGAAGTATCAGTTTTATTCAGGGCACATTTGTAAATACTTTAAGGCAGGTTATCCTGTTTATTTTAATGTGGCTCATCTTTGGTGGAAGTATGGATGCAGGTGAACTGATAACCATGCAGATCTTTTCATTTTTTATATTTGGCCCGTTGCAGGAGATCGGAAACATATTGCTTTCTTACCGCGAGGCTGAAGCATCGCTGAATAATTTTCATAACCTGATGTCCAAAACACCCGAACAGGAACCTGCAAATCCCAAAGCGCTTAATAATATTGAAACACTTTCATTCAATGGCGTTTCCTTTAAACATCAGACAGCAACACATAAGGCCATCAACAACATCAGCTTTGATGCAAAGATTGGCGAAACGGTTGCTTTTGTTGGCCCTTCGGGTTCGGGCAAATCTACCCTGATGAAATTACTGGTTGGTTTGTACCGCCCGCTTGAAGGAAAGATCATGTACAATAATTTAGACGAAACCGAAATACTTTTTGATGACCTGCGCAAACAAATTGGTTTTGTAACACAGGATACCAATCTGTTCAGCGGCACCATCCGTGAAAACCTGATGTTTGTAAATCCTGCCGCATCAGAAGAAACATTAAATGATGTGCTGGTAAAAGCAAGTTGTACCGGTTTACTTGCCAGGGCAGAGAAGGGCCTGGATACGATGATTGGCGAAGGCGGTTTAAAATTATCGGGCGGCGAAAAGCAACGTATTTCCATTGCACGTGCTTTATTGCGCCAGCCGCATTTATTAATTTTTGATGAAGCTACCTCTGCTTTGGATTCTATAACTGAAGAAGAGATCACCAATACCATTCGTGACCTGTCTTCACAAAAAGGGCAGATCACCATTTTAATTGCACACCGCTTAAGTACCATCATGCATGCCGACAGAATTTATGTACTGGAAAAAGGCGATGTGGTGGAAACGGGATCACATGAAAAACTACTGGAAGAAAAAGGTTTGTATTTTGCCATGTGGCGCCAGCAGATTGGCGAAAGGAAAAGACCAATATTATCAACAACAGCATTAAACTGATTTTTATGTCATTGATTCAGATCTTAGGATTGGCAGCCGGTACTATAACCTCCATCACTTTTCTGCCACAGGTAATTCATATCTGGAAAACAAAATCGGCAAAAGACCTTTCGCTGATGATGCTGTTGTTATTGATACTGGGTGTTTTATTATGGCTTACCTACGGCTTGCTGGTAATGGATGCCGCCATCATTTACACCAACAGTATGGTACTGGCCATGAGTTTTATTTTGTTGTTTTTTAAACTAAAATATAAGTAGGTGTATCTTTTGTTACAGAAAACAAAAACAGCTTTGTTACCTTTGCACCCATGTCAAAAAAACCAAAGCCCAATTATTACTGGAGTGTTTTAACCATGAAATGCCCAAGATGCAGGCGTGGTCCCATGTTCAAAAGCGCTAATCCTTTTAAAAAACTAAAACTCTCTCATATATTTGATATGCCTGATAACTGCCCGGTCTGTAAGCAGAAATACGACCTGGAAGAAGGTTTTTGGTTTGGTACCGGTTATGTAAGTTATGCACTGGCAGTAGCTGTTTCTGTTGCAACTTTTATAGCCTGGCTGGTTTTTATCGGCGTATCAACCGAAGATAACCGCATATTCTGGTGGTTGGGTACCAATACGGTCGTACTTGTTATTACACAGCCCTGGCTAATGCGGCTAAGCCGTGTATTGTATATGCGCTTTTTTGTAAAGTATGATGAAAATTACGAAACCACCAAGCCGGTAGAGTTGCATTAATCATCACTCTTTTTAAAAATATCGGTAAAAATATTTTCTTTATCAAGCTCTTCAATATCACTAAGCACCAGTTCGATGGCCTTGGTGCTTTTATTAATTTCAAGCAGCGATAAAATGATGGATAACAGCAGGAAAACAAGACTGGCTGCAAATATTCCGTTTGCAACAATGATCCAGCCACGGTAAATTGCATACATACACAATACACAACATAAAAAACTAACCACGCCCAGGCCCTGCATGTAACGGATAAGATTTATCCGGCTGCGGATATTTTTTATCTGGCTTAAAATATTCTTTTCTTTTTCGCCCCGTATATATTCTTCATGAAGCTTACGCACCAGTGTTGCCAGCGATAAAAACCGGTTTGTATAAGCCAGCATTAATAAAGTTATGGCAGGAAAAAGTAAAGCAGGTGTATTGATGTTGATATCGATCATGTTACAAAGTAACTTTCTTTTTTTGATCTTTTTTACCGGCAACCCATTTTTGTGCTTGATAACCAAGCCAGGCGCTGGCTGCACCAACCAATGCGCCGGCTACCACATCGCTTGGGTAATGAACGCCCTGGTACATGCGTGCCCAGCCTACGCTTGCTGCAAAAATATAAGCGGGTGCAATTACATACCATTTGCGATACCGTAATGCCAGTGAGGTTGCCGTACAAAATGCGGCAGAAGTATGGCCCGATGGAAAAGACATACCACCGGCTTCATCATCCCGCTTAACAATGAAAGGGTATTTTTCAAATGGCCTTTGCCTTTTTACAATGGCTTTGGTGGCCCGGGTAACAATGCTGGAAGCAATAAAAGCAGCGCCGGCGAATAAGGCATCCTGCTGTAACTTTTTATCACGTTTTATAAAACCGATAATGGCCATACCGGCCGGTGTTGCAATGCTTATGGCAGTTACAGATTCGGCATTAAATTCGAGGTATTTATTTTTAAACTCAGTTTCATGTTTATTAATGGGTTTCAAAATATCAATATCTGTATTTTGCGAAAACGAGGGTAACTGTAAGCCGGTAAACAAGACGAACAGATAAAAATGATATTTGGGCCTCATTTGAAATTTTGAATTATTAATATTGCAAGGTAATTGAATGAGCAGTTAAATACCGGATAATGAAAAAGAACTTTATTTTTTACATACACTCCTTTGCCGGCCTGGTATCGGGCCTTTTTATTTTATTGATGTCGCTATCCGGTGCAGTCCTGGTTTTTCATGACGATATCGACAGTTTTCAGCAACCTGTTTTCAGGGAGAAGGATTATAATAACCTGGCAGTTGACAGTGCCTATAACAATCTGCGCCAACGCTTCCCGTATGCACAGATCAGCAGTTGCAGGCTTCCGGTAAATAAAAAAACTCCCTTTGCTTTTTCTGTTTATGAACCATCCTATAAAGAAGGCAAAAAATCAGCAGAGATATTTATACATCCGCAAACCGGTGGGTATCTGGGTATAAGAGGTGGAAGTGATGATATGAAGCATAATTTTATGAGCTGGCTTTCAAAATTTCACAACTCTTTTCATTTGGGTAAAACTGGCGAGTGGTTACTTGGCTTTTTTGCATTGGTATTTTTGCTGAGTCTTATCACAGGATTTATACTTTTCAGAAAAAATATATTGTCTGTTTTATTATTTAAGAAGGCGGTATATAAAAGAGGTAACCTGCACCAGTTAATTGGAGTGTATGCTTTGATATTTAATTTGATGATTGCTGTTACCGGTTTCTGGATGCAGCGTTATGTTTTTAAAAAGGAATTTTATGCTGCTGATAATTATACACCGGTTTTAAAGGCTTCGCCTGCGTTTCCTTTTAAATTTGATTCGGCGTATGCTGCAGTTAAAAAAACTTACTCCGATTTTACTGCTGCTGTAATTTATTTTGCACAAAGCAATAGCGGTAAAACAGCTGTGTATGGCAGCCGTGCTTCCAATGCATACATCCATTCCAAAAAATTTTCCGATGTTATTATGTTAGATAGTGCCGGCGGCATTGCCAAAACAAGAATGATCAATGAGAACAGTGCCGATGATAAGTATGATATCATCAACTCTCAACTGCACATGGGTAAATACGGTGGCGTGGGGATAAAGATCATTTATTTTATTTTTGGATTGTCCGGAGGATTATTGAGTATTACGGGGTTTTTGTTGTGGTGGAGGAGAAGAAGATCTTAAAAGCTTCCATATAGATGATCGTTAGGAAATTATGCTGCTGTTGAGTACATTTAGGAGTTAAAGTCAATTAAGTTAGCTTCGGTTTAATTCAGTTGCAAGTCATTTTTAAAATTAAAGATGAAACTCAAAAACTCAAATAAAATACTTGTTCTCAGCCTTACTTGTTTTATGCTTTCAGCAATGGCATATTCACAGGATCTGTCCGGCTACTGGCAGGGCAGGTTCAGAACCGACCAAAGACGTAATGGGGCGAGTGTAACTTTTTTTATGAATATGGTACTGGTGCAGAACGGCCGCAAAATAGAAGGACGGTTTGGTAATGCTGTATTGGATTTCCCAAACAACCCTAGTGTTGTGTACGAAATATCAGGCATTATCGGGAAAAAGGACAAGATACCAACAAGTTTAATGCGGGGCAGAATATTATACAGCAGGATACCGGACGAAGTGGCTGATTATTTTTTATCACTTGATGATATAAAATATGAAAAAAAAGATTCGGTCGAGGTGTTGTATGGCAATTGGACAGCAAACGGGCTGGGATCGCTTCGCAGTGATGGTTTTGCCGGGTCATTTTGGGTAAGCAGGTTGCGCATGAGCGATACGCTGAAAAAAGGGATCGCCGTGGATACAAGCTTAGCTAAGTCTTCTCAAACTGGCAACAATCAGTAAAGAACCCGACATGGTGCTGATACCTGCACAAATGGCAAAAAGAAAAAATTCGGAGGAGGGGCATATAACCGTAAATACAAAAAAAATTACTTTAAATATTTATGATAACGGGGTTACGGACGGGGACAGTGTAAGTATCTTTTTTAATGGTAAATTGCTAATGACTCACCAGTTGGTTTCTGAAAAACCAATTATCCTGGATCTTGAGCTGGATGAAAACATCGTTAAAAATGAAATAATTTTATTTGCTGAAAACCTGGGAAGTATATCTCCTAATACGGCGCTGATTGTTGTAAACTCCGGAGATAAACGTTATCAATTATTTTCCAATACCGACCTGGGAAAAAATGCAGTATTGGTAATTGAGTATCGAAAGGATGATTAACTTCTTCTGTAGTTGGTGAAAAAATTGCCGGGAGGGGAAGTGTTGCTTCAACTTCGTGACCGTCTTTCCGTCTTCCAAAAAATCCGGGAAACTATTTCCCCAAATTCAAACTCAACGGCACATTCAGTTTAATGCTGAAATTCCTTCCCATATTAAAAACACCAGATCTTCCGGTTGCTACATTTTCCGCTGCATATTTTAAACGGCTTAAATGATTTTGATATGCCACATCCCCGATATTTAAAGCACTGAAAGAAAGACTGAACAGTGTTTGATTTTTCTTAGTCACAATATCGGCACCCAGGCCGGCATTTAATAAAGTATAACCAGAGGTCTGTGTTTCGGTATTGTAAGTAGTGAATACATTTTTTTTGCTGAACGTATTATCCACTTCAAACTTTACATACCCGTTGCGGATATTGTTGGTTACTTTATTAAAACTGCCTTTAAACTCGGTCACTAATTTTGAAGCCGGAATAAAGGGCAGGAATTTATTGCCTTCAATGGGTGTTCTTAATTGACCGCTTACCATTGAAAAAGTATTTAAAATATGCAGCCAGTCCAGCGGATGCGGATGAATATCCACTGTAGCCTCCAGGCCGGTTAAGGAAGCTTTGGTCTGATCAAATTTAAAACCGGTTAACAGATCGCCGTTAACATTTACCAAACTATCGCCACCACCGGAGGCTTCTAATTTTCTGTAAAAAATAAAATTATTAAAGCTGTTATAAAAAGCACTCAGGCCTATTGAAAGATGATCAGCGCTGTATTCAACACCGCCATCAAACTGCAGGCTTGTTTCGCTTTTTAAATTATTGTTGCCGTATTCATACCGTATGGTTCCTTCATGTGCGCCATTGCTGGCCAGCTCCGGTATGCTGGGCGCTCTGAAACCACGGGCAATATTGAATTTCAGATTTATCGCATTTGTAACCTGTGCTGCCAATCCAATACTGCCGGATACATTTGAAAAAGATTTTTTAAATGCATCGCCTTTAATGGATGTGCCATCTAATAAATTTTCTGCATTGATATTCCGGTTGTCAAAACGTACTCCGCCGCTAACTGTAAGTTTTTTAATTGTTTTTTGTGAAAAGGCATAAATGCCAAAATCAAAAAGATTGTAATCGGGAATTAACTGCTCAACACCTTTATTAGTATTGTTTTGCTGCATGCCATTTATGCCAAAAGAAGTTTTCCATCCTTTCATTTCGGCCAGCCGGTATTGTGCTGTGTAAGTAATTGTTTTCAAATCAAAATATAAAGAGCGTTCATTTATATCATCGGGGTTGCCTAATTCTTCCCGTTGATTTTGCTGGTAACCAATATTAAAAGTGAGTTGATTTTTGCCCAGCTTAATATTGTTGTCTATAGCAATTTTAAAATGCCGGATATGCTGGTAAGGGATTAAGGGTGTACTGGTTTTAAAATCCTGGTTGTTGGCCCTTTCTGTTATGCCACCTGCAAGGGTTTTTATAAAATATCCGGCACTGTCTCTTTCTCCTTCAATTAATCCGGCTTTTAAATTAAAACTGCTTACCAGCAAATGGCTAAAACCCCATTTGGCATTGATACCTGCATAGCCGCCAATATTATTCTCTGTAAATTTTGAATTGAATACCCGGCCATCGTATTTATTTTTATAATCGCCGGCAGCTTTGTTGGATGTGTAGATGTTCCAGTTAAAACCTTTTTTGTTTCCGCCTATATTGAGGTTGATGGTGCTTACATTATTATTGGTTTGATAATTACTGGAAAGATTAGCTTTTATGGTATTCACCGGCACCGGTACATTGGTGATAATATTTACAACACCCGCCATGGCATCGCTGCCGTAAATGATGGATGCCGGGCCTTTCAGCAATTCAATTTTATTTACGCTGGCTTCATCTATTTCGATGCCATGCTCATCGCCCCATTGCTGCCCTTCCTGCCGTACACCATCATTGATGGTGAGCACACGGTTGTAACTCAGTCCACGTATCACCGGTTTTGAAATGGCCGGCCCGGTAGCCAATGTTGATACGCCGCCAATTTTGGTAAGCGATTCAATAATATTGGAAGAGGTATTTCTGAAAAAATCTTCCTTACGCAATACGCTTACTGCAAACGGAACTTTCTTTAATTGTGTGGCACCCGTTACACCGGTTACTACCACTGCATTGTTTTCAATGATGGATTCTGTGAGCGCAAAATCTTTTTTAACGTCGTTCTTTATTTCGATGCTTTCTATGATATTGCTGTAACCGATATGGGATATCTCTACCAGGTGAATACCCTGCGGAATATTGCTGATCAGAAAATTACCGGAAGCATTGGTTGATGTGCCGGACCTGATATCAGAAATATAAACGGTTGCTCCTTCAATGGCAGCGCCGGTTCCGGCATCGGTTATTTTACCGGAGAATGTACCGTTTACAGAGATAATTTTCTTTAAAGGTTCGTTGCATGATCTTTCTTTTGAAAAAGAATTTGTGCTGTTTACAAAAAGGATAAGTAAGGTCAATGACAGGATTGTTAAACTACGCATAGATACTGTTTTAATAAATGTTCAAATTCAGTCAGTGTACTTTTTTCTTATAAAATAAGAAGACACTTACCGGGTTAAGAATAAATATTAAACAGCTGGTGGCCCACGTAACGAATAATGTATGTTTGGTGAACTGGTAAATTGTACCTGCAGTTCTGCCTTAAATAAAAAAAAGGATGCTGCATGATAATTGATGGTTGCTTTATCAGGCCCGGTAAATGGTGATTCAGCAACTACATGATCGCAATGGCAATTGAAAGTTTGTTTGCCCAGCTGGGCTCCCTTCGAATGTGTTTCTTTTTTGTAAGTATCTGTATGACTTACCAGCCAGTTATGAAAAACAATAGCAGGCGTAATGCTGAATGCGAATACCATCAGCAAGGCAGCGGCTGCAATTTTTTTTATGGTCTGGTTTTTAAACAAAGTATAATTTTTGCTACAACGTTGCAAATATAACTATTCTATGTAAGAATGTACCTGTTGAAGCAATATTTTTTAAACCAAACAGGAAAAGTATAACCCATTGGGGTGATAAAAAAGCCGCAAGGGGACTATATTTTTGGTTATCATAAAAAATAATAGACGGTCAACTAAACCTTGATAAATTAACAAAGTCTTACACAAACAAAAAATATTCACCATGCAAAATTTAAAGCAGCTTTTTTTACTTGTTGTGTGCTTTGCAGCAACAACATTGAGCGTTAAAGCACAAACAGATTCTACCGGAATGCCCGGCGATAACTTTAGCCTACAGGGCGCTTTGGAAATGTTTAAACAATCCTCTTCTATTGAAGAATTTGAAAAACTGATCAACACAGAAAGTAAAAACGTAAATAATCTTGACCTGAACGGGGATGGAGATATTGATTACGTGAAAGTAATTGACAAGGCCGGTAAAGATGTTCATGCTTTTATTTTACAGGTGGCAGTATCGGAAACAGAGAACCAGGATATTGCTGTTATTGAACTGGAAAAAACAGGTGATACCACAGCCATGCTTCAGATCATTGGCGATGAAGAAATTTATGGCGAGCAGGTAATTGTAGAAGCATCCGATGAAGGAGATGAAGTTGACGGCGATGATGATGGAAAAGGCAGCGGGCCTTCATTTGATTACAATTACACCAAAGTCAGCCGCATTGTTGTGAATGTTTTCTTCTGGCCATCGGTACGTTTTGTTTACCGCCCGGCTTATGTGCCCTGGGTTTCTCCATGGCGCTGGAGGCACTACCCCGGTTGGTGGAGGCCATGGCGCCCGGTAAGATGGACGGTGTTTCATCCAAGGCGTTTGGTGTATCACCGCCATTATGCAGTAGTGCGTACGCATAGGGTGGTGGTAGCACACAGGGTTTACACACCATACAGGGCAAGCTCTGCAGTTGTAAGAACCAGAACAACAGTTGCCCGAAACAATTATAAAGTTACCCGTACAAGAACCCGTGTTACCGGACCAAGAGGAAATACCAGGGTAAGAACAAATACCACGATCCAAAAAAGAGGTGGAAATGATGATGACAGAAGAAGAAAGGGTAGAAGAGGGTAAGATTTTCTAAAAAAATTATTAAGCTGCAGGTTTTAACCTGCAGCTTTTTTATTGTCTGCATTTCAGCAGTTAGCCGGGATGAGGTGTCACCTTTCAAAAAGGTGACACCTCTTTAAAAAAATAAAATTATCTTGAATAAAAATCATTTTCCATGGCTCAATACATTTTAGCACTCGACCAGGGAACCACCAGCTCCCGTGCAATTATTTTTGATGAAAAAGGAAGTATAATCACGGTAGCACAAAAAGAGTTTACACAAATATTTCCGCAACCGGGTTGGGTAGAACATGACGCTAATGAAATATGGAGCACACAATTAGGTGTGGCCGCAGAAGCCATTACGAAGGCGGGATTGTTGCCTGAAAATATTGCCGCAATCGGCATTACCAACCAACGGGAAACAACCGTAGTGTGGGAACGGGCAACCGGTAAACCTATTTACAATGCCATTGTCTGGCAGGATAGAAGAACGGCTGCTTTTTGTGATGAACTGCGGGCAAAAGGGTTGGATAAAATGATCCGGCAAAAAACAGGATTGATCGTTGATGCATACTTTTCTGCCAGCAAAGTAAAATGGATACTGGACAATGTGGAAGGCGCAAGAGCAAAAGCTGAGAAAGGCGAATTATGTTTTGGTACGATAGACAGCTGGCTGGTTTGGAATTTAACCAAGGGACAAATTCATGTAACGGATGTATCCAATGCATCACGTACCATGCTGTGCAATATTCATACACTGCAATGGGATGGCGAGCTGGAAAAAATATTTAATATACCCGGCAATATGCTGCCCCAAATACGCAGCAGCAGCGAAGTGTACGGCACCACACAAAATATTTTAACATCGCACAATATTCCCATTGCCGGTATTGCAGGCGATCAGCAGTCTGCTTTATTCGGACAAATGTGTACACAGCCCGGCATGGTAAAGAATACCTATGGCACCGGTTGTTTTATGTTGATGAATACCGGTGAGCAGCCAGTCATCTCAAACAATAATTTATTAACCACGGTTGCCTGGAAAGTTAACGGCATTACCCATTATGCTTTGGAAGGCAGCGTGTTTATTGCCGGAGCCGTAGTGCAATGGTTAAGAGATGGATTGGGCATCATTAAAAATTCGAAGGAAGTAGAAACACTTGCTGCATCTGTTGATACTGCTGATGGGGTTTATGTGGTTCCGGCTTTTGCAGGCCTGGGTGCGCCGCACTGGAACCAATATGCAAAAGGAACCATGGTGGGTATTACCAGGGGTACAACTGCTGCACATATAGCCAGGGCATCAGTTGAAAGTATTGCTTACCAAACCATGGATGTGTTGAAAGCGATGGAAGCTGACTCAGGGATTTCTATAAAAGAATTAAGGGTTGATGGTGGAGCGACAGCCAATAATTCCCTGATGCAGTTTCAGGCAGATATTTTAAATACAAAAGTGGTGCGGCCGGTAATTACAGAAACAACTGCATTGGGTGCAGCATATCTTGCCGGGCTGGCTGTTGGCTACTGGAAAAATATTGAAGCCATACAAAATCAGTGGCAGGTAGATGTAAGTTTTGAATCTACCATGCCACAAGATGAACAGGTTGCATTAAAAAAAGGATGGCTGCGTGCAATAAAATCTGCCATTGCGTGGGCGGATGATAAATAAATTTTTATAACACTGATTGCAACTAATTATACTAATTACCCGAATTGGAAAATGTAGGTTCGTAATTCGTGTAATTCGCTTAATTCTTGTAATTTGATTGATAAATCAATCAACTGCTTATGAATAATTTCCTTTTCGAACTTATCGGCACTGCCTTTTTAATTTTATTAGGCAATGGCGTTGTTGCCAATGTGGTTTTAAATAAAACAAAAGGTAATAACGGAGGTTGGATCGTCATCACTTTTGGTTGGGCAATGGCCGTTTTTGTTGGTGTTTATGTTGCTGCCGCCAAAAGCGGGGCCCATTTAAACCCTGCGGTAACCATTGCACTTGCTGCTGCTGATAAATTTGAATGGGCATTAGTGCCGGTACAAATAGCCGGGCAATTTGCCGGTGCTATGATCGGGTCATTTTTAGTTTGGGTTACTTACAAAAAACATTTCGACGAAACCGAAGATGCCGATGCCAGGCTGGCTGTATTTTGTACCAGTCCGGCAATACCAAATATTCTTTTCAATGTAGCTACGGAAATCATTGGCACTTTTGCCCTGGTATTTGGTGTATTTTTTATAACCGGAGCCGATGCCGGATTACATTCTTTAGATGCGTTACCGGTTGCATTGTTGGTTTTAGCCATTGGCCTAAGCTTAGGCGGCCCAACCGGTTATGCCATTAACCCGGCCCGGGACCTGGGGCCCAGGATCATGCATTTTATACTACCCATGAAAGATAAGGGTAGCAGCGGATGGGGTTATAGCTGGATACCGGTTGTTGGACCGGTGATCGGTGGAATTTTGGCCGCTTTGGTGTTTAAAATGCTGTAATTATACTGTTAACATGGTTCAAAAAATATATCTGAAAGCCCCGCTAACCGGGGCTTTTCTTATAAATACCCAGTGGGCATAAAAAAATTGCCATCTAATTTTTAATTCCAACCCTCAAGCCTTACCTTTGCGGCTCGAAAATTAAACCTCTTTTTTATGGCTAATACCGGTAAAATAAAATCAATCATCGGCGCTGTGGTTGACGTTCAGTTTGACAGCGACAGCAAACTACCCGAAATTTTAAATGCATTGGAGTTAAAACGTGAGAACGGCGATACTTTGGTGTTGGAAGTACAACAGCATCTTGGAGAAGACAGTGTACGTACCATTGCGATGGACGGAACAGAAGGTCTTGTACGTGGTACGGTTGTAACTGATACCGGCAAACCTATTGCAATGCCTGTTGGTGATGCAATTAAAGGCCGTTTGTTTAATGTTACCGGCGATGCAATTGATGGCTTACCACAGGTTAGCAAAGAAGGTGGCCGCCCCATTCACGCCAAGCCGCCATTATTCGAAAACCTGAGTACAGCCAATGAAATTCTGTACACCGGTATTAAAGTAATTGACCTGATCGAGCCATATGCAAAAGGTGGTAAAATTGGTTTGTTTGGTGGAGCAGGTGTGGGTAAAACCGTATTGATCCAGGAATTGATCAACAATATTGCAAAAGCATATAGTGGTGTATCGGTATTTGCCGGTGTGGGAGAAAGAACCCGTGAAGGAAATGACCTGATGAGAGAGATGATCGAGGCAGGTATCATGAACTATGGCGATAAGTTTAAGCACAGTATGGAAGAAGGCGGATGGGATTTGAGCGCTGTGAATATGGAAGAACTGAAAGAATCAAAAGCAACTTTCGTTTTTGGTCAGATGAACGAACCACCGGGAGCAAGGGCTCGTGTGGCTTTGAGCGGTTTAACGATTGCAGAATATTTCCGTGATGGAGATGGTACAGGACAAGGAAAAGATATCTTATTCTTCGTTGATAATATCTTCCGTTTTACACAGGCAGGTTCTGAGGTATCGGCTTTGTTAGGCCGTATGCCTTCTGCGGTGGGTTACCAGCCAACACTGGCAACAGAGATGGGATTGATGCAGGAAAGAATTACTTCTACCAAAAACGGTTCAATTACCTCTGTACAGGCGGTATATGTACCTGCGGATGATTTGACCGATCCGGCTCCTGCAACAACTTTTGCGCATTTGGATGCTACTACGGTATTGAGTCGTAAGATTGCCGATCTGGGTATCTATCCTGCGGTTGATCCATTGGATAGTACTTCACGTATCCTTACTCCATTGATCGTTGGTGACGAACATTATAACACAGCTAACCGTGTAAAATTAATTTTACAACGCTATAAAGAATTGCAGGATATCATCGCTATTCTTGGTCTGGATGAATTGAGTGATGAAGATAAATTAGTTGTATCACGTGCACGTAAAGTACAACGTTTCTTAAGTCAGCCTTTCTTTGTGGCCGAGCAGTTCACCGGTTTAAAAGGTGTGTTGGTGCCTATCGAAGATACCATCCGTGGTTTTAATTCTATTATGGATGGTGAAGTGGATGAGTATCCTGAAGCAGCATTCAACCTGGTAGGTACTCTGGAAGATGCAATTGAAAAAGGTAAAAAATTAATGGAAGCGGCAAAAGCTTAATCGATATGACTTTAGAAATTCTTACACCGGAACAGAAAATTTTCAGTGGCGATGTATACGGCGTTCAATTGCCCGGCATTGCAGGTTTGTTTGAAGTATTAGACAGGCATGCTCCACTGGTAAGTGCATTAAAAGACGGAACCCTGAAAATTTTAAAAGATAAAACACAAACTTCTTCTTACACCATTAAAAGTGGTTTTGTAGAAGTACTGAATAACAAAACAACTGTTTTGGTTGAAGGAGCAGTAGAAGTTTAATGTAAAATATTTATGTATTAAAGCCCATCCGCCAGCTGGCGGATGGGCTTTTTTTATTGGGTGACCCGTCGTTTAATCCAGTTGCTTTTTTAACTGCACAAAAGCCCAGGCAGTAAAAGGAAGTATTAACAGACTTAAAAATGAAAGCCGGTTTTGCGTAACTAAATACAGTACTGTACTGACTATGATGAGAAAGACCGGATAAAAAATAAAAAGAAATGCTATCAATTTTGAATCATCATGCCCATCTTCCTTAATTAAATAATCACCCAGCCATTTGGTAAAATAATACAAAGGTGCATGTACCAGTAAACCAATCAGCGCCGGAATGAACAGCAATATTTTTTTTACAGCAGGTTGATGTACATAAAAAGCTTTGTCCAGTGCTGCTTTATTGCCGGTTTCAATTTCAAAAATATGTTTGCTGAGTTGTGATTTTAAAATGTCGTTAAACTGTTTGATGGCATTGCCATGTGTGTCTTTATAGTCAATATTTTCTTTGGTGATGATATCACCAAAAAACATTTTGATGTTTTTGCCAAACTTTTTAAAAGAGCTGTAATTAATGGCAACCGGCAAAACTTTCAGATCTATCCCATCTTCCCAACTGCTGATAGCCAGGCGGGCCGTGCCTTTCTTTAATGGACGCAAATGCCATTCATTGATACATCTGCCCTCACTGAATATTAAAACAATACCATTTTGTTTAAAAATAGTTTTACACAGATCAAAGGTTTTGTAATTCTCTTCCATGTTCTCTACACCTTCGCTCACACGGTACACCGGAAACATTTTAAACAGCGATAAAATCTTTGCAGCTGTTTTATTTTTAAATGCATCACCTCTTGCCAATGAATAAACCGTGCCATCAAATAAAGTACAAAGTATAATGGCATCTAAAAAAGAGTTGGGATGATTGACCGCCAAAAGCAATGGTCCTTTATGTTTCAGCAATTCTTTTTTGTTAATGGCAATATCCCTGCAGTAGATAGGTAAAGCTAACCGGGCAATAATTTTTACAAATGAATACAGCAATTAGTAAATGATTTTAAAAGGGAAGATAACTAAAAAGTCGTGAATAGTGAGTTGTGAGTTGTGAATCGTCAAGCTTCATTTAAAGCATAAAGGATAAGGCTTAAAACGTGATTCAGATGCTTTGAATTTTAAAAAAAACTATTTTAAGCTTAGTGCTGTACTGTCGGTTCACCTCTCACGATTCACGCCTCATTAATTCAGTTGCGGATCAATAGGGTAGTTGATCATCCTTTCATATTCACCGCCTAAGGTCTTCAGGCTGTTTTTCCATATTTCATCAAAGCCGGTGTTGAAAACCAGTCCCTGGTTTGCTTTTACGGTAAGCCAGCTTCTTTCTGTTAGTTCACCGCTTAATTGGCCATCGCCCCAGCCGCTGTAGCCAATAAAGAATTTAATTTTATCCAGGTCTATGATTTTACTTTTCAGCAGGGCAGTTACTGTTTCAAAATTTCCTCCCCAAAAAATACCATCGCTTACTTTAACCGATTCGGGAATCAGATCGGGATACTGATGCAGGAAATGAATGGTATCCATTTGTACCGGCCCGCCATAATAAACCGGCAAACGATGGCCTTCCAGGTCACTGATCAGTTCATCAAGGGTTTGTTCAATCTGCTTATTTAACACAAAACCAAAACTACCGGCTTCCTTATGTTCACACAAAAGCACAACGGTCCGCAAAAAATTCGGATCTTTTAGAAACGGATCAGCAATCAGTAATACGCCTGCAGCGGGATCAATCATATTTCTAAAGTAATATTTAATTGTAAATAAACCATTACCGCCCGTGTTTTTGTTAAAAAATCTAAACCTTAGTTAAATTTAGAATTTAGCCCTTTTAAATTATATTACAGGCTGATACTGATTTACCTTTACGGGCATGAAAAAAATTTTTCCGGTCATAACTATCTTAATTCTGTTCTCTTTGCTGGGGTTGATTTTTTTTCAATACATGTGGATCAAGAGTGCCAAGGATATAAAAGACAAGCAGGTTGAGGAAAATATTGTTAACGCCCAGTATTATGCTGCTACCATACTAACGCAGGAACGAAATTCCTTAATGCCCCTTTCAAGAAAAAGCGATATGCTTTTTCCCGGCGATAAATTGCAGATGCAGTATTTTAAACCATCTGTTATAAAACGTTTTTCCAAAGATGAAATAGCTGATATTATAAGAATGGGTTTCAATAAATACAATCTTAAAGATTACCCATTTGAATTTAATGTAAGTGTAAATGCAATAAACGGCGACCAGGTGTATAGTGATAATTTTTATAAATATTACCTGGATAGCAATAATTTAAGACATGTACTGGCATTGGAGCCACCAAGTGGCAGCAGTTTCGAAAACCTGGTGAGTGAAGAATTACTTTCTATAATTGTACCACATCAAAAAGGTCTTATCTGGAAAGAAATGATATGGTTTATTGTTGGTGCTATTCTTTTTACCATCATCATCACCACTGCTTTTTTTATAACCGTACGCACTTTATTAAAACAGAAAAAACTAAGTGAGATAAAATCTGATTTTATCAACAATATGACGCATGAATTTAAGACACCGCTGGCAACCATATCGCTTGCGGTTGATGCTTTAAAGAATGACAAAGTAGCGGGTAACAAAGAAAAGTCTGATTACTTTACTGGTATCATCAAAGAGGAAAACAAAAGAATGAACAAGCAGGTGGAAACCATACTGCAGGCGGCTTTGCTGGATAAGAATGAAGTTCAGCTGAACATGAAAAGGTTATTGGCGCACGATATCATTATAAACGTATTGAACAATATTAATTTACAGGTTGAAGAAAAAGGCGGCAAAATTGATGTTGAACTGGAAGCCGAAAATGACCTCATCCTGGCAGATGAAGTTCACTTCACCAATGTGATCAATAACCTGCTTGATAATGCGGTAAAATATTCAAAAGATAATCTCCACATTAAACTAAGTACAAAGAACGCCGGCAACCATCTTAAAATAAAAATTGAGGATAACGGCATTGGTATGAATAAAGAAACACTGAACCGTATTTTTGAGAAATTCTACCGGGCGCATACCGGAAATGTGCACAACGTAAAAGGCTTTGGCCTGGGATTGAGCTATGTTAAAACCATGATTGATGCTCATCACGGAAATATAAAAGCAGAAAGTGTTTTGGGTAAGGGCAGCAGTTTTACTATATCGCTTCCGTTGCCTAAATAATATCATCTTTGGTAACAGGTACCAACAGTATTACTCCGCACTATTCATCTAACCTTGATATCAGGCAGTTTATTTTGTAAGGTAAATTCACGGATAATTTTTCCAACTGATCAGAAACAATCCCATTTTTTTTACCAGTTCGCATACTCTGAAGATGTAAACACCAGGCCATTCAAAAGCTTCAGGCCCATGCTTTAAAATAACTTCCATTTTGAGTTTAATGCCCAATCTTTTAATCAAAGGCGTTCTGAAATATCCTGTATCTGCTGTAAAACGTCTTATTTGGGATGAAAAAATATCCTGTTCACAGCTATGCACATCTTTCCACAGTTAATCCACATCAAATTCCCCCTTTTTGAGCTCATAAGTACACCGGCTATGCAATAGAACCTTGTGGATAAAAAACTTTCTCCCAAAATTGATTATAAAGTGGGAAAAAGTGTTATTTTGTGGGAGTATATGTTAATTAATACATTAAAAACCCAAGAATGATAGGTTTCCTCGGTGAATATGAGGCCACTTTAGATGCTAAAGGGCGCTTTCTTCTACCAGCAGGCTTTAAAAAGCAGTTGCCGGAGGATGGTGCTACGCATTTTATCATCAACAGGGGTTTTGAAAAGTGCCTCACATTATATCCGCAACAAAGCTGGGATCCTATTTTTTCTGATATCAGCAAACTGAATGATTTTGACCCTAAGGTAAGAGAATTCAGGCGGTATTTTTTAAACGGCGCCACACAACTGGAACTGGATTCAGCAGGCAGGTTGCTGGTACCAAAAAACCTGACCGAACATGCGGGGCTTGATAAAGACATTGTGTTGGTTTCGGCGGTAAACAAAATTGAGATCTGGGACAAAAGTAAGTATAAGCAGTTCTTTGAAACTTTTACACCACAATCATTCAGCGATCTGGCAAATGAGGTGATGAATAAAACAGTTGACAAGTTGAATAGTTGATAAGTATGGGCAACTCTGAAAAAATACCACTTAGCAACTTATCAACTGATCAGCCTAATAATTATCACACACCCGTCCTGTTGCAGGAGTGTATTGATGGTTTGGATATTTGGCCTGGCGGAATTTATGTTGATTGCACATTTGGCGGAGGTGGGCACAGCAAAGCTATTTTGCAACAATTAAACGGAAATGGAAAACTGATCGTTTTTGATCAGGATGAGGATGCCAGAAAGAATCTTCCAAATGATGAACGGGTAATTTTTGTCCCTCAGAATTTCAGGCACCTGCAAAGGTTTTTGCGATTGCACAAAGCAGCAAAGGTTGATGGTATTCTTGCAGATCTCGGCGTTTCCAGTCACCAGTTTGATGAAGCAGGACGTGGTTTCTCCATCCGGTTTGATGCTGCATTGGATATGCGTATGGATCAGCGCCAACTGCTTACAGCTGCAGACATACTTAAAAATTTCTCAGAATTACAATTGCACAAAATGTTTGAGCAGTATGGCGAAGTAACCAACTCAAAAACACTTGCAAAAACAATTGTCTCGCAAAGGATACTTGCTCCCATCAGAACCATCAATGAACTTAAAACTGCAGTACATGCAGTGGTAAAAGGAAATCCTCAAAAATATTTTGCACAGGTTTTTCAGGCACTAAGAATTGAAGTGAATGACGAACTGGGTGCATTGAAAGAACTGTTGCAGCAAAGCCTGTCTGTTTTAAAGCCGGGAGGAAGGGTTGCAATCATCACCTTTCATTCGCTGGAAGACAGGATCGTAAAGAATTTTTTCAGAGATGGCACATTTGAGGATACAGCTATTGATGATGTGTATGGCCATCGTTTTGAAAATCCACTGAAAGTGATCACCAAAAAACCAATTACCGCAACAGAAAAAGAATTGAAAGAAAATACAAGATCACGCAGTGCAAAATTGAGAATCGCAGAAATGAAGTAAAAGTTTAAAGATCAGCATAGCAATAATACATGGCAGCAGAAAATGAAATAAAAGAACAGCAGGCAGCCGGTCAGAAGTTCGACTGGAAAAAGCTCATCAGCCATAAATGGGTGGTAAGGAATATTCCTTTCTTTTTGTTTTTAACCGCTCTGGCAGTATTATATATATACAACGGACACTATACCGATAAACAGGTTTTAAAAATAAGCACAACCGAAAAAAAAATAAAAGAGCTGGAATACGAATACAAGACCATTAAAAGCGATGTGATATTCCGGAGCAAAGCAAGTGAACTGATAAAAGTAGTTGAGCCATTGGGATTAAAAGAATTAACAGAACCCCCGGTTTTACTGGGAGAAAAATAAATGTAAAAAGTAACAAAGAAATTGGACGTAAAAAAAGACATATTGTGGAGGGTTTATCTCAGTTTCCTGGGAATAGTTATTCTTGGCTTGATTGTCATTGGTAAGGCTTTTTATATACAGCAGGTACAGGGCGATTTCTGGACAAAAATGGATAATAACCTGCACTTAAAATATTTACCGGTAGAAGCTGAAAGAGGTACTATTTACAGCGAAGACGGAAATATGCTGAGTACTTCCGTTCCGGTTTTTGATGTGTATGTGGATTTTGCTGCCGAAGGTTTACGGGCAAAAGATGGCGAGCGGTTTAAGAATAATATTGATACACTGGGTATCTGTCTTTCAAATCTATTTAATGATAAAACAGCCCAGGATTATCAGAAAGAGATGAAACTGGCTTATAAAAATAAAGACAGGTATTATCTGCTTAAAAAGAAAATATCATTTGTACAGTATAAAGAACTGCGTGATTTTCCGCTGGTGAAAATGGGTAAAAATAAAAGCGGCTTCATCGTTATTGCAAAAGATAAACGCATCAATCCTTACGTTTTACTGGCAAACCGTACCATCGGTTTATCCAGAGATAATGCAGCCAATGTAGGGCTGGAGCAGCGGTACGACAGTTTGCTGAAAGGCAAAACCGGTCAGCAACTGGTTAGGTATATGGCTGGTGCCTATATGCCGGTTGATGGCGGCGAAGTGGATCCTGAAAATGGAAAAGATGTTATCTCAACACTGGATACCTATATACAGGATGTTGCCGAATCTGCTTTGATGCGGATGATGGTGGGCAACAATTCATTGCACGGCACTGCCATTGTAATGGAAACTGCAACCGGTAAAATAAAAGCGATAGCGAACCTTGGTAAACAACCCGATGGCACTTACACCGAAGATTTAAATTATGGTATTGGTAAAGCCACTGAACCGGGTTCCATATTTAAACTGGCAACATTAATGAGTTTGATGGAAGATAAATATGTAACCATAAATTCGGTTGTTGATTGCGAAGGTGGTAAGAAAAACTTTTATGGATTAACCATTAAGGATTCGCATTTGGGTACGGGAGCGATAACTGTTAAAGATGCATTTGAAAGAAGCAGTAATGTGGCTTTTGCAAAACTGGCCGATCAGTATTATCACAGTCAGCCGTCAAAATTTATTGATCATTTACACAAATTCAGATTGGATACGCTCACCGGAATTGATCTCACAGCTTCATCCGGAAAACCCACTATAAAAAAACCAACCAACCGCAGCTGGGCCAATACCACTATTCCATACATGGCACATGGTTACGAAGAACTGGTTACACCACTGCACATGCTGATGTTATACAATGCAGTTGCCAACAACGGTAAAATGATGAAGCCTTACCTGGTAAGTTCAATCAGGCAATATGGAGTTGAAGTAAAAGCAATGAAACCACAAATACTGGTTGACAAGATCTGCAGCGATGAAACGCTTGCACAGCTTAAAGAATGCCTGTTGGCCGTAGTTGAAGGAGCACATGGTACAGCAAGAAGCATCAAAGATTCTGCATACCAGATTGCCGGCAAAACCGGTACTGCTGTAACTGCCCTCGATAACCGTGGATATAATAAAGGGAATAAAATTTACCAGGCTTCTTTCATCGGTTATTTTCCGGCCAGTCAGCCAAAATATACAGTGGCTGTTGTTATTCAAAACAGTAAAGAATCAAAAAAGATCTATGGAGCCGATGTATCGGGTACTGTATTTAAAGAGATCAGCGACCGGCTTTACGGAAGCTATCTCAGCACCAGAAAATATATAACTGAAAACAAACCCGACAGTAACCTGTATAATTATTTTGGGATGAAAAATGAACTGAGTTCAATCTTCACGTCTTTAAATCTTACTTATACCGATTCGGGTAATTCGGGTTACTGGAGATCGGCACAAATTAAAAATAACGCTGGTATACTAAATACACCGTCTGTTTCAAATTCAACATCCGGTTCTGTAACCCCTAACGTTGTCGGAATGGGCTTGAAAGATGCGGTGTATTTATTAGAAAATATGGGACTGAAAGTTACCGCTACCGGAAGGGGCAGGGTAATGAACCAGTCTTTGGCTGTAGGAACAAATTTTAATAAAAATCAAAACATTGCTTTAATACTGAATTGATACTGCAGGATATACTATATAAAGTTTCTATTCGCTCTGTAAAGGGAAATACCCATATTGAAGTAAATGGTTTGCACATCGACTCCCGTATAGTAAAGCCCGGTAATTGTTTTATTGCATTGAAAGGCACTAAAACAAACGGCGATGAATTTATTGCAAGCGCTATTGAAAATGGAGCAACCGCAATTATTTGTGAAGCATTGCCTTCGGTGATTAATGAGGCGGTTACTTATGTGCAGGTTGACAGCGCCGCTGAAGCTGCAGGTTATATGAGCCATAATTTTTATGGCGAACCTTCTTTGAAATTAAAACTGGTGGGTGTTACCGGCACAAATGGTAAAACCACTATAGCCACACTGCTGTGGAAACTCTTTACAGCAATGGGTTATAAATGTGGATTGATCAGCACTGTGCAAAACCAGGTTGGTGAAAAAATAATAGAGGCTACCCATACCACACCGGATGCAGTTACTGTAAATGCTTTGTTGAAGCAGATGGTTGATGAGGATTGTGATTATGTTTTTATGGAATGCAGCAGCCATGCTATTCACCAGGGCAGGATAACAGGGTTGCAGTTTGCTGCGGCATTGTTCAGCAATATCACACACGATCACCTGGATTATCACAAAACATTTGATGAATACATCCGGGTAAAAAAATCATGGTTCGATAAACTGCCTTCAACGGCTTTTGCCATCAGCAATGCAGATGATAAACGTGGTGCGGTGATGTTGCAGAATACCCATGCAAAAAAATATTTCTACAGCCTTAAAACTATGGCTGATTTTAAAGGAAAGATCTTAGATAACAGCCTGGAAGGACTGCACATGACGGTGAATGAAAAAGAAGTGTACTTCCGTTTGATTGGTGAGTTTAATGCCTACAATTTACTGGCGGTGTATGGTGCTGCTGTTTGTTTGGGAGAAGAAAAAGATCATGTGCTGCAGGTACTAAGCAGCCTCGATGGAGCAGAGGGAAGATTTGATTACATGGTGAGTAAGAAAGAAAAAGTAAAAGGAATTGTTGATTATGCTCATACGCCTGATGCATTATTGAATGTACTGGCAACCATAAAAAATTTAAGGCAGGGTAATGAGCAGGTTATAACTGTAGTTGGTTGTGGTGGCGACAGGGATAAAACCAAACGCCCGGTGATGGCAGAAGTGGCTTGTGAGTACAGCGATAAAGTGATACTTACTTCTGATAATCCAAGAAGTGAAGACCCGCTCGAAATTTTGAAAGACATGCAGGCTGGTGTGAATGCGGCGGCCAAAAAAAAAGTTATTTCTATTGCCGACAGAAAGGAAGCTATTAAGACTGCTGTGAGCCTGGCCGGTAACGATGACATTGTTTTAATTGCCGGCAAGGGGCATGAAAAATACCAGGATATTAAAGGCGTGAAGTATGATTTTGATGATAAGAAGATTTTGAATGAAATGTTTGAACTCCTGGAAAAATAAGAACGTGAGGCGTGAGTGATGAGACGTGAGTTGGATCTCACGATTCACGATTCACTACTGACGAATTGAAAGCTTAAGAAATAAAGCGTATTATGTTATATCACATTTTTGATTGGCTTGCTAAAGAAGGTTTCCGGTTTCCGGGTATCAATCTTTTTCAGTTCATCACTTTTAGAGTGATGCTGGCAATGATATTGAGCCTGGTGATAACAACGGTGTACGGTAAAAAACTGATCAAGTTTTTACAGAAGAAACAATTAGGTGAATCGGTACGTGATCTTGGTCTGGCTGGTCAGAGTGAAAAGAAGGGAACACCTACCATGGGCGGTATTATTATCCTGCTGGCTATTTTAATACCAACACTTTTACTGGCAAACCTGGATAAAGTATATATACGCCTGATGTTGTTGTGTACTGTGTGGCTGGGTACTATTGGTTTTATTGATGACTATTTAAAAATAAGAGCCAAAAGAATTGCACAGGCAAAAGGTATAGCCTATAAAAAAAGCGATAGTGATGGTTTGGCAGGCAGGTTTAAAATATTTGGACAGGTAATGTTGGGAATTATTGTTGGTGCTACTCTTTACTTTACGCCAAGTGTGGTTGTAAAAAGAGAAATTGTGAAATCGACAGACAATACGGTTCAGTTTCAAACTAAGCCAAATGCCAAGTATGATACTATAATTGTAGATGGAAAGCCAAGGGTATTTGTTGATGCAACCAGAACCATCATTACAACAATCCCGTTTGTAAAAAATCACGAGTTTAATTATGCGAAACTTTTACCGAAAAGCTGGGAAGGCTATGCATACATTCTCTACATCATTATTGTAATACTTATTGTAACTGCTGTGAGTAATGGCGCCAATATTACCGATGGCCTGGATGGTTTGGCAACGGGCGTTAGCGCCATCATTGGTATTTGCCTGGGCATATTTGCGTACGTAAGCGGCAATATAAAATTTGCCGAGTACCTCAACATCATGTACATACCCAACCTGGGAGAGCTTTCCATTTTTATTGCGGCATTTGTAGGTGCCTGTATCGGCTTTTTGTGGTACAATGCTTACCCGGCCCAGGTTTTTATGGGCGATACGGGCAGCCTGGCATTGGGCGGCATCATTGCAGCACTGGCAATCATTGTTCGTAAAGAATTACTGATACCCATTTTCTGTTTTGTGTTTTTGGTTGAGAATTTAAGTGTGATGATACAGGTGGGTTACTTTAAATATACCAAGCGAAAGTATGGCGAGGGGCGGCGTGTTTTTTTAATGAGCCCGCTGCATCACCATTACCAGAAGCTGGGTTATCATGAAAGTAAAATAGCGGTCCGTTTCTGGATCATAACAATATTAAGTGTGGTTTTGGCAATTGTAACGCTGAAGCTGCGATAAAAAAGTTTTGGAAAACCAAACTGGCATTTTACAAATTGTAAAAAGCTAAGTTTTTCATGCTAACCAATATCCTCCGTAAAAACAACCAGTTCAGACTGTTTGAAGACTTGACCTATTAAATTCTATGCTGTTGAAGAACCATTTTTTTAGAAGTTTAGGTTGAATTGAGTAATAAGTGAACCATTAAATTCTATGCTGTTGAAGAACCATTTTTTACTTCACTAAAGAAGTAAGGAAATTATGTAAGTAATGCAGAAGAGATTAGTCATACTGGGTGCAGGCGAAAGTGGTGTAGGCACTGCTTTGCTGGCAAAGCAGCAGGGGTATGATGTGTTTGTAAGTGATGGCGGCGCCATAAAAGACAATTACCGGAATGAATTGAATGAGCATGCAATTGAGTTTGAAGAAGGACAACACTCAACCGAAAGAATTTTAAATGCAGATGAAGTGATGAAGAGCCCCGGCATAAATGAAAAGAATGAACTGATAAAACAGATCAGGGCCAAAGGCATAGATGTGATCAGCGAAATAGAATTTGCCTACCGCTACAAAGGCAACAGCAAAATTATTGCTATTACAGGCAGCAATGGTAAAACAACTACAACCGCATTGACTTACCATATCTGCAAAACGGCCGGAGCCGACTGTGCCATGGTTGGCAATATCGGTTTTTCATTTGCAAAGCAGATTGCTGTAGAGCCCAAGCAATTGTATGTGGCCGAAATAAGTTCTTTTCAGCTGGACGATATAAAAACATTCAGGCCCGATGTAGCGGTAATGACAAATATTACCGAAGATCATTTAGACAGATACGATTACAAATTTGAGAATTATATAAGCAGTAAGTACAGGGTAGCTATGAATCAACAGCATGAAGATGTTTTTATTTATAATCTCGACGATGCAGTAACTGTGAAAACAATAAACAATTATCCCATTAAATCAACACTAGCCCCCATTACTATGAGTAAACAACTGCCACAAGGAGCCTATTTGCTGAATGCAAAAATGCACTTAAAATGGAAAAATGAAGAAATGCAGATGAGTATTGAAGATTTTGCCATAAAGGGAAAACACAATCAATACAACAGTATGGCAGCCGGGCTGGCAGCAGCTGCAGTTGACATCCGCAAGGAAAAAATAAGAGAAGCCCTGCAGACTTTTGAAAGCCTGGAACACCGGATGGAAACTGTAGCAACCATTAAGAATGTAGAATTTATTAACGACAGTAAAGCTACCAACGTAAACAGCACCTGGTTTGCATTGGAGAGTATGGAAAAACCGGTAATACTTATTTTAGGTGGCGTAGATAAGGGGAACGATTATTCTTTATTGACAGACCTGGTAAAAGAAAAAGTAAAAGCCATTGTGTGCATGGGAACCGAGAACAGGAAAATTCATGAAGCATTTGGTGATTTAGTACCGCTGATGGTGAATACAGAAAATGCAAAAGATGCAGTGCAGTCGGCATTTCATTTTGCCAGCAAAGGCGATGTGGTTCTTTTGAGCCCTGCCTGTGCCAGTTTTGATCTGTTTAAAAATTATGAAGACAGGGGTAATCAATTTAAGCAGGCAGTTAAGGAATTGTAACGTCATGGCGAGGAGGTACGACGAAGCCATCTCCTGAAAAATGAAATAATGCTGAGAATAAATTCTGATGTCAGTTTGATGAGCAGAAAACAAAAAGTACAAGAGTGCGACGCAACGATGATGAAAAAAGAAAAAATGCCGGTAACTAAAAAATAAGTTACACAAAACCTGAATGGCCGAACAAATAAACATAAGGAATTTCTTTACACCCAACATCAGTAATATGGGTGGCAACCTGGTCAGTAAAACCAAGGGTGACCGTGTTATTTGGGGTATTGTAATTATTCTTACGCTGGTAAGTTTGCTGGTTGTGTATAGCAGCACCGGTTCACTGGCTTATAAATACAGCCGCAGTACCGAGAGCTATCTGTTCAAACAATTTGGATTTATAATACTGGGAGTGTTGATCATTTATTTTGCTCACCGGGTTAACTATACCATTTATTCAAGAATAGCTTTGCCGTTATTTATTGTTTCTGTTATATTATTAATCTACACACTGTTTTTTGGTCAGACATTAAATGCAGGTACAAGATGGATAAAATTGCCTGTCATCAATATGACTTTTCAAACATCGGATCTGGCTAAATTATCGCTGTTTATGTATTTAAGCAGGCAGCTGAGCCGTAAGCAGGCTGTGATCAAAGATTTTAAAAAAGGATTTTTGCCGATCATTATTCCGGTTGCCATCACTTGTTTGTTTATTATGCCGGCTAATCTTTCAACCGCATTGCTTATTGGTGGCACCAGTATTCTGATCATGTTCATAGGAAGAGTTAGTACAAAACATATTTTACTCACCATTGGCATCATTTCAATTCCTGTAATTATTTTATTTTCTGTTGCAGTAAGTACATATGATAAAACTGAGCACAAGGCAAAAGATATTCCGGCGATTTTTTCTGTTGGCCGGGTACCAACCTGGATCAGCCGCATACAAACTTTTATGTACAGCAATAAGGAAGATGCCAATGAAAAACTGTTTCAGATAAACCAGGCAAAAATTGCCATTGCAAAAGGAAGCTGGTTTGGTCTTGGACCCGGTAACAGCCAGGCACGTAATTTTTTACCCCACTCTTACAGTGATTTCATTTTTGCTATTATACTGGAAGAGTACGGATTGCTTGGCGGGATCTTTATGGTGTTTATTTATTTGTTGTTTTTGTATCGCTGTATACGGTTGTACCGCAAATGCCCGTATGCATTCGGAGCCTTTTTGGCGCTGGCATTAAGTTTTATGCTGGTGATACAGGCAATAGCCAATATGGGTGTTAATGTAAATATTTTTCCAAACACCGGTGTTACACTACCACTGGTAAGTATGGGTGGCAGCAGTTTTTTATTCACCTGCCTGTCCATTGGAATTATTTTAAGTGTTGCAAGAAACGTAGAGCAGTTGGAAGGAGCGGCCATGCCTGCTAAAGAAACGGCTGTTGAGGGTAAGATTTTGAAGCAGGAATAAAATGTATAATTAAAGCATGGAAGCAAAACGCAGAATAATTATAGCAGGTGGTGGAACCGGTGGACATATTTTCCCGGCAATTGCAATAGCAAATGCCATTTTAAAACAGGAACCACAAACTGAAATTTTGTTTGTAGGTGCCAAAGGAAAAATGGAAATGGAAAAGATACCGCAGGCAGGATTTAAAATTGAAGGATTGGATATAGCAGGATTTAACAGAAGTTCTTTGATAAAAAATATTGGATTGCCGGTTAAACTATTGAAAAGTTTTTTCCAGGTTCGAAAGATCTTAAAATCTTTTAAACCAACAGCGGTAATTGGTGTAGGTGGATATTCAAGTTTTCCGGTATTAAGAACAGCGCAGGCAAATGGAATTCCCACTTTCATACATGAGAGTAATTCTTTTGCAGGAAAAGCCAATATTATGCTGGGAAGAAAGGCGAAGAAGATCTTTGTAGCCAGTGATGGCATGGAAAAGTTCTTTCCGGGTAATAAGATCATGATAACCGGAAACCCGGTAAGAGTGAGTATCTCAAAAAGTGCAGTTACAAGAGAAGAAGGTATACAGTTCTTTGGATTGGATCCTGCAAAAAAAACAGTGTTATCGGTTGGTGGAAGCCTGGGTGCAAAAAGTATTAACGAGGCATTGGATAAAAACCTTGAATTATTTGAACAAAACAACCTGCAACTGATCTGGCAAACCGGCAAGCCTTATGTTGAAAAAGCAAAGCATACAACAAAAGGGAAACCGGGTATCTGGGCAAATGATTTTATTACGCAGATGGAATTTGCCTATGCAGCTGCCGACCTGGTAATAAGCAGGAGTGGTGCCATGGCAATAGCTGAATTGTGTGTGATGAAGAAAGCAGTGATTTTTGTTCCGTTTCCTTTTGCAGCCGAAGATCATCAAACAGTAAATGCACAAAATTTAGTTAATAAAAATGCAGGTATAATGATTAAAGATGGCGAAGCGTTAGCATTGTTGGTTCCTGCTATCATTGCGCTGGCAAAGGATGAAAGTAAACAACAGGAATTAAAAAGCAATATCAGCAAACTGGCAATAACCAATGCTGATGAAATTATAGCAACAGAAATTTTGAAAAATATTTAATGACGGAAATTAAAGACATAAAACGGGTATATTTTTTGGGAATTGGTGGTATTGGAATGAGTGCATTGGCCAGGTATTTTAATACAAACGGAGTTGCAGTTAGCGGTTATGATAAAACAGAAACAGTTTTAACAAAGAAACTGGCAACAGAGGGAATAGCGATTCATTTTGAAGATAATATTGAGTTCATTGACAAGGCGGCTGAATTGGTAATATATACACCGGCTATTCCAAAAGACCACAAAGAGTTGAATTATTTTTTAGAAAATAATTACAACCTGGTAAAGCGCAGCGAAGTGTTGGGTGCCATTACAAACAGTACCTATAATATATGTGTTGCAGGCACGCATGGTAAAACAACTACCAGCACCATGGTAGCACACATACTGCGGCACAGTGGTTATGGTTGTAATGCTTTCTTAGGTGGAATTGCAGTTAACTACAATTCCAACTTTTGGGCCAGTAAAAAAAATGTGAGTGTGGTGGAAGCCGATGAGTACGACAGAAGTTTTTTGAAATTAAGTCCGGATGTGGCCATCATCAGCAGCATGGATCCTGATCACCTGGATATTTATGGCACTGCCGAAAATATGGAACAGGCGTTCATCGATTTTTCTGCCAGGATAAAAGCAGGAGGTTTATTGCTGAGTAAATACGGACTGAAAAGAACCGATGATCTCAAAGCAACTGAGCACCTGACTTTTCATTTGCACAACGAAAATGCAAGTGTGTATGCTGCCAATATTAAAATGACCAGGGGCAGCTACCAGTTTGATGTGTTGATGCAGTATTGGGAATTAAAAGATGTGGTTTTGAATATGGGCGGATTGCACAATATTGAAAATATGATTGCAGCCATTTCGGTAGCGCATTACCTGGAAATTGAGAATGATAAAATACGGGAAGCCGTTGCAGCATTTAAAGGAGTAAAAAGAAGGTTTGAATATATTATTAAGAATGATGAGCAGGTGATGGTGGATGATTATGCACATCATCCGGAAGAGTTGAGGGCATTGTTATCGGGCGCAAAAGATCTGTTTCCGGAAGTGAAGTGTACTGTGATCTTTCAGCCGCACCTGTACAGCCGTACAAATGATTTTGCTGATGGTTTTGCAGAAACACTTGACCTGGCGGATGAAGTGATTTTGTTACCCATTTACCCGGCAAGAGAATTACCGATGGAAGGAGTGAACAGCGAAATGGTTTTAAATAAAATGAAAATCAATAACAAACAGGTATTGAGTAAAGAAGCAGTGCTGGAATGGGTAAGGGACAATAAAATTGAATTACTGATCACAGCCGGAGCAGGCGATATTGATACACTGGTTGAACCAATAAAAAAGATATTGAATAATAAGTTTGGAAATTAAAAGACGATACAGTTTTAAAAACATCATGCTGGCAACTTTTTGGGTTGCACTGGGCGGAGCCACGGTTTTTTTACTGGTTGCTGCCATTAAAAGTAAACCGGCAAAGCATTGTAAGAACATTGAAATAAATATACATGGTGTAAGTAATAATTTTTTTGTTGATAAAAAAGATATTCTGAACACTATAACTGCTATTGAGAAAACAAACCCGGTTGGTAAAACCATTGGTTCTTTCAACTTAAAAAAACTGGAGACAGCACTTGAAAAAAATGTATGGATAAAATCGGCTGAACTGTTCTTTGATAATAATGAAATACTGCAGGTTACTGTGCAGGAAAGAGAACCCATTGCACGGGTGTTTACATCAACAGGTACTACTTTTTATATTGACGATGAGTTGGCGATGTTACCGTTGAGTGAAAAATTTTCGGCCAGGTTACCGGTGTTCACCAATTTCCCGTCGGATAAAAGAATAATGGCCAAGGCCGACAGTATTTTACTGGGAGATATAAAAACAATCAGTCTTACGATACAAAAAGATTCATTCAGTATGGCCATGATAGACCAGATTGATATCACACCGCAGCGACTGTTTGAAATGATACCGAAGATCGGTAACCAGTTAATTGTTTTTGGCGATGCAACCGATGTGGATGCCAAATTGCAAAAGCTGAAACTTTTTTATAAAGAGGTAGTGGTTAAAGCAGGCTGGAATAAGTACAGTGTAATTAATGTGCAATATAAGAACCAGGTGGTGGCCAGAAGAAAAGGAGCAGAAGATGTTGCGGCCGATTCTTTAAGAACATTGCAGATCATGAAGTTTATTGCAGAGCGGGCGCAGCAACAGGCAGAGGATTCAGTGCAGCAGATCATTCAACCGGATAATATCCGTAATACTGCCGACAGTACCATGATACAGCAATCTATTCAGCGTGAAGAGAATGAAGAATCGGGTGGCGTTGCTGAAACTGCAAACGCAGGTATGATGCCACCAGCTACAACACCTGCAACAAATAACACAAAACCGGCCCCTGCGAAGCCGGTAATAAAACCAATTACAAAACCAATTACAAAACCAATTGCAAAACCGGTACAAAAGCCAGCTGTTGTAAAGAAACCGCCAACAAAACCTAAAGCTGTAATGCAAAACAAAAATGACTATTAAAAACACTCAATAATAAACAACAAACACAAACACAAAACAAACAAATATGAATCAGGAACAACCCATCATCGTAGGTCTGGATATTGGCACCACAAAAATTGCTGCCATAGCCGGACGTAAAAATGAGTACGGCAAGCTGGAAATACTAGGCTTTGGCCGTGCTAACAGTAATGGTGTACAACACGGGATGGTGTTGAACATCGATCAAACCATAAAAGCCATTGAAATGGCTTTAAAAAACTGCTACGATTCCAACCCTAACCTGGAGATCGGGGAAGTGTATGTTGGCATTGCCGGTCACCATATAAAAAGTTTACAAACCCGGGGCGATATTGTTCGCCAGAGTATAGAAGAAGAGATCAGGCAGGAAGAGATTGACAGGCTGGTTGCAGATCAGTACCGTACTTATATTCCGGCAGGTGACCAGATCATTGATGTGATACCGCAGGAATTTACGGTAGATAATTTTCAGAATATTCCAAACCCCATTGGTTACAGCGGTGTAAAAGTGGGCGCTAATTTCCACATCATCACCGGTGATAAAAATGCCATCCGCAATATTAACCGCAGTGTTGATAAAGCAGGGTTGATAACAAAAGACCTGGTGTTGCAACCACTGGCATCAGCTGCTGCTGTTATGTGCGACCAGGACCTGGAAGCAGGTGTTGCTATTGTAGATATTGGTGGTGGTACAACTGACCTGGCTGTTTTTTATGAAGGTATTTTAAAACATACGGCAGTCATTCCTTTTGGTGGCGAGAATATCACCAACGATATTAAAAACGGTTTGGGTGTATTAAAAACACAGGCCGAACAAATGAAAATTCAGTTTGGCAGTGCATTGAGCGATGAGGCAAAAGCCAATGCATTTATAACCATACCGGGTTTACGTGGTATGGCACCAAAAGAAATTTCGGTTAAAAATCTTGCCAGCATCATCCAGGCACGCATGAGTGAGATCATGGATTTTGTAACCTACCATTTAAAGCAGGTTGGTTTGGATACAAGGTTATTGAATGGCGGTGTGATACTGACTGGTGGTGGATCTCAGCTAAAACATTTAATTCAGTTAACAGAATATGTTACGGGGTTGAATGCGAGAATTGGTTACCCGAATGAACATTTAGCCGGCGGCCATATTGAAGAACTGGCCAAACCTATGTACAGCACCTGTATTGGTTTGATATTGAAAGGTTACAATGATTATGAAAATAAGAACAAACAATTTGAAGAGCAGTTTAAGAGAGTTGAAATACCTGGTTCTCTGCAGCAACAACCGGTTGATGAAACTTTGGATGTGGTTGATGAAACAAACGGCCCTGTAAAAGTGAAGCAGCGCAAATCGTTGAAGAATTTTATGGATGGATTTAAGAATGGTTTGATCGATCTGTTTAAGGAAGAGGAAGATGCCAAACTTTAAAACCCCCACCGCCCCCTGAATTGGGAACTATGGAGGAGATATGAGCGAAGATTTGCAAAACATAAGTAAAGCTGAATAAAGAGATACAAGTATAAGAGTGCGACGCAACGATGATGACCAGAGCAAAAATGCACGTAACAAAAAAGAAATAAAAGTTTTAGATACTAACCCATTAATTAATGAACGCAGCGTTGTAAAATGCCGGCGTTACTAAAAAAAAACTATGATACATTTTGATTTGCCTAAAGATCAATCCTCCATCATCAAGGTAATTGGTGTAGGTGGTGGCGGAAGCAATGCGGTAAACCACATGTTTTCGCAAAATATCGAAGGTGTGAATTTTATCATCTGCAATACAGATGCACAGGCCATTGCACAAAGCAAAGTGCCTAATAAAATTCAGCTGGGGCCCCATTTAACACAGGGCCTTGGTGCCGGTGCCAATCCTGCCATTGGCCGCCAGGCTACAGAAGAAAGCCTGGAAGAAATAAAACGTATACTGGAAGTGAATACCAAAATGGCATTCATTACTGCCGGAATGGGCGGTGGTACCGGAACCGGTGGCGCTCCTATTCTTGCAAAAATCTGTAAAGACCTGGGTATACTTACCGTAGGTATTGTAACTACGCCATTTGCATACGAGGGCAAGAAAAGAATTGCACAGGCAGAAGAAGGGGTGATGCTGTTGAAAAACCATGTTGACACTTTACTGGTGATCAGCAATGATAAACTGCGCCACCAGTTTGGTAATTTAAAAATGAAAGAAGCATTTGCAAAAGCAGATAATGTGCTGGCAACTGCTGCAAAATGTATCACGGATGTAATTAACAGCACCGGCCAGATCAACGTGGATTTTGCGGATGTATGTACTGTAATGACAAACGGTGGTGTTGCTATTTTAGGAAGTGCTGCAGAAGAAGGTGAGAACAGGGCACAGATGGCAATTGAGAATGCCATCAATTCGCCGCTGCTGAATGATAATGATATACGTGGGGCAAAATGGATACTGATCAACATCAATTCGTCTGAAGGCGAACATGAGTTTACCATGGATGAAGTGGAAATTATTCAGAATTATTTATTAAGCCAGGCCGGTGATGGCACGGATGTGATCTTAGGTTTGGGTTATGACAATAGCCTGGGCGGAAAGATCGGCATCACTTTAATTGCAACCGGTTTCGATCATAAAGATCCTTTTGAGAAAAAGACCGAAACAAAAGCCGAACAAAAGGATGAAAAAATTATGATGACACTGGAGATGCCTGTAAAGGAAGCAGCTCCTGTTGCCAAACAAATGCAACAACCCGTTTTTCAATTTGATGACAGTTCGACTTCGCTCACTGCTGAGGAAGCAGCTATTGCAGAAATTACCGAGCCAATGGCAATGCAGGTGGTTGAAGATGAATTTATGCCAACTTTGAAAGAGGCATCAGAAGAAATTCCTGTAGTGGAATTACTTAGTAAAACTACTGGGGATAAGTTGGATGAAGCTCCTGTGTTTTTTGAAATATCTTCGGCTTCAGATCAAATTCCAATCATTGAATTTGATATCCCACAAAGTCCCCCACCCGTTGATAAACCAGCAAAAGTTCAAAAAGAAATTACCGTAATTAATAAAGATGCTAGCACCCCTCCTTCGTCTGGAGGGTATTTGGCTAAACCTGCACAGATTTATGTGGAGGAGCAGCCTAAACCAGAATCCAATTCGATTGATGAGCTACTGCCTGTGCAAGGAAATCAACAGGAAGACGAACCTGTTATTGAAATGCAGCTGGTAGTTAAATCCCATCAAGCGGCGGAGGAAGAGCAACATGTACAAAAAACTCAGCCCATCATGATTTCCGATGTTGAGGAACCTGCCATGCAGGACGAAGCAGAGGAACTTAGGCGCAGGGCTATGGATCGGATTGCAAAACTGCGTAACCTGTCGTTCAACATTAACGCAGCCGACCCTAACAATGAGTTTGAAACGGTGCCTGCTTACCTTCGCCGCAATATGGAATTACACAATTCCATAGCCGATGTTGAAAGTTTTTACAGCAACTACACTGTAAAAACTGATGACAACAACCAGGCAGAAATAAGTACACTTAACAGTTTCCTGGAAGGTAAAAAACCTGATTAAAATAATTAAGCCAATGCTGCTATTGCAGCATTGGCTTTTAAGTTTGTTTGTGTTTGGTATTTTTTGAGTAATAATGACCCCGCTTTTATTGGCGGGGTTTGTTTTGTTTTGATAATAACTGAGTATACTCCTTGTAAAATTTGTTTACTTTAAGCAATTAAACAGGAAGCTGCAGGCCGTTCAGGTAAAAAAAGACACTGTTTCTTTCAAACGGTAAAATGTATTTGTTTGATTTAAAAGGTCAGTAATCATTTTTATTCATTTCATCCTCACTGAAAACAATTATTTCATTTCTCATTCCGGATGAAATTTCCAAATGCCTTATTAAGTTAATAACAGTATGATGAAGTTTACTTACATGACTATTGAAAGCTGGATATTAAAAATCAAAAAGTTCACCTAAAAAACCTCCTTTTCTTTTATTATGTTCGATTGATTGTTAAAGCCGCGGTTTTTATTAAAGAAGCCTCCATCATTATCGTCATCATCATGTCGATTTCTATCTAATTGTTGTTTTAACTGTTGATTAGAATCTGTTGCAGTAGATTTCTCAATAATTTTATCAAGTTCTCCTTTGTCTAACCAAACACCGCGGCATTTGGGGCAATAATCAATTTCTACGCCTTGTCTTTCTGTCATAACCAGTATTTCTTCGCAATTTGGACATTTCATGTTGTTTATGATTAGAAGTGAATAATTATTATTGTATCATCAAACCTGCGGCCCATTGCAGTGTATTTCCCGTTTTATAATATTTCGCTTTCAGTTCCTGTAATTTTTGAAGGGCTTCCAATGTTTTATTTTCACGGGCGTTTATCAGAAATAAAGAACTTTCACCTGCCTGAAACCGGATTTCTTCGCCACGTTGTAATGCCTGGTAGTTAATCAATGCTTTTTCCTGTAATGCCACCTGGCTTTTCAGCGTAAGCAATTCATTGAAATAACTTTTCACTTTGTTTTCTACCTGTAATTGTTTCTGCCTTTGCTGTAATTGTGTTTCAGTAATTTTCAGTTTTGCTTTCCGGTATTCACCTCTTCCCTGCGATAAGCGAAGTGGAATTCCAACAGATACTCCATACTGATAATTGTTTTCAAATAAAGGGTTGATAAAAGTTTTTCGCATATCATAACCCTTTCCCAACTGGTTGTATCTAAAGTTTACTGTGGGAAGTAAGTCCTGAAACTTTAGTTTTTTATCTACATTCAGCACATCAATTTTATAATTATAGATAACCAGTTCGGGATGATTTTTTATTGCTGATTCAAGTAAGTTATTTAAATCAGGTAATTGTTCAGTTGCTATATTGCTTAATTGCAGATCATCTCCGGGAACTATATCTATACTCATGTTAAAAGGGGTTGCATTGGCTAACCATAAAAAAACCGAAAGTTCAAGACCTGTGTTTTGAAAATCGAGCCAGGCCTGATTTTTCATTAATTCAATATTTTGCAATTGTGTTAAGGCTTCTATGGTATCAATAGCCGGCCTGTCACCAAGGCGAAAAGCTGTTTTTATCAACTCAACTCTTTTTTCATTTACAGTTAATGCTTCGGTGAGGATTTTATATACCTGGTATTGCTTTACCCAGTTCCAGTAACCGGCCATAGCATCCAGCATCAGGTTATTCAGCATATTTCGTTTTTCAATGGCAGAAGCATCGCGAAATATTTTTGCAGTTTGTAAAGCAGCTCTTCTTTTATCCATCAACAAATTCTTTGCAAGCGGCACACTTACACCCAAGTAGCTGGTTTGTCCTTTTGTTTCTACCGGATCGGTACGGTTACCTGATAAATATTCCAGGCCTGCCGAAACCTCAATTCCAAACCAGGTTGGTATTGAAAGTTCGGGCCGGTTGTAATAATAGTAATCAATACCATCAAATGTTTTTTGAGCCATTTCATTTTTAAGTACCGGATCAAACGCAGCTTTTGAAATGGTAACATCGGCCTTTGCTTTTTCCACAAATATATCTGCCTGCTTTGCCACCGGATGAAACTTTTTTACAATTTCCATCACCTGGGTTGCTGATAATGTTTTTAAACTATCCTGTGCGTTTAAAGAACTACCGGATAGAAATAGAGCTGCCGGAAAAATATACTTTACAAAATTCATTTTTTATCTTTTCTTTTATCGGCTTCGTTTTTATAAAAGTCTGGCGGAAAGCCGTTGATATTTCTCCACAACTCATACCAAACCTGCACATCTTTTAGTAAAGTAATGCCCTGGGCACCGGCACCAATTTTTAATTCTTTTGGCCAGGGTTTATCATTAACATCTTCTTTAACCAGTACCCTGAATTTTCCATTCTCACTCACATTACTTTCTACTGCTACTATGGTGCCGCCAAAAGTACCCGATGAGGCTTTGGGCCAACCGCTGAAAACAATGGCAGGAAAACCATCAAAAAGAAAACGAACTTTTTGGCCAGGGGCAATTAAGGGCAGGTCGAGTGGTTGTACATACATTTCAACAGCATACTGAATTTTATCCGGAACAATTTCTGCGATCATATCGCCATCTTTTACAAATTCTCCAATGCCCGCTTTTTGTGCTTTAATAATTTGTCCGCTTTGAGATGCCAATATGAAATACATTCCATTTCGGATATTGTAACTGGCATATTGATTTTCCAGTTTCGCAACATCTGCCTGGCCACTTGCTATTTGTGTTAATGATTGAAATTGATCTCCCTGTGCTTTGGCTACTTTCTCCATATTCTCCTGTTTTAATGCGCTCATTTCAATTTTAGTAATGGTTAAATCCTGTTTACTGTTCGCCAGTTTGTTTTCGGCAGTAATTTTTTTTGCCAATGCATTTTGAAACTGCTGGTTGCGGGTTTCCAGTTGTGTTAATGAAACAAGGCCGCTGTCATACATGGCTTTTTGGCGGCTGTATTGTTTGTTTCCGATGATGTAATCATTATTCGCAGCAATCATTTCTGCACTGTCAGACTGTACTTTAAGTTGTAATTGGTTTAGTTTGTTTAGTAACTGGTTTAATTTTAACTGAAGACCCGAATTGATTGCGCCTATCTGCTGATCAGCTACACCTACTTTACTTTTATAGTACTCAACTGATTGTTGTTTACCGGCAAGTTGTTGCTGCGTACGTTGCAATAAGTTTGGGTCAAGATAATCTGCCTTTACTTCTGTAAGTTGAACCAACGTGTCACCCGCTTTTACATAGTCGCCTTCTTTAATATGCCATTTCATAATCCTTCCACCTATAATGGTATTTACCTGTTGTGGCCGCTGGTCCTGGTACAAAGTTGTTACAGTACCTTTTGAACGTATGTTTTGTGTCCAGGGTAAAAACAAAAAGATGAGAAAAACGCCTGCACAAACAAAAAACCAAAGTTTTACCCGGCTGTTTTTATTGTGCATATATATATGACTGTATGATTTTAATTTATCGGAATTCATGATTGTGTTTTTAAAGAACCATTATTATTTTGTTTTTATGATTTTATGTTCTTTCATAATAAATACTTTGTCGCATTGTTTTGTAAATTCTTCATCATTGCTGACTACTACAATTGTTGTATTTGCAATATCATTCAGCATTTGAATAATTTGCTGGCGATACGAGTCTTCTGTACTCATCCAGGGGTCTTCAAGCAGCAGCAGGCGAGGCTTTGCAGCTAAGGCCCTGGTTAATAAAATTTTGTGAATAACATTACGGGGCAGGCGTTTGCCGGCAGGGTCAAGCAGTGTATCATACCCTTTTTTAAGGGTCGAAATAAAATCAGTTAAACCAACTTTTACTGCTATATCATTTACAGCCTGCCGGGAAATATGCTCATTGCCCAAAGCAATATTTTCCCAAACCGTGCCGTTAAAAATATCCTGTTGATTTAGCAGTACACCTATCTGTGACCGGACAGAGTCTAAATTGTAATTCCCAACGGGTACGTCATCTAACAATAAAGCGCCTTTAAAATCGGTGTAGGCACCTGCCATCAGGCGAAGCAGGGTTGATTTCCCTGAACTGTCTTTACCCTGTATACATACTTTGTCGCCGGAATTTATTTTTAATGAAACATCAATCAATATTTCTTTTTCATCATTATAACTGAAACTGAGTTGTTGCATTTCTACCTGTAAACCTTGGTCAGCAGGGGCTAATTGAACTGAGCCATTTTCTTCTGCAGGTTTATCAGTAAGGCTTGATATTTTTTCAATGGAAGTAAGCGTATCATACACAGTTCCCAGGTTCATAATTAATTTTTCTACAGAATTCAAAACCAGCAGTATAATAATTTCAGCAGCTATAAACTGGCCGATGTTTAATTGCTGGTTAACTAAAAGTATTGTGCCAACAATAAGCATTGCTGCAGTGATAACAGTTTTAAACAAAACCAGTACATGATATTGTAATAATAATATTTTGAAATGGCTGTTCCGTGCATGTAAATAGCCTGTAACTTCTTCATCCGTTTTTTGCAGGTGCAGGTCATTGCTTTTTGCCAGCTTGATAGATTTAATAACCCTGGCTGATTCCTCCAGCCAGCCAGCTACCTTATATTTATAAGTGCTTTCATCTAAACTGGTTTGCAGGCCACGGTTTCCTGAGTACCGGATGATGAGCCATAAGAGGGTTATTAAAAAAATACCGAAAAATATAAAGGCGGGATGATAAAATGCCAACAGGGCCAGACCAAACACAATCTGAATGCTGGCAGTGGGTATATCTAATAAGATCTTACTTAAACTTTTTTGCAGAATGGGGATATCAAAAAAGCGGTTGACCAGTTCAGGCAAATAAAATTTATCGTTTTTTTTAAGATCAAGCTTTGGAATATGTGTGGCAAATGCAAAAGAATACCGTACAAACAGTTTCTGTTGTATTTTTTCAATGATCTTCATTTGATTTATCTGCAGAATGCCGGCTATTAGAACGCCTGTTACCACCAATGCTATCAATACAATTAATGAAGCTCTCATGGAAGCACCCATTACAAAACCAATAATGGCCTGTACGCCCAATGGTAAAGAAAGTTGTATCAGTCCGTTTAATATGGCATAAAAATATACAGCAGTAATTTCTTTCCGCTCTAATTTTACGAGGTTCAGTATTTTTGAAAGCGGGGTCGCTGTTTTGGGCATGAAAATCAGTTTTTATTCAGTAACAGAATGACAAAATGTACAGGGTAAATCAGCTTTACTATATTTTTAAAAATAAAAAAATCGCAGGCTGTATTCATAATTTGTTGATTTTATAATACATTTTTGGGCAGTTTATCTTCTCCTTCTTTATAATGTTCATGTGTAACTACGGGTTTACTGTTCTTGTTCATCCTTACCTGGAAAATGCTCACCAGCATGGAGAATGCCATGGAGAAATAAATATATCCCTTGGGGATTTCAACTCCAAAGCCCTCACTGATCAATGAAAAACCTATCAACAGTAAAAAGGAAAGGGCCAGCATTTTAAATGCCGGATGTTTATTTACGAAATTGCTTATAGGTTCTGCGGCAACTAACATGATTAAAACTGTTACTACAATTGCAACGTACATGATCCAGACTTCTTTAACCATCCCGATGGCAGTAATGATAGAGTCAACAGAAAACACAAGATCCATTATTAAAATCTGAATGATTACCTGCGTGAAAGTAACTGCTTTAAATTTTTTACTTTGGTTACCCTGTTCACCTTCCATTTTATGAAAAATTTCAGTAGCACTTTTGTACAATAGAAATAAACCTCCCAGAACCAGTATCAGATCTTTAACAGAAAAACCCTGGTTAAATACCCGGAACAAATCATTTTCCAGTTTCATTATCAGTGAAATAACTGCTAATAAAGCAAGCCGAAGTATCATAGCAAGTATTAAACCATATAACCTTGCTTTTTTTTGTTGATTGGCGGGTAATTTACCGGCTAAAATAGAAATGAAAATTACATTGTCTATTCCGAGAATAACTTCCAGGGCTATCAGGGTTACAAGTGAAATCATTATTTGATAATCCATAAAAATATTTTTACGCTTCTGTTTTTTCTTTATTCAGGTTTGCTCCAATTACCCTTTCTCTGATCTTATCATGAAGGTTGATAGCCATGTGCACAATTGGGGTAGCACAGATATAAAATTCAGTTTTCGGAAATTCATTCTTTAAACTTTCTTCAATTTCATTAAATAACAGACTTTTTGTTACAAACTGAATAACATAAACCTCTGTTTGTTCCATCGTGTTTGAAGAGGTTACATGAAAAGAATCAAATGAACTTCCAAAAACATTAAGGGTAAATTTATTTTTTAGAATACTGTTTGCCACAACATTTCCCTGTTTTATATCCGCTACCAGAAGTTTTACAATAATCATTTTAAACAATTTTCAGTTACTGGCTTTTACTTAAATCAAAATTGAAATAACTGTTCAGAATTATTCCGTTATTATACTGAAATACATTGCGGTTATTTACTTCTCTTCCAAGCTGAACAATTTGCTGAAGAAAACCACCTTCTATCCTGAATTTTTTATTAAAACGGTAACCTAAGAGGATGGCTAACCTGTTTTGATCGAAAATATTTTCATTTACATTTTTTCCAAATCCTATAAATATCTCATCATAGATGGCAGCATAAGGCGTTTTATCTTCAATCTTCTTTTTACCTATTGCCATTTGCATACGGTACATATACCTGAGCCTGTTTAAAAATAAAAAATCATCTGGTTTACTTAATGCCGCATTGGTATAGCGGCCTATCCATCTTTGTTCCAGCATAAACCGGTGACTCATTTCTACCCGGTTTACATTGTCGGTAAGTGTAGCCATCTGAAAAGCCCTGTGTTCCGGAAATCTTTTTCCCGCTGCCTGTAACGGAATATCTCCGTATGGGAATGTTTCAACCCAGGCGTAGCCTGATCGCAGACTAAGTTTATTGTTTACCTGGTAATTAACTCCGGTTCTGAATAAACTTTGCTGCCAATCGGTTACCACATTTTCCCTTCGCCATTGGTATTCCAGGTGAGCGCTCCATTTTTTTGAAAATTTTAGGGTTGTAAAATTATTAAACCAGCCAATGCTGTTTTTATCTGTTATCCTTGTATTTTGAGCTGCTGAAATAAGGCTAAACAAACATAGCATTGTTGAAAATGTTATCCGATAACTCATAAATAGATTTTGTATTAATGAAGCAGGATTCAACCTGCTGCAATCATTTCCTGTTTTTTCCGGTTTCAATATTGTTTAATCTTTAACCCTGACAGTATTTTATATAGGTGTTTCTTTTAACTGTCTTAAATGTGTAACTCTTTTGGTGAAATATCATTCCTGGTACCAATTATTTTCGACTTCTTTCTTTTTATCCGGGTTTTGGTGGTTTCAACAACGCTCAACACAGCTTCTTCAAATGTTTTACATTGTGCGCTGGCCAGTATATCGTTGCCCGGTATCACTAATCTTATTTCACAAACCTTGTTTTCTTTTGTATCTGAATTGGAAATCTTTAGCGAAATTTCAATTGAAATCAGATCACTGTAATAATTAAATAATTTTTCTGCCTTTTCCTGTATAAACAGGTTTAACTGCGGATTCACTTTAAAGCCCGGAGACTGAATGTTGATTTTCATATGAATGCTTTTTTATTTTTTTAAATAATATTGTTTGACCTTTTAATTAGTTTGTAAAGCGTGTTCTGCATTTTCATTTTCCCATATCCAAAGCGTATCCGGATAAAATTTAACAGCACCTGTTGCAATATCATGTGTTCCGCCTACAATGCCTATTTCACCTTTCTCAATCATTTCTTTTAAAATGGTGCTGCGTTCCATAATCGCCTGTACGGTACGTTTTACATTAATAGCCGCTACTTTTTCTACAAATGCGGCATTGGAAGAGTTGCGGTTTTCCGTTTCCGTTTTTTCATCATAAACTGCGGGTTGTATTTTGGTTAGTAAAGTTGTAAGGTTCCCCATTTCCACATGGTCGCAGGCACCTTTTACTGCCCCGCATTTTGTATGCCCCAGTACTACAATGATTTTTGATCCGGCAACCTTGCAGGCAAATTCCATACTGCCCAGAATATCTTCATTGATAATATTGCCTGCTATCCGCACACTAAAAATGTCACCCAAACCCTGGTCAAATATCAATTCGGCAGATGTACGGGAATCTATACAGCTTAATATTACTGCAAAGGGATGCTGCCCGTCTGATGTTTCATTTGCCTGTTGCAAGAGATTGCGGTTTACTTTAAGGTTATTAATAAACCTTTTGTTACCTTCTTTTAATAATTCAAGCGCCTGAATGGGCGTAATGGCATTCTGCATTTCTTTAGTTAATGTTTTCATTTTATTTGGTTTTATAGTTTAAAAAATTGTTAAGCAGGTTCAATAAAGTTGATCGTTTCAACCGTTATGTTTTTCAGTTTTGCATTGCTTCGGTAATCCCTTATCAGTTCTACTACATCGTATGCAATTGATTTGGAGTTGGTACAATCAATAACCACTTTTGAATTGGCAGGAATTTCTTCCAGTTCCTTTATCACACTTGCCTTATTAAAGAAAGAAACTTCTTCTGCTAAAACAATCTGATGCAATTCCTGTCCTTCTTCTGTAGTGATGGATTCCTTCATGTAATGTGAATTGCGGTAACTGTGGCGAAGCGTATAAAATATGCCAAACAATATACCGATGGTAATTCCTTTAAAGATCGGTTGCCAGTATTCCAATAACGGTAGCCATAAACGGTATAAACTGCTCCCAGCCTAATTTATACATTTGCGAAAAGTGCCGGTTTGGCAAGTTTATAACCTACCATTAATAAAATTGCGGCTAAGCTTGCCAGGGGAATCATGTTCAGTACACCGGCAATGGTTATTGCAGATATCAATAAAAACACACCATGCAGTATCGCAGACATTTTAGTTTTGCCACCAAAATTTATATTGGCCGAACTGCGTACGATAACCTGTGTAATGGGTAATCCGCCAATCATACCCGAAACTATATTGCCAAGACCCTGTGCTTTTAATTCCCTCTCGGTGGGCGTCACTCTTTTGTTCGGATCCATTTTGTCGGTTGCTTCCACACATAATAATGTTTCCAAACTGGCAACTATGGCCAGCACAATGGCAATTTTCCAAACTTCAAAATTGGTTATGGCCGAAAAATCGGGAAGTGTAAACTGGCTGAAAAATTCAGTGAGATTATTGGCAACCGGTAATCTAACCACCTGGTCATCAGCCAGGCTAAAATTTAATGTACCTGCCTGAAACAGGTAATTCATTACTATGCCTAAAACAACCACAACAATTGGCCCCTGTATCAGCTGAAATATTTTGTGCTTTTTTGTTAGTACCTGGTCCCATAATATCAATATCGCCAGTGAAATAGCGGCTATTAAAATAGCTCCCGGTGTAATAAAATCAAGTGCTCTTGCAATTTCTGAAAAGGTATTTTCACCATCAGCCTGTAAAAAGGAATCATCCCCCTCAGCATCTTTATCCCATCCCAATGCATGCGGTATTTGTTTTAAAATAATCAGCAAGCCAATACCTGTAAGCATGCCTTTAATTACTGAAGAGGGAAAGAAATAAGCAATGAAACCAGCTTTGGCAAAACCTAGTACCAGCTGTATAAATCCGGCAATAACTACGGCCAGTAAAAAAGCAGGCCAGGAACCCAGTGTGGCTATTGATGTTAAAACAATTACTGCCAGGCCAGCTGCCGGACCACTAACTCCTAACGGCGAACCACTGGCGATGCCTACAACTATACCACCGATTATACCGGCTATTATGCCAGAAAAAGTGGTGCACCTGAAGCTAATGCAATACCCAGGCATAGAGGAACAGCCACAAAGAAAACGACAATACCTGCCGGTAAATCGCTTTTTATTTCTTTAAACATGTTTTTGATTTCCATAAATAGTTGTTTTATCAGTTAAGAATGCCAAAGGTAGTAATAATATTTATAAAGATAGTATTACTATCTCATAGAATTGTAGAACTATGAAGTATTTTTGCATCTACAGTTATGAAAATAATTGTTCAGGTACAAAATCAACATTGAATAGATAAAAATTATAATAATGGAACTACAGCTTCAGATAAAAATGAATAAAAAACTGTTTTTGCGTGACCCGGAACAAACAGCGCTTGGAAAAAAAATTATTCAGTTTAGCATTGAACTGATCAATAAGAACGGATTTGAAGCCTTTACTTTTAAAAAACTGGCAGAAGATATCAACTCAACTGAAGCCGGCATTTACCGGTACTTTGAAAACAAGCATAAATTACTGATGTACATCACCGCATGGTACTGGAGTTGGCTTGAGTACAGGATAATGATACATACATTGAATGTAAAAGACCCCGTGATTAAATTAAAAAGGTAATTCAGTTGCTGGCGCAACGGTAGAGGATGACATCAATACGAGTCATATCAACGAAAATATTTTACACCAGATCATCATTGCTGAAGGATCAAAGCTTATTTAACCAAACACGTTTCCGAAGATAATAAGGACCAGTTTTTTAAACCTTATAAAGACCTTTGTGCCAAAGTGGGTGAAATTATTCTGGAATGTAATCCGGCATATAAATATCCTAAATCACTATCAAGCACCATTGTTGAAATGGCACATTTTCAGAATTTTTCATGAATCATCTTCCTGCTTTAACCGATTTTGGTAAAGAAGATGAAGCCAAAGTAGCTACTTACCTGGATGAACTGGTATTTTCGGCTATAAAATAATTACTTAATTTTTGTGCTGTCGGTTTTAGGAGCTGAAAGTAAAGGTGGCGCTGAAATGGTTGCAGGTGCAGTTGTAACCGTAGTTGGTGCTGCAGGTTTGCTGTTTAAAGGTGCGCCCACGGCTATATCACAGCGGTGGTTGGGCTCTCCGTGCGGAGGGTTCATGCCAGGTGCGGTTTTAGTGGTTGTGGGAACTTCCTTCATAGTAACCTGAGGTTGTGCGTTTGCTACTACCGGTTGTGCAGTAACCGGAGGAGCCGGCTTGCTGTTTAATGGTGCACCTACCGATATATCGCAACGATGTCCGGGCTGGCCATGAGGCGGATTCATACCCGGTGCAGTAGCCGTTTGTGCCGCTGTTTGTGTTATCATTTGCGGGTTGGTTACCATTTGATTATTCTGTGAGTTCATGGTAATGGTTTGCGGCTGCGATACATTTACCGGCTGATTTACAGCACCCGGCATTACGGTTGTGCCGGCAGGCGCAGTAGTACCAGGTATGGTAACCTGGCCCGGTGTTGTTGCATTTGGTACTGCTGTTTGTGCCGGTGTGGTATCAGATCCGGCTGGAATAATTGATTTATCTACAACTTCTTTATCGGTATTTCCGCCACAGGATACAAGGCCTGCAATAGGTATTAAAACTGCAGCAGCATATAATTTCAATTTCATACGATTCATTTTAGTAGCACAATTTAAGGGTATTTAAGGTAAAAGCAAAAATGAGCGGGATGTTACTGATTAGCCGTATAACCGTTCATATAAAAGTGCTGGTACAGCCCGCAAACATGCTTACGTGAGTTTTACTTCAACTCTTTGGTATAAGCAGTGTCAATCCATTTCTTCATGGCTTTATTAAAGCCAGTATTTAAATAGCCAGGTTGATAACACCGTATTGATGCCGAAAGAAAATACCCGTGGCGGAATACTATTTATAAACCGGTATACTTTTTCTTCTGTACGAAGGCGCTTGTGAATTTCGCGGTTGTAGTGGGTAAACATTTTTTCGCTGAAATCATTTTGTACAAAGGCACGCTGTAAAAATTTGGCGGCCACATAGCCCGATATCATGCCCGAGCCAATGCCTTCTCCCGAAGTGGGACAAACCAATGAAGCTGCATCGCCCAGCAACATCCAGCCATCACCATAAGCTTTGCGGTCATTACCCGACATGGGAATGCCCCAGCCTTTTACATTTTCCAGCGGCTGTGCATTTTTAAAACGGGGGATCAATACCGGATCCGTTTTTATCAGTTCTTCAAAAGCTTTACGCACATTAATATGGTGTCTGGCAATGTAGTTACTGGCCATTCCATATCCCACATTTGCTTTTCCATCGGGCAGGGGAAATATCCAGAAATAGGAGAGCGGCAGGCTCTTTGGAAAATACACTTCCAGCAGGTTGTCGGTATGCATACCTTCTACACCGCTCCAGTATTGTCTAACAGCGCCGGCATAATTGTTACGGTCAACTTTGCGTTCGCCCAAATGTTTGAGCACGATAGAATGATCGCCATCGGCACCCATTAAAAAATCAGTTTCAATTTCAATTTTTCCTGATGGGCCTTCGCCTTCCAGCATCCAGGTTTTTCCTGTTTTGGTTATTGTATTGATACGGGTAGATAATTGTACATCGGCAACGCTACGATCAATTTTACTCACTAATAGATTATCGAAATCAAATCGCCTGCTCACAAAAAACATGGGCCTGCCAGCATAATTGCCAGCATTCGTTGCAGTATTACGCATAATATCAACCTTTCTGCCATTGGGTAAAATAAACCGGAAGCCCTGCGATGCAGTAATACGATTTCTGCTTGTAACAAGCTCCTTTTCAATAATGGTTGGATCGATATGATTCCAACACCCTGATAGTGTTCAGATCAAGCCCATCGCCGCAAATCTTATCCCCTGGAAATGAAGCGGCATCAACGATCACATGCTTAATGCCTGCCTTGCATAGAAAGATACTGGCTGTAGCCCCGGCTGGGCCCGGCACCAATGATACAAATAGAAGTTTTTATTTTTTGTGGCTGCATGAAGTTGTTATTGCTTTACAAATTTTACACCCTGCATTTCCAGGAAATAATTGGGCAGCCAGCTGAGCGATCCGTCATTTTCAATGGTAAGGTCAATGCCTTTAAAACTAAGCTGCTCCAGCGATGGATTGAGCGCCAGTGTAAACCGGTTATTTTTATTGCCGGCATCTTTTACCAGGGTTACAATATCCGGAAACAAAAGATGCTTTGCATAAATGCTGTCGCAATGTGCAATATCAACATGAACTTTTCCATTATCATCGGTAACAGCTTGTTCTTCTTTACCATTTACAAAAAATATACAAAGAATATTTTTAAGTAAATATTTATTGGGATGAGTAAAGCTGATGGTATAGCCACTTGCTTCTTTAGATTGAGCGGTAATTGTAAAATCTTTGCCGGCTTCTTTATTGCTTTTAAGTTTTATGGTATTGCCTTGTACTGTAAATGTACCGGCAGCAGATCGGTCAACAGCACCATAGCTGAAAAAGAACTGAAAAGTACCGGCTGCTGTAAAATTAAATCCGGCAATCATTTCTGTTTTTCTGAAAGCATATTCACCCAGTATTTTTGTTTGCGACATGGCCTGAAGGTTTATAAGTAATAGTATAATGGCAAAACTTTTCTTCAAGTTGGTTATTTAAAATGACGTTGAAGATACAAATTATCTTTTTTGATAAGGGCAGGAATCATGCTAAACATAAACAGATACAATGCAGTATCTAAAAGAGCTTATCACGGTTTGTGATAAGCTCTTTTAGATAAACTATTGCTGTAACAAAATTGCTAATGGGCTGATTGCAATCCGGTTGATGTGCTAAAACTGTAATGGCGGTCCAACTACTTTCATGTCGTGGTCGGCAAATATTTTGGCACCCTGTTCCGGTGATGGTTGCGAAGTAAGGTTGCCCAATGTTCTGAAAAAATCTTCCATTTTACCCGATGGCTGAAAAAGGAAAAACATTTTTCCGCTATCAGTTAGTTGTGCAAATGCATGAGGTACTTTCCGGGGTAAAAAAATAGTGTCGCCTGCTTTTAAATAATGTTTGTCATCGCCCACCTGGAAAAGATACTCACCCTGTACAATAAAAAATATTTCATCCTGGTGTGTATGAACATGCAATGGAGGCCCGCCTTTTTCTTTGCCGGTGTATTCAAAAATTGTCAGTTCACCATTGGTGTCTTTTTGCGATACTTTAATGTCGTTGGCATTTTTGCCGCCTAATAAAGTTTTTTCGCCAAACCTGCTTTCGGTTGATTTGATTACAAATCCTTTGTTGGTACGATCTGTTTTTGCTGCCTTAACAGTATTACCAATTAAAAGTGCAGGAATAGCTGCTACTGTGGTTAATAAGAATTTTTTTCTTTCCATATTACATTTGTTTAGTTTGTTGCAACAAATGTCTGTTAAAGGGAAAGTGGGTTAGTGGTAAAAAAACGACATTTTTAATAGGTGTCCGATTCTCCAAACTTTCTTTCGGGAGAAGCATTATCGAGCAGGTGAAAATCAGTGGGCGTTTGGTTTGTAAATTGCTTGTAATCTTTTGCCAGGTGCTGATAATCGTGGTAGTTGCATTGTACCGCAATAGACAACCAATCCAGGTGAGGGTATTTATTTTTTATTCTGAAAGCATTTTCAAACCGTACTATTTTGCTGAAATACCTGGGTGCAATGCCCATTCTTTCAATAAATTTTCTTTCATATTGCCTTACACTCAAACAGGATTCCTTGGCAAGCCATTCTATTTTAATGTTCTTATTGGCATTTAAAATCAGGTTGCTTACATCATCCAGCCTGTGAAATTCTTTTACGCCCCGGTTTACCTGTTTTAATAAAAACAATTCTACCACAGCTACCATTTCTTTAAAGCCGGCAGCATCGTTCAGTTTACTGTTTACTTCTTTTATATCTTTTGTAAAAACAGTTTCTGCATCAAAATAGCAGTTGTTTAATTGATGTGAAGGAATGCCGGTAAGGCGGTACAATGCACCGGCCGGAACACCACCTGGAAAACCAAAAAATCTTTACCAACATATCTGTTGCTGACTTCATTTGCTGCCCGATCAATACCGTTTTTAAGTTCGTAATTTTTTGGCCGCTGTTTACATATTCTACCGTTTCGGTATCCCGTGGATAAAAACTCAAACAATGTTCTGCTCTTGGTGGATAGGGTTTGAAGGGAATGTTTGTAATGTCAGCAAAAACAAAATGTACTAACCGGTACACCCTTACAAATTCAGTTAAGCCTGGACCTGGTATAAATTCCGATAGTACCATAGAGGCAATCCTGTTTTTTTATGGATGAATGAAGCTGCCGGTTCAAGATACAAAATTTCATCATTTAGGCACCGTCAAAATTGATCAGCCTCATACGATAAGCATTCATGGCAGTGGTGCCGAGCTTTTTTATAAGCCGGTAATTAACGAATACGCCAACCGGGGCACCAATAACGGGTATCAGTTGTGCCATTTTAGCCAGGTCAATATAATCACGGTATTCCTGCTGAAAACTACGCCAGTCAAATTCATTCATATCGGGCGGCAGGTGTTTACGTTTCTCTTCCCAGTCGGTCATTTTCAGGTAAATGCTTTTGCGGTGTTCATCACTTGAAAAAGCCAGTTCAAAAATATGCAGTATGTAAACCCTTTCCCGGTAATCGTGCACATCTATGCCATACAGCACGGCAATATCAAACAGCAATTTTAATTTAAGACTGATGAGTATGGGAAAATCGGCCAGTCCAAGCAGTATGCCACCGGCGCCGGTAATACCACCTTCAATGGCTGCAGTTTTTCGGTACCAGTCAATTTTTTTCTGCACCGCTTCTTCCCGTTCCTGCAGTCCTGCATTTACCAGGGTATCGGCAGTTGTATATTTTGCACCAAATAAAACGCCCCGTATCATTTGTTTGATGGTAGCCGTAATGGCCCGGTGTACTTTTTCGGGTATCCAGGTGTTGATCTTTGTCTGCAGTTTTTTTGAAAGCTTATTGAGCAACGATGGCCTGCGCAGCATTTTCTTTTGCCAGGCTGTTAATGCTGTATTCACTTCCCTTTCGTATGCATTCATCATATTACCTGCTTTGTATAAAGGTAGCATTACAATCAGCAGCTGCATCAAAATTATTATTCTTCCAACAGGTTAAAATCCGGTAGGCACTTCTTCTGCTAAATTGGAAAATCAAAATCAAAAACAAATTTCTCCGGCTTGGGTAAAGGCTTGCGTGGAAGCATTTCATTACGCATGGCGGTGTTGTACACAAATGCAGCAATAATAATAGCAGCCTGTTGCAGATCAGGTATGCTCAGGTGATCGTAGGTATCCATATTGCTGTGGTGTGTACGGGTTTCATACTCCAGCGGGTCTTGTATAAACTGAAAACCAGGTATCCCTACTGCATCAAAACTGATATGATCGGTGCTGCCGGTATTGCTGAGTGTTACACCACCAGCGGCGCCCATATCTGCAAAGGGAGCCAGCCAGGCTTTAAAAATATCACGTACGGCTGTGTTGCCCTGTGCATGAATGCCGCGTATTTTGCCGCTGCCATTATCTAAATTGTAATAGGCCGAAATATTGGCCTGCTCGGGTGATAACTGCATGTTGGCAGGATCGCCAAAATGTTTTTTTACATAACCAAAGCTGCCATACAGGCCCTGCTCTTCGCCTCCCCACAAGGCAATGCGTATGGTGCGTCGTGGCTGTATGCCCAGTGTTTTTAAAATGCGCATGGCTTCCAGTGTAGCAATGCAACCTGCAGCATTATCTGTTGCGCCGGTGCCGCCTGCCCAACTGTCTAAGTGTCCACCCAACATTACTACCTGGCTTTTTAATGCAGGATCGGTGCCGGGTATTTCGGCCACCAAATTGTAACCGGTAAGGTCATCGCTGTAAAAATGATTCTGCACGTTCATTTCTATCTCTACATTTTTGTTGTCTTTTATGAGGCGCATCAGTTTTAAATAATCTTCCCGGCCTATTTTCATTTCGGGTAAAGTGGCTTCAAAGCCACGGGCATAACCGGTACCGCCATCCACAAACACGGTACCATCCCGGTTGTTACGACCACTCATTATCAAACCCTTTGCACCCATTTTTTCCAGGTATAATTTTGTGTAATATTCATTTTTAATAAAGGGCAAAAAACTTTCCATCTGTTTGCGGTCTACCATATATTTTTCACCAATATTATCCAGGCTGGTATCGCCATACCTGGTTGCATAGGCCTTAAAGGCATCGGGTATGTTGGTGCTGCCGGGTTTTATCATTACGATCTTTCCTGCCAATGATGCACCTGCTTTGTTGATGGAAGCGGAATCAAGATCATCCAGCATGATCAGTTCTGACTTAACCGTTTTTTTGGTGCTCTTGCACCAGGGAACGGGATAGGCAGAAATATCCTGGTAATACGGAACCTTTAAAGCCAATGTACCCGTTTCATTTTGCCAGCCTTTACCAAATTCGCCCCAGGCCTCACGGCCGGCATTTTGCAGTCCCCACTGTTTGCATATTTCGGTAATCCAATCCAGGGCACGGTTATAACCCGGCGAGTTGGTCAGGCGTGGGCCACACACATCGGTCAGGTTGTGAGCGATCATGGCAACCTGTGAATTATTTTTTGCTTCGTCTTTTATTTTCTGCATCATCTGCATATCCACAGTTTCCTGTGCAGCGGCAAAACTGATAATAAATAAAAAACTGATGGCTGAAAGGAGTTTGTACATAAACGTAGCTTTTAGATGTACAATGTATTCATTTTTCTTTTCTTATGAAAGCAGAAAAAATAAAACTTCTGCCGTAATGCCTGCCGGCATACTTATTTCCCGTTTCTGTAAACTGTTTTCCTTAATTCGAAGTGTAAGTTTTTTTGTTTGCTTTTCTTTGCACAAATTATTTAAAATATGAGCAGTAAAGTAACGGTAAGTAACAGGATGCGGATTTACCACCGCTACCTGGGATTTTTTTTAGCAGGTATCATGGCTATGTATGCCATCAGCGGCATCATTCTTATTTTCAGGGATACCGATTTTTTAAAAAGCGAAAAGAAAATCAGCAAGCAGCTGAAACCCGCACTTGCTGCAGCAGATCTGGGCAAGGCCATCCGCAACCGTGATGTAAAGATAGATTCGGTTAGCGGTGATATACAAATTTTTAAAGGAGGCGATTACAATACAAAAACCGGCGCTGTAAATTATACTGTAAAAACTTTACCGCCACTGGTTGAAAAACTCACTCATTTACACAAGGCCAATACAAAGGATCCGCTGTATTACCTGAATATCTTTTTTGGGGTATCACTGCTGTTCTTTGTAATATCTTCCTTTTGGATGTTTATGCCAAAGACCACTATTTTTAAAAAGGGGCTTTATTTTACCCTGGCGGGAATTATACTTACGGTGGTATTGCTGTTTTTTTAAAGTAAGGATCAGGCAATATTATTTACCTGATAATTTACTGATCAGCGAATCTTCCTCTTGCGTTTTAATTTTGATCACCGTATCCAGCTGGCTGTTGGGTATGGTGGTAGATAAAACGTATTGCTGAACTTTCCAGTCGTTGCCCTGTTTTACCACTACACCCGAGCCACGGCATATCTTCATCTGTGTGTTCAGCAATTCTTCAAACCAGGCGATATCGGCGTTCTTGCCAAAATAAATATTGCGTTTGATGGCCGTAAAATTCCAGGTTGTTTTTTTATCGAAAAAGGGTTTTGCCCAAATCATATAAGCGGCTTTATCCCAGTTCTCGGTGGCATCGGTGCCGTTAAAAGTGGCGTCTTCGGTATAAAAATTAAAGTAGCGTATGTAATCGGCATTGGCTGCGGCCACATTAAAGGAGTCGAGCATGGCAGCGATCTGTTTTTTACTGTCGGTTATTTCTGTTGCCGTGGGTGTTGTAGTTTTTTGATTGCAGGCTAACAACAGGCTGATACCGAGAATTGCCGGTAAAATTTGAAGGTGTGCTTTCATGGTGAATTTATTTTTAAACTGGTTGAAATTAAATGTACATAAAAATGGCCGGATATCCTTTTGCGGCTGTTTTGTAAAATTCATAGGCCTGCTATGATCCTGTATCAGTGTTATGCTGTTTGTTGTTTTTTAAAACCCAGTATATCCCCTTCACATTTGCTTGCCATTGCGGCAGCAGGTGTACGAGTATGATCTCTTCAATCAATTGCAGCATGGTAATAATGGCTGCTGCATAAAATAAGGGCATGAAAGGCTGATCGGTAAAGAAAACAAGCAGCAGGAAAATACCCTGCAGCAGGGCTGCTGTTTTTGCCAGCCAGGTATGAAAGCCGGTCATTTTTCTGTAGCGTATGAAAGCATATATTACCTGTATTAAAAACAACACAAGCAGGCCGATGAACATAAATTTTTGTTCTTTGATAAAGTCTGCTTTTAATACAAATAAACCAATGACGGCAACCAATACGGTGAGGTCATCTCCAATGGAGTCGAGCCGGGTACCCAGCACGCTGGCAACTTTAAATTTTCTGGCCAGGAAACCATCTATCAGGTCGGTAAAAAAACTAAGGGCCAGCAGCCATTTAAACATATTTAGCTGTCCGGTAAAAAGCAGTATCAATAAGCATGGTGCCGCTACAATCCTGTAAAGCGTTATTCCATTTATTATATACCAGGCTTGTGTATGTGTACCCCTTTTCATTTGATACCCTAAATTTACCCATTAAGATGGAATCGTTAACTAATAACCTTCAATTGACTTTGAGGCCACCTGAGGCCAAACTTATGCAGATGGGTTTATACTAAATCAAGTTTTACTCCCGGTTGGCTCAAGTGTTCCCAAACCAATTCTTGAAACTCAAATATTCATTTTACAAAAATAAAACTTCCTGAAAAGGCCCCCAATTGCCACCTGCTGACACCACAACGGCTTGATCCTTCTTAGGAAGAACCCAGGTTTTATTCCAATAACAACAACCCCCCAACTCGGTAGAAATTAATCCTGCATGAACCGCTGCTGTTGCAATGTTACTGTGTAGATAATCAAGTCGGTCCCCTTAATTACGGCTGTGATTACTCCACCGGGCGGAAACTCAATGGTTGAATAGCTGACCATTTTTCCCTTGTAAATATCTGCCTGCATTTGCAGAGCCTTTGATCAGATTCATATATATTTTGGTTTGATTAGTTAGGGTTTTAAAAGAATGGTTCTGCAATAACTTCCGTAAAATGCTGGTATAATCTTTACTGGTTAACACCATTTTTGCTACCTGTATGTGCTGCTGTACTTATTTCAATGTAACTGTTTTGTCATTTTGAACCGTGATCAAACCCTGGTGAACAGCAGCTGAAGCAATAGAGCAGTCATCTGTATATAAACCAGTGCCCCATACACGACTGGAAATAACGCCACCTCCCGGAAAGTGAAATGTAAATCGTTCCCCTGTTCTTCCCCTGTAATTATCAGCTCTTGTATTCAGTCTGCCTGTATAACATTACTCCCCGGTGCATTTTTTTTACCACTGATAATGATAAAGCTTCCGGAGAAAGTACCATAGTCTTTACTGGTTACACCATGCTGTACACTTCCCTGGTAGGAAGCAGCACCTGGTTTTATTTCAATGGTTACAGTACCGCCATCGGCAGCGGTTATATAACCTGCATGCACAGCGGCAGTTGCAATAGAACCATCATCCGTATATAAATTCGTACCCCATAACCGGCCCGAGATCGTTCCACCCGGTGGAAACGTGGAAATGAAAAACGTTCTCCATCCCCGGTATGTATCGTTGAACTCGAGTGTTTGCTTTGGAATACCTTGCTGGCCATAAGTTGTTAATTGTATTATCAGTAGTAGTATTGATGCTAACAATCCATGCAGAATTTGTTTCATCTTCATATTATTTTTCATGTCGGGTGGTATTTTAAGTTTGTTGGCAGATATTTTTTGCAGCAACAAATTACTTATTGTTATTAAGCCATTTCATGATTTTCATCAGGCTGATCTGTGCGGTTTTTCATTTCATCCAGGCGGGAAAAGCAGGTAAGCTTTTTCATGGGTTTACAAAAAATATTTACTTTGATCAGGAGCTGATTAGTAACCTCCTGAAGTTGGGATATATGCTCAGCAAGCGCAGGAGTAGTGTAGGCTTTATATAACACTAACACTCACTGGCAAGTGTGCCAAAACAAACTTGCGCCAGATGGGAGAAGGGAGTGGTGGCCAAACATACTTGCTCACTGGCGCAAGTGTTCCCAACGCAATTATTGAAATTCAAACGAAGAGTTTGTGGGATCACTTGTGCCTTTCCAATTCTCCCGGATTGTATCCGGGCTTAGCACTACAAATGTTCAATTTTTAACAACCCATGCTCATTAGTATAATAATCAATGGCACTGCTGTATTTGTAATGCAAAGGCTCCCAAACCAGGCCGCTTCTTACCGGATTATCATGCAGGTAATCAAGACGCTCCTTTAATTTTTCGGCTGTGTTTAATTCTATTGGGTGATAGTCTTGTTTCCAAAACTGATATTGTTTATTGTTACTATTGCTTTTGCCGGCAAAGTTGAAAAGATTCAGCATCCACTCTTTTCTGCTTTCGGTTGGGTTTTCCTGGATGGCTTTTATGATTTGCTTGCTAGTGTATTTTTTAAGGTCTCTGACAATGTCTTCAATCTTGTTTGTATTAGTGCTTAATATCAAATGCACATGGTTGGTCATGATAACCCAGGCATGTAATGTTAAGCCTTTGCTTTCCTGGCAGTATTTTAAACTGTTTACGAATATTTCTTTGTAGATTTCTCTTGAGAATACATCTATCCAACCTACAACAGAAAAGGTTACAAAGTGTGCAATGGCATCTTCGCCGGGTTTGTATTTGGATGACATGGGCGTACGGATTAGGCGTACGTAAATATAGAAAGATTTCGTTTGCTAACCCCGGTTACAAACCGGTAGATTTAGAACGACACAAGTGATCCCACAAAGGTCACGTTTGAGTTTAATTATTGAGTTGGGAACACTTGCGCCAAAAACAAACTTGAGCCAGATGGGGGGGGCCAGATGGGCCAAACAAACTTGCGCCAGATGGGGATTGGTAAGGAATGGTTCGTGGGAGACACGAACCAAGGCAGGGGTTATACTTTCTGATAAATATTTTGTATTGAATTCTTCAACTTGGGTATTAAAAAAGAAATATTGTCTTCATTAATACTTTCTTCAAAGTTGATATTTTTTTATAGAAGCTTATAATTATCTCTTTCTTATGTTGTAATATTAATCTTTGATGAATTCGTGCCCCCTTCTTTAGTTTCCGTAGATTAATCATAATTCTGAAAGTGGGAAACGTTTTATTTAAATTATAGATTTTATCCAAATTGTCTATACTAAAATCTGGCAGATCAAGGACAATTGTCTCTTAAAGTCGTGTGAATTTATAAAGTCATCAACAAGTTCTTTTACAAACTCTGATTTTTCATTAAGATAATGTTCAAATAAAATTTCACACAATTTTTCAGGTACTTCATAAAGTATACTCTCTTCTGACAATGCGTAATTTATTTTATCAGGAACAAACTTGACACTTTCTTTAGCTCGAATAAAATTTAAGTTTGAAAATTTACCTAATGAAAATTCTTTAAGTTCATAAAAATCTCCATTAGGGTAAATTGAAAATATATTATCAAGTTTGTCAGAGCAAATTGAAATTATGGAGGAGGAGTACCGATTGGGGTTTATGTACCCAATTATTTTTAATTCTTTACTAGCATCTTTAATATTATGCATTACGTAGTTTTCCGACTATTTTATATTGTCATAATTAATGAGGCCAATTTTTTGATAGTATTCAATTACAGCCATCTCTATCTTTTTACAATCTCCTCAAGTGAATATTCATAACTGTCATTATAAAAAATCTTTGGTACATTTTTTATACCGTCCATAAAGGATTCAAATTTTTTCAAATGTAATTTATAATGATATTTTGGTAAAACTAACATAAAAAGATTGTTATTCACAGGCAGTGGAAAACTTAGGTGTATCTCGGCGGCCTTAGCTCTTTGGTCAAATTTCTTTGAACCAGATGTAACCTTATAAAAAGAAACTAAATCATCTTCCATAGCACCATCAGTGTCTTTGGGCGGAATAGTCTTGCCAAAACAATAATTTTCATTTGTGCCAAAATACCTTTTCACGTATTTCCAAGCTCACTTCCATCTGTGTTATCCACTTTTAAATGATGAAGATTTTGTGGTCTTATTTGGAGATAATTGTTGTAAAATCCTTTAAAATATGCTCCTGTATCAAGGATAAAATTTTGAATTGTTTTGAATTACTTCATTTTTAAAAATCATGCCGATTGGTCTATTCCCTAATTTGTCATCATACTCATTCTCATCAAAAATTCAAATTTTGATTGATAGAAGGGTAAACCAAAAAATAAGTAAATCTTTTTTTCTCTGCTATATCCTTTAAAAGAACTAACTGAAGTTTCATCCCATTCAGGAGGAAAGCTCGCAGTTGTCGATATTTTCAAGCTTGATATAGTTTCAAATTCAGACCGAACTGGTTCTTGCTATTGGAAGTTCCATAAGATCGTCATCTTCTTTATTTATCCAATCTGTTAAATACATGAAATTTGTTTAATTGAGAATTAATGAAAAGATAACAAATATATGGTATTATTATATTAAATCATAAGACTTTTGGTGTTAGTCTCGATAAAAAAAATTTTTGCCCTCATTTGAAGTCAAAAATATCTTGTTTGTAAATTGAAGATTGGTTTTGGATGAGTTGACTAATCTAGAGAGAACAGCTTATTAACAAGCTCGTTTGAGATGTTATACATTTCAAATTCATTTGCCTTAATCCTTTTAGATTTGCTTTGTTCAAAGATATCTCTGGGGATTAATTTTATGATTGAATTATCAAGATAAATGTCATTTTCCCATCCTCTCAGAAAAACAATTCCTAGAATATGCCACTTTTCGGAAGGCTATATATATAAGTTGCATCCTTAGACGTAGTTTTTATCTGGATAGACCTAAAACAATCTTCTTTTTATTGCAATAAGATCGTTGCCAGAATCTTTTAGGGGGAGCCGCTTGTACGTCATATTGTAGAAGTCGTAATTGTACGAGAATTTCACCATTGTACCAATCTTAATTTGGTCAGAAATCTTATTACCCATTTATATCAACGGTTTTTCTTTTTATCAATTCTTTTCGTTTATCAATACTATTATTGTAATATTTCATTAAGTCATTCAAAATATAAATTTGCTCTTCACTCTAACTCAGTGCTTGTCTGGATGATAAGCTTTTGAAATCTCGTTGGACTTTGCTCAATTCACTCAAAGTTGTAATAGAATTAATTCCAAAATTGGCATTTGAATTTTTAAGTATATTCTTAAAAATATCGCTATTAAGGGATTTCCTTTTCGGCTTTTATTTTATAAAATGAATTCCTATTTGGTGCTTTGATATTTATTTTTAATCTCCTATTTAAATTAAATTTTGTTGACACATACATATTGTCATTATTAAGCCAAGTCAAGCTTTTCTTTACTGCATCATAAAATAAATCGCTATCCCCTATTGTACAATCTATAAAATCAGCTCCTAGCATCGTTTGCAAGAGTTTAGCTCGACTGGGTTTAGACCCTTGACTAGAAAAGACTTGGTCTAGCGAATATGCTTCATATTTTTCTTGTGTATAATTTATTACCACCGCAGCTCCAAGCCATGTAAGTAATTTTGCGCATTGTTCATATAATTTCTTATCCTTTTTATCCCAATCCAATTTAGACTGAAATAATAACGATTTGCTAACTGTCTCATTATTTTGAGTAAGATGTAATTCAATTATTCCATCTGCGCCAATTATTGATTCAGTGGCAGCCTTTCCTCGGCCACCAAATTTTTTGAAATCAATGGACCATTTCCATTCACCATTAACTTCTTGATTTTTTACAACCACACTTTGTTCATCAGATTTCATCAACCCAAATAAATGTCCTGTTACAACATCTTCATCCTCGTAGGAAGAAGGAAAGCCATTAACAGCTTTATTAATTGAAGTATCAAGATGTTTTCTGATATCATCTTTTACTTCTTGCGGAATATATATTTGTCTAACCAAATTGTTAAATAAAGTTTTAGTATTTGAATTATTATTGTCCCTATATACTTACGATTTCATTAAATAGTTACTATTTTAGGACTTTCTTTATATTGATAGCATTGCAAGTATTAAAGATATTATTTTAAAATAACTACTTTATGAATGCAATATTCATTTTTGAAGAGCGTCCTTCTAGCACTAAAGTAGCTTTACAATCATCTTCATTATAAAGCAATATCCTTTCCAGCAATTTTCATCCTTTTTTATCTATATATTCATTAAACCATTGAATCGACAAAGCTCCAGATGGAGTTTCATCTCGCCACTTGAAGCCAAGATAAGTGGCAAGTTCCTTTAAAGAATATTACCCACTGGCCAATCCGTAGATTCATTTACAATCTTAAATAAGTCAATAACATTAGGATTGTTAAAAAAGGTCTCAACATCTTCTTTAGATATAACATCTGGGTATTTCTGCTGCAACTTTAAGTAAGTCGTTTTTTCATGATGAGAATAGTAATAAACAGCATAACCATCTTTCGGAAGTGAAGAAATATATTTCCAAAAATTACCCCATGCACCTTTTTCTTCTTCCATTGAAATAGCCTTTGCAGTAAAATGAATAAATTGTTCTTCTTTACCCCTTCTTTCATAAATACCATGCATGTAAACATATTCTTGTGTCGGATCATCTTCGATATCAAAAAATAGCTCCACATCAACTTTCGGGAAATTAATTTTTGAATATAGCACTGGCGACAAATTATTTAATAAAATTTCACCCCTCCTTAGCACTTTAGTTAGAGTGCTTTCTCCAATACCCTTCAAAAAAGATTTATCCTTCTTCTTTTTTTACTTAATATCAATAGGAATATATTCTTCGTCTTCTAAGATTAATAAATCTGGTATCCCTACCAAGTCTCCATCTTGTATTATGCCCTGGTAAATTATTTTTTCTTTATTTTAATTGCCTCAAAAGTTTTTACTTTTCTTTCTTCAAAACTTCCTTCACTTAAATTTAAAAAGGAATCAATTTTTTCAACAACTCTTTTTTCATGCTGAACACCTTTATTCCATAGAAGCTCAACAAATGGATTTGTTTTCAACTATTTTTTTTTCTTCCTGTAGGCCATATACATCACGCCAAACCTTATGAGGGCATTTGATATAATCATAGAGTTTTGAAGCTGTGATGTATTTCATGGATTTTTATTTGTGATTTTCTATCATTTTTTCTCCGCTGCTCAATAAATAATCATAAGAAATTATTTGGATATGGTTTAAGTTACTATTTAGCATCATTAAGGCCTTAAATTCCTCTTCTCCAAAATTCTTGGAACTGCCAATTATAATCTTTATTCTTGGCCTTAATATTTTTACTTTATACTCATCTTGTAATGTCAATTTATAAACGTCAAGCTTTTCTAAATAATATAAACATTGACCAATGGCTGACGATAAATCGGGTGAAGGGTAATAACTCTTATAGGCTTTCATCGTATTTAAAAATGTCATTTTTTAACTTGGGTCTTTTCAATTCTATTAAATCTAAAAAATCCGTCCATTGATTCCATCAAGATATCTCCATCGCTAAACATTGCAATTCTTCTGTAATCATGACGTTTAATATACTCGACTCCAAATACCCACTTAATATTGGCAGTAATCCAATTTTGAAATATTTTTTCAGGTTGGCCTGCCGCATATTTTTTAAGTTTTCATATTTAATAACTTCTTCAACAATATTCGACTCCTCTTCTAATTTTAATAAGTCTCTTAAATTTTCAATTTCTTTTTCCATGAAAGTAACTTTTTGTAAGCCAGATAAATCATCAATTTCTTCTTCTGACAATGCAGATTTAGACGAGTCCCTAATAATTGAAACTTGGCTTAAATGTTCATATAAACTTTGTATTTGCTCGAGATTTAAGGATTCAGAAAACTTAGGTTGTCCATCACTTCCAAATGCATAAATTGACATTCGAAGATCAGTTGCTATTGCTACATCATCTTTAATCCCAGTAAAATTTACTTTTAAAGTAAAATTATCGTTAGAAAATATCTCTTTATGGAATTGTATGCTCATATTACACTTTTGCAATTACATCTTTATACCACTCGGATTCTGGTTTGTAGTTCTCATGCCAATCTGGTCCAAAAGGTTTTTCATCCTTAAGAATTTTTACTTCTGATAGGTCTTCTATGTTAAATTGTCTAAAGCTATTAAATGGATTTTTTTCCTCCTGTATCAGAGACTCCCCCAGTTTGAACTATATGAACTTTTAGTGCTTTGTATAAGGAGTGTTTTTGCAGTAGAAATGTGTACTGCATATGGATGTCCAAACTCGTACTCCTTTCTCTTTGCCTTCTTTGTTATATTCAAAAGATATTGGCATTCGAGAATTAATTGCTTCTATCACAAAAAATTTCTAAAAGTGTTCACGAACTAGGTTTTATTAAAATGTCTATTATTGAGATATTTAAATATACATCGGAATTATTTCTTTTTCATATATTAAATCTTAGTTTTTATTTTTATATTACTCTCGTTCAAGCAAAGGTCCTTAATGGTATGTCGATGAAAGGATTGCGACGCAACGATGATGCCATGAAATACTAAAGCTGGTATAAAAAAATCCCGACAACAACTCGCCGGGATGTAAACAGCACATCACCCCTTAAAATACCTATGAAAATAAGGTATCGTCTCAATGCCCTTATAAAAATTAGCAATGTCAAATTTTTCGTTGGGGCTGTGCAGGTTATCACTGTCAAGGCCAAAACCCATCAGCACTACTTTGCATTTTAGTTCCTGCTCAAACAGGCTGCAAATGGGTATGCTGCCGCCGCCACGTACGGGTACGGGTGCTTTGCCAAAGGTGGTTTCCATGGCTTTGCTGGCGGCTTTGTAGGCGCTGCTGTCCATGGGGGTAAGGTAGGGCTCGCCGCCATGGTGCAGGGTGGCTTTTACGGTTACATAAGATGGGTGCAATGGTTTGTAAGTGGCCTATTAACAGGTCGGCAATTTTATTGCTGTTTTGGTTGGGTACCAGGCGGGCAGATATTTTTGCAAATGCCTTGCCGGGTAAAACGGTTTTGGCGCCTTCGCCGGTATAACCACCCCAGATGCCGTTTAGCTCCAGGGTTGGGCGTATGCCGGTACGTTCGTTGGTGCTGTAGCCAGTCTCACCCCATAGTTCAATTACACCCAGGTCGGCCTTGTATTCGGCTTCTTTAAAAGGTGCTTCGGCCATTAAGGCTCTTTCTTCGGCAGATGATTCCAGTACATCGGCATAAAAACCGGGTATGGTAATATGGTTGTTCTCGTCGTGCAGGCTGGCGATCATTTTTGCCAGTATGGTAATGGGGTTGGCCACGGCGCCGCCATATACACCGCTGTGCAGGTCGCGGTTGGGGCCGGTTACTTCCACTTCAATATAACTGAGTCCACGCAGGCCAATATCCAGGCTGGGGGTATCCAGGCTGATCATGGCGGTATCGCTGATGAGCACACAATCGGCTTTTAATAAATTGGTATTGGCTTTTACATAAGTGGCCAGGTTGGGCGAGCCTACTTCTTCTTCGCCCTCAATACAAAACTTGATATTGTTTTCGAGGGTGTTGGTTTGAACCATGGTTTCCAGTGCTTTTACATGCATGTAAAACTGGCCCTTATCATCGCAGCTGCCACGGGCAAAAATTTTACCGTCAACAATTTGTGGATCAAAGGGGCCGCTGTTCCAAAGCTCTAAAGGATCGGCGGGCTGTACATCATAATGGCCGTACACCAGCACGGTTGGTTTGGATGGGTCCACTATTTTTTCGGCATATACAATCGGGTGACCGGCGGTTGGGTGTATCTCGGCTTTGTCAACACCGGCTTCAAGCAGGCGCTGCTTTACGGCTTCAGCACAGGCGATCATGTCAGGCTTATGCTCACTGCGGGCGCTTACGCTGGGTATGCGTAAGCAGCTCGAGGAGTTCGTTTAAAAAACGGTCTTTATTTTTTTCCTGGTAATCTTTCCAAGCTTGCATATAGTTGAGAGTTTATGGTTCATAGTTCATAGTAGAACAAGGCGAAATTAAGTGTTTTTTCGGGTGAAAATATTTTCACAAAATTTTAAGAAATGAATCTGTGGATTGATGGGAGGTGCTGTTAGTTTTGCATCAGATTGTTATTGTCAATTTATCAGCCTTTGTTTTAGCTGGATCGCACTTGGTTCTGTCTAACACAAAGGCTGAGTCCATTATAGGAACGCTGATGACGCGGATTTAGGCGGATGACCACTGATTTTTGCGCGCGTTGCTGCGCATGTTGCTACGCAACTATTTTACCACCCACAGGATCCTTCGGAAAAGGAAACTAAGGAGAGCACGAAGGACACAAAGGGGAAGTTGCTGCGCAACTTGAGCCGAATTTAAACCGCAGAGGCGCTGAGACGCAAAGTTTTTGCTCTGCGCCTTTGCGACTCAGCGGTTATCTTTTCCGGAAAGCCAATGCCAGCAGGCCGGTAAGCATATACAGCACGGCGATGATGGCCAGCGCCCATTTTATTATTGAAATAATTGTTGTGCAAAGTGCAATGGTATTGGAACCGTTGTTACTAATGGTTAGTAACATGCCGCTGTTTTCAAGTATGTCTAAAAAGCCCGCCCACAATGCGCCTTTGGCAATGAGTTTACCTGCTTTGGAAAAACTGCCGCTGGTTTTAGCCGCAATTTTTTTGCAGGCTAAAAATAAAAAGCCGGCATAAAAAAAGAGGAATAAAAAATCCCAGTAGGTATTATTTTTTGCAGCAGTTATTACATCGGTGCTGCTAATGCCTGCCCAGGAATTAATGATGGGTGTTGTTTTTGCGGTGTTGTAGGCAAACTCCAGGTTGAGAATGCCATTGGGTGCTTCCGGTGTTTTTAAAATGGCACCGGTTTTAGCCATTACCACTATCATGGCAATAGTGCCTAACAAGAAAAAGGGGAGCAGTAGTTTTTTCATTAAAGTCTTTATTGGACCGCGTTTATATTACAGGTTAGGGGTTATATGTCATAACTATGCAGCCTCTCTGCTACATAATCCCAGTTCACCACCTGCCACCAGGCTTCAATATAGTCGGCTCTTTTGTTTTGGTATTTTAAATAGTAAGCGTGTTCCCAAACATCCAGTGCCAGTAAAGGATAGCCTTTTATTTCGGCAATATCCATTAATGGATTGTCCTGGTTAAGGGTAGAGCCAAGGGTGAGAACCTTTTCTTTGTTGATATAGAGCCATGCCCAGCCGCTGCCAAAGCGGTTCTTGCCAAATTCGGCAAATTGTTTTTTAAAATTTTCAAAAGAGTTGAATTCTTTTTCAATGGATGCCAGCAATTTTCCGGTGGGTGCATTGTTCTCTTTTTTGGGGCGCATGCATTGCCAGAACATTTCGTGGTTATAATGTCCACCACCATTGTTGCGCATTTTGGCGCTGTATTTACTGATATTGCTGAGTACCTCTTCCAAGGGTTCGGTCATGTTCACTTTTTCTGCAGCGGCTGCATCTTTTACATTTTTTGAGTAAGCGGCTGCATGTTTGCTGTAATGTATCTCCATGGTCATGGCGTCAATTACATTTTCCAATGCATTGTAGGCATAGGGCAGGGGCTGCTGATCGAAACCGGTATTGAAACCGCCGGGTACAAAATTTTTATTTGTTGTAAACGATTGTAATAAAGGAGCTGCGGCACTCAGGCCAACCGTGACTGCCAATCCGCCTTTTACTGTTTGAGCAATGAATTTTCTGCGGTTTGTTCTGTTTGGCGTTGTCATAAAATATATGTTAAGTGATTGGTTGTTCTTCTTTTTTAATGAAGAGGTTCTTTATTTTTTTAAATGCCCTGTTATACAATTCCTTATTAAAAAGCTGTGAGTCATGCATGGCTTTATAGGTAAGAAAAATGCCCACCGGCGTTAATACAATAACAGCAAGCCACATGCCAATATAAGGCGGCAGCATACTTTCTTTTACAAACTTTTCGACAAACATATTCAGCAGGTGAAACATTAAAAAGAAGATGATGGCTACCACCAGCGGCATACCGAGGCCACCTTTGCGTATGATGGAACCCAGCGGCGCTCCAATAAAAAACAATACAAAGCAGGCCATGGATAAAGAGTACTTGCGGTGCCATTCAATATAATGATACTGAATTTCTTTTTTGCGTGCTTCTATTTCATTGCCCGAATTTTCGAGACTGTATTTTAAAGTACTGGCCATGCTGATGGACGACGCAATGACCTGTGTTCGTGCCGAGTCGGGTATGATGGAATCGAACCGGTTGTATCTGGGTTGTACAACTGCTACGGCTTTTTTTGAGCTGTCCTGTTTAGCTGTAAATGGTAAGGTTATGGCAATGGTCCTGTACATGCGTACAACAGCGGTATCATTCAGTTTGTACAGGGAGTCAAGCGAACGGCTTATCTGCCCGGCACTCAGCATCTTAAAGTTATTTTTATATACGCTGTCATTAGTGGTTTGTTTTTGCAGGGCGCTCAGGTCAAACAGTTTTTTAAACGTGCTGAAACCAAGGGGTAGATATTCATTGGTGCTGTCGTACACTGTTCCGTTTTCCTGGTAAGGGTAGCCATTGTTTAAATTGAATTCTAAAAATTTTTATCCTGCGAAATAGTCATTACACCCTTTTCGGCCACAATGGTATTGTTTTGCAGCGGGTTGGTCTGATCGTAAATCAAAATATCACGGATGGTCCTGCCATCCGGATCTTTTTTACCGGCCTTGATGGCATAGTTGGGAATATGGGTAAAGAAGACACCCTCTTTCAGGTCGAATGCGGGCTTCTTGTAAAAAATATCGTTGTACAATGCCACAAATTTTAAGTTGGCATAGGGAATTACATAATTGGCAAACATAAATGTGATGCCGCAAAATAAAACCGCCAGAAACATGAGTGGGCGCATAAAGCGCAGCAATGATATGCCGGAAGATTTGATGGCCACCAGTTCAAAACTTTCGCCCAGGTTGCCAAAGGTCATGATGGAAGAGATGAGGATGGCGATGGGCATGGCCAGGGTAAGCATGGATGCGCTTACATACCATAAAAATTTTCCGATGGTGATAAAATCGAGTCCCTTGCCTACCAGGTCATCTAAATATTTCCAAAGGCCCTGCATCATCAAAACAAAAAAGGCAATGAAGAACGTTATGATGAACGGCCCGATAAAAGATTTAAGAATAAGTTTGTCTAATTTCTTTATCATGCACTGCAGCTGGTGTAATAAAAATTAATTGTAGTAATTTGATGCCGATGAATCCTTTTTCAAAATTAATGCTTTCTGATGACGAACTGCAACTGGTTACCAATACCCAATGGATTTTAACTAAACGTATAATCATTGACAAGGTAAATGATTTGCTGGGTGAAGTGGCAGCGAATCAGCAGCAGATGATTAAAAATGAAAAAGCATGGCTGCCTGCTGCGGTTGTATCATCTGCCCCCAAAATTGCCAAAGGCGAAAATTACCTGCAGTTGCCTTACCTGCTGCTTGATTATCCCAGGTGCTTTGATGCGGAAAATATTTTTGCTGTAAGAACCATGTTCTGGTGGGGAAATTTTTTCAGCATCACGTTGCATGTATCGGGCGTGTATAAAGAAAAATTTCAGCAAAAAATAATTGATAATATTGGCGCATTGTCGCCCGATGTTTTTATCTGCATCCATGAAAACCAGTGGCAGCATCACTTTGAAGCGGATAATTATACCGGAGTAAAAAAACTAAGCAAGAATGAAGTGCAGGATATAATAATTAAAAAGCCTTTTATTAAACTGGCCATACAATTCCCTTTACAGCCCCTGGGCCGCTATACCTGCATTGCTTGATAAAGCTTTTCTGGAAATAATAAAATTACTGAAGGATTAACTTCCGATACGGTGAAAAAGATCTTTCACCTGGTATTCCCACAACTGGCTCTGGTCTTTGATCTCTTTTTTATCGGCAAAATCGCTGATCACCAGAATGGTCTGATTGGTAACTTCTGATTTATCTATGCGCCATTCAAAGTATTCGTCTTTGGTCATATAATCCCAGCGGAAGCGTACAAATTTATCTTCTTCGCTGTCAATTAATTCAGCATTATCTACCGTTCCATCCCATGCAAAACTGAACTGGCCGTCACGTTCATCTACTTTTTCAGCAAACCATTCCTGGATGCCGGCAGGCGTTCTTAAAAATTCGTATAGGATACCGGGAGAGCATCTCACGGGGTATTCAAGCGTATATAAAACTTTCTTACTCATTAGTTATATTTAAAACAACATTGCGTTCATGCAATAATAACAAAATATTCCACAGTACAAATTATTTATTTATTTTTTTTTGTTTTAGTTATGACTGTAAAAGATTAAACAAAATAGGTTTTAAGCTACTGAAATCCAGTGTTTTAGATTTTTTTTTTTGGTAACGTATACTAAATAGTATAAATTACGTTAATAAAACCGGTTCCTTTTAACAAATTCTTAACCCAAATTTTTTCTGCTAACTATCACTAAAATCTTCGGCTTATGAGTATGCGTCAGCTTAAAATAACGAAGTCCATCACTAACCGTGAGAGTCAGAGTTTAGAGAAATATCTGCAGGAGATTGGTAAAGTAGAATTGATATCACCTGAAGAAGAAGTTAAACTGGCCATTAAAATAAAACAGGGCTGCCAGTCATCACTTGAAAAACTTACCAAGGCCAATCTTCGCTTTGTAGTATCGGTAGCCAAGCAATATCAAAACCAGGGCTTAACATTACCCGATCTGATCAATGAAGGAAACCTGGGCCTTATAAAAGCTGCACAGCGTTTTGATGAAACCCGAGGATTTAAATTTATATCGTATGCCGTTTGGTGGATACGGCAGAGTATTTTACAGGCATTGGCCGAGCAATCGAGAATTGTACGTTTACCCTTAAATAAAGTTGGCTTAACCAACCGCATCAGCAAGGCTTTTTCGCAGCTGGAGCAGGAGTATGAAAGAGAGCCAACACCGGAGGAGCTTGCTTTTTTCCTGGATATGGACCCGATGGAAATTGCGGCCACGTTGGGTGTTGCGGCCAGGCATGTAAGTATGGATCAGCCTTTATCAGACAGTGAAGATGGTACTTTGATTGATGTACTCATCAATCACAATGCAGAAAAAACAGATGATGCGCTGGCTTTTAAAGCGTCACTAAAAACAGAAATAGAACGCTCTTTAAGCACTTTAACTGAAAGGCAAAAAGATGTGATCCGTTTCTTTTTTGGCATTGGTGTAGATCATGCACTGAGCCTGGAAGACATAGGAGAGCATTTTAATTTAACCCGTGAAAGGGTAAGGCAGATAAAAGATAAAGCCATCACCAAACTACGCTCGGCATCACGTTGCAAGCTGTTAAAAGCCTACCTCGGTACATAATCTTTTCTTTATTTATTTTGATGAACAGCCTGTCAACAGCGCTGTTTTTGTTTTTTATGGCGGGTTAGGGCCGAGAAAAATCACCGCAGCCGATTGCGTTATAAATCAATTTTAATAATCCTTTATTTTCCCCGAAATTTGCACAACAATAAATTACCATAAATGTCAATTGAAATAAAAGTTCCAACAGTAGGTGAGAGTATCAGTGAAGTTACCCTGGTTAAATGGCATAAAAAGGATGGCGATTGGGCCAACAGGGATGAAGTGATTGCGGAACTGGAAAGTGAAAAGGCAACATTTGAATTGAATGCCGAGCAGGCAGGTGCCATAAAAATTATTGCACAGGAAGGTGCTACTTTGAATATTGGTGATGTGGTTTGTTCAATTGATACAGATGCGGCAAAACCTGAAGGAACTGCCGCCGCTGAACCTGTGGCTACAGTAAAAGAAGAAAAACCTGCTGAACAACCACCAACCACAGAACCCAAACCCCCAACTGAGGTTAAAGCAACACCAGTTGCCGCAGCCATCATTGCCGATAAAAAAGTGGATGTGAAAGAAGTAACTGCATCAGGCAGTAACGGAAGAATTATGAAGCAGGATGTAATGGATGCGTTGAATAATCCCGGTACCAAACCCGGTACTGTTTTATTTGCAAGAAATGAACGTGAACAAAAGATGAGCAACCTGCGTAAAACCATCAGCAGGCGTTTGGTAGAAGCAAAGAATACAACGGCCATGCTCACCACTTTTAATGAAGTGGATATGAGTGCCATCATGGAGATCAGGAAAAAATACAAGGATAAGTTCAAAGAACTGCATGGGGTAAACCTGGGCTTTATGAGCTTCTTTACCAAAGCATGTACTTATGCACTGATGGAATGGCCATCGGTGAATGCTTATATAGACGGAGAGAATATTATTTACCACGATTTCTGTGATATATCTATTGCCGTAAGTGCGCCCAAGGGCCTGGTGGTACCGGTGATACGCAATGCCGAAAGTTTAAGCATGGCTGGTATAGAAGCCAAAGTGGTAGAACTGGCTACCAAGGCAAAAGACAATAAATTAACCATTGAAGAAATGACCGGCGGAACTTTCACCATCACCAATGGAGGCATTTTTGGTTCGATGATGAGTACGCCCATCATCAATATTCCACAGAGTGCTATTTTGGGCATGCATAATATTTTGGAAAGGCCCATGGCGGTAAACGGACAGGTGGTTATCAGGCCGATGATGTATGTGGCATTGAGTTACGACCACCGTATTATTGATGGCAGGGAATCGGTTGGATTTTTGGTAAGGGTAAAGGAACTGCTTGAAAACCCGGCATTGATGTTGTTTGGCAAAGATCCGGTAAAGAGTTTATTAGAACTATAAAAGAAGATATTTTTAGGAGGCTGTCTCAAAATCTGTCTCCCGCAAAGCCGCAAAGTACACAAAGGAAATCCTGCAATTGTTTATAACAGCTTTGTGGACTCCGTGTCTTTGTGTGAAATATTTTCATCACATACAAGCCAACCTCTTATTCTGCTACATGCGTTATCACTCTTATTTAAATTCTGCAAAAACAATCATTGATTCATACAGGGGTGATGTGCCTTTTGCTGCTTTCTTAAAAAAATATTTTAACGCCCATAAAAAATACGGTGGTAAGGACAGGAAACAAATTGCTGCACTCTGTTATAATTTTTACCGCCTGGGTAAAGCCCTGCCACAATTACCGGTTGAAGAAAAAATAATTGTGGCCGTATTTTTATGTGAAGAAAAAAGTAGTGATTTTTTACAGTTTCATAAACCGGAGTGGAATGAGATCATCACAAAACCGCTTGACGAAAAAATAGCCATCGCAGGCTTTACAGCCGAAGATGTTTTTCCCTGGGCAGAAGAATTGAGCAGCGGTATAGATGCGGAACTTTTCAGGCATTCTTTTTTTAAACAGCCCGATCTTTTTTTACGGATAAGGCCGGGTAATAAAGAAACCGTGGTTAAAAAATTGCAGGATGCCGGCATTGGCTTCGTGATGATCAATGATAATTGTATTGCATTACCCAATTCAACGAAGATCGATAACCTGCTTGAAACAGATAAGGAAGTGGTGGTGCAGGACTTTAACTCACAACAGGTGTTGGATTTTTTTAAAGATGAAGCACGCCATATAGTGGATCCTGTTTCGGTTTGGGATTGTTGTGCTGCCAGTGGTGGTAAATCTATCCTGGCATATGATACCTTTTATGGCAAAATTGATCTTACTGTTTCTGATATCAGGGAAAGCATTTTATCAAACCTAAAAAACAGGTTTGAAACCGCCGGCATTAAAAACTATAGATCATTTATTGCTGACCTGACAGAAACCGACTCCCCACAGGGTCCGGCGGATCAACTTCCAACTCCCGACGCTCAACTCATCATCTGCGATGCACCCTGCACCGGCAGCGGCACCTGGAGCCGTACGCCTGAGCAATTGTATTATTTAAAAAGAAAAACCATTGATGTGTATGTGGCCATGCAGCAGCAAATTGTAAGCAACGTTATTCCGCACCTGCAAACAGGTGGTTTGTTCATCTACATCACCTGCTCTGTCTTTAAAAATGAGAATGAAGACATGGTCAGCTTCATAACAAAAAAATTCCACCTGCAATTGCTGCAGATGGAATTATTAAAAGGTTATGATAAAAAAGCAGACTCGATGTTTGTCGCTGTGTTTGGCAAATAATATTATTCGTGAAATAGTTTTTTAGTCACTGCTTTCTTATCATTTATAAGTACCGTAACATAATAAACACCCTTCGCCAGCCGCTTCATCGGTATGCTGTATGTTTGTCCGCCTGCCGATTGCTGATAACTGTAAGTATAAACCGATTGGCCTGCTGAATTATATACATAGAGGCCAACTTTAACAGCATTATTTCTTACCACCAAAACAGAAAGGATATCAGTTACCGGCCTGTCGGTTGGGCTGAAAGTTATCTGCTCGGCGTTTGGTGGTGTAACCACACCCGGACATGCCTGCTGACTGTTGGTAACGGTTACCAATGCAGTATCGGCGCAGCCAAAACTATTGGTTGCAATTAACTGGTAAACACCCGCTGTAAGCACTGCTGCAGGATTTGCAACGGCATTGCCGCCCAGGGTCCAGCTGGTTGTTAAACCTGCCGTTGAAAATAATGCAGTTAAGTTTCTGGTACTGTCTGTACATTTTGTTGTAGCCATATCTGCACCCAGTGCAGGTTTGGTATTGATGGTAACATTTACCAGCGCCGTATCAGAGCAGCTGCTTGCATTGGTAGCAATCAGCTGATAGATACCAGCAATGCCCACAGCAGCAGGATTGGCAACTGAATTTCCTCCTAAAGTCCAGTTGGTAGTAAGTCCGGAAGTAACAAACAATGTAGTAAGATTAATGGTATTTCCGCTGCAGGCACTCACTGATTTGTCTGCGCCTACATTCGGGCTAAAGCTTACCGTTACGGTGGCGGTATCGGCACAGCCACTGTTATTGGTTGCAATCAATTGGTATAAACCGGAAGCGGAAACTGCAGCCGGGTTTGCAACAGTATTTCCTCCTAAAGTCCAGTTGGTAGTAAGGCCTGCTGTTGTAAACTGTGTGGTAAGATTAACGGTTGAGCCATTGCAGGCCGCCACCGTTTTATCAACTCCTAAATTTGGCCTGGGTGTAAAATTGATCGTCATGGAGTCTAAATAAAAACTGGTATCAGCCGCAATATTCATTTTAAAACGGTATTTAATACCGGTTGTTGGAAAGCTGCGCAGGTCATCTGTAAATGTAAAATTCCTGGATAAAAAAGCACCGGTAGATGTATGTGTGCTTACTGTTGAATAATTCAGATCAGCAGGTAATTTTCTTTCCACTACAATGCTAATTACCGAATCTGTTTTTGCAGAAAATTGTAAAGTAACGGCGCAGTTTGCCACCGCCGATTGCTGTGTATATAATTGTTTGATGAGTTTTACAAAAGCCTTTTTCATGTCAGGAATTCCGTAACCCACCCTGTCATCGGGGTTGGTTGCACGTGTTGCCGATTCCTGCATTACAGTAATGATACGCATATTATTTACTTCGGGAAAAGCCTGCCATAAACAGGTAGTAAGCCCGGCCATATTTGGACAGGCATAGGAAGTTCCGCTGCCAAAGCTGGGCTGGCCGGTTGATGGATTTGCAACGACCGCATTAACGCCAACGGCTGCAACGGCGGGTTTTATCTGCCCATCGCTGCTGGGGCCATAACTGCTGAAGCCACCCACATTACCTGCAGTACTAACCGCACCCACAGCCATTACACTATCCGCATCAGAAGGCGTAATTAAAAAATGCCAGGAGCCATTGCCTTCATTACCGGCAGCAATCACGCATATAATTCCTTTTTTTGCAGCAAAATCGGCACCTTTGGCACTGATGGTTGAATTGCCATTTAAATGCGTAGCATAAGTATAATTAAAAACAGGATTATCAAAAGTAAAATAGCCTAATGAAGTAGATGAAATATCAATCCCCAAACTATCTGCTCTTTCCATACCTGCTACCCAGTTCTGCTCTTCAATGGGGTATTCAGAATTTACATCTTCGGTTCGGTATAAATAAAAAGAAGTTTTGGGTGCCGTACCCATAAAAGTTCCCGGCATATTGGCGGCAATAGTGCTCAGGCAACTGGTACCATGGCTATTATCTTCATTAACGCTGGTATTACCGGTTACAAAATCCCAGGTGCCCAATACCTGGCCATTATTGCGGATACTGTCGAATGTTGGAAGGGTTAAATAATTAAAAAAACCTGCATCCAGCACAGCCATATGCATACCCTGTCCACGAAAACCGCGGTTGTGTAAAAACTCGCCGTTATGCAAATGCACCTGCCCATAGCTTTGGCCGTAGTTGTAATAATCTGCCGCCACAGTATTTGAAGTATTGGGTCCGGGCGCTTCAGTTGTTACTGCATCTAATTTTTTATTTACCGGGTTATCACCTGCAGTATTAAAAGGTGCCACAGGCCCACTGCTTAATACAAAAGGAAACCCGTTTATTTTAGCCAGTGCCGCAGCATCCGTGGTTTGTATCAGCACCTGGTTAAGCCATTTGGATGTGTTGAGAATGGTTACTGCACCAGCCATGCGTATACTGTCGATATATCTTGGTGTAATGGGCAGATCGGTTGAGTCGATGGCAATACTATACCTGGTTCTGCGGTCAATAGAGCGCTGGGTAAGGTATTGAATGGGGTTGCTTATAGTAAAAGGGTTGGTGCCTTTATCTTTTAAGCGGATGATGTATTTGGAAAATTGAGCGTAACTGTTGGTTTGTGCAGCAAATAATCCAATAAAAATGAAGAGTATAATTTTTTTCATGGTATGCGTTAATTAGATTCAAATTTACTAAATAGTACACAGTATTTGGCTAATACCGGGTTGACATTAAAATTTATGTCACGCGCAAAGCGGGTTTACAAATAAAAACAGACGCTGTCCAAATAGCCCCGGTTTCTACAACACTTCTACATGCTCAGTACAACCTGACAGCTTTTACAAAAGACAAGAGCCCGGAATACTATTTTTAAAACTGAATTTGCAATGCTGTTAAACTATGATCAAACCTGCCATTTTTCAGTATTAAATTGCCACCCAATTTTGCATCCAGTAAACCCGACATGCGGCCTGTAAAATTATTGGGGCCGATGGAATCAATCTGCATATCATGAAAGTATATGTTGCCGCTTCCTTTGGTGAAATTGGATTGAGCTGAAGAAAATGTAAAATATCCATTTAAAGTATCCAGTGCCAAACGCTGGCCTTTAAGGGCAGATAATTCTTTGTACCCAAAAACTTTGGGAACAGCCAGCACTAAACTAATATCTCCGTTAAGTATATTATTTGTAGTGGGATTAACATACCAGGTAAAAATTAAATTATCTTTTGGGCCACTTGTAATTTGCTTGGTTATGTATATTTCGTAGGTTGGACCCCCTAAAAATCCCCCTGTTTTTCGATCCCTTGTGCGCCAGGGTTCGTTTTGAATGTAGCCCGACATTAAATTATTACCGGTGTTTGAAAATATGCCAAGCCCATTGGCCTGTGGATCGGCGTAAAATTCAGTTTGATTACAGCTAAACAAAATGTTGCTGAAAAAAAACAGCAAAGCAGCAAACAGTAAGTTGTTATTTTTTATCATGCTTATTTTTTGAAATAGGAACTGAATAGCCCACATTAAATGAGAACGGTACTAAAAATTTAAATGAGTTGGGGTAATTTATATCTTCGTGTACAAAGCCACCAACCAGCAGTTGCGTAAATATTCTGCCGGTTTTATAATGACGCATATATTCTATTCCCCCACTAGCATAAAAGCCCGTTTCTTTCACCGTTTTGTCAGGATTAAGAATGGTATAATTGGTTTTGTCGTAGCTGTAATCTACTTTTATTTGCTGATTGCTTACACCCAGGTAACAGGTAAAAAACAATGAATTATTACTTGCTCTTCCCGCAAGTTTCAGCCGTTGACCAACCAGTAAAGAAAGCGCCGATGGTGAAATGATTTTAATTGCGTCAACAGATACCGGTAATGTTGGGTTGGTAGTAAATGCTGCATCTGAATATCTATATGCTATTGGCCAGCTTCGCTGGCCCTGTAAGATCAATTCAAAACTGCGCCCCAGTTTCCAGGAAACGTTTATTGCAGAATTTATTTGCCGCAGCCTGCTGCCTTTATTCAAATCCTGCTGGTATCCAACAATGGGTTCTACATAAAACTGGGCATCGCAATGGCAAAAAAATAAAATACCCAGTAAGAGTGCAATTATCTTATTCATATAGGTACAGATGTAAAATAGCTTATAATTGCTGCTTATGTATTAATAAAAAAGTGCTTTTTATTAATACACTGTTATTGAAACAAACGCTATGCTTAAAACAAAAAACATTAACTGTTATATGCCCATTTCACCCAGGTAGCTCCCCAGGTAAAACCGCCGCCAAAAGCAGCCAGTATGATATTATCTCCTTTTTTCAGCTGGTTTTCCCATTCCCATAAACACAAGGGCAGGGTTCCGGCGGTAGTGTTGCCATATTTCTGAATGTTGATCATTACTTTTTCTTTGGGTAGCCCCATACGGTTGGCGGTGGCATCAATAATGCGCAGGTTGGCCTGGTGTGGCACCAGCCAGGCAATATCATCGGCTGTTAAATTATTACGCTCCATCAGCTCATAACTCACATCAGCCATGCCTTTTACGGCAAACTTAAAAACAGACTGTCCTTCCTGGTACACATAATGTTCTTTGGCTAAAACGGTTTCAACCGTTGATGGTTTTACCGATCCGCCGGCTTTCATGTGCAGGAATTTGCTGCCGCTTCCATCGCTTTTTAAAATACTGTCTTTAACACCCAGGTCTTCTTCAACCTGTTCCAGCATAATTGCACCGGCGCCATCTCCAAAAATAATGCAGGTGGTGCGGTCGCTGTAATCAATAATACTGCTCATTTTATCTACCCCAACTACCACTACATTTTTATACCTGCCGCTTTCAATAAATGCGGTGGCCGTAGTTACGGCATATAAAAAGCCCGAGCAGGCTGCCATGATATCAAACCCAAAGGCATTGGTGGCCCCCACCTTTTCGCAAATTATATTGGCCGTGGCCGGAAAAACCATATCAGGCGTAACAGTAGCACATATCAAACACTCAATATCTGAAGGGCTGATACCTCTTTTTTTGCACAGTTCAAGCACAGCGGGCACGGCCAGGTCGCTGCTGCCTTTTCCTTCATCTTTTAAAATCCTTCTTTCCGAAATCCCGGTCCGGGTACGTATCCATTCATCGTTGGTATCTACCATTGTTTCCAGTTCTGCATTGGTAAGCCTGTACTCGGGTACATAACCACCAACTGCTGTAATGCCCGCATGTATTTTTTGCATGAAAATCGCTGTTTTACTATATAAAGTTTAATTTGATAACTATCGGTAAAAATAAGGAAAAAGTCGAAGGGTTTAAAGGTTTAATGGTTTAAAGGTTAAGGGTTTAAATGTTTCAAAGTGTATACAGACTTACAAACCATTAAACGATATTAAATCTTTGAACGATTTAAACGATATTAACAGTTGCGGCTCGTAAAATATCCTTATTTTCGCTACTGACTGTTAATTAACTATGTACGCATATTTGCAAGGAAAATTTACCTACAAAAGCCCGGCACAGGTTCATGTAGATGTTCATGGTGTTGGGTATGAAGTTAATATCAGCCTGAATACATTTTCGCATATTCAAAACCTGGATGAAGGTAAATTATTTACCCACCTGCAGGTTAAGGAAGATGCGCATGTGTTATTTGGTTTTTTTGATAAGCAGGAAAAAGATATGTTTGTTCTTTTAACCGGCGTATCAGGTGTGGGTGCCGCTACCGCCAGGATGATGCTTTCGTCGCTAAGACCGGAAGAAGTGAGTTTGGCCATTGTGCAAAGCAACGTAAAGCTGCTGGAAGGTGTCAAAGGAATAGGAAAGAAAACAGCTGAAAGATTGGTTCTGGAATTAAAAGATAAATTGAGCAAAATTTCGTTAGACGTAAATGTTTCTGCACACATGGGCAATAGTATGGGAACAGATGCGTTAAATGCGTTAACAGCTCTTGGTATCTCCAGAACACAGGCAGAAAACGCTATCCAAAAAATTATCCGTGCCGAACCAACCGTATCGAATTTAGAAGACTTAATTAAAAAAGCCTTAAAAGCCATTTGACAAGAACGCTACGTTAATTCATTTACCGGATGTTGCTTATTAGAAAACAAAACTCAAGACTGATTGGCTGTGTTGTATTGGCGTTAACGCTGTGTATGCTGCATACGAATACCGTTGTAGCCAACCCCCATCACTATTACGACCTTATTACTGTTGCTGACACAGTGCCTGTGAACAGCGGGCCATTGCCATATCCCATCAGAGACCGCAGGGGCGATTTTGTTGGAGGAGAAAATAACCGCACCCTGGATCTGAAGACCCCTTCCAATATCAAGGATTCGGTTGTGTACGATCCCAAAACACGCCGCTATGTGGTGTATGAAAAAATTGGCACAAAATATTACCGTACCACTACCACATACAGCTTTGAAGAATACTGGAAAATAAGTGGCAAAAAGGCCGAGACAGAATATTTTCAAAAGCGTTCCAATACCGTAAATATCCTTAACCGCGGAGGAATAAAACCAAAATTATCACTGTACGATAATTTGTTTAACCGCCTTTTTGGTAACGGTAAAATAACCATTACCCCGCAGGGAAATGTAGACCTTACAGCCGGTTACCAGGGACAGAATATTAAAAATCCAACCCTGCCCGAAAGGGCCCGTAAAAGCGGAGGCTTTGATTTTGACATGAACGCCCAGGTAAATGTGAATGCAGATATTGGCGGTAAATTAAAATTCCCCATCAACTATAATACCCTTGCCAACTTTGGACAGGATAACCAGCTTAAGCTGGATTATACCGGCCTGGATGATGAGATCGTTAAACGTTTTGAACTGGGTAATGTTTCCTTCCCCAGCCGCAGTACATTAATACCGGGTGCCCAACAGTTATTTGGTATTAAAACCACTTTGCAGTTTGGTAAACTGTTTATAACCGGTGTTATTGCCAATCAAAAATCGCAACGCCAGTCGGCTAACCTGGCCGGTGGTACCGCATCGCAGTTATTTGAGGTAAAGGCAGATGAATACGAAGAGAACCGCCACTTTTTACTGGGCCAGTATTTTAAACAGAACTATAATAAAGTAATGAGCAAATTACCTGCTATTACTGCACCCATACAAATTTTAAGACTGGAAGTTTGGGTTACCAACCGTAATGGTACCACTACCGAAACAAGAGATGTAGTTGGCCTGGCCAATTTAGGTGAAAGCGGTGGCCCTGTTGCAGGTATACCATCAAACGGCAGCAGCCCGTTATATACAACCATCATTTCCGATCCGGGAAACAGAAACCCATCATTGGTTTTTAATAACCTGATCAATATTGGTTTACAGCCTGTTCAGGATTTTGAAAAAACATTTGCACGCAAACTCGATTCATCTCAATATATATTTAACCGCCAGGCAGGTTTTATTTCTTTAAGCCAGCCTTTACAAACAGATGAAGTACTGGGAGTTGCCTACCAGTATTCTTACAACGGTAAAATTTACCAGGTAGGTGAGTTTTCGCAGGACCTGCCACCAGACAGCACTTTAGCTACCCAGCGTATTTTATTTTTAAAATTACTGAAAGCAACATCACAAAGGCCCACCTTACCTATTTGGGATCTGATGCTGAAAAATGTGTATGCTATTGGTTATGGTACTTTAACACCCGCCGATTTTAAACTGGATGTATTGTACCAGGAACCCGGCCTTGGCTGGAAGCGTTATGTTCCGTTTGGGAATAAGAACCAGGGTACGCCCATCATATCACTTATTAACCTGGACCGGTTGAACAACCAGCTTGATCCGCAACCGGATGGTGTATTTGATTATGTGGAAGGGTTTACGGTTTACTCTCAATACAGCCGGGTTATGTTCCCGGTGCTGGAACCTTTTGGTCGTGACCTTGCTGTAGGCATTTATGCCGATACCAGCCTGGTGCCCAATATAAAAGACAGTTTGTTTTATGCCCTGTACGACTCCATAAAAGCCGTGGCACAGCAATATCCAAACTTAAACAGGTTTGTTTTAAAAGGCTCGGCCAAAATTTCGGGCTCGGCCGATATCAGTATCGGGTATAATATTCCCAAGGGTTCGGTAACCGTATCAGCCGGTGGCAGGGTATTAATTGAAGGTATTGATTATGATATCAACTACGACCTGGGAACCATTAAAATAACCAATTCGGCTATTATCAATTCGGGTATTCCGGTACAGGTAAATTATGAGAACAATGCCTCATTTGGCCTGCAGCAAAAAAGCTATATGGCCCTTCGATGGGATTATATGGCCAAGAATACGGTGAAAGAGCAACTCTCCATTGGTGGTACCATTGTACGTTTAAGTGAAAGGCCTTTCTTCAGTAAAGTGAGTTACGATAACAGCACTTCAGGCGGCACCAACGAACCCATACGCAACAGTATGTATGGCCTTGATGTGAATTACAGAAAAGATATTCCCAGGCTAACCAAGTTGTTGGATAAACTGCCTTTTTATAAAACAACAGCACCATCTGCCATTAATGTTTTTGCCGAAGGTGCTTATTTAAAACCCGGCCATGCGCCACAGATAGGCAAGGGATCTAAAGGCATTATTAATATTGATGATTTTGATGGAACACAATCAGGGTACGACCTGCGCTTTCCACCTATCAGCTGGGCGATTGCATCGGTACCTTTAAATGCTACAGACCGGAACGGGAATATTCTTTTTCCGGAAGCCACATTCAACGACAGCATTATTTCCGGAAGAAACCGTTCAAAAATTGGCTGGTACCAGATTGAACCCACATTACAACAATACAAAGGCCCCAATAACCCATACTCAAATGATCGTGTGGAATTGAGCGACCCCAGGGTAAGGCAGGTTTACCAGCGTGAAATTTTTCCGCAAAGAACAACCGGCTTTGGAGAGAGTTTGCTTACGACATTCGACCTGGCCTATTTTCCAACAGACAGGGGGCCTTATAACTACGATGCTGCTCCCGGCAGTGTAAATACCAACGGAAAATTAAATAATCCTAAAACACGCTGGGGCGGCCTGATGCGTAGCATTGACCAGCCCGATTTTGAAACGGCCAATATTGAGTTCATTGAATTCTGGATGCAGGATCCGTTTATTAATTATGCAGCCAAAGGTTTAACCTACGATCCCAACACTGCAGGTGGAAAATTATATTTTAACCTCGGTAATGTATCAGAAGATATTTTAAAAGACGGTAAACGTTCGTATGAAAATGGTTTACCTACACCCAATGCACCATCTCCGGTTGACAATTCAAACTGGGGCAGGGTACCCATCAACCCGGTTCAGGTAACCAATGCATTCAGTAACGACCCCAACGACAGAAAATACCAGGATATTGGATTTGATGGACTGGATGATACTGCTGAAGTAAATAAAAGACAGGCTTATCTTGCACAATTGCAGGGCCAGGTTTCGGCAGCAGCTTATCAAAGGGCATTGGTAGATCCTTCCACTGATAATTACCATTATTACCGTGGAGACGACCTGGATCAAACACCAGGTATTGGCATTATTGGAAGATATAAGAATTATAATAACCCCGAGGGTAATTCACCGGTTGCAAGTACCAGTTCTATCTATTCTTCAGCAGCTACTTTATATCCCGATGCAGAAGATCTGAACCGTGATAATACATTAAATCAAACAGAAGAATATTTTCAGTACATAGTAGACATTAAGCATGCCAGCCAGCCTGAAATGTCAATTGGTACAAACTATATCGTTGATAAAAAAACGGTAACCATTAACCCGGTAGATGGCAGTTCCCGCCCTGAAATCTGGTACCAGTTCCGTATTCCAATAGGGCAGTACAACCGTAAAATCGGAAATATCCCCGATTTTAAATCTATACGATTTATCAGGATGTTCCTGACCGATTTCTCTGATAGTGTGGTGATGCGTTTTGGCGAACTGCAGTTTACCAGAAATGTATGGCGCAAATTCCCTTACAGAATTGACACCAGCGGTATTTATACACAACTGCCCAATGGCAGCCCTACCGTATTTAACCAGGGAGCAGTTAATATTGAAGAAAACGATAAACGTTCGCCACTGCCATACCGCACGCCTACTGACATTCAAAGAATACAAACCTTAAGCAATAACGGTGTAAATCTTTTACAGAACGAGCAGGCATTAAGTTTGCAGTTTTGCGAATTGGCCAGCAAAGATGCCAGAGCGGTACAACAAACATTTGCCAACAGAGACCTTCGCCAGTTCCGTAAAATGCAGATGTATATTCATGCTGAGCAAAAGCAGGGAAGTCCGGCACTGAGGGATAAGGACCTGACTGCTGTATTCCGAATGGGTACCGATTTTGTAAATAATTATTACGAGATACGGATACCGTTGATATTAACCGCCCTCAGTGCCGGATCTACCATGGACCCGAATTCGAATGCCTATAACGACACTTTGTGGAATCCCCGCAACTCACTGGATATTGATCTGCAAACCCTGGTTAAATTAAAGCAGGAGCGGAATCTCAACAGTCCGCCTGACCAGATCTACCGCCAGCTGCAAACAAACGGGCATACGTTTTCTGTTATGGGTAATCCCAACCTGGCCGAGATCAGGGGTATATTGATGGGGGTAGAAAATACCAACACACCTGGTGTGGCCTGTGGCGAAGTCTGGGTAAATGAACTACGCCTTTCTTCTATTGATGAAAATGGCGGCTGGGCAGCTTTGGGAAGGATTGATCTGAACCTCGCCGACCTGGGCACGATTTCAATATCGGCTAATACACATAGTGCCGGTTTTGGTACACTGGAACAAAGGGTGAATGACCGTTACCGGGATAATTTTACGCAGTTTGATGTGTCGGCAAACCTGGAGCTGGGCAAACTGCTGCCTGCAAAAGCAGCTTTATCCATACCGGTATTTGCCAGTTACCAGCAATCGGTAAGTAAGCCTGAGTATGATCCGTATGATATGGATATTAAACTCCAGGATAAACTGAAAGGTGCAGCCACAGCAGCTGAAAAAGATTCAATTAAAAACAGTGCGGTTGATTTTACATCAACTACAACGATAAACTTTACCAATGTTCGTAAGAATCGTACCAGCACCAAAAAGCCGAAGATCTATGATATCTCCAATTTTGATGTCAGTTATTCTTACCTGAAAATCAAGAACCATACACCATTAATAGAAAGCAATGAAATTACCAGGCATAAATATGGACTGGGCTATAATTTTTCGCCTTCGCCAAAATATATTGAACCATTTAAAAAGATAAAATTCTTTACCAAAAGAAAAACCCATTGGTTCGACCTGGTGAAAGATTTTAATTTCAACCTGATACCATCGCAGTTAAGTTTCAGGGCCGATGTAAACCGCCAGTTTGGTGCCATCAGGCCACGCAGTATCGGTACATCAAAATATAAGATACCCGAAACCTACGACAAGTATTATACCTTCCAGCGTAACTATATTCTGCGCTGGAATATTACCCGGAGTTTGAATTTTGATTTTACCGCCATGAACAACAGCCGTATTGATGAACCCGAAGGGCGTTTGAATACAGGTGCAAAGAAAGATACGGTATGGAGGAATCTGCTGAAAGGCGGGCGCAATACAACCTATACCCACGCTGCTAATTTTACGTACACTTTGCCTACGGCTAAATTCCCGCTGTTAGACTGGACCACCGTTAACCTGCGTTACCAGGCAAATTATAACTGGATAGGTGCATCACGCCTGGCAGTAGAGTTGGGTAATATTATTGAGAATGGCCAGCAAAGCGAAGCAACAGCACAGTTTGATTTTAACCGGTTGTATCAGAAATCAAAATGGTTAAGGCAGCTGGAAGTGCCATCAAACAAAGCCGACCAGGAAAAATGGAGGGCAAGAATTACAAAATATAAAGACACACTTATAAAAAAGAATGGCAGAAAAGTGGTTAAGAACCGCAGAAAAGTTGATCAAAGTGCAGTGCCTTATGTAAGTACTCCTTTAAAGATCGTTGGTAAACTGGCTACCAGTTTAAAGCAGGCAAGTTTCTCTCTGTCAGAAAATGCACATACACGTTTGCCGGGTTATACCGACAGTACCAAATATGTAGGTAATAACTGGAAGAGTATGGCACCAGGTGTAGATTTTATCCTGGGCAGGCAACCGGATACAAGCTGGATGAATGCTGCTGCCCGCAAAGGATGGATAACAAAGGATACCACCTTCAACTCTGTCTTCCAGCAAAGTTTTGATCAGCGTATCACTTTCTCTGCACAACTGGAGCCTGTACGAGATCTGAACATTACCCTGAACCTGAGCAAAACATTCAATAAAAACTATAGCGAAACTTTCCGCTTTATAGATACCAGCGGAGGTATAAACCACAGCTTTAAACATTTGAATCCTTATGCAGGCGGAGGCTTTGATGTTTCTTATATAGCATTTAAAACACTGTTTGGTAAGTTTGATCCGAACCGTGTTTCTGAAACCTTTAAAAAATTCCAGGACTACAGGATCATATTATCTGAGCGTTTGGGTAAAGCCAATCCTTACAGTGCCGGACAGCCACGGGGAGCCGATGGATTTTATTATGGATACGGCAAATATGCCATTGATGTACTGATACCGGCATTCTTAGCTGCTTATACAGGTGATGATCCGAATTCTGTATCATTGATCAGGCAGAACAATCCAAATATCAAATCAAACCCGTTCCGCGGTATTAAACCAAAACTGAACTGGAAACTGGATTATAATGGCTTAACCAAGTTAAAACCACTGGATAAACTGTTTACTAATTTCTCGGTTTCTCATGGGTATACCGGTAACCTCAGTATGAATGGATTTACCTCTGCATTGCTTTACCAGGATGTATCGCAATATGGGTATCCGTCTTTTTATGATACCATATCAAAAAACTATGTGCCTTACTTCCTGTTGCCAAACATCAGCATCGGAGAGCAGTTCTCGCCATTGATCGGTATAGATATGATGTTTACCAACCAGTTGCAGGCCAAGTTTGAATATTCAAAAACAAGGCAGCTTAGTTTAAGCCTGATCGATTTTCAGTTGAGCGAAGTAAGGAGCAGCGAATTTGTAATTGGTGCAGGCTGGCGTAAACGTGGTATGAAAAATCCATTAAGCTTCCTGAATGTGAAATGGCCTAAATTCCTGCGGGGCAAAGAGGGTGATGGCAAGAAACTGGAGAACGAAATTAATTTCCGCCTGGATTTCAGGATACGTGATAATGTAACGGCCAACAGCCGCCTTGACCAGGATAATAATTTTGCAACCGGTGGCAGCAGGGATATAACCATTTCGCCATCGATAGATTATTTCTTAAATAACCGGGTTAATATCAAATTGTATTTTGATCAGCGCAGGGTTAATCCTTATATCTCATCAAGCGCCCCCATTGTAAACACAAGGGCTGGTTTGCAGGTGAGGATATCGTTGACACAATAAATTTGCCACTGAGGCCCGCCCGGCTGAAACGTTCGGACGATACAGAAGCACAGAAAAGACGAAAGTTGATTCTGTGCTTTTGTTTTTACAGAAGATTGTAGCTTTGTTTATAAACTATGCAGATTCACCAGAATTTTTACAACAATAAACAGGATGGGCTACGATATTCATATCACAAGGCAGGAAAACTGGTATGACGGGGAAGAGTCTAATCAAATTACTTTTAATGAATGGGAAGCATATATTGAAAGTGATCCAGAAATGCGACTAGATAATTTTGCAGAAACCAGATTATCCAGTGGTGAAATTTTACGGGTAGAAAGCAAGGGATTAGCTGTTTGGATAAAGTATTCAGGGGACCATATTAAAGGTAATCATGCGTGGTTTGATTTTCGAGATGGGAACATTGTAGTTAAAAATCCGGATGAGGAAATAATGAAAAAAATGCTAAGCGTAGCTGAAAAATTAAAAGCAAAAATGCAGGGTGATGAAGGCGAAATTTACGATCTCTCAGAAATAAAGAAAGTTACTGCTGAGCTGAATGCTTTCGAAAGCAAGGTAATGAAACCATGGTGGAAATTCTGGTAAGGCATTCCTTCAAAAAAACAGTAATCCCTATTCTCTGCTTCCGTGCCTCTCCCGAAGGGAAAATAAAAAATCCTCCGGTTTAACGGAGGACCTTTGTAAAACCAAGCACTGGTTTTATTTTACTTTTTTCAGCAGCATTACATAGCCGCAAACATCTTTTTTCTTTTTATTTACCTGAACGGGTTTGATCATGTGAAATTCTGAAAACTTAGCAACGTAAGAATAACTGATCACGTTTCCATCTACATCGCCCCAGTATTTTTTTTGGTAAACAACCTGTTTTTCGTTCCAGTCGTACATACGTACTTCATATAATTTTGAGCTTACATCGCCAATAAAAACAAACTGGTACCAGCTACCTTCATTTAACGGAACAATAACCGGCATTTCATATTCACTTACCATTTGCATGCTGGCTTCTTTAACCACCATAAAACCCTGTTTGGCCAGTATCAGTTTTATACTGTCGGCCTGCTGTAAAATTTCTGGAGACATACATGGTTGCTGGCGTATAACATCCTGTGCCGAAAGCCCTGAGCCCGTGAACATTATTGCAAGAAGTATTAAAAAGCGTACATGGTTTTTCATAAACTCAATTGGTCAAAAAGGGATAAGGGATCTATCTAAAAATTCAGTTTCTTTATTAGTACCTGTTAAATCAGTATTTACAAGAAACCTTCTTTATAAACTTATAACGCCTTATAAAGGCAATTATTGTACCAGTATTAAATTAAACGGGGATTAATATTTTGCACCTGGGTTTACTGCTTTTTATAGAAATAATATGCACCGGCCTGCTGTGTACAGGTAATTACCAGGTCGTTTATACAAACATGGGCAGGTAAATTTACGCAGTAAAAAACCGTATCGGCTATATCTTCTGCTGTTAAGGGGGTAAGGCCTGCATAGGCGGCTTTGGCGGTTTCTTCCTGCCCTTTAAAGCGTACCAGCGAAAACTCGGTTTCAACCGCCCCGGGATGAATGCCTGTAACTTTAATATTATGTTTCAGCAGGTCTATACGCATGCCTTTGGTTATGGCATCTACAGCAAATTTGCTGGCGCAGTACACATTGCCTTTTTCATACACTTCTTTTCCGGCCACCGAACCCATATTCACAATATGGCCTTTCTGCTGTGCAATCATAAATGGCAACACAGCTTTGCTAACATACAGCAGTCCGTGTACATTACTGTTCAGCATGGTTTCCCAGTCATTCATATCAGCATCTTCAAAACTATCTCTGCCCAATGCCAGTCCGGCGTTGTTAAAGAGCACATCAATCTTTTGCCATTGCTCTGGTAAGTTTGTAAAAGCTGCAGTAACAGCCTGCCTGTCCTGCACATCAAAGCAGAGTGGCAATACCTGGATTCCGTATTCTTTTTCCAGTTGCAATTTTAATTCCGTCAGCCGTTCATTTCTGCGGCCGGTAATAATTACATCAAACTTTGCAGCAGCAAATTTTATAGCTGCTGCTTTTCCAATACCGGATGTGGCGCCTGTTATTAAAATGATTTTGTTCATACCTGCAAAATAGGGGATGCTGCTGAAATAAAAAAAGGAGTATTGTATCAATTTAAAATCTCAGTTAAACAATCTTGGTGTCAGGTTGAGCTTGTCGAAACCGGCGCTATATTAACTAACCCGTCTTCGACAAGCTCAGACTGACAACTTTTTAGATTCATGCATTACTAAAAAAGCTCGGATAAAATACCCGGGCTTTTCATTTATTACCTAAGCGTAGCTGTTATCTTATCAATACAACCGAACCCTTTCTTTTTAATCTGTTGTTTAAATAATCAACTCCTTCGGCATACCATACATAGGTGGCCGTTTCCTGTTTTCTGCCGGCAAAAGTTCCATCCCAGGCCGCACTATTGCCGCTTCCGGAGTACAGCATTTGTCCCCAGCGGTTATACACCATAAATACATCGATCGATTTCATGCCAATGGCAATGGGTTTAAAAATATCATTCTTACCATCGCCATTGGGCGTAAAGGCATTGGGTACCAGCAGGTCGGGTTTAATTTTAAATACATGCACATTTATACTGTCCCGGTCAAAACAACCTGCATTGTTACTAACCCTTACTATATATTGAATATCGTTTAGTGGCAGCGCAATGGGATTCGGAATGTTTGGATCATTTAGCCAGGTGGTGGGTGTCCAGGAATAGTTGATACTGCCCGATGCACCTAACTGTAAGGGCTGGCCCAGCACTACGGATGTATCACGTGGCCCTGCATTGGCTTTTATTTTTGCCACAAAAAGAAACATGGTATCTTTTACCGGTTTGGGACAGCCCAGCACATCCCGTACGGTAACAATATAACGCACATTATCGGAAGGCTTTACCGAAACAGGATTGGGAATATTGGTAGCCGTTAAAAACGCACTGGGGCTCCAGCTATAGATACTTCCACCCGATGCACTCAGTTGTGCCGAGTTGCCAAAGCAAATGGTATTATCGGGCCCGGCATTGGCAGCAGGGTAAGGTATGGGTGTTACCACAATATCATCTTCGGCAATGCATTTGCCAATATTGCCCACCACATGGTAACTGGTAGTTACCAATGGTGTTGCCGTGGGATTTTTTATTGTGGGATTATTAAGTGTATTATTTGCCGGTGTCTCTGTCCATAAAAAATGCAGGGCATCGCTGGTGAGTTGTAAAACAACCGGGTCCGTCAGGCAAATGGTGGTATCAGCACCGCCAAACTGGGTAACATTATTTACCACCCGCACTCTTACCGTATCGCTGCCCTGGCAGCCAAATGCATCTGTAATAGTTGCACGATAGGTGGTAGTAACATCCGGGCTAACCAATGGGTTTTGATTGTTTATATTATCGATCATATAATTGGGACTCCAGGTAAATGTTCCGGTACCTGTAGCATTTAACTGCAGGGTATCAATCACACATATCAGGGTGTCTTTTGGATAAACGGATAAAGGTGGCTGATCGAGGATGTCAATGGTTTTATAGATTGTATCTATACAACCAACACTTGTAGAAACAATAAACGCTACATTATAACTGTTAGCTGATGCGTAACTATGTGTTGGGTTTTTTAATGTTGATGTATTTGTTGGAGAAGTTATCTCTCCAAAATTCCATTTCCAGTTATCTACAACTCCAAAAGCAGCAGTTGTTTTATCTGTAAACTGAACAGGTGTGTTTTTGCATTGGCCCAATGCCTCAAAATCAGGATTAAATCCAGGGAAGGCTTTTACGGGAGATGTTGTAGAATCGGAACAGGGCAAGCCACGGTTAACTACTAATTTTACTATGTAATTACCCGGCAATGCATAGGTATATGTTGGAGCAGGGTCAGTTGATGTATTGCCATCACCAAAATCCCAATAATAGGTTTGAATATTAGCAGGTGGTGCAGTGTTAGCAAAATTAAAAGTCAGGTCATTACAATTTGTATAGGCAGTCAGCAATTCTGAAGATGCCAGACTACAGTTACTTATAGTGAGTATGAAGTCTTTTCTATGGTTACCGATCAAAACTCCGTTCCTGTATTCAGCTATACAAACGCACACCACGTACCTGCCCGGAATCTGGGGGGCAAAGCCAGAAATTATTCCTGTTTGCCTGTTTAAAATTGCTGCCGAACCTAAAGGATTGGTTCCAGAAAAGCCATTGATGTAACCAACCGATTGATAAGGAGGCGGTGGAGGCGTAACATCCAGCGAACTTGTGGCAATACCGCGGTTATAAGCGTTGCAATAAGTATAAACCAAAGAATCTCCATCAGGATCAGTTGCACCAAAATCAAAAACGAAATTGGCGCCATAACATACAGGACCTAAAAGAGTCCTGAATTGAGGACTACTGTTAATTCCTGCAAATTGACTTGTACCTGGTATGGTGCAAACATAAGTAGTACCCTCACCTTGACCGGGAGGTGCAACTGTAAAAACATTTTCCATGGGTGTTATACGGCAACAGGTTTGATATGCACCGGTATAACCGTTTGTATTATTAGTAAGCTCAACAATTACCTGATAAGTGGCGATACTATAATTTAACTGCGGAGGGTCTTCCATGCAAACCGGAGGAGGCGAAACGGGAACATTGTTTTCAGAGGTTTTACTTACATTAAAAGGTGATGACGCAATATGCGAATTATTGTCATTGTTATAAATTGCAATAACCACCTGGCCTGGCATAACTGCACAGTTGGTACAATTATTATCTCTGAAAAGTTTAAGTGTAATTCTATATCTTTTTGAATTGGCTGTACTTCCAGGACCCAGGTACTCATATATTAGCTCACCACCAGATATGTGAGATGCAAAGCAGTCGGAAAGAATAAAAATAAAAAAGGAGAAAATCAAAAATCTCTTCATACAGTTATTTAAAGCATCTTTAAGACATAAAAATACTTAAAAACGCTGCCTTTTACAATGTATTGTTATAAAAGGGTTTATTTCAATTGCAGGAGGGCATGGTTTACTTTATCAGCCTCTTCAAACATGCCCATATGGGCACTATTGCGTAAGATAGTTATATCAGAAAGGTTAGGAAGGTAACATTGCTGCATGCTTTGCTCAAAAGGTACTGCTTTATCATGCTCACCAATAATAAACAGGATGGGTTTGGGGAAGCTTTTTAAAACATGGGTTCTGTCGGGCCGATTTATCATGGCCTGGTAATAGGCAATAATGGCTTCATCAGAAAAGGCTTTACTTTTTTCAATCTGCCGGTCAACAATTTCCTGGTTAGCGGCTGCCCAGTCTTCGGTAAAGAGATCGGTAATTACTGCTTTTAAAAATTCATAAGCGCCGTTCTTCTTTACAAATTCAATTGATTTTAAACGGTTGGCTTTTTTTTCTTCATTATCTGCAAAGGCAGAGGAGTGAACCAAGCCTGCAGATGTCAGCATCGCCGGAAATTTTTCGGCAAATGCCAATGTAATATATCCTCCCATACTATGACCAGCCATGATGCAAGTCTCTGTCTCTTCATTTAAAAGAATGGCTTTGATGACTTCAGCCATGCCTTCTATGCTCATGTCATTTATTAATGCTGATCTGCCGGTGCCGGGCAGATCGGGAATGATGAGGTAGAAATGATCTTTTAAAAATTCAATTTGATTTTTCCAGACCTCGCCATCTTCGGCAAAGCCATGTATTAAAACAACAGGCTTACCGGCACCAATGGTGCGGTAAAAAATTTCAGCGGATTGGTAGGTGAAGGTTTTTGATTTCATGATTACATTAATTAGACGCATAGCACGAATCTTTAGACGCAAATAATCCGTGTTAATTCATGGCCAAAGATTTCTTTACGCTCCGGTAGATCAATAACAATACAATTGGTATCAATGCATTGTTCATTTGCTGCGGTAAAAAGAACCAGCTTATTAAAACAGCCAGTAAAGCTACAGCCGTAAACTTAAAATATTTTTTTACCCAGGCTTTTTTACTGTTTACAAAAAATGCCATGATGGTATGTGTGGGCCATGCCCAGATGAGATTGAAATTATTTTTGGTCATGCTGTGATCGGTGCCAAACCACATGAAAATTAAAATGATGCCCAGCACACCGGTGAGGAAGAAGAATAATCCATCAAATCCATACAGGAATGCCTGGGCAAATTTGTTTTTTGTGTAGCCCAGTAAAACAATAAAAATGGCCAGCAACGAAAAAACTACAAAGGGTGTAAAGAAAGATCCTTTAGCATTTTCATTGTTGATGGCATATAAGTTTTGTGAAGATAAAATCATGGGATGATTGCTGCTGTCTAAACTCTTCATCAGGTTATCAGGCAGGAACTGCATGTTCTCTGCTGTCATTATGCCATCGCAGGGCTGGCCCAATAAAATATCAATGCCCAGCTTGCTCCAGTCTTTATTGTTTTTATCAAGATACTGGTGTATGGCCTGGCGAAACCTGCTGCCAACAGGCATTACGGGTTTTTGGCAAAAGGCAGAGTCGTGCTGCTTTTTTAAAATATCACGCAGGCGGGTGGTACAGTTATCGAAGAAGAAATCGTATTTATAAAACTTGTTCTCTTCTTTTAAATTATTGTTTAAAAATTGTTGAACAGTTATTTTTTCTTCGGCTGTTAAATTTAATACCTGTTCGGTTATTCCGCGGTTGGTAGTTTCATAGTCATATTTAAAATCGGGAAATGCTGCAGGCGATACATAATAGAGCAGTTTGCCCTGTACAAACTTTAAATAAAACCCGTCATCATCAAAATTGAATGTGCCGTAGTTGTAAACCACATCCCGCCAGTTATCATTAAAAGCTTTGCTGCTGTCAACAATTCTGAAAGCACTGTGCCCGAATGTTGAATATAGTTCGTCGCCGGGTGTGCAGGTGAGCAGGGAGATGCGGAGGTGGGAGGAATCCTGCGCAATGGCGGAATTAAAAATGAAGAATGAAAAATGAAAAATGAAAAGCAGTCTAAATATAAAAGCAGATTTTTTCATTTTACCTGGTCAGATTTGTTATGATAGCATAAATTTGCAAAATTTTCTCCCGGGTTACTTCTTTAATTTTTCATTCTTAATTCTTCTACCTGCTGTAATTCGGCGCCTCTTTCGTTATTGCAATATCGTGTGCATGGCTTTCTCTCATGCCTGCATTGGTGATTTTTACAAAAGTTGCGTTCTGTAACTCACTTATATTTTTTGCACCACAATAGCCCATGCCTGCCCGTAAGCCACCGGTATATTGGTGTACTACTTCTTTTAAACTTCCTTTAAATGCAACACGGCCTTCAATGCCTTCGGGTACAAACTTTTTAATATCATCTTCCACATCCTGGAAGTAACGATCGCTGCTGCCCTGTGCCATAGCACCCAGTGAACCCATACCGCGGTACTGCTTGAATTTGCGGCCTTCGTAAATAATGGTTTCGCCGGGGCTCTCTTCGGTACCTGCAAAAACATTACCCATCATTACACAACTGGCACCTGCGGCCAATGCTTTTACCATATCGCCTGTGTATCTAATTCCACCATCGCTGATGATACCCACATTTTTATTTTTTAATGCAGCCGATGCTTCCATCACGGCTGTGATCTGCGGTACACCTGTACCGGCAACAATCCTGGTGGTGCAGATAGAACCGGGTCCTATGCCCACTTTTACCGCATCGGCACCTGCATCCGCCAGGGCTTTGGCACCTGCACCGGTTCCTACATTGCCGGCAATTACCTGTATGGTTTTAAAATTCTTTTTGATGCCTTTTAATGCATCTATAACACCTTTGGTATGGCCGTGGGCACTGTCTAAACAAACCACATCAACACCCACCTGGTATAGTGCTTCCACACGCTGCATAATATCGCCGGTTATACCAACGCCGGCACCAACCAGAAGCCTGCCGAAAGAATCTTTAACCGCATGTGGGTGCGATTTTAATTTTAAAATATCGCTGAAAGTAATAAGGCCTATCAGTTTTCCGGCCTTGCTTACCACCGGTAATTTTTCAATTTTATTTTTCTTGAAGATCTGTTCTGCTTTTTTTAAGTCCGTGCCTTCGGGAGCAATGATCAGGTTATCCTTGGTCATGATACTGCTCACTTTACCCTTGTAATTTGTCTCAAAACGCATATCGCGGTTGGTGAGTATGCCTACTAATTTATGTGCTGCATCCACAATGGGAATACCACCGATCTTATTTTCTTTCATCAGGCGCAAAGCCTCGCCAATGGTAGCATCGGGACTAAGGGTAACGGGGTCCAGTATCAAACCGTTCTCACTTCTTTTTACTTTACGCACCTGGTCGGCCTGCTGCTCTATACTCATATTTTTGTGCAAAATGCCCAGACCGCCTTCACGTGCCAGTGCAATGGCAAGTGATGCTTCGGTTACAGTATCCATTGCCGCACTTAATAATGGAACCTGCAGTGTGATGGTTTTTGTAAGTTGTGTACTGATGTTTACCTCCCTTGGTAAAACCTGTGAATAGGCGGGCACGAGTAAAACGTCATCAAACGTTAAGCCTTCGCCATAAAATTTTTTGGATTTGCTTTTAGCTGCGGAGTTATTTATTGTTGCCATAGGCAAAGGTAAGAGAAAAATTGAAAAGTTAATATGGGGTATACAATAAGGGTATAATTTTTGTTGTTTAACTTAGATTAAAAGTAAAGCGATGAAAAATGGGATTTCGTTTTTTTTATGCATTGGTTTAGCTTTTGTAGCTGTGCAATGCAGGAAAAAGGAGGATACACCTGTTGAAACCAGGTCATTTTATATGGGTGTAACACCCTGGCCTGCTGATTTTACTTTAGAGGAAGTGGACACTGCTTACAGGTTCATTAATGATCATTGTGATATTGTTTCTCACCATTTTGACGACGGCATTCCTTACGAAGAAGCATTTTATAACCGGCCGATGCCGGCTGTGCTGGTACAGGATATGACCACCAGGAAAACAAAAACAGCCGCTGGTAAAAAAGTTTTTTTGAGTGTATCGGCACTGGCGCTTAACAGGATATCGAGGCCGGATTATTATGCCAATGCACCTGCTACCGACAGCATTAAAAACTACTGGCGCCAGCTGCCTTTTAACGACAGCAAAGTGGTAACGGCTTATGTAAATTATGTAAGCTGGCTCATTGATCAGCTGCAACCGGTTTATATAAATTATGGAGTAGAAAGCAATGCAGTCACCTGGAATGCAGCCGGTTTTCAACTCTATAAAAATTTTCTTTCGCAGGTATATATTCAATTGAAAACTAAATATCCAGCCCTGCCCTTTTTTATAAGTTTTATGGTGGATGAAACCAATGAAGGCTTTAATAATGCCGGGCAGTTATTAAACTATACCGATTTTATTGGCTTGAGTGCTTATCCTTATGTTACGGTAAGTTCATCAGGCGGGGGCAATACAAATCCACAACTTTTTCCGGTGAATTATTTTGAAAAATTTGCCAACCTTGCTGCAACCAAACCGCTTGCATTTGCAGAAACAGGTTATATAGCAGAAGACCTTGTTATTCCATCCTACAGTTTAAATAAACAGGGCAATGCAGGCTGGCAGAAAGATTATTTAGAAATGGTATTAAAGTTCTGTAACAGCAGAAAAGCAAAACTGTTCATCTGGTTTTGCAGTAAAGATTACGATGCCGGTAATGCACGTTTAAAAAGCCTGAACCTGTACCAGGATCTTTTTGGGTTGTGGGAAGATACCGGGCTAAAAGATGAGGCTGGTAAAGAAAGAGAAGCTTACAAAAGCTGGTTGCAATGGATGCAAAAAACCAGGACTGAATAATTCCTCAGCACAGTTTATAAACCTTGCCTGGTAAGGAGATTACTACATGCTGCATTTCCAGCATCAGCAAAGCTTTAGCCACAGCACTGCTGCTGAGGCCGCTTTTAAAATACAGTTCATCGATCTGGATGCTGTCTTGTTGTTGTAAAATATCTACTACGATTTTTTCATCGGCATCCAATTCAATAAATAGTTCTCTTTGTTTTTTTGCTGAACCTTTTTCAAGTTCTGAGCGAAGTCGAACGGACCAGTTCATCATTTCCAGAAAATCCTTTGCAGAATTTATAAGAGCAGCTTTGTTGTTTTTAATCAGATAATTACAGCCTTCGCTTTTTGAATCGTTGATGCGGCCGGGTATGGCAAATACATCTTTATTATAACCATTACCCAGTTCGGCAGTAATAAGAGAGCCACCTTTTTTGCTGCTTTCAATAACAACAACAGCATCGCACATACCAGCCACAATGCGGTTTCGTTTGGGAAAATTCTGTTTATCGGGATTGGTATTGCTGATAAATTCAGTTAATAAACCACCCTGCCCCGTAATGTTTTTTGCAAGTCCTTTATTTTGTGGTGGGTAAATCCTGTCGAGCCCATGTGCAAGCACAGCAATGGTTTGCAGGTTATGTTTTAATGCGGCTTTGTGTGCAATGGTATCAATGCCAAATGCCAGGCCGCTTACTATCAAAATGTTTTCTGCCTGCAGGTCTTCAATGAATTTTTCGCAAACATTTTTGCCGTAATCAGAATTATTTCGGGTGCCTACAACTGAAATTATCCTGGAGGTATTCAGATCAGCATTGCCACGGTAGTAAAGCAGGGCGGGGCTATCGTAACAATTCAATAACCGCTTTGGATAATTTTCAGCGTTAATAAAAAGCGGCGTTATCTTATATTTTTCAATGAATTTTATTTCTTCTTCAGCGATGCTGAAATTGGCGAAGTCTTTGATGGATTTGGCTCTTACCGTTCCAATGCCTTCCATATGATCCAGCTCTTTTTTCCTGGCTTTAAAAATGGATTGGGCATCGCCATATATATTCACCAATGCCTTGGCATGTACATCGCCGATGTTGGGAACAAGTGTTAATGCGATCTGGTATAGCAGGTCATTGTGCATTGCTGAAATAAAAGGTGCCTGTAAATATATTGTAATATGGCGGAATTTTGAAAATCCCCGGATTGAAATTCTATAGATAATTATTTTCTATAGCCTGCCTGATAAGTAAAGCTGTATTCTTTACATTTAGTTTTGTGTAGAGATTTTTGCGATGGGTATCTACTGTGTCTATACTTATGAAAAGTTGTTTACTGATTTCTATATTGGTAAGTCCTTCGGCAATTAATTTTAAAATTTCTTTTTCCCTCTTACTTAATACCGGTAAACCGATTCTTTTTTCGGTTGTTGCCTTATAAATTTTACCTGCTTCAAAGCTGAAGTAGGGTTTGCCATTTTCTACTGTAACAATGGCTTCAATAATTTCTTCTTTATCTGCATTTTTTAACAGGTAGCCACTGGCACCGTTTTCAATAATCTGTGTTATATAACTTCCCTGGTTTAATGTGCTTAATGCAATTACAGCAATGCCTGCATAATTTGTTTTTATCAACTTACATAAATCCATGCCATTCATATCCGGCAGGTTTATATCCATTAAAATAACATCGGCTGAATTTGTTTTAAAAAAATCAAGGCACGCCATTGCGGTTGTGGCATAACCTGCCACTTTTATATCTTTTTCTTTTTGAAGAAATGACATGATGCCTTCAATAACCAACTGGTGGTCATCTACAATAAATACGTTAATCATTTTTATACGTAGAGTTCAATATTTACCGATGTGCCTTCAGCTGCCTGCGAGGCTATATCTATTTTGCCTTTTAAATAATCAACCCGTTGTTGTATGTTTTTCAGGCCTATTCCTTTTGCTGATCTTATGAGTTCTGTATTAAATCCTTTGCCATCATCTTCAACAGTAAGTAAAACTTTATCGTTTGTTTTGGTGAGTTGAACTAAAATCTGATCAGCATCGGCATGTTTGATGGCATTGTTGATCAGTTCCTGAACGATACGGTAAATATACAGGTCTGCTGTGTTACTGAGTAACCTTTCAGTTCCCAGCTGCTCAAAAATAATTTTTGTTTTACTGGAAAGTTGCATGGAATTGCAGAAATCGAGTATAGCATTTTTTAGTCCAAACTTTACTAAAGCTTCGGGCATCAGGTTATGGGCTACTTTGCGAAGTTCTGCAATAGTATTATCTAACTGCAAAATGGATTTTTCGAAAGAGGTAACGCTTTCGGCATCCATGATCAGGTTTTCTTTCATATTTACAAAGGAGAGTTTTACGCCGCTTAACATGCCACCCAGTCCGTCGTGTAAATCTTTTGCAAGACGGCTGCGTTCTTCTTCCTGGCCTTTAAGCATGGCATCTATGGCTAATAATTGTTTGTCTTTTTCTAATTGAATTATTTGAGTTTTATGTAGTTTTTGTTTGGTTTTAAAATTCCGGTAACCCAGTAAGCCAAGCAAAACCAGGGCAATGGTGCTGCCAATTAAAAATTTGTTTAAGGTAGATTTTTGCAGGTTGGCTGAATGAAGTGAAATTATTTCCTTTTCTTTTTTTTCTACTTCGTATTTATGTTGTACACCAGCCATTGATTGAAGGTATGATGCATCAAGCAAGGAGTCATTTAAATTGGCAAACCGTTTTTTAAATAAATAAGCATTTTTATAGTCATTAATAAACGCATAGCTTGATGAAATCCAGTTATAACCCCAGAGTAAATATTTGTTGTTATTTAATTTTTTTGCAATTGAAATACAGCTATCAAAATTTTCAATAGCCTTTAAATGAATTTCTTTTTTTTCATTGGATGCACCGGCTTTTTGGTTATATATTTTTCCTAAAGTAAAATAGTATTGTGCTGCATATTTTTGGTTATAACTATCAGCTAAAAAAAGCTTTTTACTTTTCAGTAATTGTATGGCTGTATCATATAAACCATAGTTTGATAATGCTTCAGCCATCCCCACCTGCATCCGGTTCACCTGGGCAGTATCCTTAACTTCTGCCCATAAAGCAGCGGCTTCATTCATTAATTTGAAAGTTAAATTGAAAGTGTCTTTTTTTTCAGGATAGGATTGGTCGTCGAGTAAAGCTGCGGTTCCATATTTACTTTTGGCAATTCCCGGTTTATAATTATTTTTTTCTGAAACCGTTAAACATTTGGTTATAAAAGCCATCGCTTTGTCATAATCCCCGGATTGCTTATTAAAATTATACATGCCAATATAGGCTTTAGATAAATCTATATAATTGCTGCTGTTTTCTGTAAGCGTAATTACCCTTAAATATACCTCTGCTGCTTCCTTTAGTTTTTGGGCATTTAAGTAGGTATCGCCTAATATCACCAGAGCTGCAGCCAGCATGTTATCATTTTTTTTTAAAACTGCATTTTCAATTATCCAATTGGCAGTTATTTCAATTTCATTAATATTTTCGGAAGATAATTTTTCCAGTCTTTGCAAGTATTTTCTTAAGGTAACGGTATCGGTTTTTGTAGTTAAAAAACTGGTGTGTAAAGAATCTATATTTATTTGACCAAACCCAATAGCCATGTTAATTGTAAGTAAGGCGGTTAGCAACAATTGCTTCATAGTTGGTTTAATTGTTTAGAAATTATGTGGCAATCGGGTTTAATTAAATGCGAAATTATTTCTGTGTAAAGTATCACTTTTTATTTCATATTTCCAACGCTACGCCAATAAATCACTCTTTTACGTGAGGTTGATGTTTTATTATTTACGCAATTTTTGCAGTACTATTTTACCTGGTTAAAACATTCAATAATATGGCAAGGCTAGTATTGGTATTTCTCTTTTCATGTGCTGTAGAATTTGGAACAGCCCAAAGCCTTGCAGTAAATACTACGGGTTCAACCGCTAATACAAGTAGCATTTTAGATGTTAGCAGTGGCTCAAAAGGGGTGCTTATACCGCGAATGAGTAAGGTTCAAAAAAATGCAATTGCTTTACCGGCAACCGGCTTATTGATTTTTCAAAATGCACCAGACAGCGTAGGATTTCATTACTACGATGGCACAAAATGGTTGTGGTTGCCGGCTTCAAACAGTTTGGATACCATTGCCTGGAAAACGGCAGGAAATACCGGAACAAATATTTCTAATCATTTTTTTGGTACCCTTGATAATGTACCCCTGAGTTTCAGGCAAAATAATAAATGGATTGGGAGATTAGATGCGACTGCAAAAAATTATTTTATAGGTGCTGGTAGCGGAGCTAATAGTGTTGGAGCTAACAATGTAGCAATTGGCGATAGTGTGGCATATAAAAGCAGAGCTTCTAATGCTGTTATTATTGGCGACCATGCTGGGTATAATATAAATAATTTTAACGGCGGTTACCGGAGTGTAATAATTGGCGATTATGCCGGCGATAGCAGTGTTGCTAACTGGACTACAATTGTAGGAAATCTGGCAGGAAGAAAAAATCAGGTATGGGGAAGTACATTTTTTGGTTCTTCGGCAGGAGAAAATAATACCACCGGGTATAATTGTTTTATAGGCGATAACAGCGGGATTAAAAATATAACAGGGACCTCTAATACATTCATTGGTAATCAAACTGGCTATAACAATAATGCCAATTATAACACCGCGGTGGGTTCGTATGCCTTATTAAATAATTCAACATCAGAGAATAATACCGCAGTAGGTGCTTTAGCCCTTTCATCTAATTCAAGTAAAGCAAATACCGCCGTTGGGGCTTTTGCATTAAGAAACTTGCAGGGGAGTACAAGCCAATGGAATGTGGCCATTGGCGATAGTGCAGCAGTTAACTTATTATTAGGTGCAAATAATGTAGTAATGGGTGCCTGGGCTTTTAAAGACCATACAACAGGCAGTAGAAATACAGCGATTGGAAATTTTGCCTTGGGCGAAAGTACAAACGGAGATGAGAATACGGCCCTTGGCGAAAACAGCCTGGCAAATACCAATAACAACCTTAATACCGGTATAGGTAAAAATGCAGGACTCGTAAATTTTAGTGGTACAAACAATACTTTTTTAGGCGCTTTTGCAGATGCCGGTTCAGCATCTTTAACCAACGCAACAGCAATTGGATATAGAAGTAGGGTAGACAACAACAACGCAATGGTTTTGGGAAGCATTAACGGTGTAAACGGTGCCACGGCAAGTACCAATGTAGGCATTGGTACTACTAATCCGCTTACTACTTTAGATGTTAATGGTGGTATAAGAACAAGGTATAGTGGCACAGTAATAAAAACTGTTACTCCAGGTTTAAATTTAGCATACGTAAATGTTATACCTGGTTTACCTGCCGGATGGGATTTAACCAATACCATGGTTTTGGTATCTATTGCTGATGGAGTTACTGGCACTATTTACCAGGTTAAATTAATAAATCCAAATCTAATCGAAGTGGATATGAACGCAAATTTTGGAGGTGCAATAAGATTTAATTACATCATTTTTAAACTGTAAAACATATTGCACAAAACGGCAAACCTTTTTATTGAAATACTATGCTAAAGTTTGGGAAAAACAGTGCTGGTAAAGAACGGCTGATGCTAACCATTACAGGAACTATAATAGTAATAGTAGTTGCATGGATAACAGGTACACTGTTTATGCCAAAAAGAGCTTCTGGAATTGGGATGAATCATAAAGAAGGTATATGGATTCATAAAAGCGATAGCGGTTTTACAAGAATGGAAATTAAAGAGAGCGGATATTTTTACTATGACCAGGTGCTGCATAAAGGCAAATCAAAATTTTACAAAGGGGTTATAACTGCGGAGGGGCCGCTATTTGATCACAGGCTTTTATTAATTCCTTTTAATGCCGATACACTGCTTAATCATAAAATACTGGAATTGGATAGACATCATTTTAAATTAAAAAGTATAAAAGATAATTCAGTAATCGTGTTCACAAAATAGTCACTTGTTCGAATAAATTTTAAATGAAAAAAAGTATTTCAGTACTACTCTTTATGATAACACTGTTTACAAATGCAAAAGCAAACAGTACCAGCGATACTGTTTTTATTTATTACGATGCTGCAAGAAATAAGTATGTATTAAAAGGAAATGAATTGGAATACATACCGGTTAATAAAAAAGAAAGCTCATCAGGTATGTATAGCGGTGGCACTTATGATAGTAAGGGATTAAATAAAGTAGAGAGAGAAAAAATGGAATCGCTTTTTAATGCCGCTTTAGCAGATAGAATTGCACAAACTGATAAAAACATTAAACCAAATTCAGCAGTAGAAATTAGTATTGATAGCAGAAAAGTAAGTTTTATACTCAAGGCAAAATCCACAATTAATACATCAATCAACAATTATTTAAAACAATTAATCCAAAATTAAACAACATGAAGTACATTATTTTATTAGCATTTTCAATCTGTTTGTTTACAGCAACAAATGCTCAAAAAACAAAAACAACTCCTGTGCAAAAAACAGAAAAAACATTTATTGTAACTGCGGCTACTGCAAAAGATTTGCCAGAAGGTGTAGTATTTGCAAATAATAAATTAACACTGAAAAAGGGATTTAAGTTTGAAAACCTGCCTAATAATGCTGGCGTAAATGTTGTAAATGCAAAAGGAAGTATTAGTGGCTCATTTACATGCCAATGCCAGTTAGCTGGCAGCATGGTTGCCTGTTCTTTGAAAACCGGCAGTGGTTATATCACTTGCGATGGAAATGTTTGTTGCAGTTTATCTACTACAATACAATCTCCCAAAATAGCTGACTTACAAATGAAACAATAATATTAAGAAATCTTATTAAACAAAAAAATGAAAAAATTAGCTTTTCCTGCAATCGTTATTTTATTATTTAGCTGCTCAAGCGCACCCACTGCAAAATGGGATGCAGCCAGTGCTTCTAAAACCTGCTTCGATGGTGCCACAAAAGGTAAGTATGATTTAACCAGTCCTCAACTGAACCGTATAAAAGGTATATGCGATTGTGTGGGCGAAAAAATGGTAGCCACGTTTAAAAGCGAAAAAGAAGCTAACGAAAAAATGCTGGATGCTGTCCCAATTGCTACAGCTTGTAAAGAAGAATGGGAAAAAGAACAAATAAGTAAATAACAATTTAAATAAACTGAACTTCTTAAAAGAGACAGCAATGAAAAATACATTTTTAAAAATACTTGTCATACCTGCAATTGCATTTTGTAGTTGTTCGGGTAATACCCAAAGTAAAGAAACTCCTGGCAAGTCTGGTTCTGCTGTTAATCAAAATCTTTTTGCAGCAGCAGCAGAAATAAATAAAAAATGCCCGATAGCAACAGATGAAAATACCCGGATGGACAGCGCTACGGTATTTAATGAATACATGATCACCTATCATTACACCATACATACAGTCAGCAACAAAGATATTGATCTGGCAAAGTTTAAAGGGAGTATGCAGTCTGCCATGGACGAAAAATACAAAACAGATCCTCAATTAAAAATTTACCGGGAGAATAAAATTGCCGTTGCTTATGATTATAAGGATAAGGCAGGTAATTTTTTATGCTATTTTATTGTTGGCGAAAAATAAAAAAATCTAAAAAAATACAATGAAGAAAATAACATTACTGGCATTAATACTCATTGCAACAGTTTGTACCCAGGCCAAGCCATGCGGTATTTTAAATAAAGCAACTGAAACCAACACAACTCAACACGCAAAAAATATGGATAACAAAGTAACAATAAAGGAGCCCGAAGGTTACTATATAGATGAAAACGGAATAAGCGGGTATGGCGACGATTTGAAAATTATATTTTCATCTGTGCCTTTTAATGGAGGCGATGGTCAGATGGCAAATAGTTTTACATCTGCCAGTCGTATCTATGCAAAGCTTACTGCTACTAAAGGCACACTAAAAGATGTGCTTAAAATTGCCGATAACGACGATGGCATAAAAATATACCTGGTACTTTACAATGAAGCAGGAGAAAAAATAAAAAGGTTTGTAAGCATAGCAGAAACATTCGCACTTAGTGTTGCACAAGCAAATAGTAAATCAATTACGTTAGATATTTTGCCGGATCCTGCTATTTTTAACAGCGGAAAACAGAGCGATTTTTGGGTAGGCGCAGCATTTGCCTATGGCCACAACCAATATAATTTTACACAAAACGGGAATTACAAAGTAGGGCTTTTTGTAACAAACGAAAAGTTAGATGATTGGGGAAAACCAATTTATGGTGATGATATTGTTTTTGCCAATTATTTTACTTACAGTTTTTCAGCAAAAGATGCAATAAATATTGTAAAGGAAAGCCAAACTATAAGTGATGCAAAAAACAATGCCGTAAAAAATGCCATTACACCATTGCCAAAACAATGGACAGAAAAATCATCAAATTTGGTTATGGGATTTACACAAGCTCAATTAATAAAGATGTACGAAAATAGTTTTGCAGATAAAATGGATGCACATACAGTCGTAAAATTTCATGCATCATCATCAAATGGAGGTTGGACAGTTGTTAATAATGACTTTGGAATTCCAACGTACAGATACAGCAATCAGTGGTACACTGTTTTTATAAAGTATGCCAATGGAAAAACATGTTTTTACCAGGGCTTTGGCTTACGCCAGCAATATAATGGAGGGGGAACCTACGGTGCCGCTTTTATTGATAAAAATGATTATTACATGACGGATTGCGCAACAATGAAATAGCTAATTACCTGTAATACTTAATTCTGTTCTTCTGTTCAATGCTTTGCCCGGTTCTGTTGCATTACCGGCAACCGGCCTGGATGAACCAAATCCTTTGTAACTAAGGCGTTGGGTATTGATGGATTTGCTTAACAAATATCCTACAACCGCTTTTGCACGGTTGGCAGAGAGCAGGAGATTGTCTTTTCCTGACCCACGTTATCTGTATGCCCGTCTATCTGAATTTTTAAATTCGGGTTATCATTTAATAAAATAACCAGTTTATTCAGTTCTGATTTTGATTCATTCTGCAGATCAAATCTGCCTGTTTCGAAAAAGATATTTTTTAAAACAATGGTAGCTCCTTTTTCAATCGGTTGTAAAGGAATATTTACAACGAATGCAGCATCGCTGTTATTTTTTTGCAGCGAAAAGTTATCTGAATAAAATAAATAACCCTTGCGGTTTACATTAAAAGCATAATTTTTTCCTACGGGTAAAGTAACCAGGTAATTCCCATCTTCATCAGTTTGTATTTTGCTGAGCAGGTTACCGGTTTTTATATCCGTTAATTCTACTGCAGAAGGTAAACCGGCATTTGTTTTTTTATCAAATACTTTTCCTTTTACCCACAGGGTTTTTAGCGGCCTTACGTCTTCTCTTAATTGAAAAGAATAAATATCCAGACCGCCTTTGCTATCTGCGCCATCGCTTGCATAGTAACCCGTTTTGCCATCAGCAGCAACAATTAAAGAACCCTGGTCATCAATGGTATTAATGGGGTAGCCTAAATTTTCTGCAACTACCCAGCTGCTGTCATTTACTTTTTTACTGAAGAACAGATCTGTCATTCCATATCCGGGATGGCCATTGCTGTTGAAATAAAGCGTTTCATTATCTGAATGCATAAAGGGACAGCCTTCATCGCCGCTGGTATTAACTGCTTCGCCTAAATTTTCGGGGCGGCTCCACTTGCCTGTTGGTAAGCGGTGTGTAACCCAGATATCGCGGCCACCAAAACCACCGGCTCTGCTGCTTGAAAAATACAGGTCTCTTTTATCCGGCGATAAAGAGGGTGAAGATTCCCAGAAATCAGTATTTAAAACAGGGCCTAAATTTTGCGGCTCACTCCAGCCGTTATTTGTTCTTACAGAAAAATAAAGATCGCAACTGCCTTCACCTTCGGGGTAATTGCAACCGGTAAAAATCAACAGCTGCCCATCCTGCGAAATGTTCTGAGCGCCTTCATTGAGGTTGGTATTCACCTTACCTCCAAGTGGTGCTGCCTTACCCCATTTGCCATCAATAAAATTACTTTCGTAAAAATCTTCGTCGCCTGCAATGCGGCGGTTAAAGATCATTTTAGTGCCATCAATGGTTAGGGAAGGAAAGTATTCCAGGTCTTTGGTATTGATATTGTCGCCCAGGTTTATGGGAGCAAAGACATAATCTTTTGCCGGATGTTTTTTTTCGTAATCGAGTGCAAAAGTATAAGCCGATTTTCGGTAATTACCTGCTTGTATACTTTGCTGATTTAAAGAGGGTGTTGCTAAAAATTCATTCACTGCATTTAGTGCCTGTCCGAATTTTCCGGCACCCGCCAGTGAAATGGAATAAGGCAGTAAATATACTTTTGAATAAACAGAATCCATACGCATGGCTATTTCAAAATCTGCAACAGAAGCGGCGTAATCTTTTAATTCTGCATACACATTCGACCTGGTTAAATAAACATCCACAAATTTCGGATCAAGGGCCAATGCGTCGTTCAGGTGTTTGATGGAAGCGGTAAAATTTCCGTTTTGGGCTTCTTCAATTGCCTGCCCGTAAATTTCGCCTGCTTTCTTATTTACCTTCTCCGGGTCGTACCATTGAGCGTTGGTAAGTAAAAAGGAAAAAGTAAAAAGTAAAAAGGAGAGAATTGCTTTATGGATAAGATATTTTTTATGTAGCATGTGCATTAATTCGTTGTATAAAGATAAAACGAATGAAAGTGTAATTTATTCTTTGCCGGGAATTATAACATTTCCTTTTACGGAACATGGATGTACTTGTGTATCTGCAGCGATAATTCCCATTTGGGATTTTGCAAAATATACTCAATGATCATCGGTGTTACAACCGCTGCTTTATCCCATTCCGGTTGCAGGTATAATTTGCAGCCGGGCGAAACCAATGCTGCATATTGTTCAGCCCATTCAAAATCAGATTTATTGAATATCACAATTTTCAGTTCGTTTGCAAGTGGTACTATCCCGGGTAATGGCGCTTTAAATTTTTTGGGCGAAAGACAGATCCAGTTCCAGTTGCCACTAAGTGGATGGGCGCCTGATGTTTCAATATTGGTTTCAAAACCTTTTGATTGTAATGCAGCCGTAAGGTCATCTAAATTATGCATCAGCGGTTCGCCGCCTGTAATGACAACCAGCTTTGCCGGTGTCTGTTCAACATTCAATAGTAAATCTTCAATATTAAATGCTGGATGTTTTCCTGCGTCCCAGCTTTCTTTTACATCGCACCACACACAACCTACATCACAACCACCCAGGCGGATAAAATAAGCGGCTCTGCCCTGGTGATAGCCTTCGCCCTGTATGGTATAAAAATGCTCCATTACAGGTAATGACAAGGGTGCGGTATTTTTAGTTTCAATCATTTGAATAAAGCAAAAAATGCTTTGGTATTATTTGTATTTATTTTCGCAGGCCGAAAAAGTATTCATCAGCAAAGCCGCAATGGTCATCAGTCCCACGCCGCCGGGTACAGGTGTGATGTAACTGCATTTAGGTGCTACGTTTACAAAATCAACATCGCCTTTGATGGCAAAGCCCGATTTTTTGGTTACATCTGCCACACGGGTAATACCCACATCTACCACCACTGCATTTTCCTTTACCATATCAGCTTTTAAAAATTCAGGAATGCCCAAAGCGGCAACAATAATATCGGCCTGCAGGCAAATTTCCTTCAGATTTTTTGTACGGCTATGGCAAACCGTTACTGTGCAGTTTCCTGGGTAAGCATTTCTGCTAAGTAAGATACTGATGGGGCGTCCCACAATATTGCTGCGGCCAATTACCACGGCATGTTTTCCGGCAGTTTCAATTTTGTAATGTTCAAGCATTAACAGGATGCCGTAAGGAGTTGCCGGAATAAATGTGGGCAATCCCTGTACCATCTTTCCGATACTCATGGGGTGAAAACCATCTACATCTTTATCAGGACTGATCAGGTTAATGATCTTTTCTTCATTAATCTGTTTGGGTAATGGCAGCTGTACCAAAATGCCATCCACATCTTCATCATTATTGAGTTTTTCAATGGCTGCTGTTAATGCCGCTTCTTCAATATTTTCTTCAAAGCGGATGAGGCTGCTTGTAAAACCAACTTCCTCACAGTTTTTTACCTTGCTGGCTACATAGGTTTCACTGGCGCCGTTGTTACCAATCAGTATGGCTGCCAGGTGCGGCGTTTTATTACCAGCATTTTTAAAAAGAATGGTTTTTTCTTTTATTTTTTCTTTTACAGATTGTGAAACAATCTTTCCGTCTAAAATTTGCATGGCGCAAAAGTAAACAAGTATTTGCTTACAGGCATTATCAAAAACTTGTATTTTAAATTCCTGTTTATTATCTTGGTTCTCTCTAACCGTCTAACCCTGATAATATGAAAACGAAAGTACTATTATCTGCATTTTTTATTATTAGTTTAAACCAGCTCACAGCCCAGTCTTTACGCTATTCACTGGCCCAGCCCTATAGCAGTTTATCTGCTTACAGCGTGCAGCAAAATGATGCACTTTCATTCACCGGCAACCAGGCTGCACTGGCCCTTACAAAACAGGCCGGCATTGGTATTTTTGGAGAAAGAAGATTTATGCTGAAAGAAACAAGTGTTTACACATTGGGCGCCGCTGTACCAACACGCCTGGGCAATATTGGAATTCAGTTACAATATGCGGGCTTTAAAAATTTCAGGGAAAATAAAATAGGCCTGGCTTATGCCCGTAAACTGGGAAAACTGGTTGATGTGGGTGTGCAGTTTAATTATTACGGATACAGCATACCTGCTTATGGAAAAGCATCAGCCATAAATTTTGAGATGGGTGCCCTTTTTCACCTGACGGGTAAATTAACTGCAGGCATACATGTTTATAACCCCATTGGAGGTAAGCTTGGAAAAGATAAAGAAGAAAAAATTGCTGCGGCTTATAAAATAGGATTGGGCTACGATGCCTCAGACAGGTTTTTTATAAGCAGCGAAATAATAAAAGAAGAAGATAAAGCAGTGAACGTTATTGCAGGATTACAATACCAGTTTGCCAAACAGTTTTTTGCCAAAGCAGGTTTTTTAAGTGAGTCGGGAACCGCCTATGCAGGTGCTGGCGTTGGCTGGAAAAAATTGCGGCTGGATATTTCTTCCAGCTATCATCCGCAGCTCGGATTTTCTCCGGGTATATTACTGATCATGCATTTTAAATCAAAGGCCGAATGAGAATATTTTTTGTATGGTTAATCTTGTTATTGCTTGCTGCAGATATTGCTGCACAGGTAACCGAACCCATTACAACCAATACAGAACAGCAACTGGAAAATATTACCGAAAATAATGAAGATATTGAAACTGAAGACGATGCTTACCTGCAGGAAATGGTTCAGTTTATTAAAAATCCGATAGAGTTGAATTATGCCGATGCGGCAGCATTAAACCAGTTGCGTATGCTTACACCTATGCAGGTTCATAATTTTATTTTATACCGTAACCTGGTTGGAAAATTGGTTAACCTGTATGAATTACAGGCAGTGCCCGGCTGGGATATTGGCACCATTCAAAAATTAAGGCCATACATAAACGTTAGTATACAGGTTTCGGCAGCAGGTACGGTAAAAAGAAGATTGAAAAATGGAGAACACAGTATCCTGCTCAGGGCATCGCAGGTACCGGAAAGATCAAAAGGTTATTTACTGGATTCATCAATTGCAACCAATTTTTATCCGGGTTCTCCGCAAAAATATCTGTTCAGGTATAAGTATGCTTACAGGAACCTTTTGCAATATGGAATTGTTGCAGAAAAAGATGCAGGTGAACAGTTTTTTAAAGGAAAACAAAAGCAAGGGTTTGATTTTTATTCGGCACATATTTTTGTGCGCAAGGTTGGTATTATAAAAGCGCTGGCAATCGGCGATTTTACTGTAAACCTGGGCCAGGGCCTCACACAATGGCAAAGCCTGGCCTTTAAAAAAAGCGCAGCTGTAATCAATATAAAAAGAGAAGGGGAAATTTTACGGCCGTATAACTCGGCAGGCGAAATTAATTTTCACAGGGGGATTGGTATAACACTTACCAAAAAGAATTGGCAGCTTACTATGTTTGGTTCTTACAGAAATATAGATGCCAATTTTGTGTCCGATACCTCACAAACACAGGATGATTTTATTTCTTCCCTGCAAACATCCGGCTATCACCGTACCAAAAGTGAAACAGCAGATAAAGGCATACAAAGGCAACTGGCTTTTGGCGGCAATCTTTCTTATCAGTTTAAGCGGTTGTATCTGGGCATTAATGGTATTCAATACAGGTTTAAGTTTCCATTGATAAAATCTGCAGAGCCATATAATTTTTACGCACTCAGCGGCAACAGTTTTGGTAATTACAGTATTGACTACAGTTATACTTTTAAGAATCTGCACCTGTTCGGCGAAGCAGCATTTACATCAAATTTTGACAAAGCTTTTATCAATGGGGTACTGATCAGCGCCTCCTCAAAAATTGATTTGAGTTTAGTTTACCGTAATATTTCAAAATCATATCAATCGCTGTATAGCAATGGCTTTACAGAAAATACCTATCCCACCAATGAAAATGGATTCTATGCCGGCGTTTCCATCAGCCCTGCCAATGCCTGGCGCATAGATGCCTATGCAGATTTTTTTAAATTCCCCTGGCTGCGATACCGCGTTGATGCACCATCAACCGGTTCAGATTATCTGATACAGTTAAGCTATAAGCCCAATAAGCAGCTCGAGATATATACCCGGTTTCACTCCGAATCAAAAGCCATCAATGTAAATCCCGGTCAGCTGACTTTATCGCCGGTTACCAGGCAACCCAAAAAAAACTGGCGTACACAGGTCAGCTACAGGATAAATACGGCCATTACCATCCGAAACAGGACAGAAATACTATGGTTTGATAAAAAGGGGCTTGCTGCTGAAGAAGGATTTCTTACATATGTTGATTTTTTGTATAAGCCAATGTTAAAAGCCTTTTCGGGAGTCATCCGGCTGCAATATTTTGAAACAGATGGTTACAATAGCCGGCTATATGCCTATGAAAATGATGTTTTATATAGTTTTTCTATACCTGTTTTTTATGATAAAGGGCTAAGATATTATGTTAATATCAACTATGATATTAACAAAAAAATTACACTCTGGATAAAATGGGCACAAACCATTTATAATGATAAAACCCTTATTGGTAGCGGATTGGACGAGATAAAAGGAACCACAAAAAGTGAGGTGAAGCTACAGGTTCAATATAAATTTTAACAAATTTTAAGTTTGAAGCAGCTTTTTAAAACCCGCTGATGTCCTAACTAGGATACAAGACTTCGGAAAATTATTTTAACATTATTTTGACGTTAAGAAATTATCCTTATTTTTACACATCATTAAACTTAATTAAATGCACATGAGAAGATTTTTATCACTGTTTACAATGTTGATGCTCTGTGGGGTGTTGGCATTTGCCCAAAGCCGGGTGGTGACCGGTAAGGTTACTGATATTGACGGTAACCCCATTTCTTTTGCGTCTGTAAAAGTTAAAGGCACTTCAACCGGTGTTTCTGCCGATGCTAACGGAGCTTACTCAATTAAAGTAAACCCTAATGCAATTTTAGAAATTTCCGGAGCAAGTTTTAAAACAATTGAAGTACCTGTAGGTACTCAAAACGTTTTAAATACAGTTCTGGAGAAAGGTGCCGGAACTGACATTAAAGAAGTTGTAGTAACCAGTGCTTTCGGAATCAGGCGTACTGGAAGAAGTACTTCTGCAAACGTTCAAAACTTAACCGGCGATCAGGTTAATACTATTCGTCAGACTAACGTTACCAACGCTTTGGCAGGTAAAGTAGCAGGTGCACAGGTTCGTAGCCAGTCAGTTGCTAAATTAGGTGCTGAATCTGTAGTTCGTTTACGTGGTGAGAATGGTTTAGGTGTTGGCGGCGGTGCTTTATATGTAGTAGATGGTACGATCATGCCAAGTGGCGCTGATATTAATCCTGATGATATTGAAGACTACTCTATACTTCAAGGTCCTGCTGCAGCAGCTTTGTTTGGTCCTGATGGATCAAATGGTGCGATTGTAATGACTTTGAAAAAAGCAAAAAAAGGTGCTAAAGGAATTGGTTTGGAATTGAACATGGGTATTCAGTTTGATAATGTATATATAGTACCTGATTACCAGAACTCATATGCTGGTGGTGCTAATGGTGATTTATCACTCTATCAGTATAAAGCTGGTCAACCTGTAGCCTGGAAAGCACTGGATGGTAAATATTATCATGACTATTCAGATGATGCTAGCTGGGGTCCACGTATGGCAGGACAGGAGTACATTCCATGGTATGCATGGTATCCTGGTCATGAGTATTCTTTTAAAACAGCAAAACTTACCCCTCAACCAACCAACGTTCGTGACTTCTGGGAAACCGGTGTTACCAGAACAACCAATGTGGCCTTTTCAAAAGCTACTGATAATTTAAATCTGAGGGCATCTTATACCAATCTTGATATTAAAGGTATTACTCCTAATGAATACCTAAAGCGTCATACGTTAAATGTTAATGCAACTGCAGAGTTAAGCTCTCGTTTTACATTAGGTGTTAATTTTAACTATATAGCTGAAAATACCAACACAGAAAGTGATGATGGTTATTCTAACCAGTCAACTGGTTCATTCGGTCAGTGGTTTCACAGAGATCTTGACATGAATAAAATGAGGGAATTAAGAACAATTACCAGCCCCGAAGGTGTTTTTGCAAGCTGGAACAGGAATAACCCGGATGCATATGATCCAAGCAGCCCAAGAAAATCATGGGCAGGTAACTATTGGTACAATTTTTACCAGTATTTCGATAATATCAATAACAGTATCAGAAGAGACAGGCTTTTTGGTGATGTGTCTTTAACTTATAAGATCAATAATGATCTTAAAATTAAAGCTACTTACCGTAAGCAACAGTTAACCACCAACCAGGAGGTTATTTATAAAAGTGAGCTGGAAGCCAGTGCTAATCAGATGTCATTTAACCCATATGAAGGAAACTCATTTGCTGCATATGGTGTAAACAACACATTCAGCGATCGCCAGAACTATGAGGGATTGCTTATGTACAGTAAAAAAATCAAAAGTTTCCAGATCAATGCCCAGGGAGGTTTTGATGTGTTGAAAACCAAATTCAGAGGTGTTAATGCCAATACTCTAGGTGGTTTAAGTGCACCGGGTTTATACGCATTATCAAATTCAAAGAATAATATTAATTACGGTAATACCCGTAACCAGTTCCAGCGTCGTAGCATTTTTGTACGTGCTGATATCGGTTTCCGTAACTACCTGTTTGTTGAAGGATCTTATCGTAGAGATTATACTTCTACAGAGCCTTCTGGAAATTACATTGATTCTAAATCAGGCGGTCTTTCTTTTGTATTCAGTGATCTTATCAGAAATGCTGTTCCATTTATCAGCTATGGTAAAATCAGGGGTTCTATGGGCCAGTTGTTAAATACATTAGGTATCTATCAGTTGAATGCTACTTACGGTATTGGTCCACAGCAATGGAATGGTAATATCCTTACCACTGTACCTAACAACTTAGTTGATCCTGCCTTACAGGGTGCTGTAAATACAGAGAAAGAAATTGGTTTGGAAATGAGGTTCCTGAAAAACAGAATTGGTTTCAATGTTACTTATTGGGACAGAACCAACAAGGACTTCCCGGTTAACGTTACAGTGGATCAGTCTTCTGGTTATAGTGTAATCTCTAAAAATGCCGGTGAAATTGCTAAAAAAGGTTGGGATATAACTGGTTTCATCAAACCAATTCAATCTAAGAACTTTGCATGGGAAATCTCTGCAACATGGGGTTACCTGGTACAAAATGAAGTAGTATCTATTTTCGGTGATATTAAAAGACTGAACTTAGCTACAGGTGCATTCTCAGGAACTTCTGCAGCTTATGCCGTAAATGAAATAGGACAGCCTTGGGGACAAATGTTTGGTGGTGGTATCAAAAGGGTAAATGGTGTACCACAATTAACCAGCACTGGTTTATTTATACGTGAAGCAGACACTAAATTTGGTAGTGTACTTCCTAATTATACCGGTGGTATTCAGAACTCATTCAATATCTTCAAGAACTTTACACTTAATGTAAATATTGATTATTCAATTGGTGGTAAATTCTTCTCTTTATCAGATCATTGGGGTACTTACTCTGGTTTAACTGCACGTACAGCCGAGCTGAACGATCGTGGTATTCCTTTGCGTGACCCGGTTGCTGATGGTGGTGGTGTACACGTATTTGGTGTAGATGCTACAGGTAAAGCAGTTGATTACTATGTTGATGGACAGACTTATTTCCATCAGTTCAGATCTAACAGTATAGCTGAAGACAATATCTACTCTCTGTCTTTTGTTAAACTAAGAGAGTTAAGTTTAGGTTACAGGCTTCCAGTTGAAAAATTAGGAATTGGTAAATACGTTAAAACAGCAGTTTTCTCTGTGGTTTCCCGTAACCCATGGTTGATCTGGTCTAAGGATAAAGGATTTGACCCATCAGAAATCAGTAATGTTTATGGTGAAGATGGTCAGCTTCCTGGAACAAGATCAGTTGGTGTTAACTTAAAATTAGGATTCTAAGCCTATCCTTAACAATAGTAAGGACGCTTCACACTTAGTTTTGCGTTTATAAACTACTAAAAAAAATATAAAAGATGAAAAATATATCAATAAGAAAAATTACCGGAGCAGCCCTCATTTCACTGGGGTTGCTGGGTACGGGATGTGCCAAGATGAGTGAGTTTGGTAACACAAACCAAAATCCAAATGGTATCAGTACCCCAGTTACATCTGCATTGCTTACCAACGCTCTTTCGCAGGTAGGCGGTTTTGCAGCCAATGTACGCAGAGGTGTATATGCTCAGTATCTTTCTGAGAATCAGTATACCGAAACTTCATTGTATGCATTACCATTACTGGAACATGCGCCTACTTATTCCGGCCCGTTGCAGGATTTGCAGACAATAATAGATTATAATACCGATCCTAAATCAGCAGGTCTTGCTGCTGCCAACGGTTCTAATGCCAATCAAATAGCAATTGCAAGGATATTAAAAGCTTATATTTACTGGACAGTAACTGATGCCTGGGGAGATGTTCCTTACAGCGAAGCTTTACTGGGTGCCAGTAACTTAACTCCTAAGTTTGATAAGCAGGAAGATATTTACTTCAGTATCATTAAAGAATGTAAAGAAGCTATTGCCGGTTTTGATAACGGAGCTCCAATTAAAGGTGATATTTTATATGGTGGCAGCACAGCAAAATGGACAAAATTTGCTAACAGCCTGCGTATGCTGATGGCAACTCGTTTAACAAACAAATATCCTGCAGCTGGCGGAAAAGCCGCTGTGGAATTTGCTGATGCAGCAGCTGGTCCCCACATTGATAACAATGCTGATAATGCAGTTATTCAATATCCCGGTGGTGGATATCAAAATCCATGGTATTTAGTTTATCAGACACGTGATGATTATGCTTCAAGCAAAACACTGGGTGATATATTAGGAGGTTTATCAGATTCACGTTCAACTGTATTTGGTACGCCTGGACCTACATTCCCTTATGGCTTAACCAGGGATCTGGCCATTGCTTATGGTAACAGTGTTGGTAATGCTCAGTCAAGAGTACTTTTTTGCCTACAAGTTTCAGACAACCTAACTCTCCTGTAACTGTAATTGGCGCATCAATTGTTTTGCTTGCAAGAGCTGAAGCCAAAGAAAGAGGCTGGATAGCAGGAGGTACTGGTGGAGCTGAGGCAGATTATAATGCAGGTATCACAGCATCCTTTAATGAGTGGGGGCTTACTGTACCTGCAGGTTATTTAACAGGTTCAGCTAACTACAATAGCGGTGCTGGTGTACCAGGAAGTATTGGTGCTGGAACAGCTCCTTACGACAACTTTAGAGCTACACCCGATAATAATTTACAGAATGCAGCTACGCCTGATAAATTAAAGCGTATTGCACTGCAATATTATATCGCAGCTTTCCCTAACGGTAACGAAGGTTGGTCTAATCAAAGAAGAACCGGTGTTCCTTTCCTTACAGAAACCAGGTTTAAGACCGGTAAATTTGTAAACCGCTATACTTACGGTAGTCAATCTTATGCACTTAACAATGTCAATACAACAGCTGCTGCTGCTGCTATAGGCGGAGATGTACAGGAAACTAAAGTTTGGTGGGATAATTAATAAGAAATTTTAAACCATTCCGGTTTTTACCGGAATGGTTTTATTAAATAAATTTCGTAAACAACACAAAATAACTAAATATGAAATATTTAAACCTTACAAAGAGCCTTGCTGTTGTAGCAATGTTATCTTTGGCTTTTAGCGCCTGTAAAAAGGCAAAAGTAGCCACTCCCATGGGAGATGCCGGTCAAACGCTGGTAAAATTACTGGGTGGCGGTACACCTGCTGCTGTGGCATCAAGGCCTATTGACTTTGTTGCAACTCCAACCACCGTTGTGGCTGTAGAAGTAAGAAGGGATATACCTAACGAAACAGAATTGAATAAAACTATGATTGTAACTGTAAAAGATGACACTGCTGCGGTAACTGCTGCCGGTGGTCGTTTACATTTACCAGCAGCCTGGTACACTTATGCAGTTGCTGGTGGTACAAAAACAGGTGGACAGGGTGGTGTTTTTACCATCACTTTTCAGCCTGGTGAATTTTCTAAAACTATTTATGTAACTGTTCCAAACGCTACACTTTTAAATCCAAGTAGCTTATATGGTCTTGGTTTTACTGTTTTAACAGCTGACCAGGGAGCAACATTATCTACACAAAAATCTGTTATTGTAGAAATTGGAGCTAAAAATCCATACGATGGTATTTATTCTGTTGAATCAGGATGGGTAACAAGATATACTTCTCCAGGAGTTCCAGCAGGCGATGCTATAAGTGGAGATTGTACCGGTAACCCGGATGTTTATATGCTTACAACAGGAGCTTACAGGTGTAATATACCACCGGTAAGTACTACTGGCGGTTTATATTGGGCAAATGCCGCAGTTAACAATTCTATGGTTGCGGGTATTGATGGTACAAGTGCTACCGTTGATCCATCTACAAACCTGGTAACAATGGCTTGTACAGGTAATGCTACTCTTACCAATTGGGCAGGTAAAACAAATAACTATGTTCCTTCAACCAAAACATTTAACCTTGCTTTCCGTTGGAATCCGACTGGTGCAGTAAGGGAATACGAATTGGTTTTAAAATATAAAGGACCTAGGTAATACTTGTTTTTAAAATACTTTTTACAAAGAGCCCCATTTTGGGGCTCTTTGTTTTTATCTTTGTAAAAAAAATAAAATGAGTAATCTGCCCGAACAACCGAATCAAATTAATATAGAGATTTCTGAAGAAGTATCTGAAGGTGCCTATGCGAATCTCGCCATCATTACACATAGTCATGCGGAGTTTGTAATTGATTTTGTGAATGTAATGCCAGGTACACCTAAGAGTAAAGTTAAAAGCCGTATCATATTAACTCCCTTTCATGCCAAGCGTTTTATGAAGGCCATGGTTGATAATGTGAAAAAATTTGAAACTGCCAATGGAACCATACAGGATATGGAAGCAGTAGAAATCCCATTTAATTTCGGCGGGCCAACGGCGCAGGCGTAGACCATTTAGTTTTTAGTTCTTGGTTTTTAGTTGGGGAGAGTCTGAATGTTAGCCTTTTTTATTATCTCTGACTTTAAATTTTTGGCCTTTTAAATCTGAATGTCCAAGATAGGAGATCAGTGCATTTGTCATTTTTTTGATCTCTTCAATTAAATCAAACAGTTCTTCCGACTTTTCCTTGCTCATATATTTTCTGTCTAATGCCCTGTAGAGTTGTGATTTGCATTCAAGTGCGGAGCCATAAGTATAAGTCAGGAAATTGATAAATTCTTTATTGCCCATTCTTCCAAATCCCTCTGCTATATTATCCATTACAGATCCTGATGACTTGTTGATCTGGTCAACCAATGCGAAATCTTTAGAGAATTTGCCCGTTGTTATCAAATCAAATATTTCATTGCATAATATCCTCGACTTTTGCCAAACTTTTAAATCTTCAAAACTTTGTATGGTAGCCATAATTATACTGTTTGAATTATCAACTAAGAACTAAGAACTAAGAACTAAAAACTAAAAACTAAGAACTAAAGTATTCCCTCATCAGCAAAACTGTAAAAACCATCTTCACTAACAATAATGTGGTCAATTATTTTTATGTCGAAATAGGCAGCTGCCTCTTTTATCTTTTTGGTAATTTCCTCATCGGCCCGGCTGGGTTTTAAATTACCCGAAGGATGGTTATGGCATAATACAATGGAGGTTGCATCTTCTTCCAAAGCTTTTTTTAAAATGATCCGGGGATCGGCTACTGTACCGGTTATACCGCCTTTACTTATAATTTCGAAATGATTTATTTTGTTTGCACGGTTTAAAAAAACTACGGCAAAAACCTCATAACTGTAATCTTTTAATGTTGCCTGTAAGTAGGCTGCAATATCCCTGCTTGATCTTACCACCGTTTTTTCCAGGGCAGCAGAAGCTTGCCTTCTTCTTCCCAATTCAAGTGCCGCAGTTATAATTATTGATTTGGCTTCGCCAATACCTTTTACCTGTTTAAAATCACTGAGCGATAATTTTCCAAGCTCATTTAAATTATCGTGGCCCAGTTTTAATATTTCCTTTGCCAGTTCTACCGCACTTTTATTTTTACTGCCGTTATTGATCAAAATAGCAAGGAGCTCTGAATTGCTGAGCGCCGCAGCACCTTTAGCAAGTAATTTCTCTCTTGGGCGGTCATCAATGGCCCAGTTTTTTATAGATGTGGAAGGCTTGTTGACATTTTCCATTGCGTGTATATTAAATCATCTTAACTAAGTGATACTTTTGCAGGATATATTCCTTCACTTATCTCAATTTAAATATATATGGAATCAAATGCAAAAATTTTTTCCGGAACGGGATCCCAATACCTGGCTGAAAAAATTGCAAAAAAATTTGGAGAACCTTTGGGTAAAATAAATATTCAGCGTTTCAGCGATGGGGAAATTTATGTTGAATTTAAAGAAAGTATCAGGGGACAGTTTGTGTTTTTAGTTCAAAGCACGTATGCTCCTTCTGATAATTTAATGGAGTTGCTTTTAATGATCGATGCTGCAAAAAGGGCATCGGCTTATAAAGTGATTGCAGTCATTCCTTACTACGGACTTGCCCGCCAGGACAGGAAGGACAGGCCAAGGGTGGCGATAGGATCTAAACTGGTTGCCAATATGCTTACTGCAGCCGGTGCCGACAGGGTTATCACCATGGATCTGCATGCCCCGCAAATACAGGGCTATTTTGACATACCTGTTGATCACCTGGATTCTTCTGCCGTTTTTATACCTTATATAGAAAATTTAAAACTTGAGAATTTAACTTTTGCGGCACCCGATGTGGGCAGTGCAAACCGCATACGTGAGATAGCAACCTATTTTGAATGTGAAATGGTTATTTGTGATAAGCACAGAAAAAGAGCCAATGAAATTGCCAGTATGGTGGTGATAGGAGATGTAACAGACCGTGACGTTGTTTTGATTGATGATATTTGTGATACAGGCGGCACATTATGCAAAAGCGCTGCTTTAATGAAGGAAAAAGGGGCCAGAAGTGTAAGAGCATTGTGTACGCATCCGGTATTAAGCGGTAATGCCTACCAGAATATTGAAAATAGTGTGCTGGAAGAGTTAGTAGTTTGTGATACCATTCCTTTAAGAGGCGATTGTGCTAAAATTAAAGTAGTTTCTACTGATGAATTATTTGCTGTTACTATACGTAATGCCTTTGAAAATAAGAGCATTAACAGCTTATTTATGAGAAGCAGGATGGCGAATAAAAAGTAGTTCATAGTCGGTAGTTCTTAGTTCGGAGTCGTTGTCAGACTACCAATTAAAGACTATGAACTATCGACTAAAATACCTACCTTTGCGCCTCATTAAAAAAATATACTACAATGAAATCAATTACAATCGAAGGACAACTGAGGACCGAAAGCGGAAAAAAAGCCACCCGCCAACTTCGCTCTCAGAAAATGGTGCCAGGTGTAATTTATGGTGGTTCTCAAGAGATCAATTTCTCTGCTCCTGCAACTGCTTTTAAAGACATCGTTTACACCTCAGAATTTATGGTGGCAAACATTACTATTGACGGTAAATCTTACCGTTGTATTTTAAAAGATCTGCAGTTTCATAAAGTAACTGATCTGTTACTGCATGTTGACTTTTTAGAACTGGTTGAAGATAAAAAGGTTATTGCAACCCTGCCACTTCATTACATTGGTGTTCCTGCAGGTGTAAAAGCCGGTGGAAAGCTGGTACTTAAAATGAAAACAGTAAAAGTAAAAGCACTTCCAAAATACCTGAAAGAGCATATTGAAGTAAATATCGAAAAACTGGAACTGAATGAAAATATCCGGGTAGAAGATATTCCAATGGACAATATGGAAGTTTTAAACTCTCCACGTATTCCTATTGCTTCTGTAACGATGACAAGGCAATTGAAACAGGAAGAATCTGCTGCTCCTAAAGCTGCTGCAGCCCCTGCCGCAAAAGCTGCTGCTCCGGAAGCAAAAAAATAACAACACAAAGATCATCATAAAGAGCCTTTCCTTACCGGAAAGGCTTTTTTTAATTGGTAAGGTAATGCCATAAAACTTTAATTACCTTTGCCAACCTAAAACAAGTAAAAATGGGAATGGATAGAAATACGGTCATTGGCTTTGTACTGATAGGGGCATTATTAATTGCCATGTTTGTTATTAACAGCCGTAGCAACCAGGCATTTTTGACTGAGAAGAAAAGAGTAGAAGATTCGATAGCTGCCGCAAAACCAAAAGTTGATCCGGTTGTAGCAAAGAAAGACTCTATTGTTCTTGATTCAATATTGGCAGCCAAACAAAAATTACCAGCGGCTTTTATAACTGATACAACTGAACATTTTGACACACTGGAAAATGATTTGCTGAAAATAGTATTTACCAATAAAGGCGGACAACCAAAAACTGTTGAATTAAAGAAGTTTAAAAAATTTGATGGCAGACCCCTTATTTTGGAAAATGGTAAATTTAATAAGTTATCCTATCTTATCAATACCGGCAATAACCAAACAAAGCAAACAGCAGATATTGCATTTGTAAGCAGCAGTAAAACTGTGAATGCAAGTAAGACACAAAGCGTTTCTTTTGTATTAAAAGATTCAACGGGTAAGGAAATAACACACCAGTATACTTTACAGCCGGCCAGTTACATGGTGGATTTTAATATTTCCATGACTGGAGCAGATAAGCTGGTTTCGCAGAATACTATTAATTTACTATGGCAAACAGAAGCGCCTCAAATTGAAAGTGATATTAAATACGAAAGACAACAAAGCCATTTAGGTTACTTAAAAGACGGGAGCAATTATGATTTTGAGTATATAGGTTCTGGAGATGACAAAAAATTTGAAAAGCCTGTGGAATGGCTTGCTGTAAAACAACAGTTTTTTATAGCTGCTTTATCTGCAAAAAGTAAATTTCAAAGCGCATTCGTTAAATGGGTTGTGCCTGATGATTCTTTGCACATTATTTCTCAGACAACAGCCAATTGTAATATTCAGCTTGCCGGAAGTTCAGCAGGTAATACTGCTTTACAGTTATATTATGGACCAAGTGATTACAATGTTTTAAGTACCTATAATAACCAAATGGAGAATATTGTGCCTTACGGAAGTGGTGTATTTGCTTTTGTAAAATACATCAACAGGCATTTCTTATTACCCGTTTTTGATTTTTTAAGAAATCATATTGCCAGTATGGGAATGGTTATTTTATTACTTACCCTTTTGATCCGTTTAATTACTTCTCCCATACTGTACAAAAGTTATTTGAGTGGTGCAAAAATGAAAGCACTTAAGCCCGAAATTGACAGGCTTAAAGAAAAGCATGGAGATGATAAACAGGCTTTCAGCATGGACCAGATGAAGCTCTGGAAATCGGCAGGGGTAAGCCCGCTTGGCGGATGTTTACCGGCTTTGCTGCAGATACCTATATTCATGTCGTTGTATTATTTCTTTCAATCTAATATTTCGCTGAGGGGCGAAAGTTTTTTATGGGCAAAAGACCTGGCTGCATATGACTCAATTGCTTCTTTGCCATTTTCAATTCCTTTTTATGGAGACCATGTAAGCTTGTTCACCATTACTGCAACTGTAACCAGTTTAATTATTTCTATTTACAGTATGAGTAATATGCAGGATAACAGTAACCCGGTAATGAAGTATATGCCCTATATTTTCCCGGTACTGTTGTTAGGTGTTTTTAATAACCTGCCAGCTGCATTAACCTGGTATTATACAGTATCCAATACAATTACGCTCATCCTTCAGATTGTAATACAGAAGTATATCATTAATCACGAAAAAATTCTTGCGCAGATTGAAGAAAACCGGAAGAAACCGGTAAAGCAAAGTAAGTTTCAGGAACGGATGATGGCTATGCAGGAAAGCAATAAAAAACTGCAGGACATGAAGAAAAAATCGGGAAAAAATTAGTTTATAGTTAAAGATTTCACAACCTGCAGGCTGTTAAAGGCTTTGCAGGTTTTTTTATGGGCATAAGTCAATTCTGGCATGGGATTTTATTATACAACAGGATGAAGCTTAATTTAAATATCATATTAAGCGAAGTAGTACCTTTAAGTAAATAATTACTACAATGAAAAAAGTTAGAGGATTTATGTTGTTAGCGGGGCTTTTTGCAGCCTTTGTTTCTGCAAATGCACAGCGGAATATTGCTGAAGCTACTATTGTGTATGATATGGTAATTCAGACCGGTAATAATACACCTCAGTCTGGCGGTGCACTCACCGGTGCTACAACCACTGTTTATTTAAAAGGGAATAACAGCCGTACAGATATGGCCAGTACCTTAGGTAAGGAAGTAACTATCTATAATTCGAAAACGAATAATGCAGTTATTTTAAAAGAATTCAGCGGACAAAAATTAATGATCACACTTAGCAAGGAAAACTGGATAGCAAAAAACAAAATGTACAGTAATATTAAATTTGAACTTACCGGTGAATCTAAAATAATTGGAGGTTATAATACTAAAAAGGCAATTGCTAAAATGGCCGATGGTAAAACATTTGAAGTGTATTATACACCAGAACTGGTACCAAACAATAAGGAATACGATCATACTTTCAGTAACCTTCCCGGCCTGGCTGTTCAGTACGAAATTGAATCAGGTAAAATGAGATTCAGGTATACGCTGGCTTCAATAAATTATGATCCCGTTCCCGTTTCACTGTTCGATTTTCCTACTTCCGGTTACAGAACGATGACCTACGAAGAGAATCAGAATCTTAAAAAAGGAAATTGATAAAATAAAGGGAATAAAAAAAGCTTGAAATTTCAAGCTTTTTAATGTGTTTTGATGATCAGTTTAACTCCGGAGTACCCCTGTTTCATATCCGGTACTGCAAAAACCTGTTTGTGAGGGATTATATAAACTGTATTACCTTTTTGATAGGTAAGCAAAGTATTATTTAAGTATGAAGTGCCGTTTACCTGCTGATTTGCCAGTAAACTACCGGTATATTTTAAACCGGTTTTCAGGTTAAGGCCTATTGAATTCCTTAAAGAATTTCCGGCGTTAATATTGAGGCTGACTTTAGATTTGTTCTTCTTTCCTATGCCTTTATCAGCCATAGCACTAAAACCTATGCCGCTAAGCATAAGAATTATCACTATCATTTTGGCCTTTTTAAACATTGGTTTTAAATTTTTTTGAACAATCTTGAACAAATATATTGAAAAAAAATTGGTAATTCCATACCATTCATCAATTCTTTTTACATTCTTTTAACGTTTATATTTAAAAATTGTTACAAAAAGTTGATTGTTTCTTCAAAACTTCCTAATTTACAATAACCTACAGCCCATGAGTAAATATCCTTATCGTCAGGACAGAGAAGAAATAAAAGCATTACTCCAACAATTTGATAATCTCAAAGCAGGCCAATCCAACTCATTTATTGAAGAAGATTCTTTTGAACGTATTATTGATTATTTTGATGAAAAGGAACAGTTGAACCAGGCTTTGGAAGCGGCTGAGTACGGAACTGAACAATATCCCTACTCATCTATGCTGCTTTTAAAAAAGGCCGACATCTTGATCGCCCTGCGGCATTATAAAGAAGCCCTGTTTATACTTGATCAGGCCGAGCTGCTGGACAGCCGGGATACCAATCTTTTTATTTTAAAAACGGATGCTTACCTGGCTTTGGATATGCAGCAAAAAGCAGCTGATGTTCTGGAGGCAGCTATTCATGATTTTGATGGCGAGGAGCGGCTTGACCTGTTATTTGAACTGTCTGATGTATATGATGATTATGAAAATTTTGAAAAGGTTTTTGATTGCCTGAAAATGATACTGGAACAGGAACCCAATAACGAAGAAGCGTTATATAAAATATGTTTCTGGACCGATTTTACCGGCAGAAACGAAGAAGGGATACGTTTGCACCAAAAAATAATTGACGAATTTCCATTTAACGAACTGGCATGGTTTAACCTGGCTGCTGCATACCAGGGCTTAAAATTATACGAAAAAGCCATTGATGCTTATGAGTATGCTATTGCCATTGATGAAAAATTTGACTTTGCCCTGCGAAATATGGGTGATGCCTATATACGCCTGCGCCGGTATAAAGAAGCTGTTGAGGTTTTAGAAAGGGTGTTGGAACTGGCCCGCCCTGAGGATGTTATTTACGAAGCTATTGGGCATTGTTACGACAAAATGGGTAATTATGCCCAGGCCAGGTTTAATTACCGTAAAGCAAGCCATTTAAACAGCGAGGATACCCAACTGAATTATAAAATCGCCTGTACTTACATGAATGAAGGTACCTGGGACAGTGCCATAAAAAACCTTGAAATAGCTATGCGTATCCATCGCATGCAGCCCGAATACAACCTGGCCATGGGCCAATGCTACATGGAGTTGGATAAACTGGATGATGCTATCACTTATTTTGGAAATGTGGTAAGGGTAAGGCCTAAAAATATCAATGGCTGGATAGAATTACTGAAATGCCTGTACAAAGCCGAAATGATGGAGGAAGGGCTTGAATATGCCGGCTTTGCTTTTGAACAAACGGATGGCAAACCTATTTTTCTCTTTTATAAAAGTGCCTTTTTATATGCCCTGGGTAAAGCAAAAGAGGCGCTGTTGCATTTGGAAACCGGTATGACCCGTAATCCCAAACTGATTAAGAAATTCATAGAAATTAATCCTTCCATACTACAGGTACAACAGGTGGTTGATCTGATAGCCCGGTATAAGAAACGTCATTCTATTTAATGGATTCTCCTTTTCAAAAACCTGATTTAGATTGTATTTTTTATTGAAGTGCATGGGTTATCTTTGCACCTCTTAAATTATACGCAATGAATTTTAATCTTTCTCAAATACCGGAACGTACAAAACAACCCCGTGAACATGGTATTACTATGGTAATGGATAAAGGCTTAAGTGTAGAAGAAGCCAAAAATTTTATGAGTGCCGCATCACCACACGTAGATGTAGTTAAGCTTGGTTTTGGAACTTCGTTTGTTACGCCTAATTTGAAAGAAAAGCTGGAGGTTTACCGGTCGCATAATATGCCGATCTATTTTGGAGGGACATTATTTGAGGCTTTTTTGATCAGGAATCAATTTGAAGATTATATCAATGTTTGTAAAGAATTTGGTGTCAGTTATATGGAAGTGAGCGATGGATCTATTGAAATTCCCCATGCTGAAAAGTGTGGTTACATTGAAAAACTGGCCCAAATTGGTGTTGTACTAAGCGAAGTGGGAAGTAAAGATGCTGCACATATTATACCGCCTTATAAATGGATTGAGCTGATGAGAGCTGAACTGGAGGCAGGTTCAACTTATGTAATAGCCGAAGCCCGTGAAGCCGGTAATGTAGGTATTTACAGAGGAACCGGTGAAGTAAGGGAAGGTTTGGTACAGGAAATTCTTACACAGATACCCGAAGAAAAAATTATTTGGGAAGCACCGCAAAAAGCCCAGCAGTTATACTTTCTGGAACTGATCGGTTGTAACGTAAACCTGGGAAATATTGCACCCAACGAAGTAATTCCTTTAGAAGCAATGCGTATTGGTTTACGTGGCGATACTTTCCATTTATACCTGAATAAAGAAACGGTGTGATGAAAACATACGGCACAATCGGGTTCCCCTTAACCCATTCTTTTTCCAGGCAATACTTTACCGAAAAAATTGAAAGAGAAGGCATACCTGATTCTGTATATTATTCTTTCCCATTAACAACTATTGAAGAATTTCCGGCATTTTTAAAAAATACCCCTTCGCTCCAGGGATTGGCTGTAACTATTCCTTACAAGGAAAAAGTACTTACATATGTTACTCGTTTATCTGAAGAAGTAAAACAGATAGGTGCAGCAAACTGCATTAAAGTAAGGGGAAATGAACTGACAGCCTATAACACTGACATCATCGGTTTTGAAAAATCCTTTGTAAAAAATTTAAAACCAGGTAATCAAAAAGCGCTGGTTTTAGGAACCGGTGGTGCATCAAAAGCAGTTCAATATGTACTTAAAAAACTGGGGATTGATTTTTTTATTGTTTCCAGAAATGAAAATGAAGGTCAACAGTATATTCAATACAGGCAAATTTGCGCTAACATCATCAATGATTGCAAAATTATTATAAATGCAACTCCACTGGGCATGTCGCCTGAGGAAAATACCTGCCCGGATTTACCTTACCATTTATTGACACCAGATCATTATTTATTTGACCTGGTATATAAACCTCCTAAAACCTTATTCTTACAAAAAGGAGAACAACAGGGAGCTACCATCAAAAACGGTTTTGAAATGCTGATTATCCAGGCAGAAGAAAACTGGACACGCTGGAACACTGATTAATTAATTATTTATCTTCTAAAATTGTTTTTAATTTTTCAGGAATAGCTGCAACTTTTTTTGCATCATAATCATAACAAACCATACCTGTTTTTGCATTCGCCAGTAAAATATTTTCATCCTTACGTTTTGCAAAGAGTTGATAATACAATTCAAAGCCAACCCTTGATATTTCACCGGCACCCAATCTCACTTCCACCACATCGCCGTAAAAAGATTCGCTTTTAAATTCGATGGCCAAATCACTCATGATCAACCCAATACCTTCAATTTTTAACTCGGTATAACCATATTGTTTTAACCATTGCATCCTTGCTTCATGAATGATACTTACAAAGGCATCGTTGCCTACATGATTGCCATAGTTAATATCGGCAATGCGAACAGGAACCAGGTATGTTGCCATTACTTTTTCCGGAATGTCAATTTTAATTCTTGCCATATTAATTATTCAAAAAGTTTATCAGTTTTTCCATGGCTTTTTTCCGGTGGCTGAATTTATTTTTCCCGGCCATATCCATTTCGGCAAAGGTTTTATCACTGCCATCCGGTACAAAAACCGGGTCGTAGCCAAAGCCGTTATTCCCTTTTCTTTCAGCGATGATGGTGCCCGTACAAATTCCCTCAAAAAGATATTCTTTACCATCCAGTATCAACGATATCACCGTTCTGAAACGGGCTGCTTTGTTGTCTGAAGCTGAAAGCTTCGTAAGCAGCTTTTCAATATTGTCATCAAAGCTTCTGCTTTCACCGGCATAGCGGGCACTTTTTACTCCGGGTTTTCCGTTCAATGCAACTACTTCCAGGCCTGTATCTTCACTAAAACAATTTTGATTTGTAATTTCAAAAATGGTTTTTGATTTTTCCGAAGCATTGGCCTCCAGCGTATCATGCGGCTCCGGAATATCAATATCAATACCAGCTTCTTTTAAAGTAATTATATGAAAACGGCTGCCCAATACAGCACGTACTTCTTCAACTTTGTTTTGATTATTGGTGGCGAATATGATACTTGTCATTTTTTTAATTATCCTAGTGAAAAGATTTTTTTCAGGCAGTTCCAAAGTTTCATTTTTTCTTCTTTATTGGCCTGCAATTCATGTAACGAAGCTGATGAAAGATACACCTGGTTATTAAACTGCTGCACCTGGTAATGCGGAAACTGCAGTGGTAATGCCAGTGCAGTTGTATCTAAACCAAATAAAAATACTTTTTCGGCTTTCAATTGTTCGGTAACAGTTGTATAAGCCAGCCCCGGATTTTTAGCAAGATTAATTAATGCAATATCTGCCATACTTAATTTGCAGGCGGTTAAAATGCCCAGCAAAAAATTAAGTTCTTCATCGGGTAAATAAATGGCAACAGTGGAGTTAACCAATACTGCTATCTTTTTTTGATTATTACCCAGGCTGGCAATACTGCCCGTTGGTATATCATCTGAAACTGATTTGTCCGTTTCTAAGTCGTACAAGGATTTACTGTACAAACCCTGTAATATCATTGCAGGAAGCTGAATATTATCTAAACTCATAATCATGTAATTTAAACTCTTGCTTTTTTCGTTTCTTTGCAGTAAAATTAACGAATATGATTGCAGCTGAAAATATAAATATCATAAAAGCAGAACGGAGTAAACTTACCGATATTAATCTTGAGAATATACCTTTTGGAAAATACTTTACCGACCATATGCTGGAAGTAGATTATGAAGATGGTGAATGGAAAAATGCAGAGATAAAACCTTATCAACCTTTATTGTTGGACCCTTCATTGGCTGCTTTGCATTATGGCCAGGCAATTTTTGAAGGCATAAAAGCTTACAAAAATGAATCAGGCGAAGTTTCTGTCTTCCGCCCAATAGATAATTTTAAACGTTTTAATATTTCTGCCGAAAGAATGCAGATGCCCCAGGTGCCCGAAGATATTTTTATGGAAGGCATGCGTTTGCTGCTAGAACTGGATAAGAACTGGGTACCACAGCAGGAAGACCACTCCTTATACATCCGCCCTTTTATGTTCAGCAGCGATCATATGATTGGCGTAAGGCCCAGTGAAAAATATAAGTTCATGATCATACTAAGCCCGACAGGCCCATATTACAATGCTCCCATGCGTATTTATGTGGAAGAGAAATATGTACGTGCAGTACCGGGCGGAGTTGGATATGCAAAAGCTGCCGGCAATTATGGTGGTGCCATGTATGCAACTGCACAGGCAAAGCTTAAAGGGTACGACCAGGTTTTATGGACTGATGCTTTTGAACATAAATATGTGCAGGAATGCGGAACCATGAATGTATTTTTTATCATCGGTAATACTGCCATTACCCCCGACCTGAAAGAAGGAACTATTTTAGCCGGCGTTACCAGGGATAGCACTATGGCCGTGTTAAGGGAGATGGGTTTTACTGTGGAAGAAAAGCATTTAAGCATTGATGACGTTATCGAAGCATATAAAGCCGGCATTTTATACGAGGTTTTTGGTACTGGCACAGCGGCTACCATATCTATGATAAAAGAACTGAGGTACAAGGATTTTGTAATGGAATTTGATGTGGATAGCTGGAAGACAGCTCCCGAAGTAAAAAGCCGGTTAAATGCTATTCGTTATGGTCAGGCACCTGATAATCATGGCTGGATGGTTAAGATTTAACTATTCCGGGTCAGAATAATATACCTAAACCGCCCTTTAAAGGCGGTTTTTTGTGGAAATGTTAATAAAATTTGATTTTTTTTACTTTTAAGTTTCCAAAATCAAATCATAAATCCTACCTTTGCCGTCCGAAAATTAAAAGCACAAAATGCCTACAATACAACAGTTAGTAAGAAAAGGAAGAGAAGTAATTAAAGCTAAAAGCAAATCAAGGGCTTTGGATAGTTGTCCGCAGCGCCGTGGTGTATGTACCAGGGTGTACACAACCACGCCTAAAAAAGCCAAACTCTGCTTTGCGTAAAGTTGCTAAAGTTCGTTTAACCAATAAAATTGAGGTTATTGCCTATATTCCGGGTGAAGGACACAATTTACAGGAGCATAGTATTGTATTGATACGTGGCGGAAGGGTAAAAGATTTACCAGGTGTACGTTATCATATTGTACGTGGTAGTTTGGATACTGCCGGTGTTAAAGACCGTAAACAAAGCCGTAGTAAATACGGAACTAAAAGAGCAAAAAAATAATTTCAATAAAGGCCGGACGGGTGACGCCTGGCCAAAATAATCAACAATGAGGAAGACACAACCGAAAAAAATACCATTAGCACCAGATCCTAAATTTAACGACAAACTGGTTACCCGTTTTGTAAATAACCTGATGTGGGCCGGTAAAAAAAGTGGTGCATACATTATATTTTACAATGCTTTGGATAAAGTAGCCAAGCAAACCGGTGAAGATGGGTACGAGGTTTGGAAAAAAGCTTTGACTAACATCACTCCAGGTGTTGAAGTTCGCAGCCGCCGTATTGGTGGTGCTACTTTCCAGATTCCTGCAGAGGTACGTGCCGACAGAAAGGTTTCTTTAAGCATTAAATGGATGATCAAATACAGCCGTGACCGAAACGGCCGCAGCATGGCTGATAAATTAGCCAACGAAATCGTTGCTGCAAGCAAAGGTGAAGGCGCTTCGTTCAAAAAGAAAGAAGATACACATCGTATGGCAGAAGCTAACAAAGCTTTCGCTCACTTCAGAATCTAATTATTATACCAGCATTATATCAAGCCATCCAACCGGGTGGCTTTTTTGTTGTTTAATAGCTTTGTTATATAAAAAAATGCACGTACCTTCGCGGCGCTAAAAGGTAGGCAGCGTTTGGATGGAGCCGCACTTATTTAGCATACTATGAGAGTTTAATAAATCATATTAACCCCGGTTCGCTGGCAGCGTTCTAAATTACAGGGGTATGCTTTTAACTAAGGCAAAGATCAGCAAAGAACATTAATACAAGAGTGCGATGCCAATGAAGCTTAATCCTTCGACACAGCTCAGGACAATTCAAAGGCAAGGCCCATAAAAATAAAATTCAAAATTAAAAATTCAAAATAAAACAAAATGGCAGATTTACGTTATCAACGAAACTTTGGAATTGCCGCTCACATTGATGCCGGTAAAACCACTACCACCGAACGTATATTGTATTATACCGGTGTTAACCATAAAATTGGTGAGGTGCATGATGGCGCCGCAACCATGGACTGGATGGCCCAGGAACAGGAAAGAGGTATCACTATTACCAGTGCTGCAACCACCTGCTTTTGGAATTTCCCAATGGCGAATGGTAAAAAATTGCCAGACACACATCAATACAAATTCAACATTATTGATACGCCGGGTCACGTGGATTTTACCGTAGAGGTAGAACGTTCTTTACGTGTACTGGATGGTTTACTGGCTTTGTTTTGCGCTGTATCTGGTGTAGAACCACAGAGTGAAACTGTTTGGCGCCAGGCCAACCGTTACAAAGTACCACGTATTGGTTTTGTAAACAAAATGGACCGCAGTGGTGCCGATTTCTTAAATGTGGTAAAACAAATTAAAGAAATGCTGGGTGCTAAAGCGGTGCCCTTGCAATTACCCATTGGTGCCGAAGATAATTTTAAAGGAGTGGTTGATCTGATCACCATGAAGGGAATGGTTTGGGATGAAGCCGGCCAGGGTATGACTTTTAACGAAGTGCCCATTCCGGAAGATATGATTGAAGAAGTGAACGAGTGGAGGCAACATTTAATTGAAGCAGTTGCCGATTACGATGATAAATTACTGGAGAAATTCTTTGAAGATCCTAACACGATCACCGAAGCTGAAATTCATGAAGCTATCCGTAAAGCAACCATCGATATCTCTATCATCCCGATGATGTGTGGTTCATCTTTCAAAAACAAAGGTGTACAAACTGCATTGGATGCTATCGTACGTTATTTACCTGGTCCATTGGATATTGAAGCGGTTAAAGGAACCAATCCTGATACCGGTGAAGAATTACTGCGTCATGCAGATCCAAAAGAACCATTCAGTGCTTTGGCATTTAAGATCATGACCGATCCTTTTGTGGGTCGTTTAGCGTTCTTCCGGGCATATTCTGGTCGTCTGGATTCTGGTTCTTATGTTCTGAACACCCGTACAGGTAAGAAAGAGCGTATCAGCCGTATCATGCAGATGCATGCCAACAAACAAAACCCGGTTGATTTTATTGAAGCTGGTGATATTGGTGCTGCGGTAGGTTTTAAGGATATTAAAACCGGTGATACACTTTGTAACGAAGACAACCCGATCGTACTGGAAGCGATGACCTTCCCTGAACCGGTTATCTCTGTTGCGGTTGAACCAAAAACACAGGCCGACGTTGATAAGATGGGTATGGCGATTGCCAAACTGGTAGAGGAAGATCCTACATTACGTGTTAAGACTGACGAAGAGACCGGCCAGACCATTTTAAGTGGTATGGGTGAGTTACACCTGGAGATCATTGTTGACCGTATGCGTCGTGAGTTTAAAGTTGAAATTAACCAGGGTGCTCCGCAGGTTGCTTATAAAGAAGCATTCCATAATTCAGTTGAGCACAGGGAAACGTTGAAGAAACAAACCGGTGGTCGTGGTAAATTTGCCGATATCATTTTTGAGATCGGACCCGCTGACCCTGAATTTTTGAACGATAAAGAAGTGAACAAAGGAAGTAATTTCCAGTTTGTGAACGGTTTGTTTGGTGGTAGTATTCCAAAAGAATTTGTACCGGCCATTCAAAAAGGTTTTGAAACTGCCATGACTACCGGTGTATTGGCCGGTTACCCAATGGAGAGCATGAAAGTACGTGTGTTTGATGGTAGCTTCCACCAGGTGGATAGTGATGCGATGAGTTTTGAACTTTGTGCTAAACAGGGATACCGTGAAGCCGGCCGTAAAGCAAAACCTGTTTTACTGGAACCGATCATGAAAGTGGAAGTGTTAACACCAGACCAGTACATGGGTGATGTTACAGGTGATTTGAACCGTCGTCGTGGTATGCTGGAAGGTATGGATAGCAAACATGGTGTACAGGTTATTAAAGCCAAAGTGCCATTGAGCGAAATGTTTGGTTATGTAACGCAGCTGCGTTCATTATCGAGCGGCCGTGCTACTTCTACCATGGAGTTCAGCCATTATTCTCCCGCACCAAATAACATTGCAGAAGAAGTGATAGCTAAACAAAAAGGAAAGATGAAAGCAATTGAAGATTAATAACGCTGGCTGTCAGCCACAGGCTTTTGGCAGTGAGCATAAAAGACCCCATTCTGAAAAGGATGGGGTTTTTGTTTGGCATAATCTTGGCTACAATATAATATCTTCATAAAAACAAACGCATGAAAAAACTCATTCCGGTAATACTGCTTATTATTTCTCTGCCTGCATTTGCCCAGCGCAATAATGTTGATAAAGAGCATGAAAATTTTTTCCGTTTTGGTGCAAAAGGTGGAGTAAACATCAATAAAATAACCGGTAAGTCTTATAAAGAAGGATTTAATTTTAATTTCCAGGCAGGTATTTTTCTGCAGTTCAATTTCAGTGACAGGTTTGGCTTACAGCCCGAAGTGAATTTTGTGCAATCTTCATCTGAGTTCAGCAACGATCCGAATGATATTTATGATGATCTTTTTTTGGGGGGGAGCCAGAAAAAATCGAAACTTAATTTCCTGGAAGTACCCCTGCTGTTGAATATTAATGTTGGAGAAAGTAAAAGAGTAAAGCTGCAGATTGGCCCGGCTTATGGTGGGCTGTTAAAGCAAACAGTTGATAGTTTAAAAACCAAAGGTGATCTTTATAAGAACGGAGAGTGGGCAGCCATTGGTGGTTTATGGATACAATTACCATTTGTAAATATAGGTGCCAGATATAAAATGGGATTAACCGAATTGAATGCCATAGATAATCAGCAAAAGTGGAGAAGCCAGAGTATACAGGTGTTTGTGGGGTTACGTTTTAAAAACCTATACTGGATACCAGATACCAGATTCTGGATAAGCACTTCAAATTTTGAAGTGCTTTTATTTTCTTCTGGCATTCGGCATTAAACATCCAGGATCAGGTATCCAGTATCGGCATTTTCTTCCTCTTGCATTTTTGAAAATCCCTTTGTATTTTGTTTTCATCAGTTTATTTTTATTTTATTTTAGCCTGATGGAATTCGCCAATAAACTGTCTGCTTAGCATTAAAATCTCATCAGGCTCATTTCATAATCAAACACTATGCAAAACATTCGATTAGAAAACCTGCTGTTGATTGATATAGAAACAGTATCTGAGCATCCAGCCTTTAGCGGATTGAATGAAGATTGGAAAAAACTGTGGCAGGAAAAAGTACAAAGACAATTACCGGAAAATGTTACGGCAGAAGAGTTTTATCCGCAGCGGGCGGGAGTAATGGCCGAGTTTTCAAAAGTAGTTTGTATAAGTGTTGGATATTTTAAAAGAGATGATAAAGCCATACATCATCTTCGTGTTAAATCATTTTATGGCGATGATGAAAAAATATTGTTACAGCATTTTATTGCAGCCCTGCAAAAGATGGAAGCCAATAATAACAAATGGAGTTTTACCGGCCACAACATCAAAGAATTTGATATCCCTTTTATTTGCCGCCGTTTATTAATTAACGGTTTAAACATTCCTCCTTTTCTTGATTTTCAGAATATGAAACCCTGGGAAACCAATATGGTTGATACCTTTCAGTATTGGCGCTTTGGCGATTATAAACACTACACTTCATTAAAATTACTGGCCGCTGCATTAAATGTACCATCGCCCAAAGATGATATTGACGGCAGCATGGTTGGTGATGTGTATTGGGTTGAAAAAAATCTGGAACGCATTGTTACCTATTGCCAGAAGGATGTAGTAACAACAGCGAATATTGTTTTGCGGTTTAAGAATTTGCCATTGCTTGCAGCAGGGGATGTTGAGATTGTGAAATAGCCCTTCGGCTTCGCTCAGGATTTATTGCACGAACAGGTAATTGCTTGGGGCAACAAAACGCTTTGTGTGTCGACCCCGCATTGCTGTTCTTAATAAAATTCAATCCGCTTGCAAATGCAGCTGTATTGAAATTTCATTTTGATAGACTTCTTTTCTCTGTATAAATTAAATTACCCAGCTGATTACCTGAAAACGAAACAGGGTATAAAATGAATTAATTCACTTTTTTAAGCATGGTTACAAATACCGGGAAGTGATCGCTGTAACCATAATTATAGGTGGTGCCATCCCATGTTCTTTTCGGATAGCTTTTGTATTTACCTGTTTTTTGTACCAGGAACTCTCTGTTAAAAATGTTGGCTCTGTAAAAATGATAACCAGTCTGGGTTTTATCCAGCCATGCTTTTGATATAACCACCTGGTCAAATAATCCCCAGCTGTCCTGGTAAGCAATGGTGCCAATTCCTTTTTTATAAAAATCAAACCAGGGATTATATAAGCCACCTTCTTTTAAACCGTCTGTAGATCCTTTGGCACCCAGTACTTTGGTAAGGCTGGGGCTGGTTGGGTCATCATTTAAATCGCCCATGATCACAATTTTTGATAGTAGATTAATTGCCATCAATGAATCAACTACACGTTTAACAACACCTGCAGCAGCGGCCCTTGCCGGGGCCGAACGTTCTTCGCCACCGGAACGGGAAGGCCAGTGCCCAACCATTACATGCACAGTATCTCCATCCAGCATTCCTTTTGCATATAATATGTCTCGGGTCTTGTAAGAATCTTTTGATCCGCCCGGAAGCTGTACATAAAGATTTGTACTGTATAAAGGCGTAAAATATTTTGGGTTATAAAGTAAACCAACATCAATGCCCCTCAGGTCGGGGGAATCGTAATGAATGATCTTAAGATTACGGCTTTTTAAATTTTTATGCCTTACCAGTATGTTCAGTACCGTATCATTCTCAATTTCGGCAACACCCAATATAGAAAGTCCATCGGGATTAAGATCGGTACCCATTTGTGCAATTACAGAACTTAAGCGCTCAACCTTGTCTAAAAAAATACGGGTATTGTAATGCCGTTCGCTGTTTGGTAAAAATTCTTCATCATCCACCATGGGATTGTTTACGGTATCGTAATAATTTTCTAGGTTATAAAACCCGATCAATGAAGGTTTGAAGTTACCCTTTTGGGCGTAACCTGATGTAATTGAAAGAATTGCAAAAGCAAAAATTAATAAAATTCTGTTCATAATTTTATTGAATGATGAACAAAGGTATAGATATGTACCAGATAGCAAGAATTTCAATATGACTAATATGTTAAACCTGAAAAATTATGGCCAAAAAACCACGAATAGCCTACATTTGCTCGATTTTTTTAACAAAACACTTATATGAGTAAAATTAAACACAGCTTTCTTGTGGTAGTGCTTCTGGCGGGTCTGTTACCATCGGCATTTTCGCAGACAGATCCCAAGACAACACCCGTGCTTCCCGACACCACTATTGTTGAAACACTTAATGAAACCAACCAGGATAATATCCCGGTAATTTCGTTGGATGAAACAGACGGGCAGGATGGTAGCGCACAAAATATTTCTTCGCAACTTGGTGCCGGAAGAGACCCTTTCTTAAACGCTGCCAATTTTAAATTTGGTGCAGTACGTTTTCGTGTAAGAGGCTATGATGCCGACCAGTTTACTACTTACATTAACGGCTCGCCAATGGAAAACCTGGATAACGGTTTTACGCCCTACGGGCAATGGGGCGGATTGAATGATGTAACCCGTAACAGGGAAGCTACACTGGGTTTAAAACCTACCACTTTCGGCTATGGCGACATGGGCGGTTTAACCTTTTTGGATACAAGGGCTTCGTACCAGCGTAAGCAAACCAGCATCAACTATGCTTCATCCAACCGTAATTACAGCAACAGGATCATGCTTACGCATTCAACCGGGCTTAACAGCAAGGGTTGGGCGTTCTCTTTTTCTGCAACAAGCCGCTGGGCCGAACAGGGTTACAGCGACGGCACATACTACAATGGATGGTCATTTTTTGCAGGCGTTGATAAGCGTGTTAACGACAAGCACCTGTTATCATTTGTTGCTTTTGGTACACCAACCGAAAACGGCCGCCAGGGAGCATCTGTTAGTGAAATGCTTACCCTTGCCAATGATAATTATTACAACCCTTACTGGGGTTACCAGAATGGTAAAAAAAGAAATGCCAGTATTGCCAAATCTTTTCAGCCTGTTGGTATTTTAACCCACGATTGGAAAATATCTGATAAAACATCACTGTTAACATCAGCCGCTATTACTTATGGTAAAAGAAGTACTACCGGTCTTGACTGGTATAATGCTGCCGACCCCAGGCCTGATTATTACCGCTATCTGCCAAGCTATCAACTTGACCCGGTTTACGGTGAACAGGTAAGACAGGAATTGATGAGTGACGTAAATAAGCGCCAGATAAACTGGGATGCTTTATATCAAACCAACTATGCTGCCAGGGATGTGGTACATAATGTAAATGGAATCCAGGGCAATGATGTAACAGGCCGCAGGAGCAGGTATATTGTTGAAGACAGGATCATCAATACCACAAAGTATAATTTCAACTCTACCTTAAATACAGCTGTTACTGAAAATATAAATTTCACTGCCGGTGTTACTTATCAATCTCAAAACAACCATTACTACAAAGAAGTGGATGATTTGCTGGGAGGCGAATTTTATGTAGATGTAAACCAGTTTGGCGAAAGAGATTTTCCAGCCAATCCAAATGCGGGACAGAACGATCTGAATAACCCGAACAGGATTGTACGTGAAGGCGATAAATTTGGGTACAATTACGATTTCAATATTAAAAAAGGCTCGGTTTGGTTACAGGGTGTTTTTAAATTCCGTAAGATTGATGTATTTGTTGCAACAGAACATTCTTATACCAGTTTTTTCCGTAAGGGCAATGTAAAGAGCGGTTTGTTCCCCAATAATTCATACGGAAAATCTGAAACACAGAATTTTTATAACTCCGGTATTAAAGGAGGACTTACTTATAAAATTAACGGACGTAATTATATTTTCGCCAATGGTTCTTATGCATCAAGAGCTCCGTTTTTCGAAAACGCTTTTATTGCTCCAAGAACAAGGGATATTGTACAGGACAATTTAAAATCGGAAGAGATACTGAGTACCGAAGTTGGTTATGTAATGAACGCACCTAAGTTAAAAATAAGGGCTACCGCTTACTATACTCAGTTTAAAAACGGGCTGGATGTACTTACCTTTTATCATGATGAGTACCGCAACTTTGTGAACTATGCCATCAGCAATATTGGTAAAGTGCACATGGGCCTTGAATTTGGTGTAGAAGCTAAAATATACAAAGGTTTAAGTGTAACCGGCGCTGCTGCAATAGGCCAATATACCTATAACACCCGCCAGAATGCTACCGTAACCATCGACAACAGTTCGGCTATAGTAGACAAAGATGTTACAGTATATTCAAAAGATTTTTATGTACCAACACCGCAACAGGCCTATACCATCGGGTTGGATTACCGTTCACCAAAATTCTGGTTCCTGAATGTGAATTTTAATTATTTTGATAAAATGTATTTGAGTTATAACCCTATCCGCAGAACAGCTGCGGCAGTTAGCGGCGTACCGGAAGGCTCGGATAAATGGCACCAGATTGTAGACCAGACAAAACTGGATAATCAGTACACACTGGATGCATTTGCAGGATATAGCTGGCTGATGAACAGGAAGTTTAAAACATTAAAGAAAAGGCATTTCCTGGTATTTAATGTGGGTGTAAATAATATACTCAACAACCGGAGTATCGCATCGGGTGGCTTTGAACAACTTCGTTATGATTTTGCAGAAAAGAACGTAAACAAATTTCCTGACAGAAGATTTTACGCTTATGGCATCAACTATTTTGCCAGCGTAGGTCTCCGTTTCTAATACATACAACAAGTAAATAAACTTTTTAAAATAAACATTATGAACAAGATTTTTAAATTAATGACAGCGGTAATGATGGTTGTAACAGCCTTCACATTCAGTGCCTGTAAGAAAAACTTTGACAATCCCCCGGGCGCAGCTGATCCAGCGATTGTAGCCAACACATCTATCAAAGCATTAAAAGCTATGCATACTGCTGCAGGGGCTTATGATGTAATTACAACTGATATTATTATTTCGGGAGTTGTTGTGGCTGATGATAAAAGCGGCAATTTATACAAGCAATTATTTATCCAGGATGCAACCGGTGGTTTACAGATCATGCTGGATGCAAACAGCCTGTATGGAACTTATCCTGTAGGCCGCAGGATCTTCATAAAGTGTAAAGATCTTTGCATAAGTGATTATAACAAAACAATGATGTTGGGTGTAAAGGCCACCGTTGCCGGAAGTCCTTCATTAGAAGGTATTCCTTCAAATTTAATCAGCAAGTTTGTGGTTGGAGGTTCTTTAAATAACCCGGTTGTGCCATTGGTAGTAACCTATACCGATTTAGGTGGTACAGGTACTACCAATATGCAGGATCCATTGATAGGTACTTTAATTCAGCTTAACGATTACAGGTTTGCTACACCATCAGGAACATACTCTGATACTTCTGCGTATAAAAGCACAGTAAACAGAGATATTAATTCATGTGGTTCTCAAACATTGATTGTTCGTACAAGTGCTTATGCAAATTTTGCAGCACAGCCGGTTGCAGCAGGACGTGGCAGTATTTTAGCGATATATACCGTTTTTGGAAATACACGCCAGTTGATCATCAGGGATACATCTGATGTAAGATTTACCAGCCCTTATGCCTGCGCATTACCTCCGGGAACTTTATTTTATGAAGATTTTGAAAGTCTTACAACACCAACAACTTTCCCCTATACAATAATTGGGCTTCCGGGCTGGAATAATGCGGCACAGGCTGCCAGTGAAGTTTGGACGGCAAGAACTTTCAGTGCAAATAAATATGCATATATGAGCGGATTTGGAACCGGCCAAAGTACAGTTACGACCTGGTTAGTTACACCGGGAATAGCATTGACCGGAGCAACCAAAACCTTAACTTTTAAGACCATACAAGGTTTTATTTTGACAACTACACCTGGAGGTACGCCTGTACAGGCCGATCTGAAAGTACTTGTTTCTACCAATTACACAGGTACCGGTAACCCATGGGCTGCAGGTGTTGTATGGACTGATCTTACTTCGCAGGCAACACTTTCTCCGGGAAGTACAACCTCAACATTTCCTTCATCATTTACCAATTCAGGCAATATCAACCTGAACAGTTATACCGGAACCATTTATATTGCTTTCAGGTATGAAGGAGCAGACCCGGCAGGTACAACCAGTGATAAAACATCGGCATGGGAAGTGGATGAAATAAAAGTAACTGGATTATAATTTTATCAGCATAAACAAATCATTAGTGTTATATCCTTTACCGGGTATAACACTAATCAGGATTTGATGAAGCTTATTTTTCAGGTTTTATTAATACAAATGTTCATTATGAAAAAAATATACTTAGTAATTATTTTCTTTGCTGCTTCATTAAGTGGCTGGAGCCAGTTACTTACCGAGCAGTTTAATTATACTCCCCATGCTACTTTAGGGTTATCGGCACAAAGCCAAAGTGGAAGCAACCCATGGTCAATTATTAATACAGGAGATTCAATACTGGTTGATGCAACCAGTTTAACCTATGCCGGCCTTGCTGCTTCAGCAGGCAACAAAGTAAAATTTGATGGTTCAGGAACAGACTACTACACAAATTTTGCTTCGCAAACTACAGGATCTGTTTACCGTTCATTTATTTTAAATGTTTCTTCTTTAGGTACATTGGGAACTGCCGGAGGGTATTTCAACGGATTTATCCAGGCTGCATCCACTACAACTTTTGGAGGAACTGTATGGACCAGGTTGAGTACAACAGCAGGCAGATACAATGTTGGAGTTTCTACAAGAAGTAATTCTGCTGTAACCTGGCTGGCAACGGATTTAATTCCGGGAACGCCGTGTTTTATTGTAGTGGCATATGATTTTAATGCAGGTGTGGGTGATGATGTTGCCAGAATATGGTTGAATACTGCAGCCATTGGTGGCAGTGAACCTGCTGCTGATGCTACTTCTGTATTTGCTACTGCTCTGAGTAGTGTAGCAAGAACTTTTTTAAGACAGGATAATCCAACCAACACTCCGTTTATTGAGTTAGATGAATTGCGTGTGGGTACTACCTGGGCACAGGTAACACCATCAGGTGCAGCTTCACCAACATTAACTGCTACAGCATTAACAGCTTTTGGCAATGTTTGTGTAAACACAACAGCAGGCCCTAATTCATTTACCATAACCGGCACTACACTCAACGCTACCAATGTTACCGTGGGTGCATTGGCAGGATTCACCTATTCAACAACAGCAGGTGGTACATACACAACCACATTAAGTTTATCACAGCCGGGTGGTGCATATAGTCAACAGATATTTGTTCAGTTTACACCTACAGCGGTTCAATCTTATAATGGTAATATTCCTGTTGGCGGCGGCGGTGCAACTGCCATAAATGTGGCTGCAGCAGGTTCAGGTATTAATACTTTAGCTACCGTAACAACAGGCGCAGCAACTGCTATTACTACAACTACAGCTACTTTAGCAGGCACTATTCCTGCGAATGGTTGCAGTGCCGTAACAGCTTATGGTGTTGAGTGGAGTACCACCAATGGTTTTCCAAACGGAACCGGAACACCGGTAGCTTCAACCAACCTGAGCGGTATCAATTTCTCTTCCAATGTTACATCATTAGTACCCGGTACTATTTATTATTACCATGCTTATGCAACTAACGGTGGTGGTACAGCTTATGGAGCACAGCAATCTTTTACAACAGTAGGAGCACCTGCTTTGTCGGCTTCGGCCTTAACAGGTTTTGGCAATGTATGTATCAATACAACAGCGGGCCCTAATTCATTTACCATTACGGGTTCTAATCTTGATGCAACAAATATTACAGTGGGTGCATTAAGCGGATTTACTTATTCAACAACAGCCGGCGGTACGTATACGGCAACTTTAAGTTTAACCCAACCAGGCGGAGCTTATTCACAACAGATATTTGTACAGTTTAACCCAACACTGGTTCAATCATACAATGGCAATATTGCTGTAGGTGGCGGTGGTGCAACAACTGTAAACATTGCAGCATCCGGTGCAGGTGTAAATTCAGTGCCAACTTTAACTACCGGCGCAGCATCTGCTATAACTACTGTATCGGCAACATTAGCTGGTTCCATCCCTTCAAATGGATGTAGTGCAGTAACAGCTTATGGTATTGAGTACAGTACAACTGCAGGTTTTCCAAACGGTACCGGTACACCCGTGGCGTCTACCAACCTGAGTGGTATTAACTTCTCATCCAATATTGCCGGCTTATCATCCAATACCGTTTACTATTACCATGCTTATGCCACCAATGCCGGCGGCACCGGTTATGGTAATGAGCAAACATTTACCACACTTGCATTAACGCCAACAATAAATGCAACTGCCCTGGCAGCGTTTGGAAATGTTTGTGTGAACACAACTGCAGGCCCTAATTCTTTCACTATAAACGGATCGGCACTTAACACAACCAATATCAATGTAGGACCTTTAACAGGTTTTACATTTTCCACAACTGCCGGTGGTACTTATGCTGCTTCTTTAAGTTTAGTGCAACCTGGTGGTACCTATACACAACAGATCTTTGTAAGATTTACACCAACACTGGTTCAATCTTATAATGGAAATATACCTGTTGGGGGTGGCGGTGCAACATCCATAAATGTTGTAGCTGCAGGTGCTGGTATCAATACCATTGCAACAGTTACCAGTGGTGCAGCAAGTGCCATTACTTCTATTTCGGCAACAGTTGCAGGTACTATTCCATCAAATGGTTGTTCGGCTATTACAGCTTATGGTGTTGAGTGGAGTACTACAAACGGTTTCCCTAACGGAAGTGGCACAGCTGTGGCATCAGGTAACCTGACCGGAATTAATTTCTCTTCGGCTTTAACCGGGCTTGCACCAACCACCACTTATTATTATCATGCTTATGCAACCAATAATGGAGGTACTGCTTACGGAGCACAGGGATCATTTGTAACTGCAACTCCAATATTGTCTTCATCAACCTTAACCGGTTTTGGAAATGTTTGTATCAATACAACAGCAGGCCCTAATTCATTTACCATAACAGGTACCAACCTTACAACAGCCAATGTTACCGTTGCTGCTTTGGCAGGATTTACTTACTCAACAACAGCTGGCGGTACTTATACAACAACCTTAAGTTTAACACAACCAAGTGGTGCATACTCGCAACAGATATTTGTACGATTCACACCAACTTTAGTACAATCGTACAATGGTAATATTGCTGTTGGCGGAGGTGGAGGATCAACTGTAAATGTTGCTGCAACCGGTGCAGGTGTTAATACAGCGCCTTCAGTTACCAGTGGTGCAGCAAGTGCCATTACACAAACTACTGCAACCGTTGCCGGTACTATTCCTGCAAATGGTTGTACAGCTGTAACTGCTTATGGTATTGAGTACAGCACAACCAATGGTTTCCCTAACGGAACCGGAACTGCAATTGCTTCAACCAATTTAACGGGAGTTAATTTCAGCTCGGCACTTACAGGTTTAGCACCAAGCACTACTTATTATTATCATGCTTATGCTACCAATGCCGGTGGAACCACTTATGGTACACAAGGATCTTTTACTACATCAGCACCGGTATTAACAGCAACACCACTTACTGCATTTGGTGCCAACTGTATCAATACAACAGCAGGTCCCAATTCATTTATAATAAACAGCAATGCAGTTACTGCAGCCAATATAAATGTTGGTCCGCTGGCTGGATATACTTTCTCCACAACATCGGGTGGTACGTACACTGCTTCATTAAGCATTACACATGCTGCCGGGGCATTTACACAAACCGTATTTGTGAAGTTTACACCAACAGCCGTTCAATCTTATAATGGCAACATACCAGTTAGCGGTGGTGGAGCACCCATTACTATTAATGTGGTTGCCAGTGGCAGCGGTGTTAATACAGTTGCAACTGTTGTTACCGGAAGCGCAATTTTACTTAATCCAAATTCAGTAACATTGAACGGATCGGTTAGCAGCATTGGTTGCAGCCCCGTTACTACTTATGGTTTTGAGTATAGCGGTATCAGTGGACTGGCCAATGGCCTTGGCACCAAGGTAAATGCAGGCAATTTAAACAGCGGCAATTTTTCTGCTACTTTAAACGGTTTGGTGCAGGGGGGTAAATATTATTATAAATCCTGGGCAATTAACAATGGAGGTATTACTTATGGAGCTGAGCAAAGCTTTATCATGAGCAGCATTCCTTCTGGCTTTGTAATTTACAATAACCCGACACAACGTGGCCAAAACCTGCATTATACCTACAAGGGTATTAAGCCGGGCCATTATCAGGTACAGATCATTAACAGCCTTGGACAATCAGTTCTGCAACATGAATTGATCATTGCAGTGAATTTTATTGATGATAATTTTTTAGTACCCGGTAACATTCCTCCAGGTATGTACAGCTTACGTATTACCAGTCCCGATTTTAGGGATGATAAGATGTTTATGATCAGATAAGATCAATGAAATAGTTTTTGCAAAGGCCTCCGTTCGGGGGCCTTTGTTATTATAATTAAGACATAAAAATGTGCCATGCTGACAGCAATCTCCAATTGGTACTATGTTTGCACCATGCCCATAAAAATATCAAATCATGCAAAAAGGAAGTATACGGGTACAAACGGAGAACATTTTCCCCATCATCAAGAAATTTTTATACAGTGAACATGACATTTTTATACGTGAGCTTGTCAGTAATGCAGTAGATGCAAACCAGAAACTGAAAACCCTTTCATCTATCGGCGAAGCTAAAGGTGAGTTGGGCGAATTGCGGATTGACATAAAGATTGACAAGGAGAAAAAGACATTGACCATTTCTGATACCGGTATTGGCATGACCGAAGAGGAAATTGATAAATATCTGAACCAGGTGGCTTTTAGCGGTGCAGAGGAATTTCTGGAAAAATATAAGGGGCAGAATGAAGCCAATATCATCGGGCACTTTGGATTGGGTTTTTACAGCTCTTTTATGGTGAGCGATAAAGTAGAAGTAGTATCTAAAAGTTTTAAAGAAGGCAGTAAGGCTGTAAGATGGGAGTGTGATGGAAGTCCCGAATTTAGTTTGGAAGAAGTAGAGAAAGAAAACAGGGGTACCGATATCGTTTTGCATTTGAATGCTGAAAGTGAAGAATTTCTGGAGCCATCCAGGATAAGTACGGTATTAGAAAAATTCTGCCGTTTCTTACCTATCCCCATCTTTTTTGAGGATAAACAAATCAATAACCCAACGCCTGCCTGGACAAAAAAGCCGGCTGAATTAACCGACGAAGATTACCAGAATTTTTATAAAGAATTATATCCTTTTGGCGAAGCTCCTTTGTTCTGGATTCATTTGAATGTGGATTATCCGTTTAATCTTACCGGTATTTTATATTTCCCTAAGATTAAGCAGAGCTACGAGATACAGAAAGATAAAATTCAATTGTACAGCAACCAGGTTTTTGTTACTGATGAAGTAAAGGATATTGTACCTGAGTTTTTAATGTTGATGCATGGGGTGATCGATAGCCCGGATATACCGCTGAATGTGAGCCGCAGTTATTTACAGGGCGATCCGAATGTGAGGAAGATCAATTCGCATATCACTAAAAAAGTAGCGGATAAATTAGAAGAGATATTTAAAAATGACCGCAAGCAATTTGAAGAAAAATGGGAGAGTCTGGGTTTGTTTGTGAAGTATGGTATGATGACCGATGATAAGTTTTTGGAGAAGGCGAATAAATTCCATGTTTTGCAAGACAGCAGGGATGGTAAATTTTATACCCTGGAAGAATATAGACTGGCAACAGAAACTTTGCAAAAGAATAAAGATGGCAAACTGGTAATTCTTTATACCACCAATCCCGTTCAGCAGGATGCCTATATCCAACAGGCTGCAGCAAAAGGTTACATTGTAGTTAAGCTGGAAACGATCATTGACAATGGTTTTTTAAACCAGATGGAAATGAAATGGGAGAACGTGCAGTTTGTAAGGGTTGATAGTGATATTGTAGATAATCTAATCGATAAGCAGGAGGGTGGCGATAGTGTATTGAGTAAGGATGATGAAGGAAAATTAAAAGAGCTTTTTGCAGTTAAGAATCCTGAAATAAATGTATCGGTGGAAGTGAAGGGATTAAGTGCTGATGCACCGCCGGTGGTTGCCACCAGGCCCGAGTTTATGCGCCGCATGAAAGACATGGCTGCCATGCAGGGCGGTATGGGAGCTTTTTATGCCAACATGCCTGATGAGGTTACACTTACTGTAAATGGAAACCATGCTATTTATAAAACGGTGTTGGCCGAGGCCGAAAAAGAAAAGCAGGAAAAACTGGTGCATAATTTAGCCGACCTGGCTTTGCTTTCGCAGGGATTATTAAAAGGAAACAGTTTAACCAGTTTTATAAACAGGAGTGTGGAGTTGATGGGTTAGGTGTCTGGCCACTAAACAGATTTATTATTTTAAAAGCATTTAGTATTTCTAAATGCTTTTAAAATTTAAGGCCATTAGTAGTGGCCTGGCACCTAAGCGATTTCAAGAATAACCGCTTCTATATATTTCATCTTTTTGCTGTACCAGGTTTCTGTAAATCCTGCTTTTAAAAACAACGCTTTATGCAGTGGGTTTACATAAATGATACTGATCTTGCGTGGCTTGTTTTGTAAACTGGTGAAAATATTATTTACCACTGCGCTCATGATAATTTCATCAAAGGGGTTGAAGAAAAAAATACAATCCACATCATCGGGTATTTCAAAATAAAATGCATCATTGTTGATGACTTTAAAGCTGAAGGATGAAACCTGTTCTTTTGTTTTTGTAAGATTTTCCGTTGCTGCATTGCAAAGCGATTTGGAAAAATCCAGGCCCGTAACCTGTTTAAAACCTTGATGGGCAGCAACACAGAGCGCCCTCCCTTTACCGCTTCCGATGTCTAAAAAATGATTGCGTATGGTTACCGGTAACTGTTCAAATATTTCTTCCAGCAAAGTATAACTTACAGGCATGTAGATGGTGGCATGCGAAATATCTATACCCAGTTTTTCCAGTTTATGTAACTCATCGGCCCCGGTGGTGTTGATGCCGTATTTTTTTTCGCCTTTAATTTCCTGCTTGATCATGTACCAGGCAATCCTGGCATCCCAATTAATAAAGAGGAAGTAAAAATATTTTATGTAAGTAAGGAATTTCATGATTCGCTGCTTCGCAGGTCAATCACTTTAAGTTGTAAACTTACATTGCCGTTCCATTCATTTTCATCTAAAGTAAAAACAATATCAACAGGCTTTTTCAGCAGTTCAAATTTATCGGCCAGGTTAAAGCCAATACCGGTAAAGGAAAATTTATCCTGCTTAATTACAAAACGGATATGCAGCTCTTTTACAATTTTTGAGTTTCCGGTATCCTGTACATTTTTTGCAACAAAAACAGGCCGCATATTTTCTGGTCCGAAGGGTTCCATCTGGCAAATGATGCTGTAAAAATTTTGTGTGAGATCGGCAAATGAAATTTCTGTATCAATGATGATCTCGGGAATCAACAGTTGTTCGGGAATAGTGGCAGCTACTGTTTCTTCAAACTTGTTGGCAAAGGCTTCAATATTTTCCGGCAGCAATGAAAGCCCGGCAGCAGCAAAATGGCCGCCATAGCCCAGCAGGTATTCCCTGCAGGCATGTATGGCTTCGTATAAATTAAAACCGGGTACGCTCCTGGCACTGCCTGTTGCAATGCCGCTGCTTTCGGTAAGCACAACGGTTGGCCGAAAATAAGTTTCAATCAGTCTGCTGGCTACAATACCTACTACACCTTTGTGCCAGTGATCTCTGAAAACAACAGTCGTTTTTTTATTTTGCAGTGTAACATCTTCATTAATTATTTCCAGTGCTTCGGCGGTAATACTGCTGTCGGCTTCTTTGCGGTCGGTATTATCGCTGTGCAGCATTTCGGCAAATGCCAATGCTTTATTGTAATCATCTTCAATAAATAACTGCACTGCTTTTTTTGCATCATCCATACGGCCTGCTGCATTTACCCTGGGGGCAATAACAAATACCACATTGTTGATGGATAATTTTTTTTGAATGCCGCCTAAAAAGATTAAAGCTTTTATGCCTGGATTTGGGTTGTTGTTAATTTTTTCCAATCCATAATAAGCAAGTATCCTGTTCTCGCCGGTCATGGGTACAATATCTGCTGCAATGGCTGTGGCAACCAAATCGAGATAACAGAGATAATGTTCTTCATCGATGTTCAGTTCTGTTGCCAATGCAGTTATCAGTTTAAAGCCAACGCCGCAGCCACAAAGTTCTTTGTATGGATAATGGCAATCTTTTTGTTTGGGGTTGAGGATGGCAACTGCCGGCGGAATTGCTGAATCAGGTAAATGATGATCACATACAATAAAATCAATGCCGATATCTTTTGCGTAAGAAATTAATTCAACAGATTTAATACCACAATCCAAAGAAATGATGAGGGTAAAATTATTTTCTTTGGCAAAATCGATTCCCATTTTGCTTACACCATACCCTTCACGGTACCGATGTGGGATATAAAAATCAAGTAATGCGGGTTCATAAATTTTGCTGAGGAATTTATACATACAGGCTACCGAAGTAGTGCCATCTACATCATAATCACCAAAGACCAGTATTTTTTCTTTTTTTTCGAATGCCATAAGGATACGCTGTATGGCTTTGTCCATATCCTTCATCAGCCAGGGATCGTGCAGATCAGTTAACTGCGGCCGGAAGTAATTTTTGGCTTTATCAAAACTGTCGAAGCCACGTTCTGACAGTATAGCGCACAAGGCATGGTTAATCTTAAGCGATTCCTGTAAAACAGCAGCTTTACCGGTATCAGCCTGTAATATTTTCCATCTTTTTTCCATGTTAATATTTCCTGTCGGTGGTGTAACGCACCAGTTCTTCTAAAACTGTTCTTACCGGGTTTTCGGGAAAACTGTATAAAATGCCCAGGGCTTCATCACGGTATGCAGTCATTTTTTCCGAAGCATATTGTATGCCGCCTGCCTCCACAACTGTATCTATCACAAATTTAACTTTTTTTGCATCTTTGTTTTCATTCTTGATGATATAAATAAGTTTCCTTTTTAAGGGAGCCTCAATTTTATTCAGCGTATAGATGAGCGGCAGGGTTAATTTTTTTTCTTTGATATCATTACCGGTAGGTTTACCGATATCGTCTTTTCCATAATCAAACAAGTCATCTTTAATTTGAAAAGCGATTCCTACTTTTTCGCCAAAAAGCTTCATAGCAGCAGTAATGCTTTCATCTTTACTGGTGCTGTAAGCCCCAACAGAACAGGCAGAGGAAAGAAGCGATGCTGTTTTGTTACGAATGATCTCAAAATAGGTATCTTCATCCAGGTTTAATTTACGGCTTTTTTGAAGCTGTAGTAATTCCCCTTCACTCATTTGTTTTACAGCATCTGACAAAATATGTAAATGCCTGAAATCGTTGTTGGAAGTGGCCAGCAGTAAACCTTTGGAAAGCAGGTAATCACCAACCAATACTGCTATCTTTTTATTCCACAAAGCATTGATGGAAAAGAAACCCCTGCGTTCCAGTGAGTCATCTACCACATCGTCATGTACCAGGGTTGCCGTATGCAGAAGTTCGACCAGTGCGGCAGCCCGGTAGGTACTTTCGTTTATTTCGCCATGTAATTTGGCACTTAAAAATACAAACATGGGTCTTAGCTGCTTTCCTTTTCGCCTGATTATATATTTCATGATCATATCCAGGGAAGAGGTATCACTCTTTACAGCCTCGGCAAATTTTTTTTCAAACAGTTTAAGTTCGGGTCCTATAATTTTATTAATGAAGTCCATAAATTAAAGCCGGTATTTTAGGTCAGTATTCAATTATGCAATGCTGACAAAGTAATTTGCTGTAAATGCAACGAAAATACTAATATCCGTGTCTTCACAATGAATTATCGTAAAAAAACACATATTGTTAATTTAATAGTAAAATTACTTTGATAATTAGACCGTATGTGATATTTTTGCTCTAATATTAACAAATACGCATTGAAAATTTTTTTAATTAATAAATTATGGTAAGCAAAAATTACAAGTTCTTGTTCGGGATATTATTTCTACTGCTTTCAATTAGTGCTACAGCACAGGTTGGAGGAGCAGGTAGTGTGTACGATTCTTCGGTGATATCCAAGAAAAAGATGAATCAGCAAAATAGATTTTGGGAAGGGTCTTATAATTTTCCTGCAAAACCACGCAATATGTGGGAAATTGGGGCATCTATAGGTATGTTTACCATAAGCAGTGATGTTTCTGTTACTCCTTTTACATTTCCCAATTTTGAAGCTCATATCCGTAAGGCTTTTGGATATGTGTTCTCTGTTCGTGTTCAATACCTGAATGCAAAAGGACAGGGGTTGAATTACCTGTCTTCTGAGAATTTTAATAAAAATCCAGCCTGGAACAGGAATATACCGGCTGTTGGTCAACGCTATTTTTCTCCGGATGCACTCCCTAACGCTTTGGGAAACGGTAATGTTATCTTTACAGATAATGCCGGAAATGTAAGACCAAGTGCAGATCTGATTTACTACAATTATCAAACGAGGTTACAGGATCTTGGCATACAAGGTATTTTTACGTTAAATAATGTTCGTTTTCACAAACAAAAAACCGGCTTTGTTATATATGGCGGTGTTGGTGTAGGTGTAACAGCCTTTCAGGTAAAAGTGAATGCCATAAATGAAGCTACCGGTCAAAATTACACAGCTTTATATGATAATGTTTTTGCCAAATACGGCGGCGGCAGTTACAAACAACGTAAAGATATCCGGAAAGACCTGAAAGCAGGTATGGATAAGACTTATGAAACCGACGCTGATAATGAAAATTACCGCAGGCCAATTTTAGGTGACAAGACCCTTAAACCATCAGGTACTGCTATTATGGGGGTTGCTTTCAGGCTGGGTAAAAGAGTTAACCTGGCTATTGAAGACAGGATAACTTTTGTTAAAACTGATTTGCTGGATGGACAACGTTGGCAGGAACACGCAGTGGGTGATGCAGTTTTAACACCTGATTTTGATTCATACAATTATCTTTCTATTGGTTTGAATGTAAACCTTGGCGGAAAGGCTGTTGAGCCACTTTGGTGGGTTAATCCATTGGATTATGCTTATGATGAGTTACGTAATCACCGCAATGTTAAAATACCTAAGAACGATTGTAACGATGCAGATGGTGATGGTGTTTGTGATCATTTAGACAGAGAACCAAATACACCTGCAGGTTGCCCTGTTGATACACATGGTGTAACAAGAGATACCGATGGCGATGGTGTACCAGATTGTAAGGATAAGCAATTGATTACTCCTACAGAGTGTCAACCGGTTAATGCTGATGGTGTGGGTAAATGCCCTGATCCGGAGTGTTGCAAGAATCCTGTAGTGGTAGATGCTCCTAAAGTTTGCCCTTGCGATTACCCAACTTTAATTTATAAAGGAAACACTTCTGGTTTATCAAACGATAACAGGAATATGCTGGCTGCTGTAGCTGCAAAATTGAAAGCTAACCCAACCTGCACCATAACTATTAATGGTTACCCAGAAACGTCTAAAGCTTCACAGGCTAATTGCCAGAAGAGGCTGGAGGCCATTAAAATATACCTGATTGAGAAAGAAGGTATCAGTGCAGACAGAATAAATACCAGCTGCGAAGGAATTGGAGCAGGAGATAAAAATTCTATAGATATCAAGTGTAATTAATAGGTTACAAATTAATATACAACAGCCCTCCGATTTATCGGGGGGCTGCTTTTTTAAACGCAAAAGCCCTCTTTATCAAATCATTAACGCCGCTTTTTTGACAAAACGGATAATTAAAAGCATTTTTGAGTTATTTACGTTAATTTTGCAATCCTTTATGATGAGATCATTTAAACTGTTTCTGGCTTCTGTATTTTTACTGGTACTGGTATCATCCTGCAATAAGTACAATAAGGTTACCAAAAGCAAGGATTACGAGTATAAATTAAAAATGGCTGATGAATATTTCAGCAAAGGGAAATATAAAATTGCGCAGGAGCTCTATGAAGAGCTTTTTCCGGTATTCAAAGGCACAATTAAGTTTGAAGAACTGTATTATAAAGATGCCTATTGCTTTTATTACATGAAAAGCTATGATGATGCCGAAAACCTGTTCAAAGGTTTTTTAGAGGTTTTTCCAAATAGTACTAAAGCTGAAGAGGTTGATTACATGCGCTCTTATTGCTTTTACAAGCAATCGCCCAAGCTGGAGCTGGAGCAGGTAAACACGATAAAAGCCATGGGAATGATGCAGACTTTTATCAATACTCATCCTGGTTCAAGTCGCAATAAGGAGGCATCGGAGATTATTGATAAGTGCAGGGCAAAACTGGAAATGAAAGAGCATAGGGCAGCTGAACTGTATTATAATATGGGACAATACCGGGCAGCGGCTATCGCATTTACCAATTTAACCAATAACTATCCCGAATCATTAAAAGGTGAGGAATATAAGTTGAAGACAGTAAAAGCCTACTATAAGTTTGCAAAACTAAGTTATGAGGATAAGCAGATTGAACGTTTTGAAAAAGTGATTACCGAATACCAGGATTTTATTGACCGATACCCCGAAAGCAAATTATTAAAAGAAGCAGAGAGCTTCAGCAACCTAAGTAAAAACAACATTAAAGCTATAAAATATGAGCAAACTCAGACGGCAGCTAAGCGCTAACACCAGCAGCGTTGTAGAACCCAAAAAATTATCCGATATAAAGGAAAAAACAGGTAACCTGTATGAATCCATTGCCATCATAGCCAAAAGGGCAAACCAGATAAACATTACTTTGAAAGAAGAGTTGCATAACAAACTGGAAGAATTTGCCAGCCATACCGACAGCCTGGAAGAAATTCATGAAAACAAAGAGCAGATAGAAATATCTAAAGCTTATGAGCGTATGCCTAACCCTGCTTTGCTGGCTACCCAGGAGTTTATGGAAGATAAAGTTTACTTCCGCAGAAACGACGAAGACCTGTTCAGCTAAACCGTACCAATTATTTAGCATCTTATTTAGTTAAGAAGTCATAATTTTAACCCCACAAACATTAAAAATTTTGTGGGGTTTTTTTATGTTGCAAAACAAAAAAATATTATTAGGTGTAACCGGCAGCATTGCAGCATATAAATCGGCAGTTTTAACCCGGCTGCTGGTTAAAGCCGGCGCCGAAGTAAAGGTTGTCATGACTTCTTCGGCAAAAGATTTTGTAACTCCCCTTTCTTTATCTACGCTGTCGAAAAACCCGGTATTGACTGATCTTACCGAAAATGATTCCTGGGCAAACCACGTAATGCTTGGACGCTGGGCAGACCTGATGCTGATAGCCCCACTTAGTTGCAATACATTGGCCAAAATGGCTACAGGCCTTTGCGATAATTTATTAATGGCCGTTTATCTTTCGGCAACCTGTCCGGTAGTGGTTGCCCCCGCCATGGATGAAGATATGTGGCATCATGGCACTACAAAAAATAACCTGGAGACTTTAAAGAATTTTGGTAACCATATTATACCAGTTGAGAACGGAGAACTGGCAAGTGGCCTGGTAGGTGAAGGCAGAATGGCAGAACCGGAATCGATAGTGAATTGGATCAGGAGTTTTTTTTTGAACCAAAATGAATTAAGCGGAAAGAAAATACTAATAACTGCCGGCCCTACTTACGAAAAAATTGACCCTGTACGTTTTATCGGCAATCATTCTTCAGGTAAAATGGGGTTGCCATTGCCGAAGAAATGAAAAGCCGGGGAGGAGATGTTACACTGGTATTGGGCCCTTCCGGCATTAAAGTAAATGGCGGCATTAAAGTGATCAATGTAACATCTGCTGCCGAAATGCTGAATGCATGCGAAGAACATTTTGCAACTTCCGACATAACCATCATGAGTGCTGCTGTTGCTGATTATACACCATCACAGGTGGCAATGGAAAAAATAAAAAAAACGGAAGCTGATCTTACAGTGCCTTTAACCAAAACAAAAGATATTTTAAAAACCCTTGGCGGCCTTAAAACAAAAAAACAGGTATTGGTTGGCTTTGCACTGGAAACCAATAATGAAACGGAATATGCCTTGCAAAAACTACAATCAAAAAATGCCGATATGATTGTACTGAATTCCCTGCAGGATGCCGGTGCAGGTTTTGGGCATGATACTAACAAAATCACTATTTTTGATAAAACAGGTAAAACGTATCCCTTTGAAGTGAAATCAAAAAAAGAAGTTGCAAAGGATATTGTAAATACCATTATTCAACAATTTTATGCGAAAAATTAATTTACTGCTTGTTCTTGCTTTTGCTTTTAAGATTGCTGCAGCACAGGAACTGAAAGCTAATATTACGGTTGTTAGCAACCAGGTGGGTAATAATGTAAATCAGAATGTATTCCGTACCCTTCAAACAGCCCTCAATACATTCATCAACACCCGTAAATGGACATCAGATAATTTTGCACCCAATGAGCGAATTGAATGTAATTTTTTATTACAACTGCAATCAACCGGTGATCTGAATGTTTACAATGCCTCACTTACGGTACAGGCAGCCAGGCCTGTTTATAATACCACATACCTTTCGCCTATCATCAATTTTAAAGACGACAATATTATTTTTAAATATGCTGAATTTCAGATAATGGAATTTAATGAAAACCGGGTGTCGGGTTCAGACCCGCAGGTATCCAACCTCACCGCGGTGATTGCCTATTATGCCTACATGGTGCTGGGTTTTGATTATGCCTCTTTTTCGCCCAGGGGCGGCGATCCGTATTTTATCAAGGCAATGAATATCGTAAACAATGCACCGGATGGCAGGGGCATTGCTGGCTGGAAGGCTTTTGACGGGCAACGTAACCGTTACTGGCTTGCAGAAAATATGATGAACAGCCGGTACACCATTATGCATGATGTGTATTACAATTACTATCGCCTGGGGATGGATAAATTATATGAAGATGAAAACAGTGCCAGGGCAGAAGTGATGAATGTATTGAACCTGCTGAATAATTTTATTAATGATAATCCCAATAAAATGATCACCCAGTTTTTTTTCCAGGGTAAATCAACCGAGCTTATTAAAATATTTGCGAAAGCTCCCCAACAGGATAAGGCAAGGGTATCGGAAATGCTGCAACGGCTGGATATAACCAATGCTGCCAAATATAAAGACGAATTGAAATGATGAAGTTAAATATCCTGTTCATAGGACTGGTTTTAATGATTTCCTGTGGTAAAAAAGACAAGTTACCTGCCGGTATTTTAAAGCCGGAAAAAATGCAGGCTGTTTTATGGGATGTAATAAAAGCGGATGTATTTACAACAGATTTTATTAAAAAGGACTCTTCTAAAAATGCCGCATCTGAAAATTTAAAATTGCAGCAACAGATATTTGCCATACATAAAGTAACCAAGGCTGATTTTTATACCAGTTATGATTATTACAAAACAAATACTGTTGAATTTAAAAAGATAATGGACAGCATGGTAAGCCAGGCAGAAAGAAAAAAAGAAATTATAACAAAACCCCTTCAGGCCGAATAGTATGAATAAAGTATACAATAATGCAGCAGCAGCAGTTGCAGATATTAAAGACGGAGCCGTTATTATGTTGGGCGGATTTGGTTTGTGTGGCATTCCCGAAAACAGTATTGCCGCATTGGTAAAAAGCGGCGTAAAAAATCTTACCTGCATCAGTAACAATGCAGGTGTAGATGGATTTGGAATAGGACTGATGCTGGAGCAGAAACAAGTGATGAAAATGGTGTCATCCTATGTTGGTGAAAATGCAGAGTTTGAAAGACAGTTGTTAAGCGGAGAACTGGAAGTAGAACTGATACCGCAGGGAACACTGGCTACCCGATGCATGGCCGCCGGCTATGGTATGCCTGCAATATTTACACCCGCAGGTGTAGGTACCGAAGTGGCCGATGGAAAAGAAATCAGGATTTTTAATGATAAAGAATATTTACTTGAATACGCATTTGATGCAGACTTTGCCATTATAAAAGCCTGGAAGGGTGATACGGATGGTAATTTGATTTATAAAGACACAGCCCGCAATTTTAATCCATTAATGGCGATGGCTGGTAAGATAACTATAGCAGAAGTAGAGGAATTGGTGCAGCCGGGTGAACTGGATCCGAATAACATTCATACACCGGGAATTTATGTACACAGGATATTTGAGGGGAAGGATTATGAGAAAAGGATTGAGCAGCGAACATTAAGAAAAAACGTTTAATGGTTTCATAGTTTAATGGTTTCAAGGTTAATAAACGAATGCCTGGCCCTTAAACAATTTAAACCCTTAAGCGATTTAAACATTTTAATTATGGCTTTATCAAAAGAACAAATAGCACAACGCATAGCAAAGGAACTGAAAGACGGTTACTATGTTAACCTGGGTATTGGCATACCAACACTGGTGGCCAATTATATTCCCGAAGGAATAAATGTAGTGCTGCAAAGTGAGAACGGTTTACTGGGCATGGGACCTTTTCCGGAAGAAGGAAAAGAAGATGCGGATTTAATTAATGCAGGAAAACAAACCATTACCACATTACCGGGCTCTGCTTTTTTTGACAGTGCCATGAGCTTTGGAATGATACGTGCCGGCAAAGTAGACCTTACCGTACTGGGCGCTATGGAAGTAAGTGATAACGGTGATATTGCCAACTGGAAGATACCGGGTAAAATGGTGAAGGGCATGGGCGGCGCCATGGACCTGGTTGCCAGTGCAAAAAATATTATTGTGGCCATGATGCATACCAACCCCAAAGGCGAAAGCAAATTATTACCAGCCTGTACATTACCACTTACCGGAAAAAAATGCATAAAAAAGATTGTTACCGAACTGGCTGTGCTGGATGTTACTGCTGATGGTTTTAAATTACTGGAAAGAGCTCCTGGTGTTAGTGTGGAAGAGATTGTTGGTAAAACTGCCGGGAAGTTAATTGTGGAGGGAGAGATACCGGAGATGCAGTTTGCGTAAATAAATTATTTGTAAATCAAAAATACCCTGAAATTTCAGGGTATTTTTTTAATAAGCGGTTAGCGTTGTTTTTTAAACTTTTGGTGCAGCACTTAAGATCTCGGCATTGGCACCACTTGCATATTTCTCAAAATTTTTGATGAACTGGCTCGCAAGATTTTTTGCCATAACATCATACGCATCTTTATCGGCCCAGGTATTGCGTGGGTTTAAAATTTCGGTTGGTACTTGGGGGCATTCGGTTGGCATCATCATTCCAAATACAGGATGGGCTTCAAAAGAAACATTATCCAGTTTGCCTTCCAGCGCAGCCGTTATCATGGCTCTTGTATAACTCAGTTTCATACGGCTGCCTGTGCCATAAGCGCCTCCGCTCCAGCCAGTGTTGATCATCCACACATTTACATTGTGTTCGTTCATTTTTTTACCCAGCATCTCGGCATATTGTGCCGGGTGCAATGGTAAGAACGGTGCACCAAAACATGCACTGAAGGTAGATTTTGGCTCGGTTACACCAGCTTCGGTACCGGCAACTTTTGCAGTATAGCCACTAATGAACTGGTACATGGCTTGCCCTGCTGTAAGCTTGCTGATGGGAGGTAAAACTCCATAAGCATCGCAGGTTAAAAAGAAAAGATTTTTGGGCGTTTTGCCTATTGATGGTTCCAGCGCATTGCTGATAAAAGTTAATGGATAACTTACCCTGGTATTTTCTGTAATTTTTTTACTGCTGAAATCTATTTTATTGGTGCCTTCAATAAAAGTAACATTTTCAACTAAGGCACCTGGTTTGATGGCGTGATAAATTTCTGGTTCCTTTTCTTCACTCAGGTCTATACATTTTGCATAGCAACCGCCTTCAAAATTAAATACACTGTCGTTGGTCCAGCCGTGTTCATCATCACCAATCAGTTTACGGTTGGGGTCGGCACTAAGGGTTGTTTTACCGGTACCACTCAATCCAAAGAATACGGCAGTATCACCTGCATCGCCCATGTTGGCACTGCAATGCATACTTAATACATTGGCTTTTGTTGGCAACACATAATTCAGCATGGTGAAAATGCCTTTCTTCATTTCGCCGGTGTAACCGGTACCGCCAATTAAAATGGTTTTGTGTGTAAAGCTGATCACCGCAAAGTTTTCGGCACGGGTGCCATCAACAGCAGGATCGGCCATAAAGCTGGGTGCCTGTATAATATGCCAGTGTGGTTCAAAATTCTCCAGATCATTTTCTTCGGGACGAATGAACATGTTGTAACAAAACAAATTGCTCCATGGGTTTTCGTTTATTACTCTTAGGCGAAGCCTGTAAGCTTCTTCGGCACAGGCGTAGCAATCACGTACCCAAAGTTCTTTTCCACTTAAATGCGCCAGCATTTTTTCTTTTAACTGAAAAAAGTTTTTTTCTTCAAAGGGAATATTAAAATCGTTCCAGTGTACCGTGTTTTCGGTAAGCGCATCTTTTACCGTGAATTTGTCCTTAGGGCTGCGGCCGGTGAATTTTCCGGTGTTAATTAAGAGTGCTCCGGTATCATTTAAAATACCATCACCACGTTGTACAGCCTGTTCGGTTAATTGATCGGGATTAAGCTGATAATTTACAGGTTGAGTTGGGTTTAGTCCCAGTTTTTTTAATGCATTTAGCGGGGGAGCAATCGTTGTTTGAATAGACATAGCAGGTTTTATTTAAGTTTACGCAATCGTTGCCACAAAGTTAGGTAATTGTGTTTTTAAAAAGGTATGGTAACCAACGTATATTTAAAAATGGTAAGCTGAAAAAGGGTAAATATTTATAAATATTAAATATCGGGTTGATTTATTAAATAAGAATGAATTATAGGCTGATTATTTTGATAACGTTGATTACCTTGTTTCCGCCTCCTGAGCTCACACTAAACTACCTATCAAAGGAAAGGGGGGCTTTAAGGACATGAGACTTTGTAGCAGTTTCACTATATTGCAGTATAAACTAAGATTATGAAATATCTGCCACTTAACCCCGAAATATTTGTTCAAAACCGTAAGCGTTTTGTAGAGCGAATGGAAAAAAATGCTATCGCCATTTTTAACAGCAATGATGAATTACCCACCAATGCCGATCAGTTGCACCGGTTTAAACAAAATTCGGACCTGCTTTGGCTTACCGGAATTGAGCAGGAAGACAGTATGCTGATTTTATTTCCGGATAACCCGGATGCTAAATACAGGGAAGTGCTGGTTTTAACAAGGCCCAATGAACTGAAAGAAAAATGGGATGGCCATCGCTTAAGAGCAAATGAGGGAACGGGTATATCTGGTATTACAACTATTGTTTGGTTAGATACGTTGGATGGTTTACTGCAACCCTGGATTCATTTAGCTGATACCATTTATTTAAACAGCAATGAGAACGACCGCAAGGCCAACCTGGTGCCGGTAAGGGATTATCGTTATGCTGAAATGATGAAACAACGTTTTCCACTGCATAATTACAAACGCAGTGCAAGGATCATGAAAGACCTGCGTGCTGTTAAAACAGCACTGGAAGTTGATGTGATGCAAAAGGCAATTGATATTACCGATATCACTTTCAGAAGATTGATGCAGATAATAAAGCCGGGCATCATGGAGTACGAGATTGAGGCAGAAATTTATCATTCATTTTTGTCGCAAAGGGCTACCGGGCCTGCTTATGGCAGCATCATTGCCAGCGGCGACAGGGCACGTACACTGCATTATGTAGAAAACAGCCGGGAGTGTAAAGACGGCGAATTGATATTAATGGACTTTGGTGCTGAGTATGGTAACTACTGCGCCGATCTTACCCGTACGGTGCCGGTAAACGGCAAATTTGGCCGCAGGCAAAAAACAGTTTATAATGCCTGTCTGCATTTGCATCATTACGCGGCAAGCATATTAAAACCGGGTATCAGCATAGTTGATTACACAGAAAAAATTGGCGACGAAGCAACGGTGGTTTTTCAAAAAATTGGACTGCTGAAAAAATCGGACATCAAAAATGAAGACCCTGAAAACAGGGCTTACCGCAAATATTTATATCATGGTATTTCTCATCACCTGGGTATTGATGTACATGACCTGGGAACCAGAACAGCCCCTGTAAAAGCAGGCATGGTTTTTACCATTGAACCCGGCATTTATATTGAAGAAGAACAAATGGGTATCAGGATCGAAAATAATTTCTGGATAACAAGAAACGGGAATAAAGACCTGATGAAGAATATTCCCATCACAGTTGAAGAGATTGAAGCTTACATGAAAAAATAGAAGTACCCGATGATCAAACAAATTCCGAATCTCTTTACACTGCTCAATCTTTTTTTAGGTTGCATGGCTATTGTATTTGCTTTGCAAACCGAAACTATTTCTATTTACGTAGGAGAAGACCTTAGTTCGCATTATAATATTCCTGAAAGATTATCAGTTGCTGCCTATTTTATTTTTGCTGCAGCCGTAATAGATTTTTTAGATGGCTTTGTTGCCCGTTTGCTGAAAGCTACATCCGAAATGGGTAAACAACTGGATTCATTAAGTGATGTGGTAAGTTTTGGTGTGGCACCTTCAGTAATTTTATATCAGCTGCTTAAGGTCAGTTTTATTAAAGAAGAAAGCGGTCTTGAAACTTCTATAGCCTGGCTGCTGCCGGCTTTTATAGTTGCCTGTGCAGGCGCTTACCGTTTAGCAAGATTTAATCTTGATAATTCTCAATCTTATGGTTTTAAAGGAGTGCCCATACCGGCTGCAGGGTTATTTATTGCTTCGTTTCCGCTGATCTTACATTATGGTAACAGTATTATAAATGTAAGTGAATGGCTAACCAATAAATGGGTGCTGTATACAGTTATTGTTTTAATAAGCTGGCTGATGGTTTCTACACTGCCATTAATGGCATTGAAGTTTAAAGATTTTACACTTAAGAATAATATGCCCAAGGTTATTTTACTGGCAGTGGCTGTTGTGGCTGCTTTAATTTTTCACTGGCTGGCAGTTCCCATTGTGTTTATCGTTTACATTATTTTATCTTTGCTTTTCAAACAACAACCATCATGATATTTACTGTTCAGATAAAAGTTATGCCACTTAAAGATTTATTAGACCCACAAGGCAAAGCGGTAATGGGAGGCTTACAGAATTTAGGCTTAAATACTGTTACCGATGTACGGATAGGAAAACACATCGACCTGCAGATTGAAGCAGATACTAAAGAGGCTGCTATGGCAACTGCAGAAGATGCTGCGAAAAAATTACTGGCAAACCCCGTTATGGAAGTTTACGAAATTACTGTGAGTTAAAAATATTTTAGATTGTAGATTGCCGATTTTAGATTTTTGGTGCGGCTTTACATATCTACAATCTACAATCTAAAATCTACAATTGTGCTCTATCTCATTCCATCTCCCATCGGCAACCTTGCAGATATTACTTTCAGGGCAATAGATATTTTAAAGTCGGTTGACCTGATTCTTGCCGAAGACACCCGCACTTCTGCGGTGCTGTTAAATCACTACCAGGTTCAAAAGCCCATCACGCCTTATCATCAGCATAACGAACATAAAATACTCACGCATTTAACCGAACAACTGGCTGCCGGTAAAACCATGGCCTTGCTTACCGATGCCGGTACACCGGGCATAAGTGACCCTGCTTTTTTACTGGTAAGAGAATGCATCAAAAATAATATCAACGTAGAATGTTTACCAGGCGCCACAGCATTTGTACCGGCGCTTGTAAACAGCGGACTGCCCATTAACAGTTTTTGTTTTGAAGGTTTTTTGCCGCTTAAAAAGGGCCGGCAAACCATGATGAAAAAACTGGCAACAGAAGAAAGAACCATGGTTTTTTATGAAAGCCCCATGCGGCTTGTAAAAACACTAAACGAATTCATTCAATACTTTGGTGCCGAACGGCATTGCTGCGTAAGCCGTGAGCTTACCAAAAAATTTGAAGAAAATGCCAGAGGCACTTTACAGGAAGTGCATGATCATTTTAATACAAAAACGGTAAAGGGCGAAATTGTAATTGTAGTGGAAGGCAAAAACTAATTGCCCGCCAGTTTTTTTATAGAAAAACATTTTGATGCGGATGTTTTTCTGATAAAAATGATCATATCAAAATGGCTGATTAAATTAATTTTAGCGAATTGAAATTTATTCATTGCAACAGCGCCAATTGAACGAAAGAGCCTCTTTTCCTGTATCCAGCCAGTACCTTCCTGACCTTTTGAAATATTTCTTAAATCCAATATAAAATCGGCTGTTTCCGCAATGTTGAAAAAGCTTTCGTAAGATCCTTCTTTTGTTAAGAGCGTATTGGCAGAATCTAAGCCAATGAATTTTTTTCCATCCCTTTGTACCGCAGTATAAGTGCCTTCTGCAGTGGCAAAGCCGATAGCGATCATTTGCTTTCCATAAATTTTATCCAGGTATTCGCCCATGCTCTTGTATTCAAATCCATCTTTGTCTTTCCTGATATGACCGTTGTGTGCCCACAATACAATTTTTGCGGATGGATTTTCATCCAGGATCCATTTTACATTTTCAGCCATACTTTCATCCCTGGCTGGATTACTGAAATGATTTGCAGCATACTGCCACAATATCCGGGCATTTTGAAATGCCCAGTTGAAATCCTTATTGTACGCCATTGGTTTATGAGCGTTCAAGCTATCTAAGAGTATTTGTGCATCGGCTTTTAGTTTTTTAAAATTATCGGTACTTTCATTTTTCTTCATTTGCTTTTTTTTATAAAGCGAATCGTAATCATTTAAAATGGACAACAAATTGTTATTATTTACTATCAAATATTCCCTTAGTATTTTAATTGAAACATCAGAAAACTGCATATCAAACCCGGTAAACATAATTTTCTTTGTTGCAGTTTCATTATACTTTTTCATCCACTCAATCATATCCAGTACTTCCTGTGTATACCATGTCCAGAAATACATACCGGCCATTAGTTTGCGTGGATCTCCTTTGCCATCGATAATATATTCATTCAGGGCATACGCTTCGGGCATATTAGCTTCAATAGAAAAAATGGTGAATCCTTTTTCCTTCACCAGGTATTCCAGCATGCGGTGCTTCATACTGAATACTTCGGAGCTGCCGTGGGTACATTCACCCAGAGAAACTATCCGGGCATCGCCGATTAAATCCTTTAATGGATTTAGATCATCAAAACCATTTTCGGCTTTTACATATTTTATGGGGATGCAATTTTTATTAAGCCAACTGGCAGCACTATTGCTTTCAGTTTGTGCCAATATAAAATTGCTAAAGAAAATTACGGATAAGAGCAGGATAGTTTTTTGCATGTAGTAAAAATAGTAATTGAACTGTATTAGGTCTGTTAATTTTTTTAAGATTTTGTCTTAAAAACAGGATAGGGCTGAATTTTGATCATAGTTGCGGAAAAGAATAAAAAATGCCGGTTAAATTTTAACCGGCATTTTTTATTCTCAGGTAGAAATCTGATTTTATTTTTTTCCTTTTTTGCCAAGGATATGTACCTGTAAGCCAACATTTACAGGAATATAAAACCGGGAGTAGGTACTTGTGTAATCATACCCGGTTCCGGTAGATGGCCTGTATTCATAAGATGTTTTGCTGCTGCCATAGTTAAATCCAACAGAAGCGTACAAGCCTATATTCTTGTTTACAAAATGCTCATATCCAAAAGCAGCACCTGCGTTCCAGTCGCCTTTTGGTTTAGTTTTAGTTTCGCTGCTGCTGCCGGTGCTTGTTTTGCTTTCACTCTTGCCTCCATATATTCCATATTGGAAATTTACCTGGGCAAAGGGCATTCCTTTAGAACTGCCTCCAAAATAATACCGGGCCAGCGGGCCAATATAAAATGAGGGCTGCGTTGATTTACTTTCAGAAGTAGTTGTAGAAGAGGTATTGCTGCTGTTGCTTTTAGAGCTATAAAAGCTAACACTTACGCCGCCACCAACGGCAAGTTTGTCGGCAACGAACCAGGCAACATTAGGGTTGATACTGATGGAGAAACTATTGCCATCACTGTTATAAACAGTAGAAGTATTACTGTAGGTTGTTTTGCTATCGCTGTTTGTATAGCTGATACTTCCCAAGCCAACTCCTACCAGTTTGTTGCCTTTTTCTACCTGTGCAAAAGCTGATGACAGGCTGATACAGCCTGCAATCATAAATAAGATTTTTTTCATAACTTAATTTTAGTTTAAAATGATAATGCAAAATTATTATGATGCTTCAACAAAAACAATACCCGAAAGTGGTAGTTCTGTCGATAGCCATCATTATTTCAGTCTTTGTGGCTTTTTAAAACAAAGCGTCAGTTACTGAAGAAATAAAATATTTTTGTCACATTAAGTAAAGGAGAGCAGATCGATGAGATGAGAACCATTTATCAGTTTTATGCTTTTCATAAAGCTATTTTACCGAAATTCACCGCTATAAATTTTATTTCATGAAGAAATCAATTGTCTTGTTTTTTGCAACAGCATATTATGCCATTTCATTTGCACAACCTGCAAACTCTGCTCCAACTCAGTACTGGCAGCAGGCTGTTAAATACAATATGAATATTGATATGGATGTAAACACCAACAGGTTTACCGGAAAACAAAAACTGGAATACAGCAATAATTCGCCGGTTGCATTAAACAAAGTGTTTTATCATTTGTACTTTAATGCCTTTCAGCCAAACAGCAGTATGGATGTAAGAAGCCGTGAACTGGGTAAGGTTTTGGTAAATAACCGGTCCGACTGGGATAACAGGGTTAAAGACCGTATTTTAAACCTGAAACCGGATGAAATCGGGTATCAGAAAATAATTTCCTTAAAAATGAATGGCGTTCCTCAACCATTTAAATACCACGAAACCATACTGGAGGTAAATTTAATCAAACCTATTGCATCCAAAACAAAAGTTGTTTTTGATATGGAGTTTGAAGCACAGGTTCCATTGCAGATAAGACGCAGCGGAAGAGACAATCCCACCACCGGTGTACGTTACAGCATGAGCCAGTGGTATCCTAAATTGTGCGAGTATGATAACGAAGGCTGGCATCCCACACCTTATGTTGCCCGGGAATTTTATGGCGTATGGGGCGACTTTGATGTAACCATCAATATTGATAAATCTTATAAAATTGGCGCAACCGGCGTTTTGGTAAATGCCAATGAAATTGGTTGGGGTTACGATGCACCGGGCACCGAATTAAAATCTACTCAAAAACCAAAAAGAAGCTGGCATTTTACAGGTCAGAATATTCATGATTTTGTATGGTGTGCCGACCCGGAATATAAACACCTGAGTTATAAAATGCCGAATGGTGGTCCTACTTTGCATTCTATATATAATTATAAAGAAAACAATTCTAAAAATGATTCGGCATGGGCACTGGTACTTACTGCAGCAGCAAAAGCATTGCCATTCATCGAAAAAAACTTTGGTAAATATCCTTACCCGCAATATTCTTTTATACAAGGTGGCGATGGTGGTATGGAATACCCCATGGCAACTTTGTTGGTTGGCCCGGGTTTGGGAACTGTTTTTCATGAGTGGCTGCACAGCTGGTACCAGATGATGCTGGGTACCAACGAAGCCATGTATGCATGGATGGATGAGGGTTTTACAAGTTATGCCGAAGATATGGTAACTAAATTTTATGACAATAAATCAGCCTTGCAGGGTTTCAGGGAAGCCCTGTTGCAAAACCCCAACAATAAAAATTTAAAAGAGATTGTTGAAAATTGTCCCGAAGATCACAGCGGTGCTTACTTCAGTTATTTTGGATTGGCAAAAAGCGGGTTTGAAGAGCCGATGACCACACACAGCGATCATTACAACAGCAATTATGCTTACAGCACAGCTGCGTATTCAAAAGGCGAAGTGTTTATGGAGCAGCTTGGTTATATAGTTGGTGCCGAAGTAAGAAATAAGATCCTGCTGGAGTATTACAATAAATGGCGCTTTAAACATCCCAATGCAAATGACCTGATAAGGGTAGCTGAAGATGTAAGCGGAATTCAATTAGATTGGTATAAAGAATACTGGGTAAGTACCACTAAAACCATCGATTATAAAATTGACAGTTTGTGGGAAGAGAACGGTATATCAAAGATCCGGTTAAAGAGAATTGGCCATATGCCCATGCCGGTTGATCTGCAACTGACCTATAAAGATGGCAGTACCGAAATGTTTAATATCCCATTGAATTTAATGTTTGGTAATAAACCCAATGAACAGCCTGCACAAAAACGTGAAGTACTGCAAGAATGGAAATGGACGCACCCGACCTATGTTGTTGAAATGAAACGGAGGCTGACTGATATTAAAATTGCAGAGATAGACCCATCCAAAAGAATGGCTGATGTGGACAGGAAAAATAACTTGCTTGAATTAAACTGGTAATGTAAGCTTGAATGGAAATAAATATTCGCAGGATTGGTATTGAAGATGTTTCGGCTTTATCAGTTATAGCCCGGCAAACTTTTTATGATACGTTTACCGGAACCTGCACCGAAGCTGATATGCAGGGCTTTTTAGATCAGTATTACAGCACCACGCAATTGGGTAAAGAATTACTGGATGAAGAAACTTTTTGTTTTTTAGCAGAAGCAGATGGTGAGCCGGTTGCTTATTTGCAGTTTAAAGAAACCTATGATAATTTTCCTGAAATAAAAAAATGGAAAGCGCTGGAGTTAAAAAGAATTTATGTGCTTGCAGGATTTCATGGAAAGGGCATTGCACAAAAACTGATGGATTTTTTTCTTGACTTTGCTACCAAAAAAAAATATGAAGCAGTTTGGCTTGGAGTGTGGGAGCATAATATACGGGCACAAAAATTTTACGGAAAATATGGATTTGAAGACTCCGGATATACCCACGATTTTCCGATAGGCAGCACACCACAAACGGATAAATGGTTTTGGAAGTTTTTAAAACAATGAACCCCCAAAATTCTTCGTGGGGTTATTGCTTGTGCCTGCTTGGTTATTGTTTTTATCTTCCGAAATATTTATTTACTGCTTCAACACGGTTTGTAACATGCAGCTTCTCATAAATATGATACACATGTTTACGCACCGTTTCGGTTGTTATAAATAATTTATCCGAAATTTCTTTGTATAAAAGGCCGGTTGAAAGCATTTCAAGTATCTCATTTTCTCTTTTAGAAAGTACCTCCAGTGATGTACCTGTGGGTGTTGCAACAGATTTATTTTGAAAAGCAGCTACTACTTTGCTGGCAATCTGGCTGCTCATAGGGGCTCCACCCTGGATCAATTCTGTAATACCTTCCAGCAGTTTGGCAGGCTGTGTTTTTTTCAGAATATAACCGCTGGCACCGGCACGTAAGGCCTCAAATATTTTTTCATCCTCCTCATAAATGGTACACATCATAAATAATATTTCAGGATTGCCGGCTTTTAATTCCCGTACCACTTCAATGCCATTCATTCCATCACCCAGGCCTATATCCATTAAAACAACTTTTGGATTTAATATGGGTAATTTAAGTATAGCTTCTTCGCCTGTTACACATGAGCCAGCAAGGGTAAAATCATTGGAAGATTCTATGATCTGTTCCAGGGCCTGGCGGATATCATGATTATCTTCAACAATTGCTACTGAGTTATTTGTCATCTTGCAAAAGTGGCATTATTAATTTATTTAAGCAATACCCTAAAGTGGTAATAAAATTTACCTGACAGGGATATATAAGAGGTATTTTTCAACAAAGAATTGCCGGGGGAATATTTTTTCTATTTCCCATACCCTTGGTTTGCATCCGCTTTCGTGGATTTCCTGTGCCAGGTCGCCTCCTTTCAGGCAAATAAGCCCATTGGGTACACCGGCAAGGGCTATCTTATTTTTTTGGATCAGCGGCTTACTCCAATACCATAGATCTTTTAATGGTGCCACAGCCCTGGAGATGACCACATCAAATTTCCTGTTCTTAATTTCCTCTGCACGGCTATGTTGTGTGGTAAGATTATCAAGCCCAATAGCGCCTGCAATTTCACTAACAACTTTCAGCTTTTTATTGATACTGTCAACCAAATGAAATGTTGTTTCAGGAAACATGATGGCAAGCGGTATGCCCGGAAAGCCTCCGCCACAGCCCAGGTCCATCACCTGCATATCTTTTGTAAATTCAAATTTTGCTGCAATGGCCAGTGAGTGCAAAACATGGTGCTCGTAAAAATTATCCATATCCTTGCGGGAGATGACATTTATTTTTGAGTTCCAGTCGGCATACAGATCTTTCAATGCAGCAAACTGCTCCAGTTGCTTTGGTGAAAAATCAGAAAAATATTGTTGTATTAACTCCATAAAAAATCAAAAGTTATTCTTCGACTAAGCTCAGGATAAAAGACAAAACCTAATCTTCAATTTGTTCTTCCAGTTTCCCCCTCTTTTTACTTCCAGCCTTTTCTCGGTCTTTTAAATACCGCTACTGCAAATATCAGGTAATAAAAAAACATCCAGATATCAATAAATAAAAACCAGGGGTACATGGCCAGTTCGTTCAGTTTTTTCATACAGGGGTACAAAATGATTCCCTGAATCAGAAAACGAATACCAAATACAATTAAAGCCAGTTGCCAGTTAAAAAATATCAGTGAAGCAGCCAGCAACGGGTAAAACAACATGTGCGAAAAAGTATACAGGCCCAACAAGAACTTATGAACCGGCTTATAAAATTTACCGGTGCTGTAATGGCGGTTCTTTTGCCTTATCCAGGCACTCCAGGTTTTGGGAGCTTCGCTTAAAGTAAAAGCTTCTTTGTCAATATTAATTCTGGTATTCTTTTTTGTGGCTGCCATGTTGATGAAGAGATCATCGTCGCCGCTGGGTATATTGTTGTGTGCCGAAAAACCTTTGTGCCTGAAAAAAATTGTTTTTTTATAACTGAGGTTGCGGCCCACGCCCATGTAGGGTTTACCTGCCAGCGCATAAGAAAAATATTGCAGGGCTGTGTGAAAGGTTTCCCAGCGAACAATTTTATTTAAGAGCCCCGGTTTTTTATGATAAGCACCATAGCCTAAAACAATTTCTGTGTTCTCATCAAAGCTTTCCTGCATTTTATCAATCCAGCATTCGCTGTTGGGCACACAATCTGCATCCGTAAGTAAAACAATTTCGTGTTTGGCAGTTTTAATACCAATGCTTAAAGGAAATTTTTTACCAGGTATCAGTTTGGCTTCCTGTTTTAGTTCCACCACCTGCAATTGCCGGTATGTTTTCTGGTATTCTTCCAGCAAATATTTAGTGTCGTCAAAAGAGTTATCATTCACCACAATCACTTCATGTGTTGTGCTGTATTGCTGAACCAGTGCTCCCGGCAGATTTTTTGCTAAATTTGCGGCTTCGTCACGGGCACAAATAATTACTGATACCGGATGTGTTTGCGAAACGGCTTTCTTTTTTGGTTTGTAAACAGCCAGTCTGATAAAGAAAAACAGGTAGTAAAAAAGCTGTATCAGGGTTACCAGGCAAAAAGCATAAAAAACCAGTTGCCCGATTTGGGTAAAATTCATGCGCAAAAATAAGAAATGAAAATAAGTAATATCAATACCGATAAAGAAAATACAAACATAAAGTTGACAATGGTAAAACAATCAACTACAAACCAATAAAACAAACCACAAACCACATAATGCCGGCATTACAATTCGATTTACAACATACCGATAGTTTTTCAAAAGCAAGGGCAGGGAAAATAACTACGGACCACGGTGAAATATTAACACCCATTTTTATGCCTGTTGGCACAGTTGGCAGCGTAAAAGCAGTTACACAACAGCAGTTGCATACTGAAGTAAAAGCACAGATCATCCTTGGGAATACATACCATTTATACCTGCGCCCGGGTTTGGAAATACTGGAATCGGCAGGAGGCCTGCATCAATTCAACGGCTGGGATAAACCTATTTTAACTGATAGTGGTGGCTACCAGGTTTTTTCTTTAGCCAATAACCGAAAACTTACCGAAGAAGGTGCTTTGTTTCAGAGCCATATTGATGGCAGTAAACATTTGTTTACGCCAGAAAAAGTAATGGACATACAAAGAATAATTGGTGGCGATATTGTGATGGCTTTTGATGAATGTCCGCCGTACCCCAGCGATTATAAATATGCAAAGGACAGTATGGAACTTACGCATCGCTGGCTTAACCGTTGTTTTGAAAGATTTGATACAACACCAGATAAATACGGCTACACACAAAATTTATTTCCCATAGTACAGGGCAGTACCTATAAAGACCTGCGGACTGCTTCGGCTGAATTTGTGGCTTCTAAAAATGCAACCGGTAATGCCATTGGCGGTTTAAGTGTGGGCGAACCCATGGAGATGATGTATGAGTTTACCGAACTGTGTTGCGATATTTTGCCCGTACAGAAGCCGCGTTATTTAATGGGCGTAGGTACGCCCTGGAATATTTTAGAAAGCATTGCGTTGGGTGTAGATATGTTTGACTGCGTAATGCCCACCCGCAATGGCCGCAATGCCATGCTGTTTACCAGCAATGGGGTAATTAATATTGACAACAAAAAATGGGAAAATGATTTTTCGGTAATTGACGATGGTATTGATTGCCCGATGAGCAATTATTATAGCAAGGCTTACCTGCGGCACCTGATGAAATCAAAAGAGTTTTTAGGGCTTACCATTGCAAGCGTACACAACCTGGCTTTTTATCTTTGGCTGGTGGGTGAGGCCCGTAAGCATATTTTGGCCGGCGATTTTGCAGGCTGGAAGGCTGAAATGGTTGTTAAACTGCAACAGCGGCTCTAAGCTATTTACAACCTGTTAACAAAAATATACGGCTGCGGCACAATAATTGAAAAAAACAAAGTTGTTTTTTTATAATTATCTTTAAAACCTTAAACCCAGTTGTGATGAAACAAAAATTAATCTACAGCCTGATCATATTTTTAATGCCGGTTATGGCCTTTTGCCAAAGCGGTACAGTACAAAATGCCAGCATACCTAAAGATGCGCCGGTAAACGTAACGCTTACCGATTTTAAAAACAATGTGCTCAACAACGAAATAGTTATTTTTAAAAGTTCCCTTAATGGGAAGGAATACCAGGGATTGACCGATTCTCTGGGCAAATTCTCTTTCCGTCTGCCGGTGGGAGATAAGTATGAAATTTATATCCTTGGGTTTAAAGACTCTACAAAGAATGAAAACGTACTCACCATACCACCAACTACCGGCAATGCATATTATAAAAATCCGTTTGTTGTGGAAATACAACACTTACCTGCCAAAAGCTTTGTCCTGGAGGATTGTAATTTTGAAACCGGAAAAGCGGATCTTAAGGAAGAATCTTACAAAGTAATTGACGAACTGGTGGCTTACCTTAACCGTAAGGATGATGAACGTATTGAACTGGGTGGCCATACCGATAATGTAGGTACTGCAAAAAGCAACCAGGTATTATCTGAAGCAAGGGCCAACACGGTAAGGGCTTATTTATTAATGAAAGGCATTGACCCCAACCGGGTTACTGCCAAGGGATATGGTTTGAGTGTACCGATAGCAAGTAACAAAACTGCCGACGGCAGGGCGCAGAACAGAAGGACAGAGGTGAAGATATTGGAATAATTTTTTTTAAAAATCTATATAATTAAATCCCGTTCAGCCTAAACTGAACGGGATTATATTATTAATGAACTCATCAAAAGGAGAATCTTATTCTTTACCTAAGCAATACATCCTGCCTGCATCGGTAATGGCATAAAGCTTACCATCTTTACCCATACCAACATCTCTGAAACGCTGATTTTCCGACTCAAGCAAACGCTCTTCACCCGCTACTTTATTACCATTTAAAAGCAGCCGTATAATATGCTTACCACTTAAGCTGGCCACAAATAAATTGTGGTTCCACTCTGGAATATTACTTCCTGTGTAAAAAGTAATGCCGCCTGGCGAGATAACCGGATCCCAATAGTATACGGGTTGTTCGTAACCTGCCTTTTGAGTAAGTCCCTGGCCAATGGTTTCACCGCTGTATTCTATACCATAGGTTATTACGGGCCAGCCATAATTAATGCCTCTGCGAATAATATTGATCTCGTCACCACCCCTTGGCCCCATTTCTGCTTCCCATAGTTCGCCGGTTACAGGATGAATAGCAATACCTAACGGATTTCTATGGCCACTTGAAAATATTTCCGGCCTGGTGTTGGGTTTGGGCAGCATCAAAGGATCAGTTACGGCTTGTCCTGTTTTTGTAATCAATAATATTTTTCCCAGGCTGGTAGTGTTGTCCTGTGCCAGCGGGCGGGTTTCCTTATCCGAACGCTCGCCGGTTGCAAAAAAAAGGTTCCCTTCTTTTGTAAACGCCAGCTTGCCACCATTATGTAAATGTCCTTTGTATGTTGGCGTTACCCGGTAAATCACCATCACGTTTTCTACAGCGGTTTCATCTTCCCGTAATCTTGCCTTTGCTACAGCGGCATGATTACCACCTGCAACGGGTTCGCTGAAAACAAAATATATCATCCGGTTTGTTGTAAAATCCGGATCGATTGTAACACCCAACAGGCCACCTTGTCCGTCTGCATCTACAGCAGGCGCCCCGGTAATATTGTTACTTACGGTGCCATTGGGCGACACCATGCGAAACGTTCCTTCTTTTTGGGTTACCAAAAATCTTCCATCGGGCAATGCTGCCATACTCCAGGGTTTTACCAATGCATCGGTTACCATTTTGGTAGTGTATGGGGTAGTGGTCTTAATGCCTGCGATCCTGGTTTGTCCTTCAAATGCTGGTTTGTATTGCGGACTGTTAGCCGTTTTTGTTTCTACCGGCGAAGGAGCACCGGGCGTGTTGGATGATTGAGTAGGAGAGCAAGCAACTAAAAAAAGTATGGATGCTGTTGCAAAAAATATTTTTTTCATAAAGAGATGCTTTGATTTGAAATAGCATTTGCAAAAATAGTGCTACAAAGAAATACCCTGTTAATTGTGTAAGTAAATTTCCTGTTTCATGCCCAAAGCTACAACGGCAATGCCTGCCATAAAAAATCCCGTTCAGCCTACACTGAACGGGATCATATTTTTTAAGAATTCGCCAAAAGGCGGAATTCCTACTCTGCTTTTGGCTCTTCGCTGGTCGTTGCTGCATCAGCAGCATCGTTATCAAACTTTGCCTTTAAGTCGGCCAGTGCACCAATATCGCCCAGGGTTGATTTTTCAACCTTGCTTTGTAAATTCTTTACGGCTTTTTTGGTTACTTCAAACTCGGCTTTCTTTTCTTTAATAACCGCTTGTTTTTCTTCTTCAATCACCTGCTCCCAAAGGCGGGCATGGCTTAAAACAATACGCTTATCGTTGCGGTCAAATTCAATAACCATAAATTTGGCTATCTCATCAATACCAACTGTTTTACCATCTTCTTTCGCTAAGTGACGTGCAGGAGCAAATCCTTCAAGGCCGTAAGGCAATTGAACAATAGCGCCTTTATCATCTTTCTTCACCACAGTTCCTTCGTGCTCGCTGCCTACAGGGAATGTAGATTCAAGTGAGTTCCATGGATCTTCTTCAATTTGTTTGTGTCCTAACTGAAGTTTGCGTCCTTCCTGGTCAATATTCATGATGATAACTTCAATTTCGTTACCAACTTTTGTATACTCATTAGGATTGTTGAAACGCTTTAACCAGCTAAGATCGCTGATGTGGATCATACCGCCGATACCGGTTGTTAATTCAACAAACACACCGTAAGGAGTGATGTTTTTAACCGTACCCATATGCTTGCTTCCTTCTGGGAAAGATGCTTCGATAGTGCTCCATGGATCTTCGGTCATTTGCTTGATAGAAAGACTCATTTTGCGTGTTTCTTTATCAAGGGTAACAACCTTCGCTTCGTATTCGTCATTTAATTTGAAGAATTCTTTAGCGTTGATCGGTGTGTTGGCCCAGGTAATTTCACTTACGTGAACCAGACCTTCAACACCCGGCATGATTTCCAGGAATGCACCATAGTCTTCAATATTAACTACTTTACCTTTTACAATTTCACCTTCTTTCAGGTTCTCTGTAAGGGTATCCCAAGGGTGAGGCGTTAATTGTTTTAAACCAAGACTGATACGTTTTTTGTCATCATCAAAATCCAATACAACCACGTTCAGTTTCTGGTCCATCTTCAATACTTCAGTTGGGTGGTTGATACGTCCCCATGAAATATCGGTAATGTATAATAAACCGTCTAAGCCGCCCAGGTCGAGGAATGCACCAAAATCAGTAATGTTTTTGATCGTTCCTTCCAATACCTGGCCTTTTTCCAGTTTACCCATAATTTCAGCTCTTTGAGCTTCGATATCGCTTTCGATAAGTGCTTTGTGAGATACAACCGCATTCTTGATTGCTTCGTTGATCTTAACCACTTTAAATTCCATGGTCTTGTTAACGAACTGGTCGTAATCTGTAACGGGTTTAACATCGATCTGAGAACCTGGTAAGAAAGTTTCCATACCAAATACATCAACGATCAAACCACCTTTAGTTTTGCTGGTAACCAAACCGGTAACAATCTCACCAGTGCGGTGTACTTCCACAATACGCTCCCATGCACGGGTGGTACGGGCGCTCTTGCGGCTAAGGTGCAGGTTACCTTCTCTGTCTTCTTTTTCTACAACCATTACTTCAATAACGTCTCCAACTTTAACACCACCGGGGATGTCTCTGAATTCGTTCAAAGAAATAAGGCCGTCGCTTTTAAAACCGATGTTAACAACAGCATCTGTTTTAGTTAAAGATTCTACAGTTGCCTGTATCATCTCACCATCAGCAATCTGTTTGAAAGTGTTGTCGTAAACAGTGTCGTACTTTGCTTTTTCATCGGCAGTGTAGCTGGTTACATTGCGTTTGTCAACGCTCCAGTCAAAATCGTCGTGAGCAGTTGCAACAGTTTCTTCAACGGGTGCTTTAATTTCTACATCAACAACAGGAGCAGTTGTTTCTTCAACTTGTGCAGTTGTTTCTTCAACCGGTGTTGGTGTAGTTTCGTTTGTTTCTTCCATTTTAATTTTTACAGGTTTGTTTGTTGTCGCAGTAGTTTCGTTCCGATGTTATATCGGGGTTTAACCTCCCTGTGCATCTGCGTTTAAATGTTTGTAAATGATCCCGGTTTTAAAACGGGAGGGCGAAGGTAGTAAAATATCGGGGATTTGAGGTTCAAAAAACTGTCTATTTTGGCTCTGAGGGCTGATTTCAGCCAAGTTTGGGCAATTATTTTTGATTTTAAGGGGAGGTACTGGCCATTATGACCTTATTTCAGCCTAAAAATGATCTGATCTCAAAGGCCAGCCTGGCCTGGTTAACCATTTCTATAGGGTGGCCAGTATTGGGTAAAATGGCTAATTGTGCCTTCGGCAGATTTTTATACATTTCTACTGTTTCATCAAGGGTAACCATCTTATCTCTATCGCCCAGCATGAGCAAAACCGGGTGTTGAATAGCTAAATAATCGCCTGGTTTCAGCGGATTATCTTTTCCCATTTCAATGAGCATAGCAGCGGTTTTTTCTAAAACGGTTTTCCAGTTATTTGGGGCATGTCTTTTTTGTAAGGCGGATGCAAAGTCTGGTAGTTTTTCTTCAATCTTACCTGCATTCAGCATTTTTGTTTCATGGAGGGCAATGGTTTCATCCCACCTGAATTTGGTGGCCAGGGTAATTATTTTGTTTATCCTTTCCGGATGATGTGTTGCCAGGTACATGGCAATATACCCGCCCATGCTGTATCCAACAATATTGATGCTTTTTATTTCTTGTTTATCTAAAAACTCAATCACTTCCGATGCAAAAAGCTCAATAGAAAATGAGGCTGCTACAAACGGAGAACTGCCGTGGCCGCTCAAATTGAGGCTATGGACAGTAAATGAGTCTGCCAGTTCTTCCTGTAATAGTGAAAACTGATCTGCAGCACCAATAGCACCATGCAATAATAAAATTTGTTGCATATTCTATTTAATTCAGAAATAAAAGGCAAAAAAAATCCTCCGAAATTTCGGAGGATTCTTTATATACTTAATAAATTATTGTTGATTTTTCTTTTCGCCAGCAGCTTTTGCTTTTGCAGCTCTTTCTTCGTCTGTACCAACAAATACACCCTCAGCATTTACGCCGGCAGCATTTACTGAACTTGAAGTCTTAGCCTGAGCTGGTTTATTCTTAATTCTTGTTGTAGGAGCAACTGCTGCTGCTTCTTTATCGGCTGCAGTTTTAGGAGTTTCAGCAACTGGAGCACGATCATCACTTGAAACTACATTTGCAGCTTTTTGTGGTGTAAGTGCAGGAGCTGAAGTGTTGGTGCTTGCAGCCGCATCATTTTTTTTGAACTTAGAAGCAGTTGCGTTTTGTGCATTAACAGCACCACAAACTCCTAACATGATTATTGAAGAAAGTAAGAATTTTTTCATTGTGTTCGTTTTAGTTTATGAGTAAATAATTAATTTAAAATTTATGTAAAAGCTTACTTAGCTCTGTTTGTACAGGGTGTAAATATACTTTTTTTTACAAAAAAAACAAGAATCTTTATGTTTTTTTAAAATATTGCTCCTGCTTTCCTTTCAAAGGCAAATATAATAATAATAGAGAACCGCATTTTACAAATTATCAACATTTTGAAGTTATAGGCTATCTAACAATAAGGCATTGAAGTTGTTTAATGTGGATATTTTAAGGTCAGCTGCGCCCCAGACAGGGTTTTTGCTATCATGCAATGATGGAACCACCACGCATTTCATCTTGGCTGCTTTAGCTGCAATCATACCATTAAATGAGTCTTCAAAACAGATACATGCTATGGGTATTGCATTTAATTTTTGGGCACAATCTAAATATACATCCGGGTGCGGCTTGCCATAAGCCATACCGGAAGCAGATGAAATGGCCAGCAAATGATCTTTTATGCCCAGCAAATCAACTACCAGGTTAATTAATTCGGGCGGCGATGAGCTGGCAAGGCCAATTTTAAAATTCCGATCCACGAAAAAATTAAAAATATGCTGTACCCCTGGCATGGGATGGCCTTTTTGCTTCACCAGTTTAATGACCTCACTTACCACAATTGTTTCTGCACTGGCAATTTCTGCTTCGGGTAAATTAAAATGCCTGAACCAATAAGCTAAAAACTCCTTTGTACGCAGGCCGGTGGTACTTACATATTGTTCGGTGGTTAATTTTTTTTTATAATTTAAAAACAATGCATCCGCTGCTTCTTTCCATAGCGGTTCTGAGTCAATAAGCAGGCCATCCATATCAAAAATAACGGTATTCAGCTTCATGGGTGCAAATATAGCTTGTGCCTGTTGGCAGTAACCAAATAGTTTAATTTTATTTATTGATACAACTTTATATAAATTGCAGCCAGGATTATTGCAACCAAAAGATTGATACATGCGCAATTTGTGGAAGGCTTTTAAGGAATCTGGTTTTGTTAAGGGATTGGTTTATACAGTTATCGGTTCTATTTCTTATCCGGGGCTTGCTATTATTAATAAGCTGCAGATAAACGGTATGGACAAGCTGAAAAAACTGCCAAAAAATAATGTACTGTTTGTAAGCAATCATCAAACTTATTTTGCCGAGGTAATTTGTTTTTTACATATTTTTTGCGCCGTTAGCTGGCGAAAAAAGAACGGGCTTGGTGTGCCTTATTATTTATTGTGGCCTTACACCAGGGTACAATTTGTATCGGCAGAAGAAACCATGAAAAAAAACCTGATGAGCAAAATTTTTGCACTGGCAGGTTCTATTATGATAAAGCGGGTTTGGGTAGAGGATGGTAAAGAAGTAAGAAAAGGACTTGACCCCAGCGATACCCGTAAAATAACAAGGGCACTGGACAAAAACTGGGTGATCACTTTTCCGCAGGGCACAACAACACCTTTTGTACCAGGCCGCAAGGGCACTGCATTTATTGTAAAACATCACCAGCCCATTGTTATACCGGTAGTTGTTGACGGCTTTAGCACAGCCTTTAATAAAAAAGGTATAAAAGTGATTAAAAAAGGAACCCGGCTTTCGGTAACTTTTAAAGATCCGATGGTGATCAATTACGATGACCCAACAGAAAAAATCCTGGAAGACATCATGGATGCCATTGAGCAGAGCAGTAAATTCAAACCACTGCAAATACCGCCATCAGCTTAATCTTTAATGAATAAAGCTTTCAGTTCAGCAGCATCTTCCGGTTTCATTTTTCCACCCAGTATTAACCTCAATTGCCTTCTTCTTAAAGCACCTTCAAATAATTTTTTCTCCTCTTCAGTTTCGGGTATCAGTTTGTTTACGGTTCTGGGTTTGCCATTTGGGTCAAGCGCTACAAAGGTGTAATACGCTTCATTACTTTTATAACGGTATTGCTGTATGGCATCTTCGCCCCAAACTTTTAAATGCACTTCCATACTGCTGTTAAAAGAGCGGGTTAAATGGGCTTCTATATGAACCACATTGCCCAGCCTGATGGGGTTTTCAAAAGATATATTATCAACCGATGCTGTAACTACAGGAGCACCGCAATGCTTCATGGCAGCCAGGGCTGCAGCAATATCCATCCAGTACATCAGGCGGCCACCCATCAGGTTCCCAAATGTGTTGGTATCGTTTGGTAAAACCAGTTCTGTCATCACTACCAGCGATTCACTTGCTTTTTTCTCCATTTTATTTTTTTTGCAAAGATACATGCATTGTATCTTTTTGTGTTTGATGAATGGTTGGCAGCAGCCTTTATTTTTTTGAGATTTTATTTAAGCTGATGGTTTTTTGCCGGCTGCATTTAAAACGGTTAACATCACTGCTGCGCAAAGCCGCATGTTTGGTTTGCCGGCCATTTATTCTTTTGCGCCACATTTTAAAGCTGCTGCTTTTCATTTCTTTTCGCATCAGTTCAATCACTGCTTTTTCAGCAATGCCAAATTGAATTTCAATGGCTTCAAAGCTGGTGCGGTCTTCCCAGGCCATTTCAATAATGCGGTCGATATCTTTTGCAGGTAATATTTCTATTTTCATGCTTGTTTATTTTTTCTGCACCTGTCGCTGCAATATTTTACTTCTTCCCAGACTTTTTCCCATTTTTTACGCCAGGTAAAAGGCCTGTTGCAAGCCGGGCATATCTTTTGTGGTAAATCAGCTTTTTTTATTTGTTTCATTGCACAGTTTTGCTTTAAGCCTAAACAAATTTCCGCTGTCATTGTTTACACAGTTAAATTCAGATAATGGAAACATTGAAAGGGAAAAACATTTTAATTACTGGTGCTACCGGTGGCATTGGTTCTGAAACCGCCAGGCTTTTAAAAGTCAGCGGTGCCAATTTGTTTTTAACAGGTAGAAATGCAGCAAAGCTTCAGCAAGTTGCAAGCGATTGTAATGTAACAACAGAGAATACTTTTGCATTGGATATTTCAAATGGCGCTGCAGTAGATGAGTTAAAAGAAAAATATTTTCAGCAACTGCCAACCATTGATATTTTAATAAATGCTGCCGGTATTGGTATTATTAAAACTATGGAAACCCTGGATGAGCAGGATTTTTTGCGTTCACTCAATTATAACCTCTATGCGCCCTTTCTGCTGCTTAAAGCATTTTTACCTGCTATGAAGGAACTAAAAAAAGGCCTCATCATAAACATACCCGGCGTGTTGGGTAAAGTGCCTATGGCAGGTGCTGCTGCTTACAGCGCCAGTAAGTATGGGTTGGTGGGCATGATGCAAAGTGTACGGGAAGAATTAAAAAGAACCGATATAAGGATTACCAATCTTTTCCTGGGTGGGGTGGATTCACCTTTCTGGGATAATATTGACCTGCGTGTGCAGCGGGATAAAATGATCAATACTGAGGAAGCAGCAAAAGCCATCTGGTTTTTATGCCAGCAACCTGCCAGCGGGGTTGTTAGCGAAATGGTGCTGCAGCCTTTTAATCACCAGGCTATTTAATTTCATTCTTTTTTAAAAACACGATATCTATCATGTTTAAATATTTGGCAGTTCGTCTTTGTTTTATGAATTTCGGGCAACGAATTGCTAATTATGACCAATCAAACAAAAATCTCTTTCGAAAATACCGAGTATGCTTTTGCAGCCAAATCAGATAAAGAATTAAATCAGGCAAACTTCATTTTTGGCATAATGGGGAAAGCCTGGCTTGTTAATTTGGGCCTTAAGATTACGCCCGTTGCTATAAAATGGGGCATACCGTTTACCAAAGCCATCATCAGAAAAACCATTTTCAGGCAGTTTGTTGGTGGCGAAACCCTGGAACAAACAGCAAAAGTTGCTGATAAACTGGAAACATACAAAGTGCAGGTTATACTGGATTACGGGGTGGAAGGAAAAGAAGGTGAAGCAAATTTTGAGCATGCAAGGGATGAGTTTAAAAGAGTGATAGACTATGCTGCAACGCAGGCCAATATACCATTCATGAGTATTAAGGTTACTGGCTTTGCCCGTTTTGCTTTACTGGAGAAGCTGGATGCTGCTATGCATAACTTATCCGGCACCTTAATGAAACGTTACCTGCAGGCAGTAGAATCTTTAAGCGATACAGAAAAAGAAGAATGGCATAAAGTAAGATTGCGAACTCAGCAGCTATGCGAAGTAGCCGATACAAAAAACATAGGCATATTAATAGATGCAGAAGAAACCTGGATACAGGATCCCGTAGACGCATTGACCATTTTAATGATGGATGTTTTCAATAAAAAGAAGCCTGTAATTTATAACACCCTGCAATTGTACCGCCACGACCGCCTGCAGTTTTTAAAAGATTCTTATACTGCAGCTGTGGAAAGAGATTTTATTTTAGGGACCAAGCTTGTGAGAGGTGCGTATATGGAAAAAGAAAGAAACCGTGCTGCAGAAATGAATTACCCTTCGCCCATTCAGCCCGATAAAGAAAGCTGCGATAAAGATTACAATGCAGCAGTAGAATTTTGTATTGACCATTTAGATAGAACCTCAGTAATTGTAGCTTCACACAATGAACACAGTAATTTATTTACCACACAGCTGTTAGATAAAAAGGGGTTACCCCATAACCACCCTCATGTGCATTTTTCACAGTTATATGGTATGAGTGATAACATCACTTTCAATCTTGCCAAAGCCGGCTGTTCGGTAAGTAAATATTTACCTTTTGGCCCAATAAAAGATGTTATTCCTTATTTAATGCGCAGGGCTCAGGAAAACAGTTCTGTATCAGGCCAAACCGGACGGGAACTGATGCTTATAAAAAAAGAGCTGCAACGTAGGGCCAGTCGATAGTCTGCCTACATATTATAAATAAAACAAATAACCAGGATTATTATCTCTGATAATATTTTATCTTTGATAACAATAAATGCTGACTCGCTTAATAATACTTGTTTTACTGTGCCTTTTTCCCTCTGTTATATTTGCACAGGTTAGAAGTATCCCTGCTGTTAAAATAACTACTCCCATAAAAATAGATGGCAACCTGGAAGATGAAGGCTGGAAATCAATTGAGTCAACCGGCGATTTTATAACAATCTCACCGGTTTTTGGCAAAATATCAACCCGCAATACCAAAGTAAAAATAGCTTACGATAATACCGCGATATATGTTGGGGCATATATGTACGATCATCCATCAAATATCCGTAAACAATTAACAGCCCGTGATGTGCTTGACAGGCAGGATGTTGATATTTTTACTGTTGGATTTGATACCTACCATGATAAACAAAATGGATTTGTTTTTAAAGTTTCTTCAGCCAATGTACAGGCTGATTTAAAAATATCACAAAGTGGAACCAGCAACGGTGGTGTGGTTTATGACAATAGCTGGGATGCTGTTTGGGAAAGTAAAACCAGTATTAAAGAAGATGGCTGGGTAGCCGAAATAAAAATTCCATTAAGTGCCATCCGGTTTTCAAAAAAAGACCTGCAGGACTGGGGAATTAATTTTGCACGGTTTACCCGCAAGGAAAATGAAAACAGTGTATGGAATGCCATCAATCCAAATGTAAGCGGTGAACTGAATCAATGGGGTGTTTGGACGGGACTCAACAATATATCGCCGCCAACCCGTTTATCTTTTTTACCTTACCTGTCTGGTGGTTTCAGAACATCGCCAACGGCAAAAGGAAGTGTTACCGAATTTTTACGCAGCGGAGGTATGGATGTAAAGTACGGCATCAACGAAAGCTTTACTTTGGATATGACCCTGATACCGGATTTTGCACAGGTGCAAAGCGATAATGTGTTACTGAACCTGTCGCCCTTTGAAGTTAAATTTGATGACTACCGGCCGTTTTTTACAGAAGGTACCGAGTTGTTTAATAAAGCAGGGTTGTTTTATTCAAGAAGAATTGGTGCAGCACCGGGCCTGTCATCTACGGTTTTAAATAATTATGGCGATAAACCCGGGTATAAAATTGATAAAAACCCGGGCATTACAAGATTGTACAACGCAACAAAATTTTCGGGCCGCACCAAAGGAAACCTGGGCATAGGTGTTTTTAATGCAGTTTCGGCAGCTATGTATGCAAAGATTACCGACCTGATGACTAATACTGATACCAGTATTTTAACCGAACCCCTTACCAATTACAATATTATTGTTTTAGACCAGGCATTAAAAAACCGTTCATCTGTAAGTTTTACCAATACCAATGTACTGCGCAAGGGTAATACCCGCAATGCCAATGTGAGCAGTGTAGATCTTTCGTTATTTGACAAAAAGAATAATCATAATTTTTCACTTTCGGGCCGTTACAGCAACATCTGGGGTAAGCAGGTAAATAAAAGCGGATTTACAACCAGTGCCGGTTTTGGTAAAGTAAGCGGTATTATTCAGTACAGGGCATCATTAAATATAGAGAGTGATAAATACGATCCTAATGATCTTGGTTTTATATTAAACAACAATTCCTTTGATTACAGCGGAAATATTGGTTACATCATGAATAAACCAACCCGGCATTTTCTGATTCATAGTTACAAACTTAGTTTTACAAATACCTACCTGTACAAACCTTTTGTGTGGTCGTCCTTTCAAATGAATGCAAGTGCATTTTTCCTGTTTAAAAACTTCTGGGATGCAACAATAAGTTTTCAAAGCAGCCCAACCTGGAACAAAGATTATTTTGTGCATTCAAACGTGTACACCGGTTATTTTCTCAGGCGCACACCTTATTATTACCTGGGTATTAATGGCAGCAGCGATAGCCGTAAAAAATTATTTGTTAGCTGGAAATTGGGTGCAGCAGAATCTCCTTTACCCAATGATCCTTACTGGAACGGTAACCTGGGCCTGCGTTACCGGTTCAACGATAAATTTCAGCTAAGCACCAGTATGGATATTGTTCAGGACAAAGGAAACTGGGGTGCTGTTAAAAAATCGGATGGTTCCCTGGTTTTAAATCCGGATGGTTCTCCGGTGATTTCACGCCGCAACCTGAAAACCAATACTGCTATTGTTAGCGGGCAGTATAATTTTACATCACGCATGAATGTAAACTTTCGACTGCGCCATTACTGGTCTTATTTGGATAACACCAATTTTTACAATTTAAAAACTGATGGCTACTGGCGTGATACTACGTTTTTAAACAACCTTAATTTAAATTTCAACACCTTTAATGTTGATATGTTCTTTACCTGGGATTTTTTGTTGGGAAGCAGGCTTACCATTGCCTGGAAAAATGCACTGGGGGGCAATGCCATAATTAACCCATACAGCAATACTTCTTATTTTAAAAACTTTGGTAAAGCAGTTGATAATCCCCACAGCAACGAAATAACCGTTAAAGTTGTTTACTTTCTGGATTACCTGAAGATGAGAAGAAGAAAATAATTTATATTTTAAACTTCGTTAGATTTGTTTAGATTTTTTACTCATTTTTTATAAAAACTAACTATCATGACACCCGAAACACCCCCCGAAGTATTAAATTTTGATGAAGCGGTTAAACCAAAATTGCCAACCGGTTTAAATGTACTTACCATCTTAACTTTTGTAGGCTGTGCCTGGGAATTATATAGCACCGTTAATAATTTTATAGGAGGCAAAAAGGCTTTGGAGGAAATGGAAAAAGCCCAGGAAAAGCTTGCTGAAGCACCCGCATGGGCAAGAAAACTGGCTGGCCCTGAAGTGCAGGAAATGATGTTGCAGAGCTTTAATAACAAAGTGCCTATTTTTATTATCGGTTTAATTGCTGTGACACTTTGTTTTTATGGTGCTTTGCAAATGAGGAAGTTGAAAAAAGAGGGATATTTCCTTTGGCTGGTGGGAGAAATTTTACCTTTTATAGGATCGCTAATATTTGTACCGGCATTGTTTAATACATTGTTTATTTACTTCAGTATTTTTCCACTGTTATTTATAATTCTTTATACTGTACAACGTAAGCATCTTACAAAATAAATACTTAAAAAAACATCCCGCTTTTGGCGGGATGTTTTTTTATTACCAGGCTTTTGATACAGTGCCGTTAAGGATTTTTATTAAGTACAAATGTTTGTTTTCAAAATAGTCGGTTGCAGCTGCTTTGTCATTTTGCTTTACAGGCCTGAAATTATAGTCGCAAAAGACTTTCAGGTTTTTATCAGAAATATGGCTCATGAAACTGTCGGGATATTTAGCCAGCAGTTTCGTAAATAAATATACACTCTCAAAACCTTTATAGGCCATATCGCTTGGCTTGCCTCTGTACTTATTATAATAAGCAGTGCAAAGTGATTTGCTGAAGTCATCAGTCTTTTCGGTATAAAATGGTGTTGTAAAATAAACCGGAAAACCAGTGAATGCTTTTTTATTGTAAAAGGCAGAAAAACCATCCCAGTTAGGCATACCAATTAATGTGATATTGTAAGTCTTATTCAATTCAAAACCTGCTTTGGCTATATTGCCGGCAAAGGCTTCATCCAGGCTGCCGCCTATAATTATGTTCTTGCTGTTACTGTCTAATTTCGATTTTAGAAAAGCGGCATTGATATTGTCATCCATGTTTAAAACCTGTATAGGCAATAATGGTTTCCCATCCTGTTCATTCATCATTTTGAAATAAGCAGCAACCATATCTTCCTGTTTGCCTTTTTGCCTGCAGAGGTATATCTTATCGGTACCATGGTTTTGAAGAATGTAACTGTAGATGGCATCGCAATGCGACTTCAATGTAGAATTCATAATCACCAGGAAGGGGTTCTCTGTAATACCGGCAACATTGGGATAGGTTGCAGATATAAAAGGAATATTTCTTTGTAAAGCAAAAGCGGCCAGTTGTGTAAAATCTTCATCTCTTACACTGCCAATGATCAGTTGCAGGCTGTCCAGTTTTTTATTGCGTATCAGATCGGATATATTTTCTGTGTATGATCTGGTATCATAAACACTGGCATCAATATAATCTTCTCCGGCCTGTAAACTATCCAATGCAATTAATGCACCCTGTACAAAATCAACTGCGGGCATAATAAAACGGGGAACAGCCTGCTTGTACTTAAATGTATTTTTATTAAAAACAGAATCAAGATAAAGCGGGGCAAAAATACCCACTTTGTAAACAGGCCCCTTCTGTATAGAATCATTTTGGGCATACAATGTTACAGCGCTTAATGATGCAATCAGTAAAACTATCACCAAAGTAAATTTCTTAATCATAACCTGTATCCTGATTTTCTTTATAAATTAAAAAACCTCACAGCACACAACACAAAACTTTAAACCCACAAATCAAAACTTTTCTATTCCCATTCAATAGTAGCCGGTGGCTTACTGCTTATATCATAAACCACACGATTAATGCCTGGCACATTGTTTATTATCTCATTGCTGATGTCGGCTAAAAATTCATAAGGCAAATGAGCCCAGTCAGCCGTCATACCATCAACCGATGTTACAGCTCTTAATGCAACTGTAAATTCATAAGTTCTTTCATCGCCCATCACACCCACACTTTTTACCGGTAATAAAATAGTGCCGGCCTGCCAGACACTTGCATACAAATTATACTTTTTTAAGCCATTTGTATATATCGCATCTGCATCCTGCAATAACCGTACCTTTTCCGCTGTTACTTCTCCTAAAATTCTTATGCCTAATCCCGGCCCCGGAAATGGATGACGGAAAAGCATTTCGTGTGGAATACCTAATTCCAGTCCAACACGCCTTACTTCATCTTTAAAAAGAGCACGTAGCGGTTCTACCAGGCCTAGTTTCATCGTATCTGGTAATCCACCAACGTTATGATGCGATTTTATGGTTGCCGAAGGTCCGTGTACAGAAAGTGATTCAATTACGTCGGGGTAAATGGTTCCCTGTCCCAGCAACTCTACTCCTTCAATCTTACTTGCTTCCTGGTCAAAAATTTCAATAAAACCACCGCCAATGGCTTTTCTTTTTTCTTCGGGATCTGTTTTGCCGGCCAGTTTATTATAAAAATGTTCTTTAGCATCAACACCAATTACATGCAGCCCCAGTTTTTTATAAATTTCCAATACATCTTCAAACTCATGCTTGCGTAAAACACCATTATCTACAAAAATGCCAAACAGATTTTCGCCAATTGCTTTATGTATTAAGGTAGCTGCCACGGTACTGTCAACGCCGCCACTCAGCCCCATGATGACCTTTTTATTGCCAATTTGTTTTTTAAGTGCTTCAACCGTATAGGTAATAAAATGCGCAGGCGTCCAGTCCTGGCTGCAATTACAAATATTTACTAAAAAGTTTTTTATAATGGTTTTGCCTTCAGCAGAATGATACACTTCGGGGTGAAATTGTAAACCGTATAATGGTTGCCCATCGCTTTTTGTTTGCTTAAATGCCGCAACCGGTATGCTTTCTGTTGTGCCCAGCAATTCAAAACCTTCAGGTAATTCCTTTATAGTATCGCTGTGGCTCATCCATACCTGCGATGAAGCAGAAATATTTTCTAAAAGCGCATCTGCTTTGGTTGTGGTAAAGATGGCACGGCCATATTCTCTTTTATCACTCTTTTCAACCCTGCCGCCATAAATTTTTGCTGTTAACTGGGCTCCGTAACAAACACCCAATACAGGTACTTTGGCCGTCATGGCTTTTATATCGGCTTGTAAAGCATTTTCTTCGTTAACCGAAAAAGGGGAGCCTCCCAGGATAATTCCTTTAAGCCCCGGTTCGTATACTATTGCTGCATTATAAGGGATGATCTCGCAATAAACATTGGCTTCCCTTACAGTACGGGCAATAAGCTGTGTGTACTGTGAGCCAAAATCGAGTATGAGTATTTTTTCTGTCATAGAGCTGCGAAGGTAAATAAATAGTTGCATGTTATTTGTTGCGAAAGAGTGCCGGTAACGTTACATTTTTTTATATTTACACAAACTATCAGCCATGAAGTATTTTCTGATCTTATTATTTACAGCAATTACCATCACTTCCTGCAATTATACTACCGGCAGCGGCAATATAATTACCGAAACCCGCAATACCGGCAGTTTTGATGCTATTTCGGTTGGCGGAAGTTTTGAAGTGGAAGTTAAAACAGGCGATGTAACCTCTGTGGTGGTAGAGGCTGATGATAATATTTTGAAGTATATAGAAACCAGGGTTTCGGGGAATACCCTAAAAATAAATACCGAAGACCTGCACAATTATTCAGATGTACATATGAAAGTATATGTTACTGCGCCTTTAATAACCAGTATTAAAGCATCAGCTTCAGCAGATGTGGAAGTTCTTGGTATCCTTAACGGCAGCGGCAGGCTTACCTTTAAAGCTTCCAGTTCTTCAAGTATTAAAGCCGAAGTAAATGCACCTGAAATTGAAACTGAAGCCAATAGCAGCGCAACTATAACCCTTACTGGTAAAACAAAAGCTCATAAAACTGAGGCCAGCAGCAGTGCTGATATTAAAACTTTTGGTCTTTTAAGTGAAAATACTACGGCCAATGTAAGCAGTAGTGCCAATATTGAAGTGCATGCCAGTGTTAACTTAAATGCCAGGGCCAGCAGCAGTGGCTCTATCGAATATAAAGGTGCTGCAACTGTAACTAAATCTGAAAGCAGCAGTGGATCTGTAGAAAAAAAGGATTGATTCGCAACATTTTAGTTTAAAATCAGGTCATTTCCCCTCACATGGCAGGCTGAAAAACTATTTCTAAAAAACTTTCAGCTTTCCTTTGCCAATTACTTTCCAACCCTTACCTTTGCACTCCAAATTAAAAAACGGATCAAAAAAGTTCTTTTTATATGTCACAGAGAATCAGAATAAAATTGCAGTCTTACGACCATAACCTGGTTGATAAATCAGCAGAAAAGATCGTAAAAACTGTACGTAGTACGGGCGCAGTGGTAACAGGACCAATTCCTTTACCTACGCACAAGAAAATTTTTACCGTGTTGCGTTCTCCTCACGTTAATAAAAAAGCACGTGAGCAGTTTCAACTGTGTACGCACAAACGTTTATTAGACATTTACACCAGCAGCAGCCGTACGGTAGATGCTTTAAGTAAGTTAGACTTACCAAGTGGTGTGGATGTTGAGATCAAAGCCTAATGAACTTCCTGAAGAGGGTCCTTGGACTCCGCTCAGGAAAGCAGCAGGTAAGTTCTTAAAAGAAAAAAAATATTGAACATCCATCTCCGGACTGAGCGAAGTCGAAGTCGAGGAGCGCTGGATATAAACAAAATACAATGAAAAGTATTATTGGTAAGAAAATCGGCATGACGAGTATCTTCGATGCCAGTGGCAAGCAAACGGCTGTTACTATTATTGAAGCCGGCCCATGCGTGGTTACACAAAAGAAAACCGTTGAAACAGACGGCTACAATGCTCTCCAGATAGCATTTGGTGATAAAAAAGAAAAGCACTCCGTAAAAGCTGAGATCAATCACTTTGCCAAAGCGCAAACCTCTCCTAAAAGATTCGTTCAGGAAATCCGCGATAGCGAAATAGACAAGAATGTTGGTGAAACATTAACTGTAGACATATTTGCCGAAGGCGATGCTGTTGAAGTGGTGGGTACCACCAAGGGTAAAGGTTTCCAGGGTGTTGTAAGACGCCACGGTTTTAAAGGTGTGGGTCAGCAATCTCACGGTCAGCATGATCGTCAGAGAGCTCCGGGTTCTATCGGTAACTCATCAGATGCCAGCCGTGTATTTAAAGGTATGCGCATGGGTGGCCGTATGGGTCAGGACAGGGTAACCATGAAGGGACTGAAAGTGGTTAAAATTTTCGCAGAAAAGAATTACATATTAGTTAGTGGTTCAGTTCCGGGCCATAACGGTTCAATTGTTTTAATTCAAAAATAAGCAACCGGCCGCTGGCCAATAAAAATAAGTACAATGCAAGTAGACGTTTTAAATATAGAAGGAAAGCAAACCGGCAGATCGGTTGAATTACCTGATGAGATCTTTGGTATTGAGCCAAACGACCACGTTATTTACCTGGCTGTAAAGCAATACCAGGGCGCACAACGCCAGGGTACACACAAGGTGAAAACCCGTATGGAAGTTAAAGGTTCTTCTAAGAAATTACACAAACAAAAAGGAACCGGTGGTGCCCGTAAAGGTAACCTGCGTAACCCTTTGTATAAAGGTGGTGGTACTATTTTTGGACCAAAACCACACAAGTACGATATCAAATTAAACCGTAAGGTTAAAGATCTGGCTAAGATGGGTGCTTTGGCTTATAAAGCAAAAGAAAACGCTATCGTAGTATTGGAAGATGTGAAAATGGATGCACCAAAAACATCAACTTTCACAGGTATTTTAAACAAGCTGAACCTTACAGGAAAGAAAACATTGTTTGTTATTCCTGAATACAATGGCTAACAAGCAAACAGAAAAAATGAACCGCTATTCTTTTGTAGTTAATAAGAAAGCAAACAAACTGGAGATAAAAAAAGCAATTGAAAGCTTTTATGGCGTAACGGTTGACAATGTGAATACCATTGTTGTTCCGTCAAAAGCAAAATCAAAATATACCAAAGCCGGATTTATAGTTGGCCGTAAGCCTTCTAAAAAGAAAGCGATTGTAACTGTTGCTAAAGGAGAATCAATAGACCTGTACGGCAGCGAAGTATAATATTAATTAATAAAGAATGGTATTCAATTACCGCAAAAATTGAAAAAATAAAACAAAATGGCATTAAGAAAATACAAACCAACAACAGCAGGAACCAGGTGGAGAATTGGTAATGCTTACGAAGAGATTACTACTAACGTTCCGGAAAAATCTTTGCTTGAACCGCAAAAGAACACAGCCGGCCGTAACTCTCAGGGTAGAAGATCAATGCGCTATATGGGTGGTGGAAACAAAACCATGTACCGTATTATCGACTTCAAAAGAGATAAGAAAGATATTCCTGCTACTGTTAAGACCATCGAGTATGATCCAAACCGTACTGCTTTCATCGCATTATTAAATTATGCTGATGGTGAAAAGCGTTACATCATTGCTCCCCAGGGATTGCAGGTTGGACAAACCGTTTTAAGTGGTGATGCAGTTGCACCGGAATTAGGAAATGCGTTGATGTTTAAGAACATGCCTTTGGGTACTAATGTTCACAACATTGAAATGCAGCCTGGCCAGGGTGGAATACTTGTACGCAGTGCAGGAACATCGGCCCAGTTAAGTAACAAAGAAGAAAAGTACGCAATATTAAAAATGCCAAGTGGCGAGTTGAGAAAAGTGTTGATCAAATGCTACGCAACCGTAGGTGTTGTAAGCAACAGCGATCACAGCCTGGAGAGCATGGGTAAAGCTGGCCGTAACCGTTGGAAAGGTATTCGTCCACGCACAAGAGCGGTAGCGATGAACCCGGTAGATCACCCGATGGGTGGTGGTGAAGGTAGAGCTTCAGGTGGTCACCCACGTAGCCGTAAAGGTAAATATGCAAAAGGACAGATTACCCGTACAAAAGGTAAAGGTTCAAGCAAGTTGATCATCACAAGAAGAAACGGTAAGAAATTACCAAACTGATAAATAATAAAGTTAAAATGGTCTCGCTTTATTAAGCAAGGCAAATAAACAAGATTGAAATTTAAGAGGCGGTTCTTCCAAATCTCAAATCGTAAATCACAAATCTAAAATTAAACATGGCTCGTTCGTTAAAAAAAGGTCCTTATGTAGAAGCTAAGCTTGATGCTAAAGTTGCTGCAATGATTGAAGGAAAAAGCAAAAAAGGTGTTATTAAAACCTGGAGCAGAAGAAGCACGATCACTCCGGATTTCGTAGGACAAACATTTGCAGTTCATAACGGAAACAAATTCATTCCGGTTTATGTAACAGAATTCATGGTAGGACATAAGTTAGGTGAATTTGCACCAACACGTAATTTCAGAGGTCACTCAAGTAAAAAAATATCTTAAGAGTAATAAGTATTAAGTTATAAGTAAACGACACTTACAACTTACCACTTACCACTTAAAACTTAATAAATACAATGGAAGCAGTAGCAAAATTGAACAATTACCCGACATCACCACGCAAAATGCGTTTGCTGGTTGATCTGATCCGTGGTATGCAGGTTGAAAAGGCATTAGCCGTTTTGGAACACAATCCTAAACACCCGGCTGTTCCTTTACGTAAGCTGGTATTATCTGCCATCAACAACTGGAAACAGAAAAATGAAGCAGGTGACGAGAGCACACTGGTAGTTAAAACAATTATGGTTGATGCTGCAAGGGTTATCAAACGTATGCGTCCGGCACCACAAGGTCGTGGTTACAGGGTTCGCAAACGTAGCAATCATGTAACAGTGGTAGTTGATATTCCCGGTGTTGATACTAAAAAATCGAAGCTGGTTAAAGTTACACCAACTGAAACAGTGAATGTTCAGGAGCCGGTAGCGACTGTAAAGAAAACAAGAACAAAAAAAGAATCAGGTACTAAATAAACCAATAATTAATTACAAAAGAAAATGGGTCAGAAATCAAATCCGATAGGTTTAAGGTTAGGAATCATCCGTGGATGGGACAGCAACTGGTTTGCAAGCAAAACGGAATATCCAAAAAAATTGATCGAGGATAACAAGATCAGAAATTACCTGAATGCCCGTATCAACAAAGGTGGTATTGCAAAGATCGTTATTGAGCGTACGCTTAACAAACTGATCGTAACCATCCATACATCTAAACCAGGTATCATCATTGGTAAAGGTGGTGGCGAGGTTGACAGGATTAAAGAAGAATTGAAAAAATTATGTGGTAAAGAAGATGTGCAGATCAATATATTAGAGATCCGTCGTCCGGAATTAGATGCAAACATTGTTGCTGATACAATTGCCCGCCAGTTGGAAAATCGTATCAATTACAAAAGAGCCATTAAAATGTCAATCGCTTCAGCATTGCGTATGGGTGCCGAAGGAATTAAAGTAAAAGTTGGTGGACGTTTGGGTGGTGCTGAAATTGCACGTAGCGAAGAAATTAAACAAGGCCGTACGCCATTGCATACTTTACGTATGGATATTGATTATGCAAACGTATTTGCTTTAACCGTTTATGGTAAAATAGGTATCAAAGTTTGGATCTGTAAAGGTGAGGTTTTAGGAAAGCGTGATCTGAATCCGAATGTTGTTGCCGGTGGTGGAAAAGAATTAGGTGGTGAAAGACAACAGGGTGGATTTGACAGAAGAGATGACAGACGCGGCGGCGGTGGTGGAGACAGAAGAGGCGGTAGTGGCGGCGGTGGAAACCGTGGCGGTGGCCAGGGCGGAAGAAGATAATAACACAATAAAATCAGAATAGTAACATAGAAATTATACAACAATGTTATCACCGAAAAGAACAAAACACAGAAAGGCGCAAAGGGGAATGATGAAGGGAAATACCAAGCGTGGTGCAACCCTGGCTTTTGGAACCTTTGGATTAAAAGCTCTGGATGAAGTTTGGATGAGCAGCCGTCAGATTGAAAGTGCACGTCAGGCAATGACCCGTCATATGAAACGTGAAGGAAATGTTTGGATCCGTATTTTTCCTGACAAACCTATTACTGCAAAACCAGCCGAGGTAAGGATGGGTAAAGGTAAAGGTAACCCGGAAGGTTGGGCAGCTGTTGTACAGCCAGGCAGGATCTTGTTTGAGTGCGATGGTGTACCCATGCAGGTTGCAAAAGAAGCATTTGCTTTAGCAGCACAAAAGTTACCAATACAGACAAAGTTTGTAGTGCGTCACGATTACAAAGCATAAATCGATTAAGAAATTATCAAATAGAATACAATGTTAAAGAAAGTTGATTTTTTAAATAGCCTGAAAGGATTGAACGAGGCAGATCTGAAAGCAAAGATTGCTGAAGACGAGTTGCGTATGAAGAAACTTTCATTTGCTCATGCAATTTCTCCACTGGAGAATCCGCAAAGTATCCGCTCTTTAAGAAGGGATATCGCCAGGTTGAAAACAGCATTAAAACAAGTACAGTCAGCATCTTAATTGGTGCATAAAAACTAATACAGTGGAAAGAAATTTAAGAAAAACGAAATTAGGAGTGGTATCCAGCAACAAAATGGATAAGACCATTACCGTAAGTGTAGAACGTAAAGTAAAGCATCCGCTTTATGGTAAGTTCGTAAAAAAATCTACCAAGTTTCATGCTCATGATGAAAAGAATGAGTGCAGCATTGGTGATACGGTAAAGATCATGGAGAGCCGTCCTTTAAGCAAAACAAAGCGCTGGAGACTGGTTGAAGTGGTTGAAAAAGTAAAATAATTTTTTCATCAAGCTGCCGCGGTAAACTTAGGTTTATGCAAACAGCCTCTGATAAGTAACAATAGTAATAATAGCTAAAAGCTAAAAAAGATGATACAGCAAGAAAGCAGATTAAACGTAGCGGATAACAGCGGTGCCAAAGAAGTACTTTGTATTCGTGTACTGGGCAACAGCGGCCAGGACTATGCAAAGATTGGCGACAAGATTGTAGTTACTGTAAAAGATGCCATGCCTGCAGGTGGTGTTAAAAAAGGAACTGTAAGCAAAGCCGTTATTGTAAGAACAAAGAACAAATTACGTCGTAAAGATGGTTCTTATATCCGTTTTGATGATAACGCAGTTGTGTTATTGAATGCATCTGACGAACCAAGAGGCACCCGTATTTTTGGGCCGGTTGCCCGTGAGTTAAGGGATAAAGGTTACATGAAGATCATTTCATTGGCTCCTGAAGTTCTGTAATAAAAAATAATATTTTTCGAAATAAAGCTGAAAAGCAAATTAATAAAATGAGTACAAGATTCAAACCAAAGTTTAACATTAAAAAGGGCGACACTGTAGTAGTGATCAGTGGCGAAGATAAAGATGTAAAGAAGCCCCGTAAAGTGTTGGAAATTATTTTAGAAAAAGGAAAGGTATTGGTTGAAGGTGTTAACATCGTAACCAAGCATACCAAACCGACTTCACAAAACACCAAAGGTGGTATTGTAAAGATTGAAGCTCCGATCGCTATCAGTAACGTGATGCTTTGGGATGCTAAAGCCGGTGCTGCAACTAAAGTTAAACGTACCAGGGAAAATGGTAAACTAGTAAGAATCGCTAAAAAATCAGGGGAGGTAATCAAATAATGAGCACAACAACAAACAAACCCAGGTTAGCAGATAAGTACAAACAGGATGTTGTACCTGCTTTAATGAAAAAATTCAGTTACAAAACTGTAATGCAGGCACCCCGTTTAACCAAGATTTGTTTAAATCGTGGTGTTAACGGAGCTGTAACAGATAAGAAACTGATAGACATCGCTATTGACGAGTTGACAAACATCACCGGTCAAAAAGCTGTGGCAACCATGTCTAAGAAAGATATTTCAAACTTTAAGCTGCGTAAGGATATGCCCATTGGTGCAAGAGTTACACTGCGTGGAGTTAAGATGTATGAATTTTTAGACAGGCTTGTTTCTGTGTCTTTACCACGTGTACGTGATTTCAAAGGTATCAATGACAAATCGTTTGATGGCCGTGGAAACTATACACTGGGTGTTACCGAGCAGATCATTTTTCCAGAAATTGATATTGATAAGGTAAATAAAATTACCGGCCTGGATATCACTTTTGTAACAACAGCAAATACCAACGAAGAAGCATTTGAATTGCTTAAAGAAATGGGTATGCCTTTTAAAAACGTAAAGAAATAATTATAAAAGATTATGGCAAAAAAATCAATTGAAGCCAGGCAGATCAAGCGTGAAAAAATGGTTGCCAAGTATGCTGAAAAAAGAGCAGCTTTAAAAGCAGCCGGAGATTATGCAGCTTTGGATTTATTACCAAAGAATGCATCACCGGTTCGTTTAAAAAACCGTTGTCAGCTAACAGGTCGCCCACGTGGTTACATGAGACACTTTGGTTTATCAAGAAACATGTTTCGTGATATGGCCCTTCAGGGTAAGATACCGGGTATAACAAAGGCTAGCTGGTAAGAGGCCGATACTGGATGCTGGATAAGAGCTGAAAATTTTCAAACGCTTATCAAGAATCAAGAATCAAGTATCCAAAAGGATATCGCATTGTAAAAAAATTATTTAATCAATTAACTGAAATAACAATGGTTACTGATCCAATCGCAGATTATTTAACAAGAATTCGTAACGCACAGATGGCTAATCACCGTATTGTAGAAATACCTGCAAGCAATCTGAAAAAACGCATTACCGAAATCCTGTACGATAAAGGATACATCTTAAAATATAAATTTGAAGATGATAACAAACAAGGCCTGATCAAGATCGCTTTGAAATATGATGCTAATACTAAATTACCTGTTATACAGAGTTTGGAAAGAGTGAGCCGTCCGGGATTGCGTACGTATGCAAAACCAGAAGAGATCAAGCGTGTGAAAAACGGTTTAGGTGTTGCTATCGTTTCTACCTCTAAAGGTGTAATGACTGATAAAGAAGCAAAAGCACAAAACGTAGGCGGAGAAGTACTTTGTAATATTTACTAAAATTCCGATCCTCTCACGGGGATTTGAAATATAAACTGATTTGACAATTAATCCGCCAGCCGGCGGATGAACACGAATCGAATAAAAAAAATAAAAAAAATCGACAATGAGCAGAATAGGAAAAAAACTGATTGAAGTACCGGCTGGTGTAACCATTACAGTAAATGCTGAGAATGTAGTTACAGTAAAAGGTCCAAAAGGTGAGCTGAAGCAAACTTTAGACAGGGACATGAAGCTTGAAATTAATGATGGCATTGCAACTGTAACCCGTCCTACCGATCAGATACGTCATCGTGCTATGCACGGTTTATACCGTTCGCTGATCAGCAACATGGTAAAAGGTGTTACAGAAGGATATACTAAAAAATTAGAACTGGTGGGTGTGGGTTATAAAGCAGCAGCAACAGGTAATTTGTTAGATATGGCTTTAGGATACTCTCATAATATAGTTTTTGAAATTCCTAAAGAATTATCAGTAGTTACCAGCCAGGAAAAAGGTCAAAATCCGATGATCACTTTTGAAAGTATAGACAAACAATTGATCGGACAGGTTTGTGCAAAGATCAGAAGCTTACGTAAGCCAGAACCATACAAGGGTAAGGGTGTTAAATTTGCTGGTGAAGTGTTGAGAAGAAAAGCCGGTAAGTCTGCAGGTAAATAATAATGGTTAATTATTCCCTGGCAGAATCAGGGAGAAAAAATAAAATAAAATGAACAACAAGTCAAACGCAAGAGTAAAAATCAAATACCGCATCCGCAGAAAGATCAGCGGTGCTGCATCTAAACCCAGATTAAGTGTTTTCAGAAGCAACAGCGATATCTATGCTCAGTTAATTGATGATGACAATGGTGTAACACTGGCGTCTGCTTCATCAAGACAAAAAGATATCCAGGCACAAAAAGCTCCTAAGACTGAAAAAGGTAAAATGGTTGGAGCTGCTATTGCAACAAAAGCAAAAGAGCTTGGAATAGAAACAGTTGTTTTTGATCGTGGTGGTTATATCTACCATGGCCGTGTAAAAGCAGTTGCTGAAGGTGCAAGAGAAGGTGGATTGGTTTTTTAATTATAAAATTTCAATAAGAAAAATAGATGTCAAACTTAATCGTAAATAAAGTAAAAGCCGGCGACCTGGAATTAAAAGATAAGGTAGTTGCCATTAACCGTGTGGTAAAAACAACCAAAGGCGGACGTGCCTTCAGTTTTTCTGCCTTAGTTGTTGTGGGTAACGAAGCTGGTGTTGTTGGACATGGTTTGGGTAAGGCCAAAGAAGTTCAGGAAGCCATTACAAAAGGTATTGAAGATGCAAAAAAGAATCTGATAAAAATTCCTTTGATGCATGGTACAATTCCTCACGATCAGTTATCAAAAGATGGTGCAGCTAAAGTTTACATTAAACCAGCAGCACATGGTACCGGTGTAATTGCCGGAGGTAGTATGAGAGCGGTTTTGGAAGCTGCCGGTATTACTGACGTGTTGGCAAAGAACCTGGGTTCTGCAAATCCAACCAACGTAGTAAAAGCAACTTTTAAAGCACTGGCCACATTACGTGAACCAATTGCAGTTGCAAAAACACGTGGTATTTCTTTAAAGAAAGTATTTAACGGATAAATTAGTTCATAGTTCATGGTTCATGGTTTAATTCTATGAACAATGAACCATTAACCATAAACAAAATGAAAAAGATAAAAGTAACACAGGTTAAAAGTGTAATTGACCGTTCAGAGCGTCAAAAAAGAACAATGATAGCTTTGGGCCTGAAGAAAATGAATGCTTCAGTTGAGGTAGAAGCTACTCCGCAGATATTAGGTATGGTTACCAAAGTTAACCACCTTGTAAAAGTTGAAGAGTTAGGATAATAATATTAATCTGATAAAACGGATTAACCAATTAACGTATTAACTAAACAAGCGAGGGGTGATTCCCCGTAAGTACAAAATCAGATAAAAAATGAAACTACACACACTGAAGCCTGCGAAAGGCGCAACACACAAAGAAAAAAGAATTGGCCGTGGTGAGGCTAGTGGTAAAGGTGGTACCTCTACCAAAGGTAATAAAGGTGGACAAAGCCGTGCAGGTTACAAAAGCAAAAAAGCGCATGAAGGTGGACAGATGCCAATCCAGCGCCGTATTCCAAAGCGTGGTTTTAAAAACAACAACCGTATCGAGTTTAAAGTACTAAACCTTGGCCAGATAGATACCCTTGCTGAAAAATATGGCATTACAGAATTCAGTCTGCAGAATTTATACATCAATGGTTTAATAAGCCAGTTTGATAGTGTAAAGGTTTTAGGTAATGGAGAACTGAAAGGTAAATTTACTTTTAAAGTGAATGCAGCCAGTGAAAAAGCAAAAGCAGCCATTGAAGCAGCCGGAGGTTCTATCGAGATAATAAAATAATTTCCCGATATTTGCCCGACCCACGCTTAGCGGGGTCATTTTTAATTTAGAGCAAATCACTTAAATCGTTTAAATTCTGTGAAGAAGTTCATTACAACACTTAAGAATATCTGGAGCATAGAGGAGCTACGCAATAAGATAACTTTCACTTTACTGTTGATTTTCATCTACCGCATAGGTTCATTCATTGTATTACCCGGTATCGATCCAAATAAATTAGCCTCACTTGCATCAAGTACCGAATCAGGCATGCTTGGTTTACTTGATACATTTGTTGGAGGTGCTTTTTCTAAGGCATCTATTTTTGCATTGGGTATCATGCCTTACATATCGGCCTCTATCTTTATGCAGCTGATGACCATCCTGGTTCCCCAGATGGCGAAAATTCAGAAAGAAGGCGAAAGCGGCAGAAAGAAAATTAATCAGTGGACCCGTTACCTTACCGTTATTGTTACGGCATTTCAGGCAGCAGCTTATATTGGCTATCTAAAAGCTCCGGGTAATGTAGAAGCAATTATTCCTGCATTCAGCGGTTACTTCTGGGTTTCAACAGTAGTTATTCTTACCACAGGTACTTTGTTTGTAATGTGGCTGGGTGAAAAAATTACTGATAAAGGTTTAGGTAATGGTACTTCTATTATTATTATGGTGGGTATCCTTGCCCGTCTTCCGGAGTCATTTGGCCAGGAATGGTCGGCAAGATTTACAAGAGGCGCCGGCGGTATTTTAATGATATTGATTGAGCTGGTGTTATTGATAGCTGTAATATTGGGAGTTATTCTTTTGGTACAGGGTACCAGGAAAGTTCCGGTAAATTATGCGAAGCAAATTGTTGGTAACCGCCAGTTTGGTGGAGCCAGAAATTTCCTTCCATTAAAAGTGAATGCATCAGGTGTAATGCCCATCATCTTTGCACAGGCCATACTTTTCTTACCTACATTATTTTCAGCAGGAGGTACAGCCAGCTGGACACAATATTTTACTGATCATACCAAAGTTGGATACATGATCATTTATTCAGTAGCGGTAATTGCATTTACATTCCTGTACACAGCGTTGATTTTTAACCCAAAGCAAATGGCTGATGAATTAAAACGCAACAATGGTTTTATACCAGGTGTTAAACCGGGCCAGCCAACTGCAGATTATATCGGAACCATCATGGATAGAATTACTTTACCTGGTGCCGTATTACTTGCATTTGTTGGTATTCTTCCTGGTATCATTCAGTTGATATTTGGAATGCAGCAGGGCTTTGCTACTTTCTTTGGAGGTACATCATTGCTGATTATGGTTGCTGTAATTTTAGATACATTGCAACAAATAGAAACACAGTTGTTAATGCGCCAGTACGATGGATTGATGAGTGGTGGCAACAGGATACAAGGCAGACAACAGGTTACTGCAGGAGTATAATAAAGTATACCCCCAAGGGGGACTTAAAATAAAATAATTAAGCCCCGACTGAACAAGTCGGGGTTTGTTTTAAAAGACTTTAAAATGATTCACTACAAAAACAAGGCTGAAATAGAATTGATGAGAGAAAGTGCTTTGCTTGTTAGTGAAGCACTTGCAGTAGTTGCTGCTAAAATAAAGCCCGGTATCACTACCATGCAGTTAGATAAAATTGCAGAAGAATTTATTAAGGATAATAAGGCAACAGCATCTTTTAAAGGTTATCACGGTTTTCCGTTTGCCTGTTGCATCTCTGTAAATGATGCTGTGGTACATGGCTTTCCAACAAATGATGAATTGGTAAGTGGAGATATCGTATCTGTTGATGTAGGCGTTTTTAAAAATGGCTTTCATGGCGACAGTGCTTATACTTTTGGCGTTGGAGAAGTAAGTGAAGAAGTGAAAAAATTAATGCGGGTAACAAAAGAATCTTTGTACAAAGGAATTGAAAAAGCAATAATCGGTAACCGGGTTGGTGATATTGCTTTTGCCATCCAGGATTATACCGAAAAGCAATATGGTTATGGTGTTGTCAGAGACCTGGTAGGGCATGGCCTTGGCCGCAGCCTGCATGAAGAACCACAGGTACCCAACTTTGGAAAAAGAGGAACCGGTGCCAAATTGAGAGAAGGTTTGGTAATTGCCATTGAGCCGATGATCAACCTGGGCACCAAAGATGTTTTTCATGATAAAGATGGCTGGACCATCAGAACTGCAGATGGAAAACCTGCAGCACATTACGAACATGATATCTGCATTCAAAAAGGTAAGGCAGATATTTTATCTTCTTTTACTCCGATAGAAGCTGCTGAAAAAGCCAATGCTGAACTTTGTTCTGATTATTAGATTTATAGTATCCTGTATTTTAATTCCACACGATGATCGCTCCAGATATTATCCGGACTGATATAAGTGTCTTTATAGTGAAACAGAATGCCGGCTTTCACAAATATATCCCTCACCAGTTCGCTGCATATATAGGCCCTGTTTCTTTCTCTTTTACTGATATGAAATAAGATCCGCATCATGATCCGTACAATTTCATAATTATCATAAGGCCGGGTAAGTTCATCTAAACCAAAACTAATGCCTCTGTCAAGTTCTTCTTTTGGTAATACCGTGTTTAGCTGGGCAATAACCATTTGCCCTTTATATGGCCGCTTGGTTCCTTTATAATCTTTTAAATATTTCGACAAAGGAATTAAACGAATACCATAGCGTGGTTCAGCTTCCAGCACCAGTACCCTGCCCAATGCTTCATCTTTATAAATTACAGCCACATGGCTCCAGGTGCTTTTTGTAAGTTTTTGAATGATGCCTGAAAATGCATAGCTGCCACTGCAAAAAACTATATGGCCGGTTTTTATATAGTCCCTGATCTTTTCATAACGGTAACCGGGCATCTCCTTCAGTATTTTTTTTGTAACGGGACTTGCCATTCTATTTATTTTATGGTTTGCCTTGTTTAATAATTACTTTTGAAGATACGAAATGAGCCAACACAAAAAGTTTATTACAAACGAAATGTTTAATGGCGAATTCCATGTGACAAAAATCAATAACTATTAACACATGAAATAGTAAAAATGAACAAAATAAAGCTGATAGTTATTGGAGGTGGTGCCGCTGGCTTTTTTTGTGCGGTTAATGCTGCACGGCTTAATCCGCAGCTGGAAGTTATTATCCTGGAAAAATCAAACAAACTGTTAAGCAAAGTAAAAGTAAGTGGCGGTGGCCGTTGTAATGTAACCCATGCCTGTTACAGCATTGCCGAGATGATAAAAAGATATCCGAGGGGTGCTGCATTTTTAAAAAAAGCTTTTCATCATTTTTTTACAAACGATACCATTGCCTGGTTTGCCGAGAGAGGTGTTACTTTAAAAACAGAAGCAGATGGCAGGATGTTTCCGGTTACAGACAGTTCTCAAACCATTATTGATTGCTTAATGAAGGAAGCAAATAAATACAATGTGGAGATCAGGATGAATAAAGAAGTGAAGCAGTTGGCAGTTGGCAGTGGCCAATTAACAGGTGCTAAGCCATTTGAAATTCAATTTGCAGATGACAGTATTTTGTACGCCGATTTTGTTTGCATTGCCAGCGGCGGTTATCCAAAAATTATGCAGTACGGTTGGTTAAAAAGATCCGATCATATTGTTGAGGAGCCTGTTCCTTCGCTGTTTACTTTTAATATGCCCGGTAATTCCATTACGGCATTAATGGGTGTTGTGGTTGAAAATACACAGGTTAAAATTGTTGGCACCAAACTTTCTGAAAGCGGGCCGCTGTTAATTACCCATTGGGGGATGAGCGGGCCTGCAGTATTAAAACTTTCAGCATGGGGCGCCAGAGAATTGGCAAAGGCTGATTATGGGTTTTCAATTCTAGTAAACTGGATACCTGATTTTAATGAAAACACTTTGCGTGATAAAATGCAGCAGCTGAGATTTGAACTGGCCGCTCAAAAAATAATTAACCGAAATCCATTTGTATTGCCCAACCGGTTATGGGAATACCTGTTGGTTCAGTCAGGAGTACATCCTGATTTGCGTTGGGCCGATCTTCCTGCCAAAGAACAAAATAGACTAATTAAAAATTTGTGTGCACAGGAATTTGCTGTAAAAGGCAAAACTACTTTTAAGGAAGAATTTGTAACTGCCGGAGGTATTGAATTAAATGAAATTGATTTTAATACCATGCAAAGTAAAAAGCACACAGGTTTATTTTTTGCAGGTGAAATAATCAATGTAGATGGCATTACCGGCGGGTATAATTTTCAAAATGCATGGACAACCGGCTGGATTGCGGCGAAGGCGATAGCAACATTTAAAAGTTTAATTGTTTAAAACGTTTAATGGTTCGTTAAAGCTTTGTACCCTGAAACCGTTAAACGTTTTAAACGCCATTTTCAGTTACTTTTGCTTCTACTTCATTGTATGAAAAAAATTGACCGCTACATACTGTTAAAATATCTTACCACATTTTTCTTTTGCCTGATATTATTTACTGCTATTGTAGTTGTTGTTGATGTAAGCGAAAAAACAGACAATTTTGTCAAATCCAAACTGCCCATCTCCCGGATAATTACCGATTATTATTTTGGCTTTATACCCCGTATAGATGCGATGCTCTTCCCGCTGTTTGTTTTTATTTCGGTCATCTTCTTTACCAGCAAAATGGCGGGCAGGTCAGAGATTATTGCCATACTCAGCAGCGGCGTAAGTTTTCGCAGGTTATTAATGCCGTATGTTGTCGGGGGCCTCTTTTTATCTGCCATCTTATGGGTAGGCTATCAATATGTGGTGCCCAAGGCAAATCTTAAATGGGCCAATTTTGAAATTAAATATATCGACAGCCAGGGTGCACCAAATAACAACAATACCAACCGTAAAAGAAATCTCTATTTTAAACTCGATTCAAACAGTTATGTAGGCATCCGGGATTATGATACGATATCAAAATCGGGCACCGGGTTTTTTATGCAGCGGTTTCAGAAAAATAAACTGGTTTATAACCTGCGGTCTGAGCAGTTTAACTGGGATAGCACAAAAGCCAGATGGAAACTTGTTAATGCGGTGGAACGAAAACTGGACAGTATTTCGGAAAGGGTGATCAGGTCAAATGAGCTGATGGTTAGTTATAATTTTAAACCACGTGATCTGCGAAAAGATGATTACCTCAAAGACCAGATGCCTACACCGGAGCTGGATGAATTTATAAAACTGGAAAGATTACGTGGCTCTGAAATGCTCAACACGCTTTTGGTTGAACGCTATAACCGTGATGCCATTCCGGTCTCGGTTCTTATTCTTACTATAATCGGTGCAGTGCTGGCATCCCGTAAAATAAGGGGCGGCAGCGGTCTGCACCTGGCAATTGGAGTAATTATCAGTGTGCTTTATATTCTGTTCAGCCGGTTCTCGCTGGTATTTGCAACCAAAGGAAGTTTTACGCCTTTTATCGCCGCCTGGACACCCAATGTCATCTTTGGTTTGCTTGCATTTTATCTTTATAAGAAAGCCCCTAAGTAAAAAATTAACCGGTTTCGGTTTATCTAAACTTTCTGCTAAAACTTTTGTTTTAAACGCAGCAGCGTCGTAATTTTAAGCCTCCATAAATACAGATAGCTATATGACCTTGTTTAAGGATTCAGCGGAAAATCATCAATCAAATTTTACCACAATTAAAATTCATTCATCAGAAATAAATAATTTATGGGTATCATAAAAGACAGGTTTAAAGAGCAGGCAGATACAGTAGCTGCTGAAATTAAAAACTTAATAAAGGAGCACGGCGAAAAAGTAATTGGCGAAGTAACATTAAGCCAGATATACCAGGGTATGCGTGGAATTACTGCACTTGTATCTGAAACTTCATTGCTCGATGCACAGGATGGAATTCGCTTTCGTGGATATTCAATTCCTGAATTAAGAGAGAAACTCCCCAAAGCACATGGCGGCAGCGAACCTTTACCGGAAGGATTATTTTACCTGATGCTGGTAGGTGCATTACCGTCGGATGAAAACGCACATCACCTCAGCAGTGTTTGGCAGCGCCGCAGCCATGTACCCAATCATGTATTTGCAACCATTGAAGCATTACCTGTAAGTACTCACCCAATGACACAGTTTGTTGTGGCCATTATGAGTTTGCAGACAGAAAGCCAGTTTGCAAAACGATATGCAAAGGGCATGGCAAAAAAAGATTATTGGGATGCCGTGTTTGATGATACGATGGATCTGATAGCCCGTCTGCCACGTATTGCAGCTTATATCTATCGCCGTAAATATAAAAACGGAGAACATATTCAACCTAATGGTTTACTGGATTGGTCAGGTAATTTTGCCCACATGATGGGATATGAAGATGAAGGATTTCATGAATTGATGCGTTTGTACATGACCATACATGCCGATCACGAGGGAGGAAATGTATCGGCACATACCACACACCTGGTAGGCTCTGCCTTAAGTGATCCGTATTTATGTTTTGCAGCGGGTATGAACGGACTGGCCGGGCCTTTGCATGGACTGGCTAACCAGGAAGTAATAAAATGGATATATGAATTAAGAGAGGAAATTGGAGCTGATATACCGTCGAAAGAGCAAATTGAAGAGTATGTTAAAAAAACTTTGAGTGAAGGAAAAGTGGTACCTGGTTATGGCCATGCAGTTTTAAGACAAACCGATCCACGATTTACGGCACAAATGGAATTCGGTAAAAAGCATATGCCTGATGATCCATTGGTACAAACCGTATGGAACATTTATGAAGCGGTACCGCCTGTTTTAGGTTCTATTGCAAAAATTAAAAACCCATGGCCCAATGTAGATGCACACAGCGGTGCTTTGTTGGTGCATTATGGCATGGTGGAATATGAGTTTTATACCGTTTTGTTTGGTGTATCCCGGTCATTGGGCGTTTTGGCAAGTCTTTGCTGGGACAGGGCCCTGGGCTTCCCGTTGGAAAGGCCAAAATCAGTAACCACCACATTGGTAAAATCATGGCTGGAAGGCAAAGAAGAAATTTGGGGAGATTAAACTTTTACCGGATATTTGTAATGAAACCGGAATTGTATTCCGGTTTTTTTTAATCAATTTGATAAAACAATAAGAAAATGATGAAGATAATCTTTGTATCCCTGGTTTCCTTTTTATCTGCTAATTGCCTGGCCCAGGGTGGTAAGGCTACCCCGGGAGCTTCCTCTAACCAACATATTAAAGTGTTTAAACAGGCAGCTTCCAGCAACGATTTGTCAACCGCCATTACCGCATTAAGTTATTATGTTGCAGATCAGGGCGCAAACGCTGTTTATGAAGATACTTTGGCTATGCTGTATCTGCAGCAGAATGCATATGTGCAATGCTATTATTGGGCTGATAAAAGGCTGAAGGTAAAACCTGAAGATCTGACCCTGATGGAAATGAAAGCCATTTGCCTCGACAAATTGAATCAGCCTAAGGAATCAATCGGACTTTATGAAAAATTGTATACCAAAACTAAAAGCCCATACCATGCTTATACTTTAATGGAACTGCAATATGGTATTAAGCGTTTGGCAGAATGTTTGGCAACAGCTGCAAGCACAGAAAAACTTGAATTTAAACCAGATTTTACCATGAGCTATAATGCCGGCGAGCAGATGGGCCGTACTTATTTAAAAGCTGGTATTTATAATGTTACCGGTCTGGCTTTGTATGACCTTGATAAAAAAGCCGAAGCGAAAATGTATTTTGAAAAAGCCCTGGCACTCGACAGTAATTTTGTGCTGGCAAAGCAAAATCTGCAGGCCATCAAAGCTATTGAATCCGGTACTAATAAAGCGAATCCCGGAGGTAATAACAACCCAACATCTCCTGCCAATAAGCAGGATTAAAATTTGATTTTGAAGGGTAGGCTGGTGCAAGTATATTTGCACTCCTTTTGGGGTTAGCTCAGTTGGATACAGCATTAAAATAATGGGGGGTTAGCTCAGTTGGCTAGAGCGCTTGCATGGCATGCAAGAGGTCGTCGGTTCGACCCCGATACTCTCCACAAAGGCTCACATACGTGAGCCTTTTTTTATGTCTTTTCATGTTTACATATTATATTCTCTAAGCCTTGATCAATATTATATTGGTCATACAGAAAATCTAAGTGATAGGATTTTCCGTCATACAAAATCCGGCAGTAAATCAACCAAAAAAGCGGATAACTGGATTGTTCGGTATACTGAAGAATTCGATTCAAGATCGGCAGCTATGCATAGAGAACTTGAAATTAAAAATAAAAAAAAGCAGAAAATATATTGATTGGTTAATTAGCTCAATTGGCTAGAACGCCCCGAAAGCATTCGGGAAGATCGTCCCGATGGATATCAGGATACTCTCTATAAAAATTAAATCTCACTTCGGTGGGATTTTTTTTTGTATAATTTTTTTATACTCAATTAATTTTTTGAGCATGTTGGTTAGAGGGCCCTATCACAGGGAATTTTCTCCTTTTTTTCTGAGGTTTTTCCCTTTTCTTTCCAAAAAAAAATGAATACTTTGTTAGCAAAAAGAAAGCCTAATATTGTAATAAGGTATACTGAGATTGGATGTAATTCCTGTGTTGATAGTACTTTTAAGTTTATCGAAAAGTACCATTTAGAATCTAAATATAATATCCTTGTACTAATTGACTTTAGCAATTATGACGCTTATTTAAAATGGATGAAAGTATCTGAAATTAAGTTTCCTGTGTATTGGCTTAAAAAAGGGAGTCTGCCTTTTTTAATTGAATCAGAAAGCAACTCTTATGTTTTTACGCTTAATTCCTCATTAGTCGCAAATGATTTTTTTGTTCCCAATAGCAGATTTTCTGATTATATTGATAATTATTTTTACAGCATGAATTCTAAATTATAGTATCATGGATCCACAATTTTTTGCTTTCAGCAGGCCCGTAGGATTTGAATGGCTAATGGTTATAGTTGTCTTATTATTTCTCTTTGTGTGGATTAGATCAATAGTAGAGATTATTAATGATCCAATGCCTGCTAAAAATAGAATTTTGTGGCTGATATTACTTGTATGTACCGGTATTCTTGGGCTGATTATTTATAGTATATCCAGGACAACTAATTCTGCTGTTACCAAATCAACGCAACAACCATAAGGTATGAGCAAAAATTATTTTATAGTTTATTACAGATTTTATATTGCAGTTAGTTTTTTATTTGTGTTTAATATTGGATGTAACAACCAACCTAAATCAGATCAAATTGCTGAGAAAGTGAAGCAAGTTCAGGTAGAATCCCTAAATCAGCACATTGGTGAACGTTTTGATATTTCTATGTTTACCGATACAAGTGGTAAGGCTGTAGAAATTGATTTTGGAGTTTCTGATATCACCATTATAGACTTTTGGATAAATGAATGCCCGCCTTGTAATAAAGAAATGAGTCAGTTTAAGAAATTGATTGAAGGAAAAGAAAGTGAAATTACCATTATAAGTATTTCAGTAAGCAGTTATGATTTTTGGAAATCATTATTTACTGAAAAAAGTGAACGCTATTCTTTTCTTACAACAGAGGTAGCTAACTGGAAGCACCTGAATTTGAAATCAAGAGAAAATATAAATTTGAAAAATCCAATATCAACCGATCGGTTAGACGAAATAACCAATAAGCTTTCGGTCTCATTCTTTCCTTCTTATTTTGTAATTGATAAAAATGGCAAAATAATTGCCCGGCCGATTAGTGCAGTAGAATATATCGAGAAACTTAAAATCTGATTTAAACCTCACTAAAAGTTTCGGTAAAATTAAACCTGCTTGTTGAAAATCATGTTTGATACCTTTCATTTGCACGGGAAAAGACAGTATTGCATTACCTGCAGGAAGCCCTCAATTTGTTACAGTTCGGATGCACTTTAAAAATTACCATCACCCTTATGTTTGTAATCAGATTGCTTTTTGATTTTATTTGAGCAAATCTTATATACTTTTGTGTGTATAAACAAAACAACCATGCCAAAGAAACCAATATGAAATTTATGGGTTTTGAAGGTATAACCTCAGGCTACTTTATTATCTTCTCCATTTGTGCTGTTGCTTACCTGATTGGCTGGATTGTAATGAAAAGGCTGGTACCTAAATATGCACCTATTACTGATTTATAATAAACTTCAAAATTTTGTTTTTTAAAAAGGCTCAATATTATGAGCCTTTTTTCATTCTGTAACTGTTTGTAAGTGTTGAAGTTAGCAATGAATGATTAAGTAGACAGAAAAATATGAAAAGTTGGTAGCTTTGGTACAGGCAACCACACAGCCTTATAATACGATATAATAAAAAAGATATTTTGCTTTCTTCAGATGAATTAACCTTGCACATCAGGGGATGTGCCCTGAATGAAAGAGAGAGTCAGAAAAAAATATATAACTCTTTCTTTGGCTATGCTATGGCCATATGCGATTGCTATGCCGCCAATGAAGACGATGCAATTGAAATTTTAAATGACGGCTTCCTTAAAATATTTAAAGAAATTCACCGTTTCACACCATCTTACAGTAATGAAATGAATTCTTTTAAGGGATGGTTGAGAAAAATTATGGTTTGCACAGCCATCGACCATTTCAGGAAAAATGTAAAGCACAAAGTGGTTGGTGAATTACATGTATCTTCCCTCAATACATATACAGCTCAGGAGAGTGCAGAGGAAAAAATTTCTTACGACGAGATCATCAGGTCAATCCAGAATCTTTCACCGGCATACAGAACAGTATTAAACCTTTTTATCATTGAAGGGTTTAGTCATGAGGAAATAGCCGAACAACTGGGAATAGCTGTAGGTACCTCTAAATCGAACCTGGCAAAAGCAAGAAAACAATTACAGAAAATATTATTTACCCAAAATAAAACAGCCGAGATTAAAAATGTTGGATGACGAAATGGACCATATAATCAGGGAAGCAGCAAATAACCATCACCCGGCTTATAATGATAAGGCATGGGAAAAAATGGAACTGCAGCTTGATAAGCACCTGCCGCAAAAAAACGACAGGAGAAGGCTGATCTTCTTCCTGCTGTTCTTTTTATTGCTGGGAGCCGGTACTTTTTTTATACTGAATAACAGATCTGATAATGGTAAAGATATTGCTACAGAAAAAGGTAAAGGAAGTAAAAAAGAACAGGGTGCGGCAACAACTGAATATGTAGCTCAAAACCCGCAAACCGTAAATGAACCGAAAGCGGTTTCAGGAAATACTGATGAGAACAGTAAGGATCCGGTCACAGGTGTTTTTGAAGATAAAAATCAAACGAAAACAATTACCGGCAGTGAATCTACACAGCAAAACGACAACGTAAAAAACAAGAATAGTTTTGCTGACGATCTTACAAATACCGGTGATGAAACAGGCACAAACCAAAAACAAAAAACCGGCACCAAACTTAAATCCCAAACGGAATATAAAAAAGGCAGGAATAATTTAGCAGATGATCTTGCAAATTATAACGGCAAATCAGGCACAAACAGCAAACAAAGAACAGCTGATAAATTTAAAACAAAAGTAAAAATCAGTTCAGCAAAGCCATTTGAAGAAACACAAACTGATGAGGATCTGACTGATAACAGAAAAACTGTTTCAGGCAAGACTGACTCAAAGCTCAAAGTGAACATAACCGCTCCTGTTGCTGAAAATGAGGAAACTTCGCCCACAGCTTCAGTATCCGCAGAAACTAAAGAAAAAGCGATAGCCGATGTAGAAACAAAGGCAAATAATAATCCGGTGGATTCAGTTAAACCTGCAGAAGATAAAAAACTGATCGTAGAAGCTAAGAAACCGGCTTCTCCATCAGATAAAAAGAGATCAGCAAATAAATTCGGGAATAACTTCGGCATTACATTTTCTGCCGGCCCCGATTTGAGTTATGTTACATTAAATAATGCAGGTAAAACTACCTTAACCTATGGTGCCGGCATTAGTTATGGTTTTGCAAAACGGTTTACTGCCAGGGCAGGTTTTTATGTTTCTAAAAAAATCTATGAAGCAACACCGGATCAGTATCATTCGCCGGGAGGTAATTATCCATACCTTACTGATGTTGATGCAAACTGTAAGGTTTATGAAATACCGGTTAGCCTGAGCTATAGTTTTGGTCAGCGTAAAAAACACAATTGGTTTGGCAGTGCAGGCATTTCTTCTTTCTTAATGAAAACAGAAGATTATGAATACAATTATAAAACACCGGCTGGTCAGAACTATTCCTATTATCGTAGCGTAAGTAATGAGAACAAACATTACTTTTCAGTACTAACACTTTCTGGAGGTTATCAATACCAGTTCAATAAAAGGCTTTCTTTAATGGCAGAGCCTTATTTGAAACTGCCATTGGGCGGTGTAGGGCTGGGTAAAATAAAACTGAATAGTGTTGGCGTTTTATTTACGATAACTTTAAAACCATTTGCAAAGAATAAATAATTACTGCTACTGAGAAAAATAAAAAAGCTTCTTTTAACAAGAAGCTTTTTTTATACAAGTTATCAGAAGGGTGTGTTATTTTTTATTTTTATTTCTCCGTATAACAAAATCCCGGGTAACAGTAAAACCCCAGCGGTACTGCCCTTTTTTCCATGAGGTAGTAGTACGGGGAATAAAACGGTTTTCTAAGATATTGGTGGTATTAGTAAAATTTACATGAAAAATATGCCCTGGTGTCACCAGCTCCAGGCCAACTCCCAGCACGTCATAAAAATTTATACCTTTTAATTTAAAAGAATCGATGGTGCTTTTCGGACGGAAAGGATGAAAATAGTCAGCAATAAAAACAAAGCTTTTATAAATGGGAACGCGGATGGCGGCTCCCATGGCAAAAATATTGGGAACATCATTTTTTATAACATAATTAGTATGTACATAAGTTGGGTTTAACTGAAGGCTGAGGATCTTACCAAACTTGCGGGCAATCATTAATTGCAAGGTCTGGCTCTGTCTATCTGATGTCTTCCTGTAATAATTTTCTCTTGTTGAATCTGTGCTTGATCTTTGCGATGAACTGACACCATTTGCAAATAAAGCCAGCGAAACAGGATGTGATGGGTCATTTTCCCGTTGTTCAAGAAGTTTATATTTAAAACCCAACTCCCAGAGTGTAAATACCTGGCCATCTCCTTTATTTCTGGATACGATAACGTTGAGGTTTTTTGTGATTCCGTAAAGGAAAGCAATTTTGATATCTACAGAACCATCTAATCCAAAAGCACTTCTTATACCGCCATTTCTTCCACTTGCATCGCCAAAATTATGCACTACTTTAAATTCAAAATGCCCTTTCTGCAGCGTTTCTACAGTATTGGCATTGATAAGCCTTTGTGCTAAAAAAACTTTTACAGGCGTTTTACCCTGGGGCTTTGCGGCTTTGTTATCCAGTTCATTCATCAGCTTATTTGTGCTGCTGTCAACCTGTGCCATTGCCGAAAAACTGATAAATATACAGCATGTAAAAAATAATTTGCTCATAAAATTGGTTTTGGTTTAAGAATTTTCAATAGCCAAATCGTAATAAACTTTTGCCGGGTTGCCAGGCTACTTTAACAGGAATAAAACCGATTGTAAGGAAGTGATATGTTCAGAATAAAACCTGTATCATTGGCAGGTAGTTTTAATTATAGAAAAACATGGGGAGCTTTTCTATTTCAAATAATTTAAATTACGGCACTCACAAATTTGCAATTTAACCAGGTATGAAAAGAAAATTCCTACATGATATTTCAATAAATACCTTGCAGGTTGTTATTGTGCAAAGTTGCGGGTTGGTTATATTTTATTTGCTGTCAACCCGGTTAGGTAAAAATGAGTTTGGTGAAATTAACTGGGCCCTGGCAGTATTACTAACTGCATTTGGGATACTGGCATTTGGAATAGACCAGATTGCTGTGAGGCGGATTGCATCAGGTGCAGATTCAGCAAAACTCCTTTCAAATTATGCAACTCATGTATTAACTGCAGGTTGTGGTTTCTATATTATTTTATGGATCAGTTCAATAGTATTTCCCGCCTTCTTCAATCAGCACCAGGTCTTACTGTTGTTGGGTATTGGAAAACTGATGATCTTTTTTTCAACGCCGTTTAAACAACTGGCTACGGGCCTTGAAAAATTCAAACCGCTTTTATTAATGGCGGTTACCTCTAATGTACTGCGTGCTTTGGCCTTAACTGTTTTTGCAGGTATGAACCAATTGAATGTGCAGGTTATTGTGATCATTTTTATTGCCGGCGACCTTGCAGAACTATTAGTTAGCCTCTTTATTATGCAAGGAATTTTGAAAGTTCCCTTAAAGCTAAAGTGGAACAAAAGTGAATATAGGGGCTTGGTAAAGGAAGCGTTACCACAATTTGGAGTTGCCATTTTTTCATCGGCGCTGTCACGCCTCGACTGGATACTTTTAGGCATCCTTGCCAGCAACGTAATTCTGGCTGAGTATAGTTTTGCTTATAAAGTGTTTGAAGTGGCAACTTTGCCGATGTTGGTAATTGCACCTGTTTTAATTCCGCGGTTTACTAAATTGTTTCATTACGAAACTGATAAAATACCGGAAGCAAAAACTGCAGATTTGTTTGTGTTATTGCGCCTGGAAATAATTGTAGCCTCATTGGTGGCTTTGTTTTTAAATATACTTTGGGTACCTGTAATAGATTTAATAACTGAGCATAAATATGGATCGGTAAACCAGACAACCATATTGCTGCTGTCGGCCAGTATGCCTTTTTTGTATTTCAATAATTTTTTATGGACAATCAACTTTGCAAAGGGCCGCCTTAAAATGATCTTTTATGTTTTTTTAATAAGCTTTCTTATTAACCTGTTGGGTGATATTGTTTTAATTCCTTTTTTTAAAGCTGAGGGAGCTGCTGTGGCTTATCTTTTTGCCATTATTGTTCAGTCGGTTATATACCTGAAAAGGACAAATCTTGCAGGTTTGATGAAAAACAGTTTGCAATTATTGATTTGCCCGTTGGCTGCTGTTGTAACGGGGATAATGGCAACAAAATTTATTGGTGTATGGTGGATTAATATGCTGGTTGCCCCTGCTTTTTTCGTTCTGCTGCTTTATCTAACCCGGCAAATTAAATTTACTGATTGGCCTGCATTTAAACGGGTTACACATCTTTAAGGGGGCAACCCAAACACCGGGCTTACCGATTTAAGTAATGCTATGAAACCGCTGTGGTTTCTGTGGACCGTTGCTTAAATAAACCTGGAGTGTGAAAAATAAGATATTAACCCCCGAACTTAGGGCATGGCCTGGAAAAATTGACTGGGCACTCCTTGTTTTTCTGTTATTATTTTTGAATTTTAAATTAATAATTAAACTTGCAGCCGTTGTATTAATTTATTGGCTGCGCCCCGATTTTAAATTTGGGTTCAGTATAAAAAATTCCCGGCTCCCTTTTTTTTATCTTTTGGTAATTGTGATAGCAGTTTTTAACTGGCTGGTGTTTGGAATGGCTGGCAACCTGAATTATACCTTTGTTTTGTTAACCGGTATTTCGTTTTGGATGCTTTGTATACTGGCCATTCACCAGGTAAAATTATCTGTAGAAAAAAATGATTCCGCAACTATTCACCAAACCATTCTTGTTTTTTTTGTAATCAATATATTGGTTTCTTTAACTGTTTATGCTTCTATTGTTTGGGAAATAGGACAAATCAATCCATACCGCTACCAGGGTAATTATCAAAAATATTTTATTGGCACAGGTGACTATATTAAAGGCCTTACGTTTGATACTTCTACCACCAATGCTGTAATAAGTGCGTTGGGAGTTATTTATTTTTTGTTTCAGCGAAAAAACATACTGACTCTTTTGTGTATGATAGTGTTGTTGTTAACAGGCAGCAACTTTACCAATTTACTGCTTTGTTGCACCTTACTGTATGTCTTTTTCTTTCAGAGTAATAAAGATCAGAAAAGTATGATCATCATATGTTTTGTAATGCTGGTTACCTTTTTGGTTAAAGTATCCCCGCAGAATAATCAATATGTAACTGCTGCCTGGCAAAAAGTGTTTAACATACAAAAGCGTGATAAAAAAAATGAAAAGGCAGCTATTCCAATCACTGAAAGACCAGATAGTGTTTTAACAATTACGGAAAGGAAGGAAAAGTTTGCCCAGTTATACCTGGATAGCATCAATATTTCCTTAGCAAAAAAAAATACAAAGAAGCCATTGCCCTGCACATCAATAACTGCCGGAATTATGGGCAGGCCTGTAATTCCGGGCGACAGTATTCATACGCCAAAATTCCAACACAGGAATGATACAAATGCGTCAGAAAAAAAACTCGTTCAATTTATTAAGAGCAATACTGATCAGTTACGCATCTCATCACACTTGTTAAAACAGGCGAAATTGCCGGGTAAACTGGTTGCCTTGCAACAAACATTTCGTTTCTTCACCCAGCATCCGGCTAAAATATTTACCGGTACCGGCATTGGAAAATTTTCTTCAAAACTGGCTTTCAGGGCAACTGCCATGAATTTAACGGGTGGTTATCCTGCAAAGCTTGTGTATATTAATGATGATTTCAAATCCAATCATCTTGACCTGTATTTATTTTATTTTACCGACAAAGACGATTACCATTCGGTAATGAACAGTCCAAACTCTACCTACGACCAATTGTTAAGTGAATATGGACTGGCAGGATTGCTTTCATTTGTAATTTTTTATCTTGCTTTTTTTGCAAAGCAGGTTAAAAAGCATGCTGCTGCTATTCCTTTGATCTTATTTATGCTGGGGGCATTTTTCATAGAATATTGGTTTGAACAACTATCTGTTGTCATTTTTTTTGAGCTGCTTATATTACTTAATATTAAAGAAACCACTGTTAATAAAAATAATGCTACCTCATAATCCCAAAATAACAGTATTAATGCCTGCCTATAATGTGGCAAAGTATATTACTAAAGCCATCAACTCTGTATTGGCGCAAACCTTTACTGATTTTGAATTATTGATCATTAATGATGGCTCAACGGATGATACAGAAAAGATTGTTCGTTCTTTTTCAGACGACCGTATCAGGTTGATCAATCAGACAAACCAGGGGGTTGCAGCTGCTTTAAATATCGGCATGCTGAATGCCCGGGCAGATCTGGTTGCCCGTTTTGATGCAGATGATATTTGTTTGCCCGAAAGGTTGATGGTTCAATACAATTTTTTAAATGATAACCCTGAGTATATAATTGTAGGTTCCGATGCTGATTATATTGACATGAATGAAGAGTATGTTTTTACCTATAGCATGCCAGCTCATACAAACAACGAAATACAGGAACTACCTGTAAACAAATGCCCGTTCATTCACTCCGCTGTACTTTTCAGAAAAGAATTTATACTGCAGGCCGGTGGATATAATATTGAGGCCTGTGCATTTGAAGACCATATCTTATGGGCAAAAAGTATCAGGCTGGGCAAAACCTGTAATCTTCAGCAGGTATTATTGCAGGTGCGTTTAAATCCCGAATCCATCAGTATTGATGAAAAGTGGCGCACTAAGCGGTTTAGAGAAATTAAATCGCAGTCTATCAGCAGGGGCAGTTTAACAATGCAGGAAGGAATTGAATTATCAGGCATTTTAAAAAAACAAAATAATCCCAAAATAAAAGAAGGGTCTTATTATTCGCTGCTGGGGAAAAAATACCTGTGGAATAATCATCAGCCTCAAAAAGCCAGAATTAATCTGCGTAAAGCAATACGCATTAATCCTGGCAGAATTGACAGTTATTTTATTTTGGCTTTAAGTTTTTTTCCAAAGGATTTTATCAGCTGGATTTATAAAAAGAAATTGAACAGCATTTGATTATGAAGATTGTATTTATAGTGAGATCAACTTTATTTACTGCAAGGGGCGGAGATACAATACAAGTGGAAGAAACAGCCGCTAACCTGCGTAATTTGGGTGTAGCTGTGGATATAAAAAAAGCATCTGAAAAGATAAATTATAATGACTATGACCTGTTGCATTTCTTCAATATCATACGGCCTGCAGATATTTTGTTACACATAAATCGATCGGGTAAGCCATTTGTGGTGTCAACTATTCTCGTAAATTATGCACTATACGATAAATATCACCGGCATGGGATCACCGGAAAATTATTCACTTTCATTCCGGCATCGGGAATTGAATATGCAAAAGCACTGTATCGGTTTTTAACCGGGCGTGATACACTGGTGAGCATTTCTTATTTGTGGAAAGGACAAAAAAGAAGTGTTACCGAAATTCTGAAAAAAACCAAAGCTGTATTGGTACAGGCCAGGGAAGAATACAAAGACCTGGTAAAGCTGTATGGTGTTATCCCTGATTATTATTTGATACACAATGGGGTAAATGCCTGCTTGTTTCAATATTCTAAAACTGTCAATCGTGTAAAAAACATGGTACTTTGTGTAGCACGTATTGAGGGTTTAAAAAACCAATACAATCTTATCAAGGCATTGAATAATACAGCCTATACACTGGTATTGATTGGCGATGCAGCTCCAAATCAAAAAGGGTATTATCAACAATGCAGGGATATTGCCGCAGGTAATGTTTCTTTCATCAACCAACTTCCACAACCTCAGCTTGCTGATTATTATGCAGCGGCAACCATACATGTATTACCCAGCTGGTTTGAAGTTTGTGGTCTTTCCTCAATGGAAGCTGCAGCAATGGGATGCCGGATTGTAGTAACAGATAATGGTTATGCCCGGTCTTACTTTGAAGATGATGCATTTTATTGCGACCCTGCAAAACCCGAAAGTATTTTGCAGGCAGTTGAATTAGCCATGAATACTGATTATGATAACGGGTTGCAAAAAAAAATATTGGATAACTATACATGGGAAAAAACAGCAGCAGATACATTAGCTGTTTACAAAAAATATATATCATAAAACAATCTTTACACATAGCAATCATTGGTACAAGAGGAATACCCAATCATTACGGTGGTTTTGAGCAGGTTGCACAATACCTGTCTGTTGGGCTTTTAAACAAGGGGCACACCGTTACTGTATATAATTCTAATGATCATCCATACAAACAAAACGAATGGCAAGGTGTACAAATTATTCATTGTTACGATGCAGAGAAATTTATTGGTACTGCCGGACAGTTTATTTACGATTTAAACTGCATCCGAAATGCACGAAAAAAAAACTTTGATGTTATCCTTTTTCTTGGATACACCAGCAGTTCGGTCTGGGGTAAATTATTTCCCAAAAACGCAGTCGTCATCAGCAATATGGATGGTATGGAATGGAAGCGAAGCAAATACTCGGGACCAGTAAAACAATTTTTATTATATGCCGAAAAGCTTGCCGTAAAATACAGCGATCATTTAATTGCAGATTCTACAGCAGTTCAGAAGTACCTGAACAAAAAATACCAGGTTCAAAGCAGCTATATCCCCTACGGAGCTGAACTTACTGAAGAGCCGGATGAAAATATATTAAAGCTTTTCGGTTTAGTGAAATACGGTTATTATATGCTGATGGCAAGGATGGAACCGGAGAATAATATTGATATGATACTCGATGGTTTCTGCAAAACAGATTCTGATAAGCAATTTATCGTAGTAGGTAATACCAAAAATTCATTTGGGAAAAAAATGGTCGCAAAGTATGGGTTTGATAAACGGGTGCATTTTTCCGGAGCCATCTTTGATAAAACTACAATCAATGCGCTTAGAAAATTTTGTAAACTCTATTTCCATGGCCACAGTGTTGGCGGCACCAATCCTTCATTGCTGGAAGCCATGGCAAGTGGTGCTATCATAGCATCGCATGATAATGAGTTCAACAGGGCTGTGCTGCAAAATGATGCTTTTTATTTTAAAGCAGCTGCGGAAGTAGAGCAGTTGTGTAATTCAATGGAACATACTGAAGCAACAGCCATAATAGTAGAAAAAAATTTGGAAAAAATAAAGGAACAATTTAACTGGCCGGTAATTGTAAATGAATATGAAGCAATGATTATTGACTGCTATAATAAATCTGTAAAGTGAAAAATATTTTTTTAATAAACGATACTGTAGAAAATAAAATAAGCTACTACCACCTGGCTTTATTCCTGCTGGTATTACCCTATGATTTTTTTTACAGCGAACTTGTTTTGATAAGCTTTGGCCTGCATACTTTTATTCATGTAAAAAAGCAGGATTTTAAAAATATTTTAACCAAACCTGTTGTAATACTTATTTCTTTGTACCTGCTTAACCTGGTTGCCATCCTATATAGTACCGATAAACAGGAAGGAATTGACCTGGCTATAAGGCAGCTTGGCTTACTCCTGTTTCCGGTATTATTTGCGCTATCGCACCTGGATTTTGCAAAATACAGGAAGCAACTGATCTGTGTTTTTGGATTTTCCTGCTCCATTACTGTACTCTATCTTTATTTTGACGCACTGCTGACCATTTTCAGCTTTCAGTTGCCGTTATCATCACTCTTTACAGTAAACTTTATGAATCATAATTTTTCACTGCCGGTTGGTATTCATGCTACTTATCTATCTATATATATTGCTTTTTCAATCATTGCTTTTTTATGGTTGCTTTTAAACGCTCAGCCTGTAAGACAAAAATGGGTATACATTCTTGCTGCTCTTATTTTATTTGCAGGTCTTATCCAGCTTTCATCAAGGGCTGCTTTTATAGCTTTTTTGATTGTTGTTAACGGGGTATTTCCGTTGTTTCTTTTTAAAGGAAGAAAAAGAGTACAGTTCTTTATAACAACCACGATAATTTCTGTTGCAGTGTTGGTACTTATATATAGTGTCGATTCATTCAAGACACGGTATGTAAGTGAACTGAAAACAGATCTGACAGACAAGGTTAAAATAATTGAAAACTCAGAGCCAAGGCTGGCAAGGTGGGAAGCTATCCTGGAGTTAATAAAACAGTCTCCGTTTATTGGCTATGGCAATGGAGCAGAAACAGTATTGCTGAAAGAAAAATATTTTAATAAAGGGCTTTTTATTTCTTACTTAAATGAATTTAATACACATAACCAATACCTGGGGGTTTTGCTTAAAACCGGAATCATTGGGTTACTGTTGTTACTTTTTATTTTATATTTTGGCTACGCAACTGCTGTTCGAAATAGGGACCTGCTTTTGCTCAGCTTTATGATAATTGTTACAGTTGTTTCCCTGTCTGAAAACATACTGGACCTGAATAAAGGCATATTTTTCTACGGTTTCTTTTTCTCACTTTTATTAATGCATCGTAAAGATGAAATAGAAGAAAACGGCCTCAGGGATATTGCTGAAACAGGCAACCCTGGCAATAATATTTCCGTTTAAATATAAGAAAAAGCGAAACCGATGAATGCCCTTTCCGTTGTGATTATCACTTTCAATGAAGAAAAAAATATAAAACGCTGTATTGAATCTGTTGCTCTTGTAGCGGAAGAAGTAATTGTAATTGATTCCTTCTCTAACGACAAGACAGTAGAAATTGCACTGGCACTGGGTGCTAAAGTAATACAATCACCTTTTACAGGATATATCAGCCAGAAAAATAAAGCTATCAACGAATCAGCAAATGATTATGTTTTGTTATTGGATGCAGATGAATTCCTGAGTGATGAACTGGCAGCCTCTATCTTGAGAGAAAAAGGAAATTTTATTTACAAAGCCTACTCCATGAAGCGTTGTAATATTTTCAGGGGTAAATATATCAGGCATGGCCTGTGGTATCCCGACAGGAAACTGCGGCTTTTTGACAAACGGTTTGGTCATTGTGGCGGATTGAACCCGCATGATATGATTGTAATGCAGGAGAAGACCGATGTTAAATTATTAAGCGGAGATCTCTATCATCATACATTTGAAGATATTGAAACATACCGCAGACGCAATCATGAAGTGAGTACCGTAATAGCACAATCAATGTTTGATGCCGGTATTAAAAAATCGAGAACTAAAATTCTGTTTAGCCCCTTATGGTCTTTTATTAATGGCTATTTTTTAAGATTTGGATTCCTGGAAGGATATAACGGATTTGTAATTGCAGCTTTAACGGCTCAACAAAGTTTTTTAAAATATCAAAAACTGAAACAATTGCAGCGGCAGGAAGTTTCGGAAGTAGTTTGGGAATAAAATAAGCAAACAATCATTGACAACAACTGCGCAAAACATATTAAAGACCCTGGGATATTTTGATCTGTTTCAGTACCCGTTAACCGGTGAAGAAATTTATACTTTTAATTCAGCCGGGGTTACACATCGTGCAGTTAATGAGGCACTGGAAGAATTGACAGGCAGTAAGAGCGTATTTAAAATAGGAGAATTTTTTTCACTGCATAATAATTACTCACTGGCAGAACGCCGGCGAAATGGAAATCAACTGGCTACAGCCCATTTAATTACAGCCCGCCGTGTGGCAAAATTCCTTTACAGGTTTCCTTATGTAAAGGGTATTGCAGTTTCAGGCTCGCTTTCTAAAAACTTTGCTACTGATAAAACAGATATTGATTTTTTTATTATTACTACAGCAAACAGGCTATGGATTGCCAGAACCTGTATGCACCTGTATAAAAAAATTACCTTTTTACGGGGCAGGCAAAACTGGTTTTGTATGAATTACTATGTGGATGAAAATGCCATGGAAATACCCGAAAAAAATATTTTTACCGCTGTTGAAATTATAACCCTTTTACCCATGCATGGAAAGGAATGCCTGGATAGGTTTATAGAAAAAAATAAATGGACAGATTCCTTTTTCCCTTTAAAAAATTTCAGCAACACAGTTTCTGTGGATATTAAAAGGGGAGTGCTGGGTAAATTGTTTGAAAAAATATTTGCCGGCAGGCTGGGTGATTATGCCGATACCAGGCTGATGAGTATAACAGAGAAAAGATGGCGGAAAAAAGTACAAAACCATCAGTTAAACAGCAGGGGCGAGCATTTAGGAATGAGTATTGACAGGCATTTTTCAAAACCAGACCCTAAAAACTTTCAGGAAAAGGTTTTAAGAGCTTATGCTGAAAAAGTGGATGATATTTTGCAGCACAGAAATCTCTCTGCAGTATTTGTTTTATAGCATTATTTCTTCTCCAGTGCGATAATATAATAATCGCCGGTACTTTTCCATGGCCAATTGCTTTTCCATTTATTTTCTTTGGCTTTTAAAAATGAAAATAATCCGGGACGTTTTTCTGCAAATCCTTCTATGTATGATGGAGGAACGATGGTACACAATCCCTCTACCCTAAGTACAGTAAATTGACTTTGTAAATGTTTGATAACAAAGGATGGGTTGTAATACCAGCACCGGAAATAAGTTCCTTCTATATGAGCCGATACTCCTTTGCTGCTGAACAAACGGCGAAAAGCAGTTTTGAATTTCCCTTTGAATATTAATAAAAACTCCCACAAACAAAATTTTGGTAAAATAACAAGCACTGCAATTCCTTTTGTTTTTAGTAAAGATGAAAAGGAATGTAATACCTTATCCAGTTCTCCTGTACAATTTAATCCGGCAAAGTTTGAAAAGATCAGGTCGTATTCTTTACGCTCTTTTAAATGTTCCAGGTCTGTAAATGAAATAATCTCTGTACTTATTTTTTCCTGCAGGTTGAGTGCATTTACTTTTGATTTCAATGTATCCTGCATGCCGCTTGAGATATCAGTTGCATGCACGGTGTAGCCCTGTTCTGCAAACCAAATGGCATCTTCGCCGGTGCCGCTGTTTAGCTCCAGCACAGCACTGTTCTTTGGTGCAAATTGATGTACAACGGCTCTTACCCTTTCTCTTTTATATTGAATAATGGAATTACCCCGGTACAGCTCATCAAATATTTTTGATTGCAGGCTGAATGCTTTTGCGCTTTGTTCTTCGTTATTCATATCTGCAATCATGCCCCGGCTTTTTCAAGTTTACGAAGTTTCTGTTTATCAAAGAAAGCAGCAGGTAAATAATAAATGCCGGAAACGGCTTTCTTCACCGTTCTTACATTGCTTTTGAATGGATGCAAAAAAAGTTGTTTTAAATTTTCAAAAGCAACATGCTTACGGTAGGTTTTGTGTACATATGTATGCAGTTGTTTGTAAAATGCCGGTTTAAATGTATTGCTGAACATCAGGGCCAGTTCATCAGAATCAGTCCAGTTGGTTTTTTCTTTTAACTGGTCTTTTACTTTTTCATAAAAACCGGTGCCCGGTAATGGGTAAGATACCGAGATGCCAATTTCATAAGGCAGCAGTTTGTTGATCATGCCAATTGTTTTTTCAATATCGGCCCTGGTTTCATTAAGATAACCGAACTGTATAAAAAAGGAAGGTTTAATGCCTGTCTTTTTAAGCAGGTGTGTTGCTTCATAGATCTGTTCTACTGTGGTACCTTTATCCATGGCATCCAGTATTTTTTGAGAGCCACTCTCTGCACCCATCCATATATTATCGCAACCGGCTCTTGCCAGGTCTTTAATATTATTTTCCTGCAACAACAGGTCAACTCTTCCCTGCATTTTAAATTTAAAATGCAGCTTGTTCTTTTCTACCAGGTTGGCAAAAGCATTTACCCAGCCTGGCTTCAAACCAAAAATATCATCGCAAAACCAGATATGGTCGAAATTATATTTTTCTTTCAGCATCATTAGTTCTGCAACTGCATTTTCCGGGCTCCGTACATTATACCGGTTACCATAAATGGGTTTGGCACACCAGTTACATTTAAAAGGGCAGCCTCTTGTTGTGCCCATATTCATCGAAAAATAGCCGGCGTGTTTTAACCACATGTTGCGGTAAGGTTCCATATCAACCAGGTCCCAGGCAGGAAAGGGGAGCGTGTCTAGTTCTTTCATTACGCTTCTTCTTGCTGTTTTTACATCAGCATTGTTGTGTTTAAATGCAAGGCCTTCAATATGAAAAAAATCTGTCTCATTTTTACCAATTGAGTTTACAAGTTCCAGCAGCGTCTGCTCAGCTTCACCCAGTAAAATAAAATCGGCGCCTTCGTTTAAATACATTTCAAACCTGTCTGTAGAATCGGAACTGGAAACAATTACTGTACAGCCTCTTTCTTTTGCAAACCGTATCATTTTAAATGCCGCTTCACGCATATTGGTAAGGCACATTTTGGTGAGGTAGTTAAACCCATCATCATAGATCACAAAAAAATCCGGCTTAATGTTTTCAAGCTGCGGAATAATTTCTTCGGCCTGCCTGGCAAACATGGTATCAAAAAAATGTACATCGTAACCATGCTCTCTTGTTAAAGCTGCTGCATATAAGGTTCCTAATGGAGCATAAGGCTGGCCTGTCGCCCATTGCTTGGGGTCGAAACGTAGAAAGTAGGAGTGAGTAAAAAGTATTTTTTTCATTTTATAAAACTACTCCGGGTTTTAAATTCAAATAACACACACACTTCACACAGGTTTCATTCTTTGCAACATCCAGGTTTTTCCTGAAATCAATAGCAGTTTCGCTGTTGACTATATTATTGAGCGATTGGGTTTTTAAATTCCCATAAGGCTCATGAAAAAAACAAGGCCTTACCGTTCCATCAGCTTCAATTACTGTTGATACCCAGGGTGCATTACATTTTTTATACGGAAAGGAATTGCGGTTGTAATATGCTGCATAGTAAAAATAAATGTTCCGGATCTTTTCGGGGTTTTCTGCAATAAATCTGTTTTCAAATTCATTTTTGAAAGCGATCAGCAAATTGCCAATTATTATTTTTAATGCATCAACATCCTTTTCTGATAAAAGAATTTCATGCTGCCGGGGCTCATCCCAGGCCTGCTGGCGGTTAAAGGCATGACTGCTTACATCGGCCGGTAAAAAACTGATCTGGTCAAGGCCCAGGTTCTTGGCGCTCTGTATTATTTGCGGCCAAACTGTGTAGTTGAGCCGGTGTATCACAGTCCGGCAGGTAATTTTAAAATCCGGCTTCAATGCTTTTATTGCAGTTATACCTTCCGCCATTTTATTAAAGGCGTCGGGTATATTGCGAATGCGGTTATGTGTTGCTTCATCGCCATCCAATGAAACGATAATGTCATCAACCCATTTTACCAGTAACGCTGCATTTTTTTTCAGCGTCAATCCTGTTGATAATAAAGTAATTTTTATCTTTTCTTTTTTCAGTATTTCGCAGAACCTGAAAAAGTTTGGATTCAGTAGTGCTTCGCCGCCCGACATCAGCACCTGCTGCGTACCCAGTTTTTTTAATGTTGCCATCAAGGCCTGTATATCAGCTGCGGTAAGCTGTTTCAGGTTGTTGTTTCCTTTCCAGATATCGCACATCACACAGCGGCAGTTGCAGGCGCTATGCGGCATCAGTATCACAATGGGCAATGCACTCAGCTTATGCGTTTGCAGGCTGCGGTATCTTTTAAAGGTTTTATATGGCGATTGCAACTGCATTTTATTGGTAACGGTTTTTTATACTGATCCAGTAAAACGGATTTTTTTTAATAGACAGTTTATTTTTCCAGGAATTGGGATGATGCAGAATTTTGTACTGAAAGTATTCCAGTTCAGCCAGCTGGTGATGATAGTAATGACCAGCCATCGCTTCAAATCCAAGCGCTTTATAATATTCCTTTGTTCTTTGACTGGCTGCTGCTGTTTCCTGTATATGATAGAACGGTGAGTCCATAATGTGCACTTCACCCTGCAGGGTTAAATGTTCAATGGCAATTTGTATGATCTGCTTAAGCGATGGAAAATATTGTATGGATGCAGCAAAGAGTATCATGTCAAATTTTTCATCCCTAAATTGATCACTTTGCAGGCTGCCGCTTATAAAATTCAGGTTGGAAACATTTCTGAACACACGTTCGGCCTGCTGCAATTCATACGTATTAATATCCAAACCCGTAACGTCAGCTTTGGTTTCCTTGGCAATACGGGATGATAGCCAGCCATTACCACAGCCCACTTCCAGGATATTGCTGAATATTTTTTTACTATTGATGTAGCTGAGCAATGCTTTTTGCGAATGCTTCCTCATAACCCACTCATGGTAGTAAGGGTGACTTGTGTAGATGAATGGCAGCGTAGCTACTTCTTCATCTGTATAAATGCGTCCTTCTTTCTGCCGAAGGCCGAAATATAACGGATCAAATTCCACAGCAGTATTTAAAGTGCCGGTACTCATTGTATTTTTTCTATTTTGAAAATAAAATTTTTCTCCAGCATGTTTTGTTTGTTGTGCACGCAGGTAAGACTGAAATTATTTGCTGCTGCAAATCCATGTATCATTTCCATATCACAACCATCAAACAATACCATCAGCGTTTCTGTGCCTGCATGTATATACCTGTGTAACGATGTAAACAACTTTTCAAAATATTCTCCATGTTCACCACAAAACCATGCATGGTCTCGAAGCGTTACCGGATATTTTTTATAGTATGGAGGATTAATTGCTATGATATCGAATTGCTTTATTGGTATATCATCAAATAGATCTGACTGAATGATCTCCAGCTGAAGATTATTGCGCAAACAGTTTTTTGTAAGAAACTCAACAGCTACCGGATTAATATCAGTGGCAGTAACAGTTGCGCCTTTTTCGGCAGCAACCATGGCAATAAGTCCGCTGCCACAACCAAGCTCCAGCAATTCTTTTTTATGCAGTGTTAATTTGCTTATGTATTGCAACAGCATTTGCGTACTGAAGAAAAATCCCGGATGAAAAACCTCAGAAGGAATTTCCAGCCTCAGATCTTTATATTTATACAACCTTGTTTTGGAAAGATATTTTGCCAGCAAAGGTTTGTAAGTGTTTGCAACAATATGTTTGATTACTGTGTTCAATATTTTATTTTAAAATCCTTCAATTTCCGGCTGCCGGTATTTCCATAGTATCTGTAATGCTTTCAACTCATAAGGCTTATGGTATATGCCTGTTTTGTAGCGAAGCGATGCAATATGGTGCAGCACTTTTCTTTTTAAATTCGTTAACCTGATATCGGATGTGGTTGGATAATATCCATTCAACACCGTTTCAAAATCTTTTATCTTGTTGATCATTTCTGCAGTAAGCCAGGGTGTTAATGGATTTTTACGCAGATCAAAATTTTCCCATTGCGGACTTATCCAGTCTTCCAGTTTTTCCGGAAAATGAAAACCACTTTTTAAAACCTTATTGTACATATCGCTGCCTTCTGTTGGCACCGGGCTGTACACATAAATGATGATCTCTGTTTTTGGATTGATCTGCTTTATCTCTTTAATAAATGCAATGTCCTGGTCGATCTGTTTCATGGCCTGCTCAGGTGTATCGGCCGGTGTGCCCAGTACAAAAGAGTATTCGGGTATGATGTCGAACTTGCCAATCCTTGCTGCAAAAGATCTGATCTCGGCGGCAGTTTGAGTACCGCCTTTGTCCATCTTCTTTAAAATTTCATCATTACCTGTTTCGGCACCAAAGAAGATCATCTTGCAACCACTTTCCCTCATCAGCGCCAGCGACTCATCCGAATATTTATCAATGGTATCAATCCTGCCTTCGCCCCACCAGATCATTTTCTCGGGCTTTATCAGTTTCGAGAACTCAACTGTTCTTTTTTCCGAAACAAAAAAATTGTTGTCGTGAAACTCAATGGCATTACCACCATAATTTTCTTTCAGGTGTTTAATGTCTTTGTAGATCAGCTCGGCAGATTTACCTCTCCATCTTGCATTATAAATAGGAACTACCGCACAAAATGAACATTTAAACGGGCAACCCATGCTGCTGTGGTAAGCAATTGTTTTTGTACCCAAATATGTTTTACCAAGGTATCTTTTCAGGGGATAAAAACTGTTTAGTTTATTATAAGGCAATGCAGGCAATTCATCCGGGTCATACAATTCGTCTTTGGGAGTTTTGATGATCTGTTCGCCCGATCTGTAAATAAGATTATGAATTAATTCAAAAGGTTCATTTCTTTCCAAAGCAAATAACAAAGACGGAAAAGTTTTTTCACCGGGGCCGTTTATTACAAAATCAACATAGCCCGAACTAAGAACAACCTTAGATTGGTTGGAAGGGAAATAACCGCCCCAGATAATTTTTATTTCAGGGAATAATGCACGGATATTTTGCGAAACCGGAATGGCCTGTTTTAGTTGCGGGCCCGGCATGCTGGTGCAGCCAAAATAACCAAAGCCTCCTTCTGATAAATATTGATGAATTTTTTCCCAGGGATCGGTTTCCATATTGCCATCTACAATCACATATTCAAACAGCCCCTCAATAGAAGAAGCAATGGCCAGGATGGAATTGGGTATCCTCGGCTTATATTTTGCACTTCGTGGATTAAATAAAAGGACTTTGTTCATGCCGGCTGAATTAATAAATAACTGTTCTTTATTAAATCGGGTTAACGTAGCAAATAGTTGCCCTGCAACTTGTTTTTATAACGCCAGGTGGCATAGCTGTTGTGAATATGAACCAGGGTATCATTTTCGGGTTCCAATTGACTGGACATAACTATTTTAAACAACATGATCGTGTGAATGCCGTGTATAAAGGAATCTGCTAATTCCAGTTCTTTATAAGATTCGGCCTGCTCTGGTAAAGGCAGCATAAATTCTTCAGACAATGCCTGGCCGAAAGGAAAATTATCTTTTGTTTTCAGATCCTGCATATGATTTTTGCCCAGCCCATAAACCATCTTATAAGCCTGGCTATGCATTTGCGATACCAGTAATTTGCCTGCCGCTTCTACCTGTTTGCAGGCTTTGCCACCCGTACGCAGTGAAATGATGTAATGTGTTTCATCAGCCTGTCCGTGCAGGTCAGTTGGGAATAGGTTAAAAAGATCATTGCCTCCAACAGTTATCAAAGAGATCAGCCGCGGAACAGCATAGGCGATCTGTACCTGTTTGTATAAGTTATCATGCAAAAAAACATTACCGGGTTTTTTATTATACCACTGATTGTTCAGGCTGCTGATATATTGATGAAAAGCCGGGAGGAAATGATGGATACCATTGGTTACTTCGTAATAAACAATATCAGTTCCATCATGATGCTGCTTTTTTATTAAGCTCAATTCCAGCGTGGCAAGGGCATCCTTTGCCGTAAAAATTTCGTTTGGTTGTAAAACCTGTGGGCTGAAGATGATTTGGATGGAAGGAGGTAAATCACTTAAAGAAAATGCAAATACCAGCGGGCAATACCCAACAAACAAATGCTGGCTTGTAATATCTTTAACGATACGTTTATTATTTACGAGATAAACATGAAGCGGATCAGGAAATGATTCTTTGGCAAAGCAGAGATACTCCTGTGGAAAATGAAGCCCGTTGAGTTTGGTTAATATTTTTTGCAGAAGCTTCATATTTAAAATAAGAAAATAGTTTGCGGCAGCATGAAAATCGTCAGCACAAGTTATACTAATACCGTACAATTTACCGATCCGGTTGCCTGGCTGCAAAGGATTAATTTTTATACAGGCATTTTGGAAGAACTTGCCAAAAAGAACCGGGTTGAAAGTATTGAGCAAATAAATTACAGCGGTTTAAAGGAACACAAAGGAGTAAAGTATCATTTCCTGAATTTCAGAAAATCTAAACTATACTTTCCAAGGGGGTTGCATAATTATATTAAGAAACTTCAGCCGGATGTTGTTTTTGTGAATGGACTCATTTTTCCACTACAGGTAGTTCAGTTAAGGCTGAAACTGGGCCGGACAGTTAAAATAATTTTGTTGCATCGTGGAGAAAAACCTCATCGTGGTATAAAAAGATTGCTGCAAAAACTTGCTGATAAGTGTATCGATGCCTATTTATTTACTTCTGCTGAGTTTGGTAAGGACTGGACGCAACATGGTAATATCGGTAATCAAAACAAGATTCACGAAGTGATACAGGCTTCTTCTGCTTTTTATCAGCAGGAAAAATTTTTGGCAAGATCAGCAGCAGGTGTTGATGGCTCGCCTGTTTTTTTATGGGTGGGCAGGCTGGATGCAAATAAAGACCCGCTGACGGTTGTTAAAGCATTTATACAGTTTGCCAGATTTCAGCCAGGCGCAAAACTGTATATGATATACCAGTCTGATGAAGTTTTGAATGATATCAAAGACCTGATTCATCAGGAAGCGAATACAGTAAAACCAATAAACCTGGTTGGTAAGATTGCGCATGAGGAATTGCAAACCTGGTATAATGCTGCAGACTTTATCATATCCGGTTCTCATCACGAAGGAAGCGGAATAGCAGTTTGTGAAGCGATGTCCTGCGGCTGTGTGCCGGTTTTAACCGATATCATTTCTTTCCGGAAAATGTCAGGCCCTGGTAATTGTGGCTTGTTGTATGAACCGGGAAATACAGCATCACTCTTGAAAATATTAATGCAAACTTTGGAACTGGATATAGAAAAAGAACGGGCCAAAACATTGCAACAATTTAAAACTGAACTTTCGTTTGAAGCCATTGCAAAAAAAATAGCGCAGGTAATTGCAACGCTTAAGCAGTAATTATAAGCATGGAGACAGCACCCAAAATAAGTATCATTATGCCCACTTACAACAGGGCTCATTTAATAGGAGAAACTGTTGACAGCATCCGCAACCAGACTTTTACAAATTGGGAACTGCTGATAATGGATGATGGTTCGGATGATAATACAGAAAAGATTATAGAACAATACAACGATGACAGGATTCAATTTTATAAAGGCGGCAGAACCGGGGCAGTAAGCAAATTAAAAAACACAGCTATTAAAATAGCCCGGGGCGAATTGATTGCCTTTATAGATTCGGATGACCTTTGGCATTCTACCAAACTTGAGAAACAACTTGCTGCCATGGAGCAATACCCCGAAGCAGGGTTTTGCCTTACCGGTGGTTACACTTTTATCAATAAAAATGAACCGGTTGGGTATTTATACAAACAAAGAGATGGGCTACGGTATGGTAATTTCATGCTTGCCATGTTCAGATCGGAACTCTCTGGCTATACACAGGCTCTTTTGTTCCGAAAAGACTGTTTGCATGTTTCAGGATACTTTGATGAGACAAAATTATTTTCAGATCCGGATTTTATTTTAAGTCTTACCTGCCATTTTAAAGGAATAGTATTATATGAACCATTATTTTTCCGCAGATTGCATGAGCTGAGTGACAGTGATGAAAACTGGGAAGAAAGATATGGTGAATGGGTTGACGTTATTCAATCGTACCATGCCAGGAAACTGATTCCAGCTTTAGAGGTAAGAGAGAGCCTTTTCAAATTATATATCAACTATGGCGAAAAATGTTTGCGGATAAATCAAAGAGGAAAAGCAATAAAGAATTTTGTAAGAGCCTGGACAAATAAACCATTCAGCATTATTCCTGTAAGAAAAACAGCCAAGGCTGTTTTGAGTTTTTTGAAATAATTAAAATACAAACTTACGCTTCAAACAGCTTCATCATTTTTTTTGCAGTATCATTTATGTCGAAGGGAATTGTTTTTTCAAAAGCAATACCTGGGTTTTGTAAAATTTTTAAGACCAGGTTTTTCATCTCATCTTTATTATTTACGATAAACCAATGTTTAATGTCCTGTTTCATAGGTTTGCAGAAGCTTACAACATGGGCGCCTGCTGCCAAAGCTTCCTGGCAAACACCCGAAAATCCCTCGTAAGATGAAGGGTGAAGAAAAACTTTTGCCCGCAGCATCCATTGCAAAACTTCGGGGTATTGCAGTTCGCCTGTAAGTATCATATTTGATTGTAGTGCATGCTTTTCGATCAGCGTTTTCAATTTATCCTTTTCCGGCCCATTGCCAATCAGCATTGCCTTAATACCGGGTAATTGTTGTTTTAACCCGGCAACAACTTTCACAAAAATTTCAAATTGCTTTAAAGGTATCAGTGATCCGGCTGCAAGCAAGTCAATATTTTTTCTTTTGTTGTTGTTTTGAATTGCTTACTGTCAATGCCCGGGGGAATTACAAATGCAGGTTTTATGCCATGATTTTTTTTGAACTCATCCTGCAAAAAATCTGACAGGGCAATCAATTCATCCGCTTTTAATTGTAGAGACTTTGCATTTATGTTGGCGGTCCTTGCATCCTGTCCCAATATCCAGCAATAATGTTTCAGTTTATTTTTATCGGCAAACTTTTTTCCCACCCAGGCACATTCATTGTACCAGAAACTCAGGATGCCGATTATTTTATTGTGGCGGTTAATTTCTTTTAATGCTGTGTTTAATTTTCGTCTCAATAACAGCCGGGCTATGCCTCCTTTATTTTGCCCGTTAAAACTTTTAACGGCTATTCCAAACCAGGTATAAGTTTGTATTGAATATGGGTATTGAAAACTCAGCACGATTATTTGCAGGTTTGGATCATTTTCTTTTAAAGCCTTTACAAAACTTTGTTGCATGGGCAGGCAGGTACTGTCTGCTTCTGATGAAGGGAAACCGGGTGTAAGTATAATCAGTGTTTTCTTCTTAGGATGCATCAAGCGAAATGATTTTATTGCAGTACGAAAGGCTTTTTTTATCGTGGGTGATCATTACTACCGATTTACCTGCAGCAGCCAGTTCTTTAAAATGCTGCAATAAAGAATCTGTTGCTGCTGTATCCAGTTCATTAAAAGGCTCGTCTAATAGAATTAGATCAGCATTCTTGTAAAGCGCCCGTGCAATGGCAATACGTTGCTGCTGACCGCCACTTATGTTTTTGCCATTCTCTGTAATGATCTTTTGCTGCCCTTCAGAAAATTTTTTGAACTGCTCTTCAAGCCCCGATATAAGCATGGCCGATTGTAATTGCTCCTGGTTAAAATAATCTTCTTCCAAAGTAATATTTCTTAACAGTGTATCATGTATAAAAAAACTTTGCTGCCTTACGTATGCAATGCATGGCCAGTATTTTTTTATTGCTTCGGCATTAACCGGAGCTTCATTAAAATAAATTTCACCATTTTCTGCAGGTAAAAAACCTAACAGCAAATTCATCAACGTTGTTTTTCCTTTGCCCGATTCACCTGTAATGCCAATAAAGTCTCCTTTATTTATTACCATTGAAAAATGATTAAGCACCGGCTGCTCAGCATATTGAAAACTGATATTTTTCAGTTCGATTGATTGTAATCCTGCAGCAGGCTTTTCTTCGGCAACCGATGTTGCAGCTTCCCTGCTTTGCTCAAGATCCTGTAAAGAAAATTCATAAGCCTTCATTTGTCCGCTTACATTGATTACTTTAACAATACCCGGAATGATCTTATAAGCGGCAGCCATAAAGGCACCAATTGTTATCAGCATGGTACTGTCGCTATTGCCGGTCCAGTTGGCAATTGCAATTAAAATAAACAGTCCAAGCACGGCAAATATTTCAATGATGCGGCCGGGCAGGCTTTGCAGAGCAAGCGAATTAAACAGCGCCTTACTGAATTTTTGGCGTGCATTTATAAAGCGGTTCAGAAAAAAAGCATTGCGGTTGTAAATATTACTTTCAACATATCCTTTCAGTGCATCCAGTACATATTTAAAAGAGAGTTCATTATTATCCTGGATATGCTGTTTTTCTGCAGCAATACGTTTTTTAATAAACCAGAATACAATAACCACCGGCGGCAATAACAATACAAGCAACAGTAAAAATATTTTTGCATTAAAAAAGATAATAGCAATGATAGTTACCAGCATCAGTGCCAGTTGTGTAACAATTTGTTGAAAACCCGAAAGCATGTATTGAGAAAATTCAAAAGGCCGGTAACAGATATTGCGGATGTATACCGAAGAATCTGTATGCACAAATTCACTGAATGCTGCCTGCTGATAATTAACCAGGTTGTTTCGGGATATGCGTATGGCAACCTTATTTATAAAACTAAAATTTGCACGGGCAATTACAAAACCACACAAATTTTTAATACTGAAGAGCAACAGGAAAATGGCAATCAACCACATAGAGTTACGGTTTGTAAGCCAGGCAGGTAAAAAGGATAACCGGTTTTCGGCAGCAGGTTGAATATAAAACTGAATAAGCAGCAATAAAAACGCCAGGAAAAGAATATCAAAAATACTCAAAGCAATATCCAGCAGCATTAAACTGAAAAATTGCTTTTTTTCTTTTTTATCAAGAATCTCCAGTATGTTCTTCAGTATCTTTTTCACGAAGTGATTTATAAACCTAAAGTTTTACAAATGGTACGGAAAAGAATTACCATATCAAATTTAGGTGACCAATGGCGAGCATAAAATATATCCATATTGATACGGGCTTTCATTTTTTGTATATTTTCTGCAGCGCCAACATAGCCTAATACCTGTGCCAGGCCCGTGATGCCGGGTTTAACCTTGTGCCTGTAATTGTAATTTTTTATCAGTTCATCAAATTTCAGGTTATCGCTAACCATGTGGGGCCTGGGGCCTATCACCGACATATCGCCCCACAGCACATTTAAAAACTGTGGCAGTTCATCCAGGTAATGGTTGCGTAAAAACGAACCCACCCTGGTTATACGGGCATCATTTTCCTTTGCAGGTAAAATATCTGCTTCAACATTTGTATACATCGATCTGAATTTGATACAGGTAAACAATTCGCCATTTCGTTTATTTCTTTTTTGAAGAAAAAAAACCGGACCACGGGAATTGATTTTTATTAACACCGCAATCAGCGGGCATAGCCACGAAAAAATAAAGACAATGAAAAGCAGCGATACAGTAATGTCCATAAAGCGTTTCAAAGCCCTGTTAAAGTTACTGTCGAGCGGCTGTGATTGAAAAGGAGTGGTTACAGAACCGATATTTATCAGTTCGTTAAATTCATGCTGTATATGAAAGTAGGGGGCCGATTGATTTATTGTATCAGCTTCGCTTATTAATTTTAATTTAGAGATAGTGGCGTAGCCAACCGGGTTCAGCTCTTTTTTCATGTGTACTTTTTCAAAGAACTAAATCGGAAATTAAATGCGGGAGGTTGCTTTTATTTTAAAACATTATTTTACGAATGGAACTGCCTGAATTAAAATATGAGTTAGATCCATTTTGTAAAAATGAAACAGAACCAATTACGGTGCTGGGTTTGTATTATTGATAAACAATGTCTTTCAGCCTTATTGTTAATCACATTTCCGTTTTTAAAATTGTGTATATAGAGATATAATTTTTACATTGCATGAGCGTTTAATATTATAAACACTAACCCAATACTTATAAAGCCCATTTTACACTCCCTAACACTCCCTGCATGCAAGTTAGATCTCTGAAAATAGCCATCCTGTTTTGCTTAAGCGCAACCTTGGTATACGGCCAGAAAAAAACTGTAAAGAATACAGATAAAAAGTACGGCATGTTTTCGTTCAATATCAATTACTCCGATTATGGATTTTTTAAAGCCGTTAACGACTCCTCTTTTAGCCATGCTTTTAACCGCAAGGGCCTTTTTAAATCCGGCAGCAGTTCTTTTGGGTTGGGCGTTTCTTATTGGAAAGGACTGGGTTCACACTTCGATTTGTCTGGCAATTTTATAGGTACTTTTTCAAATTTTCCGGCATTATATTTAAAAGGCGACAGTATAGGAAAGGCGGCTTTTTCGCCCCAGCTCGATCTGTTGCTGCATGGCAAAATGTTTAAAGAAAGCAGCAAAATAAATCCTTTTTTAACCGCGGGCATTGGTGCCGCATATTTTGGGCCGCAATTGGTTGTGTACGCACCGGTAGGTGTGGGCCTGCAGTTTCATTTCAACAGCGGAGCCTACCTTTTTATACAGGCACAATGGAAAATGGCTTTAACCGATGGTATTAAAGACGATTTTATGTTTTACTCCCTGGGTTTTGGTCAGCACAAAAAACCTAAGAAGGTAGAATCCCAGGCCTTGATACCTGCTGCTGATACTATAAAAACCGAAGTAAAGAAAGACACTGTTGCTGTGGCCCCTAAAATTGAAATGGATACAGATGGAGATGGTGTACCGGATATTACTGATCTGTGTGTAACAGCAAAAGGTACAGTCAATGGTTGTCCTGATGCCGATGGCGATGGCGTAGCTGATAAAGATGATAAATGCCCAGATGCAAAAGGCACTGCCAGATACAATGGCTGTCCCGTACCCGATACAGATGGCGATGGGGTAAATGATGATAATGATAATTGCCCTGATGTAAAAGGTGTAGCCGATAATAGTGGCTGCCCTTCAGATACAGATGGCGATGGTATTTTGGATAAAGATGATAAATGCCCCGATGCAGCAGGGCCTGCCGAAAACAACGGCTGCCCCATGAAGATACTCAATGGTGGTAAACTCATCAGGTCATCCGGCGATTCGATGACCTATTTCGTCAGATTCGATTTTGACAGAGCCAATATTACCAATGAAGGATTCAGTATAATGGGCGGGATCGTAAACGCATTAAAAGCCGACAAGAGCCTGATGATCAATATTGATGGCCATGCCGATAATATCGGTATCGAGAAATACAACCTGCTCATCTCCCAGGAACGTGCCAATGTGGCCAGGGATTATTTCCAGAGCTATGGTATTGCCCAAAACAGGATCACAACAGCTTTTTATGGTTCATCAAGGCCATATGATGTTCACCAGGATTGGTTAAACCGCAGGGTAGAGATAACGATTTATAAGAAAAAATAATAAGCTAAGGGGTAGTTAATCTGTTGTTGTAAATAAAAAAGGAGAAAGCCTGATTTTATAGTCTGGCTTTCTTTTTTATAACCTTATTAATCACTTGGCAGCTTTACCTTACATTCGCAAATAAAAAGCCATGGATATTAAAGCACAATTTGAGCAGGCAATAGCCGACAGTAAATCACTTAGCGAAAAGCCCGGCAACGAGACCCTGCTGCAACTGTATTCTTTATACAAACAAGCTACCGAAGGAGATGTAAGCGGCGAAGCCCCAACCAACCCTTTTGATTTTGTAAACAAAGCCAAGTATGAAGCCTGGTCAGCTTTAAAAGGAAAAACATCCGAAGAAAGTATGCAGCAATATGTTGAACTGGTTAATAAACTGAAAGGATAAAAGCTTACTCTTTAAAATTTGATTGTAAGCTCTCGTCTTACTAAAAGATAACTAAAATATCAGGGTCTTATTTCAGGGAACTGAATTTGAGTTTACAGTAGTACAAAAGTCCAATCAAGGCTCCTTCCCGAAATCGGGATGTAATCGATTTCGGGGCTCCTTTTTTGTTACTTTTTTGGAGAAGCAAAAAAGTAAATACTAAATTATGAAGTGTAATTAAATCAGTGAGGTAGTTAAATATTTTAACGTCACAACAGGTTAATTTTATCAAATGAAGATAAGCGAAATCACCTCTTTTTTAGAATCAGTAGCTTCGCCATCCCTGCAGGAAAGCTATGACAATGCCGGCCTGATTACCGGCAACAGCAGCTGGCATTGTACCGGCATCATCACCACTTTAGATGCAACCGAAGCCGTGGTGCAGGAAGCGATCAACAAAAAATGCAACCTTATAGTAGCGCATCACCCCATTATTTTTGGCGGGTTAAGAAAAATCACCGGCAAAAATTATGTAGAGCAAACCATCATCACGGCTATAAAAAATGATATTGCCATCTACGCTATTCATACCAATCTGGACAATGTACTGCATGGCGTAAATGCAGCCATTGCCGATAAACTTGGGTTAATAAACCGCAAAATTCTTCAACCCAAAAACGATACACTCAAAAAACTCTTCACTTTTGTACCGGTTGAATTTGCAGAAAATGTTCGCTCGGCCATTTTTAATGCAGGCGGTGGCCATATCAGCAATTACAGCGAATGCAGTTTTAATACTGCCGGCCAGGGAACTTTTAAACCGGGGGAGGGCACCAATCCATTTACCGGCAAGCGAGGTATCAGGCATACTGAAGATGAGATAAAGATGGAAATGATCTTTCCGGCCTGGCAGGAGCAGTCTATTGTAAAAGCCATGATTGCAGCCCATCCTTACGAAGAAGTGGCTTTTGATATTATTGCGCTGGATAACCAAAACCAACAGGTTGGCAGCGGTTTGGTGGGCGAACTGCCTGAACCGGTCAGTGAAACTGCCTTCCTGGAGCTTTTAAAAGAAAAATTCAACCTTTCTGTAATACGGCATACCCCTTTGCTGGATAAACCGGTTACCAAAATTGCCCTTTGCGGGGGCGCCGGCAGCTTCCTGATTGGCGCTGCGGCTGCATCAGGCGCCGGGTTCTACATTACCGGCGATATTAAATACCACGAGTTTTTTGATGCCAACAACCGGCTGGTTGTGGCCGATATTGGCCATTTTGAGAGCGAACAGTACACAATAGACCTGTTATTTGATATTTTGAGCCAAAAATTCCCTACCTTTGCCGTCCTAAAAACAGGGGTAAAAACCAATCCGGTACATTACTTCCTGTAATTTCAAAAATCAAATTTCAAAAATAATATGCCCGCAGTTAAAGAATTTTCAATTGAAGAAAAATTAAGCGCACTGGTACTTTTACAAAAAGTAGATTGTAAGCTGGATGAAATTCAGATCCTGAAAGGAGAATTACCCATGGAGGTAAAAGACCTGGAAGACGAAATTGAAGGTCTGCATGCCAGGCAAACCCGTGTTGAAGAAGAAATAAATGGTATACAGGAATTTATTGCCCAAAAGAAAGAAGGCATTAAAGAAGCTGAAGCACTGGTTAAAAAATACGAGAAGCAAAGCGACAACGTAAAGAACAACCGTGAGTTTGAAGCCATCAATAAAGAAATTGAAATGCAGACTTTAGAAATAAAGCTTTGCGAAAAGCATATTAAGGATGCTACTGAGGAAATTTCTGAAAAAGCAAGGCAGCTGGAAACAGCAAAAAAGGCGGTAGCTAATAAGGAAGGCCACCTGGTAGGTAAAAAAGGCGAGCTGGAAAAGATCATCAGCGAAACCGAAAAAGAAGAAAAACATTATAACAAGGAAGGTGAAAAAGCACGTAGCCATGCAGATGAGCGTTTGCTTACCAGCTACGACCGCATCCGTAAAAATTACCGCAATGGTTTAGCGGTAGTTGCTATTGAAAGAGACAGCTGCGGTGGTTGTTTCCATGCCATTCCTCCACAAAAGCAAAGTGAAATTAAACTGCGTAAGAAGATCATGGTTTGCGAAAACTGCGGACGTATTTTGGTAGATGCAGATTTGAATGATTCGGTAGTGGTAAAATAAGATAAAAGATACTGGATACAAGATACTGGAAGAGCTCACGATTGTGGGCTCTTTTTTATTTGTAAAATAGTTTACAAAAGGGTTGTATAATTTGCTAATTTGCCAACAGTATAAAATAAATAATGCTTCAAAGATTACACATACAGAATTACGCCATCATCAACGAACTGGAAATTGATTTCTCAGATAAACTGAACATCATCACCGGTGAAACAGGTGCCGGTAAAAGCATTTTAATGGGTGCATTAAGCCTTATACTGGGCGAACGGGCAGATAGCAGTGTATTGCAGCAGAAAGAAAAAAAGGCAGTGATAGAAGGCTCGTTTAAAGCCACCAATAAAAAAGCCATTGCCGATTTTTTAAAAGAGAACGACCTGGATGCTGAAGATATGCTGATGATAAGAAGGGAGATCGCAGCAAATGGTAAATCAAGGGCATTCATCAATGATACGCCGGTTAACCTTAACCAGCTTAAAACACTCAGCACTTTACTGGTAGATCTGCACCAGCAGTTTGATACACTGGAACTGAATTCATCCGATTTTCAGCAGCAGGTGTTGGATGCATTGGCAGATAATACCGAATTGCTGCAGCAATACCAGGAACTGTTTCATCAATACAAAAAAACAAAAAAGGAATTGACAGAGCTACAGGCGCAGCAAACTGCTGCCAATGCGGCGCTTGACTATAACCAGTTTTTATTTGATGAACTGGATGAAGCCAATTTTAAAGAAAACGAACTGGAAGAACTGGACGCAGAATTAAAACTGCTGAGCAATGCCGAAAATGTAAAACAGGAACTTAGTGGTATTTATTACGAATTAAAAGAAACAGAGCAACCACTGGTGCAGCAGTTGAAAGTGCTGTATAATAAATTGCATGCACTGGATCAATACCACACCGGTATCACCGACCTGGCCAAACGTTTGCAAAGCTCCCAGCTTGAGCTGGCAGATATTGCCGATGAACTGGATCAGATAAACAGCAGCATTAACTATAGTGCTGAAAGAATACAGATCGTGAACGACCGCATTTCGATGGGCTATAAACTGCAAAAGAAACATGGCGTAACCACCACCAATGAGTTATTGATTTTAAAAGATGAATTACAGCAAAAACTGAATGAGATCTTAAACATCGGCGAAGCCATACAACAAAAAGAAAAGCAAACGGCAGAACTGTTGCAGCAGTGCGAAGCGAAAGCAAAAACAATCTCGGCCAACCGCAAAAAAGCCATTAAACCATTTGCGGAAAATGTAAATGAATTACTGGCACGTGTTGGGATGCCCAATGCACGTTTTACTGCCGAAGCACAGCCTTTGGATGCATTGAGTGAACTGGGTATTGACAGGATCGAGTTTTTATTTGATGCCAACAAAAGCAACCGATTTGAACCATTGCGTAAAGTGGCCAGTGGGGGAGAACTAAGCCGGCTGATGCTTTGCATTAAATCGCTGGTTGCAAAAAAACTACAGTTGCCCACATTGATATTTGATGAGATCGATACCGGCATCAGTGGCGAAGCAGCCCGGCAGGTAGGCAATATCATGAAAGAATTATCAGCATCGCACCAACTAATATCTATTACACATCAGCCGCAAATTGCAGCTAAGGCAACTGCACATTATTTTGTGTACAAGGCAATAGAAAAAGATACAATCGTTACATCCATACGCCTGCTGAGCAATGATGAACGCATTACCACCATTGCACAAATGCTGAGCGGCGAAAAACCCACTGCTGCTGCATTACAGAATGCCAGGGAAATGGTGGGTAATTGATACTGCTTATGTTTATGCTTGCCAATCTGGATGTTATTGCACTGGCCCTTATAGTGGCAGTTCCCTTTTATTTTTTAAACAGGTATCTTCTTAAAAAGATAAGACCATCAGAAACCGGTAAAAGACTGGCATTGTATTTTATCAGCGTTTTGATACTGGCTTTGCTTTACAGTATTGCCAGTGTATTGATAATGGTTTGGATAAAACACAGAGGTTAATTATTTTATATCTGATGCAGCAGTTTTGTACGAAATGGAATCTTATTATAAACGTAACTACATGCGTATTGCAACAATTATCATGCTTTGCTTTCTTTTTGTTAGTTGCCAGAAAGAAGTTTCAACTGATACCAACCAAACTGTAGCTTCCACATTTGATAGTTTGGTAGGCAAGTGGAAATATTTATATGATTACAGGTTGGTAACAACCCAGACCGATACAACAGTTGTGATAGATAGTGTATACAGCACCCGGCTTGATCCTTTCTCTTATCTTGAAATTAAAGCTGATTCTACCTTTAAATGGTGGAGATCGGGATCACTGACACTGCCTATGTATGGAGGAGGAGAAGGAGGTCATCTAACTATCAATGAATCATTACGTAGCATGAAATGGCGTGTAGAATTTTATTCGAATGATGATTTTGTTACCAATACTCCTTATCCCACGCCATCTTCAGGTCCCGATTTCCGCATTAAATACCTGAGCAGCGATTCGATGGTATTATATTTCAGGGTAGTTGGTACTCCCGGAACATACTGGTGGTGGCATGATGTGTATGAAAAATAAAAGTGCTATTTTCAATATTAAGTCCGGAGACATACTCCGGATTTTTTTTATTTTCATTTAGGGCTATCTTTACCACACAAAAACCAAAACATGTCATACAACTTACTTAAAGGAAAAAAAGGAATCATTTTCGGGGCGCTTGATGAAAGATCAATTGCCTGGCGTACAGCTTTACGTTGTCATGAAGAAGGCGCAGAGATCGTTTTATCAAATGCACCCGTAGCTATGCGTATGGGCGAGATCAATAAACTGGCTGAGATTGTAAATGCGCCGGTTATAGCCTGCGATGTTAGCAGTAACGAAGATGTTACCAACCTGATCACAAAAACCATGGAGCATTTTGGAGGCGGTGTAGATTTTATTCTGCATTCCATTGGTATGAGCATTAATGTGCGTAAAGGAAAACATTATACAGAGATTGATTATGGTTTTAATGCAAAGTCCTTAGACATATCTGCCATGAGCCTGCACCGGGTGCTTGCAACTGCCATGAAGATGGATGCAATCAACGACTGGGGCAGTGTGGTGGCTTTAACCTACATCGCAGCACAAAGGGTTTTCCCCGACTATAACGAAATGGCCGATGCTAAAGCTTTGCTGGAAAGTGTAAGCCGTAGTTTTGGATATCATTATGGCGTTAAAAAGCACGTAAGGATAAATACCATTTCACAATCGCCGGTAAAAACTACTGCCGGCAGTGGTGTAAAAGGATTTGACGGATTTTTGGAGTATGCCGAAAAAATGAGTCCGCTGGGTAATGCCAGTGCCGATGATTGTGCTAATTACATTGTAATGATGTTCAGCGATATGACGAAGATGGTTACCATGCAAAACCTGTTTCATGATGGAGGATTCTCATTTACAGGTGTAACTGAGGCGGTTATTAATAAGATGTAAAATCGCAGATTGCGATGATTATCTGGATTTCGCAGATTTTAATAAACTTAATAATGAAAGAAGGCTGCTTTAACGGGCAGCCTTCTTCTATCAGCGAAATCTGATAAAATCTATTTAATCAGCGATCAATATTCATCTTCATTAAAAAAGAAATCTTCCTGGCTGGGATAATCGGGCCAGATATCATCCAGTCCTTCATATATTTCGCCCTCGTCTTCCAGCTCCTGCAAGTTCTCTACCACTTCAATTGGTGCTCCACTGCGGATAGAATAATCAATCAATTCATCTTTAGTAGCGGGCCAGGGTGCATCTTCCAAATGAGAAGCTAATTCTAGTGTCCAAAACATCTTGTAAGGGTTTAATTTTTTGCAAATGTATAAGTTCATTCGGAATAACCAAAAGTGTTTTTTTAGCGCCCGTTGGGGGATATTATTATTTAACATCCATAAAATAGGAGCCGGCCTTGTTTTTAAAGGGTAAAATTGCAATTATTACCTATTTTCGAAGCATGTTAACAGCTACTGGTATTTATAAAAGATACGACCACCTTACGGTACTGAAAGGGGTTGATATAAACATAGGTAAGGGAGAAATTGTAAGTATAGTGGGATCATCGGGTGCTGGCAAAAGCACGCTGCTGCACATTTTGGGCACTTTGGATAAGGCCGATGAAGGGCGTATCAGTTTAAACGGCCAGCAGCTTGAACAACTTAGCGGACGAAAATTAGCGGCTTTCAGAAACAAACATATTGGCTTTGTTTTTCAGTTTCATCACCTTTTACCGGAATTTACAGCGTTGGAGAATGTTTGCATCCCGGGCTGGATTGCCGGCCATAAAAAGAAGGAAGTGGTTATAAAGGCAACAGAATTGTTGAAAACTTTAGGTCTTGGCGACCGGCTGGAGAACAAACCCCAGCAACTTTCGGGCGGCGAGCAGCAAAGAGTGGCAGTTGCAAGGGCTTTAATAAACGGCCCTGCCATTGTTATGGCCGATGAACCAACGGGCAACCTGGACAGTGCCAATGCCAAAGAACTGCATCAGTTGTTTATTGACCTGCGTAATAAATTCAATCAAACTTTTTTAATTGTTACGCATAATGAAGAGCTGGCAAAAATGAGCGACAGGATTTTGATGATGAAAGACGGGAAGATGATCAATGGATAATTGGATAGTGGATAATTGATAATGTTTTAAAAGTTAGGTAACTGCCATTTTTCGCCCCCCCCAAATTATCAATTATATCATTATCCATTAATTCTGGGTTTCCACGGTATATCTTCCACTCCCAACAAATGCCCGGCATATCTTGCCAAAACAAAAAGATAATCACTCAGGCGGTTTAAATACTTTATTACAAGCGGATCTACGAATAAATCATTCTCCTGCATGTTTACGCAAATGCGTTCTGCACGTCTGCAAACACAACGGGTAACATGAGCAGTAGAAATGGCTACATGCCCGCCGGGAAGAATGAATGATTTCATTTCTTCCAGTTCCTCATTCATTGCATCAATTTCTTTTTCTAAAAATGTTACATCTGATTCTTTCAGATCGGGTATTTTCAGTTGTGATTCTTTATCCGGATCACAGGCAAGTGACGAACCGATGGTAAATAAGCGGTCCTGTATTTCTTTTAAAATAGTTTTTGAAGGATCATGCATAAGCTGATCAGCCGTTAAACCAATGAATGAGTTCAATTCATCAACTGTTCCGTAAGCTTCAATCCGGATATAGCTTTTCGGAACTTTAGTGCCGCCAATCAAACTGGTTTTTCCAAGGTCACCGGTTTTGGTATAAATTTTAAATGCCATGCTGTTTGCCTGTTTATGCTGTAAAACAACAATTTTTTTGGGGAATAGTTACATGAAGAGCAAAATTAAACAGGGATAGTAGCAACTGCCGGGTTTGCATTTAGCTTATCTGTTTCTACCACACCATCTCTTAACCTGATTACCCGGTGGGCATACAGCGAAATATCTTCTTCATGTGTTACTAAAATAACTGTATTGCCTTCGGCATGTATGGTTCCCATGATCTCCATGATCTCATAAGAAGTTTTTGTATCGAGATTACCGGTTGGTTCATCTGCCAAAATAATGGAAGGGTTATTTATTAAAGCCCGGGCAATGGCCACACGTTGTGCCTGTCCGCCACTAAGTTCATTTGGTTTATGATGGCTGCGGTCTTCCAGTTTAACCCTGGTTAAAACTTCCATTGCACGCTCTATTCTTTCTTTTTTGCCAACACCGCTGTAAACCAGCGGCAGCGCTACATTTTCGGCAGCCGTTAAACGTGGTAATAAATTAAACTGTTGAAAAACAAACCCAATCTCTTTATTGCGAACTTCGGCCAGGTCATTATCCGGCATACGGCTTACATCTTTTCCGTTTAAAATATACCTTCCGCCGGAAGGAGTATCCAGGCAACCCAATAAATTCATTAAGGTTGATTTACCCGAGCCACTCGGCCCCATCAAAGCAACGTATTCGTTCTTGAATATATCCAATGAAATACCTTTTAAAACCTGCAGCTCGTTTTTGCCGAGGTAATAACTTTTACGGATATTTTCCAGATGAATAATTCCCTGCATTTTTTTGTTTTTGGGTTTTGTGTTAAGGGTTTGGTGTTGGGCTTTTGCTAATGTTGAACGCTTATTAATTTAACGCTCAACCCATAACTCCAAACTCATAACTTTTTAATAACTTTCGGCACTTTAAAAAACTGTTCATCATGTATTGCAGCATTTTGTAAACCCGCTTCACGTGGTATACTTCCTTTCACTTCATCTGACCGCAAAACATTTATATTGCCACTCATATGCAAAAGCGGTTCAACACCCGTTGTGTCTACTTCGTTCAGTTTTTCAACAAACTGAATCATTTTTTGCAGATCATTCCTGATCTCTTCTTTTGCAGTCGGATCAAATTTTAACCTGGCAAGATCGGACAGTTTATCCACCAGTGCTTCGTTTACTTCCATGTTACAAATATAACTTAGTTTAACGTTTGGTCGTTTGCCATATTATTTGAATGGCAATTTAATTTTTCTGAATGCAGGCTGGCTTTCCCAATCGACTTTTGTTATCTTCGCCGACTGACAATAAATTTTATGGAAAAGAAAAGAGAGATTGTAATGAGTGGCATTCGCCCAACCGGTTTTCTGCATTTGGGCAATTATTTTGGCGCTATTCGTAATTATGTAAAAATGCAGGAAGATTTTGACTGCTTTTTTATGGTGGCCGACCTGCATTCATTAACCACACATCCCGATACGAAAGAGCTGAAAGCCAATGTACACCGCGTTTTAGCAGAAAATATTGCCTGCGGCCTCGATCCCGATAAAGTAGCATTCTATTGCCAGAGTCATGTACATGAAACAGCCGAATTATACCTGTATTTAAACATGATGGCGTACAAAGGCGAGTTGGAGAAAACAACAACTTTTAAAGATAAAGTACGCCTGAACCCCGAAAATGTAAATGCAGGTTTGCTTACCTATCCTGTTTTACAAACGGCCGATATTATTTTACATCGAGCCAAATATGTACCTGTTGGTAAAGACCAGGAGCAACACCTGGAAATGGCCCGCACGTTTGCCAACCGGTTTAACCACCGCTATGGAGATGTTTTTCCCGAGCCAGCTGCGTTCAATTACAACCAAAGCCTGGTAAAAGTACCCAGCCTGGATGGGGCAGGTAAGATGAGCAAAAGTGAAAACCAGATGGCAACCTTGTACCTGTCCGACAGCGATGATATGATCCGGAAAAAAGTAATGAAAGCCAAGACAGATAGTGGTCCCGCAGAAAAAAACACGCCCAAGCCCGATTATATTGAAAATATATTTTTGCTGATGGGACTCGTATGTACGGCAGAAACCATTCAGAAATTTGAAGAAGAATATAATAACTGTACCATACGCTACGGCGATTTAAAAAAGCAGCTGGCAGAAGATATGGTGAATTTTATTGCCCCCATCCGCAATAAGGTAGATGCCATTTTGCAGGATCAGGAAGGGCTTAAACAAATTATGCAAAAAGGAGCCGAAAAGGCAAATAAAAGCGCCGGAGAAACTATGAAACTGGTTAGAGAAGCGATAGGGCTAAATTATTTTTAATTTCGTGCGTTTGATTTGAGATTTTGTTTACTTTAGATGCTTCGCTTGTCCAAATCTAAAATCGGCAATCGTAAATCCACAATTGAATTATGGCAAAGACAAAAAAACCGAAACACATTGCTGTTGCAGGAAATATTGGTGCTGGAAAAACCACGCTCACTGAAATGTTGAGCAAACATTACAAATGGATTCCCCAGTTTGAAGATGTGGATCATAATCCTTACCTGAATGATTTTTATGAAGATATGCCCAGGTGGAGTTTTAACCTGCAGATATTCTTTTTAAACAGCCGCTTGAATCAATTGCTGGAAATACACCATGGTACTGAGACGGTAATACAGGACAGAACCATTTATGAAGATGCCAATATTTTTGCGCCCAACCTGCATGATATGGGCCTGATGACAAAACGTGATTTTGATAATTACTATAAGTTTTTCGAAACTTTAAAAAGCATGGTGCAGCCTCCTGACCTCATCATTTATCTGAAAGCATCGGTACCCACACTGGTAGCTCAAATACAGAAACGGGGAAGGGAGTATGAAGAAAATATTCGCCTTGATTATTTAAAAAAGCTGAATGAATTTTATAATGGCTGGATCGATAATTACAAAGAGGGCCCGCTTTTAATAATTGATGCAGATAATAATAAGTTTGCTGAAAATGAAGAAGACCTGGGAAAGATAATAACCAGTATAGACTCTAAGTTATTTGGACTGTTTTAAGAAACAAGTACCCAGAATCAAGTATCCAGCATTAATCTATCAGTGAGTTTTTCATGGCATAAAAAACAAGTCCTACAGAGTTTTTAACGCCAAACCTTTCCATCAACCTGTCTTTTATTGCTTCCACTGTTCTGGAACTGATGTCCATTTTAGCCGCAATTTCTGAAGCGGTAAATTCCATACAAACCAGTGTAAGTACTTCTTTTTCCCTGTCGCTTAAAACAACTTCCGAAGTAAGCGACGGGTTGAATTTTTGCTTGGAATAGTTTTTCTTGATAAGTACTTTATTTACAAACGGGTTAAGATAGAACCCGGTACGCATCACATCCATGATGGCTTTTTTTATTTCAGTAGGGTCCGTGCTTTTTAACAGGTAACCTGCTGCCCCGCAATCCATCAAATGCCCAACAAAACGTTCATCTTCATACATGGTTAATATGATAACACGGATGTTGGGAAAGTTTTTTGTAATGAGTTTGGTGGTATCAATGCCATCTTTTACGGGCATTTTGAGGTCGCATAAAATAACATCGGGTTCCGATTCAGGAATTTTTGCAAGCAGGTCTTCACCATTATCGGCTTCCATCACAAATTTTATATTGGAGTAACTGCGCATGGAAAGAATCACTCCTTTCCTGAAAATTTTATGATCGTCTGCTATAGCAACTTTTATTTCGTTCATAATTTGGGGTACGGTAAAATTACGAAAAGAAAATTCATTTATGCAAATTGGTATAATATTGAAAGCCGGACATAATCAGTGGGCAATTATAAAGCCTTTATATGGCAGGTTCCCTGGGGATTTCGATGGTTACCTTGTAGTAGGTTTTGCTGGGGTCTATTTCAAAAAAGATGCGTCCGTTTAATACTTTTATCCTGCTGGCGATATTTTTTAAACCCAAACCGATGCTGCTGTGGTTCAGTTTATCAAAATCGGCCTGCACAATGCCTATACCATCATGATGTATTCTGAAATACATTTTATTGGTGCTTATGTTTTGCGTTAAATGAATGAAGCCCGGGTTACTGTGCTTTAGGATATTATTTACCAGTTCCTGGATGATCCTGAAAACAAGCAGTTCCTGTTCTACTTTAAGCCGTATACGATAGTCGTGAAAGCGTGCACTTGCATTTAAACTGCCACTGGCACCTATTTTTTGAAAAAGATCGGTAGACGCACTCTCCAGTCCGAAGTTCTTTAGCGTTGGCGGCATCAGGCTGTGACTGATATTACGAATCAGCAATATGGCGTCATCCAGTATCTGTTTGGCACTGAAGATGCTCTGCAGCTGCTGGGCTTTTTCCTGGTTAACCAGGTTTTCATTCAGGTAAAGGCGGGCTGTGGCCAGCAGGGGACCTGCATCATCGTGCAGGTCGGCAGCAATGCGGTTACGTTCTTCTTCCTGAAAACGTATAGAGGCATTCAATAAGATATGCTGTTTTTCTTCTTCCAGTTTTTTTAACTGGTTATTATAACGGATTACTTTGCGCTGATGAAATATTACAAAACCAACAATAGCAATAGCAAGTGTAAGCATACCTAACGTTCCGAGAAACATTGCTGTATTTACTCCTGTAGCATTATTGTTTGCCTGTAAAAAAAACATATTGTTTTCTGCTGTTAGTTCCGGTTATTGGAAGGGTTAAATGAATCTAAATCCACATCAAAAATTTCTTTATAAGACTCATTTTTGGGGTTTCTTTTATCAAAATTGAAATACATAACAATGCGTTTTTGATAACAGTAACTGTTGTATAAATGATTGTGTATTGTCTTTAAAATTAGGTTCATCATTAAAACTGTTCTTTGAGTAAAGAAACAAAAAAAAATTTCCAGCAGAGTTAATAATGAAAGCAACAGAAATCCAGAAAATTGCTTTATGATAGATTGGTTCAGCAACCGTTTCCTGCATTATTTCAAAGAAGTAATAAACTATTAAAAATAATAGGAGAGTTTGTTCTACTGTTCCCAGTATGTAAGGTATTGCATTAGTATCTTCAGTTAAATAATCATAGACACAAAATAATATATAACCGATTGCAAATAACAACAAGATTTTTTTAACTAATTTGTTCTTAATGTAAAGTGAAAAAAGATAGGAAAGTATTGAGTATTCAATTACACAATAAATTCTGATCACTAAAGAGTAATTCTCAGGAGATTTAAAAATGTAGAAAAGACTAAAACCAATAATGACAAGGATAGTGAGGAATGCAGTGTATGCAAAAAATACCTTTTTTTCTTTTGTTACCATTCGGCCTAGGAAGATTAAACAAAAGATAAAAGGTAGTACCTCAGAGATGTAAGTTATATATTTGAGATTCTGTAAAATAAAAAATGGTTATTTAATCCAAAAATAACCATTGGTTTCTTAAAATCAAAAATATTAATTGATTTACAAGCTATAATAAAAGCACTCAACTAGTAATTCAACAATACCTGACCACATAATTAATAAGTTTTAAGGTTTCTAAAAGTAATAATGAAGTACAAACTTCAGCTAAAAGCACGCCTTAGGCAACCCCCCGAAGGCTGAAAATGAACCTGTAAATTTGTGTAAATCATTTGTAATTAATGATTTACACAAAATTTAACGTATAACAACGTTATAAATTTAGGTAAATATACTAATATAATATAGTAAAATTACTATGCAATAAAACGTATCTTTACCTGCGTGATTGTACGATTGAAAAGTAAATGATTGGGATTATTACGTATCTGCAGGCCTATGAGTTAGCATATACTTTCAAAGTAGGGTGATCTTAAATACCTCGCTTAGAGGTGCATTCTGCAAAACGGGTATTACTGGTAAAATAGGATCTGGTAAGCGGGACTTAAATTTAAAAGTTGATTGACAAGGGCAAAACTAGCACAAACAAGGTTCTTCGGGATAATTGGAACTATTTTGTATTTCTATTGGATATTTGGATAATTGGATATTCGTTCAACCAATGCCAATCAACTGGTACAAATGTAGCACTCCCAATATCACTGTACAAGCGCACTTATGCCCCTTTTTGTGTTTGGCATAATTACTTTTTATTGCGGAAAAGTGCAGGACGGTATCGTATTTTAACGGAAAAATTTAATCGTAAAATTACGAAGTGTTTTTACCTTACAGCTTGATTGTAAATGAGTTGTTTGTTTTGTTCATTAAATAATCGTGAAAACGAATGCTTAATAAAATGAAAATTGTAACTTGAATCGCTTTTAAACTAACCCCCATTATCAATACTATGCGAAACGAAACCCTCATTAAAATTGCAATTGCCGACGACCACAAGATCTTCCGGGATGGTATTAAAATGGCCCTTGCTGGTAAACAGGACCTTAAAATGCTTTGGGAAGCCGAAGACGGAAAGGACATGATGCATAAAATAGCCATTAAGAAACCCGAAGTGCTTTTAATGGATATACGTATGCCCGAAATGGATGGCATTAATGCCATCCAGCTTATTCGTAAAGAATACGAAGACATCAAGATCATTGTACTTACGATGTATGATGACCAGCAAATGATTAGCAAGATGATGGAAATGGGAGCCAATGCCTATTTAACCAAAACAACCGACCCCGAAGAGATTTACGAAGCCATACTTACCTGCATGAACGATGATTTTTATTTTAACGAACTGGTAAACAAGGCAGTGATGGGTAAACTGATGCAGAAAAAAAATGTAAGGCAGCATTACGGCAGCAATGCACCGGTAAACTTTAATGAAAAAGAACTGAAGATACTGCAACTGCTGGCAGAAGATAAAACCACCGAAGAGATATCCAAGATCATTTTCCTGAGCCCCCGTACCATTGAAACCATACGCCAGAATATGAAAACCAAGGTAGATGCCAAAACCATTGGGGGGCTGATCATGTATGGGATGCGGAACAAACTGATTGAATAGGTTTCCTCTGTGGCCAGTATCGAAACTAAATTGTTATTATTCCATGCTTTACGGCATAAATGGCCAATCCTACCCGGCTCTTAACTTCTAATTTTGTAAATAAATGATCCCGGTAATTGTCAATGTGCCTGGGAGTCATAAACATGGCCTGGGCAATTTCCTTATAGGTCATATCGGTGCAGGCTAATTTTAAAAACTCAATTTCCGTTTCGTTTAATAATGCTTTTTCCAGGTCAAAATGGCTATCTGATTTTTTTTTGAAAAGTGAAGCGAGTTTAACTGTAGTATGGTTACTGTAATAATATTCACCGGCTGCTACCGTTAATAATGCATTTTGTAGCTCAGATGGATCAATATCTTTTTTTAAGAAACCATGCACCCCGGCCTGAAGTAAACGAATCAGGGCTATCTCACTGTCGTACATGGTAAGGATTACAATTTTTATCTGCGGACTGAGCTTTGCCACCAGCTTTGCTGTTTCATAACCATCCATCTTTGGCATGTTTAAATCCATCAATACAATGTCTGCCTGTTTGCCATCCTCTATGTCCTTAATCACTTCGCTGCCGTCAGCAGCTTTGGCAATCACCGTAAATTCGTTGAAACCATCAATAAGTTTTGCCAGGGCATCCCTTAAAAGAATATGATCATCTGCCAGGATTATTTTATAAGCTTTTGTTGTTTTCATACGATGGTATTTGTACTTTAATTTGTGTTCCGGTATCTTGGGTACTGTTTATTATTAAATTCCCTTTTAAAATGCTGGTACGTTTTTTTATATTTTTTAAACCTGTACCTGGCCAGTCTTTTGAGGAAAAGAAGCCTTTGCCATTATCCTTTATTTCAATAATAAGCAAAGCATCCATATAATGCAGGTTAATATCAATTTCAGAAGCAGCTGCATGTTTCACAATATTATTCAGGGCTTCCTGTACAATGCGAAAAAGCATCAGTTCGGTATTGTAATCCATAAAAACCGGGTTGCCGGTTGCCGAAAAACTGATTTTATAAATCCCTGTTTTTTGTAACTGTGCAGCTTCAAATTGCAATGCATTAATCAGGCCATGGGTTAAAATAATTTCGCTGCTCATGCTATGGCTCAGGTCACTCAGGTCGTTAATGGCTTCGCCAATTATTGTTACCGAATTGTTTACCTGTAGCCTGCTTTTATCAGTATCTGTAAAATCAAGTGTATTTAAATACAGTTTTGCAAGTGTTAATTTCTGGCCAATATTATCATGTATTTCCCTGGATATATTTTGAAATGTTTGTTCCTGTATTTCTAATTGCGATTGAAGTAATGTGTTTTCATGCGAACTTTTGAGTGTTTCTATATCTTTAAAATATGCATTTTGTTTTTGCTGGTATTTGTATGCAATCGATACTATAAAGCTTATAAGTAACAATAAGAGAAAAGAAGTGCCGGCTATAAAAATTATTATGCCTTGTGTTGACTGGTCGTACATAAAAAGGCTTTTATAAAGAAAATATTCATGATGATGATAAACATATTTGAAATCGAAAAAATATTTCTTGCTATTAAAAGAGGGAATTGCAGCCTAATATAATTGTTAAGGCAATAAATAGGCAATGAAATGCATGAGTATAAAAGAACTCCGGTAACAATCCAAAATATAGGATCTCTTAAGAGATTTTGGCTGGAAATCATTTTGAAAAGATTACGATAGTAAAGAATGCAAAAATAGTTTTGCATATATTTATCACAGCCAAAACCTGAGTACTTACTTGAGTTATATTATTGCTGTAAAGTAAATATGCAGAAATTGTGAATGTAATGCCAAATAAAATTTTTAAATTTTTTTGGCTTTTTTCATCCTTAAGTACTTTTAAGAAAAAAAATGCCCAAAAAAATGAATCCAGCAGAAATAAAATATTTTGAATTGGAAAACAGAAAGTATGAATGTATGTAGGTAGAAATATTCCAAAAATTGAGTTTACCGATTCTAAAAGTGCAATTAAAATGCAAATAAAAAATACTTTTAAGATTGAATTTTGACTTTTTGAAAGCACTGAAGCAAAAATGAAATTAAATAGTATAACGCCAGTCCCAATTATCGTTACAACTGTGCTAAGTGCATTCATTTAAAAATTTTTCTCCCCAAACTACTCATATTTCTTTTAAAATCTTTCGGAAAAATCCCCTTTTTTTCTGTTGTTTTTCCCTTGTTTGGTAAAATTAAGATTGTAATCTTTGATGTAGTTTTAATCCGTACCCCATTTAAATTAATCCGTATTCTATTTCATGCATCAGTTAAACCTGGTAAAAAGAGGCAAGCTGGCAACTTGCCTCTTTTATCAGCAGAGTTCTTTGGCAATAACTATTTTAAATTTATTCGGTAACACTCAGCTTTTAACTATAATTATGGCTTTTTAAATCTATTTAATACTTAAATGCTGAATAGTTGAAATATCCCTTCATTTTTTTTAAATGAGATTTTTAACCTAAATAGAATCACATCAACTCCCTTATTGATAGTTTTTTTAATTTTAAATTTTTGCAATCGTTTATTTCCCCGTTCCTTTGCGTAAAAACCCCATCCAATACAAAGGGTATTTACACGCATATTTGTATTTAGATATAATTAGAACTTGCATTATTACGTTATATAACTGTTAAAAACGATCCGCTACTATCCATAAACGAAGATCATGATGACGAATGAAAATATGAACGAGCCTATAAAGATAATTATTTGCGATGACCATGTACTTTACCGGGCTGGTGTAAAAACAGCACTGAGTGCCAAAAAAGATGTAAAAGTGGTTGCAGAAGCTGATAATGGTATGCACTTACTTAACATGCTGAAAATGATACCGGTAGATGTAATTCTGCTGGATATACAGATGCCCATAATGGATGGTATTACGGCGCTGCCTGAAATAAAAAAGCTGTACCCGAATGTGCGTATTATTATGCTTACCATGATGGATGACCATAGCATGATTACCAAACTGATGGAGATTGGTGCTAACAGTTATCTTACCAAAACCAGCGACAGCGAAATTATATACGAGGCTATAAAAACCTGTTTTGACCAGGAATATTACTTTAATTCTTTAACCAATAAAGCGCTGTTGACCAACCTGAAGCAGCGGAATGAAGTAACCCCACAGCGACTGATGCAGCAGGAAGCACACCTGAACGATAAGGAAATGTTGATTTTGAAACTGATGTGTGAGGAGAAAAGTACTAAGGAAATTGCCGACCTGGTTGATCTTAGTCCACGTACAGTGGAAGCTATCCGTGATAAACTGAAGGTAAAAACAGGGGCTAAAAGTACGGCCGGTCTCATTATGTATGCTGTAAAGCACAATATTTTGAACGAAGAATTCTGAGTAAAATAAGTTTTTTAACGATTGTTCTCTAAAACTGTAATGAAAATTACCCCCTGATTCTTCGGGGGGTATTTTTTTATGCAGCTGCAGCGAGGTTGGGTTAGTAGTATATTTGATGCATGGAGTATTTTATTTTTAACGGCAAACTGCTGAAAGCGGAATCTGGAATTATTGGGCCTGATAGCCGTGGGCTTAGGTTTGGCGATGGGCTTTTTGAAACCATAAAAAGCATAAACGGCCAATTAGAATTTATAGATGAACATTTTGCCCGTCTTTGGAAGGGTATGCAGGTATTGCAGTTTGCGATTCCCAAACAGTTTACACCTGATATTTTAGAACAAGAGATACAAAGCCTGCTGAAGAAAAATGGGCATGGTAAGATGGCAAGGGTACGGTTAACTGTTTTCAGGGGAAATGGGGGATTGTATGATACAACTGATCATAAACCCAATTACCTGTTACAAAGCTGGGCGCTGCCCGATGAAACCGGCAACTGGAACAGCAATGGTCTGGTATTAGGCGTATATACCGACATAAAAAAGAGCTGCGATATACTGAGCAACCTGAAGCACAATAATTTTTTGCCTTATGCACTGGCGGCGTTGCAAGCAAAAAAAGAAAAATGGAACGATGCCGTTTTGCTGAATACCGGGGGCAGGCTTTGCGATACCAGCATTGCCAATATTTTTTTAATTAAGGATGAAGTGATTTATACACCTGCATTGGCCGAGGGGTGTATTGCCGGCGTGATGCGGAGAAACCTGGTTGAAAAACTTACTGTAGGGGGTTATAAATTGGTTGAAGACAAATTAAGTGTGGATGAACTGCTGTATGCTGATGAGGTTTTTTTAACCAATTCTATCTACAACATGCGGTGGGTGCAAAGTGTAGGGGATAAGAAATACAGCAATGCACAAACACAAAAAATATATGCTGCATTTTTTTCAACAAATTCATGAAACAGGTGTTTTGAACTCATAAACACTAAAGATTTTTACCATTGCAAACAGTAAATATTTTCTGGTTCCGCCGCGATTTGAGGTTGACTGATAATGCCGGGCTTTACTATGCTTTAAAAAGCAACAACCCGGTCTTGCCCATTTTTATTTTTGATAAGAATATATTGGATAAACTGGCTGATAAAGCCGACAGAAGGGTAGCTTTTATCCATGCTGCATTGGAAGAAATGCAGGGTGAACTTGTAAAAATAAACTCGACACTTCAGTTTTTTTATACAACACCGCAAGAAGCATTTGAAAAGCTTTCATCAACCTACAGCATTGAAAAAGTATTTACCAACCATGATTATGAGCCTTACGCCAAAGAAAGAGATGTTGCTATTGGTGCATTCTTAAAAACAAATGGAGCTTCGCTGTATACTTTTAAAGACCAGGTAATTTTTGAGAAAGACGAAGTGATAAAAGATGATGGTAAGCCCTATACTGTTTTTACACCATACAGCAGAAAGTGGAAAGCAGCTTTGCAGGATTTTCATTTTAAAGAATATCCAACTGAAAAGTATTTCGGTAATTTTTATAGGCAAACTCCGAAAGCTATTCCCTCGTTGGTATCAATGGGTTTTGTTAAATCAGAAGAAGCTTTTCCTTCCAAACAATTAAATGATGAGCTGGTAAAAAAATACCAGGAGCAACGTAATTTTCCGGCAATACCCGGCACATCCAAACTGGGTGTGCATTTGCGTTTTGGTACGGTAAGTATACGGCAGCTTGCCCGGCACAGCAGTAGTTTAAGCGAAACATTTTTGAATGAACTGATATGGCGGGATTTTTACCAGATGATACTCTGGCATTTTCCGCAGGTGGGCATGGGCAAGGCTTTTAAGCCGGCTTATGATTTTATTAAATGGAGAGATGATGAAGAAGCATTTGAAAAATGGTGCGCCGGCCAAACAGGTTACCCGATAGTAGATGCAGGTATGCGGGAACTGAATGCAACTGGTTTTATGCATAACCGGGTGCGTATGATCGTAGCTTCTTTTCTTACCAAACATTTGCTGATAGACTGGCGACTGGGCGAAGCTTATTTTGCTGAAAAGCTGCTGGACTTTGACCTGTCTGCTAACAACGGTGGCTGGCAATGGGCTGTTGGTAGTGGTTGCGATGCTGCACCTTATTTCAGGATTTTTAATCCTTACCTGCAAACAAAAAAATTTGATCCGCAGCTGGAGTACATTAATAAATGGGTACCCGAGCTAAATGAACTGCATTATCCAAAACCAATTGTTGATCATGAATTTGCAAGAAAGCGATGCCTGGAAGTGTATGCAAATGCACTAAAAAAGGAAATGTTTTAGTTCTCAAGAAATATAGCTGCATGATCAATACCAGTTGCAGGTTTGTTTTGCTGATACACATCCAGCAATTTTATGACTGCATTTTTTCCGGTTATGCCTAAATCTAGTGAATGATCATTTACATAAAGATTGATATGCTTGCGCATCACAGCTTCGCTCATTTCCTGTGAATGAACTTTTACATAAGCAGCCAGTTCATCATAATGATGATGGTATGCATATTCAATGCTTTTCTTTATCAGGCTATCAACCTGCCGGGCAATGGTTACATCTACAGAGCGGCGGATTACAATGCCACCTAATGGAATGGAGTTGCCTGTTTCTTTTTCCCAGTAATCGCCTAGGTCGGTTATTTTATGCAAGCCCTTATCCGCATAAGTAAAACGGTTCTCGTGAATAATTACACCCAGGCCTTTTCCTTCCAAAACAAAATTTTCTATTTCATCGTAGCGTAGAAAAACTTTGTTCTTTGCATTGGGATAAGCCAGGGAAAAAAGTAAATGTGCTGTGGTATGTTCACCGGGTATTGCTATTACATGTTCTTCAATATTTTTAATTTTTAATTTTTCATTTTCAATTAATAACGGTCCAACCCCTTTCCCCAAAGCACTGCCGCTGTTCAATACAATATATCTTTCAAGAACTAATGGCAAAACACCATAACTGAGTTTTGTTATATCCAGTTTGCCTGCCAATGACCATTCGTTAAGGGTTTGTACGTCTTCTAAAATCACATCAAAATTTAATCCGCCGGTATCAATTTTATTATTTACCAATGCATCAAAAATAAATGTATCGTTGGGGCAGGGGGAAAAGCCTAAGGTTAAATTCATTTGTTGTACGTTAATCCGTTAATTGGTTAATCCGTTGATCCGTTAATTGGTCAAATCATTAATTAGTATTTGCAGTTCTTTGTTCAGATTTTCAATAGCTTCTTTTATTTTCCATTTTGTTTTATCTCTTTCGCCAACATGGTTAGATATTGATCTGATCTGGAGGAAAGGAATATGCTCCTGTAAGCAAACATAGTGTAATGCTGCGCCTTCCATCGTTTCTATATCAGCATTGAAACTTTGTACAAATTGTTGTTTTTGCAATTCACTGTCGCTGACTTTATTTAAAGTAATGGCTTTTGCTTTTGGCAGATCAATGTATTTCAGATTTTCATCCGTGTTAATCAGCCAGCCATCGGTGAAAGGAAATTCATCTTTATCTGCAAAAGCGGTATTGAAAATGGGAGTATAATTTCCTTTTTCTTCCATGCCCAGATCGGCAAAGCAATCCTGCTGTACCATTACAACCTGTCCCAATGTTATTTCATTTGAAAAACTGCCTGCAATGCCTGCCTGGATGATAAAGTCATAATCTATCTGGTGGATGCGCTTTTGCAAATGATAGATTGCAGCAGGAACTCCAACGCCGGTTATCAGTGTATCAACCCGGCTGTTTGTAGTTGTAAATGGCTCAATTTCGAGAGCCGTAGCAGCTATGAGTAAGATTTGCATGCAACAAATTTCGTATTTACACTTCACATTTCAGGATTTAGCCGTTACCTTTGCCGAAATTTTGAATATTTAATGGTTTACATCACCAGGATAGAACATTTTAATGCTGCTCATAAATTATATAACCCGGCATGGAGTCGTGAAAAAAATGAGGAAGTGTTTGGCAAATGCGCCAATGAAAACTGGCATGGTCATAATTTTGAATTGTTTGTTACGCTAAAAGGTGACCCTGATCCCGATACCGGTTTTGTGTATGATGTAAAGAAATTGAGCATTATTGTAAAAGAACATGTAATTGATAAACTGGATCACAAGAACCTGAATGTGGATGTTGATTTTATGAAGGGTAAGCTTTGTTCAATTGAAAACCTGGTGATCGGTATCTGGAACGAACTGACACCACACCTGCCCGCCGGTGTTCAGTTGCATTGCCTTAAATTATCTGAAACACCCCGGATATATGTTGAATACTACGGTAACTAATTTCAGTATCAGTCAAACAAACCCTAACTTTACCCCAATAACTTTCAATAGTTGATGTGTTTGATCAGCAGACTTCTGTTTTAACCATCAGCAAATTTTGTTCTCACGATTTACTTAAAATTTTAAGAACAAATTGTAATGTTTATATGTTATATCATTTGTCATGAGTAAAAAAGTAGCCGTTTACCGTAAAGAACATTTTAACGCAGCACATCGCTTAAACAACCCGTTGTGGGATGAAGCTACCAATCAGCAGGTTTTTGGCAAATGTAATAACCCGCATTTTCACGGGCATAATTATGAACTGGTGATTAAAGTAACAGGCGAACCCGATCCGCAGACCGGTTATGTAATGGACATGAAACTGCTGAGTGATATTGCACAGGAAAATGTGCTTGAAAGGTTTGATCATAAAAACCTGAATGACGATACAGCAGAATTTAAAAATCTAAACCCTACGGCAGAAAATATTGCCATAGTGATCTATAATATTTTAAGAGAAAAAATTGATACAAAATTTGATCTGCAAATACGCCTGTATGAAACAGAGAGAAATTTTGTGGACTATCCGGCATAAATCTAAAATCGTAAACCTGCCTGTCGGCAGACAGGTCTAAATTCTACAATCAGAAATGGCTTATAAAAAAATTGAGCAGTACGATGAGAAAACCACATTGGGGCTCATTGAAACTTACAAAAATACTTTAAGGCTTTTGGGAGAAGATCCTGAGAGGGAAGGACTGGAAAAAACACCCGAACGTGTTGCAAAGGCAATGCAGTTTCTTACACAGGGTTATGAAATTGATGCCAATGCAATTTTAAATTCGGCAAAATTTCATGAAGATGTGAGTGAGATGATCATCGTAAAAGACATTGAACTGTACAGTATGTGTGAGCATCATATGCTGCCGTTTTATGGCAAGGCACACGTAGCATACATTCCCAACGGATACATTACGGGCCTGAGTAAAATTGCAAGAGTGGTTGATGTATTCAGCCGCAGGCTGCAGGTGCAGGAAAGGTTAACGCACCAGATATTGAATGCAATAAAAGAAACACTGAACCCGATAGGTGTGGCTGTAGTAATTGAAGCTTCGCATTTATGTATGATGATGAGAGGTGTGGAGAAACAAAATTCGGTTACTACTACATCGGCTTTTTGGGGTGAGTTTGAAAAAAATGAAACAAGGAGTGAATTCGTGAAACTTATCTCGGCAAAATTGCATTAAGCATAAAATTATAATGAATTTAAAAATCCCTCTTCAAGAGGGATTTTTTTGTTTTATTTGTATTCTAAAACTTTTAACGATGGTACATGCTTATATATTCCCGGGTCAGGGTTCTCAATTTAGTGGTATGGGAAAAAACCTGTACGATTCCAATCCCGTTTCAAAAGATATGTTTGAACAGGCGAATGATATTTTAGGGTTCAGAATTTCTGATATTATGTTCAGCGGATCTGATGAAGACCTGAAACAAACCAATGTAACACAACCTGCAGTTTTTTTACATTCGGTCATTGCATTTAAAACTTTACCTGATGTAAAACCTGGCATGGTTGCCGGGCATTCGTTAGGCGAGTTCTCAGCTTTGGTTGCCAATAATGTACTGAGTTTTGAAAATGCACTCATGTTGGTATCCATACGTGCACAGGCTATGCAACGTGCCTGCCAGATGAATCCATCAACCATGGCAGCTGTATTGGCATTGAGCGATGAAAAGGTAGAAGAAATTTGTGCCGAAGTGATGAATGAAACAGGCGAAGTAGTGGTAGCTGCAAATTATAATTGCCCGGGACAACTGGTAATCAGCGGTTCCGTTAAAGGGATTGAAGTTGCCTGCGAACGCATGAAAGCAGCCGGTGCACGCCGTGCATTGGTTTTACCGGTGGGAGGTGCATTTCATTCGCCATTAATGTTGCCGGCAAAAGAAGAACTGGCAGCAGCCATTGATGCAACTCATTTTAATGAGCCATCCTGCCCGGTTTATCAAAATGTAGTGGCAAAAGCAGTAACCGATCCTACAGCAATAAAACACAATTTAATTGATCAGTTAACAGGTGCTGTGCGTTGGACACAAAGTGTGGAAGCCATGATTGCAGATGGTGCAACGCATTTTACAGAAGCAGGTCCTGGTAAAGTGTTACAGGGCCTGGTGATGAAGATCAATAAAGAAATGATTGCTGATGGGGTTAGTTAAACGTTAATACGTTAATCCGTATATCCGTTAATCCGTGGTTGCATTAATTTGTAAAAGAGTTTACAATATTGAAATTTCTACGGATTAACTAATTAACGGATTAACTGAGCCTATTTTATAATAATCACAGAACCCTTCCTCCTTACAACTTTACCTGTGTAATCAATTCCCTCTGCCATCCAGACATAAGTTGCAGTAGATTGTTCGGTGCCTTTTATGCGGCCATCCCATCCAATGGAAGGATCTGTTGTACTAAAAACAAGTGAGCCCCAGCGGTCGTAAATACGGAAATAACTGAAGCTTCTTATTCCCACCGGAATTGCTTTTAAAATATCATTCTTACTGTCTCTGTTGGGTGTAAAAGCATTGGGTACATAAATTTCGGGGCCACGGTAAACCTGTATTTTTATTTTATCGGTTGCCACACAACCCAATGCTGTTCGGGCTGTAACGGTATAAGTAATATCCTTATCCAGAATAGCTGTGGGATTAGCAATTAACGGGTTGTTTAAACCATAGTATGGCAGCCATTCGTATTGAGTAAAACCCACATTGTTTACATCTACAGCATACAAACTTAGCGGCGCCCCAACGGCTAAAACAGTATCCCTTGGGGCATCAACAATTGCCTGGCGTGTTACAGTAATCACCACATCATCTTTCTTTAAAGAATTACAGCCATTTGCATCAACAACATGCAGCGAATAAGTGATTGAGCCCGGCAGGTTAATGGTTGTAGGATTTTGAATGCGGTTATTATTTAACGATGAAGAAGGCGACCAGAAATACGAAACACCACCCGATCCGCTGAGTTGTGCATTCTTGCCAAAACAAATTGATGCATCAGGGCCGGCATTTGCTGTTGGCGCAGGATTTACAAAAACAGTTACAGAATCAAACTGGTTGCAAATACCGCTGGTGGCAGTTACATAGTATTTTGTGGTTGTAACAGGATTTGCAACCGGGCTTTGTAATGCACTGTTATCAAGTGTTGCAGCAGGCGACCAAATAAATGTGTTGGCATTTGAGGTGGTGTTTATTTGTACACTTTTTCCTTCACAAATAGCCAGGTCGGCTCCTGCTTCGAGGGTAACAATGTTATTTAAGGTGATAACAATATTTTGAGATACTGTACAGCCGTTATCATCTTTCACAAAAACAGTATAACTGCCATTCATTAAATTAAATACATTACTGCTCTGAAAATTGATACCGTCAAGCGAATACAGGTACGGGCTTTTTCCACCGGCAATATTAATGGTGGTGCTTCCATCTGCAATACCCAAACAACTGGCAGCTTGTTCAAGCGTACTGTTTATTAAAAGATCGGGGTAAAGCTGTGTGATGGGAATATCCAGGCTGTCTATACAACCCGTAGCATCTCTTATTTTTACTTTGTAAATACCAATAGGCAAATTAGAAAAAATATTTCCTGTCTGCCAGGCGCCGTTGTTAAAAGAGTACTCCACAGGTGCCGTCCACTCAGCTCCGCCATCAACCTGAATCTCACCGGTTGCAGCATCCTTACAGTTTATTTCTGTTTTGGAAACAAGATCCAGTTTTTTCCATTGCACAAAAGCAGAGTCACGCCCATGACAGGTTCCTTCGCTTGATGTGCAGTAGTAAGTAGTAAATTCATTTACCGGTGTTGCAATGGGGTTCCGGATGGTAAGGCTGCTCAACGTTGGATTGGCATCCCATTGGTAAGAAGTATATGTATTATAGGCTGTTAATTGAACAGATGTGTTTTTACAGATGAAAGCAGTATCGGGTACAATGCCCAATGTATCATAATCTCTTATCTGTATGATGGTACTGTCTGTTGGAAGGTTAGCACTGCATCCGCCGCCGGCTAAAGCATAAATTTTTATCAGTTCAATTCCTTCCGGCATATTGTCAATGACAGGGATAACATTGACTATTACTTCGCTTTGGTTTGCCGGTATGGTTACTGTTGTTGGCAGCAATTGCATATCAATACCATTTGTTGCTGTACCTGCATACGAGAGTGATACGTTGAGCGGACTGCTTTCTGCATTGGGCCTTTTTATTTTAAACGAACCTGCACTACAACCCTCCACTAAGTAATAGTTATTTGATGGATCTACCTGTGTAATATTTTCAATGCTGATGGCATTGGAAGAGAGGCTTCCGGCTTCAAGGAAAACGCCGCTGTCCAGATCATCATCAAACACATCGGCAATTACTAATTTTAAATGATAGGATTGGCAGGGTACTACCTGTTCTCTTGCAGTAAATACTTTGATATGACCGTTATGCGTAAAAAATTTATTGGGTTCATTATTAACAAAGTACTGTGGAAATAAGGCACAGGCTTTTTCGTTGATATTATTAATGGTTACGGGTAAACTGGTATTGGGTATTAATGCAATGTTTTTTAATCCTGTAATACCCGGTCCACTAATGAAGAAAGCAAAAGCATCATTGAATTCTGTACAGGAAAAATCGGTGTATTCTTCAGAACTGAAAACATAATTGAACCTGATACTATCGCCAAGGGGCACAAAATCAAATTCAAGCACACAGGCGTCGTTTGTTTCTTCAGCAACAATAGCTGAAAGATCGGGGTCGCCCGGAAATCCCCATTGGTTGAAAGCATTTACATTCAGGGCTGTATTGATACCATCTCCATCCATTCCAAAACTACCGGCACCAATTGTTTTTGCCCTGCCGTTTGTTAATACAATGCCGCTGTCAATTCCAATATTTGTTCCACTGATGTTGTTAAAAATACCTGTCATAGCAGGGTGGCCGGTAAGTGTAACATTACTCACAGTAACACCGGGTCCCAGCAGCTTTTGTACCAATGCCTGTGCATTGCTCTCGGCTGTTATCTGTAACTGGGCATTTGATCGCTGGTAACAAAAAATGCAGGTAATGCAAAGCAGGAATATTTGGCAGATTAGTTTCACTTAGGCTCAAGTTAACATATATCTTTTAAATTTTACAACCGGCCATAAAAAAGCCCCCCAATGCATTGGAGGGCTTCCGGTAGTCTATTTATTTTTAAAGATTTTCCAGTGCGGCATTCATACTCCGCACGGCATCAGCGCTTTTATTAAAAGCAGCCTGTTCTTCTTCGTTCAGTTTATAATCAACAATTTTTTCAATACCGGTTCTGCCAATAACAACCGGTACACCAATGCAGATATCATTCTGACCGTACTCTCCTTCTAAAGAAACACAACAAGTGTATAATTTCTTCTCATCCCTTACAATAGATTCAACCAACGCAGCGCCGGCAGCCCCCGGTGCATACCAGGCACTTGTACCCAATAAACCGGTAAGTGTTGCACCGCCAACCATGGTATCGGCCACTACTTTTTTCAACGTCTCAGCATCTAAGTAATTGCTAACCGGTGTTCCCTGGTAAGTAGCGAGTCTTGCCAAAGGAATCATGGTGGTATCTCCATGTCCGCCAACAACCACTGCCTGTAAATCAGTAGCAGGTACGCCCATGGCAGTTGATAAATAATATTTAAAACGGCTGCTGTCTAAAATACCACCCATTCCAATAATTCTGTTCTTTGGTAAGCCGCTCGATTTTAAAGCTAAATATGTCATGGTATCCATTGGGTTGCTGATAACCACAATAATAGCATCGGGCGAATATTTTAATAGATTTTCGGTAACCGATTTTACAATACCGGCATTAATGCCAATCAGTTCTTCCCTGGTCATGCCCGGTTTACGGGGAATGCCTGAAGTGATAACCGCTACATCGGTTCCGGCAGTTTTAGCATAATCATTGGTGCTTCCGGTTATGCGGGTATCAAAACCCAGCAGGGTAGCGGTTTGCATCAGGTCCATGGCTTTGCCTTCGGCAACGCCTTCCTTAATGTCAAGTATAACCAGTTCGCTACAAAGTTCTTTACGGGCAATATTGTCGGCACAGGTAGCACCTACGGCCCCAGCTCCAACTACAGTAATTTTCATGTAAATATGTTTATTGGTAGAAAAATAATTTGCGTTGCAAAGATAATTAAATACACAGTTAGTAAAAATGCATTTTATAGCTTCAAAGAGGAGGTAAGAAAATTACGCTATTTCTCTAAGCCTCTAAGTAGATTTTAAACGAAAACATAGAGGCTTAGAGAAATAGAGAAATGCGGCAGTCCTGGCAAAACAAGTTTTAACTGTTTACTGTGAAGTCTTGGTTTGATTTTGGGAATGGTCTACCGGTTAAATCCAATATCAAATGTTTAAAACGCTACATGTTATCGGCCTCGTTTTACTTCAAACGAACAGTTTTGGTGTTAGCTTACTGCCGGAATTCAGTGCAGTGTATAACAACCGGAAAAAAGCAGTTGTTATTAAATGGCAACATACATCAGCCGATATAAAAACCTATGTACTTCAGCAAAGTTCCGTTAACAAAACCTGGACGGATATTGCTTTACAGGAAGTCAATCCGCCTGCAGGAAACCGTAGCTTTTATTTTGAAGACAAAAATTTTGCTGTTGGAGGAAACTATTACCGGCTAAAATGTATGTATGCAGACGGTAAAACAGCTTATAGCCTGAATGTGGTTGTTATGATAGCTTCCGTCACAAACAGCTGGGTAATTTACCCGGTTCCGGTCATCGATCTGCTTACGCTTGAATACAGAGGGTCTGAAACTATACAGGGCGTTATTAATGTCATCATTCAGCAACCCACCGGGAGAGTGTACACAAAAAAAAGATATGCTTCGCAAAGCAAACAAATTAAAATACCGGTCGATTACTTACCTAAAGGTATTTACGACATACGAATTATTGTGCAGGATGAAGTAATATGGGACCAGCGTTTTGTAAAGTAATTTACAGGAAGTGATTAAAACAATGCCGCAATCTCGTCAACCGGGATGTCTTTTTTATAGTGCTTCATCAATTTGCCGTTTTTATCATATACATACACATCCGGTATAGAATGAACTTTGTAAAACTTGGGAAGATCATAGATCGCATCCCTGGTTACCGTAATATTTGGGAAATCGGCAATCTTATAATCCTTATAAAATTTTTTGGTACGATCGAATTGCATAATGGTAACCATCAATATCTGCACGTCTTTAAACCGGTCAATTTTTGCAGTAAATCCTTTTGTTGCTTCCTGGCAATGGTCGCAATCGGGATCAAAGAAAACAAGAATAGTGGGTTTACCTTTTTGCAGCATAGTATTTGTAAAACTACTGCTGTCAGGCACTTTTCTTATATTAAAAGCAGGTATATAAGGAGATTTGAAATATTGCTGGGTACTGTCAATTTGTGCAAAACCTGTTAAAGCCAGGCAGCTTATAATTAAAGTAAAAACCGTTTTCTTCATTTTCCTTAAATTTTGGTAAAACTAATTCCTTTGTTTGATAATTGATTGTTAAGTGTAAAAAAGTGATTTGGAATTACAGGGCCTAAAAACCCCCGCTCCATTTGGAGTTCCTGCAAAGGAACGGGCGTAGCTTAGTTGGGGGTGAGGTATGTGAGGTAAACTGAATTTCGCATTTAGCCATACTATTCCTACTTTTGCAGCCACTTAAAAATTGTGATATTATGGCAACAACAGCAGATATGCGCTCAGGTCTTATCATTAAAGTAGATGGCAGCCTGTATAGTGTTATAGAATTCGGGCAAAATAAAACCGCCCGTGCAGCAGCCAAGGTTTGGGCTAAACTTAAAGGTGTTGATAATAACCGCACCATTGAAGTAACCTGGAACAGTGGTGAAACGATCTTTCCGGTAAGGGTTGAAAAAAAGCCTTACCAGTACTTATATAAAGATGATACCGGTTACAGCTTTATGGATACCGAAACTTTTGAGCAGATCACCGTTGCAGAAACAATGATTGATGCCCCCAGGTTTTTAAAGGACGGCCAGGAAGTAACTGTTTTAATAAACGGGGAAACCGATTTACCAATGGGTGTTGAGCTTCCCGACAAGATAGTATTGTTGGTTACTTACAGCGAACCCGGTATGAAAGGTGATACTGCCACCCGTACTTTAAAGCCAGCAACTGTTGAAACTGGTGCTACAGTTAACGTTCCTTTATTTGTTAACGAAGGCGAACTGATAAGAGTGAATGCAAAAACCGGCGAGTATGTTGAAAGAGTGAAAGAATAATCCGGTATAAAATTTATAGAAAAGGGATAACTGAGTAATCAGGTATCCCTTTTTCATTTTTGTGAAATCCCTCGATTTTAATCAAAAAATGCCATAAATCAGCCTTTTTTGGGCAAAAATGGGCATTTTTATGCTTTTTTCTAAAATTTTAGTTGCAGTTATGAAAATAGTTACCCTATCTTAGCAGCCCGGTTTCAATTTAAATTAACCTTTAAATAATACACATGGATATCAAGCAAATTCAGGAGCTTGTAAAGCTCATCAACAAGACCAATATAGGAGAAATTACCATTGAAGAAGAAGGCGTAAAAATTACAGTTAAACAGAAAAAAGACCCGGTACAGCATATTATAGCTGGCTCAGCTGCACCAACATATTCATCAGTGCCTGCAGCCAGTCCAGCACCTGCTCCGGCAGCTCCGGTTGAAGCTAAACCTGCAGAGCCAAAAGCAGATAACCTGGTAATCATTAAAAGTCCGATGATCGGTACTTTTTACCGCCAGGCTGGTCCGGGTAAACCCATTTTTGCAAGCGTTGGTGAAGAAGTTACGCCTGGCAAAGTGGTTTGTATTATTGAAGCCATGAAACTTTTTAATGAAATTGAGAGCGAAGTAAAAGGCAAAATTGTGAAGGTTTTGGTAGAAGATGCCAGCCCCGTGGAGTATGATCAGCCTTTGTTCCTGGTAGATCCTTCTTAAGTGAAAATTGAAAATGAATGGGAGTCTTCCCGGTTCAACATTTTTAATTTTTAATTCTTAATTTTTAATTCAACGATTGTGTTTAAAAAGATATTAATTGCTAACAGAGGAGAGATTGCGTTAAGGGTAATTCGTACCTGCCGTGAGATGGGAATTAAAACCGTTGCGGTTTATTCTACTGCCGATAAAGATAGTTTACATGTAAAATTTGCTGATGAAGCCGTTTGTATTGGCAAACCCGCCAGTATGGACAGTTACCTGAACATGGCGCATATTATGGCTGCTGCAGAAATTACCAATGCAGATGCCATTCACCCGGGATATGGATTTTTAGCAGAGAACAGCAAGTTTGCAAAAATTTGTGCCGATCATGGGATTAAGTTCATCGGCCCAACGCCGGAGATGATCAATGCCATGGGCGATAAGATCACTGCAAAAAATACCATGATTGCGGCCGGTGTACCTGTTGTGCCGGGGGTTGATGGTTTGCTGGAAAGTGTTGAACATGCAAAAAAATCGGCCAAAGAAGTCGGATACCCGGTTATATTAAAAGCCACTGCCGGAGGTGGTGGTAAAGGAATGCGTGTGGTTTGGGAAGAAGCTGAAATTGAAAAGGCATTTGAAAATGCCAAGACAGAAGCCGCCGCTTCTTTTAAGAACGATGGTATTTACATGGAAAAATTTGTGGAAGAACCACGCCATATTGAAATTCAGATTGCCGGCGACCAATATGGTAATGTTTGTCATTTAAGTGAAAGAGATTGCTCAATACAACGCCGACACCAAAAGCTGGTGGAAGAAACACCATCGCCATTTATGACTGATGAGTTAAGGCAACGCATGGGCGATGCCGCTATCAAAGCAGCGCAGGCCATCAACTACGAGAGTGTAGGTACAGTTGAGTTTTTAGTTGATAAGCACCGCAACTTTTACTTTATGGAGATGAACACCCGTATACAGGTAGAACATTGCGTTACAGAAGAAGTGATCAACTTTGATTTAATTAAAGAACAGATAAAAATTGCCTGCGGCGAAAAGATTGTGGGGAAGGCTTACTTCCCGCAAATGCACGCCATTGAATGCCGCATCAATGCCGAAGATCCTTATAACGATTTTCGCCCATCACCGGGAAAGATAACTGTACTACACCAGCCCGGCGGACATGGTGTACGGGTTGACAGCCATGTGTATGCCGGCTACGTTATTCCACCTTATTACGACAGTATGATCGGTAAATTGATTGCCATTGCACAAACCCGTGAAGAAGCCATCAATACCATGAGCCGTGCTTTAAGCGAATATGTAATTGAAGGCATTAAAACCACCATTCCTTTTCACCTGCAACTGATGCAGGATGAGAATTTTAGAAAAGGGAATTTTACGACTAAGTTTATGGATACATTTCAATTGAAATAAATTGACCATTGAAATATTTGAGAACATCCCGGTTTTACCGGGATGTTTTTTATTTGAGTAAGTCCAGGCATTTTTTTAAACTTTCTTCCCAGGCAGGAATTGTAATGCCGAAAGTGCTTTTTATTTTCGTAATATCCAAGACCGAATATGCCGGCCGCTTTGCAGCTGTAGGATATGCTGCAGTTGTAATTGGATTAACAACACAACTGCTTCCCGTTAATGTTTTTATCGCAACTGCAAATTCATACCAGTTGGTGATGCCTGCATTTGAAAAATGATAAATGCCGGGGTTGATTTTGCTTTGGTTTGATGTGATGATCTGCATAATAGCTGTAGCCAAATCAGCTGCATAAGTTGGGCAACCAAACTGGTCGCTCACTACATTGATGGATTCTTTTTCCTTCATCAACCGCAACATAGTTTTTACAAAATTGGCTTTAAAGGAAGAGTAGAGCCATGCAGTGCGAATGATGATTGTTGATGGCGCATTTTGCATTGCCAATTCCTCGCCCTGCAATTTTGATTTGCCGTAAACACTTACCGGGTTTGTTTTGTCTGTTTCTTTGTAAGGCTGCTTGGCTGTGCCGTCAAAAACATAATCGGTAGAGATATGGATCAGTTGCGCATTATTTTTGTTACAAACTGCAGCAAGTGAAGCAACAGCAGTTGCATTAATTAAAAAAGCATTTTCTTTTTCTGATTCTGCTTTATCTACCGCAGTGAATGCCGCACAATTAATGCAGTAATCAATTTCGTGTTCTGAAAAATAATTTTCTAATGTTGAAGCATCTGCAATATTCAAATCCTCTTTTGAAACAAATAAAAAATGGTAATCAGCAAATTCCGGAGCCAGCATCTGCAGTTCATTGCCCATTTGCCCGTTTGCACCGGTAACTAATATTGTGGTTTGCTTATTGTTCAAAGACGAAGTTGTTTTTACAATTCAACAATAAAGGTTGTTGTTGATCTTTTTCTGAAATGATTGCCTTGCCGGCAGGAATTTGCCAGTCAATATTTAAGGCTGCATCGTTGTAAATAATACCGGCTTCCGAATCTTTATGATAAAATTCATCACATTTATATATTACTTCAGCCGTTTCGCTCAGCACAGAAAATCCATGGGCAAATCCTTTTGGTATCAGCAATTGTTTATTGTTCTCCGCCGATAATTCAAGGGAGAATGCTTTGCCATAAGTAGGAGAGCCGGTTCGTATATCAACTGCAACATCCATTATTTTACCACTCAGTACCCTTACCAGTTTTGTTTGTGCATGTGGATTTAACTGGTAATGCAGTCCACGTATCACACCATAGGAAGATTTGGACTGGTTATCCTGTACAAATCTGTCATTGATACCTTCTGCATGAAATACCCTTTCACTATAACTCTCAAAAAAATATCCCCGGCTGTCTTTTAGTACAATTGGTTCAAAAATTACAAGTCCTGGAAATGCTGTTTTTATAATAGCCATTTTGATTAATTGATAATGGATAATTGATGAATGGATAATGTCTTCAAATTTGAACTTTAAGCTATTTTTTAAATCTCCTTTTAGTTTAAAGAATTTTCAATTATCTATTAACCAATTATCCATTAAGATATTTTTGTTTAAAAAATTCTATTGTCTCTTCCAAACCCGCTTCAAATTTTTTCACGGGTTCGTAATCCAGTAATTTTTTTGCCAGCGAAATATCAGCCAATGAATCCCGGATGTCACCGGCTCTTGGCTCCCGGTATGTTGCTGCAAAATCACTTTTTAAATGATCTACACAGGCATTGTAAAGATAGTTCACCGAAAAATTTTCACCCACCGCAACATTGTACACCTTGCTCAATGCCTCAGCATTATCAGTAAGCATTCCTTTTATATTAACCTGTACAGCATTATCAATAAAAGTAAAATCACGGGTTTGTCCGCCATCTCCGTTTATAAAAACTTCGGTACGGTTCATAATATGCTTTACAAACAAAGGGATTACGGCAGCGTAGGCTCCATCAGGGTCCTGACGTGGTCCAAAAATATTGAAGTAGCGGAAGCCCATCAGTTTGATACCATACACATCTGCAAAAACCTGGGCATATAATTCATTTGTCTTTTTAGTAGCGGCATAAGGTGATAAACAATTGCCAATCTTGTTTTCCTGTTTGGGTAAAGTTGGCTCATCACCATAAACAGATGATGAAGATGCGTACACAAACTGTTTGATATTGTTATCAATGGCAGCTTTCAGCATATTTGCAAAACCGCCAATATTTACCTCAGTAAAATAAACAGGCTCTTTTATGCTGCGTGGCACCGAGCCCAATGCAGCCTGGTGGCTCACAAAATCCATACCGGTGCAGGCCTGCTGACAGGTATCTATGTTCCTGATATCACCTTCAATAAATTCAAATTGATTGTATTGTTTTAAAATATCAAGATTAGATTGAAAACCATTCACGAGGTTATCAAGCACCCTTACTTTTCCGGCACCATTTTTTAATAAGTATTCAGCAATATGGCTACCAATAAAACCAGCACCTCCTGTAATTAAAAAGGAAGATTGGCTTAAATCTTTAGTGTGAAAATTATCCATTTTCCATTAATTAATTATCCATTATCAGAGGCTCCAGTATTTTCTGGATGTTATTTTGTTGCGGTAAATTCCTTTTAAGTCGGCAACCATTGCATCAGCTTTTGTAATAGATGCAAAATAGTTATCGTCTAGTTTTTTATAATCATCATGCGGAACTGTAACCAAAACGGCATCATAATCATTGCTTAGTTCGGGTGTAAGCTCAAAGCCATATTCATGTTTCAGTTCAGCACTGTCGGCATGTGGATCTGTTACATCTACATTCAGTGAAAAAGCTTTCAGTTCCTTAATAACATCTGCTACTTTACTGTTTCTGATATCGCTCACGTTCTCTTTAAACGTAGCACCCATTACCAAAACTCTGGCAGCTTTTACATTGCCGCTGGTTTGAATGATGTTCTGCAAAATTTTCCTGGCAACATAACCGGCCATGGCATCATTGATAAAACGGCCGGCCAGAATCACCTGCGAGTTGTAACCTAATTTTTTTGATTTGTAAGTCAGATAATACGGATCCACACCGATGCAATGCCCGCCAACAAGCCCCGGCTGAAACTTTAAGAAATTCCATTTGGTGCCTGCGGCTTCCAGTACTTCGTAGGTGTTGATATTCATTTTATCAAAGATGATGGAGAGCTCATTCATCAAAGCAATATTCAGATCACGCTGTGTGTTCTCAATAATTTTTGCTGCTTCGGCAACTTTAATAGAAGATGCTTTGTGCACACCGGCTTTTACAACCAGTTCATACACTTTGGCAATGGTATCTAAACTCTCGGCGCAGCAACCGCTTACTACTTTTATAATGGTGCTGATGGTATGTTCCTTATCTCCGGGATTTATTCTTTCAGGTGAATAACCGATCATATAATCTTCGGTCATTTTTAAGCCCGATAATTTTTCAATGATGGGTACACAATCTTCCTCAGTACAACCCGGATAAACTGTGCTTTCATAAACTACATAATCTCCTTTCTTAATTACTTTGCCAATGGTTTCACTGGCACGTGTTACAGGAATAAGATCGGGCACATTGTGCTCATCAACAGGTGTAGGTACTGCAACGATGAAAAAATTTGCTTTACGTAAAACATCCAGGTCGTTGGTAAATTCAATATCACATCCGTCAAAAGCAGCAGCTTCCAGTTCCTGGCTGGGATCAATTTTATTACGCATCATTTCCACACGCTCAGCATTGATATCAAAGCCAATTACTTTTATCTTTTTTGCAAACTCCAGCGCAATAGGCAGGCCTACATAGCCCAGCCCGATTACGGCCAATGTCTTTTTCTTTTCTAACAGATCCTGGTACATTTACAAAGGGGTTTAAATATTATTTACTGCTTTCAAATTCTTTGGGTAATTTATTCAGTTCTTCTTTTGGCAAATTTTTAAAATACTCATAGGTTATTTTTAAGCCATCTGCTCTTGATACTTTTGGTTCCCATCCCAGCAGTTGTTTTGCCTTTGTAATATCAGGCCGGCGCTGCTTTGGATCATCTGTAGGCAATTCCTTAAAAACAATTTTTTGTTTTGTTCCGGTCAGGTTTACTATTTCTTCTGCAAAATCAAGTAAAGAAATTTCATCTGGATTACCCACATTCACGGGCTCAGCATAATCACTCATCAGCAAACGGTAAATGCCATCAACCAGATCATCTACATAACAAAAACTGCGGGTCTGGCTGCCATCACCAAAAACGGTCAGGTCTTCGCCACGAAGCGCCTGGCCAATAAATGCGGGTAATGCACGTCCATCATTCAGGCGCATTCTGGGTCCGTATGTATTAAATATGCGTACGATCCTGGTTTCAACATCATGAAAAGTATGATAAGCCATGGTGATGGCTTCCATAAAACGTTTGGCTTCATCATACACACCACGTGGGCCAACAGGATTTACATTGCCCCAGTATTCTTCGGTTTGAGGATGCACCAATGGGTCGCCATATACTTCGCTTGTTGATGCAACCAGTATTCTTGCATTTTTAACTTTTGCCAATCCCAGACAATTATGTGTACCCAACGAACTTACTTTTAAAGTCTGAATAGGGATTTTTAAATAGTCTATGGGGCTGGCTGGTGAGGCAAAGTGTAAAATATAATCGAGTTTGCCGGTAACATGTATAAATTTAGAAACATCATGATGATAAAATTCAAACTCTTTTAATTTAAAAAGATGTTCAATATTCTTCAGATCGCCGGTAATTAAATTATCCATGCCCATTACCTGGAAACCTTCTTTAATAAAGCGGTCGCAGAGATGACTGCCTAAAAAACCTGCTGCGCCGGTAATTAAAACACGTTTACCTTTCTGCGTATTTTCAATATTCATGCTGTTGGTTTTATAAATCCTCTTGAATATTTGTGCTGTTAACTCCTTTCAGTATTTGGGGTATGATGGTTTTTCTGCCCACACTTACATAATAAAAACCAAGCTCTTCCATTTTATTCAGGTCGAACAGGTTTCTGCCATCGAAAATCACTTTATTTTTTAACAAAGAAACGATGTTATTAAAATCCGGCGTGCGGAATTCGCTCCATTCAGTTGCAATCACCAATGCATCTGAATCCACCAGCGCATCATACTGGCGCCCGGCAAAATGTATTTTGTCCGCATAAATCGCTTTTACATTATTCATCGCTTCCGGATCGTAAGCACTTACAACAGCACCTGCTTCAAGTAAAGCATCAATAATGGTTAAGGCCGGAGCCTCACGAATATCATCGGTATTGGGTTTAAAGGCTAAACCCCAAAGCGCAATTTTTTTGCCCTTCAGGTCATTACCAAAATAATTTTTTATCTGCGGCACCAGGTGTAATTTCTGTTTTTCATTTACATCCATCACTGCATCCAGTATCTTAAACTCGTAACTAACTTCAGATGATGACCTTGCAAGCGCCTGCACATCTTTAGGGAAGCAGCTTCCGCCATAACCAATGCCGGGGAATAAAAATCTTTTACCAATACGTTCATCGCTGCCAATACCCTTGCGCACCATATCCACATCGGCACCTACCAGTTCACAAAGATTAGCGATCTCATTCATGAAACTGATCTTTGTTGCCAAAAAAGAATTGGCAGCATACTTGGTAAGCTCAGCACTTTTTTCATCCATGTAAATGATGGGATTACCCTGGCGTACAAATGGCAGGTACAAATCGTTCAATGCTTTTTTTGCCCGTTCAGATGTTGTACCAATAACCACACGGTCTGGCTTCATAAAATCTTCTACGGCCACACCTTCACGTAAAAATTCCGGGTTTGAAACAATATCAAATTCAGCTTTTGCATTTTTTGCAACGGCAGCATGTACTTTATCGGCTGTGCCAACCGGTACCGTGCTTTTATCAATAATAATTACATACTCGGAAATGATCTTTCCCAGATCATCAGCCACACCTAAAATGTATTTCAAATCAGCACTTCCATCTTCACCGGGCGGCGTCGGCAATGCTAAAAATATAATTTGTGCGCCGGCAATACCTTCAGCTAAGTTTGTCGTAAAATGCAGCCTTCCTTCTTTCTGGTTACGCAGAAAAAGTTTTTCCAGGCCTGGCTCATAAATGGTAAGCTCACCGCCATTTAATTTATTGATCTTTGATGCATCAATATCAACACAGGTAACTGTATTTCCTGTTTCAGCAAAACAAGTACCTGTTACCAGGCCTACATAACCTGTACCTACTACTGCAATTTTCATCTGTTATCTGTTTATATACTCTAAAACTTTGTTTACAATAAATGTTTGTTGCTCTTCATCCAACTCTGTGTGTATTGGTAAAGAAATCACTCTTTCTGTTAACCAATCGGTAACCGGTAAATTAAAATCGCTGCCACCAAAAGCATCAAACATTTTTTGCCTGTGCGCAGGTACCGGGTAATAGATCATGGATGGTACGCCCTGTTCGGCTAAATACAGATTCAACCCATCCCGGTCAACACCGTTTAAAGTTAAAGTGTATTGATGAAAAACGTGTTTATTATTGCCATCCCTAAACGGAATAGTTATGAATTTATTTTCTGCAAAAGCCTGATCATAAAAATCAGCCGCTTTTCTGCGGGCAACAATATATTCATCCAAATGTTTCAGTTTAATATCCAGGATAGCGGCCTGCATGGCATCCAGCCTGCTGTTGCAGCCCACCACATCATGATAGTAGCGCTTGCTTTGTCCGTGAGATGCGATCATCCTTAATTTGGCTGCCAGTTCATCATCATCGGTAAACATAGCCCCGCCATCGCCAAAAGCCCCCAGGTTTTTGGATGGATAAAAAGACGTACAACCGATTTGCCCGATACTGCCTGTCTTTTTAACTGTGCCATTGCTAAAAGTATAATCGTTGCCAATGGCCTGCGCATTATCTTCAATTACCGGTAAATTGTGTTTTGCAGCAATGGCCATTATCTTTTCCATATCGGCTGCATGGCCATATAAATGAACCGGTATAATGGCTTTTGTATTGGGCGTAATGGCTTTCTCAATCGCTTCGGGATCGATACAAAATGTTTGAGGATTTACTTCTACAAAAACCGGTTTTATGTTGAGCAAAGCTGCTACTTCAACCGTGGCTATATAGGTGAAGGAAGGAGTGATCACTTCATCACCGGGCTGCAAACCCAACGCCATCATAGCAATCTGCAAAGCATCGGTACCATTGGCACAGGGAATACAATGCTTGCTGCCATGGTATTTAGCCAGGTTTTCGGCAAAGTCATTTACTACTTTACCACCAATGAACATAGAGCTTTCCATTACAGCTATTACAGCAGCATCTACTTCGGGTTTTATTTTAAGGTATTGTGTTTTGGTATCAACCATTTGTAAGGGCCTCATATAAATTATTTTATGCGTCGCAAAGATAAGGATTGCAGCAGGAATGAAGAATTTGCGATATGGGTAACTGCAATTAAAAAATAGCCATTAGATTTGCCGGGATATCAATGCTAAGTAAATCTTTATACAACCTTTTTCTTTTCCTGTATTCATGTGGGATACGTATTGCTGCCATCGCCAATCCCAAAGCTAAAAAATGGCTCAACGGACGCAAAGATATCTTCGCTACAATCAACTCAAGACTCTCCGCTGGATCCTTCGGAAAGACTCAAGACCCGAAACTAATTTGGATGCACTGTGCCAGCCTGGGCGAATTTGAGCAGGGCAGACCATTACTGGAGGAATTGAAAATACAGTACCCGAATCAAAAAATTGTGCTTACTTTTTTTTCGCCAAGCGGATATGAGGTGATGAAAGATTATAAAGGGGCAGATCATGTTTTTTACCTGCCGATGGATTCAAAAGAAAATGCAAAGAGATTTGTTGATGCATTAAATCCAACACTGGTACTTTGGGTAAAATATGAATACTGGTTTTATTATCTCACCGAAATAAAACAAAGAAATATTCCAACCATTTTGGTATCCGGCATATTTCGTAAGAACCAACCTTTTTTTAAATGGTACGGTGCCATCTGGAAACAAATGCTGGGAAGTTTTACGCATTTTTTTGTGCAGAATGAAGAGTCGCAGCAATTACTTGCAACGCTTGATTTTACAAAAAATATAACCATGAATGGCGATACCCGGTTTGACAGGGTATTGGAAATTGCTGCAAATTTTACATCGGTTGCCGGCATAGAAAAATTTTGTGGAGATAGCCCCGTAATTGTAGCCGGCAGCACCTGGGAAGAAGATGAAATAGAATTACTGCATTTTGTAAACGTGAATAAGCAGGTAAAATTTATTATTGCTCCACATGAAATTGATAAAACAAATTTGAAAGATGTGAAAGAGGAGTTTCCGGATTCCATATTTTATTCTGAATTGGAAAACAAACATTCATCAACAGCCAACGTTTTAATAATTGATAACATGGGCATGCTTTCACGTTTGTATAAGTATGCAACTGTAACATACGTTGGCGGCGGTTATGGGGCCGATGGAGTGCATAATGTACTGGAAGCAGCGGTATACGGCAAGCCGGTTGTTTTTGGCCCGGTGTACGAAAAATTCTATGAAGCAATTGGACTGGTGAACTCCGGCGGAGCTATTAGTATTGATGGCGGGCCTGTTAAACTGGAAACTGTTTTAAATGAACTGCTGCATGATGAAGCAGAAAGAAAAAGAAGGGGAGAAGCAGCGGTACAATTTGTTCAGGACAACGCCGGTGCATCAAAAAAAATAATGCAGTTCATTCAGGAAAAACGCCTTTTAACCAGTTGAAAAAACTGGGCCACCATTTCATTACTGCTGTCCCATCCGTTTTTAACTTTCAACTCTCTTTGTATCCAGTATTCGGCTTCAGCAAAAATAGAAAAACTGTTAATGGTTTTAATGCTGCGTTCATAAGCCACTTCATCGCCGCGGAATAATTCATTGATAAATAAAAAGCGGTCGTTTACGCCAATGGCCTTTCTCAAATCTCTGATGGGCACTTCGGTTAAAGTATCGCCCAGATCTATTTTTGATTGTTTTAATTTTTCATTGATGGAGGCATGATTATTTGAAACAGCGTCATTGATCTCCATGGCCAGTTCTTCTTTTTGGGGCAGGGGTTTAAACTCCTGTTGATGTGTAAGGGTGGGGATGTCTTCTTCCGGCTCAAAAATAATATGTGGCTTATTTTGAACGCTGATTTGTTGCAGGTTTTCTGCATTCCGTTTTATTTCTTCCAGCTCGGCCTCTATTTCAGCTTCATCAACCTGTAAAATTTCAACAATTCTTTCTTCTTCTTTTGGTGGGATTGGGGTAATCGGCGCAGATTCTTTAGGTGCAATATTCATATTAGATACTGTAACCACTACAGATTCATCTTCCTGAACATTATTATGCTGCAGGTGCAGTAATTCTGCCTGTAACATTTGAACGGTAAGCAACATTTGATCTGCCGAAGCATTTTGCGCAAACTGGTCCTGTAATTTTTTTAGGAGTGTCTCCACTCTTTCCATGATATTATTATACTTTTGATGCCCATGCTTGAATAAGGCGGCTTTAAAATATTAGCTAAGCCCCCTAAGTTACAAACTGATTTTTAAAAAAAATACTTAAATGTTTATAGAACCCCATTTAAAAGGCGAAAGAAGAGGATGGATTGAAGTGATTTGCGGTAGTATGTTCAGCGGAAAAACAGAAGAACTGATACGCAGGCTTAAAAGAGTAAAAATTGCAAACCTGAAGGTAGAAATATTTAAACCGGCCATTGATGTGCGTTATGACGAACAGAAAATAGTGAGTCATGATACCAATGCTATACAATCTACCCCGGTCGACAGTTCTCAAAATATTTTATTGCTTGCCCAGGATGTTGATGTGGTGGGTATTGACGAGGCCCAGTTCTTTGATGGAGAGATTGCCAATGTTTGCGAGCAACTGGCTCAAAGGGGTATCAGGGTAATTGTTGCCGGGCTGGATATGGATTATTTAGGCAACCCCTTTGGCCAAATGCCCAACCTGCTTGCCAAGGCCGATTATATTACCAAACTGCACGCCATTTGCCAGGTATGCGGCAATATTGCCAACATCAGCTACCGCAAGGTAAAAACAGAGGGGCAGGTGCTGCTGGGTGAAAAAGATGTGTATGAGCCACGTTGCCGGACCTGTGCCCAGTTATAAGATTAATTATTAAAAAGCTGCAATGATCTCAAGAATATTTACGCTTTTACAGAAGGATGTTTTGCTTGAATTCAGGCAGAAGCATACTTTTTATGGCATATTGTTATACATAGCCTCCACCATTTTTGTACTCTATTTATCCATCGACAGGCCCGATGCCAATGTTTGGAACGGCTTATTCTGGACCATTCAGTTATTTATTTGTGTAAATGCCGTGGCCAAAAGTTTTTTGCAGGAAAGCAGGGGGCGTATGCTCTATTTTTACTCCATTGCATCGCCGGTTGAGTTTATTGTGGCAAAAATGATCTACAACCTGCTGCTCATGATGCTGATGAGCCTTTTAAGCCTGTTGCTTTTTGTTATTTTTTTAGACAACCCGATAAATAACAGTCTTTGGTTTATTGGAATAGTGGTTTTGGGGGGCGCCAGCATCAGTATTGTTTTTACATTAATGAGTGCCATTGCGGCAAAGGCCCAGCAAAATGCGGCACTGATAGCTATTTTGGGTTTTCCCGTAATATTGCCACAGCTACTGTTACTGATGCGCCTGAGTAAATCTGCTTTTGCCGAAGTTTTCAGGGAAGGGGCAGTTATGCAGCTATCGGCACTAATAATCGGGCTGGATGTACTTGTAATAGCAATGGCAGCTATTTTATTTCCTTATTTATGGAAGGATTAAATGATAAAACCCGGACTTCAGGATGATACCTGTCATATTCAAAATAGAAAAAACTAACACTAAACAGATAATAATTAACTTTTAACTTCCCTATCTTTGTTCACTCAATAAATCTCTTTTTGTTTGCAGAAAAACTGGTGGAAAATATTATCCTTTCTTTTGTTGGTCTACACGGTTGTGGGAGGCTATTTAATGGATGTTCCCCGTTTATTTATTTTAAATGAAACAATACGCAACCTGTATTTTCATGTTTGTATGTGGTTTGGGATGATGATACTTTTCGGTATCAGCTTTGTGTACAGCATTAAATACCTCAGGGGATTCAGTTTACGCAACGATATTTTTGCACATAATTTTGCAGCCATGGGTTCGTTTTTTGGCATATTGGGTTATGCTACCGGAACCATCTGGGCTAATTATACCTGGGTTACCGACCAAAGCCAGTCGCTGGGAAGTATATTAAAAGAACCAAAACTTATTGGTGCTGCCATTGCCTTATTAATTTACGGAGCCTATTTTGTTTTACGTGGCTCATTTACCGATATGGATAAGAAGGCAAGGGTAAGTGCAGTGTATAATATTTTTGCGTTTGCCATGTTGTTTCCAAGTATCTGGATCATACCACGTTTGGTTGGCAGCCTGCATCCCGGTGCACCTGGCAGTGATAGTGGCAACCCTGCCTTAAATTTTAAGGATATTGACAGCCGGCTGAGAATGATTTTTTACCCTGCAATAATCGGATGGACATTACTGGGTGTATGGATTGCTACTTTAAAAATACGGTTACAATTATTTAAAGATAAATCTTTGCTAAATGAAAAAGATAGTTAGAAGTTTGTCCGGAGGACCCAGGTGGTTGTTGCTGGTTTGTGGTTTATTGTTCAGCAGTATTTTGTTTGCGCAGGATGCAAAACCCGAAATGGCAGATTTGATGAGGAGCAATGGAAAAATTTATGTGGTAGTAGCCGTGTGTCTTACTATTTTAATTGGCTTATTTATTTATGTTTTTTTATTAGATAGAAAAATAAGCAGGTTAGAAAAAGGAAAAGACTAATACCGATACCTGTTGCACAAAAAACAAAAAGTACAAGTGAGTGACACAACGATGATGCCTGGAGTTCCTTAAGCTGGAACACCCGTCCGAACGGCATTCAGCCGGGTTGTCAAAATCTCAAACAAAACACACAAAACGATTCTCTTTCAAATAATGATTGCTAATATAAAAACAATTTTATGAGCGCTAACCAGCCATACAGCTTTTTCCACAGTGTGGAGAGAAGCTTTGACAAAGCAGCCAAATTTACCAAATGGGATTTGGGTATTTTAGAACAGATTAAAGCCTGTAACAGTGTTTACCAGATGCGTTTTCCGGTAAAGCGGGATGATGGAAGTATTGAAGTAATTGAAGCTTACCGTGTACAACACAGTCATCACAAAGCACCATGTAAGGGCGGTATACGTTTCAGCGACGAAGTAAACCAGGATGAAGTGATGGCATTGGCCAGCTTGATGACCTACAAATGCGCCATTGTAAATGTGCCTTTTGGAGGAGGTAAGGGTGGTATTAAAATTAATCCACGTAAATACAGTGAGTATGAGCTTGAAAAAATTACACGCCGTTACACATCAGAATTGGTTAAGAAAAATTTTATAGGCCCGGGCATTGATGTGCCGGCTCCGGATTATGGTACCGGCGCAAGAGAAATGGCTTGGATAGTTGATACCTATGCTTCGTTAAAACCGGGCGAAATTGACGCTGCCGGTTGTGTAACCGGTAAACCAATTACCCAGGGTGGTGTACGTGGCCGCACAGAAGCAACCGGCCTGGGTGTTTTTTATGGTATACGTGAAGTGTGTAACATGCCTGATGTAATGGCCAAACAGGGACTGAGTGTTGGTGTTGAAGGAAAGACAGTAGTGGTTCAGGGAATGGGTAATGTGGGATTTTACTGTGCTAAATTTTTCCGTGAACATGGTGCAAAAGTGGTGGCCATTGCCGAATACGAAGGAGCGATATATAATGCAGATGGCTTGAATGAACAGAAAGTTTTCGATCACCGTAAAGCAACCGGATCTATTTTAAATTTTCCGGGGGCAACAAACCTGGCAAAAAATACGGATGCACTTGAACTGGAATGTGATATTCTAATTCCGGCGGCATTGGAAAATGTTATCAACGGCGAAAATGCACCAAGAGTAAAAGCAAAGATCATTGGCGAAGCCGCCAACGGGCCTTGTACACCTGAAGCGGATGAGATATTTGCACAAAAAGGAATTTTATGTGTGCCTGATATGTACCTGAATGCCGGTGGTGTTACGGTAAGTTATTTTGAGTGGTTGAAAAATTTAAGCCACGTTCGTTATGGTCGTATGGAAAAACGTTTCAATGAAAATATGAATATGCAGATCATCAAACAGATGGAAGACCTTACGGGCAAATCTGTTGGTGATTCGGAAAAAAAACAGATTGTTCATGGAGCCGACGAACAGGAGCTTGTTCATAGTGGCCTTGAAGAAACCATGATAACAGCCACGAGAGAGATCATGGAAATCTGGCAAAGCAATCCCGCAATACCTGATATGCGTACAGCTGCGTATGTAAGCGCTATCAACAAAGTAGGTATCAGCTATGCGGAGTTAGGTATATTCCCTTAATATTTTTATTCCTGATATTTTAAATTGCATCCCGCCCAATAGCAGGATGCAATTTTTTTATAGGGAACGGTTAGAAAACTTTCTGTTGATTATAGTTTAACTACGTTCATTTGTTCAGTAACATTCCTGTTTACCTGATAGCTTACAGTTTTGCCTGATTTCTTTCCGGTGATCTCAAATTTTAAAACTGCATCACCCAGGTCATCTGTGTTTAATAAAAATTGTTTTGAAAAAGTTTCGCCTTTAAGATCGGCATTGTAAAACACAACTCCCGATTCATCGGTGATGATGATGTTGAACACATTTTCATCTTTTGAACCGGCGAAGTTTAACTGAATAAGCGGCTGATTTTTAAAAGTGCCTGCATACTTCAGTTCTACCGGAAGTGCCGGGTTTAAAGTTGTAGTGTCGGCAGCATTTACCTGCATAAAGCTAATGACCGAAAAAACGGCGATTGCGATGATTGTTTTGATCTGTTTCATAAAGTTTAATTTAATGGTTACTGATAGTTCTTGTTTAAAAAATTTTGATAGTAAACAATCGGATTTTTTCAGGTAGCAAATAAAAGTTAAAGAGTCGGGACGGATCCGCTGTTGTTGCAATGAACGGTTGTTAATTGCTTTGATGATGTAAAAGTAGAACGGTTTTTTGGCCATTGCAAACCAATGTACTGCCCAAACTGATTTGCCCAAAAGGAATGTCGCTGCCTGAAATGCCCGGTAATAAAGGGTTTGGTAGAAATTATTGAATGACAGCCAACCCGTTTTTTACTAAAGGATGCAAGTTGAGCCTTAACGTTTAGTTCACATTACAGGCTGTATTAAATCCCACAAATTGCCATACAAGTCTTCAAAAACAGCCACAGTTCCATATACTTCTTTTACCGGAGGTCTTACAAAATTTATTTTTTGTAAAAGCATATTATTATAATCACGCCAGAAATCATCGGTGTATAAAAATAAAAATACCCTGCCACCGGTTTGATTGCCAACCCTGCTTTTTTGTTCATCGGTAGCAGCCTGTGCAAGTAATAGACAGCATTGTCCATCTCCTTTTGGTTTTACCATCACCCATCTTTTTGTTTCACTCAGTTTGGTATCTTCAATAAGAGTGAAGTTTAATTTTTCGGTATAGAATTCTATGGCTTCATCGTAGTTTTTTACTACTAAAGCTATGTGGGCTATGTGTTGGTTCATTTTATTTTTATGAATAAAAAATAATGGGATGGAATTATAGTAGCGGCGCTAGTACATTACTATTCTCAATAAACAACCGGAAATTATGATCAGGCCTGTTAATAACATCATTGTGCTCTTTAAGGCTGTGAATAAAAATTACCTGGTTTGTTTTTAGCATCGGTGTATGCACATCTTTTTCCTCTGGGTTTATAAAGGGAATATTTTTCTCTTTAAGTAACTGCATCATTTTATCAGACACTTCATCTGTTCCGCCTCCTTTATTGGTGTATAGATTTATAAATTGATGCGATGGATCGGATTGTATCCAGACAGTGTATTTATCAACCTGGCTGTACAATCCATCAAATAAAATTACCTGTTTTACTTCTACACCTCCGTTCTGTAAAATATGTGCCATTACCCTGAAGGCTCCGCTATGACCAGCCAGCACTATGTTTCCGGTCTTTGATCTTTTCCCGATTATTTTTTCAGTTTTTAATTTATGCAATACATCTTTCAGTAAATTTTTAAAAACAGCTCGCTGCTCCAGCTTGCCGCCATAACTATCCGGTGCATTTTTAGCAGTTTCGGCAAACACAAGAACAGCATTGCGGTTTGATGCCATGAACTGTTTTATCAATTCAAAATAAACAGCAGCAGTATCAATATTATTCCGCCAGCCATGAAACCAAAAAATTACATTAACCTGTTTACCGGCTTTAAAATGAGGAGGCACTGCAATCAGCACACTGCTGTCGCTGTAATGCATTGCTGCAGGGTACAATACCTTGTTATAAGTATGGCCAATTGCCCTGGCAGTATCGGGAAAGGATGTGTAGGCAGATGTGATACGAAACAGCTGCAGCTCATTTTCTTTTTGAGCAAATGATGACAGCCATGAAAAAGATAAAAGCAGCAGCAAAAGTATTTTCATTGTAATTAGTTTGCCTCTACAAGTTACTAAAGATGTTGAATTTTACAGAGTTGCCAACCTTTAATAAACGATTTTTAAATTGAAGAATACTTTATAAAGGTTGGCAACGCTTGCACCTGCATCAACAAATGCAGTAATTTAGTTTTTTTTAAAGCTATTTTATACTAAGTTTATCAAAAAATTATACATGAAAACGCTGGCTGAACTTCAAACTGATAAATCTACATTTTCAATCGGGCAGGCATTGGGAGATGGCTGGAACCTGGTATCAAAAAACCTGGGCTATTATATTCTGGGAGCTATTGTTACTGCTGCAATATTGTTTGGTGTTGGCTTAATTCCTATCGTGGGTGATATTGCAACCAACCTGATACTAAGCCCCTGTTTAATGGGTGGAGCGGTTTATGTTAGCTGGCGTATTTCAAATGGCAAGGGCTGGACAGATTTTGGAGATATGTTTAAAGGATTTAATTTTCTGCAACCGCTTGCCATAAGCACACTTATACAGGGGTTTATTTCTTTTGCACTTGTATTGCTTGTGTTTTTTAATTTTTTACCTGAGCTGATAGACATTTTTAAATTATCGCAGAATGCAGACATGTTTACCAAACAGGAACAGATTGGCAATGCTTTTTTAGATTTGATCCGCAACAGTAAGTTTGTGGTTTCTTTATTGTTACTGATGGTTGCTTTGTTATTTATCTCAGTACTGTGGGCATTTAAAACCCATTTTATAATTATTTACAAAATGCAGGCCTGGCCTGCGATGGAAATGAGCCGCCGCATTGCCCGGCACAATTTTTTTCAGTTACTCGGCTACTTTATATTAATGGGTATTATTCTTATAATAAGTGCCATACCCTGTGGTATTGGTTTGCTGTTTACATTACCATGGATGATTGGCGCTACATACAGTGCCTTTGCGCAAATTACACAGTGCGACCGCTCGAATGAAATTAATGAAGAGATGTTTGATTTTATGGCGGATAAAAAAGACAACTAATCCTGTATAAGGTTTAATTTATTTTTAAAGGAGGCCCTACAACCTGCATTTCATTATCAGCAAAAATTTTTGCAATTTGAGCGGCACTTGGTTCATGGTCTAATGCAGCCATGGTTACAAAAAAATTTTCCAGTTTTCCGGCTGGCTGCATGGTTACAGTCATTTTCCCTTTTTCCGAAATCTGGGTCCAGGCGTGGGGAACTTTGCGTGGTAAAAAAATACTGTCTCCTGTGGTTAAAGTATGTTTATCTTCCCCCACCTGAAAATAATACGATCCTTCCACCACATAAAAAACCTCATCCTGCAAATGATGAATATGCAAAGGCGTTCCTTTGCCCTGCGAAAGTGAAGTTTGTTCAAATATGGCCAGGTCTCCATCGGTATCGCTGCCCGAAACTTTTACATCGAGTATATTGGAATTAACGCCCTTTAATTTTATATGGCCATGAATACGGCCTTCGCCGGCATTGGTTTTAAACCCTTTGCTATTTCTTAAAATGCTCTTTTGTAATTTAGAAAAAGCCAGCGTTGGTGTTGCTGCCAATGCAAATAATGAAGTAAGAAATTTATTCCTTTTCATAATATACAATTTTAAAAATTAGTAATTGATCTTTATACATGATATGGTTGTTGCTTAACCAAAACCTGCTGCTGTAAGGTAATACTTATTTAAATGGCTATATCGGCGAAAAATTACCGTTGTTTTATTTTTTTATTTTGTTTAGATAATCAGCCAGCTGGTTTAAAGTGCCACCAAAGCCCTGTTCCATACCTTCGGTAATGGAGTAAAAGCAATTGATCTCAGATTCGGATGCGTTGATTGGTTCGCTTTTTAAAACCAATGTTGTAATGCCATCTGTTTCTGTAAGCGTTATTGTATTCAGAATTTCTTTCGGCAGATCAAAGTCTTTAAACGGCGGTTTACTGATTGCCCCGTTTTCATCGGCAAAAGAATTTATCCAGGTAATATTGTCTGGTCTTTCCATTTTTTTGTACCTGAAAATGCCATAGCTTATGTGTGTGCCTTTCATTTTGTAATGAAAAATCCCTTCGGGCCTGAAATCGAGGCTCACCACATCAATAGGAGCTTCTACCGGTCCCCACCATTGTGCCAGTGCTTCGGCAGTTGCAAATGCATCAAAGATCATTTCTTTGGAGGCATTGAATGTTCTGTTTAAAGTAAATGGTTGTTCCATGGCTATTTAATGTTTTGGAAAAGTAAAGACATCCTAAAGATGGAGCTTTTTTTAGAATTTAATAAGTGGCAGTTCATTGCCCTTTTTTTCAAAAACCGCCGACAATTTAACCTGTTCATTATTTTTTGTAGCCAATACCTTTACAGCAGCCAGGTTTGAAATGGCCTGCATCAAAGCATCCGGTAAATATTTTTGAAGGTTCGCCGGAATTTTCGTGAGTGCGAGATTTAAAAATAAAATAGCATTGACAGATTTATCTTCTGCGGGTGAAGTGTAATTTGATGCAGTTATAGCAAGTTGTTTTTCATTTTTTATACTGCAATAAGATTTTACCAGCGGCATGGGTGTAAATAAATTTCCGGCGACAGTTTTTTCCAGTTTATTATTGCGTTGCAGGTGAGTGTAGATGGTTGATACGCTATCTCCGGTTATCATAAAATTAAAAGCCGGCTCCTGTATATTATTTACTACTACTTTTTCTACCTTATTAAATTCATCATCGTAAGTATAGGTAATGGCAGAGTCTGTCCTTTGAACAATGGCAGACAGGTCGAGGTTGTAATATTTATTACTTTGTTTAAATACAGAATCCATATTCACATTTAAAGCAGTTGAAATTTTTCCTTTGCCTGCTTCATTCAGCAGTGCAAAAACAGCCGGAGAGGGTTGCGTAAATCCTGATGCACAGAGGGATGCAGAACTGTAACTGAAATTGCTTTCAGAAAAAACATATTGTTTACCCGGTATAATATTGCCAGAGACATCAATCTTCGTTTTATTAAAATTGGCGGTGATCACGGCATCTGTCTGTAAAAAACGATTGGGTGCCAGGTAAACCGCCAGGTGGCTTTTAGCATCTATGGCTTTTGAAATGCTGGCTTTTGATGCATAGCTTTTTTGGACAAATAATTCTTTTGCTATTGTTGTCAGGTAAGCTGCATCGGCATCAGTTGCAGTGGTTACCAATACCTGGTCATCCTGCAGATAAAAGCGGATGCCATAAACCCGGCTTATTTGTTCGTGATCATTTATTTTTTCAAACTTAAATTGCAGGAGGCCTTTTTCAAAATCAGTTTTATCTTTTATGGTAAGTAAAGTATACCAGATATCAGCAGGCTGGTTGTTGGCATGAAAAGCAACAATGTAATCAGGCAATACAAACATATCCTTCAGGCTAATTTCATCACTTTTTTTGGAGAAGAGTTTTCCTATTTTCCATTGGCTGGGTGTGGTAATATAATTCCAGATGACAGTGTTGATGATTCTTTTTACGTCAACTACCACTATGCAATCCGCACTTTTGGCTATACTGGTTTCGCTGTAAGTTTTATAAAACAGTTTTATGTAGCCAAATACCAATAAGCCCGCCAGTAAAACTAAAGCCCATTTTTTTTTGCTCATGGTTTATAAAAGCTTTTTTGCTTTTTCCTGTTTATCCTGCTCTATAATATTGTTGATGGCATCTATCATATTGAAGAAGAACTCTAGACTGTTGCTGTGATTCCCTTTAATATTCAAGGTGGTGGTTCCCTGAACCATGCCATCTTTTACATTGCTTTCCATCTTCAGGTCGCCCATGTTTTTATTCAGGTAATCAGCTATTTTTTTATTTACATCGCCGTTGAGTTGGGTGTCCAGCTTTTCTATCAGGCGTTTGGTATTGATGTTTAAAGAATAGTTGTGGTTAAGAATACTGCTTTTGGTTTCTGCATCTGTAGCAAACCCGGTATTATTAAGTGTTATGTTGATCACTTCCTTTGAAGTGGTAACAATGGCTTTTCCCTCTTTTACAATAAAGTAAAGGCTTTTGATGGGGTATTTGCCGGTATCGAAAGCCAGTTCGTAATAGCCGCCTTTTTCTTTATAATTATAGCCTTCCTTCTTAGCATATTTTACCGGCAGGTTAGCTAATTTTTGCATAAAATCTTCTCTGTGCGTTTCTATTGCAAAAGTAAAATCAGGCGAAAGTTCCATCCTGGTCTTCTTAACTTCCTTGCGGTTGTATTCTGTATCATACTCATAGTCGGTATAATCAACAATTTGTGGTTTCATGTCGTGCATCACAAACATATAATTACCCGGCAGTAATTCTGCAATGCCTTTTTCATCTATGATTATTTGCATCAGGTCAATGTACACATCAACCACATCAGAATATCCATTCATGCCATACATATTGGCCATGTATTTTTTCATCAACGGATAATAATAATTGGCCATTGCCTCGGTATTAATGCTTGCAGAGAAATAACCAATGTTACCTGGGTTTACATATTTTACCAGGTTTGTATTCTGGCTGCTGTTCATTACATTCAGCATCAGGTTATTCATTGTTGCATCGGCCGAAAAAGATTTACTCTCCATGCGTAATTTGTCCTTGTCAAAATACATATTTATGGCAGTGTTAAAATCTGCAGTGGTATCAGTATTTTGAAAAACAGTGCTGCCCAATATACCGTAGGCTCCTCTGTTAAAATAGTTTGAATACTGTGAAAAAATGCTTTCTGTTTTTAGCCAGAAACTTACATGTGCTGAAGGGTCAATGATTTTTTGATAACCCGGATCATTTTTTATGGATATTATGTTTCCTGAAAAAGAATGTTCAATAATTTTTTCTGCAGCAAACTGCTGTTGTTTTTTAGAGATCATAAGCTGCTGCTGGTTCCATAATTCCCACTTCATATTGTAAATGCTGTCTTTTACTTGCTGCAGTGAATCTTCTCTTTGTTGCATATCTTCCGTTATTTCTTCCGGAATTACTTCTGTCATTGTATCTGCAACAGGTGGTGCAACTACTACAACCGTGTCAGCCGGTTTCATTTCAGTGTAATACGGAAAATAGCTTTCCTTGTTTTGGTAGCTGCTGTTTACAACAACGGCCCTGCTTTTATTCCAGCCAAGATAACTGGTTTCCGAGATGGGCATAAAACTATATCCGTTCTTTACTGTAATGTTTTGCGTAGCGCTGAAATTTGTTTTGATGAATTTTAAAAACTGAGCTTCATTCTTAATGTTGAGCAAAGAAACAAAATTCAAACAGGTATCATCCATGCTGATGTACTGGTAAAAATCCTGTCCAAAATCAATTCCAATATTCTTTATGGTCGTACGCTTATCAAAGTGCAGGGTTTTAAAGAGATCGTTTTTTATAAAGCCGTAGCGATCTAATTTTTCAACAGGCAGGGTTTTACTGAAATTATCGCCGGAATACTTTACAACAACTGTTGCGTTTGAAGGAACAATGTTTAAAAATTCCTGCGCATAGGTTGCAGAGAAAACGATGCAGCACAGGATAAAAGATACAATAAACTTTTTCATATTATTTAGTTAAGGTTATTTTGTTTTCAATAGATCTTTTTTCTGTAATGATATCCAGCGCATTTAATTTAAGCATCACTGCTTTTTTGCTGGGTGATATTTTTGTTTCTTTATTAGATGCAGCAGCCACACTGTTTTCAAATTTAAAGATAGAAGTGTAATTGGCTGTAGTAAACACTTCTTTATCGGCATTGCTCAGCTTTTTGTACTCATCTTTAAAAGAGAATAAATTGAGCCGGGTAAATACATTGCCGGTGGGGTCATATTCAAATACCCTTTCGGATGCTTTGCCTTTTGGATTTTCTTTGAGGTAAATGTTTTTAACGCCATTGTTGATCTGTGTAACCTTATTAAAATTACAGCTGATGCTGATGATAAAATTATCAAAATCGGCAGTTGATCTTACATTACTGATACCGGCAGTTTTGCCTAAGGTTTTTTCAATATCGGCAATCTTACTTTTTATTTCTTCTTTGGAGGGTACATCATGGCCGTTGATGTTTTTCATTTTAATGATGGAGTTTAACCTGGTCTTACTCTTACTCATATTAAGTACCAGTTGAAAATCACCGGAGCCATCGGCTTTTAAAAATACCTGTTCAATAATTTCGAAACAGCTTTGAAAAGTGATAAGGATCGTAAGGAGTAACAGGTAGGTAGTTGTTCTCATGGTTTAAAAATTGCAGCAAATCTACATATTTATTAAGGCAATATGATAAAAGCCCAATAAAGATTTTTAGTACAAGCGTGCTACGCCTATGATGCTGAATAGCATTACCAAAGCTTGTCTCAAAAAAAAATCCCAATTGCCAATGGCAATTGGGATTTTAAATTATAAAAATGTTTTCTTAATTAGCTTCCGCCATATCCGGTATATCAACTGCTTTATATACACCGGCATCTAATTTCTTTTTGGTTTCTTCAAATGCTTTGAGTGTTTCGTCAATATCGGCATCGCTGTGTGCAGCGGTAGGGATGAGGCGGTAAATGATATCGCCTTTTGGTATTACGGGGTACACCACAATGCTGCAGAATATATGATAGTTCTCACGCAGGTCCATTACCATTTGCGTGGCTTCCGGTACATCGCCTTTCATAAAAATAGGGGTTACCGGACTGTTGGTGCCGCCAATATCAAAACCACGTTCTTTTAAACCGGTTTGTAATTTGTTTACATTGTACCAGAGTTTTTCACGCAGCTCAGGCATGGTTTTAATCATATCCATACGTTTAAGCATTCCCTCAACAACCATCAGGGGCATACTCTTTGCAAATATTTGCGAACGGGTGTTGTAACGTAAATACTTTATAACAGCTTTTGGCCCGCAAATAAATCCACCCAGGCTGCCCAGGCTTTTTACCATAGAAGAAAAATACAGGTCAATATCTTTTTGGCAACCTTGTGCTTCATCGGCGCCGGCGCCGGTTGGTCCCATGTAACCAAAGCCATGTGCATCGTCAATTAAAATGCGGAACTCGTACTTCTTTTTTAATGCGCAGATCTCTTTTAAAATGCCCTGCTCACCATCCATGCCAAAAACCCCTTCGGTAATTAATAAAATACCACCGCCGTTTTTAGCAGCCAGTTCGGTGGCACGTTGCATTTGTTTTTCGCAGTCTTCAATATCGTTGTGTTTAAATGCATAACGGTTGCCCATGTGCAGGCGTACACCATCTACAATACAGGCATGCGATTCGGCATCATATACAATTACATCGCGGCGGTTTACCAATGCATCAATACAACTCATAATACCCTGGTAGCCAAAATTGAGCAGCATGGTATCTTCACGGCTTGTAAATTCGCTGAGTACTTTTTCAAGTTCATCATGTAACGGCGTATTTCCACTCATCATCCTTGCTCCCATTGGATTACCCATGCCATATTTTGCAGCTGCTTCTGCATCCACTTTTCTAACATCGGGATGGTTAACCAGGCCCAGGTAATTGTTCAGGCTCCAAACGATCATATCTTTTCCACGAAACTGCATTCTAGGTCCCAGTTCGCCTTCCAGTTTTGGGAAAGTGAAGTAGCCGTGGGCTCTGTCCATGTGCTGGCCAATGGGGCCGCCGTCTTTTACTAATTTTTCAAAAACATCCATGTTGATTTTAGATTTTTGATTTACGATTTTAGATTTGCTCAAATTCACAACAACTTTCGCTTATATCTCCCAGTTCCCTCTTTCTTTGGAGAGGGGTTGGGGTGAGATCTTCAGCCGGGTGCAAAAATAACGCATTGACTGCAAAACTCATAACATTGGCATAACAGGGTAATCCATATCAATTAATGTGCTTATCGGGTATATTTGCAAAAACCAATGAATATGCTACGCAGATCTCTTTTATTTTTTACATTTTACTTTTTTACTGTTGGTGTTTTTGCACAAACTGCTCAACAGGGCTCCAAAGGGAAACCAAAGCTCGTAGTGGGTTTAGTTGTTGACCAGATGCGTTGGGATTACCTGTACCGCTTTAATGCCTTGTACGGCGAAGGCGGTTTTAAACGTATGCTTAAAGAAGGGTTCAGTTCCGAAAATAATTTTATTCCTTATGTGCCTACATATACAGCCGTAGGACATACCTGCATATACACAGGCAGTGTGCCGGCGCTTACAGGTATTGTTGGTAACAACTGGTTTGATAAAACCACCGGTAAGGGTGTGTATTGTACCGATGATTCTACCGTTTCAACAGTTGGTAACAGCGGCAGGGCAGGTAAAATGAGTCCGGCTAATTTATGGGTAACCACTATAACCGATGAGCTGCGGCTGAGCAATAATTTTAAAAGCAAAGTAATTGGCATTGCATTAAAAGACCGGGGCGCTATTTTGCCTGCCGGGCATAGTGCCAATGCTGCTTACTGGTATGATGCCGGCAAATGGATAACCAGCACGCATTACATGAATGCAATGCCCGCATGGGTAGACCAGTTTAACGCTAAAGACCTTCCCGGAAAATACATGAGTAAGGACTGGACAACTTTATTGCCAATGGATAAATATGATTTGAGTACGGAGGATGATAAATCTTATGAGAGTAATATAAAAGGAGAGAAAACGGTAACCTTCCCACATAAACTTTCTGCCATATCCGACAGCTTTAAATATGAATCGTTCCGAACAACACCTTTTGCCAATACATTTACTTTTGATTTTGCAAAAGCAGCCATAGAAAACGAATCATTAGGCAAAAATACGGTTACCGATTTTTTAGCAGTTAGTATTTCATCTACCGATTATATCGGACATAATTTTGGACCCAATTCAGTAGAGGTAGAGGATATGTATTTGAGGCTGGATAAGGACATAGCCGAGTTTTTATTGTACTTAGATACAAAACTGGGTAAAGGGAACTATACCATTTTTCTATCAGCCGATCATGCAGTGGCGCATATTCCTGCTTTTTTGGCTGAGCATAAAATACCCGGTGGCAATTTTGAAGATGGAGATTTGCGGATAGAACTTAACAAAATGATAGAAACCGATTTTGGTGTAACAAGGGCTGTACAAAGTTTGCAGAATTACCAGGTATATCTTAACATCAACGAATTGGAAAAGCAGGGCAAAGATGTGGTATCAGTAAAAAAGGCGGTGATAAAAGCCTTGCAGGCGAAGCCATTCATCATTACTGCTTTTGAAACAGATAAACTGGCCCTGACCACTTTGCCTGAACCTCAGAAAACAATGCTTGCCAATGGTTACAATACCAAACGCAGCGGCGATATACAGTTTACTCTTAAGCCAGGTTATTTTGACGGCGGTAAAAAAGGCACCACCCATGGCTTATGGAACCCCTATGATGCACATATTCCCTGTGTGTTTTTTGGCTGGGGTGTAAAGCCGGGTAAAACTAACCGGGAAACATATATGACGGATATTGCACCCACCATTGCTGCATTATTGCAGATACAAATGCCAAACGGCAGCGTGGGAAAAGTGATTACAGAGTTGGTAAAGTAGAAAGCTGAATTGTATGTAAACGAAAAAAGAACTGAGTAATCAGTTCTTTTTTGTTGGGTTACTAGGATTCGAACCTAGACAAACAGAATCAAAATCTGTTGTGCTACCTTTACACCATAACCCAGCTTTAATTCCCAAAATTTATTTGGAGTGCAAAAATAAGGGTTCAATACTTTTCAGCCAAAAGGATTTTAAATTGATTTAAAGGGCTCATAAGCGGGGCTTTTACACAAAAAAGGCCGGATATAAGACAGATTATCTTTATATCCGGCCTTGTTGGGTTACTAGGATTCGAACCCAGACAAACAGAATCAGAATCTGTGGTGCTACCGTTACACCATAACCCAGTTAGCGGGTGCAAAAATAAAAGAAACTGCTAATGGAAACAAGAAATATCGAACAAGGAATTTTGAATGCTGAAGTATTATACTCCAATCATAATTCGAAATTCCTTGTTCCTTGTTCAGTATTTTTCACCCCTGTTCATTATTCAGCATCTTCCTTCTCTTTCAACCCTTTTATCAAATCCAGCGCCTCCGCTACCACATCACACATAATAGTAATTAAAGAACCCGGTTTAGCATTGTTATATGCATGCATAATGGCTTCTTTTTCATTATAGATTATCTCAATGGGAATGTCCTTCGTTTTTGTTTCATTAATTCCTTCCACCAACAGATTTACAATTTCTTCGGCAGTACGGCCACGTAAATTTTTATCCTGGCGTATGATGATCTCATCAAAAGATCTGCCGGAAATGCGGCCCAGTTCTTTAATGTCTTCATCTCTTCTGTCGCCGGTGCCGCTGATGATGCCCACCTTGGGTTCTCCATCAAGTTTGCTTATAAAATCACAGAGCAATTCAAGTCCGGCGGGGTTATGGGCAAAGTCAACCAAAAACTGAAAATGCTTGAACTGGAACATGTTCAGTCTGCCCGGTGTTTGTGCAGATGAAGGAACGAAAGTTTGCAGCGCCAGTTTAATATCTTCAATTTCAATATCACGCCAGAAATAAGTGCTCAGCACAGCAGGTAAGCAGTTCATCACATTATGCAGTGCTTTACCACCATAGGTTACCGGCACTTCGCTTACTTTAATCACCCGTATCTTCCAGGTGCCTTTCATAATGGTAATGTATCCGTTCTCAAAAACTGCAGCATAACCTCCGGCTTTACAGTGTTTTTTTATTCTGGGATTATTTTCATCCATGCTGAAGTATGCGATATTGCATTTCAATCCCTCCTTCATGGCATATACCAGGTCATCATCCGCATTTAAAATGGCATAACCGTGGTTGAAAACTGTTTCAGGTACAACCTGTTTTACTTTAGCCATTTGCTCCATCGAATCTATACCACCCAGGCCAATATGATCGGCACTGATATTGGTAACAACAGCTACATCGCAATTCTGAAAAGCCAAACCATTTTTTAAAATACCGCCTCTTGCACATTCCAGTACAGCAAAATCAACGGTGGGATCTTTTAAAACAAAAGTTGAAGAAACAGGCCCGGTACAATCGCCCTTCATCATCATCTGGTTTTGAATGTACACGCCATCGCTGGTTGTATAACCCACTTTATAGCCGGCTGTTTTTGCAATATGTGCTGTAAGCCTGGTGGTAGTTGTTTTACCATTGGTACCTGTAATGGCAATAATGGGTATGGTGCCTGCACTTCCTTTAGGAAAAAGCATATCCACCACCGGCTCGGCCACATTGCGTGGCAAACCAACAGATGGATCAATGTGCATGCGGAAACCCGGTGCAGCATTCACTTCCAGGATGGCACCACCATTTTCTTTAACGGGCGTTCTTAAATCGGTAGCCATAATATCAATACCACAAATATCCAGTCCGATGATCTTTGCAATGCGCTCACACATCATAATATTGGCAGGATGCACTTCATCGGTAACATCGGTACTGGTACCACCGGTTGAAAGATTGGCCGTTGGTTTAAGCAAAACCAATTCGTCTTTTGCAGGGATGGTTTCTAATGTATATCCCTTTTCATCCAGCATTATTTTGGTAAAATCGTCAATGGTAATTTGTGTCAGCACTTTTTCGTGCCCGTAACCACGGCGTGGATCTTTATTTACTTCATCCAATAAGTATTGAATGGTATTTTTTCCATCGCCAACAACCGAAGCCGGCGTACGCAAAGCGGCACAAATAAATTTGTAATTTATAACCAGTATCCTGAAATCAAACCCGGTAATGTATTTTTCAACAATTACACTGCGGCCATATTGTTTGGCAGCGGCAAAAGCTTTTAATGCCATTTCCCAATCTATAATATTCGTGGTATTTCCTTTACCGTGGTTACCATCAATGGGTTTTATCACACAGGGATAACCAATGCGGTCAATGGCATCCTGCAAGCCTTCTTCTGTTCTTACCACATCGCCTTTTGGCACCGGTATTTCAGCAGCGCCCAGCAGGTTTTTTGTTTCTTCTTTATCGCAGGCAATATCAACGGCAATATTACCGGTAGTGCTGGCAATGGTTGCCCGAATTCTTTTTTGATTAACGCCATAGCCCAGTTGCACCAGCGAATGTTTATTTAAACGGATATAAGGAATGCCTCTTTTTGCCGCTTCATCCACAATACAACCGGTGCTGGGCCCTAGCCTGGTATCTTCCCGTATCTCTCTTAATGTTTGAATATCTTCATGCAAATCATATGCTTCTTCAAAGATCAATGCATGTGCAATTCTTACCGCAGCTTTTGCAGCATAAATGCCGGCATCTTCTTCCATATAACTAAAACATACATAGTACTCGCCATCTTTGCCGGTGCCCCTGGTACGGCCAAAGCCGGTATCCATTCCTGCCAGGGTTTGAATTTCCAGTGCAATATGCTCAATCACATGGCCCATCCAGGTGCCTTCTTCCACACGTTCAAAAAAACCACCCGGGGTTCCAACACTACATCTGTGTTCTATTAACGAAGGTATCATCGCTTCCAGCCGCTCTCTAAAACCAGGAATGCTGTTAGTAGGCATTTTTTCTTTTTCTTCCAGGTCCAGTTTCATCTGTATCAGTTTGGTGCGGCGAACGCTCCAGTAGTTAGGGCCTCTCAGTACTTTAATTTCAATAATCTGCATAAATAAAACTGTTTTGGGTTTGGTGTTTTTTGTTACCAGCATTTGATTTTCATGGCATCATCGTTGTGTCACTCCCTTGTACTGCATCCCATTGGGCAACTTTCATCGAAGCGTAAATTTTAAACGCAGCGAAAAGGAGAAAAGGAGTTTTCGCCGAATTATCTCTGCGTAATCTCTGCAACTTATTTTCTCTGCGTTTAAAATACCTAAAGATGGAAATTACCAAAATCATCTTGCTTTGCAAAAAACAAAATTTGTACATTGCAATATCGCCTGTTCACAGGCAGAACAAAATTCAAGCAAATGAGTAATCGTCGTTCCTTTCTCCAAAAAATGGGATTGTTATCTGCATCAGCCATTACAGCCAATATGCTGCAACCCGCCTGGAGCCGAAACCTGCAGGATGCTTTGAATAATGCAGCATCTATTCCCCCATCCGAGCTGGCAACTGATGAAGAATTCTGGCATTATGTGCAGCAATCTTATACCATTGCACCCAATTTCATCAACCTGAATAATGGGGGCGTAGCTCCGGCACCCAAATCAGTTGCTGATGCCATGAAGACCAGTTACGATTTTTGCAACCAGGCACCCAGTTATTTTATGTGGCGTATTGTTGACCAGGGCCGGGAACCACTGCGAAAAAACCTGGCTCAACTGGCAGGTTGCAGTGCCGAGGAAATTGCCCTGCACCGCAATGCTTCAGAAGCACTGGAAACGGTGATTTTTGGTATTGAATTAAAAGCCGGTGATGAAGTGGTGCTTACCAAACAGGATTACCCGAATATGATTGGCGCCTGGAGACAGCGGGAGCGAAGAGAAGGAATAAAACTGGTTTGGATCAATCTTGAGTTGCCCAGCGAAGATGAAAATTATATGGTTAAGCAATACACCGATGCCTTTACTGCCAAAACAAAAGTGGTGCATATAACGCATATGATAAACTGGATTGGCCAGAAATTGCCGGTGCGTAAAATTGCTGATGCAGCAAAGAAAAAAAATATTGATGTGCTGGTAGATGGTGCACATACATTTGCACAGTTTGAATTTTTGATACCTGAACTTAACTGCGATTATTTTGGAACCAGCCTGCACAAATGGCTGGGAGCACCCATAGGCACAGGTTTGCTGTATGTGCGTAAAGAAAAAATAAAATCAGTCTGGCCCTTATTTGGTGCCGGAGATAAAGAAGATGATAATATCCGCAAGTTTGAACATTTGGGTACCCGGCCATTTTATATTGAAGAAGCCATTGATAAAGCCATCGATTTTCATGACATGATCGGCAGTAAAAGAAAAGAAGAAAGATTGCTGTACCTGAAAAATTACTGGATGAATAAAGTGAAAGAGCTGCCCGGTGTAAAACTGCACACTTCTTTTAAAAAAGAATTTGGCTGTGCTATTGGTTTGGTAAGTGTTGATGGTAAAACACCTGCAGAGCTGGAAAGTTTTTTATGGGATAATTATAAAATACATACGGTGGGTATAATCTGGGAAAACATAAAAGGTGTGCGAATTACTCCCAATGTATACACCAGTACCAAAAATTTAGACAGGTTGGTAGAAGGGATAACTGCGTTTGTAAAAGGTTGATTTTTAATGTTATCAACATTCGTTAACAACAACTAAGGACTATTAAAACACGTTTTCCCTTATTTTTGCGTTAATCATAAAAATGATGCATGCAATTTGCTAAAGGAAAATTAATTGCGATTGGAGGAGCAGAAGACAAGGGCACTGATTTAGAGACCGGGAAATTCCAACGCAACAACCTCAATTTTTTTGAACTGGGCATCCTGTCCCGTATTGTAGAAGAAGCCGGCGGCCCGCTAAGCCGCATTGAAGTGATAACCACTGCCAGCATGATCCCTTACGAAGTTGGCGACAATTACCTGAACGCTTTTGGAAAAATTGGCTGCACCAATATTGGTGTACTGCACATCCGCAACCGTGCCGATACAGCCAATGCCGAATACCTGGAACGTATCAGCACCTGTAATGTGGTTATGTTCAGCGGTGGTAACCAGTTGCGCCTGAGCAGCACATTTGGCGGCACTGCATTTTTAGAAAAAATATTAGATCGCTACCAGGAAGAACCCGACTTTGTTGTTGCGGGTACATCGGCAGGCGCCATGGCCATGAGCAATACCATGATATATGAAGGCAATGCTACCCGTGCCCACTTAAAAGGCGAGGTAAAAATTACAACAGGACTTGGTTTTATGGATGATGTGATCTTTGATTCGCATTTTGAAAAACGCGGCAGGTTTGCCAGGCTGGCACAGGCAGTGGCTGCAAACCCATCCTGCATTGGTATTGGTTTGGGAGAAGATACCGGCATGATCATCACCAATGGAAACAAAATGGAAGGCATCGGCAGCGGACTGGTAATGATCGTTGACGGGCACGATATCATGCATTCCAATATTGCCGACATACCCGATGGCAATCCCATCAGTATCGAAAATTTAAAAGTTCATTTTTGTGAGCATGGCAATGGTTACCTGTTGAAGGAACGTATATTTTTAATGCAGGCTTCTGAAGGTTCTTTAATTAAAAAGCAGGTTGACGTAGAATAATCACTTTAAAAAATATTTATACCGGTGCATCTCATATTGGGATGCATTTTCTTTTTATCTTAACGGTATGAACCGCAAAAAATTCATTCAGCAAACCTCGCTTGCCAGTGCAGGCATTTTAATGAGTAAGTATTCATTTGCAAAATGGAGTACTGATTTCCCGGTGGTAAGGGTGGCGGAAAACCAGCGAAAATTTAAAAGTCCGGCAGTTGAAAAACTGATCGCAGAAATAAAAAAGAATATTGACAATAAAGAAATTGCCTGGCTGTTTGAAAATTGTTTCCCCAATACTTTGGATACCACCGTTGACTTTGAGATCATCAACGGCAAGCCCGATACTTTTGTTATTACCGGCGATATTGATGCCATGTGGCTAAGGGATTCATCAGCACAGGTATGGCCCTACCTGCCATTGATGAAAGAAGATAAAAATCTACAGGAGCTGATAAAAGGGGTTATCAACCGGCAGGTAAAATGTATTTTAAAAGACCCATACGCCAATGCGTTTTATAAAGATGAAACAAAGATCAGCGAGTGGAAAGATGATAAAACATTGATGTTGCCTGGTGTACATGAAAGGAAATGGGAGATTGATAGTTTGTGTTACCCGATCAGGCTGGCGCATGGATATTGGGAGGAAACCGGCGATACTTCTCCATTTGATGCAGACTGGAAAGAAGCGATGAAGCTTGTTGTAAAAACTTTTAAAGAACAACAACGGTTAGAAAATAACGGCCCTTATAAATTTGAACGAACCACCAGCTGGGCAACCGATGGTGTGCCATTGGGCGGATATGGCTATCCAACAAAAAAGATCGGGTTGATACATTCTATGTTCAGGCCAAGTGATGATGCAACAATTTATCCGTTTCTTATTCCTTCTAATCTTTTTGCCATAAACTCTTTACTGAACTTGAAAACTATTAATCATTTCAGTAAATTTGAGAACGAGTTTATTTCCCAAATTGATAAACTTGTTTTTTCAATTAGTGAAGCAGTAAATAATACGCTCAAAGATTCCAAATCAAATAATAAAAGCATAATACCTTACGAAGTTGATGGGTTTGGTAATTTTAGTGTGATGGATGATGCCAATATTCCAAGCGTACTTTCATTGCCTTACCTCGTAGGTATGAATGTATTATCCGAAAGCTATCATAACACCAGGAAAATATTATTAAGTGAAAACAACCCCTTCTTCTTCAAAGGCAAAGCAGCAGAGGGTATTGGCGGCCCACATGTAGGGATAGATTATATCTGGCCGCTGAGTATCATCATGCGTGGATTAACAAGCACAGATGATAAAGAAATAAAAACCTGTTTAACCATGTTACAGAAAACGCATGGCAATACAGGTTTCATGCATGAGTCTTTTCATAAAGATGATGCCACCAAATTTACCCGTAAATGGTTTGCCTGGGCCAATACCTTGTTTGGCGAATTTGTTTGGAAGGTTTATAAAGAACGTCCGCATTTATTAAACTAAAATTTAGAGGATGAAAATTTCATTGATCGCTTTGTTATTTTGTGCAATCACTGCTTTTGTACCAGCAAATAAAAAGAAACGTGTGGTGTTTTTTGGCGACTCTATTACGGCTGCCGGTGCAAAACCCGGTGGTTATATTTTAAAACTGGATTCGATGCTTGCGTTGCAGGGCAAAGCCGAACAATATGAACTGGTTGGTGCCGGCGTAAGCGGTAATAAAGTTTATGACCTGTATTTACGTATGGAAGAAGATGTACTGGCCAAAGAACCGGATATTGTGGTTATCTATATCGGCGTAAATGATGTCTGGCACAAACGTACTTCGGGCACCGGTACCGATCCCGATAAATTTGAAAAATTTTACCAGGCTATCATCAATAAACTGAAAGCAAAAAATATTACCGTCATTCTTTGTACGCCGGCAACAATAGGAGAGAAGATGGACTTCAGTAACCCGCTGGATGGTGATTTGAATGAGTACAGTAAGATCATCCGAAATATTGCACAGAAGAATAGCCTTTCTGTTGTTGATCTGAGAAAATCTTTCCTGGACTATGACCTTAAAAATAATACAGAAAATAAAGACAAAGGAGTACTTACATCTGACGGCGTACATCTGAATGCAAAAGGTAACCAGTTTGTTGCAGATGAAATGTGGAAAGTGATACAGGCATTCTAACATAGATAATCGTTTAACAAAACATTATACATCTCCGGCTGCGGGGATTTTTGTTTTGTACAAAAAGATATTAACTTGATACACCGTTCTCTCTGACTGCTGCAAACTTTACATCCAATCCCTTATTTATTCTTTTTTAATTATTTAAACTTACTAATTATGATGAAATTAAGGCGTAGACAATTGTTTGTATTACTGGCATTACTGGCCTTGCTTTTTTCGGCATGTGGCACCAGGCCGGAAGAAAAAGCTCCCAAGATTGCAGTGGAAGAATTTTTTAAGAACCCCGAAAAATTCAGCTGGCGTATTTCACCCGATGGAGAGTATGCTTCTTACCTGAGTCCACACAACGGGCACACCAACGTATTTGTACAAAAAATATCCGATAGCGTTGGCGTTCCTGTAACCAATGATACAGTAAGAAATATTTACCGCTATCAATGGAAAGGCAATCGTATTGTTTACCTGCAGGATGTGGGTGGCGATGAAAATTTTCAAATGTTTTCTGTAGCTGCTGATGGAAAAGACCTGAAAGCATTAACCCCGTTTCCAAAAGTAAGAACCGAAATTTTTGATGACTGGCGGGATATTGCCGGCAAAGAAAAAGAAATGATGATCGGACTCAATAAAAGAGATAACAGGTTCTTCGATCCTTACAGCATCAATATTGAAACCGGTGAACTGAAAGTTTTATTTGAGAATGATAAAAATTACGACAGCTGGTTTACTGATCATACCGGTGTAATACGTATTGCTTCAAAAACCGATGGCGTTAATACAACCTATTACCAGCGTACAACAGAAGCTGCTCCTTTTGATTCGTTTCTTACTACTACGTATAAAGATCAGTTCGCCATACAGTTCTTTACTTTCGATAATAAGAATATTTATGTATCCAGTAATATCGGCAGAGATAAAACTTCGATTGTTGAGTACGACCTGGCTGCAAAAAAAGAAGTGAAAGAAATTTATGCCAATGCTGAGTACGATGTGGATGGATTGAGCTATTCTGAGAAACGTAAAGTGCTTACCCATGCTTCATTCACTTCCTGGAAAAGAGAAAACCATTTTTTAGATGCTGAAACCGAAGCTGAGTATAAAAAAATGCAGGATAAATTTAAAGGCTACGAAATTGGTATTTACGGTAATAACAATGCCGAAGATAAATTTGTGGTGTGGACAGGCAATGATAAAGTAGCCGCCAGGTATTATTTCTATGATAAAAAAACCGGCGATACGAAATTTCTTGCTGATGCTTTCCCATGGCTGAAGGAAGAGCATATGGCAACCATGAAACCTGTTGAATACAAATCAAGAGATGGATTAACCATTCACGGTTATCTTACTTTGCCCAAAGGTTATGAGGCGAAAAATTTGCCGGTAGTTATTAATCCGCATGGCGGCCCCTGGGCAAGAGACGACTGGGGTTTTAATAACGAAGCACAAATGTTTGCCAACCGTGGTTATGCAGTTTTGCAAATGAATTTTCGTGGCTCAACCGGTTACGGAAAAGAATTTTGGTTAAAGAGCCAGAAGCAATGGGGCAAAACCATGCAGGATGATATCACCGATGGTGTGCAATGGTTAATTAAAGAAGGTATTGCCGATCCAAAACGTGTGGCTATTTATGGCGGCAGCTATGGCGGCTACGCAACACTGGCAGGCGTTACCTACACCCCTGATCTGTATGCCTGTGCAGTAGATTATGTGGGTGTAGCAAACATGTTCACCTTTATGAAAACCATACCGCCTTATTGGGAACCTTACAAAGCCATGTTTTATGAAATGGTAGGCGACCCGGTAAAAGATAGCGCCTTGCTGGCTGCAGCCTCACCGGTTTTACATGCAGGTAATATTAAAACGCCATTGTTTGTTGCACAGGGCGCAAACGATCCACGTGTTAATAAAGCAGAAAGTGATCAGATGGTGGAAGCGCTAAAGAAAAGGGGAGTAGCGGTTGATTACATGGTTAAAAATGATGAGGGCCATGGCTTTGCCAATGAAAATAACCGGCTGGATTTTTACAAAGCAATGGATAAATTCTTTGATAAATATCTTTCGGGTAAACCGGTTGAGGCTAAAAAGCAGTAAAGTAAAAAGGTTAATAAAGTTGATAAAGGTGACACCTCTCAAAGAGGTGTCACCTTTATGTTTAGGTAAGAAATACTAAAAAATAATTTCTTCTTCCTTTTTGTATAAGTATGTATTTGTTATGTAGCAATAAAGAACTGTCAACTTTCAAAGCAATATCTTCTACCTTTTTACGGTTAATACTTACACCACCGCCCTGCACCATTTTCCTTGCTTCGCCCTTGCTGGGGAAAATATTTGTCTCTGCTAAAAAAGAAACCACATCAATGCCAGCCTCAATCTTTTCTTTTGAAAAATCCGTTTTTACGATGCCGTCCATGCCTTCCAGGTCTTCTGCACTAAGGCTTTCAGCCGGTGCACTTTGGTTGGCAAATAATTTTTCAGTGGTTTCAATGGCTTTGTTGTATTCAGCTTCGCCATGTACAAAAATGGTTACTTCTTTGGCCAGTGTTTTTTGTAATACTCTTTTTGATGCATCTTTTTTTTGCTCAGCTATTAAATCAGTAATCGTTGGCTCATCCAAAAAAGTAAAAATTTTTATCCATGTTTCGGCGTCGCTGTCATTGGCATTTAGCCAGAACTGGTAAAACTGGTAAGGTGTTGTCTTTTCTGCATCCAGCCAAATGTTTCCCTGTTCTGTTTTTCCAAATTTGCCGCCATCGGCTTTTTTTATCAGCGGGCAGGTAAAGGCAAAAGCTTCGCCGCCACATTTTCTTCTTATCAGTTCGGTGCCGGTTACAATATTACCCCACTGGTCGCTGCCGCCCATTTGCAGTTTGCAGTTTTTGTTTTGGTACAACCAGTAAAAATCGTAGCCCTGTACCAACTGGTATGTAAATTCTGTAAAGCTCATGCCGGCTTCTCCTTCCAGTCTTTTCTTCACACTATCCTTCGCCATCATGTAATTAACGGTGATGAGTTTACCGGTATCCCGTATAAAATCCAAAAACGAAATTTGTTTAAACCAATCAAAGTTATTGGCCATTTCGGCAGCATTCGGTTTGGCTTTATCAAAGTCTAAAAATTTTTCAAGCTGCGCTTTTACACCGGCTACATTTTTATTCAAAACATCTTCGCTCAATAGATTTCTTTCTTCGCTTTTGCCACTGGGATCACCAACCATGCCGGTGGCACCACCTACCAGGGCAATGGGTTTATGCCCGGCTTTTTGTAAGTGTACCAGCAAAATAATGGGTACCAGGCTTCCAATATGCAGACTGTCGGCTGTGGGGTCAAAACCAATATAGGCCGTGGTCATTTCTTTGTCTAATTGCTCTTTTGTTCCGGGCATTATGTCCTGAATCATTCCTCTCCATTGTAATTCTGCTATTAATGGCTTCATTTTATTCTAAAGATTATGGCTTTTTTTGAAATTGTAATTTCGGCAAAAGTGCTTATAAATATTGATAAAACATAAGATTCTCACTTATTAAAGCCGGTTTAGCACAAAAAAGAAGCCCGCAATTTAAAACCTGTTTATCTGCTTTCCACGTAGATGTACAGGCATCTTTTTTACCGAAACCGGTGTCTTTTAACTGGCAATTAAAAAAAGGACGAAATGCATAAAAAATATACGCCATGCGTAACCGAATTTGTACTAATAAGCTTAATTTTATATTAATATATACACACAATTTATCAAGTATTTTTACGTTATTGTTTTCGTCTACCTAATAAATTCAATAACCAACCTAATGTTATTATGAGATTTTACCCCAAAATACTACTCCTGCTGTTGCTTACTTTACCCCTATCTCTGTTTGCACAGTTACGAAAATATTCAAACGAATTTTTAAATATAGGCGCAGGTGCCAGAGGGCTTGCAATGGGAGGAGCCCAGGTAGCTTCTGCAAAAGATGCTACTGCTGGGTATTGGAATCCCGCCGGGTTAACAGGCATAAAGGAGAACGCAAATATTGGCCTTATGCATGCCGATTATTTTGGCGGAATTGCTAAATACGATTACCTATCAGCGGCCAAGCCCATACAGGATAATAAAAGAGCACTTGGTATTTCTATTTTAAGATTTGCTGTAGATGATATTCCCAATACATTATTTTTAGTGGAACCAGATGGAAGGGTTAATTATGACAATATCCAGAGTTTTTCTACTGCCGATTATGCCTTCCTTTTGTCCTTTGCACAAAAAATAAAGGAAACAGAAAAAAAACAGATCAGTTTTGGCTTAAATGCAAAAGTGATTTACCGCAAGGTTGGCAAATTTGCATCGGCCTGGGGTTTTGGCCTGGATGCCGGTTTGCAAATGCATGGTGAAAGATGGAACCTGGGAATTGTGGCCCGTGATCTTACCACAACTTTTAATGCCTGGTCATTTACTTTTACTGAAAAAGAAAAAGAGATATTATACCTTACTAAAAATGATATTCCGGTAAAATCTACCGAACTGACAGCACCCCGTTTGATCATTGGTGGCGGATACGATTTTAAACTGGGTAAATCATTGATCCTTTCTGCCGAAGCCAATGTGGATGTTACTTTTGACGGTAAAAGAAATACCGTATACAGCGGCAATACAATCAGTATTGATCCGCATATTGGTTTGGAAGCCAGTATCAGCAATGTGTTTTTTATAAGGGCGGGTATTACCAATTTTCAAAAAGGTACCCAGGATGGAGATACGACCAATAAAAAACAAGTGTGGATTTATCAGCCAAGTGCAGGTGCAGGATTTAAGATCAGAAACATTATGATTGATTACGCATTTACAAATCTCGCTAATCAGTCTAATCCATTATACACCCATATATTTTCATTGCGTTTTAATATTACCGGAAAAAAAGAAACTGAATAATAATTATTTACAAGATCTGTATGAAAAAAATTCTATTAACACCAATAATTGTATTGCTGGCATTGGCTGGTTATTCTCAATTAAATAACAGCTGGATCGATTACAGCAAAACTTATTATAAGTTTAAACTGGCAAAAGATAGCTTAACCCGCATTTACCAGCCTGTATTGGCGGCGGCAGGTTTGGGGTCGGTACCTGCTCAAAACTTTCAGCTATGGCGCAATGGTAAAGAAGTACGGATGTTTACATCTGTACCAACCGGTGTTTTAGGCAGTGGCGATTTTTTAGAGTTTTGGGGCGAAATGAATGATGGCAAACCCGATAAAGCACTATACCGTAGCCCCGATATTCAAATGTGTGATAAATACAGCCTGGAGACAGATACAGCAACTTATTTTCTGACGGTAAATACAGCTGGCAGCAACCTCAGGTATTTGGCTACAGCAAATCCTACAGCCGGGAATGTACTACCTGCAGAACCTTACTTTATGCGCCGGATTGAGCAACATTACAAGAGTCAGATCAACAAGGGGTACGCTGCAGTTATTGGCGAGTATGTTTATTCCGCATCTTACGATGTAGGTGAAGGCTGGACAAGTGATAATATTGTCCCCTGCTGTGGATTGACAAAAGTGATAGATAATATAAATAAATACACTGCCGGGCCACAGAACAATGTAACTTTTACAGTTACGGCAGTGGGTAATGCACTAAACCCCCGGGAACTGGTGTGCAAAATACAAGGAACCCAGGTTGGTGGATTGATGCCCATGCCTTATTTTAATCTTCGTAAAGACACCATCAGAAATCTGCCACTTTCTATTTTAAACAGCCCAAGTTTTATTGGTGTAAATATTAATGGCAATTCAACACTGGCAACAGACCGTATTGCAGTAAGTTGCTTTTCTGTTACTTATCCTGCCACTTTTAATTTTAACAATGAAAAGAATTTTTATTTTGAATTAAAGGATAACACGTTAGGCAATTACCTGGTGATAACAAATTTTAATACAAATGGCGTTGCCCCGATTTTATACGATTATAACGGAGGGAAAAGAATACTGGGAGATATAAGCGTTGCAGGGCAGGTAAGGTTTGTGCTGGCACCTTCAACGGATACATTAAGAAAATTTAATCTTATCAGTGGAGATGTTGCCAATTCGCAATCTGTAACAACTTTATCTTCAAAAACCTTTGTTAATTATGCCAATGCCGCTAACCAGGGTAATTATATAATTATAAGTAACCCAATTCTTTACAATAATGGTTCCGGTGTAAATAATGTAGAATTATACCGCCAATACCGCAGTTCTTTAGCAGGCGGCAGCTTTAATGCAAAAGTTTACAACATTGATGAACTAAATGACCAGTTTGGGTTTGGTATTAAAAAACACCCATCGGCCTTACGTGATTTTATTATATATGCCAATCAACAGTTTAATCCAGCTCCAAAATATGTATTTATTATTGGCCGTGGATTAAGTTATCTTGATTATACACTTAACCAGGCAAATCCACTTGCCGAGCAGTTAGATATGGTACAAACTTTTGGCTGGCCTGCATCTGATGTGTTGTTATCAAGTTTACCAGGCACAAGCTACCCTAGTGTTCCTATTGGCCGTTTAGGTGCTATAAACGGAACAGAAGTGGGGGTTTACCTCGACAAAATGAAGCAATACGAACAGGTTCAGCAATCACCGAGTCAAACCATTGAAGATAAAGGATGGATGAAAAACATGTTGCATACCATTGGAGGATCAGACAGCCTGGAAAATGCACAGTTTAGTGTCTATATGAACGGCTATAAAGCAATCATTGAGGATACTTTATTTGGAGCTCATGTTGAAACTTTTGCCAAAACTTCAGTTTCTACCATTGAGCAGCAACAGAGCCAGCGCATCAGTGAATTGTTTCAGGAAGGCCTTAGTTATGTAAAATATTTCGGTCACTCATCCGCTAATGAACTGTCCATTAATTTAAACTATCCCGAGAATTATCAAAATAACGGTAAGTATCCGTTCATGCATATCAGCGGTTGTACGGTGGGTAATTTTTTTACTTTTAACGTTAACAGGCCTGTAAATTATTCTGGTATGTCCTTATCCGAAAAATATATTTTTCTTGATCATAAAGGGAGTATTGGATTTTTTTAGGCAGTACGCATTTTGGTATTGCACCATTTCTGAATTTTTATAATGATAATTTTTACAATAAGATATCCAGGACCATGTATGGCAATACAATCGGAAATCAGATAAAAGCCACTATGCAGGAGTTGGGTGGCAATCCTTCCAGCCTGGATTATTATACAAGGATACACCTGGAGGAAATTAACCTGCATGGTGATCCTGCTTTAAGGTTAAACAGTTTTGCCAAACCCGATTATGTAATTGAAGATCAGTTGGTGAAATTTATTCCGAATATTATTTCTGTTGCCGACAATAATTTTAATATAGACATTAAAATGATGAATATTGGCCGGGCAATAAGAGACTCAATGTGGGTTATGGTAAAACAAAAATTGCCTAATGACAGCATAAAAATCCTTTACAAACAGTATGTTCCGGCAACGATGTTTAAAGACTCAATCTATCTCACAGTACCTATTAATCCATTAACCGACAAAGGGCTCAATAAATTAACAATAAGCCTTGATGACGGCAACGAAATAGATGAACTGTGGGAAACGAACAATGTGCTTAACAAAGATTTTTACATTTTCGAAGATGAGTTACGTCCTATATCGCCTTACAATTACTCCATCATCAATCAGCAAAATATAACTTATTATGCCAGTACGGCTAACCCGTTAAACAGCAGCAGGCAATATGTTATGGAAGTTGATACAACCGAATTATTCAATTCGTCATTTAAAAAAACATACAATACCAGCGGTGTTGGCGGTGTAATAGAATTTAAACCTACAAATATTACATACACAGACAGTACCGTTTATTACTGGAGAACATCCACTGTGCCTACTTCAGGCAATACAGTTATCTGGAATAATTTTTCGTTTGTTTATTTACCTAACAGCACGCCAGGGTTTAACCAGTCGCATTATTTTCAGTTTAAAAAGAATACCTATAATAAGATCACGCTGGGGCAGACAGGTTGTTGAGATATGACAAACGTAACAGGGAATTTGATATTCGTACGGCAATTTATCCAAATGCTAATCAAACAAATGATTGGTCAATCCGAAATGATGGATTGATTGAACAGGCCGGATTTTACGGTCCTGGATTAGGTCCAAACTCAGAAGTGTTGCGTTTTTACATTGTTGATACTGTAATCAATAAATGCTGGGTAAATACCGACAATGGCGTGTCAGGTTTATATGGTAGTGTCAGGCCAGTTCCAATTAATGGAACAGTAAAAGTTGGTTTTTTCCATTTTAAAGTTGGTACATTGGCTGAGCGGCAGAATGTGATCAATTTCCTGAATACTAATGTTCAGGTGGGTAATTATGTGGTAATGACAAACAGCCCTGCAAATCCAGCTGTCAGTTTCCCAACAACATGGCAGGCAGATGGGCCTAATTCATTATATCACTTACTTAAAAACAATGGCTTTAGTAAGATAGATTCATTATACAGATTTATTCCGTTTGTATTTGTATACAAAAAAGGCACGCCAGGAGCAGTTGTTGAAAAAGTTGCAGCAAATCCCTCCGATATACTGAATGAGAGTTTCCACACAATTGGCAACCACCTGGTTGGTGATATAACTTCCGATAAGTTTGGTCCTGCACTGCAATGGAACTCACTGCACTGGAGGGGCACCACACTTGAAACACCAACAAATGATTCTGTAGCAGTTCAGGTTTTAGGTTTGGATTTAAATGGCAACTCTACGCTGTTAGCTACTGTGCGTCCGGCTGTTGATACATCATTAAGCTGGATCAATGCACAAACTTATCCTTACATCAAATTAAAAATGCTGAATACAGATTCGGTAAATGCAACACCAAACCAGTTAAGGTATTGGAGGGTGAATGGTACTTATATACCTGAAGGAGCTGTGGCACCTAATATAGTTTTTGCAATGAAGGATACAGCTGAACAGGGAGAAATTGTTGACTTTAAACTGGCATTTAAAAATATTAGTCAAACTGCTTTTGCAGATAGTATGAAATTTAATTTCATTATCACTGACAGGAGCAATGTGCCTCACAATATTGTTTTGCCAAAAGGTAAAGTGTTGATTTCGGGAGATACAATGGTAATCAATTATAAAATAGATACCAGGAATTATCCGGGATTGAATACCGTTTTTGTGGATGTAAACCCTGCAGCTTCGCAGCCCGAGCAATATCATTTTAATAATATACTCTACAAAAACCTGTTTGTAAAAGCAGATAATTATAATCCATTACTTGATGTAACATTTGATGGTGTGCATATCCTGAATAAAGATATTGTAGCAGCCAAGCCACATATTTTGGTAAACCTTAAGGATGAAAGCCGCTTCCTGGCTTTGAGTGATACAGCTTATATTAAAGTACAGGTTCGTTTCCCTGACGGGTCATTGCGTAATTATAGTTTTGGCGACAGTATGCGTTTTACCCCGGCTAATTTATCAAGCGGTAATAATACAGCTACGATCGACTTTCTGCCGTCTTTTTCAGAAGAAGGAGAATATGAACTGATCGTATCGGGCAGAGATGTGGTAGGCAATACAGCCGGGGCTATTGATTACCATGTAACATTTACGGTGATAACAAAAGCAATGATCTCTAACCTGCTTAATTATCCCAATCCGTTTACCACCTCAACAGCTTTTGTATTTACCATTACCGGCAGCGAAGTGCCGCAGAATATACGTATTCAGATTTTGACCATCACAGGTAAAGTGGTAAGAGAAATTACCAAGGATGAACTGGGGCCCATACATGTAGGCAGAAATATAACCGAGTTTAAATGGGATGGAACTGATATGTATGGAGCCAAACTGGCTAATGGTGTTTATTTATACAGAGTGCTTACAAATCTGAATGGTAAATCACTGGATAAGTATAAAGCAGAAGGCGATAATACCGATAAGTATTTTAACAAAGGCTATGGAAAAATGGTATTGATACGATAATAAGTATTAAACAATAGAAGGCTGTCCCGTACTTTCGGGACAGCCTTTTTTTATTTCCTACCTTTGCAAATAAAAAAATAAATTCATGGCTAAAATAGCTATCAACATAGCCACAGGCAGTTTGCAGCAGGAAGAAATAATTGTAGGTATTGATCTGGGAACTACCAACAGCCTGGTTGCCATCATCCATCCCGAAAGTAAAAAGCCGGTGGCTTTAAAAGAACATAACAGCAGTTCATTGGTTCCTTCGGTCATTCATTTTGGAAAAAATGCCGGTATCACGGTTGGTAATGATGCAAAGCAATACCTGGTTTCAGATCCTGCAAACACCATTTTTTCGGCCAAGCGGTTGATGGGTAAAACCTATAATGATATAAAAAATAATTCAACATCCCTGGCTTATAAAATTATTGATGATGAAAATAAACTTGTTAAGGTACAAGTAGGAGATATTTTTTATTCACCTGTTGATCTTTCTGCGCTAATATTAAAAGAGTTAAAAAAACAAGCCGAGCATATTATAAAAACACCGGTGACCAAAGCAGTTATTACTGTGCCTGCTTATTTTAATGATGCGCAACGACAGGCTACACGGGATGCCGGCAAATTGGCAGGGCTGGATGTGTTGAGGATAATTAATGAACCTACTGCAGCCAGCCTTGCATATGGTTTTGGATTGAATAAGGCTGAAACAAAAACTATTGCAGTATATGATTTAGGTGGTGGTACTTTTGATATTTCGATACTGAATATTGCCGGTGGTGTATTTGAAGTGTTTTCAACCAACGGAGATACTTATTTGGGTGGCGATGATTTTGATGCAGCTGTTGTTGATTATTGGTTGAGTGCAAATACTTTTACAGGTGAAGCGTTAACGCATAGGCAGGTGCTCAGGTTAAAAGCAGAAGAAGCAAAGAAATATTTATCATCAAATGAGTTGTTTAAAACTGAGTATGAAGGAAAAGAAATTTCTATTAGCAGGGAAAGCTTTGAAGCCGTAGTAAAGCCAATAGTTGAAAGAACAATAGCATCCTGTAAAAATGCTTTAAAAGACGCCGGTTTAAAAAAGAACGAAGTTGACGAAATTGTAATGGTGGGTGGAAGCACCAGGGTGCCCTTGGTAAAAGAAATGGTAAGCGCTTTTTTTGAAAAGAAATTGAATGATACAGTAGACCCCGATGAAGTGGTTGCTTTGGGTGCTGCTATACAGGCCGATATCCTGGCAGGCAATACAACCGATATGCTGCTGCTTGATATTACACCCTTATCGCTTGGTTTGGAAACCATGGGTGGTTTGATGGATGTTTTGTTACCACGCAATTCAAAAATTCCTGCAAGAGCCAGCAGGCAATACACTACCTACAAAGACGGGCAAAGCGGAATGAAGATAGCCGTTTACCAGGGCGAAAGGGATATGGTTAAAGACAACCGCAGGCTTGCCGAATTTAATTTAACCGGTATACCCGGTATGCCTGCCGGTATGCCAAAAGTTGAAATAAGTTTTTTAATAAATGCTGATGGCATACTGGTTGTAAATGCAAAAGAATTGCGAAGTGGTGTGGAGCAATCAATTGAAGTAAAACCTCAATACGGATTAACAGATGAAGACGTTGAAAAAATGCTGCTGGATTCTATGGAGCATGCCAAAGAAGATATGGATCTGCGTGCGTTAACAGAGGCAAAAACAGAAGCTGAACAACTGCTGCAAACGACAGAAAAATTCTTGCAGAAGAATTTTGAAAGTCTAACAAAGGCTGAAGTAACCACTACATCACTTGCCATGCAGGCATTGCAGCTTTCACTGGATATGAATGACAAAAATTTAATTCAGACAAAGACTGAAGAACTGAATGATATATCCAGTCCTTATGCAGAAAGGATTATGGATGAGGCTGTACAAAAAGCAATGAAAGGGAATAAAATCGATTCATTATAATGATGGTGAAATCAAAAAACTATTTTCCGGAACTGGACTCTATCCGGGGTTTATCTGTTTTAGCCGTATTTTTTTTACATGCTATTCATTTAGATCAAGGAACTGGTTTTTTCAGCAAAATGGTTTACTACTTTCACGCTAATCTTTTTTTGGGATTAGATGTATTTTTCATTCTCTCTTCTTTTTTGCTTACCTGGCTGGGCATAAATGAATATAAGGCCAGGGGCAATTTCTCTTTTATAAATTATTTTACCAGAAGGGTATTACGAATCTGGCCGCTGTACATCTTGCTGATGATTTTTTCCTTTATTATTGTGCCGTATGCAGCGGATTATTTTAATGTGCCTGTCACACTTCCACCAGCTTATTATTACCTCTTTTTTATATCAAATTTTTACCTGGAGGGACATGTTTATTTTTTGCGGTTTTTATGGACACTGTCGGTAGAAGAACAATTTTATTTATTTTGGGGCCTATGCATGTTAGTACTTCAAAAACGAATGCTATTGTGTGTTTTGTTGTTGACAGCAACAAGTATTGTCTATACAGTTTATGCCGTACAAAGTGGTGCTGATGTTTACTACAATACACTTATTTATTTGTTTGATTTTGCAGTTGGTATTCTTGCAGCCATGTTAATGCAAAAAGGACATTATATAGTTGAAGTATTTAAAAAAATGACAACAGTAAAGAGTCTTTTATTTCTGTTGTTACTACCTGTTCTTTTTATAATAATGTTCTGCATCACAAATTTTGCTCCAAATGTTTTTGGGCAGTGGTCAGATGTAATTATGCGATATGTTTTTATAGTTTATACAGGATTTTTTATTATAGATCAGATGGTAAATGAAAATGCGTTTTTAAAACTTAAATCGCAACCCTTCCTGATTTATACCGGCAAGATTTCTTACGGCTTATATTGTTTTCACGGTATTGTACTAACATTTGGTATGATTGTATTGCAGAAATTGGAAATCAATATGCCCAGCATCCTAAGGGTTCTTTTATTTTTAGCCGTTAACTATCTGGTTGCTTCCATAAGCTATCAATTTGTAGAAAAGCCATTTTTAAAACTTAAGGATAAATTGCGGAGGGCTTAATTATTTTAGCGAGTTGATCCTGTTAACATATTTCCCAATCATATCCCATTCAATATTTACCAAGGCTCCTTTTTTAAGACTGCTCATATTGGTATGTTCAAATGTATAGGGTATGATAGCTACACTAAAACTGTTGTTAGTTACATTAAATGCAGTTAAACTGATTCCATTAACACAAACCGAGCCTTTCTCAATTACCAAAGCAGCAAATTTTTCAGGAAAAGCAAGGCGGTATTCCCAACTCCCGGCTTTTTCAATAACTTCAATGCATTCAGCCGTACAATCCACATGCCCCTGAACAATATGCCCATCCAGGCGGCCATTCATCTGCATACAACGCTCTAAATTAATGATGTCGTCTTTTTGCCAACTTCCCAAATTGGTCTTTATCAGAGTCTCTTCAATGGCGGTAACCCGGTGCATACCGTCTTTTATTTCTTCAATGGTAAGGCAAACACCGTTGTGGCTAAGGCTTTGGTCAATTTTTAAATCTCCTGCAAGGGGAGATGATACCCAAAAACTTTTATTGGTTCCTGTAGTTAAAATCTCATTTATTTCACCAGTATTCTCTATTATTCCTGTAAACATTTATCAAATTTCGGAATTTGTTGCAAAGTTTTTCATTATTTAAATAATTCTGCTATCTTTGCGCCCTTAAAATCACCTAAAGGAGGTATATATTATATGTTAATTATTGATTCAAAAGATTGCGAAAACATCGACAAAGCACTCAAAAAGTACAAAAAGAAATTTGAGAAAAGCAAAATTCTGTTACAACTGAGAGAAAGGCAGGCTTTCATTAAGCCTTCTATCCGTCGTCGCAAAGAAGTACTGAAAGCTGTTTATAAAGAGCAGGTTTCGGCTGGTAAGTTTGATTAAGATTATATAAATCAGCAATATATTAAACTGATACCCGGTTACTATAACTTTGGGTATCAGTTTTTTTATGCAGCAAAGCCTAGTTCCACATATTCAGCAGTTTATCGATTACCTTAGTTTTCAAAAAAGGTATTCACGTCATACGATAACTTCCTACCAAAATGATTTAACCGCTTTTTTCGATTTTTTGCTCACCCAGTTTGGCGAAACACAAATAACAGAAGTAAAGACAACTTTTGTAAGGTCGTGGCTGGCAGCACTGAAGGAACAGGGGATGGAATCTAAAAGCATTAACCGGAAAATATCCACACTTAAATCGTTTTTCAAATACCAGTTAAGGCAGCAAACAATTACGGTAAGCCCTATGACTGCAATTATTTCTCCAAAAGTAAATAAGCGGCTGCCGCAGTTTGTGGATAAGAAAGATGTAACAACTTTATTAACGGACGTTGAATTTCCGGATACCTGGGCAGGCAAAACCGATCAGTTGATCTTACATCTTTTTTATAACACCGGCATGCGCCAGGCCGAACTTACAGGATTAAAGGAAACAGATATATCCAAAAGCAACGGAACCATTAAAGTTTTAGGCAAAGGCAGTAAAGAGCGCATCATACCCGTAAGTAATCAACTGATACAGAAAATGCAGGATTACATGGAGGATAAAAGAAAAGCGCTTGAAGCTTTTGATAAAACCATTTTGCTGGTTACTGCTACCGGTAAAAAATTATATCCCACCTATGTTTACACCACCGTTAACAAATACCTGGCGATGGTTACAACGATTGATAAAAAAAGCCCGCATGTGCTGCGGCATAGCTTTGCCACACACCTGATGAATAATGGTGCCGATTTAAATGCGGTGAAAGAACTGCTTGGCCATAGCAGCCTGGCTGCAACACAGATATACACCCATAATACCATTGAAAAATTAAAGGATATACACAAGAAAGCACATCCAAAAGCTTAAGGAGCAGATTCCTTTCATAATATTTATGAACAAAAAAACGTTATTATTTTACCAGATGATTACCACTTATTTTTTTGAATATTACGCTTAAAGCATTAACTTCATCCTGCAGATAAACTCCCAATTAACCCCATTTATTAATTTGCCTATGACATATTAATCTACCTAGTTCTTTCACATAATTTTTCACAGATTAAAACCAGACGTTATGAACGTAAACATTCAGACAGTGCACTTTGATGCAGACATTAAACTAGTATCTTATATCGAGAAAAAAGTTGAAAAGTTAACGCAGTATCACGACAGGATAACAAAAGTTGATGTGTATTTAAAGCTGGATAATATAGTGCACACCATTAAGGATAAAGTGGCCGAGATTAGAGTTCTGATTCCACGACACGAGTTTTTTGTAAAACAATCTTCCAAATCATTTGAAGAAAGTTTTGATGCGGCTTTGGAGTCAATTATCACACAAATAAAACGACAAAAAGAAAAACAGGCAGCATAGGAAAATGAGCCTCAAAAATAAGCCCTCCGAAATTTCGGGGGGCTTATTTTTTTTGCTTTATTCACATTTTATCAAATACCGCCAAAAAAAATCATTTCAAAGTTTTGGTATTAAGCATTTTCTCTTACCTTTGCCTTCCCAAAAAAAGGGGTAAGCAGGTATTGCCTGTATTTTTTGAAAATCAGTTCTTTATAAAATTGCCGAAGTAGCTCAGTTGGCCGTAGATTTTCGCTTTGAAGTATGAGAAGCAGAAAATCAAGGTCCCGAAGCATTTCGGGATAGCGCATTAAAACGCCGAAGTAGCTCAGTTGGTAGAGCAGCTGATTTGTAATCAGCAGGTCGCTGGTTCGACTCCAGTCTTCGGCTCAGTCAGGCAAATGGGCAGATGGCCGAGTGGTTAAAGGCGACAGACTGTAAATCTGTTCACGTAAGTGTACGTAGGTTCGAACCCTACTCTGCCCACAAATAATTTGTTAATTAGACAGTGTACTAATTCGCTAATTGAAAGTTCTTTTAAACAGTTTGACGCTGCATTAGCAAATTTGCTAATTAGCACATCAGCAAATTAATCAAGCGGAAGTAGCTCATTTGGTAGAGCGATAGCCTTCCAAGCTATAGGTGGCCAGTTCGAGCCTGGTCTTCCGCTCAATTATCTGTCCTGCCTAAGCAGGATCGTTCTCAAGCCGTGGTAGCTCAGGGGTAGAGCACTTCCTTGGTAGGGAAGGGGTCGTGAGTTCGATTCTCACTGATGGCTCAAAAAAAAATTAAATTCAGGTCTATGGTTTACAGACTTTAAACGACAACCATTTTTTCAAAACAAATATTAAAATACAAACAATGGCAAAAGAATCATTCAAAAGGGATAAACCCCATTTAAACGTTGGAACTATTGGTCACGTAGATCATGGTAAAACAACACTTACAGCCGCTATAACCGATGTTTTGTCAAAAAGAGGTTTGGCGGAGAAAAAAAATTACGATGATATTGATGGTGCTCCTGAAGAAAAAGAAAGAGGTATCACAATTAATACCGCTCACGTAGAGTATGCTACTGACTTACGTCACTATGCTCACGTTGATTGTCCGGGTCACGCCGATTATGTTAAGAACATGATCACTGGTGCTGCCCAGATGGATGGTGCTATCCTGGTAGTTGCTGCTACTGATGGTCCTATGCCACAAACAAAAGAACACATCTTGTTGGCCCGCCAGGTAGGTGTACCTCAGATCGTTGTTTTTATGAACAAAGTTGATCTGGTAGATGATCCTGAATTACTGGAACTGGTTGAAATGGAAATCCGTGAGTTGTTAACTTCTTATGGTTTTGATGGTGACAATACACCAATCATCCAGGGTTCTGCTACCGGTGCTTTAGCCGGTGAAGAAAAATGGGTTGCAAAAATCAACGAATTAATGGATGCAGTTGATAGCTACATTCCTTTACCTCCACGTTTAGTTGATTTACCATTCCTGATGAGTGTTGAGGATGTATTCTCAATCACTGGTCGTGGTACTGTTGCTACAGGTCGTATCGAAAGAGGCCGTATCAAAGTTGGTGAAGCAATGGAAATCGTTGGTTTAATGGAAAAACCATTATCAACAACCTGTACAGGTGTTGAGATGTTTAAGAAATTATTGGACGAAGGTGAAGCTGGTGATAACGCAGGTCTTTTGTTACGTGGTATTGAAAAAACCCAGATCCGTCGTGGTATGGTTCTTTGCAAACCAGGTTCTATCACTCCGCACACTGAATTTAAAGGTGAAGTTTACGTATTAAGCAAAGAAGAAGGTGGACGTCATACTCCATTCTTCAATAAATACCGTCCTCAGTTCTATTTCCGTACTACAGACGTAACTGGTGAAGTTACTTTGAATGCAGGAACAGAAATGGTTATGCCTGGTGATAACACTTCATTAAATGTTGTGTTGATTCAGCCAATCGCCATGGAAAAAGGTTTAAAATTTGCGATTCGTGAAGGTGGCCGTACAGTTGGTGCCGGTCAGGTAACTGAAATTGTAAAATAAGAGAATCCTTTAATCTCTGTAAATAGCAGGGGTTTTGTGGAAGCTTTTTAATATCTTTGCAGAGTACTTAGGCCAAAAGCTTAGGTACTTTGCTTTTTTTAAGGGTTTGTAACTCCCAAATGGAGTGCGTGAACCACTTAATTTTTAAAAGTTCTTTAAATATTTATGCTCTTTTCAGCTCCCATCCTGAGCGAAGTCGAAGGGTAAGGGTGGAAGGGTTATTTTTTACACGGGCATGGTGCAACGGTAGCATACGGGTCTCCAAAACCTTTGATCTGGGTTCGAATCCTAGTGCCCGTGCTAATACACGGTTAATCCGTTTAAACGTTAATCCGTTTAAACGTGTTGACTAATTAACTAATTAACGGATTAACTAATAAAACATGAATAAATTTACTGCATACCTTAAAGATTCTTATAAGGAATTAGTACACAAGGTAACCTGGCCAAACTGGGATCAGCTGCAACAATCTACCATGATTGTATTGGGAGCCACCCTGATTATTACCGGCATGGTTTGGGTTATGGATTTTGTAGCCAACAACTCCATGAAATTTATTTACCAGTTATTTAAATAAAATATTATGGAAGCAACAACACCGATAGTTGAAAAGGTTGAAAAAGCTGAGAAAGAAAGCAAATGGTATGTGCTCCGTGTAGTAAGCGGTAAAGAACGTAAAATCAAGGAATACCTTGATAAAGATATCGTACGTAATGGCTGGACTACAATTGTAAAACAGGTTTTTTTACCGGTTGAAAAGGTGTACAAGGTTTTAAATGGAAAAAAAGTAATGCGTGAGCGTAACTTTTATCCGGGCTATATTATGATTGAAGTAGCTGATGGAAAGCTGAATGATGATATGATCCAGTCTATGAGTAATATCAGCAACGTTATGCACTTTTTAACTGATGGGAAAGGATCAAAAGGTAATATCATTTCTTTACGCAAAGCTGAAGTAAATAAAATGCTGGGTAAAGTAGATGAAATGAGCGATGCCGGCGGAATGACCATGAGTGAGCCTTTCATCATTGGTGAAACTATTAAGATCATTGACGGTCCGTTCAACGATTTTAACGGCGTTATTGAGGAAGTTAACGACGAAAAGAAAAAACTTAAAGTTCAGGTTAAGATATTTGGCCGGGCAACGCCGGTTGAACTTAGCTATATGCAGGTTGAAAAAATTGTTTAAATTGCAAAGCCACGAAAGTGGCTTTTTTAAATTTTAAATTATAAAAGATGAAAAAATTATTATTACTTATTCCAGCTTTATTGTTAGGCATTTTCTTAATGGCCCAGCCACCTGAAGGAGATGCAAATACAGGTATGATATTTGGCGAAAAAACAACTGCTGATGGTGCAATACCGGTAGCCGAATTGCCCGGCAAGTTGAACGGTTCAAAGCCTGCAGATGTAAAAGTAACCGGTAAAGTAAAAGAAGTTTGCAAGGCAGAAGGTTGCTGGCTTAAAATGGAAACTGCAGACGGAGCCATGATGATTAAAATGAAAGATCATAAGTTTTTGGTGCCTTTATCAATGAACGGTAAAACAATTGTTGTTGACGGAACCGCTACATTGAAAGAAACTACAGTTGATATGCTTAAACATTATGCAGAAGATGCAGGAAAGAGTAAGGCAGAAATTGATGCCATAACACAACCCAAGAAAGAAATAACCATGCAGGCTAAAGGTATTTTAGTACTGTAAGAATCAATTATATTTTTATTTTGTCCCCCCGATGTATCGGGGGGATTTTTTTGAGTATACAGCAGCCAACAATAATCAGAATCCGGTAATAAGTTTACATTTGAGCATAAAACCAACGCACTAAAACTAACATTCATGAAAAAGCTTTCCTTCATTATTGCTGCTATAACATTTGTATTCACTTTCTCTGTTACCTCCACAGCACAGGTCATTACTTCAGCACAAATAGATTCACTTACAGAACTTACACTAAAGACTTTTGATGTGCCCGGCATTTCAGTAGGTGTAATAAAAGATGGTAAACTTATTCATGCAAAAGGTTACGGTGTTCGTTCGTTGCGTACCATGCAAAAAGTGGATGAAAATACCTTGTTTGGTGTTGCAAGCAACAGTAAAGCATTTACCAGCGCTGCTTTGGGTATGTTGATTGATGAGGGTAAACTGAAATGGGATGATAAAGTGACCGATTATATTCCCGAATTTAAAATGTACGATCCTTATGTTACAGATGCTTTTACAATCCGGGATTTATTAACGCATCGCAGTGGATTAGGATTAGGTGCCGGCGATCTGATGATGTTTCCCGACTCAAACAATTTCACCAAAAAAGATATCATACATAACCTGCGCTATTTAAAAGCGGTATCAGCCTTTCGTACTAAATATGATTATGATAACAACCTCTATATTGTAGCCGGCGAAGTAATAGCAAGAGTAAGCGGCTTAAGTTGGGAAGATTTTGTTGAACAACGCATCATGCAGCCACTCGGTATGACAGCCAGTAAAGCGTCCATCACCAGGTTGCCAAACAGAAACAATATTGTAATGCCCCATGCTCCCGTTAATGGAAAAATAACCACCATTGATATTGAGTGGAGCGAAACAGCCAATGCGGCAGGTGGTATTGTAAGTAATATCACCGACCTCAGCAAATGGCTGATCATGCAAATGGATAATGGTAAGTATGGTGATGGAAAAAAAATGTTCAGTGAAGAAGTGCACAACGATTTTTGGGCACCACAAACCATTATTAATGTTGGTGGACCCGGAGCATATAATACACATTTTGCAGCTTATGGCCTGGGTTGGTTTTTAAGCGATGTTAAAGGGTATAAACAGGTTACACATACAGGCGGACTTGCCGGTATTGTAACACAAATCACTTTAATACCCGAATTAAAATTAGGAATCATTGTATTGACCAATCAGCAGTCTGGTGCCGCTTTTACAGCTATTACCAACACCATTAAAGATAGTTACCTGGGCGTAAAAGGCTTTGACAGGGTAAAGCAAATGCACGACCGGGTTGTAAAAAATGAGGCCGATGCAAAAAAGATAACCGATACTATCTGGGCGGGCATTGCAGCGCAACAAAAAAGTAATGCACCCAAAGCTGACATCAATAATTTCACTGGTACTTACACCGATCAATGGTTTGGCGATGTAACCATTTCTGTAAAGAACGGGCAGCCGTGGTTTGACAGCAAGCGTTCCCCAAAACTCAGCGGTATATTGCTGCCTTTTAAAGGCAATACCTTCGTCGCTAAATGGAACGACCGCAGTATGGATGCCGACGCTTATGTAAAATTTGAACTGGACGAAAATGATAAAGCCTCTGGTTTTAAAATGGCTGCTATTTCCCCATTAACCGATTTTAGCTTTGATTTTCAGGATCTGGATTTGAAAAGGGTAAAATAATGACTACTAAAAGTGCTAAATGCCTGGCTTTCAATAAACTGCCAAAAGCTTAAAAAAATCTAAAATCGGCAATCTAAAATCTAAAATAAATACATACCTTTGCCGCCCCAAATAGTTCTTTAGTAGAAATATTGACTTGGGAGTTTCGGTTATTGCCGGAACGTTATCACCAAAAAAAGTAAAAAAATGGCAAAAGAGATCACCGGCTATGTCAAGCTCCAGTGTAAAGGAGGACAAGCCAATCCGGCACCGCCAATAGGACCTGCCTTAGGTTCTAAAGGTATCAACATCATGGAGTTCTGTAAAGCTTTCAATGGCAGAACCCAGGACAAACAGGGTAAAGTGCTTCCTGTTTTAATCACCGTTTATGCTGACAAGTCTTTCGACTTCGTTATCAAAACCCCACCCGCAGCTGTACAGTTAATGGATGCAGCAAAAATCACCAGCGGCAGTAAAGAACCAAACCGTGTTAAGGTTGGAAAAGTTACCTGGGCTCAGGTAGAAGAGATAGCCAAAGACAAAATGGAAGATCTGAACGCTTTTACTATTAACAGCGCTATGAAAATGGTTGCCGGTACTGCACGCAGTATGGGTTTAACTGTTGAAGGTACAGCTCCCTGGGAAAATTAATTATCAACCTAAAATTTGTAAAAAATGATTACGAAAAAAAGAAAAGTAGCAAATACTAAGGTTGATATTAATAAAGCATATTCCTTAAAGGAAGCTTCAGCCTTGGTTAAAGAAGTAAACACAACAAAATTCGATAGTTCTGTTGATCTGCACATTAAATTGGGAGTAGATCCTAAGAAAGCCGATCAGGCCATCCGTGGTACAGTATCACTGCCTCATGGAACCGGTAAAACAAAACGTGTATTGGTTTTATGTACACCAGATAAAGAAGCCGAAGCTACTGCAGCCGGTGCTGATTATGTTGGTTTGGATGAATTCATTACCAAGATCGAAGGCGGTTGGACAGATATTGATGTAATTGTTGCCACTCCATCGGTAATGCCGAAGATTGGTAAATTGGGTAAAGTGTTAGGTCCACGTAACCTGATGCCGAATCCTAAAACAGGTACAGTTACCAATGATGTGGCAGGTGCCATCAATGATTTAAAAGGTGGTAAAATTGCTTTTAAGGTAGATAAAGTGGGTATTATCCATGCTTCTATCGGCAGGGTAAGTTTTGCTCCTGAAAAGATCGCTGAAAACAGCCAGGAACTTATTAATGCTGTAGTTAAATTAAAACCATCTTCCTCTAAAGGTACTTACCTGAGAGGTGTTAGCATGGCCAGTACAATGAGCCCCGGTATTTCAATTGACACAAAATCTGTTCAAAACTAATCCAGGTACTGAGCGAAGTCGAAGTACAAAGGATGACAAAAAATAATTGATATGACAAAGCAGGAAAAAAATGAAGTGATTGAGGTGCTGAAAGGCAAGTTTGCCCAGTACAACAACTTCTATATAACCGATACAGAAAGCTTAACAGTAGCACAGGTTGGCAAATTGCGCAACCATTGCTTTAATAAGCAGGTAGAAATGAAAGTGGCTAAGAATACACTTATCCGCAAAGCATTAGAAAGCCTGGATGCTGAAAAATACAGCGGCGTTTTTGATTCACTGCACCAGGTAACAGCCCTGATGTTCAGCGAAAATCCAAAAGAGCCGGCGATGATCATCAGCAGCTTTCGTAAAGAGAACAACAACGAAAGGCCTTTACTGAAAGCAGCTTTCATTAACGGAGATGTATTTGTTGGTAACGATCAGCTGAAAGCATTAACCCAGATCAAAACCAAGAATGAACTGATTGGTGAAGTGATCGGCTTATTGCAATCACCAATACAACGTGTATTGGGCGCTTTACAAAACAAAGATGCAGCAAAGGAAGTAGTAGCTGAAGAAGCTGCTGCACCGGTTGCGGAAGTTGTAGCAGAAGCTCCAGCTGTTGAAGCAGCCCCGGTTGCCGAAGCACCAGCTACAGAAACACCAGCAGCAGAAGCAGCACCGGAAACACCGGCCGCTGAAGATGCAAAAGGTGAAGATGAAGCACCACAGGCTTAATTAAACCTGTAACCATTTGAAATAAGCTAATTAATTAGCTCATTAAATAAAGTAACAATTTTTTAAAAACGCTCCGACGGACCCTTTAAGGGTGTGAAGCCGGAAAAAAAACAAACATTATGGCAGACGTAAAAGCATTAGCTGAAAACTTAGTAGGCTTAACAGTAAAAGAAGTACAGGAATTAGCAGAATTCTTAAAATCAGAGTATGGTATTGAACCAGCTGCTGCTGCAGTTGTAGTAAGTGCTGGTGGCGATGGCCCGGCTGCTGCTGAAGAGAAAACATCTTTTGATGTTATCTTAAAAAGCGCAGGTGCTAACAAATTAGCGATCGTTAAGATCGTTAAAGAATTAACAGGCTTAGGACTGAAAGAAGCTAAAGATTTAGTTGATGGCGCTCCAAAACCAGTTAAAGAAGGTGCTGATAAAGCAACTGCAGAAGAAATCAAAACTAAATTAACAGAAGCAGGTGCTGACGTTGAAATTGCTTAATTAATTCCTTTAAAATAGCTAAAGGCCGATACGCATCAAGTGTATCGGCTTTTTTTTGAAATTTTTACTTGGTATAAATTGTGGCCGTTTTATTTTGTATAATATATTTAAATCAGCGATTTCAATAAAATGCATTCTACCCAAAGTCTATTGCCTGCACCTAAAAAAGTACCTGTTACATACGTTACAACTGCCGATGCATTGGCAAGTTGCATATGCCAGCTTGAACAGGCAACCGAAATCGCATTTGACCTGGAATTTGACCGCGACAATTATACGTATGGCTTCAACCTATGCTTAATGCAAATTGCCAGCGCTACACATTGCTTTCTTATTGATCCCAAAGCCGGCCTGGATATTACTTTGACTTTTCCGGTTTTGGAAAATCCGGCCATACAAAAAGTTGTACACTGCTCTTCAGAAGATTTACGATTGCTGCACTCTTTAAAATGCTACCCAACAAACCTGGCGGATACAGAAGTTTATGCCAAACTGCTAAACTACGAACGAACATCGCTTGGTGCTATGATACAGCAGCTGTTTGGTTTGGAACTGGATAAAAAAATGCAGAAAGTAAACTGGGTATTAAGGCCACTGAAGCAGGAACAACTTATTTATGCAGCCAACGATGTACTGTATCTTCTGCAAATGAAGGCTGCACTGGAAGAACAGGCAGCAGAAAAAAATATGCTCCCTTTTTTGCAGGATGAAAACAGCCTCTTGACCTCCACTATACACAGTTTGGAGCCTAAAGATAATTTCCTTAAAAAAAGTGATTTACTTTACTTAAGCCCTTACCATCAGTATGTACTAAATGGTTTGTTTTGCTACAGAGATAAGCTTGCCCAACAGCAAAATAAGCCTGCACACTACATTATGAATGAAGAAACTGTACGAAACCTGGCATCAAACAAAATAGGCCAAAACGATTGGCAAAGTACAAAAGGTTTACACCCTGCAGTTAAAAGTAATGAAGGCCAGGACATGCTGTTTAGATACATCGAAAAATTACATATCGATGCAAACAGTAAAAAATTATCTCGTAAAAGAAACCGTGTAGACTACCTGGATAGGGATTTTCAAACGGAAAAAGAAAAATCAGATATTATAAAAGCATCGATCTTTACCCCCATTCAAAACGAGATTACTACAAACTTTGGCGAACATGCTATGCGCTTTATTTTTAGCACTGCTACGGTAAATACCATTTTACAAGGCCAGTTAAAAATAGGAGAAATGAAAGCGCCCTATAAAAGAATGCTTATTAAAAATGCTGCTCAGAAACTGGGTATAGATTTATCGGGGTATGAGTAAGGGTTGTTTTCATTATCAATTCCCCTGAAACTAGTCGGGTGCCAAATCGATAAAAACGATTTTAAGCAGGTTTATTCAGGCTTTTTAAACCCAGGAATAAGAAAAAGGCCTAAATATTCGGGTTATCCACAAAAACCCTTCCAATTCCACAAAAAATCGTATATCGTAATCAAAAAATAGGAAAATAATCCCTACCTTTGCCCTCCTTTAATTTAGGGGCAGTGGCGCAAGTTGTTCCAAAGCCTTAAAATAAAGGATCTTCTGCACACTTAAACGTCTTAATTACAATATGTCTGCAACAAAAACACCCGCTGCTAAACGTTTCAATTTCGGTAAAGTTGAATTTTTAGCGGAAACACCTGATTTGCTGGGAATCCAGATCCAATCGTTTAAAGACTTTTTTCAGTTACAAACCACTCCCGACAAACGTAACGTGGAGGGCTTGTTCCGTGTATTTAAGGAAAATTTTCCTATTACAGATACACGTAACATTTTTGTTCTGGAATTTTTGGACTATTTCGTAGATCCTCCACGTTACACTATTGAAGAGTGTATCGAAAGAGGTTTAACCTACGCTGTTCCCTTAAAAGCCAAACTGCGCCTTAGTTGTAATGACGAAGAGCACGTTGATTTCCAAACCATCGTTCAGGACGTGTTTTTGGGAAATATCCCATACATGACACCACGTGGTACATTCGTTATCAACGGTGCTGAAAGGGTAGTAGTTAGCCAGTTACACCGTTCACCCGGTGTATTCTTCGGCCAGTCTGTTCACCCGAATGGTACCAAGATCTACTCTGCAAGGGTTATTCCTTTCAAAGGTGCCTGGATGGAGTTTGCAACAGATATCAACAATGTGATGTTTGCTTACATCGACCGTAAGAAAAAATTCCCGGTTACTACCTTATTACGTTCTATAGGTTTTGAAACTGATAAAGACATACTGGAACTATTCGGCATGGCTGATGAGGTTAAAGCTGATAAAAAGAGCCTGGAGAAATGCATTGGCAAGCGTCTCGCTGCACGTGTATTGCGTACCTGGGTTGAAGATTTTGTGGATGAAGATACCGGTGAGGTTGTTTCTATCGAAAGAAACGAGATCATCCTTGAAAGGGATACCGTTTTAGATGAATCAAATATTATGATGATCATCCAGATGGAAGTGAAGAGTGTATTTATTCAGAAAGAAGAAGTGAGTGGTGATTACGCCATTATCTACAATACATTAAATAAAGATACCTCTAACAGTGAACTGGAAGCGGTTCAGCACATCTACAAGCAATTGCGTGGTGCTGATGCCCCTGATGATGAAACTGCACGTGGTATTATTGATAAATTATTTTTCAGTGATAAGCGTTACGATCTGGGTGAAGTAGGCCGTTATAAAATTAACCGTCGCCTGGGTCTTGATTTCCCGATCACTAAAAAAGTTTTGACCAAAGATGATATCATTGCCATCATTAAAACCCTGGTGTTATTAACCAATGGCAAAAGTGAAGTGGATGATATTGATCACTTAAGTAACCGTCGTGTACGTACCGTGGGTGAGCAATTGTATGCCCAGTTTGGTGTTGGTCTGGCCCGTATGGCCCGTACCATCCGTGAAAGAATGAACGTACGTGATAACGAGGTGTTCACGCCTGTTGATCTGATCAACGCCAGAACACTTTCTTCTGTTATCAATTCATTCTTCGGTACATCACAGTTATCTCAGTTCTTAGATCAAACCAATCCTTTAAGTGAGATCACGCATAAGCGTCGTATCTCCGCTCTCGGACCCGGTGGTTTAAGCCGTGAGCGTGCTGGTTTTGAGGTACGTGACGTTCACTATTCTCACTACGGCCGTTTGTGTACTATTGAAACTCCGGAAGGACCAAACATTGGTTTGATATCTACACTTTGTGTACATGCCAAGATCAATGATATGGGCTTTATTGAAACACCATACCATAAGGTAACTGATGGTAAGGCTGATATGAAGAAGATCACTTTCCTGAGTGCTGAAGAAGAAGATACTGCAAAGATTGCACAGGCAAATATTGAAATGGATGCGAAAGGAAACTTCGTTGACGACAGAATTAAGAGTCGCCAGACAGGTGATTTCCCGATCCTTGATAAGAACGAAGTTGAATACATGGATGTGGCACCAAACCAGATCGTTGGTTTAAGTGCTTCACTGATTCCGTTCCTGGAGCATGATGATGCTAACCGTGCTTTGATGGGATCGAACATGCAACGCCAGGCTGTACCATTGATCAAACCGGAAGTGCCGATCGTAGGTACCGGTTTGGAAGGTAAAGCTGCCCGTGATGCAAGGATCCAGGTTCATGCAGATGGAGAAGGTGTTGTTGAGTATGTAGATGCAAACGAAATTCATGTTCGTTACAAGCGTAACGAAACACAGCAGTTGGTGAGCTTTGATGAAGATCTGATCGTTTATAAATTAACCAAGTTCGTTCGTACCAACCAGGAAACATGTATTAACCTGCGCCCTGCTGTTGTTAAAGGACAAAAAGTGAGCGAAGGCGATTTCTTAACCGAAGGTTATGCAACCAAAGGTGGTGAAATTGCTTTGGGTAGAAATATGAAAGTCGCATTCATGCCATGGAAGGGTTACAACTTCGAGGATGCGATCGTTATCAGTGAGAAAGTGGTTAAAGAAGATCTGTTTACTTCGCTGCATATTTCTGAATACGAAATTGAAGTACGTGATACCAAATTGGGTGAAGAAGAACTGACTCCGGATATCCCGAACGTTAGTGAAGAAGCAACCAAAGACCTGGATCAGAACGGTATCATCCGAATTGGTGCTCATGTAAAAGAAGGTGATATTATTATTGGTAAAATAACTCCAAAAGGTGAAAGTGATCCTACACCGGAAGAGAAATTATTACGTGCCATTTTTGGTGATAAAGCCGGTGATGCAAAAGATGCTTCTTTAAAAGCGTCAAGCGGAACAGAAGGTGTTATCATTGATAAGAAATTATTCCAGCGTGCCAAGAAAGATAAGAATGCGAAAGTGAGAGAGAAAGCGCAAATGGATAAGATCGAGAAAACGCATGAGAAGAATGAAGTTGATTTGCTTGAATTACTGATTAACAAACTGCAGACCTTATTGAAAGATAAGAGCAGTGCAGGTGTCAGCAATAATTTTGGTGAAGTGTTGATCGGTAAAGGAGCAAAATTCAATGCGAAGAATTTAGCTAATATTGATTATCAAAACGTAAATCCTTTGGGATGGAGTGGTGATGAAACAACCGATCAGCTGATCAATGTATTGTTGCACAATTACAACATCAAATTCAACGAGGAGTTAGGAAGATACAAACGTGAGAAATTCAACATCTCTATTGGTGATGAATTACCAGCCGGTGTATTAAAACTTGCAAAAGTTTACATGGCTGTAAAACGTAAACTCAAAGTTGGTGATAAAATGGCGGGCCGTCATGGTAACAAAGGTATTGTTGCCAAGATCGTTCGTCAGGAAGATATGCCTTTCTTGGAAGATGGAACTCCCGTTGATATCGTGTTGAATCCGTTGGGTGTACCTAGTCGTATGAACCTGGGACAGATCTATGAAACTGTATTGGGCTGGGCCGGTGAAAAATTAGGCGTTCGTTTTGCAACCCCGATCTTTGATGGTGCAAGTGTGGAAGAAATTGATGCAGAGATCACCAAAGCAGGCTTACCTAAATTCGGTCATACTTATTTATATGACGGTGAAACCGGCGACCGCTTCGATCAGAAAGCAACGGTTGGTATCATCTACATCATTAAGCTTCACCACATGGTGGATGATAAAATGCATGCCCGTTCAATCGGACCATACTCTCTTATTACTCAACAACCGCTGGGTGGTAAAGCCCAGTTCGGTGGTCAGCGTTTTGGTGAGATGGAGGTTTGGGCACTGGAAGCTTATGGTGCATCTAATATTTTGCAGGAGTTGTTAACGCTTAAATCTGATGATATCATCGGAAGGGCTAAAACTTACGAAGCAATTGTAAAAGGTGATAATATTCCAAGAGCCGGTATTCCTGAATCATTCAATGTATTGGTTCATGAGCTGAGGGGATTGGGATTGGATCTGAAATTCGATTAAGAACGTGAGGCGTGAGTCGTCAAGCGTGAGCCCGACTCACGATTCACTACTCACTACTGACGAAAAAGATTAAATGATCGTTCCAAAAGAATTATCAATTATCAATTAAAAAATTATCAATTAAGAATATGGCATTCAAAAAAGAAAACCGTCCAAGGCCAACATTTTCTCAAATCACAATTGGTTTGGCTTCTCCAGACAGCATTTTGGAAAAAAGCTATGGTGAAGTTTTAAAGCCGGAAACCATTAACTACCGTACTTACAAACCTGAACGTGATGGTTTGTTTTGCGAAAGAATTTTTGGGCCGGTAAAGGATTACGAATGTGCCTGCGGTAAATACAAGCGTATCCGTTACAAGGGTATTGTGTGCGACCGTTGCGGTGTGGAAGTAACAGAGAAAAAAGTACGTCGTGAAAGAATGGGACACATCAAACTGGTGGTGCCTGTTGTTCATATCTGGTACTTTAAATCTTTGCCAAACAAAATTGGTTATTTATTGGGCATGAGCTCTAAGAAATTAGAGAGCATTGTTTATTACGAGCGTTATGTGGTAATTCAATCCGGTATCCGTGCCGATAAAGGACAGAATTATTCTGATCTTTTAACGGAAGAAGAATACCTGGATATTTTAGATACACTGCCAAAAGATAACCAGCATTTGCCGGATGAAGATCCGAACAAATTTGTTGCTAAGATGGGTGCAGAAGCTGTGCATGATATGCTACAGCGCATTGATCTTGATCAATTAAGTTTTGATCTGCGTAACGCTGCTGCCAACGAAACATCTCAGCAACGTAAAGCAGATGCTTTAAAAAGATTGAGTGTTGTTGAAAGCTTCCGTGATGCAAATACAAGGATCAACAACCGTCCGGAGTGGATGGTAATGCAATACATTCCTGTAATTCCACCGGAATTACGTCCGCTTGTTCCTTTGGATGGTGGCCGTTTTGCATCTTCTGATCTGAATGATCTGTATCGTCGTGTTATCATTCGTAACAACCGTTTAAAAAGATTATTAGAAATTAAAGCGCCTGAAGTAATTCTACGTAATGAAAAACGTATGCTCCAGGAAGCGATCGATTCACTGTTTGATAACAGCCGTAAATCAAATGCTGTAAAAGCTGAAGGTGGTCGTGCACTGAAATCACTCAGTGATGTATTGAAAGGTAAACAAGGACGTTTCCGTCAGAACTTATTGGGTAAGCGTGTTGACTATTCTGGTCGTTCGGTTATTGTGGTAGGTCCTGAGTTGAAAATGCACGAGTGTGGTTTACCAAAAGATATGGCGGCAGAATTATTTAAGCCGTTTATTATTCGTAAGCTGATCGAAAGAGGTATCGTTAAAACAGTAAAATCGGCCCGTAAACTAGTTGATAAGAAAGAGGCGATCATCTGGGATATCCTGGAAAATATTTTGAAAGGTCACCCGGTTATGTTGAACAGGGCCCCAACGCTTCACCGTTTGTCAATTCAGGCTTTCCAGCCAAAACTGATCGAAGGTAAAGCGATACAATTACACCCGTTGGTAACTACGGCCTTCAATGCGGATTTTGATGGTGATCAGATGGCGGTTCACGTGCCTTTGAGCAGTGCTGCGATCCTGGAAGCCCAGTTACTGATGCTTTCTTCTCACAACATTTTGAACCCGCAGAATGGTACGCCAATCACGCTTCCTTCACAGGACATGGTACTTGGTTTGTATTACATCACCAAGGGTAAAAAATCTACGCCAGAAGAAAAAGTAAAAGGCGAAGGCAAATCATTTTATTCTCCTGAAGAAGTGATCATTGCTTACAATGAGAAAGTGATCGATCTTCATGCTAACATTAAAGTAAAAGTTGACTTCCGTAACCCGGATGGCAGCCTTACCAATAAATTATTGGATACCACTGTTGGCCGTGTAATATTTAATCAGCACGTTCCAAAAACTGTTGGTTATATCAATACTTTATTAACCAAGAAAGCATTGCGTGAGATCATTGGTGATATTATCAAATGGACCAGTGTTCCAATCACTGCTAAATTTTTGGATGATATTAAAACACTGGGATACCGCATGGCATTCCGTGGTGGATTATCGTTCAACATTAATGACCTGATCATTCCGGAAATTAAAGCGATGTTGGTTGAGAATGCACAAGGCGAAGTTGCTGAAGTGTGGGACAACTATAACATGGGTTTAATTACCAATAACGAGCGTTACAACCAGATCATTGATATCTGGAGCCGTGTGGATACCAAAGTAACAGAAACATTAATTCAGGAGTTGGCTGCCAATAAACAAGGTTTCAACTCTGTGTATATGATGCTTGATAGTGGAGCCCGTGGTAGTAAGCAGCAAATTAAGCAGCTTGCAGGTTTAAGAGGATTGATGGCTAAACCACGTAAATCAGGTTCATCAGGATCTGAAATCATTGAGAATCCGATCCTGGCCAACTTTAAAGATGGTTTGAGTGTATTGGAGTACTTTATCTCTACGCATGGTGCCCGTAAGGGTCTGGCCGATACGGCTTTGAAAACAGCGGATGCCGGTTACTTAACACGTCGTTTGGTGGATGTAAGCCAGGATGTGGTTATTAATGAAGAAGATTGCGGAACCTTACGTGGTATTGCAACATCTGCATTAAAAGATAACGAAGATATTATTGAAGCATTAAGCGACAGAATAGAAGGCCGTATGTCATTGCATGATGTTTTCCATCCGGTAACTGAAGAGTTATTGATTGCCGGTGGCGAAGAGATCAGTGCAGAAATGGCCAAGCTGATTGACGAAAGCGGAATTGATACGGTTGAAATACGTTCGGTATTAACCTGCGAAAGCAAGCGTGGTGTTTGTGTAAGATGTTATGGTAAAAACCTGGCATCGGGTATGTTGGCACAGCGCGGCGATGCAGTAGGTATCATTGCAGCACAGTCAATTGGTGAGCCGGGTACACAGTTAACGTTACGTACCTTCCACGTGGGTGGTGTGGCAGGTTCTGCATCAGTAGAATCTACTTTACCAGCTAAGTTTGACGGTACATTACAGTTTGATGGTTTACGTACAGTACATACTGAAGATGCCCAGGGCAAAAAGATAAATGTGGTTATCGGCCGTACCGGTGAGATCAGAAATATTGATGTAAAGAGCGATCGTTTGTTAAACACATCTCATATTCCTTACGGTGCTATACTGAATGTAAAAGACGGACAGAAGGTAACCAAAGGAGATATCATTTGTACATGGGATCCGTTCAATAACGTAATTGTTGCTGAGGTAAACGGTAAGGTACATTTTGAAAGTCTGATCGAAGGTATTACCTATCGTGATGAAGCGGATGAACAAACCGGTCACCGTGAAAAAGTGGTTATCGAAACAAAAGATAAAACCAAATTACCTTCAATCATCATCGAAGGAAAAGAAAAGAAAACTTATAACTTACCGGTAGGTTCTCATATCGTTATTGAAGAAGGCGATGATGTAAGAAGCGGACAGGTACTGGTTAAAATTCCAAGGGTATTAAGCAAACTGAAAGATATTACCGGTGGTCTGCCTCGTGTAACAGAATTGTTTGAGGCACGTAACCCAAGTAACCCTGCAGTTGTTTGTGAAATTGATGGTGTGGTTGCATTTGGAGCTATCAAGCGTGGTAACCGTGAGATCATCGTAGAAGCAAAAGATGGTGTGGTTAAAAAATACCTGGTTCCATTGAGTCGTCAGATTCTTGTACAGGATGGCGACTTTGTGAAAGCCGGTGCTGCATTAAGTGACGGGCAAACTGCTCCAATCGATATCCTGGCAATTAAAGGACCATTCGCTGTTCAGGAATATGTGGTGAATGAAATACAGGAAGTTTACCGTTTACAGGGTGTAAAGATCAATGATAAACACGTGGAAGTTATTGTTCGCCAGATGATGCGTAAGATACGTATTGAAGATGCCGGTGATACTAAATTCCTGGAAGGAGATACAGAAGACCGTTTAGACTTTAACATGGAGAACGATTACATCTACGATAAGAAAGTTGTAACGGAAGCTGGTGACAGTACTAAATTAAAATCTGGCCAGATTGTTACCCTGCGTGAAATACGTGAAGAGAATTCGGTATTAAGAAGAGCTGATAAAAAACTGGTTGAGTTCCGTGATGCGTCACCTGCAACTTCATCACCGTTGTTGCTGGGTATTACCAAAGCATCGTTGGGTACACATAGCTGGATATCTGCCGCTTCGTTCCAGGAAACAACCAAGGTATTGTCTTCTGCTGCCATTCAGGGCAAAACAGATGAAATGCTTGGCCTGAAAGAGAACGTTATTACAGGTCATCATATACCTGCAGGAACGGGCTTGCGTGAGTTTGAAAACATGATCGTAGGAAGCAAAGAAGAATACGAGCTGTTGATGACTACGAAAGAAGCGATGAGCTTTGATGAAGAAGAGTAAGCTTTAATTTTCAGGATTTCACCAATCATACAATTTTTAAAAAAGGAGTAATATTAATTTATTACTCCTTTTTTATTGATGGCTAAGTTTATTAAAACAAAAAACCAGGCTAAGCCTGGCTTTTTTCTGATGTGATTTTGGGTTTTATTAGTAGTGCAAACTCAGGGGTTATTATGCGGTTTTTCTAATTATTTCCTGAAGCCTTGTTTTTGAACGGTACAATTGCGATTTGCTGGTTCCTTCGCTGCAATTTAAAAGAACAGCAATTTCCCGGTGATTGTAACCTTCCATAGCATACAGTATAAATATTTTACGGTAACCCGGAGGTAATTTTTTAACCAGGCTGATGATATCTTTTTCAGCAAGCTTATCCTGTATTGATGCCTCCGTATCTTTTATAGCATACAGCAGGTCTGTATTAAAACTGATTAATTTTTTATTTTTATCCTTTATTTGGCTAAGTGCCGTTCGGATAATTATAGTCCTTATCCAACCTTCAAAAGAGACATCGTGACGGAATTTGTGCAGGTTCTTAAAAACTTTTATAAATCCCTCCTGCAAAACATCTTTTGCATCATCTGTATTGTTATTGGTATAGCAAAGACAAACCCGATACATTTTAGGGGCAAACCTGTTGTACAATGTTTTTTGCATTTTGGGGCAACCATTTATCGATTCCTGTATCATTTGTGATTCGGTAAAATTGGCTAAAATGTAATCCTGCATTCTTTTCGCTTTTGAAAAGCTAAAATACCGGGTTTAGCAGCAGTCTATTAATTAATTCGACGAAGTGATAATTCTACTAGTTAAAACAGTATTTCAAGGGGGTTAATAAAATTGCATTATGAGACAGCAAGTATGAACGATTAAACGGATGATATTTTGCCCTGGTTGGCAAAAAGCGAATTACAAACCAAGCTTGCTGTTTTAAGCGCTTTTTAATAATATTTTTTGAAGCCGGGTTCTTGAACGGTAATATTGAGATTTGCTGGTGCTTTCATTGCAACCCAAAATGGCTGCTATTTCCCGGTGATTATACCCTTCTACCACATGGAGTATAAATATTTTTTTGCCTTCCGGAGAAAGCTGTGTTACAATTCGTGTAATATCTTTTTCGGCCAGGGTGTCAAAAATATTGGGTTCTTTAATTTCATGTGCATCTTCAATATCAGTGTGATAATTATATTTTTTATTATCTCTTAAATAAGAAAGAGCACTTCTTGTCATTATTTTCCTTATCCACCCCTCAAAAGAACCCTCATTTCTGTATTTATGCAGATTTGCAAAAACCTTGATAAATCCCTCCTGTACCACATCTTCAGCATCACCTGTATTTTTTAGATAGCGTAAACACTGGTAATACATGGTTACAGCAAATTTCCGGTAAAGCAATTCCTGCATCCGGCTGTTGCCAAGCATGCTTTCATTTATTAAATATTGCAGTGATAATGTTTTATGTTGTTCAGGTAACATCTTATGTGATTAGTTAAAAATAATTTAGTTTATTGCTCTTTAATTTCATCACCGGTAACGGGCTTTGAAAAAACAGATCCGATACTCTGCATTAAACTGGATATCGGGCCTTCCATTTTGTTGGTATTATCATCCAGTGTATTGTCGTGCAGTAATTCACCCATTTTTAATTCGGCAGGTAAATACAACAGGATGTTGTTTCTCTGATCGTTGAAAAAATTCTTTACTTCTTTAATGCCGGCATCGGCAGCCAGGTTTTCTTTTACAACTTTTACAGTTTCGTTTGCAATGGCATTCATTTTTGCCACCGGATCTTCATTTGATTGCAGAGCATAGGCCGAAATGGTTTGTACAGCTTCTTTTCGGTTATCATCAAATATTTTACCTATCCAATCGTTGCTGTTTTTTATGTTTAAAAAATCTGCAGCTCCTTCATCGGTTTGCACATACCTGTACATACCCGTAAGCACGGCAGGTATAGCAGCCTGGCTGAATTTGTATGCTACCACTTCATCTTTATCAGTTACTGGCTGGCCTGTGGCAGGATCAATTTTATGTAATGGTGAAAAACCTAAATTTTCCTGTATTATTTTAATCAGATTAACAGACATAATTATTATTTTTTAGTTACAAAATTCATTAAGCAGGAACAGGTTATTTACGGGTAATACAACTTTTATTTTGCATTGAACCTGAGTGTGTTCAATAACCGGATCTTCATGAAAGAAAACCTCGTTGCATATAACTGGAAAGTTATGATGTCTTTAAAATTTTTCAGCGGCAGATATTCCAGCAGGATGTCTTCATAATATTTAGTGAAGTAGATTTCACAATTATTACAAAGTGCCACAATTTCTCCTCCCTTTGAAAAACCTGCCTGTTCATGAATATCAGATTCTATTTTTTTCCAGAGCTGATCTGTAGCTGTTAATGGAATACTGATATTTAACTCTTCCATTTTAGTGCTTATTTCTTCTGCATACTGCCTGGCTTCAACCGATAAAGTAAATATGGCCGTTTTAAGGTTTGCACATTCAATATCTACAGCAATGGTTTCAAAGCCTTTTGTTACCTGGCATAAATATGACACCAGGCTTTGCAATTTTCCCTTAAGTGATTCACTGATGACCTCCATAATTGCTTTCATATTTATGCTGCGCTTTAAATCAGTTATATATTCTGCCGGTATATTCCTTTATGGTATTTAAAACCGTTCTTATTCCATTAGCCTGTTGCTGTAATACTAACCGCAACTCGTAATTGTCTTCCAGTTGATCTATAGCATGGCCATAGTTTTTTAATGCTGTTTCTTCTGCCTTTATGCAACCCTCAATAATCTGCTCTTTTTTGCCATATTTAAATGTGCTTTTTAAATCCATCCAGGTACGTTGCAGCATGCTTAATGTAAACTGGTCAACCATAGAATCGTTGCTCATACTATTAACCAATATTCTTAACTCACTGCTGTACCTTCCACGCTGATAGCCAAAACGTTCCATCAATAATGACAACACACTGTCTTTAACGGTTTCTGATGCATGCAGGTATCCCTTTTTTGCATCTTCTAAAACAGCAATAAGGTTATGTATTGTGAGACTGATATTTTGATTGATGTTTTTCATGACAGTTTATTTTTAGTGATCTGAAAAAAAATATTTATAATATCTGTACCCTAAATATTTTTTTGGTTGAATAATAGCAGTAAGTTATCCGGCTTTTTTGAAATAAAAATATTTGCAGTTACTTATTTGCAATTAAGTGTGAATCATGTAAAAATTTATGTGAATTGTGTAAAAAAAAGCACACAACTCTTACCAGTACAGTCATTCATTCACTTATTTGTATGTTGTGATAAAATGAAAACAGCCATGAAGCAATGTCAATTGCATATTTCAATAGGCCTATATTTGGGAACAAGGTTAAGGAAGAAAATAAACCGGGAGGTTTGATTTTTTAAAAGATGAGATTATTTAAATCAGCTGTAACCCATAATATCCCACCAGTGTAAAAACAATACACCTTGTAAGTACACCAATGCAGCACCAGGTAACCAGTTTTTTAATATTGGCATTTAAGCCAATGCCTACAGCAATGCTAATGGGAGCACCCACTGAAACTGTACCCAAAAAACCCAGGCCAATGATGCCATATTTATTCCATAGTTTTAATATGGCAGGATGTTTTTTTTCAGCTGCTTCTTTGGTTGGTTTATTTTTATGAAAAAGTGATCTGATTTTATCACCCAGGAAAGCTGCCACAAACACACCCACAAAACCACCGGTCAGACTGGCAAAAAAAATTGTCCAGGGCGAAAGACCAAAGGCAAAGCCAGCAGGAATAGCTGCATAAATTTCAACAGTGGCAAGGCCGGCTACGGTGAGGATTTTAAAAAACATAATCTGAATGGAATTAATTGCAATTACAGAATCGTACGAATTTAACTGAATAAGCCCAAAAGTAAACATACTTTAATTGGCAGCTTATTTTTGTTACATAAACCGGCGTTAACCCTTTCCTAAAAAGAAGTAAAAATTATTGCGCTGTTACAGTTTGTAAGTATATTGCCACTAAATAAAAGAGTAAAATGAAGAATTTATCACTGGTATTAAATATAGTATTGCTGCTTGCAGTCGGATACCTTTATTATTACGATTTTTCGGGCAAAAAGACCAAGGATGTAGCAGCTAAATTAAGCAGCAATTTAATGGCTGCAGACAGTAATGGTTCCAGGCCACCACTGGCGTATGTGGAGCTGGACAGTCTGAACGAAAAGATAACTTTTATAAAAGATAAACGTAAAGAGCTGGAGGCTGCCATGAAAGTAATTGAACAGGAACAGGAAGCCGGCTACCGCAACCTGCAGGCACAAAAAGACAATTTTTTGAAAAAAGGTGCAGCAATCACACAGGAAGAAGCAGAAGCTTTTCAGGGCAGGTTAATTGAACAACAGCAAAAAATTGACAGAACCAAACAGGAGCAAAGCCAGGCACTGAATGAAAAGAGTTTTGGTATTATGGAAGGAATCCAAAAAAAGCTAAAAGATTTTTTAACAGAATATAATAAAGATAAAAAATACATGTACATCTTCACCACCGGTACAGGGCTGGATTATATGGTGTTTAAAGACAGTACCCTGAACATTACTTCTGATGTAATAAACGGGATGAACGCAAAAATGAAAGCTGAAGCAAACAAATAAATTGCCGTAATTTATATATCTTGTTCTGAGAATTATATGGTTGTCAATCACTGAGCCTGTTGAAGGATAAAGTTTGGAAACCATTGTAAAATAAATAAAACAGAATAACATGTCAGAACAAACTGCTGCTTTTAAACCAACACTTGGTTTATTCGACTCCACCATGATTGTTGCCGGCTCCATGATAGGCTCCGGTATTTTTATAGTTAGTGCCGATATTACCCGTAACGTGGGCAGTGCCGGATGGCTGATAGCCGTTTGGCTGATTACGGGCTTTATGACATTAACTGCCGCTTTAAGTTATGGTGAATTAAGTGCCATGTTTCCAAAGGCAGGCGGACAGTATGTCTATCTTAAAGAAGCGTTTAATCCCCTGGCTGGTTTTTTGTATGGCTGGAGTTTTTTTGCTGTGATACAAACAGCAACCATTGCTGCAGTAGGTGTTGCGTTCAGTAAATTTCTGGCTTATATTGTACCCGGCCTTGGCCCCGAAAATATTTTGGCCGATCTTGGTTTTATAACAATCAATGCAGGACAACTTGTTTCCATTGTGCTTATCACTTTTCTTACTTACATCAATACCAAAGGCATTGAGGGTGGAAAAATGATACAGACAACTTTTACAGTTGTAAAATTACTTTCCTTATTTGGCTTAATAATCTTTGGACTTTTATTAGCTGCAAAAGGCAGTATATGGAATGCAAACTGGACTGATGCCTGGCAAATGACAAGCAGAAATGCTGAAGGTACTGTTATTGGTGGTGTTGCAGGATCTGCCATTTTAGGGGCTATTGCCGCTTCCATGGTAGGTTCTATTTTCAGCAGCGATGCATGGAACAATATAACTTTTATTGCAGGAGAAGTAAAAAATCCTAAACGTAATATTGGCCTTGCTTTATTTTTAGGAACATTGGTTGTTACAATCATATATGTTTCAGCAAACCTGATGTATATAAGTGTGTTGCCATTAAATGAAATTGCTTCTGCTCCGCAGGACAGGGTGGCGGTAGCAGCAAGCAAAGCTATATTCGGTAATATCGGTACTTATGTAATTGCAGTAATGATCATGATATCAACTTTTGGCTGCAATAATGGTTTAATACTTGCAGGCGCCAGGGTGTATTACACGATGGCAAAAGACGGGTTGTTCTTTAAAAAAACAGGCCAGTTAAATAAAAATAATGTTCCCGAATTTGCATTGTGGATTCAATGTCTTGTGGCTTCCATCTTGTGCCTTAGCGGTAAGTATGGCGATCTGCTTGATATGATCTCATTTGTAGTGGTGATGTTTTATGCTTTAACCATACTGGGCATTTTTATTTTAAGAAAAAACAGGCCGGATGTAGAACGTCCTTACAAAGCATTTGGTTATCCATTGTTGCCGGCTATCTATATTTTAATGGCCATTGCTTTTTGTGTGCTGTTGATCATTTATAAACCTGCATTTACATGGCCTGGTTTAATAATTGTTTTGGCGGGCATACCTATTTATTATATTGCAGTGGCTAATAATAAAAAAGAACAAGTGTAATGGATTTCGATAAATTATTTCATGATTTTACGCAGCTTAAAGTTGCCGTTATCGGCGATGTAATGCTGGACACATACTGGTGGGGGAATGTTGACCGTATTTCTCCCGAAGCACCAGTGCCGGTTGTGGCAGTAACTAAAAGAGAGCATCGCATTGGCGGCGCAGGTAATGTAGCACTTAATATTGCTTCATTGGGCGCAAATGTAAGTATGATCAGTGTATTGGGTAAAGATGATGATGGAGAACAGCTGACTAAACTGCTGCAACAAAATAATATAAACACCAAATACCTGGTACAAAGCGGGCATCGCATTACCACTAACAAGATCCGCATTATAAGTCGAAACCAGCATATGATGCGGCTTGATGCAGAGATGGCTGATGATATACCGGCTGATGATGAAGACAGGTTATTATTTTCTTTTGAAAATTATTTAACTGCCGAAAATCCTGCTGTTGTAATTCTGGAAGACTATAATAAGGGAGTACTTACCGAAAATGTTATTAAAAGAATCATCAGTTTGTGCAGCAGGCATGGAGTACTTACTGCAGTAGACCCCAAGAGAAAAAATTTCTTTGCTTACGAAGGCGTAGATATTTTTAAACCAAATCTGAAAGAAATAAAAGATGGCCTGAATATAATACGGGATGACATTAACCTGAATGTATTAAAGGATATGCATTTGTTATTGCAGGAAAAACTGAAACACCGCATATCACTCATTACCTTATCTGAAAAAGGGGTTTTTTATGCACAGCATCCTTTGGGAAACCAGGAAAATGATGCCGCCATCATACCAACACATATCCGCAGCATAGCAGATGTTAGTGGAGCAGGCGACACTGTAATAGCAGTAGCTGCATTGACTTTTGCCGCAACCCGCAATACCAGGCTGATGGCTGAAATGGCAAATATTGCCGGTGGTTTGGTTTGCGAAGAGGTGGGTACCGTGGCAATAAATAAAGAAGGCTTGATTGAAGAGTGTAAAAAATTATTGGCTTAAGGTGTATTCTCCCTTTCCTTTTTTAACTGTTGCCTTTTTTCTGCAATAATCAACAACCTGTTGAAATTTACAAACAGTTCAAAATATATTTTTGTAATAATGAAGACCAGCATAAATATTTTGCCGGCACCAAAGCCTAAAAAGATACCGCCCAGTATCACTACAAACTGTTGTACAAATATCCGCATGTAAGGTTCAAACATCAACCTGCCCATGGATATGGTCTTATAATTACCCGAAAGAAAGAAATCAAAAAGATTCTGCAGGGTGTAATAGGCAACAAATATCAGCAGCATCAGTTTTCCGTTATCGCCCAGCAGCGCTGGTATTTTAGCATAGTTTGCAAAAAAAGAACCGTTGGGTATCAGTCTGCTTACCGCAAAAAAGATCTGTGTTTGCACAAAAACAAAAAAGCCGTAGTGTACAATAAAAAAGAAAATGAAAAACCAGCCGCTTTGCCTGCTGCTTGTTCCGCCGTTTTGCCAATCATCTGTTTTCTTTACCAGCAACGTAACGCATACCATTTTTAACACATTGATGATACCAATGATCACTGTCTCCAGGCAATAAACCAGAAAAACTTCCGATGCATTCCACCCCTCAAACCAAACACAGTAAAGTGGAATTAAATTTACCACCACCAGCAGCCAGTCGCCCGTAGATAATTTTCTTTTAAACATGTAAAAAAATTGTAGATGGTTTATGCACGAAAATTAGATATTTTTGGGCAATATTAAATACCCACCAACACGTATGCAAAAATTCTCAATAGCTATACACGGCGGAGCCGGAACAATACTTAAAGAAGACATGACCCCTGAATTGGAGAAGGCTTATTTAACCGGACTGGAAGATGCTTTGGCAGCAGGCTATGCCGTGCTGGAAGAAGGCGGATCGGCAGTAAATGCGGTTAAAGCATCCATCGTTGTTTTGGAAGATAACCTGTTGTTTAATGCAGGAAGGGGATCGGTTTTTACCAAAAAAGGTGTGCAGGAAATGGATGCAGCCATCATGGATGGAAAAGATCTGTCGGCAGGATCGGTTGCAGGCATAAGAAATGTACGCAACCCGATTGAACTGGCTACCGAAGTAATGCTGCACAGTAACCATGTTTTTTTAAGTGGTAAGGGTGCCAATGATTTTGCCATCAAGCAGGGAATAAAACTGGAGCCTGATGAATATTTTTTCTCACAGTTCCGCTATGATCAATGGAAGGAGATAAGAGACAGTGATAATTATTCACTGGATCATACACACAAAGGCGTGGAAGAACTGATGAAGGATAAAAAATTTGGAACGGTTGGTGCTGTAGCCTGCGATAAAGATGGAAATATAGCTGGCGCTACCAGCACCGGTGGTATGACCAACAAAAAATATGGCCGCATTGGCGACAGCCCTTTAATTGGTGCCGGTACTTATGCAAATAACGCAACCTGTGCCATAAGCTGTACCGGCCATGGCGAGCCATTTATTTGTGCAGTTGCCGCACATGATGTTAGCTGCCTGATGGAATATAAAGGCATGAGTCTGCAGGAGGCAATGAACGAAGTGGTACATGTAAAACTGGTGAAGCTGGATGGCGAGGGAGGTATGATCGGAGTGGATGCACAGGGAAATGCAGCTATGATATTTAACAGTGCTGGTATGTACCGGGGCATGAAGAATAGTGACGGTGAAAAAATCATTAGAATATATAACGATTAAACGTGTCAGGCCACTAAGACTATTCTTTAACTTATCAGCGTTTGGTAAATAGCCAGAGACTTAAAAAATAAATCTTTTACAGTGGCCAGACAGGTTTAGAAAGCTGTCTGGCCACTGCTACTCTCATCTTTTATTTAAAATTATTCTTAGTGGCCTGACAGCTACAAAAACACATGAAAAAATTTGCCGTAATAGTTGCCGGAGGAACCGGAAGCCGTATGAACAACACAACACCCAAACAGTTTTTACTGTTACAGGGTAAACCGGTTTTGTATTATACCATTCATTCTTTTTTAGAGGCCTACGATGATTTACAGATCATATTGGTTTTGCCTGAAGAGCATGTTGCTGCCGGGCAGGAGATCATTGATGCTTTTTTTGATTACGACCGTATTCAGATAACCATCGGCGGCCGTACCCGTTTTCATTCTGTACAAAACGGTTTACATTTAATAGAAGAAGAAGGGATTGTTTTTGTGCATGATGCCGTGCGTTGCATGGTTAGTATCGATCTCATCAGAAGATGCTATGATGCCGCTATTGAAACCGGCTCTGCCATCCCGGTTGTTGACAGTAAAGACAGTGTTCGTATTATTACCGAAGATGGTAACGAAGCATTGGAACGCAGCAATATAAAACTGGTACAAACGCCGCAAACCTTTCACAGCAAAATATTGCTACCTGCCTACCAGATAGATTATAAAGATAAATTCACCGATGAAGCAACCGTGGTAGAAGCATTTGGTTTAAAAGTGCAATTGGTAGCCGGGGAGGAGAATAATTTTAAAATTACCAGGCCGGTTGACCTGGTGATGGCAGAGCATCTTTTGTCATCCAATTGATTGTACCGCTAAACCGCCACTCTTGGTAGCCGTTTATTGAAAGGTGTTTTTTAGAATTGATCTAACATCTCTTTAAGTAACTTTTCTGAATTGGTTGATATTATAAGCGATGCATTAAAAAGGTTTTCAAGAATATCAACATTATTCGCCTTGACAGCTTCTTCTATTTTTATGAGTTCTTCTTTCAGGCTATCAATTCCCATAAAATCGGCCTGTGGTTTTAAAGAATGTGCATTAATACGAAGTTGCTCCCAATCTTCATTTTTGAGGTTACTTTTCATTTCCTCAAAAGTTTTTGGCGCTACATCAAGGTATAACGAAATGTAGCGTTTCATTTTTTTGGGTCGTCTTTTGTGAACTTTTTTAAAAAGGTTAGATCTACCATTTATACATTGGCTTTAATCAGTTGAAAAATCTCATCGAAAGCATCCTGGCTTTTAACCACATAATGCACAGCGCCATACATAATGGTTTGTGCAGCTGTTCCATAACTTTCCTGGCTTGATAGCATGATTACCGGCAGCGCTGTATTTCGCTTTTTTATTTCTTTCAGAATATCAATACCATTGGCTGCATCTTTTTCTTTTGAATTGAGATGATAATCCAGCACTACAGCATCGGGTTGTTCATCCAAACTTTGTAAACAGGCCTCCCCGGTTGGAAAGGATTGTATATTGAAACCCCCGTGTTGCTCTTTTAAATAATCCGTTAACATTTCGGATAGTAATGGCTCATCATCTACAATAAAAATGGTGGGATTGTTATTCGTCATAATTTTTTATTTGTTAAGGTATAAATCTTTTGTATTAATTCGTTGGTATCAAAAGGTTTTCCAATAAAATCGTTCATTCCTGCCTGCTGGCATAATTCAACTTCTTCTTTAAGCACATTGGCTGTCATGGCAATTATGGGTGTGTTGGCTTTTTCGTTGTCAAAAGCCCTGATGGCTTTGGTTGCTTCGTAGCCATTCATGGTGGGCATTTGCACATCCATCAAAATAATATCAAAACGGGATGATCTTAATTTTTCAACAGCAATGGCACCATTTTCGGCAAGCTCAACTATTACTTCTTCAATTGCATCTTCCAATTCTTCCTGGGCCACCACTGCATTAAATTGATTGTCTTCTACAAGCAGTATGCTAATGCCTTTCAGATCTGCAGCAATACTGGTATTTGTAGTTTCTGCATAGGTGCTTTCAGTTTTTTGGGCTGCCATTTCATACCCTATTATAAAATGAAACCGGCTGCCTTTACCTTTTTCACTCTCTACCCAAATTTTACCTGTATGCAATTCTATTAGCTTTTTAGAAATGCTTAATCCTAATCCTGTTCCACCAAATTTTCTGGAGGTATCGCTATAAGCCTGCTCAAAAGATTTAAATATTTTATCTACATGATCCTCGTCAATACCAATACCTGTATCAGACACAGTAAAATGAAGATTTAGTTTGCCATCAACTTTATCAGATTTTATAGTGGTGGTTACATGGCCCTTTTCGGTAAACTTAATGGCATTGCCAATTAAATTGATAAGGATCTGACGCAACCTGGTGGAATCACCTTTAACAATAAGTTCATCTGCCGGAAGATCTTTTTTAAGTTCCAGCCCTTTTTCTTCGGCTTTGAACTGCATAATGGTGTGTACATTATTCACCAATTCATTTACAGAAAATGGTTCATGCTCCAGTTCTACTTTTCCTGCTTCAATTTTTGAAATATCAAGGATATCATTGATGATGACCAGCAAAGAATCGGAAGACTGTTTTATGCCGTCCAGATATTCCTTTTGATCTTCATTTGGATTGCGTCTTATTAAAATATCCGTCATGCCTTTGATGGCATTCATGGGTGTACGTATCTCGTGGCTCATATTGGCCAGGAACTGATGTTTGGCTTTTTCACTGGCTTCGGCTTTTTCTTTTTCAGCTTCGATGATCTCATTTTTTTGTTGCAACAGTCGTTGTGTTCTTCGGGTATATCTAAGTCTTGCAAACAATCCCAACGCAAGCAGGAATGCTGAAATTCCTAAAAACAAAATCCAGTTTCTGGTGGATTTTTGTTTGTTAATCTGAGTTTGAAAATCGAGTTTAGATTTTAGCTGTTGCTGCGTAAATTGATTTTCCAGTTCCAAACGGGTTACTTCGCTGCTGTTTCTCCATTTGGCTAATGTATCTTCTGTCTGCATACGTAACCTGTAATTTTGCAGTGCATTTTTGTAATCTCCTAAGCCTTCATAAGCCTGTGAGAGTATATCATATTTATCTGAAACATCTTTATTATAAGTTTGGGCAGATGCTTTTACTGAGTCAATTGTTTGAATAGCATTGTTATACTTTTTTAAACCCAAATAAGCCCTTGCTTTTTCTGTATAAAAAATGGGCTCAGGCTTTTGCCCCTTGCCTTCTCCATTATAAAATGCTTGTACCTCATTCAGTTCAGCTAATGCTCCAGAATAGTTTTTGGATAAATTCTTAATACCTGCGTTTAATGTTTTTGCGATATTATAACAAGGCTCACAGTGTTTAACATTTTTCATCACGTACATAGCAGAATCTATATAGCGTTGGGCTTTTGCTTCATCTTTTAATTTCAGCATTAAATTGGATTTGCCAAGATATGAGCTACCCAGGCTAAACGTATCTTTTCGTGAATGAGCTACCTGCAGGCTTTTATCAATATATTTTTCTGCTTCTTTATAGTTTCCTATCTGGGCATGAATTCCTGCAAGCTCTTCGTTGCTTCGGCCATAAGTATAGTCTATTAACTTCAATTCTTCCGATAAACGCTGGGTTTCCAGGAAATAGACTAAGGCTTGTGGATACTTTTCATTCAGTTTGTACCAGGTTCCAAATTCTAAATTTGCATCCCTGAGTATTTTAAGGTCTGAAGGTTTATCTGAAAGAGAACTTTTCATTTTATTGAATTCATTGATAATTACTTCCTCTTTCACATCCTCATTACATTGAAATTTTAATATACCATATGCCCAAAAAATAAAAGGTAATTTGCTATCATTAGCAACCTTTGCACTTTCTATCACTTTTTTTGCAGCAGCACACATACATTCAGTGTTACCGGCACAAGCTTCTATCGTCATCATATAAAATAATGGTAAGTAGCCCCTTTTATTTTGTTTTAAAGCCAGTTCAATGGCTTCTTTAGGTTCATTTTTCCATTTCTGCCACCAATCCGGTTCCTGATTGGGTAGGGAATCTATATCCATTCTCTCCCAGATGGCTTCTAATCTTACTGTTTCCGGTTTCGATGAATCTTTCCAGGTGGCATACAACACATCATCTGTTTTGGTTTGCCCATAAAGGATGGAGGAAAAAAGCATTCCGAAAACAATCAGCAGGTATTTTAAATGAATTTGTTTGTTGGCTATACTCATTATTTTATTTACTGGTTAAAATACAATTATATAATTACAGGGTAAACTAAGGTATAATACTAAAAGGGAACATAGTTGGGTTATCAAAAGGTAACTTTAATTATCAAACGGTTTTAAATAGTAATGTCGATTAGACATCAAAATTATACTGTCAGCCTGAGCCTGTCGAAGGCGGGTTCACAAATAAAAGAGGCTCTTTCCCAAATAACCCGGTTTCGACAAGCTCAACCTGGCAGCTTTTATTAGGATAGATTTAATGTCTGATTGGTAAAATGTATATTTACTTTAAGTTTATTTATGAAACCAATAAAAGCTTTAATAGTTGAAGACAACGCCTTTATGGCAACCGTGCTGAATGATCTGCTTACGCAACATGCAACTGATATTGCTGTTTTAAATATAGCTAATACCGGCAAAAAGGCACTACAGTTAATTGCTTCCGAAAAACCCGATGTTGTTTTCCTGGATATTGAATTACCCGATATGACAGGCTTTGAGTTGCTTCAGCAATTAGGAGATATCAATTTTCAAACTATTTTTACCACTTCGCACAGCCATTATGCGATAAAGGCATTTCGGTTTAACGCATTGGATTATCTGATCAAGCCAATTCAGGAAACTGAACTTGATGAAGCGGTAAAACGGTTACTGAAGTCTGCAGGTAATACAATTGAAGTTAAGCATGCGTTGTCAAATTTTCAATCACAATCGGTTGAAGATCAAAAACTGGTGTTACCAACACAAAATGGAACCTTGCGGTTACCATTAAAACAAATTACACATATTGAAGGAGAGCGCAATTACAGTTATATCTATTTATCAAACGGATCGCGGGAGTTGTCATCTAAAAACTTAGCGTACTTTGAAGACATACTCATTGATAAAAATTTTTTCAGAAGCCATCGTTCCTACCTGGTTAACAGGTATCACATCAATACATTAAAGAATGACCAGTTTGTTTTAAAAAACGGGATTGAAATTCCAATTTCCCGGCGAAAGATAATAGAAGCTGATACCTGGTTTTTTAAAGGCCGGTAGATCTGGTAATTTCTGAACATCTTTTACCAGCTAACTGATCATTCTTTAATGATCGAAATCTTCATTCTCACATTTTCCTTTGGCCTGTCATTCTTATCGGTTTTAACGGCTGCAATTTTATCAATCACATCAAGTCCTTCAACTACTTCACCAAAAATGGTATAGTTCATATCTAAATGCGGGGTACCGCCAAGCGTAGCGTATGTTTTCTTTTGTTCGGCCGCGTAGGTAAAGTGAGGCGTTCTTTCATATTCTGCAATAGAGACAGGATCAACCAATTGACGCCTTACAATTTTCAGGCTGTCGGTTTTTCCTTCCATATCAAGGCGCATATAATATTTTTTCAGCTCCGGGCTTTTGCCGCCATAAGCAACCGTATAATTTATTTTTTGTACGATGTCTTTATTTATTCTTATCTCGGCTTTTCGCAAAGCAAGCGAATCATAGGTTTTACCCATCACAATATAAAATTGAGAACCGGATGATTCTTTGGCAGGATCAACCTCATCATCTTCCCTTGCTGCTGCCAGCATACCTTTTTTGTGGTAAATTTTTTTATTGAATTCGGCCGGTATCCAATAACCGGTATCTCCATAACCCAAGGTGCTGCTGTCGTTTGCCACCCTGCTGTCAGGATCGCCACCCTGTATCATAAAATGATTGATGACCCGGTGAAAAAGCAGGCTGTCGTAATAACCCTGCATAACCAGCTTAATAAAATTTCTACTGTGAAGGGGCGTTTCTTTAAAAAGTTTCACCTTCATATTTCCGTAAGGAGTACTTATGAGAATTGTTTCCTTACCATAGGTTTGAGCAATGGAATTATTGGTTCCAATACAAGCGAGGAAAGCTATTGTTATTAAATATTTTGTCATGACTTGGTCTGTAGTTTTGAAATGTATTGCAAGTTTATGTTTTCTTCATCCATTTTAAATAAGCAGGTAGTTTGTTCAACCGTATAGCACTATACTTTTCCTCCACCGCCCCAAAGCTGCTGTAAAAAAATGCCAGGCTGGGTATATCGCTTCCTTCAAAATCTAAAATAATATCTTCTCCGGCATGGTCTTTTATAAAAGCATTGATAAGTGCATGTGAAGCCCCCAGTGTTTTTCCGTTTGGATGATTGCCCACCATGATATAATAGGCCCTGCTGTGCGAAAAGAAAAAAACCGCCGATGCGATCAACTGCCCCTCCTTTGTATAAACACCATAGGTGGTGGCTTTTTGTTTGCTGTACAATAAATGAAACAGTTTTTCAAACCTGTTAAAATCATCAGCAGCAACAGCAGCAAAACTATTGGATTGTTCCTTCGCCAGTTTTATTACATCAGCTACCGGAATGTTTTTATTAATGCTTAATTGAAACTGCCCGCTCTTTTTAATATTGCGTTGTATATTTTGCCGGTAAGCAGCGTGCAGTTTTTCATAATTATTGTTCAGGCTTAAAACATAATTCATCCGATGGTACAGATCAAAATCGGTAAGCTTAAAAAGATTGCCGGGGTTAAAATAAATATCCCAGTATTTAAATTTTGAAGGAATTGCCTGCAAGAATGCGTTAACCGTTTCAGCAGTAACAGATTTTCCAAACACACCCAGGCAGGCTGTAAATGCAGGTTGGTATAAATAATGAATGCTGTATTTTTTGTTCCAGGTAAGTGGCATCACGGCTTCATAATCACCTCCACCGGATCCTGCGGACAGTACCAGCGCATCCCAGTTTTTAGCCATGGCATCTAAATAAAAAGAATAGCCATAGATCAATCCATCAGCTGCCTTGTCAATACAGGCATCCCACTTGGGTTTATTGATCTGCTGATATGTCAGGTAAGTAATTTCCACCATCAAAAAGGAATTTGCGGAACCAGTTTTTTAAGGCTTATATTTTGAAGGTCGATACTAAAAGATATTTTTTTCAGGAGCAGGGGAAGCCCTTTGTCGGTAATAACAGATTTATAATAGTCTTTGTATTCTTTACTGTACAAAAGGGGTACGTAAATATTTACCAGGTTTTTAAATAAAGAAACCTGCAGACCTGCATCGTACACAAACCTGGCAGTAGGGGCATTTTTTTTCCAGGCTTCGGCATAGGTTCCTATATCAACAAATACCCTGAGGGGGAGTTTAAATGGAAATAATGCTTTGGGAATGGTTGATGTAAAATTTGCAGCAGCCAGCCAGTCATCTGTTTTTCCAATTTTGTTGCTTAAATAATCGGTACGCACTTTAAAGCCTCCGTCACGTATCATTATCTGCTGACTGGAAAATTTTTCAAACTCATTGCGGCCAATAAAATAATTGCTGTAGGTATAATCTTCATCACCTTTTGGCCCGGTCATATTTAAATGATAACGGCCGGTTTCAAACTGGTTGATAAAAGTTTTATCGCCCAGGTAGAAAAATTTACCGGCAAATAACCTCAGATCCATTCCTCCGCCTTTGGCGTAATTGAAAAAATAATTTCCGGTAAAGGCAACACGGGCAAAGCCTTTGCCCTGCTCAACCTGTAACGCTCCCTTATAAGGATATAGAACCCGGTTGTTCTCTATTACAAATTGCAACTGGTTTACGTACCTCGATTTGGTTGGATAAGTAATTACATCAACCTGGTTCACGGTATCCCGGGTAAACAATAAATCCTGTTCGTTTATTAAAAATGTTTTCCACTGAAGATACTTTGTAATGCTGCTGCGTGGGTTTTTATTGGCAAAAACAAATTTAAGCGATGGCACTATTTTTGAAAAACGCTGTGCATGTGTGGTGTTGGTTGAATCGGTGAAATTATCACCCGAGAATGTTGCTCCTGCAACAGCGACCTCAAATTTTTGTCCGTTATCACCGGGATAGAAAGTATAGCCCAGCCTGCCAATACCATTTAATTGCTTACTTTTTGTTGCATACAAGGGTGCAATTACAAACTGAAATTTATTCAGCGGCAGTGTATAATTATGTAACAATGCGCCAATCATAAATTTATCGTAAAAATTATACCCAATGGCAGGTGAAGCAAAAATATAATTGTGTTTATCAGTTTCTTTCATGCTGAAGAATGCAGCAAAGCGGATGTCTTTTTTTGTATTCTGATTTTTTAATTCACCTTTTTTATTCAGCAAGGAAAATGTTGCATCTGCATTTTTACCACTTACTTCTTCCACTACTTTTTTAAAATCTTCGGGATACGGATGTTTAAACTGCCAGCGTTTGTAATATTCCTGCATACAGTTATCAAATACTTCTTTGCCCAGTTCATCTTCCAGCAGTTTCATCCAGTCGCCGGTTTTTGTATAGCTAATCATGTTGTAATTGAGGAAACTGAATTTTTCGGAAGGGGTTTCAATGGGTTGATCTTTTTTAATGCCGGTGATCGTTTGCAAAACGATATGCTGTATATCATCTGGTAATCTATTATTGATAAAAGCCGACTTTGTTCTTCCAATCTCAATATTGGTATTGCCGTATTGCTGCATTGAATAGCGGTTGTCGTAATAGGTGTTCATACCTTCATCCATCCAGGGATGAAGGCGCTCGTTTGTGCCCAGTATTGCTTCAAACCAGTTGTGGCCCACTTCATGGTAAATTACAAAGTCAAGACTTTTTTCACTGCCACCATCATCCAGCAATGTAATGGTCGGGTATTCCATGCCGCCGCCATTACCGCCATCAACAACGCTAACTACATTATAAGGATATTCTCCAAGCCACTTACTTTTTGTAAGAATGGCTCTTTTTATCATAGTTATGCTGTTCGTCCAGTTTTCTTTGTTCTCGCTATAATAAAAAGCATTTGCTGTAATTATTTTACCCGACGGTAATTGGAGTGTATCTGTTTTTACAGAAAAAGTTTTATCGGCAAACCAGACAAAGTCATGTACATTATTTTGTTTGTACTGCAGGGTTTTTGTTTTGGCCGAAGAAGGTATCTCCGACATGCCGGCTCCTTTTTTTTGTTCTGCTTTTTTTGCTGCTTTGAGGTTTCTTGTAAAAGGCTGTTTATTTTTTAACCAATCAGCTTCTGAGGCATTTTGCAGATCGCCGGTTGCAGCTACCACATAATTATCAGGCAATGTTATCTGCACTTCATAATTGCCAAACTCTGCATAAAATTCTCCCTGGTCTAAATAGGGTATGGCGTGCCAGCCTTTACGGTCGTACACTGCGGGTTTGGGGTACCATTGGGTAATTTGATAAGCCTGTACCATATGCCCTCCCCTGGAAAAGTTGTAAGGTAGTTTTACATGAAAGGGTGTTTCAATTTTTGCACTGCTGTTTGGCGCAATGGGTTTTGGTAAAATAAGTTTGATGATATCCTGGTGTTGCGGATGATCGGTTGTTTTGGCCACTTCGCCATTTACTTTAAAATCAAGCCGGTTTATATAGCCCCGTTTATCCGCATTGCTGAAATAAAAATCAGTGCTTCCGTTCTCCAGGTCCTGGTCGGTAAAAGCAGTCTTGTCATTTTTAAAAGCATTGGGCCAGAGGTGTATCCAGATGAAATGCAATGTGTCGGGCGAATTGTTGTGATAATCCATCTTTACAAAACCATCCAGTGTATTATCTGCATCATTAAGGGTTACATCAATTTTGTAATTAACCTGCTGCTGCCAGTAGTTTGGTAATTGGCACCAGGCAATAGGCAATAAGCAAAACGAAAAAGCAAAAAGCAGTAATCTTTTCAAGACAAAGTTGTTTTATCAAAAATAACTAAATCAGTGCAATCAAAATAATCAGCCAGATCTGCGTTTTACTTACCTTTTCCAGATAGAATTATACGAATGGTGTGCAGCATAATTTTAAAATCCAGTGCCAGCGATACATTTTCGATATACATCAGATCGTATGGCATGCGTTCAATCATTTCTTCCACCGTTTCGGCATAACCAAACTTAACCATGCCCCAGCTGCTGAGGCCGGGTTTTACTTTCAGCAGAAAATTATATTCGGGGTGCTTCTCTGTTATTTTATCAATGTAAAATTTCCTTTCTGGCCTGGGGCCAACCAAACTCATTTCGCCTTTAATAATATTCCATAATTGCGGCAGTTCATCCAGCCGCCATTTGCGCATGGTTCTTCCCCAGGATGTTATGCGTGGGTCCTGGTCGCTGCTAAGTTCGGGGCCGTTCTTTTCTGCATCGGGTATCATGCTACGGAATTTGATCATGATAAAAGGATTTCCTTTGTAACCAATTCGTTCCTGGAAATAAAACAGGTTTCCTTTAGAAGATAATTTTACCCGGATGGCAGTATAAATAAATAAGGGAAGCAGTATGATAATACTGAGTATGCCAGCCACAATATCCAGCAATCGTTTTATATGCTGCTGCCATTGCGGCATTAAACCAGATTGCATTTCTATAAGCGGAATGCCCAGTACATTATTCGTTTTCACCGAGCCGCTGATGATATCTACCGTGTCGGCTGTTAATTTAATATTTACTTCTGTATTACTTAATTGCTGCAGTATTTTCTCCAACTGATCTCTTTCTTTTTTTTCTACAGCAATAATTACTTCCTCAATTTTATTTTCAGTGATAATGGAAGTCGCATCTGCCGCATTACCCAGGTTACTAATACCCGGTGGTAATGCAGAGCTGTTATTCCCATTGGTATTGGCAAAGCCGCTTATACGGTAACCTGTTTTTTCTTTATTGTTGATGATTGAATTGTACAGTTTAACTGCATTGGAGCTGGAGCCCAGGATAAGGGTATTAAAAAAAACAGTGCCTTTATTTAACTGTGTTTTGGCAAGGTTTAAAAAAAACAACCTTATCCAAAATGTGATTAAGGTCTGAATGATCCAGAGGGAGAGAAATTCTTTGTAGTAAATAGTGTAATCGCCGGTAACATCGTATAATAAAAATAAAAAGAGGATGCAGATGCTTGCAAAGAATGTATAAACAAGGGTATTAAAAAATTCAGACAGTCTTGATTTATGATACAGATTACTGTAAGTACCAACCAGGTAATACACCATCAGCCAGATAACAGGAAAAAGTGCAAGGCCGATATAAAACCTTGTGCCAATCAGAAAGGCTTCCTGTATAATATATTTTCTTACAAAATAAAAACAAACCCACGATAGTATGGCTGCTATACAATCGCCTAAAGCATACCAGCTGATATGTATTCTGGGTTGATTCAATGATGCGTTTCTAATTAGCGTAAAATAATTTTCATTTGTTAATGGAGCGTTGCGTTCCCGATCTTTTCCAGGATCTGGTGAGCAACTTCCATGGCACGGAACCCATCAAGCACACTAACGGGCGTGTCAGTATTATTTACAATAGCATTCCTGAATTCTTCCAGTTCCATTTTTATTGCATTTACATCCTGCACAAGCGGATTGGCAATGGCAACCGTTTTTTTGCCGCTGTTGGTTTCAATATCAAAAGTAAAAACATTGCTGTCGCCGGGCGTGTTTAAACGGATGATCTCGGTTTTCTTTTCTAAAAAATCAATGCCGATGTATGCATCCTTTTGAAACAAACGCATTTTACGCATTTTTTTCATAGAAATGCGGCTGCTGGTAAGATTGGCCACACAGCCATTATCAAATTCAATGCGAACGTTGGCAATATCGGGGGTATCGCTCATTACGGCCACGCCATTGGCGCTTATATAATTTACATTGCCTTTTACCAGGCTTAAAATGATATCAATATCATGAATCATCAGGTCCAGTATCACACTCACATCGGTGCCACGGGGGTTAAACTGTGCCAGGCGGTGTACTTCAATAAACATGGGTTGTAACACCTGGTCTTTTAAGGCAAGAAAAGCAGGATTGAATCTTTCTACATGCCCCACCTGGAATTTTATGTTGGCTTCTTTGGCCAGTTTTACCAGTGCCTTTGCTTCTTCCATAGTATTGGCCAGTGGTTTTTCAACAAAAACATGTTTGCCTTTTTTTATGGCCTTTTCGCAAAGTTCAAAATGGCTGGTGGTAGGCGCTACAATATCAAGTGCATCACATGCATCAATTAGTTTTTCAACATCATCAAAGCGGGCTATGTTATATTTTTGAGCAACCTGCTCAGCATTTACATCATCAGTATCAACAAAGCCAATCAATTGAACACCTTCAATTACTGCCCAGTTATTTAAATGAAATTTACCTAAATGACCTGCGCCTATAACACCTATTTTGAGCATAATTAATTTGTATAAAAAGATTTTTTAAAATTGTAAATCTGGTGCAAACTCGTTGTTTATAGCTCCTTTAGGAGTTTGGTGTTACTTCTTCCCAAAAACCCATCTTACCAAACTTTTCAATACGCTGCTCCACTCTTTTATCTGCATCAATTGCCTTTAACTCTTTAATTACGGGCAGCAGATAATCTTTTAAAATATCGGCAGCCTGCTGGTAATCCCAGTGCGTGCCTCCCAGTGGTTCGGGTATTACACCATCTACCAATCCAAAGCCCAGCATATCTTTACCGGTAAGGCGTAATTGTTCGGCTGCAGTTTCTTTTTTATCCCAGCTGCGCCATAAAATACTGCTGCAGCTTTCCGGCGATATTACCGTGTACCAGGTATTCTCCATCATAAAAACCCTGTCGCCAACACCAATACCCAATGCACCGCCACTGGCGCCTTCGCCAATGATCACACATATTACCGGTACTTTCAGCCTGATCATTTCATAAATATTTCTGGCAATGGCTTCACCCTGGCCTCTTTCTTCAGCCTCCAGACCGGGGAAAGCACCGGGTGTATCAATTAACGTAATAACCGGTTTATTAAATTTTTCGGCCAGTTTCATCAGGCGCAAAGCTTTTCTATATCCTTCGGGATTTGCCATACCAAAATTGCGCATTTGCCTGGTTTTGGTGTTTGAACCTTTTTGCTGGCCCAGTATCATCACTGTTTCTCCGCCCAGTTTTGCAAATCCACCAACCATAGCTTTATCGTCTTTCACATTTCTATCGCCGTGCAATTCAATAAAATCGGTACACATATTCTCTATGTACTTTAAAGTGTATGGCCTGTCGGGGTGGCGGCTAAGTTGTACTTTTTGCCAGGGCGTAACATTAGCCGTGAGGTGTTTTTTTGTTTCAACAATGCGCTCTTCCAGCATGGCAATAGCGCCGCTCATATTGGTTTTCGACTTTTCTGAAGTTATTTTCAGCTGTTCAATCTGGTCATATAGCTCTTTAATGGGTTTTTCGAAGTCGAGGAACTGACGTTTTTTTAATTCGATCATGTAGTTGCGTTACAATTTAAATTAACAATTAAATGTTATTTGAACCTTTAGGAACTGTAAGATAGTTTGTAAAATTAGTGCTTACAATTTTTTTATAAAAGTTTTGGAACGGGAACTTAAGAAACCTATCTTTGCCGTCCCGAAAAATGAGGCAAAAGCCATAACTGGTTTTGAAATCGGCACCCGGGTAGTTGGATCGGTAGTTCAGTTGGTTAGAATGCCGCCCTGTCACGGCGGAGGTCGCGGGTTCGAGTCCCGTCCGGTCCGCCAACAATAGACCAGATTTGCGCAGAACTGAGCAGGAGTGGGAACTCCAAAATTCAATTGCTCAACAAAACGCAGTAACTCAATAAAATGCTCAACGATCTTCGTTGAGTTTTTTATTGAGTACATGTCAAGCTGGCATTCCACGCTCAGGTACAAACTCAATAGATTTTTTACAAGCTTCCCCAAAAAGCCCAGGTCTTCCCCATTCAGTTCGGCAAGGAAGGCCTGGGGTTTAAGAACTTTGTAAAATCTATTGTATGGCATATAATCAAAACAATACCAACCTTCCAACCTTCCTGGTTTATCCCAAGCGCAAATCTTCGGGTAATCCTACAGCCGACCTGTATATTCAGTTCAGCTACCAGCTGAATAAGATCAATAAGTGCCTGGGAATCAAAATTGAATGTAAGCAGTGGGACCATTTAACCCATTCTATTATCGGCCAGCCCATGCATAATCAACTGCTTTATCAAAAAGTGGAGGAATACAAGCAAAAACTGATGGGTGCGTATTATATGCTCGTTCAAAACGGGGGAGAAGTAACACTACGTGAAATTGTAGATATGGCTTTTGGCAAAGAGGGTGGCAAAATCTACTCCCTTTTCAGCGTGTTTGGGGATCTGATACTGAAAATGGAAAAAATGATCCAGCCAGGAAAAAGCAGGGCCAACCTTATAAAACACAGATCCTGCTTGAACCATTTAAAAAACTTTGTGCGGCTGCATCACCGGTCAAATGAAATGCCTTTTTCCAGGATCAACCGGCAGTTTATTGATGACTTTGAATCCTACCTGAAATTTGAAGGAGGTAATACACATAATTCGGCCAATAAAATGCTGCAGATTTTTAAAAAAGTATACCGAATTGCTGTTGATAATCGCTGGACGGCACACAATGCTTTTGCAGGCAGGCGGTTAACTTACAAGAAAGTTGCCAAACCATTTTTAAGCAGCGTAGAGTTAAAAACAATTAAGGATCATGAATTTAGCTGCGACCGTCTTTCCAGGGTAAGGGATTGTTTTATTTTTAGCTGCTTCACAGGGCTGGCCTATATTGATATCTCTACGTTGCGAAGAGAGCATATAGAATATAATGCTGCCATTGACCAATACTTTATCAGGAAAAACCGGGAGAAAACGGGTGTAGAATCAATTATACCACTTTTTAAACCGGCAAAAGAAATTTTAGATAAATATACACCTGAGTGGATAAAAAGCACTTCTGAAACAACTTTATTACCTGTAATTTCAAATCAGCGGTATAATGCATATCTGAAACAGGTGGCTGCATTTTGCGGACTGCAGAAGTTATTATCGAGCCATGTGGGTAGACATTCGTTTGCAAGTACGGTAACACTGGAGAATGGGGTGTCAATTGAGAGCGTTTCAAAGATGCTCGGTCATTCTAAGCTGAGCCAGACCCAGCAGTATGCTAAAGTTACTGAAATGAAAATTGAGAAAGATACCAGAAAGTTATTCATTATGCTTAATCAATCGTAAAACCAGTATGAAAATGGAAGCAGAAAAAGTTATCGGAAATCTTAGAACCGGTATTGATTGCGTGTTAAATAAAGTACCTATTAACTATGTTGTTTGCAAATCAAGAAAATCCGAAATAGAAGGTTGGACTTTTAAGAAGTATGAAAAGTATTTAAAAGGCGATAGTAATCATAAAATTGAGGTTAATACGGCCATCTTCTTGAATGATTTTAGTGAAACAGGACTTAGTGCACAGTATATTGATGATTCCCGCACCAGGAAGTTGAATTATTTGAAAAAACATTTAAGGAAGAGTTAAATGTAATAATCTCAAAAGGAGAATATTTTTCTGAAATAAATGATCTGTTTATCGAATCATTTACAAAAATAGAAGCAGCAATTTCTAAGCTAAACTTTGAAACATGGCTTAAAGAAAATGGTGTAAATAATAAGGAAAATATTTTGTGGTTATTAATTGGTAGGGAAAGAAGAACATACAGAGGGATATTTTTTGATGTTGCAACAAATTGTATGCGTGATTTTGAACACACGTTTAAGTTAAGAATAAATGTATTGAGGGACATAAAGTATTATTTAGTGGATGTGTATTCAAATTTTTTTGTGGGTCCACTGTACGGGTCTTTACCCAAACTTGTAATTCATCCCTCAAAGGCCGATATAAGCGGTTTGATAAACGCCTTATGTGATCCCAATTTTTTTGAAAATGCTGAGGATTTGAGATCAGTGTTGTTGCAGTTATTTAATCTTACTGGCAAGGATTATAGAACATACATTCATGAATTCACTGAAAGAAAAAGAATAGCCACTAAATTTCATAAAAAGTTTATTAATTCTTTTCTTCCTAAAGAATCTTGTACCATATATTGGAGTGAAAAAAACGAATTGAAATAGCTAGTACTAAAAAATATTGTAATTAGGAGAACTCCCGACTATTAATGTCGGGAGTTCGAGTATATGTTTGAAACAAAAAGCTGTTTTTTTGTGGTATTAAATAATTAAAATTTATAACCATGAAATTACAACACTTATCAGAAGAAATCGTGAATGAAATCAAAGAGCTAGTAAAAAATTTGATTGAAAAGCATCACCGACCTGCAACGGAGGTAATTATTGATGACGTTGATTTACGGGGTATGCTTAAAATCTCCCGTAGAACGGCGCTGGAATACAGGCGATCCAACCTGCTGGTTTACTACAAAATTGAAAATAAGATCTATTATTTTCTGGCAGATGTCATAAACTTTATTAAAAAAGCCGGCAAAAAATGAATACACTTAACATTAACTGTGGCAGCTGTGGGATACCCATGGTTGATCCACACGGTAACATGCGTTATCATTCTGATTGCGCCTATATCGAAAAAAAGAAGACATCTAAGGCCGAGTATGCAAGAAAGAGTAAACAAGCGAACCCAACCTGGGCCAATGAAAAAATTTTGAGGGAGCATTTTTTTCGGAATAGAGCTGCCCATGACTTTGAGCCGGACGACTTGGAAGCGGCAGGATTAGACTTTACTCTATATTCAGAAGAGAGAAATGTTGCCGGTACCATCATTTACTGTATGCGAAAATTCGGTTTTTCATTTTTACAAAATAAAAATTGTTATATGCAAACTCTGATAACTGCACCCAAATGGGAATCATTATATTTAAAGTCATATCCCCCCGCTAGTATCATGAGCACCCCGGCGGTGCCAAAAATTGATGAAATCCAAAGTGCCGGTGGAACAATTCCATGGGTGACTATCGGGGTCGTGGTGGTGGTAGTTTGCTGCACTGTTTATTTAATTAACCAGCACCGGCAGGAGATTGAAAGGAGAAGGCAGATTAACGTAGGGATGCGATAAAACACCGGGTGCCGTTCAATCACAATGAATGCTCAGCCATAATCCATTACCTGGCATTTAGATTCTAATGTCAAAAATTATTGCAACCTTAATTTTTGACATTAGAATCTTGTTTGATAATTCTTCGGACTTTAGATATTCTGCTAAAGAGATCTCCGCATTTGGTCTATGCTGTAATATATGATTTTTTAATTCTATCGCTATATCTTCTCCATCGATTTCTAAAACTAGTCTTCATTTTTTCCAAATAAAATGTAATTGATATTTTTAGTTTAATGCTATACTAATAAGGTGAGAAGTTGTCAAAGCTAAACCAATGATTTCCATTATAACGTCCCATCTGAATTCAGTAATACTCCATTTGCTTATGAAGTCACAATAACAGATATGGAAAAATGGCAGGAACACTGATTTTCCTTATAATATGCATTGTAGTAGATTCTGAAACACCAGCCACAGTGGCAAAAATACTGGGATTATAAAGAATAGTTTTGGGCTCAATACAGCAATGATGAAATCGAATCGGTATGTTATGGCATCCTACACATAATGAAAGACAACCTCAAAAACTTACCATAAATTAATTCACACAATAAACTAAAATCAACGAACATCAAAAACTACACATCCACTATCGAAGACTCCAGGTCAATGGCAAAAATCGAAGAACTCCTTGTTGAGATCGGGGCCAAACATCAACAAGCAATACTACAATAAAGTATGTACCGGCATTACTTTTCTACTTTTCGACCTGCAGCTACAGCAAACGCTACCATTCCACCTTAAAGCCCAGGTCGAAGTATGTTTTACTATTCTCTGAATGATGCAGCGCCCCTGGCCTGACACCCGTGCCACCCTGGAGCAGCAGGTTAACAAACAGCCTGAAAGATTCTTTCCGACTTGACCTGAAATTCAATGTAACTCGATTTTGCTTGGCCAGGCAAAACCATTCCAGATGTTTCTGCCATTCATCTACGACATGAAAACATCCGAAACACTATTCGATAAGGTAACAAATGGCAATCTAAATCTCTTACTTGGATAAAATCACCACAATTGGTTTAATTTTAGATACGACAATACTGGTGTTTCCTGCAATTATAAGAGACCATGCGTAATTCTACAGACCTTTGTTTACTGTGCCAGGCTAACCTGGCAATAAAGAAAAATTCACACATTTTTCCAAAATTCATGTCTACTAATTTTTTAGGCGACAATAGAAAAGGTTATGACCTCAATAGCGATACTGCATTAGATAAAAAGCCAAGGGTCATTCAAGATTCCCCAAAAGAAGACTATATTCTTTGTGAAGATTGTGAAGCTTACTCGGGGTTTTAGAAGGGATTTCAATGAAGCTTTACTAATTGGAAAGGCAAAGTCATGAATAGTGAATTTTCAATTCATCGGATAATAAATGGTTCATATAACCTCGAATGTACCGCAGTTGATCCCTAAAACCATAAAACTTTTTACTCTACCAATATTTTGGCGGGCAAGTATTATCTTGAGCTCAGATTTATTTCGAAGACATGAAAATAGTGCAAGACTTAGAAGATGAATTAAGAGACATACTATTGACATATAAAGCCACAAAGAAAAAGGAATATTTAAAATTACTTGCCGTAAAACCTTCTTTTAAAATATTTCCAACCACTATAATAACTGCAATCAAATTCAAAGATCAAACGGAAAATATCCTTCATGTACCATACTCTTATGATCCATACTCATTAATCGTTGACAGATTTAGCTTTATTTTGTTTAGGACTCCAGAAGAAATCAAAATTGACGAGGTAAGACAGTTCAGCAATCTAACAATTGAAGATTGCAAGATGCTTGTATTTTCGCCACAACTTTGGTATGACACGGTTCTGAAGAGAGCTTATGAATTATTAGCGAAGCAGACAATCAAAACAAAATTTGAGAAAGAACTTTAACTATGTGTAAACTAACAGAAGATGAAACGGTATCAATTTTAGCCGGCTACTTGAAACAAAGTGGCTGGGCAATTAACAGTTTTTGCTTAGGCCAAAAACACGGAACAGACATTATAGCTTCTAAACCAAATACCACACTTGTTGTTGAAGCTAAAGGTGCAAAAGCAGGAAATAACTCACCTACAAAAAGACGTGAGCATTTTGATAGTGGACAAATAAAAACTCACTTTGGAAAAGCACTTGTAAAAATTCTTGATGAAAAATATCATAATCCAAAAAATAAATTTGCAATTGCTCACCCTGACGATGAAGACATTAAAAGAACAATCGGGCACTTGATACCATTTTTAAGAACTTTAGGCATCAAACATTTTTGGGTTTCGGGAGACGGAACTGTAATTGAAGAATAATATGAAAACAACAGACCAAATTTCACTACAAGAAGTTTTAGTGAAGACTTCGTATCAAACTCAAACAACTTTGCCAACTGACAAGCTATGTGAAAATCCACTTGCTTTTGGTTCAGGTTTTATAGTTAAATATCAAAACGAACAATTCTTCGTGACGGCTGACCATACATTGCATCTTGATGACTATAAAGAAGGTATCAATGAAAGAACAGGGAATGAAAATGTAGTTTCAATATTCACCAACTACAGCCCGCCTGAAGATTTCCTTTCAACAGTATTGACGCCTTTAGGTGGTTTTTATTATATGGAGCAATTTAACCTTGACAAACCTGAGGATGCTGATGAACTTGTTGATGTTACACTTTGCAAGATGAAAGAAATTAACTTACAATATCCCTTTCTCTGCGATGATATTCAATTTGCAAAACAACATAAGCTCACGATTCCGACCGAATGTTTTAGCGAACCACAAGCCGGCAAAAACTATTTTATATTCGGAAAAATAAAAACAAGAAATGAGGGTATAAGAGTTGAAAGAGAGAAAACAGTAAAGGAGTGTTTAATGTTTAATTCAAAAGTAGGTGACTACTTTTTATTCAATACTCCGGAAATAATTACTGACTTAGAAGATTGGGAAGGATTAAGTGGTTCACCCATAATAAGCGAAGATGGGGATTGCGTTGGAGTTCTCTGTTCCTTAAAAGAGAATTCAAAGTCAATTTGGGTAATGCCAATTGCTAAAGTCAAGATGTTAATTGAGGTTGCAATTCAACAAGATAAATTAGAAACGCTACATGACAAAAAATAAACCACCCCTAACAAGCAGTAGTGCGGACTTAAGTCTTGTCCCTCCGGGAATAACTGATATTTTGCTAATGTATAAAATTGACGACTTCGACAGGCTTAATCTAACGCTTTCAAAAGGCAAAATCACTTGTATAATTGACTCAGTAACAGGTGTGACACTTAAATCTTTCATAAACGATTGACGCGATCTAAAGTTGCAAAACTTTATATACTCAAAGAGAATGGTAAGTATTTATATGTTGGTACAACTTCGCAATCTTTGACAACAAGAATTCGCTATGGTTTGACAGCAAACGGCAAGACTGGTTACCATGGCTATAAATGGAAGGAAAAGGAAAAAGTAGAACTATATGTTTGGTGTTTTGCTGGGCTAACTAAAATTCAAATTGAAAGCATTGAAGCTCGAATTTGTTTTTCTCTCTATTCGCAAAAGAACAGGGCATTGGCCATTAACACAAACGAAATTCATTTCAACAATGAGTTTGACAGTGGCAAAGTGGTTGCAGAAAAATTATTCAAATGGACCCGATAAAACAGCTGGCTACATAAATGATTCCAGAAATATTTAGAAACCACGATGGAATCCCGAAATGGAAATTGGCTCAAGAGTTTGCAGGTGAGGGGTAACTTTCGCTACTTGGTTAAATATCATAGTATTACGAGCAATAATATCTTGTGGTCAAAATATTTATTTAAAACTTTGGCAAAAAGTTTAGTAACTTAGCCAAAGTTTAGTACTTTAGACCGATATTTAAACTTCAAACGATTGTTAATGAGTGACCATGGTCAGATAATTTTAAATGCTTTGCATTCACGGCAAACTTTATCTAAAAGTGACCTGTTCACATATGTTCACCTGGCAGATCCTACCGTAAGTCAATCATCATTTACCTGGAAATTGCATCAATTAAAAAAACAGGGATTGATTAACAGCCCTAGCCAGGGTATCTATAGTATAATCTCTGAAAATACTTTCAAACCGGTTATTTCACACCATCATTAAAGCGAATTCACAACAAGATTTCGAAAGAGTTCCCATATGTGCAAATCTGTGTTTGGGATAGTAGATGGTTCAACGATTTAATGTTGCATCAATTATTCCGGTATTATTTGGTAATTGAAGTAGAAAAGGATTCTACGGAAGCAATTTTAATACAATGACAGACGTAAGTAAGAAAGTGTTTCTGAATCCTACAGAAGATATCTTCAACCGGTATATATCAAACTTTAATGAAGTCATTATTGTGCAACCACTTATTTCAGAATCACCCATAACGGAACAAGGTGGAATTAAAATTGCGTCCTTGGAAAAATTACTTGTGGATTGCGTTGCTGATAAAGATCTATTTGCTGCACAACAAAGTGAGATCGATTTCATTTTCAAAACAGCACAGTCTAAATATTCAATCAATATTAGTAAAATCAAGCGTTATGCAAGGCGGCGCAATCAGCTTGAAAAAATTGACTTACTTCTAAACAAAACATTGGCAAATTAGCAAAGAGTTTGCCATTAATTAGTACAAATGATAAAGCCTTCAACATATACCTTTGAGTGGATTACCGGCTTGCGAGTAAAACTGGGCAAAAAGGTTGATCCCAAAATGATTGAAAAAGTCATCAATGCACTTGTGCTTTTAGAGCAGTTAAGATTAAATAAACTTGATTTAATATTCAAAGGTGGCACTTCATTGTTACTCACTGCAAAGAGTCCCAAAAGATTTTCAATTGATAGATATAATCACCAATCACACGGAAAAGGAAATAACTGCAGTTTTAGATAAAATTGTAGGCCATGGTTTGTTTACTAGGGTGGGGAAACCAGATAATGAACGAAAGACTGCTATGGAAGCACCTGTCACACATTACAAACTTTACTACGAGAGTAAAATTGACACAAATTATGGTGAGGAGCCAATCCTCTTAGACGTTCTTCATATGCCTAATCCTTATCCGAAAGTTATTGATTATCCGATAGAACATGAATGGCTTGAATCTGAAGGCGAAACAGTCTTTGTTAAGATACCTGTTTACGATTGTATACTGGGCGATAAACTTACAGCCTTTGCTCCAAAAACCACAGGCATATTATACAGCAAGCAAAAACCGGTGGAAATAATTAAGCAGTTGTATGACTTAAGCTTTTTATTTGATCAAATTGAAAGTTTGCCATTGTTGAAAGAGAGTTATCTAGATGTTGTAGCAGAAGAACTTCGCTTCAGGGGTCTTTCATTGTCATACCAGGAAGTACTTGATGATACCATTGAAGCCTGCGTTGTAATTGCTAATCGAAAACCAAATGATGAAGAATTTAAGCAGCTGCACCGGGGGATAATAAATATTACAAATTTCATAATAGACCGTTTTAAAATAGAAGAAGTTTTCGTAGCGGCTGGCAAAATCGCATACCTGTGCTTGATATTAAAAAGTGATGTTGAAATAGTTGTCGAGAAATTTAAAACACCAGATCAGGTAAAAGAATTATTAATAACCAACCCGGATTTCAACTGGTTGAATAAATTAAAGAAATCAAACCCCGAAGCTTTTTTCTACTGGGAAAAAGCAATGGCACTAAAAACCTAACTGTATGGCCAAAACAAAAACAGAACCGACTGCTGAATCACCAGAGGAAATTGTATTAGAAGATAACCAGATTATTTGTCTCTTAACGGGAGACATAAAAGCAGCAAAACCCAAGGAAGAAACTTTGCAATCAGTCATTCGTATGCTTAATGAAGAGTATGGATTTGATATGACAGATATGCAGCGGGATTTTACAATTGCTGGCTTTGACCCCGATTCTGGTAAAAATAAGAAGCTAAAGATTGACCTTGCAATATTTGAAGAAGGTAAAGCGCATGAGCAGGAAAATATAATACGCCTGTGTATTGTTCAGGATGAAAAAATAAAAGAAACGGACTCGAAAACGGTTTGGAATTTACTCTTCAAAATGCTTTAAATGCACTCGACGGTTGTGAGTTTGGGTTATGGACAAATGGCCAAACCTATCATTTTCTTCAAAAAACAGAAGATGATTTTGGTAATCTGGATTATGAAGATTTATCTGATTTCCCTGGCCAAGGGCAAACTATCGAAGATCTGGACAGATCAGACAAAAGTATTGCACGTAAACCGGCAAATGATTCTTTGATAAGGGTATTCAAACGTTGCCATGACTATATTTACGGCAATGAGGGCATGAAAAAGACAGCCTTTTGGGAACTCTTAAATCTTATCTTCTGCAAAATTTACGACGAAAAAAGGAGATTTATTTGCATAGAAACAGGCGAATCTTATAGACGTGAATTTTGGGTTGGGGTAAAGGAGCAGAATACACCTGAAGGTAGAGACAAGGTTGCTAACAGGATACGCAGCATATTTGCCAAACTAAAATCAGATGAATTATTTTCAGAAGTTTTTGATGGCAATGAGCAAATTAATTTGACAGATAAAGGACTTGCCTACATAGCCTCCGAATTGGCAAAATATTCATTCCTGGATGCCACTGTTGACGTCAAAGGTTTGGCTTATGAAACGATAGTTTCAAATACTTTAAAGCAGGAAGCTGGCCAATTTTTTACCCCCAGGAACATCGTAAAGTGTATGGTAGAAATGCTTGATCCAAATGAAAATCAAAGAGTGTTAGATCCAGCGTGTGGCTCTGGCGGATTTTTAGTCATGGTTTTAGATCATGTTCGAAGAAACATAGTGAAAAGACTGTACCCTAATTTGGAGGATGCATGGTTGCAAGAAAAGATGAATAGCCCAAAAGTAAATAAGCTAGTTAAGGAATATGCGGAACAAAACCTATTTGGCTTTGACTTTGACCCAGATCTAAAAAAAGCAGCCAGAATGAATATGGTAATGGCAGGAGACGGGCATGCAAATATTTTTCATGTTAACTCATTAGCTTACCCTAAGGGCGATAATACAAACGAATTAAAAAAGGTTAGCGATGCAGTTGCAAAAAAGTGTAAAAAAAGTGATGATAAAAATTCCCATTTGAATTTGATGATGCTCGGGGCAAGTTTGACCTGATATTTACAAACCCTCCGTTTGGCGCAAAAATCCCAATTAACGATCCTGAAATTCTACGCCAATTTGATTTAGGTTATAACTGAAAAAAAATGCATCAAACGAATTTGATAAAGTGGGAATAAGTTCTAGCGAACCACCTGAAATTCTATTTATTGATCAATGCTGTCAGCTACTAAAAGAAGGTGGCAAAATGGCTATTGTGTTACCAGACGGAATTTTAGGTAACCCTAACACCGAATACGTTCGATCATGGATATTGAAAAATTTTCTTGTGCTGGCATCCATAGATTTAGCTGTTGAAGCTTTTCTTCCGCAAGTTGGCGTTCAGGCATCTATTTTATTTCTTCAAAAGAAATCAAGTGAAGAAAAGCTGATTGATAAGAAATACGAAATATTTATGGCTATTGCGGAAAAACTGGGAAAAGACAGGCGTGGTAACCCAATCTACCAAAAAGACCAGGATGGTGCAGAAATTCTTTTTGATGTTCAAAAGCAATATTTAATTACCGATAGAAATGGCAAAAAGGAATTGAGGTCAAGAATAGAAAAGATTAGGGTATTGAATGATGACCTTCCTTCTATTGTGAAAGAGTATCGACAATTTATAACTTCTCTTATTGATTAATATGAAAACAGCAACCATCAATATAAAGGAAATAAAAATAACAGCAGTATTATCAAGCCAACCTATCATTTAAAATGACGGTAAGTTAAGGATATACAAGTCTAAACGAAACGGTGTTAAAAGTAAGCCTTTGGAAGATGTTTGTACTGAAGTTTTTACAGGAGGTATATTTAAGAGAATTTTATAGAAGATCCAGCATATGGCATTCCGTACATTTCTGCTCAACATATGATGAGTTTTAATCCAACTAGTGAGGCTAAAATAATCTCAAAAAATATACGCTCTAGAATTCAGGAAATGATGCTAAAAGAAAGCCACATTTTAGTAAGCTGCGCAGGTACTATAGGTAATATACGTTATATAAGCAAGGACCTGACAGGCTTAATTGGATCTCAAGACATAATAAGAGTAATTCCTTATGATAATAAGTTACCCTCTGGATTTTTATATGCTTACTTAAGCTGTCCAACTATTTACAGTTATATACAATCATATATCTACGGTTCTGTCGTACCAAGAATAGAGCCGAAAACCTTGGGACAACTCCCAATTTTAACTTTTGAAGAAAAGTTAGTTTCTAAAGTAAATGCACTTATAAAAAAATCGGCTGATTTAAGAGCCGAGGCCAACTTTCAACTACAAAAAGCACAAGGATTAATTGAGGATTGTGTTTTCAAAAAGGTAAATAAGAAACATCAGACAGTAAAGAATATTACGTCAATTCAATTGGGCAATTCTTTTCAAAAAAGATTAGATGCAAGTTTCCAAATAAATAAACTCCAAATTGAAAAGGAGTTTAAAAGCGATATCAAATTTGAACTTCTCCAAAATCTGGTGAGTCAACCAATGTTTACTGCGCAAAGAGGACGACGTAATTATGTCACTAATGGGATTCAATTCTTGTCTACAAGCGACGTTTCCCAAATCAACCCACTTTTAGTTGACAAGTTTTTAAGTTGGCAAACGAATGGTCTCAAAACTCTTATTGTAAAAGATAATTGGATTTTGGTTGCTAGTTCTGGATCTGAAATTTTAGGGAGTGGTTTTTTGGTTGATAAAACCTTTGCCGACTCTGCAGTAAACCAGCATTCAATAAGAGTTGTTGTTAATGAGAAAAAATTATCTCCTCTTTTTGTATTTGCTTATTTAAGTAGTAATAGGATCAAAGAATATATTAGGTCCGGAATTTATGGATCTGCAATTCTTACAATTAATGAAGATTTTCTTGGAAATCTTATGGTTCCAATTCTAGATAAACCTTTAACGCAGCAGATTGTATTATTGACTACAGATTACAAGGCTAAAAAACAAGAAGCATGCTATTTAGAAAAAGAGGCAATTGACATCATTGAAAACCAAATTAAACAATGGCAGAAATAAAACTTTGTGGCAAATACCAAGGCCCGGTAAACAAAGGCGAAGAAAGACTTCTGGATTTTTTGAAAGTCAATCTGCCTGATGATTATTATATATTGCCTGGTATTGAAATACCTAACCTTAATCCTAAAAACGGTCAGGTTCAATATTTGGAAATCGATTGCCTTGTTATTACTCCTCATGCGATTTTCAATATCGAGAATAAGGATTATGCAGGGCGGCTGGAAGGTGATGATAACTTTTGGTATCATAAGGATAGGGAAATGCGTAATCCGCATAAAACAGTGGGTTTTAAAAGCAGAGTATTAGCTAGCAAATTAAAAACAATTAATCAAAGTTACGGCCGTGCATGGATACAATCCCTCGTTACACTTTCTCATCCTTTACAAAACAAATCTGGCATTTGGGGCACACACGTAAACGCAACGTTTCTTTTAAACGAAAAACTTATAGAGCATATCACTAATCCTTACAGTGTTGCCAAGCTAAAAGATGATATCAGGGATATCTATATTGCGATTCGCGATGAAATATGCGGAACGGCGCATCAAAGAAAGCCAGAGCAAAAAAGAGAAGTAGAAGGTTATGAAATAATTGAAATTCTTGATCAGGACCAAAATTATACAGAGTATTTAGCCAAGCCCAAGGGAGTAACATCAGCAGTTAGAAAACGCATAAAGGAATATGCACTTGATTTGCCTAGTTTGCCGGAAGAACTTCGTGAAAAGCGGGAGAAGCAAATCAAAAATCAATATGTAGCACTTAGCAAAATAAAAACAAATCCTTTTATTTTAAATGTATCGTTTAAAATAGATGATGACGCTCATCGCTTTTTTGAAATTACAGATTACCTGGATGAAAATAGTTTGAGAGCCGAATTAAAAAGAAAGACTTTTACCTTTCAGGAGAAGCTTTCTATAATTGACAATTTAATTACGGCATTAAAGGCAGCTCATGCAGAAGGAATATATCACAGGGATGTATCTCCCGAAAATATTTACTTGACAGGGGGGTACGCATGCCTGGGTAATTTTGGAAAATCCTTTTTTATCGATCATCATTCTGAAGGGTACACCGTTCAGGAAACACTAACAGAACAGACAGCTACTGCATACCATGCAGTAGAGTTGCTCCAAAAAGATTCATACCCTTCTTCTGATATTTATTCACTTGGTGTTTTAGCCTATGAATTATTTGTAGGCAAAGTGCCTTTCGCTTCTCCTTTTGAATTAATAAAGTTGGGTAGTAAGTTACCGGAAAATCTACTTCCCTCATATGTGAATCCTGCTCTCCCAAAAATGGCTGGATGATCTATGTAACCATTGTATAAGAATTTCTCCGGAAGATCGCTGGACAAATCTTAGTGAAATGCAGGATTTTCTTGCAAAACAATCAGTATTGGAAATTCCTAAGGAAGAAAATAAATCCACAGCCCTGCCTGCTGCTGAACAGACATTTGAGGTAGGGAATCGCATTCTTGATTATACGATTTATGGAAAATTGGGAAGTGGCGGATATTCCCAGGTTTATAAAGTGAAACACAGCCTTCGCAGTAATAGCATTTATGCACTAAAGGTATTTCATGAAAGTGTTCATGCCTCTTCAGTAATGGATGAATATCAGGCTCTGGTAGACACAGAGCATCCCAATATTGTAAAATTCGTTTGGAACGGTACGCTGCCTTCTGGTCAATTTTTCACATTAATGGAATACCTGGATGGCGAGAATTTAAAAGATTATGCAAAAGGAGAAAAACGCTTACCGCTATTTAGGGTTTACCAGGTTGCTAAAGATATCTTAAGTGCATTGGTAGAAATACAGGGGAAAACGCCCCCTCTTTATCACAGGGATATAAAGCCACAGAATATTGTTTTTGATAACGAAGACAGATTTGTATTAATCGATTTTAATGTTGCATCAGCTTTAGAAAATAATAAAGAACATGTTGGAACTCATCCTTACCTGGCTCCTGACCTCGTTGCAGATGGATACAAAGTGAATTGGGATAAATCTGCAGATCCCTTTGCATTAGGGATAACCTTATATGAACTGGCTTGTAAGGCTTATCCCTGGAATGGGTCAATAAAAATGCCATTGCTCGAAAAAGAACCTGTACATCCGAAGGAAATTAATCCATCACTGTCAAACGAATTCGCTAATTTTTTATACAAGGCAATACAACCAAGGCTTGATGACAGATTTAAAGACGCTGTTGAAATGCTAACGGCTCTCGAATCCATCGGGGATAAAAATATATTACATGCCGAACCTACGACTATCGGTGAAGAAGCTAAAAGGGAAAGTGTTGATAAAGAAGATTTTGTTTCTTACATTAACTCGCTGTTCAGTCAGTCACGGCATGGAAATGCGGGTACCAGAGCAGGGGCTAAAGAAGAGCCATTTGATGAAATTACCTACACTCCAACCAAATTAGATAGCAGACTTATACCCGATATACTGGATGGAAAATACAGACTGGTAATAATTACTGGAAATGCTGGAGATGGAAAAACTGCATTTATAAAAAAGGTTGAAAATAAGGCTCAGAATAAAGAATCACTACAGAATAAAAACGGGGCGAAATTTACAATACAAGGCGTGAGTTACCAAAGTAACTACGATGGATCCCAGGATGAAGCAGAAAGAGCAAATGACCAGGTACTTAAAGATTTTTTTGAACCATTTGAAAACTTATCGTCATATAGCAAATCGAAAGAAGGAAGAATCATTGCAATTAATGAGGGAAGGCTTGTAGAATTCTTAAAAACATCTGGCAAATTTGAAGGGCTTGCCAATAAGATCGATGAATATTTTTATAAAGCTGGTAGTGTAGAGTTGCCAGAAGGCCTGCTTATAATCAATTTAAATCTTCGGTCAATTGTAGCATCTTCCAACGGGTCCACAAGCTTGTTTAAGGCACAAATACAAAAGCTGACGAGTAAGCATCTTTGGACGAAATGCACAACTTGTGCTTTAGCCGAGAAGTGCTTTATCAAATATAATGTGGATACTTTAAGTGATTCTGCAGCAGGCGATGAAATTATAAACAGACTTGAATGGCTGATTAGGATTGTAGCATTAAAAAGAGAGTTGCACATTACGATGCGGGATTTAAGATCCTTTATTTCATTCTTACTGACTAGAGACTTTAATTGCGCCGAAATACCACAACTCTTTGAAAGCACAAATAATAACATTTCGGAGTGGTGGAAACTGCATTATTTTAATGTTACCGCGGCAAATGCCAATGATAATGGCAACCAGGATCGCTTGGTTCGATTACTAAGGGAAACAGATATAGCAGCAGTTTCAACACCTAATTTAGATAGGGATTTATTTTTTGGAAATCATAAAGACAAAACCTTCATTGAGTTTGCTGATAGAACATTTTCATTACTCCGGAAATTCAACGCCAGTAAAGTGTTTGTGGCATCTCATGACCAAACGGAAGATGTGCTAAAAAATATGCTTGAACTGCACCGGATATTTAAAAGGCATCAATTTTTTGAAGGTAAAATCAACTTTTTGCAAAGACTACCATACAGGTCGGCATCTGTCTTTCATGGCATACTTACACCCAATACGGCTGGTGAGAGCAAACAAGGGGCTATATTAAATGAGACACTGAAAAATATTTCAAAAGCGATTTCCCTGAACGAAGGTTGCGACAGGCCCGAAATTTATTCAAAATACCTAGTACTATCATCCGCACACATTAATGATCCATTTGGGAAATCGTATCGGCTTTTTCCACTCACAGATTTTGAACTGGTTGTAAATAAATCAACACACCTGGTCGACTACCTGGAATATGAGCCTGATAGTTTAACCTTTCGCAGTATTTCCGATAGAAAAGTAAGTCTTTCGATTTCATTGGATCTCTATGAAATGCTAAGCTTTATTGGTAAGGGTTACAGCCCTTCATTAAACGACCTTAAAGGACGTTTTGTGGAACTGCAGATATTTAAAAATCTTCTTGAAAACAAACCCTATAAAGAAGTTGTGGTTACAAGGGATAACAGAGAATTATATATGGTGAGTTATAACAAGAATAATAAGCTTCAAATAAAAGCTTTAAACCTATTAGCATCTTAACATGAAAATAAATCAGCAGGAAGCCATATTTAGAAACGAATTAATTTTTGCAGCAGACGCAAAAGCAGTAAATGTTGAGAATATTCTTCTCAATCTTTTTATGCTTTTAAATACAAATGGTGTTAGGCCAAAGCAACTAACTGTATCGGGAAGTAAAAAGGATGTTGATATTGATTCAGTAAAGCGAATATTTTCTGTTTTAGAAGAACGTGGAGAAATATCTGGCTTTAAGGAAAATCCAGATGCTGTTGAATTTTGGTTGCGGTGCAATCTCTTAAATATGGTAAATCGGGGCAAAATAGATAAAGAGAAAATATCCTCGTTGAGACCTATACATCTGGAGAGTTATAAATTAAGAAATGCTACCAGCGCCCGAGATTATAATACAGCTGATCAGGTTTATAATATGCTCAATTTTGATCCACTAGTAAAAGACGAACTTAAAAAATTTCTTTCAGATGGGTGGGACAAAAACACAAACAAAATTAATCCCTATGACAACATTGATGTTGATAGCCTTGGGATATTGATGCTGATTAAAGATATCAAATCAAGAGATTTCATTCAGAGCGGTTCAGGTTTTCAAAATATTACTCCAATTCTTGAAAATCAGGCATTGCTATTTTGTGATGATGTAAAGAGGTTACTTTTGTATAAGAAAATAATTCCAAGAAATGTCCTTCTTGACTACCTTAAAACTATTATTGCTTTTCATCTATCTCTTTATATACAGAAATTAATTGAAGTGCTTCCAAAAATGGTAAAGCAGGGGTCAATAAACATTCAAGATGATTGGAGTATAGTTTTAGACGTAACAGATAACTACGAATCTAAAATAGCACCAACTCTTGTTCTGATGCAGACAGAATGAATAACGGACTGTATGAATACATTAAGTCAACTTTCCAAATCAATGCAACTTTACGGTTACTTAAACTTGAGAAAAATAATACTGCAAATATTGGTGCTGCATTGTCAGCATTAATAAGCAGGCGGGCTGATCTTGAGATTTATTATCAGGTTCAGTGGGATTCATTGTATGCAGCCTGGGATGAAGATGATAAAGAGCTCGTAAGTGAATTTGCCGATTATGAGGATTCAAGCTTTTCTAAATACACAGAATTACTGATGCGATTGAGAGGGAATTATCAATACAGGTATCACGTACAAATGATTGACAATTTATCGAATAAGAACAATGAACGTGGCTTTATGGCCCAGGGTAGAAGCAAACGTCATCCAAGAAGATTTGTGTTAGGCACACGCCTTTTGGAGACATTAACTCAGATAAACTTGCTGGATACTATAGATGGCCAGCTTTCATCCAAAACCGTTTCAATAGAAGAATTAATGAAGATATTTAGAGAAAGGTATGGATTGATTATAAACGGCCTGAGTGAACAAAGATTTGAAAATGCAGATTTGAATACAATTGAGGCATTTAAAGAAAATGTTGATGCTTTTAAAAACAAGTTGCGGCAAATAGGATTTTACAATGATTTGAGTGATGCTTTCATTCTTCAAAAAATTAGACCACGTTACGAAATATAGGATTCCATGACCAATACTCAAAAATATTACGAATATATTATTGAACTCATTCTTAATAAGTACCAGGAAGAGTTTACTAATTGCCTTCCTGGCCATTGTATTAAAATTACTGGATTAGGAAAGGAACAGGTATTACCCTTATTAGTAAAAATCCGATCCCAGTTTCCTCAGATTGACTCATATATACTTTCAGATAATATTGAGGGAGCAGACTTTGTTTCGCCAACGAAACTTATAGAATTGCGCAATATAGAAGCTAAACCTCTTTTGGTGGTGATACCGGCGACCAGTCGTACAGCTGCTGAAGATTCTTTCGGCAATGCTACATTCAAGGATATAAGTTTACAGGGAATCGATTCAGAACTTTTTTCGGTACTGCTAAATAAAGCACCTATTGCTACAAAGCTTCTTATAGAAGATGTCTTTAATTATCTTGGGCCAATCTCATTGAATGATCGTATTCAGTTCTTGTTGGGAATAGAAGATTCAAATTGGGAAAAGACTGCTATTGGCGAAAATCTTAATCATCTTGGATTAATTCCTGATGCTATTTTTAGCAACAGAGGATGCAAAAATCAGAGCCCGGCTAAATTTAATGACATCAGCACACAAAAATTATCTGATTTTAACCGTACAATTTTGAGCGAATTAAAGAATTACCATTAGAAAGAAATTCAATTCAAAAGATATTGTCGACTTTTTTAAATCCTCTGGAACAATATTGAGTAGAAAAGAACTTGTTACTAGAATTAAAGCATCCGGAACCAAACTTAATTTCTCCAACTGGCCTATTCCTGATTTGAATGTAAACAGTGTTAGGTTGAATGTGGAAGAAATAAAATCCTTTGATTTTAAAATAATTGAAGGTGTAAAATGTCTTCATGTTCCTATCGGTAAAGCCTCAAAAGCCAAAATCAGAATTACAACTACTCCAACAATTAAAGATATACAAGAGTTGGCTTATTTCAGGTTAATCCTGATGGCGTCCAATGGTGCAGCAGGTGAATTTGTTCAGGAACTAAAAAAAGTTAAGAACTCGAGCAGTAAGCTTCATTATAAAGATTTGAATTTTACGGTTGATGCAAATATCCTTACTGAGGGTACCTATTTTATAAAAGTATTGGCGGAAGATTCTAATAATGTTGTACTAAATTCGGATGATAGATTTAAGGACGACGCAGTAGAGAAATATTGGCAGGAATTAAAGGAAAGTAAGCCGGAAACAGAAAAAGTAGTATAGAAAGGAAACTCATGTGACAGCGAAGATTTTTATTTGACCGTTACAGATGAGAAGGAGGAAAAGGAAAGCGTAAGAAAGGATAAACTAAATAATGTTTTTCAGGCTTATTTTAAATTCAGGATTGATCAGCTAAAAATGGAACAATATTAAACGAACCAGTTACAGAAGAAGGGACAAATCAGTGGATTGGTAATCCATCTGAAGCAACAAATACAATTTTCCATGTCCGATATGATTCGAAACATGACTATCAAATAAATCTATCCGGTAAGCTCTATCAAATTGAAAGATTATTTATCAAATATAGCGACCAATTAGGGCAGGCAGTAGCAGTGGCTTCGAACAACCCCTCTCAGGTTTCACTAAGTTCATTAAAATTTGAATCTTTTGATTTATTAAATCAGTTAGCACCATCATCACTCCTTAGTGCCAGGAAGGATTTATTTGAGGCTATTAATAACTCAGCACCTGGTAAATCAGGAGTTTTATTTACTACCTCCATCAATGAATTTTATGTCTTGGCACTCAATTATCTGGATGAGATTTTTATCTGGACGAATTTGTTAAGAGAAAAATTTAAGGAGTTATCTCCTGAAAATGTTCAGGAAGCCAAGGAGTTACATTCAATGCTATTGCAACTTCAATCACTCGATATCACGACCTTACAGACAAGATTAGATGATAATCGTCCGCTCTCGGTAAAATTGCTTTCCCCTTTACATCCTCTCAGGCTTGCTTGGTTTTTAAATCATATTGATTTATATAATGACTGGGAAGGAAAGACCGTAGACAATTCGAAGTTTAGAAAAGAGTGGTTCAATAATCTGAATAATTTCTTTTTGCAGGATCTCACACCAGAAAATAATCCATTGATCTTGCTTGATAATGAAAGCAAGAACCCATATCAATATGCAGGGAGTTGTCATATGGCTGGGGAGTATATCTAAGTTCGGAAGAAGATGATAAAGAATCTCATGCACTTACTTCTATTAACAGGCAAATAAAAACTTTCCTTTCAAAGATTCTGAATATTAATAAGGAAAATAGAATTGATAATGAGGTGTCTGAAACGCTTATCATACGACACCTTAAGAACTATATTTCCCAACATCCTTATACAGACTGTTTGGTTATTAATATTTTTAATGCTGGCGATGCAATAGCATTTTCAAATGCACTAATAGACTTGGAAACAAATGATTTACATAAGCAATTGAGATATGAAATCAGATTGTTTAAAGGTGACAATAGTATTATTGATCAGGGTGAAGGGTTAAAGAATTTGTTGAATCCAGAATTCAATGTCTCTGAAGAAGCAGAAGCGTTTTCTCAACCTTCATCGAACCGGCTTTTTCCTAAACTACGGTTTTCAATAAATTCTATAAGGGAGTTTCTGATTACTCCTTCTGACTTTAGTTCACATTTAAGTTTTGTGATAAGCCCATTTCCATCAAAGACTGAATTATTCAAACCCACAAGGAAAGAGGTGTCATTCTTTTTAAATGGCCTTATAGTTTCACCAGCCATTGAGGTTACGGAAAATGGAGGTGAAATTCAATGGAATAAGTTTATATACCCAAACAAATTTGAATCTGATCAAGTCAACAAGTCAGTTAGTATTTTCGAGTCGATCCAAATATTTGTAGCGGGAGCTCTGGCATCTAAATATACCGAAGCCATTCCTGCGACTTCATTACTGTTGCGGGAAGCAGACAAGGTTTTAATTAATAATATTCACGATTATTCTGATTGGGTAGTCACATTTGATCGGAACCTTGGGCCTGAAGTTTATGATTTACCGGGTCAAGATGGCGAAATCCCTTTTTTACTTGATTACATTCCCGGTGAGGAGATTACAGGTGTATCAAGTTATTTGACAACCCGGCCTACATCTGAAATTGTCGGATTATTAGGACCACATTTCAAAGCCTATGATATACCAATAGACAATGAAGGAGATAATGGAATGCTAAAAATGCTTTTAGAAGATCTTAGGGCAGTTAGTAGTTCTCTGGTGATGCAATTGAATTCAGGAAAGAACAAAGCCTTTGAGGTTGTTGGAGCAGCTTTTACCAAAAGGGTTTTGGAAAAGAAAGGGTTCTGACTAATTCTTTTTGATTCCTATTGATTTGCATCAAAACTTATTTGCCGGATTAAATTCCGAAAACAAAAGCCGTGCTGACCACTTGCTTGTAAAAATTGATACCGAAAAGAGGTCCATCGATTTTAACGTTATCGAAGTGAAATGCCGAAAGTCATTATCGGTTACTGAGGCTGCAGATTTAAAAGAGAAAATGAAGCAACAAATGGATAATACCATTTTGGCTGTGAAAGAGCATTTTGATCCACAAAATTCTGCTTCATCTAACAGGTTAGATCGGACTATTAAAAATAAAGAGCTAAAATCGTTATTAGAATTTTACATCTATAGAGCAATTCGTTATCAGCATTTAAGCCCAAATACTGCTGAGTATTATTTAACTTTTGTTCAATCACTTGATGCTGGATTTCAAATGACGTTCCGGGAACTCGGATTAATTTATGATTTTTCTTCATCCAAAAGACACCATAAGGAAGAGATTAATAGCGAACTAACCTATTTTACTTTTGGATCGAAATTAATTTCGGAAATCTTAAATCCTGATTCGGATTTAAATACCAAACGATTAGAGAAGGCGGATGAAGATTTGTCTATAACAGATTACTTTGGGTCCACAGAAGAGTTGTCTCCATTTATACAAAAATTCGCTTCTGTTGGTACTGAAAGTCATTCAAGCCCTCCTTTACAGGAAAAAGTTTCACAGGTAAAAACAAAGTTGCAGAACCTGAAGTGCCCATTCTCCGTAATGAAGAAGTGAAGGTTGAACAAAAAATTGACACAATAAAAAATACAGATAGTTATCCAATTTATGATACGATTATTGGAAAGACCAGTGACAGTGAACAGTATGGTATAATTGGGAAGTCAATTCAAGGGAAGAGTATTACTATTGATGCAAATGAAACAAATACGATTAGCCTTTTTGGAGTACAGGGAGGCGGAAAAAGTTATACGATTGGCACTATAACTGAAATGATGTTAAAACAGTTTTCATCAATCAATAAGTTACCGGCGCCATTGTCAGGCGTAATATTTCACTATAGTGAAACTATGGATTATTCTCCAGAAGCAGTTTCAATGATTTATCCAAATGACCAAGAAAGGGAAATTGCAATGCTCAGTTCAAAGTATGGTGCAGATCCTGATAAATTAGATGATATTATTTTGTTTGCCCCTGCAGACAAAATGGAAGAAAGAAAAGCCCAATTTCCTTCGATTGAAATTAAGCAAATTGCCTTTAATTCAAAAGAGCTCAATGTACAGGATTGGATGTTTTTGCTTGGGGCTATTGGCAACGATGCTACCTATGTGAGGCAATTGAAGGCTATCATGAGAGAAATTAGAACTAACATAACCATCGCCGAACTCAGAACAAGGATTGATGGCTCATTATTATTAACCAATGTTTTTGTCATTATGCTAAATATTTTCTCCGGAGTGAGAGAAGTCGCAGGAAAGACTTTCAATAAGTTTATTGTATTTGATGAAGCTCATAAATATATGGGTAATAAAGATCTTACGGGAACAATAGTTACTGCTATACGGGAAATGCGCCATAAAGGAGTTTCTATCATGATTGCCAGTCAGGACCCTCCAAGCTTGCCAAATGAAATCATCGAACTGAGTAGTATCCTGATTATGCACAAGTTTAATAGTCCACAGTGGTTAAAGCATATTCAAAAATCAATTACACCTGCCGCTGAAATCAACGCTAATGATCTTGCTTCTTTGGCACCTGGAGAAGCTTTTATCTGGGCAACAAAATCAACTGACAAATTGATCATGACCAGGCCAATTAAAATTTTTACCAGACCAAGAGTTACTAAACATGGAGGAGGGACCGTTGAAGCCATATAAAATAGATATAATCACATTTACCAACCAAGGTTTGCGGCCCTCTAATGAGGATAGATCATACCACGCTCAGATCGACAAAAACGCTTACCTGCTATTACTGGCTGATGGTATGGGGGGTATACAGATGGACACTTGGCTGCGGAAATTGCAATTGAGGAAATTTCTAACAATATAAGAATAGGAGGCGTATTTAATATTGAACAAAATATTGAATTGCATTCTTAGTGCAGATAAAGTTATTAAAGAGAGACTAAATAATGCGGGTGCAACTGTTGGAGGGGTATTGATTACAATGGAAAGCATTTTTATTTTTTGGGCAGGTGACATAAAAATCACTTTGATTACTGAGAGTGATTGCTTTACATCAAAAGAACATACATTGCTGAATGTTTTGAAAGATGCACAGATAACAATTAAGGCTGAAGAAATTAATAGACTGACTCATACTGTAGTACGTTCTGTTGGAGGAGATTCAAATGCTTATATTCCCGAGATAGTTAAATTCGAAAGAAATGGCCCCTTCAAAGGTCTTATATATTCTGACGGCATGCTTTCCTTTTATTCCTAATAATGAATTATTCAATTTGCTAAACGATAATACTTACAATGATCTTAAAGAAGGATTTGATCCCTCAATTTTTAATGAATCAAAAGATAACGTTACTGGATTATTTTTCTTTTCTGACTGACACAGTGCACTTTCCTTTAATTAATTTATACCTTACTTTCTCACTTCCATAAAAACTCAGTTTAAAGGGTTTTATTCTCTTCACTTTGTTTGCATAAATATGTAGCCAACTGAAACTGGAGGAAAAAGCGAAATTGTAATTATTCAGATTCTTCCAAAATTAATCTGGATTTTATAATAAAAGCCACTACTCTTATCTCCACATTATGCCCGATTAATGAACTCTCATTTTGCATAGCTAATACAAGATCTGGTAAAGTTCCTTTAATTAATGAGTAATCTGTAGAGATATTATCGGCATGTTTAAATTTATAGTATGAATAAGCCAGGCCGTTTACAAAATACCTGCCGTTTTGTGTATTCATAAACTTATAATTAATTGAGGCCGTTGTATTCATTATTGGGAGTGAAGGTATCAGTTTCATTCCATACAAAACCAGGGGATTTGAAGAAAAAACAGAGATAACAGGGGAGAGGTCTTTCATAAAATTTTTCAATTTATCCTGGGCTTCCTGATCTACACCAATCCAATAAGTCCAGTAAGAAGTATTGGCCGGTAGGTTTATGCTTATAGCTGTCTTATTCTGATGTTCAAGATTGCCAACCGAGTATACCATTGCTGTAGTTTTCAATACTTCAACGTAACTGGTATCATATATTCTCTTTGGGGTAGTATTAAATTTCGGATTGCTAGTTTTTGATGGAACCCTGTCAATTGTTAATATGGCGTCTTTACCAAACAAGGCCTCGGTATAGATTGATATTTTATAAATGCCTTTAGAAGTTATACTAATCTTTTCATTTTCCAATACCTTAAAATCTTGTTTTCTGTATATCTCATTACCTTTATTAACTTCAGTAATAAATATTGTTGCCGAACCTTTTTTATTGATAACAGCAGCATTAATAATAAGGTTATCATCTTTATCCAATCCGATTATATTATCCTCCATATCGTCGCTTAATAATCCAGATAGGCTAAGTTGTTTATTTATTAGTCGGATGCCGGTTATCTCTGAAGGTGATTCGCAACCAAGTTTGAGAATGTTTTTAGTGTTCTCATCTATTGTAACAGTGAGATTAATTTTGTCGTTCCCAGTTTTTAATTGAAGATAATGTTCTCCAAAGGTTAAGGTTTGTCGGTTGGCATCATCAGCAGTTATAGTACCAAAGGCAACTCCATCAATTATCAAAGTGCCGGATTTACAGGGAACGATAACAACTTGTTTTATTTTGGAGATTTGGGCCTGTATTTTGCAAATAATTAAAAAAGCCAGTGGCAGTAAAAGGATTTTTTTCATAAAGCATTTTAGGTATATAGCACAATGATAGTGCAAAACTGCTAAATTATTAAAATTGCTTTTTTGGCCAAATCGTTTTGCTGTGTGCTGTTAAAAGCTGGCTTTCTTCCATTAACCTAAGCGTAATAGAAATATAATAGTTTTATAAATCAAGTTATTTACTTTTTATATAAAATCCGGAATATTCCGAAAAAATTAATAACTGCAACATCATAGCATTACTTATGTATTATTTAGGCATTTATTAATCTTGGATATTTCAGAATGATCCAGGAATAATAAGGGAAAGGAAATAATTATAATAACAAAATAGAATTTGCATATCATTAGCTGATATAAGAACTGCGATTTTTTCGGAATATTCCGGAATAATAATGAATGGTAATAATAAGGCGACTGAGTGAGATAACCTCAAAAATAACTAAGATTTAAAATTTACGCTAAAGAGAACTCCTTGGTGTGGATCATCTTTTAATATATTATCAGCTAAAAAAACAGACGGTGCATAATGTTCCTGGGCATATAAATTTTCTGAAATAAATATATGGTCTATATTTTGTTCTATTTTTTCGGTAGCTCGAAAAATGCTTAATTTGTCTGTAAATTTTATGATCTCATTTCTGCTTTGTATGACGGGTAATTGCCGTCTTTCCTCTTCATAAAATGACGTATTAAAATCACCAACTATAACCATATTTTGGTTAAAAGGTAAAATATGCTGAATATCAGTTTTAAAATTATCAAGTTCAGGTTGAGCGATTTCTTTTTGATATTTTATTCCATAGGTGCCGATAATAGTAGCATAAATACATAATTCATTTCCATCTACAATAAATTTATGACAAAGGGATGTGTAAGGATCAATTGTTTCTATTTGCGATAAGGATTGGTGTTTACTGAAAATACTTGTTCTCACTGGAATTTCCCCTTCTATATATTCCCCGTATTTCAACTTTTGAAATACTCTATCAGTGGGAATAGGGGTGGTATGATAATGGAAATGGTTTTCATTAAATTTAAACGATAAGATGTTCTCCGTAATTATTATAAAATCAAAATCATGTTTATTTAATTCCGCGATAATTAATCCTTGTAAGGATTTAGATTTTTTGAACCAGTCTATATTAATTGTTCCGATTTTCATGTATGTTATTTTATGATAG
>JADKAM010000002.1:0-305000 GCA_016715365.1 Chitinophagaceae bacterium
AATATTTGGTACGATAAAATGGATGGCTTGTTTTACAATTTTTATTATTGCCATTGCCGCGGCAGAAATACTACTGTTGCCATCGCAATCAGTATAAATTTATACCGCAGTCATAAATCAATTGATGTTTAAGAGAATGCAGAAGAAATGAAATACTAAATGCCAAACGCAACTTACATAGCACTTATTCCCCTGCTGCCACTGGCAGGATTCTTAATGCTCCGGAATATTTGGAAGAAAATATTTCGGGAAGACCCATCCGGGCATTATAGGAACAACATTATTATTGGTTTCAACTGTACTGGCTTTGTATACCGCCTATGGATATTTCTTTGAGTACGGAAAAGTGGATGGCATTTATCCAAAGCAAGTTTCCGCTTAAATATACACGGTTACAATTTTCTGAAGGTGTTTCAATAGATATAGAACTCATCCTTGATCCGATATCTGCTATGATGCTAGTGGTGGTAACATTTATTTCTTTGTTGATGGTACATATTGTTACAGCCTGGGTTACATGATTTGCGATGAAAGGTTCCCGGTTTATTATGCCTTCTGGGCTTGTTTACTTTTTCTATGCTGGGACTGGTTGTTTCTTCAAACATTTTTTCCAGATATACATTTTCTGGGGAACTGGTTGGCGTTTCCTCTTTTTATTGATTGGATATTATTACGATATTAAAGTGCAGTTGCTGCCTGTAAAAAAAGCTTTTATTGTTACCCGCTTTGCCGATGTTGGATTTCACGGTCGCCAGATCCAGTCCTTTCTTTTTCATTCCGGTACACTTGATTTTAATACATTGATCGACACATTAACGTCACCTGAAACGGCAGGGTATTAAAGTGCGGCTGCTGCATCTTTCATCGGTGTGTCTGCATTAACACGGGGCCTGGCTTTGGTCTTTATTGGTGGAGCCGGTAAGGTGCCTTCCCGTTACATATCTGGCTGCCAGATGCGATGGAAGGTCCAACGCCGGTTTCGGCATTAATTCATGCAGCAACGATGGTGGTGGCTGGTGTGTTTTTAGTAACAAGATTATTTCCTGTGTTTGCCATTTCATCTCCCAATGCGTTAACCATGGTGGGCTATGTTGGCGCCATCTCTGCATTGATTGCTGCGCTAATCGCCTGCACACAAACAGATATTAAAAGAGTGCTGGCCTATTCAACCATGAGTCAGATAGGGTATATGATGTTTGCATTGGGCGTTTCAAAATACGGGGGAGAAGATGGATTGGGTTACACCGCTTCTATGTTCCATTTGTTTACGCATGCTATGTTTAAAGCTTTGTTGTTTTTAGGCGCAGGCGCAGTGATACATTATATACACAGCAGCGAGAGAGAAATGAAAGACTATGGGCGGATTGAGAAAATATTGCCCATCACCCACATTACATTTTTAATTGCCTGCCTGGCCATTGCAGGCGTGCTGCCGCCATTTGCAGGCTGCTTTAGTGTTAAAGAAATTTTGCTGGCTGCTTATGAGCATAACCCAAGCACCTGCTGGATAGCATTGATCACATCAGGCTTAACTGCCTTTTACATGTTCAGGTTTATTGCTTTAATATATTCTGGAATAAGCAAGCACATGTACACGGAGGAGCATAAGGGCGAAGGCGGTTTTACCCGGCTGATGATGCCGTTTGGTTTTATTAGCTGTTGGTGCAGCAGTTGCCGGTTTCATTCCATTCGGACATTTTGTTAGCTCAGATGGAAAAAGACTGGAAACGGCTTTTCACCTGCAGTTTTCCTTAGCACCTGTTGCATTGGGACTGGCAGGTATCTTTATTGCCATGTGGATGTATAAAACAGAAAACAATAAACCAGATAAGTTTGTTCATCGCTGACAGCGGATTATATAAAGCTGCTTATCATAAATTTTATATTGATGAGATCTACACCTTCATCACTAAAAAATGATTTTAATTTAATAGGCCCCCGGCGCTGGATTGATAAAAATATTGGATGGATTGGTGTATCCAACGCCCGCAATGGTACAAAAGATATTTCCGAAATAATAAAAGGAGTTCAATCGGGTAAAGTACAGCAATATGCTATTTACTTTTTGGTAAGCAAGTGTAATTGGCCGGCTTTACTGTTTATTTACTAGTGAAAATAGAAATTTGATTCAACAACAAACGCACGAATTTATCGTTACTGAGGTTATTGCCATTACTGACCGCAGTAGCTGTTGCTGATGCGGAACGTAAAACAGGTTAAAGTGGCAGCATTGGCCGGCGCAACAGCACAGTTTGCATTGGCTTTTGTTTTACGTTATGCTACTATAAAGAGCGTGCAACAGGTAATGCTGTGCAGATGTTGTTTGAGCAGCGGTATAACTGGTTTCCATCCTGGAATATCAGTTTTCATCTGGGAGTAGATGGAATTTCTGTAGCAATGATCTTATTAACTGCTTTTGTTGTAATAGCAGGTGTGCTGGTTTCCTGGAACGTAACCAAAATGACCAAAGAATTTTACTTCCTGCTTATTTTATTAAGTATGGGCGCTTATGGATTTTTCATTTCGCTCGACCTGTTCATTTTATTTTTCTTTCTGGAAATAGCAGTTATACCAAAATACCTGCTCATTGGTATCTGGGGCAGTGGTAAAAAGGAATACAGCGCCAACAAACTGGCGTTGATGCTGATGGGCGGCTCGGCGCTGGTGTTGGTAGGATTGCTGGGAATTTATTTTTCAAACAGCCTGCGTACTTTTGATCTGTTGGAATTGTCACAACTGAATATTCCTATACAAACACAGATGATCTGTTTTCCATTATTGTTTGTGGGCTTTGGTGTGTTTACAGCATTGTTTCCGTTTCATACCAAGTGCCAGATGGTCACTCGTCGGCACCAACTGCGGTTCTATGTTCCTGGCAGGTATTTCTATGAAACTGGGTGGCTATGGTTGTTTGCGTGTGGCTACTTACATCATGCCTGATGGAGCAAAGGAATATGCCAATATTATCATTGTACTTTCTGTAATAGCTATATTATATGGTGCCTTTGCCACCATGATGCAGAAGGATCTGAAATATATCAATGCTTATTCTTCTGTAAGTCATTGTGGATTTGTTTTATTGGGCATTGGCATGTTAACCAAAACATCCATGACGGGTGCGGTAATGCAAATGGTATCGCATGGTTTAATGACAGCTCTTTTCTTTGCCGTTATTGGCATGATTTACGAACGTACACATACCAGGCAGGTAAATGAAATGGGTGGCTTATTGAAAAGAATGCCATTCATTATTACGGTGTTATTTATTGTTGGTTTATGCTCGCTGGGTTTACCGGGGCTTAGTGGTTTTGTTGCAGAAATGACTGTGTTCATGGGTTCCTGGCAACATCCCGATACATTCAGGAGAGTGGCAACCATCTTAGCCTGCCTGTCAATTGTGGTAACCGCAGTTTATATTTTAAGGGCCGTTACAAAAACAGCTATGGGGCCATTAACTGCAGGGTTCGAAGATTTAAAAGATGCAACCTGGAATGAAAAACTGGCGGCACTGATTTTAATAGCAGGTATCATCGCTATTGGTATTGCGCCTTTCTGGCTGAATGATCTGATCAGTCCGGGTGCAGAAGTAATTATGCAAAAACTGTCCCGGTAAAACGGAACAAAATATAAATTGGAATGAATGATTTTCTCACATTGATGAAGCCTGAACTGGTAATTACCGGTATCATTTTCCTGCTCCTGTTTATTAAAGTTGGCAAGGGGTTAAAGAATGAAACCATGTTATTGATGATACAGGTTTTGTTGTTGCTGAATTTTGTAAGCGGGTTCTTTTTTAATACGGAAGGTTCGTTGTTTGACGGAATGTATGTAACAACAAACATGATCGTGCTGCAGAAAAGCATTTTAAACCTGTCCGTTTATCTTATCTCTTTATTGTTTGCCGGTTGGTTTAAAAAATCGGAGCATATGCCGGAATTTTTTATGCTGATGTTATCGGCATTACTCGGTATGTTCTTCCTGATTTCAAGCGGCAATTTATTAATGTTCTTTTTAGCCCTGGAACTGGCAACCATTCCGGTTGCTGCCATGGCTAATTTTGATCTGGATAAAAAAAGGTCTTCCGAAGCTGCCATGAAGATGATCTTATCTTCAGCTTTCTCATCAGGTATTTTATTGTTTGGCATTTCTTTAATGTATGGCGCAACAGGCACTATCAGCTTTGCGGAACTGCCGCAACACCTGAACGGTAGTCCGCTGCAAATACTTGCCCTGGTATTTTTATTTTCTGCCTTTGCCTTTAAATTATCCATTGTGCCTTTTCATTTATGGACGGCCGATGTGTATGAAGGAGCCCCCATGGCAACTACGGCTTTTTTATCTGTTGTGTCCAAAGGTGCAGTGGCTTTCATTTTTATGGCCACTTTATACAAGGTATTTCAACCTATGCAGGCGCTTTGGTACAACATGATCGTAATATTGGCCATTGCCACCATGGTCATTGGTAACCTGTTTGCTTTACGGCAACAAAATATAAAACGATTCCTCGCCTTTTCATCTATAGCACAGGTTGGTTTTATATTGGTAGGTATCAGCAGCAATTCAATACAGGGAATCACTTCGGTTGTTTATTTTATTTTGATCTATGTATTTTCTAACCTGGCTGCATTTGGAGTGGCTGCAGCCATTTCATCACAAACCAACAGGGAAAATATTGATGATTACAAAGGCCTGTATCAAACCAATCCATTTTTAAGCTGGGTATTGGCGCTGGCTTTATTTTCGCTGGCCGGTATTCCGCCAACGGCGGGTTTCTTTGGAAAATTATTTTTGCTAACTGCCGGTGCATCCAAAGGAAGTTACCTGTTCATTATTGTAGCGGCGCTCAACATGATCATTTCTTTATATTATTATTTGCGGGTGATCAGGTCGGTGTTCATGGATAAAAATGATCAGCCTCTTGAAAAAATCAACATTGAACCATCTGCAAAACTTGGTTTAATGATTTGTGCAGCAGGTATTGTGCTGGTTGGATTATTGAGCTGGATCTATGATTACATTCAATCATTAAATTAATTATGGCAATAAATAAAAATCACGAATTTGAAGAACTCGATGGCGTTAAATGCGGCATCGTGGAAAAGAATGTGCCTCCTGCCAGGGTTGAATTCCTGAAAAAAATACTGGAGTATAATAAATTTACGGTAGTGGTTGTTCCATCACCGCCGCCTAAAGTTGCGGCAGCTCCGGTAGCTAAAGTTGCTGAAGGAGAAGAAGCTCCACCACCACCACCACCACCAGCACCCGAAACCTTCACCGTTGGTGTAACAGATTACACCTACAATACCATCAATGCTATTTATGGCCGCTTGCTTAAAACACCCGACGGACATGTGGTTACCATGGCTTACTGGCATCAAAAAGAAGCTGTGAGCCATGATGAGATTCCTTATTATGAAGATGTAAGCTAACTGCATTTCAATTTTAGGATAATTTTTAGTTTTGGGAGAGTAATTTTCATGAATGAAACAACTGCTCTGCTTATTCTTTTTTTTTACTTTCATCTTTTCTTGTTTTTCCCAATCAAAGGAGCATGCATTTACATTGAAGGGAAAACTTCAGCAGCCATCATTCTTATCTACATTTTTAATTGCTTATCCAAAAATGCACATGGATAGTATTTACATTCAAGACGATGGAAGTTTTTCGTATTCTGGTACTTTTTCAGAACCGGGGAGAATGTTAATTGGAACAAGAACAACTGGAGTAACAATCTGGCTGGATAGTAATTTAAAAAATATTTATCTGTCAGAAAAACCAGGCAGAAATGGTAAAGTGAAATTAACTGTTGATTCGGTTGCGGGGTCTGAGGATACTTATTTATACTTCTACACAAATTTGCCAAAAGTAGAAAATTTTAATAATCCAACTTTTAAATATCGTATTCCTAATTCGCAAATGGGAAATAAGGAATTTTTAGATAGTTTGAACAAAGCCACAAAACCCTTTTGGGATAGTTTACGCAGAGCTAAATCATTTCTGGAAATTGACAGCGTTTTTAAAGTAAGACCGGATTCCAAAGTACTCCCTTGGTTAATTGGATATTACGAACTTAATATTGGAATGGAGCTTATGCAGAAGCTATATTATAGATTGAATACCGGGCAGCAACAATCTGAGGAAGGCAAAGATTTATTAAATGCGCTTAACAGGCTTCAGCTTTTAAAAGCCGGAAATATTTTTGACAATTTTACGATGAGAGATGACCGCGGAAAGAAGTTTAAGTTCAGGTCTTTAAAAAACAAATATGTGCTGATTGATTTTTGGGCAAGCTACTGCGGCCCATGCAGGGCTAATCATCCTTATTTACGTGAAGCTTATCAAAAAATAAAAGGGGAGGGGCTAGAGATTGTAAGTATTTCTTTGGATGAAGAGCGGCAAAAATGGTTAGATGCAATTGAAAAGGATAAGCTGGAGTGGATAAATGTCAGCGATCTAAAAGGTAATGAAAGTTCAATTGTCCGTAAATACAATATTACAGGCATTCCATTCTCAGTTTTATTGGATGAGAACAGGAAAGTAATATTGGTCAACCCAAGTCCTTCTCAAATAACTGAGTTTTTCAATAGCATGCACTAAGGCTACTGCGAAGCTACTTTTTTGCTATTTCAAATTATTTATTTCTGCTCAAGCTTCTTGCTATTTTAATGATGAGAATCACCATTTCAGGTGAGTTATGTTTTAATAATTAAAGCAAACATGGCATAACTATGTGTACAATTAAAACACAGAACCATGTCAAAATTAACTAAAGCCGGAAAGTATGTTTACTTCTTCGGCGGCGGCAAAGCCGATGGAAATGAATCAATGAAAAACCTGTTGGGTGGCAAAGGAGCCAATCTTGCAGAGATGGCCGGGCATCCAAAACTCAGGTTACCGGTACCTCCCGGGTTTACGGTCACTACAGAGGTTTGCACTTATTTTTATGACAATAAAAAAACCTATCCCAAAATTTTAAAAAGCCAGGTAGAAGAATCGCTCGCTAAAATGGAAAAGCTTGGCGGTAAAAAATTTGGTGATGAAAAAAATCCTTTGCTGGTATCCATTCGTTCAGGTGCCAGGCGCAGTATGCCGGGCATGATGGAAACAGTATTGAATGTAGGGCTTACTGATAAAACAATCGGCGGGCTGATCGCTCAAAGCGGCGATGAACGTTTTGCTTATGATGCATACAGGCGCCTGATCATGATGTATGCTGATGTGGTGATGGAGAAAGGTTCCGGCATTGAAGTAAAAAGCAAAGGCATCCGCAAACTGATGGATGAAAAGCTGGAGCATATCAAGCAAAAACAAGGATATACCAGTGATACAGATCTTACAGTTGATGAATTGAAAGAACTCGTTGCTGATTATAAGAAGACGATCAAAAAAATGCTGGGTACTGAATTTCCTGATGATCCCTGGAAACAGATGTGGGGCGGCATTGGCGCTGTGTTCAGCAGCTGGAATGGTAAACGTGCCATTGAATACCGCAGGATAGAAAAAATTCCGGATGAATGGGGTACTGCTGTAAATGTGCAGTCGATGGTGTTTGGTAATATGGGTACCGATAGTTGTACCGGTGTTGCCTTTACCCGGAATCCCGGAAACGGAGAAAATAAATTTTATGGCGAGTACCTGGTAAATGCACAGGGCGAAGATGTGGTGGCTGGCATACGCACACCGGCACCGGTGAATCAATATTCGATGAATGACCAGAGCAAACAATTTATTTCGCTGGAAAAATTAATGCCTTCGCTGTACAAAGAATTATACAGTTATCAAAAAAGACTGGAACAGCATTACAAGGATATGCAGGATATTGAATTTACCATTGAAAAAGGAAAGCTGTACATGTTGCAATGCCGTGTTGGTAAACGCAATGGTGTAGCCGCCGTTAGAATGGCTGCAGAAATGCACAAGGAAAAACTGATTGATGCTGGAACAGCTGTCATGCGGGTAGGGCCCAATCAATTGGTTGAATTGTTGCTGCCGATGATCGATCCTAAAGTAGAAATAGTTACCAAACCTATTGCAAAAGGATTGCCTGCCGGTCCGGGTGGTGCCCGTGGGCGTGTGGTGTTTACATCAGATGATGCAGTAGCCTGGGCAGCCAAAGGTGAAAAAGTAATTTTAGTTAGAGAAGAAACATCGCCCGAGGATGTGGATGGAATGCATAAGGCGCAGGCTATTCTTACAACCAAGGGAGGCATGACATCACATGCTGCATTGGTAGCACGAGGCTGGGGCAAATGCTGTATTGTAGGTTGCTCAGATATTGAGATACATGCCGACACCAAAACATTTCACGCAAAGAACGGCGAGATCATCAAAGAAGGTGACTGGCTGAGTCTGAACGGAACCAAGGGCCTGGTATATGAAGGTACCCTTGCATTAACAGAGATCGACCTGGATAAAAACCAATCCTACAACTACCTGATGAAACTGGTAGATAAAATAAAACAGATCGGTGTACGTACCAATGCCGAAACTCCGGAAGATGCAGCACATGCTATGAAATTTGGAGCCGAAGGTATTGGGTTGTTCCGCACCGAACATATGTTTTATGGTGAAGGAAGTGAACAGCCATTGTTCCTGTTGCGTAAAATGATTGTAAGTAAAACCGAACAGGAAAGACGCTCTGCATTGAATGAACTGTTTAAATATGTGAAGAAGGATATTAAAGACACAATGAAAGTAATGAAGGGTTACCCGGTTACCATTCGTCTGCTGGATCCGCCATTACATGAATTTGTTCCGCACGATACCGATAAACTTCACCAGCTTGGCAAAGAACTGGGCATCAGCATGAGTGTATTAAGAAGAAGGGTGCTTGCCCTGCATGAAAATAACCCGATGCTTGGCCACCGTGGTGTAAGGCTGGGTATCAGTTTCCCCGAAATTACAGAGATGCAGGTTCGTGCTATTTTGGAAGCAACGGCAGAAATACTGAAGAGCGGCAAAAAAGCTTTTCCTGAAATCATGGTTCCGGTAACCGTTACAGTAAATGAATTGATTCACCAGAAAGTTATTGTGGACAGGGTGTACGAGGAAGTATGTACAAAAATGAAAATGAAAAAAATACCTTACCTCTACGGCACCATGATCGAAACACCGAGGGCCGCACTGCGGGCAGAACTGATGGCGCATGTGGCTGACTTCTTCAGCTATGGAACCAATGACCTTACGCAAATGAGTTTTGGTTTCAGCCGTGATGATATTGGTGGGTTCTTACCAAAATACCTCGACCTGAAAATTCTTCCTTACGATCCGTTCCAGACCATTGACCAGGACGGTGTGGGAGAACTGGTAAGGGCCGGTATCAACGGTGGACGAAAAGCCAAGCCGCATCTTAAAGTAGGTATCTGCGGTGAGCATGGCGGCGATGCAGACAGCGTGAAATTCTTTCACAGGCTGGGAATGAACTATGTAAGTTGTTCTCCGTTCCGTGTGCCGATTGCACGGTTGGCTGCTGCGCAGGCTGCGCTTGAGGGGAAGAAATGAGTTGAGTGATTTTTATATATCATCATACACTTGCCGAAGACGGGTTACTTAACGTAATCTCGTTTTCGGCAAGCTGCTTATTTGAATATTGTTAAGAGATTATTTAGATACGAAGACTCCAAGACTTAAAGGAAAGTGTGAGAGTATTCCTTTTCTTTAGCAGCTTTTATTTTTCCTTTTTCTTTTTTGCTTGCCCAAAAAAGAAACAAAAAAGGGCACCCGAAATCGATTACATCCCGATTTCGGGGTGGTTCCCTGATTTGGCTTTAGTGCTACTGTAGCTTCGGCATTGGTAATTCTACTCTTAGGTGCAGTCAGCAAACTAAAGTAAAAGCAGTTTTTAATTTAACGGATACCAACGTTATATTTTTAGTGTGATGATGGCGACCATGGTATTTTTCGATTTTGCTTTTACCTATTCATGAACTGCCATACTATGACTATTAAGCTGATGAATATTTTGTAAGCATTTAAAATACGGCATTGATATTGAGGCAAATTAATAAGATGTAGACTGGTCCAGTGGCGCTGGCCAGGCAAAACGGCGGAGCATTCGTTTTGCCTTGATCCTGAGCGGGGCCGAAGGATTTTGGTTCTTTTTTTATCAAGAAAAAAAGAACAAGAAAGGTTTTAAGAATGGCAGTAAAAGAGATAATTGTATACTTTTTTATTTGCCATTGAACTTATAATACTTTAATAACCCTCACAGGACATGCCTTAGCTATTTCCTGTGTATGAATAACCAACGCATCGGGAATGGGTAAGATGAAAACATCTTTCTTTCCGGTGCTTTTAAGTAAGGTGGCTTTGCCGTCTTTTTTAGACATGCGCCAGAGCGCAGGCTGCTGCTCGTAACATACGCCGCAGCCAATACATTTATTGCGGTAGTGAATGATCTTATGCATCGGCGGCTTGTACTATTTTATATAGTTTGTCGCTGGGGGTTACTTTGCTGGCAAAGGGCAGGGTGATGAGATCTCCTTTTAATGCTTCGGAGCTTTTATTGCCATTTACAACCAGGGTTTCAATCTTTTCTTTGATCATGCCGCATTTGGGGCCTGTTATCATCAGGGTGTCGCCGGTTTTTAAACTGCCGGATTCTATGATAAATTCACCCACAGCGATCTTAGGATAATATTTGGTGCCCTTGCCTATGTATATTTTTTTTTCTGTGGCAGCAGAGCCGGGTTGCTTGGTCCATTCGCCCAGGGTTCTTCCTAAATAATATCCTTCCCAAAAACCACGGTTATATACTTTACTCATTTCGGTCTTCCAGGCAGCAACTTTCTCCTGCGAAAAAGTTCCGTTCTTTACTGACAGTATTGCTTCTTTATAACATTGGGTTACCACCTGTACATAATCAGCGCCCTTGGTTCTGCCTTCTATCTTTAAAACATCCACGCCGCTGGCAATTACCTGGTCCAGTATATCAATGCAGCAAAGGTCTTTGGGCGACATGATGTATTCATTCTCTATCGCCAGTTCTTCGCCGCTCTCGGTATCTTTTACCGTATAGGACCTGCGGCAATTCTGTACACAGGCGCCGCGGTTTGCAGAAGCATTTTGTGTATGCAGGCTCAGGTAACATTTGCCCGATATGGCCATGCACAAGGCCCCATGCACAAAAATTTCGATCTTAATTAATGCTCCCGACGGGCCTTTGATCTTCTTTCTTTTTATTTCATCGCAGATGCCTTTTACCTGGTTGAGTGTAAGCTCACGTGCCAGTACGATCACATCAGCAAATTTTGAAAAGAAGATCACCGATTCAATATTGCTTACATTCGCCTGCGTGGAAATATGCAGGGGAATGCCCAGTTCGTTGCAATAATTTATCACTGAAAAATCAGCAGCTATCACCGCATCAATGCCTTGTTTCTTTGCTTCTTTTAAAATGGATTTTAATAACTGCATATCATGTTCATACATTACGGTGTTTAAAGTAATGTATGAGCGTATGCCATTTGCCTTGCAAATGCTGCTTACTTCTTTTATATCGTTGATACTGAATGTTCCTGCAGAACGGGTTCGCATGTTTAACTGCTCAACGCCAAAGTAGATGGCCTGGGCGCCGGCATTGATGGCTGTCTGTAGGCTGTCGAACGAACCGGCAGGCGCTAACAGCTCAATAGCTTTCTGTTTCATTTATTTCTGGCTTTCCAACACTTTAATATAATTGGCCCTTTCGTAACCGGTAGGATCTGAAATATGCTGCTGGCTCATGGTTCCTTTAAAGGCATCAATATTTTCGAACCCTTTTGTCATCATCCACGATTCCAGTTCTTTATTCATTGTTTTTAAATAACCAATGCCGTTTTTGTATAGTGCAGAAGCTGTCATCGCAATATCTGCACCCGCCAGAATGTATTTGATCACTTCAATAGAGCTTTGTACGCCGGTGGTAGCTGCCAGCGAAATAGGTACACGGCCATACAATAGTGCTATCCATAAAAGGGGTAGCCTGATCTCGTTTGATTCGCTGTATTGCAGATTATGCAGCAGGGTTAATTTATTGATATCAAAATCGGGCTGGTAAAAACGATTGAACAAAACCAGTGCATCTGCTTTGTATTCCTGCATGCGCTTGGCCATATTGCCCATGGCGCTGAAGTATGGATTGAGCTTTACAGCCACCGGGATTTTTACCGTTGCTTTTAATTCATCAATAATATTCAGGTAGCGGTACTCAACAGCCGAAGTTGACAAATGCACATCAGCCGGTATAAAGAAGATATTTACTTCCAGGCCATCTGCACCGGCCTGTTCCATTTGCTTTGCATAATGTATCCAACCTTCGTTGGTGATGCCATTTAAACTGGCGATGATGGGAATCTTCACTTTTTCTTTTGCCTTACGGATTATTTCCAGGTACTGATCCGATCCTTTGTGATATTCATCCAGGGATGGGAAAAAATCACTGGCTTCTGCAAACATATTGCTGGTACTGCTTACAATGGCTTCATACTTTGCTTCTTCTTTTTTCAGTTGCTCTTCAAACAGCGAGAATAATACCACAGCACCTGCCCCGGCATCTTCCATCTGAACAATATTGCCAACTTCTTCTGATAAAGTGCAGGCAGAAACCACGATCGGTGATTTCAGTTTTAATCCCATGTAAGTTGTACGTAGATCCATAAAACAAATTTTAGCTATAATGAAATATATAAGTTGCCACGAATTACACGAATTAGCACTAATGAAAACAATTCGTGTTCATTAGTGTAATTCGTGGCATTGATCACGCCACAGGCGTAAAGTCGCTGGCAGTTTTTGTTGCCAGTTCCTCATAATTTTTCCAGCGCAGGTTCACCATTTCCTGTGCCAGTGTCATTAGTTCTTCTGCTTCTACCGGATTGGTTTGCGTAAGTACTTTGTACCGCAGTTCCTTGTAAGCAAATTCTTTTAACGGAATTTCAGGCCTGGTAGAATCCAGAATAAAAGGATTCAGTTTTTTAACTCTTAAAACAGGATTGTAACGCATCAGTGGCCAGTAGCCGCTGGCAACTGCATTGTTCTGTTGTGTTAATCCGTCTTTTAAATCGTAACCATGTGCAATGCAATGACTGTAAGCCAAAATCAGCGACGGGCCATCATAAGCTTCTGCTTCACGCATGGCCAACATGGTTTGTTGCGGGTTGGCACCAAAAGCAATTCTTGCTACATACACATTGCCATAAGAAACAGCCTGCATGGCCAGGTCTTTTTTACCACCACGTTTACCAGCCGATGCAAATTTTGCAGAAGCCGCTGTTGGGGTTGATTTGGAACTTTGACCGCCGGTATTGCTGTACACTTCGGTATCCAGCACCAGTATGTTTATATTTTTTCCGCTGGCCAATGCATGATCCAATCCGCCATAGCCAATATCATAAGCCCATCCATCACCACCAACCAGCCATACGCTGCGGTGTACCAATTGTTCGCAAACAGATAATAAATGTTGTGCGGCAGCTTCGTTGATGTTCAGCAATTTCTCTTTCAGTAATTCAATTCTTGCCCGTTGTGCAGCAATTTCAGATTCCTGTAATTGCGGAGCGTCCATGATCTCCTGCACCAATGCATCACCCAGTTGCGGAGCCAGTTGTTTTAATAAACGATGCGCCATGGCCAGTTGATGATCGGCTGTCATGCGCATGCCCAATCCAAATTCTGCATTGTCTTCAAACAAAGAATTTGACCAGGCAGGTCCCTGGCCTGCAGCATTCATGGTCCAGGGAGTGGTGGGTAAATTACCACCGTAGATAGAAGAGCAGCCAGTTGCATTGGCAACCAGTAAGCGGTCGCCAAATAACTGCGACAATAATTTGATGTACGGAGTTTCGCCGCAACCGGCACAGGCTCCGGAGAATTCAAACAGTGGTTCCATAAACTGTGCACCATGCACGGTAGAGAAATTAATTTCGGAACGGTTGTTCCAGGGAAGATCTTCGAAGAAGCTGATCTGTTTTTTTATTTTCAGTGGATCAGGTTCTTTCTCTGTCATGTTAATGGCTTTGAAGGAACGGTTTACCGGGTCTGAAGCGGGACAAACTTCAACACATAAGTTACAGCCGGTACAATCTTCGGCATATACCTGTAATGTGTACTTGGTTTCAGGAAAGCCTCTTGAGTTTATCGGCGCAGATTGAAAACCATCCGGTGCATTCTTTAAAAATCCTTCGTTGTAAAATTTTGCACGTATCACGCTATGCGGACAAACAAATGCACAGTTACCACATTGTATGCATAGATCAGGTTCCCATAAAGGCACCTGGTCGCTGATATTTCTTTTCTCCCATTTGGTAGTGCCGCTTGGGTAGGTTCCATCAATGGACATTTTACTTACAGGCAATTCATCTCCATGTCCCGACATCATTTTGGCGGTAACATCTTTCACAAAATCCGGTGCATCATTACCAACTACTGCAAGCATCTTGCCAATAGAACTGGCTGTTGCAGGTACCGTCACTTCAAATAAATTTGCCAGTGTAGCATCAACGGCTTCAAAATTCTTTTCTACAACTGCACGTCCCTTCTTGGTGTAGGTTTTTTCAATGGCATGTTTTATCTGTTCAATCGCTTCTTCTTTTGGTAACACGCCACTTAATGCAAAGTAGCAGGTTTGCATGATGGTATTGATCCTGCCATTCATACCCGTATCTTTTGCAACGGTATTTGCATCAATAATATAAAATAAAAGTTTTTTACTGATGATCTCCTGCTGAACAGAGCCGGGTAATTTATCCCAAACCTCTTCTTTATTAAAAGGACTGTTGAGTAAAAATGTTCCTCCGGGTTTTATAAAATTCAGCATCTCTACTTTTTCGGTAAAGTTGAATTGATGGGCAGCAATAAAATCGGCTTTGCTTATCAGATAGGGCGCCCTGATAGGTTTTGGCCCGAAGCGCAAATGCGAAACGGTTCTGGCACCGGATTTTTTTGAATCGTACACAAAATATCCCTGGGCATACAGGTCGGTATTTTCGCCAATGATCTTGATGGTGTTTTTATTGGCACCAACAGTGCCATCTGCACCCAAACCAAAGAATAAACCCTGTCTCCATTCAGATTCATCCAGCGTATAGGATTCGTCATAAGTTAAACTGGTATGTGTTACATCATCATTAATACCTATGGTGAAATTATTTTTTGGATGATCTTTTTTCAATTCATCATAAACAGCTTTCACCATGGCCGGTGTAAACTCTTTGGAAGAAAGGCCATAACGGCCGCCAACAATATTGGGCAATTGTTTGATCTTGCCTTGCTGCAATGCACTTACCAGGGTTGATAACACATCCTGGTACATGGGCTCGCCGGAAGCGCCTGATTCTTTAGTGCGATCCAGCACTGAAATTGATTTTACTGAAGCAGGTAATGATTTTATAAAATGTTCCAAAGAAAACGGGCGGTATAAGCGAACCTGAACCACACCCACTTTTTCACCTGCAGCTGTCAGTGCATTCACTGTTTCTGTAACGGTTTCGCCACCGGAACCCATAATAATAATAACTCTTTCTGCATCGGCAGCACCTGTATATTCAAACAGCTCATATTTTCTGCCGGTCAGTTTTTCAAATTCCCTCATGGCATCATTAACAACGCCAGCGGTATCATCATAAAATTTATTTACGGTTTCCCTGCCCTGGAAATATACATCGGGGTTTTGTGCAGTACCTCTAATGAAAGGATGATCTGGATTCAATGCTCTTTTTCGGTGTGCAAAAACATATTCATCCGGTATCATACTTTTTATCTGTTCATCAGATAACAATTCCAGCTTATTCACTTCATGCGATGTGCGGAAGCCATCAAAAAAGTGCATGAATGGAATGCGGGAACGCAGGGTTGCTGCCTGTGCGATCAGCGCAAAATCATGCGCCTCCTGCACACTGGCAGAACCAAGTATAGCAAATCCGGTTGTTCTTGCGGCCATTACATCCTGGTGATCACCAAAAATGGAAAGGCCTTGTGCCGCCAGCGATCGGGCAGCAATATGAAATACAGTGGCAGTCAATTCTCCTGCTATTTTATACATGTTGGGCAGCATCAGCATTAAACCCTGTGATGCTGTAAAGGTGGTTGTTAAAGCACCGGTTTGTAAAGCTCCATGCACCGTACCTGCAGCGCCGCCTTCGCTTTGCATTTCCAATACATCGGGCACATTGCCCCATATATTTTTAATGCCTTTGGCGCTCCACTCATCGGCCAGTTCGGCCATGGTGGATGAAGGGGTGATGGGATAGATGGCACAAATTTCATTCACCCGGTAAGCAACATAAGCCGCAGCCTCGTTTCCATCTATGGTTGCAATTAATTTATTTTTATTGGGCATTTTAAATGGTTTTAACAGGTTCTGGAATCATTTCAATGGCATGGCAGGGGCATTGTTCGTAACAAACAGCACAACCCGTGCAGGCATCATAATTAAATTTGTAACGGTTGCCGGTACCCAGTTTTATAATGGCATCTTCGGGGCATGCACCAAAACAACCATCGCATTCAAAACAGTTGCCGCAACTTAAGCAACGCTGTGCTTCGTAGCGGGTTTCTTTTTCAGATAAACCTGCATTCACTTCATCAAAATTCTGTATGGCAAGTTCCGGCGCCAGTTTATCCTGTGCTTTCTGCGGTGCATCTGTTTTGTACCACATGTGCAGTTTTTTGTAACTGGCCGTAAGGTGTTTTTCGGGTTTCTGAAATGCGGCTCCTTTTAAAAATGCGTCAATGTATTTTGATGCTTTTTTTCCCTGTCCTATGGCGATGGTGGCGCTGCGGTTTTCGCCGGGTAACATATCGCCGCCGGCAAAAATTCCTTCGTAACCGGTCATGCGTTGCATATCAATTTTAATGGTGCCGTCTTCATTAATGACCATGCCTGTTACCGAACGAAGAAAACCTGAGTCCGTTTCCTGCTTATTGGCAACGATCAATACATCTGCATCAATCGTCTCAAATTCATTGCAGCCAATAGCTTTTCCTTTTTCTACTTTCATCTGCTCCAGCGTAATTTTATTTTTGCTGATGCTTTTAATGCTTTTTAAAAGCTGCACATCCACACCTTCTGCCAGCGCATCTTCTGTTTCATAATCGTAGGCAGGCATTAATTTTTTATCGCCGGCAAAATATACGGTGGCTTCCGAGCCGAACCGTTTAACCATTCGGGCAAGATACATTGCAAGTTTACCACCGCCGTAGATCACAACCTTTTTATTGACATAGGGTGAAGTGTTTGATCTTGCTTCATTAAAAAATCCAAAGGCATCTGTTATATAAACAGAATCGTCTTTTTCAATTTCTTCCTGGTGAATCAGCCCGGCACCAATACCAAGATAAACTGCATCAAAACCACCGGCTTCTTTTTCCTGCAGTATATCCTGAACTTTATGATTCAGCTCTATTTTTACACCTGCTCTTACAATCCTGTCTATTTCAAAATCGAGAATTTCTTTTGGCAAACGATAGTCGGGAATGCCTGCCCACATTAAACCACCGGCATGTTCTCCGGCTTCATATACTACCACTTCATGTCCCACTCGTGCCAGGTGATAAGCAGCAGATAAGCCCGAAGGCCCTGCACCAATCACCAGCACTTTTTTACCTGTGCTGTAAGTTCTAAACTGTATCGGCCATTTTTGCCTGATGGCTTCGTCACCGATGTAACGCTCCACTGCATGGATGTTTACGGTGGTATCTATATGCGTTCGGTTGCAGCCTGTTTCGCAGGGCTTAACACAAACCCGGCCCATGATGGCGGGAAATGGATTGTCTTCCACAAGGGTTTGAAAGGCTTCGAAATAATTTCCTGCCTGTGCAAAGCTCAACCATGCCTGGATGTTTTCACCTGCGGGGCAGGCACTGTTGCAGGGGGGCATAAAATCAACGTACAAAGGACGTTGCTTTCTTAACGGGCCTGTACCATCAGCATGTGCGGTAAGGTCGGCCGGTTTTGTAATGTCGGTTGTTGACATAATAATAGATTAGTGAGTTGTTGAACGAGGTGCCAAATTAGAAGGAAGCTGCATATTATACATTGACTTAGTTCAGCAGGCATGCTGATATAAATCATGTTTGCATATGTTGACAATAAAAAAGCTGCCGGCTTTTGGCGGCAGCTTTAAAAAACATAAACGGTATATTTTAAATGATTTTTTCCATCACTAATCTCTTTACATCCGCCAATGCAATTCTCTCTTGCACCATCGTATCCCTGTATCTAATTGTAACAGTATTGTCTTCTTTGGTTTGATGATCGATGGTTACGCAGAACGGCGTACCAATCGCATCCATCCGCCTGTACCTTTTACCAATTGCATCCTTCTCTTCATAAAAACACATGAAACTGCTTTTGCAATCATCCATTAACTGCTTTGCAATTTCAGGCAATCCATCTTTTTTTAATAAAGGCAGAATGGCCAGTTTGGTAGGTGCGATCTTTGCAGGAATTTTTAAAACCACACGGCTGTCTTCGGTGCCATCTTCTTTCAGCCATTTTTCTTCAGCATAGGCAAGACTGATGATGGTGAGGAACAACCTGTCTAAACCAACAGAGGTTTCCACAACAAAGGGGGTGTAGTTGCCGTAAGGTTTATTGGTTGCGGCATCAATATCATTATCAAAATACTGAATTTTCTTTTTGCTGAATTCCTGGTGTTGTTTCAGATCGAAGTCTGTACGGCTGTGAATACCTTCCAGTTCTTTCCAGCCAAACGGGAATTCAAATTCAATGTCCATAGCCGCATCGGCATAATGCGCCAGTTTTACGTGATCATGAAAACGTAATTTCTCCGCAGGAATTCCTAAACTCTGATGCCATTTTATTCTTTCTTCAGACCAGAATTTATACCATTCCATTTGTGTGCCGGGGCGGATGAAGAACTGCATTTCCATCTGTTCAAATTCTCTCATTCTAAAAATAAACTGCCTTGCAACAATTTCATTTCTGAATGCCTTACCGGTTTGTGCAATACCAAAAGGTATTTTCATCCTGCCGGTTTTTTGCACGTTTAAAAAATTTACGAAGATGCCTTGTGCAGTTTCGGGACGCAGGTATACTTTATTATCATCCGGGTTATCGGCTGCCACCGCACCAAATTCTGTAGAGAACATCAGGTTAAACTGTCGTACATCTGTCCAGTTGCAGGTTTTGCTGATGGCGCATTTTATCTTGTTGTCTTCAATTAATTGTTTAAGTCCTGCATAATCATCTTTTGCAAGAAGTAAATCCATCGCTGCAAGCAACTCGTCTGCTTCTCCTTTGCGGCTTGCCTATTGCCAATTGTTCTTCTGCAAATCCTTCAATCAGATGATCAACCCTATACCTTTTATTACTGTCTTTATTATCAATCATTGGGTCGCTGAAGTTGTCAACGTGTCCGCTGGCCTTCCAGGTGGTTGGGTGCATAAAAATTGCCGCATCTATGCCCACAATATTGTCGTGCATTTGCGTCATGCTCTTCCACCAGTAATCCCGGATGTTCTTTTTTAACTGGGCACCGTTTTGGCCATAGTCGTACACAGCCGCCAGACCATCGTATATTTCGCTGGATTGGAAAATATAACCGTATTCTTTACAATGGGAAATTAATTCCGCAAAATTGTTTGTTTCGTTTGCCATAAGGCTGCAAAAGTAAGGCAAAACTCAAAATATTGCACAAACCGAATTATTGCCGCTATAGCCAGGTACAGCCATATTTAAATTAAATATAGAAGCGCATATCTTTGGTCACATGTTAACAGAAGAAAAAATAAAACAGGTAAGAAAGCAGTTGCGTAATGGTATACCCCAGGGAGAGATTAAAAATGATTTAAGAAGAGAAGGTTATTCAGAAGAAGATATTGAAAGAATATTTGTAGCACATAAGCCCGATATGCGATCCTGGTATTTATTCTTTGCTATTTTATTTTCATTGATTGGGGTATATAGTTTACTGGTAACCGGCGGATTCTTATTTCTGCTTTTTGCCGCAGCGATGTTTTTTGTTTATATGACTGAAGTGAAGCGGATAAAAAAATCAGATCCATAATTGTTCGCTATAGCAGAAAAAAGAACTTACACCTCAGGCGGCATGTCCTGTGTTTTTACTACCGTTTTTTCTTCAGGTTGTTGCTGAATAGATTCTGAAGATTCCACTTCAATCTCCTGTACCCATACGGCATAATTGGAAGGATAAATTCTTGACCCGGTATGTACTGCAAATACATGTGTAAATACTGCGCCAAAGTATAATATCATGGCTGAATAGTAAACCCAAAGCAACATTACAATTACTGAACCTGCCGTGCCATAGGTTGACGAAAGTTTACTGTGGCCCAGGTAATAGCCAATTAAAAATTTGCCAAGCATAAAAAGAATGGCAGTAGTAATAGCTCCGGCCCTTACATGCCTCCACTTTATACGGGCATCGGGCAGTACTTTAAATATCAATGCAAATAGTAATGCCGTAATACCAAATGTAATAATAACATTTACGGTATACACCACAATAACCGTCAGCTCGGGAAACATGCTGGTCAGCCTTGTGATCAGTATATCCATCAGGCCATTAATAAGCAATGAAACCAGTAATAAAAACCCAAGGCTTATAACCAGTGAAAAGGAAAGCAGCCGGTTAAAAAGCATTTTTAAAAAACCTGTTCCCTTGGGTTTTGATTTTAATTTCCAGATATGGTTGATGGAATCCTGTATCTCACTGAATACACTGGTGGCGCCAAAAAGCAATGTGATGATACCAACGACTGTTGCAAAATAACTGCTTTCGGATAAAGCGGCACCCCGGATGGTTTGTTGTATCTGCAGGGCAGCATCGGTGCCTACAAACTCTGCTATCTGGTTATATAAAGTTCCTTCAATGGCTTCCCGGCCGTAAAAAATATTACTTACCGAAATTACAATGATGAGCATGGCGGGTAAAGAAAAAATGGTATAGAAAGCCAGGGCGGCACTTAGTTTTAAAACTTTGTTATCTATAAAATCGGAGAAAGACTGTTTGGTGATTGACCATATATTTTGGGCTATAAATTTCATTCAGTTATTTTAATTTTTCGTTTTGCTGATGCCTGTCGCCATCCCGAAGATTCTTTTCTCAAAATTCTTTTCCAGCGCCTCTGTTAAATTTACCCCGGTTTGGTTGGCCAGGCAAATCAACACCCAAAGTACATCTGCCATTTCATCGCTCAACTCTTTCCCTTTGTCGCTTTCTTTAAAAGATTGCTCGCCGTATTTTCTAACCATCAGCCTGCTTAGTTCACCAACCTCTTCCATAAGTATGCCAAGGTTCGTTAATTCATTAAAGTAGCGTACTCCGGTGGTATTGATCCACTCATCTACTTTCTTTTGAGCTTCATTAATTGTAATATCTGTCATCAGTCTTTGTTTTTTGTATCAATAAAGATAGTAACAGGTCCGTCGTTTAATAATGAAACCTTCATATCTGCACCAAATACTCCTGTATAAATTTCTTTTTCCAAATCTGCCTGCAGCTGGGCAATCATTTTTTCATACAGCGGTATGGCAATATCAGGCTTACTTGCTTTTATGTAAGACGGGCGGTTTCCTTTTTTTGTTGCAGCATGCAGGGTAAACTGGCTTACCAGCAAAATATCGCCGCCCATATCTTTTACAGAAATGTTGGGTACTTTGTTTTCATCATCAAAAATGCGGAGGTTAACGATCTTATTACTCAGCCACTGAATGTCATCATCGGTATCGGCATCTTCAATGCCAACCAAAACAAGCAGGCCTGTTTTAATTTCACTCTTTACTATATTGTTGATGGTAACAGCGGCCTGGCTTACCCTTTGTATTACAACTCTCATGTGTACAAATATACCAGCTTACTGTAAAAGAAAATCCCCCGATACTTCAGGGGATTTTCTTTTATTTTCTGTTTGCCATCAGCAATGCCAGTGCACCCAACGGTAAGGGTATCCACCAGAAATCCTGCAATTCAGATAAGTTAGCAGATTCCTTTCCGATAAAGTACATGGCAGCAGATGCCACTAAACACAATACACCAAGGATGTAGAAGAGTGATTTTTTGTTCATGTCAGTAGGTTTTCTATAAATCTACTCATTTAGATTTGCCTGTGCAATAGCATGATGATTTTTTTATGGCTTCCAACAAAGTTGACCCGCTGAACCTCAGCATATACGAAGTGATGCTACAATATCTGTTGTAAAATTCAGGGGCTTTTAATTAATGCCCGCAGAAAATCCAAAGAGGTCTTTTAGCAGCAGAATTACCCGGCAAGCATTTCATCTGAGCAGTCAAAAAACGGTCAAACAGCCTGAAATCAGGCAATTGGATTTTTACTGAAATTTCCAAGCTTTTAAACGAACATTTTAGAAAAATAATGGGGAAAAACGAGCAAATCCACTGCCCGTATGAGTCTGCAAAATTATCCACCATTTTTGTCCACAGGTGTTGATATTTATAAGTTTGATTCCTCAACCAATACAAATATTTTCGTTGACTTGTTATTTACTTAACCCAACAAATCAAGCTTCTTATATAGTTATGGCAAAAAAATCACAACCTGCTAAAGGATTGCAGTTCTCCCGTCAGTTTACAAATGACGAGGTTAGTCCTTTCGATATGTTTGAGTACGACTACCGTACTTCAGTAATTAAAAATCCAACCGGCGAAATTGTTTTCCAGATGGATAATGTAGAGGTTCCGAAACAGTGGAGCCAGATTGCTACAGATATTCTTGCACAGAAATATTTCCGCAAAGCAGGTGTTCCTAAAGAAGACGGTACAACCGGAAGGGAAACAACGGTAAAACAGGTTGCTCACCGTATGGCGCATTGCTGGCGTGTTTGGGGCGAACGTTATGATTATTTTGCAACAGCTAACGATGCACAAATATTTTATGATGAGTTGGTGTACTCCATCTTAAACCAGGCCTGTGTACCAAACAGTCCGCAGTGGTTTAACACCGGTTTGCACGAAGTGTATGGCATTACCGGAAAACCACAGGGACATTATTATGTAGATGCTAAAGATGGCCAGTTAAAAAAATCGGCCAATGCTTATGAGCGCCCTCAGCCACATGCCTGTTTTATATTAAGTGTAAATGATGATCTCGTTAATGAAGGTGGCATCATGGATCTTTGGGTACGTGAAGCAAGGATATTCAAATATGGAAGTGGTGTGGGTACCAACTTCAGCAGTATCCGTGGCGAAGGCGAAAAATTAAGCGGCGGCGGAACATCCAGCGGCTTAATGAGCTTTTTAAAAATTGGTGACCGTGCAGCCGGTGCTATTAAAAGCGGAGGAACAACCAGGAGAGCTGCTAAAATGGTTTGCCTGGATCTGGATCACCCCGAAATTGAAAAATTCATCAACTGGAAAGTTGAGGAAGAAGATAAAGTAGCTGCTTTAATTGCAGCAGGTTATGCCAGCGATTACGAAGGCGAAGCTTACCGTACAGTTAGCGGACAAAATAGCAACAACTCCATTCGCATACCAAATTCTTTCTTTAATATTTTAGATGAAGATGGCGAATGGGAACTGAAAGGAAGAAGCGATGGCCGTGTGATGAAGAAAGTAAAAGCAAGAGAATTATGGGAGCAGATCACCTATGCCGCATGGCGTTGTGCTGATCCCGGTACACAATACGATTCAACCATCAACGAATGGCATACCTGCCCGGAAGGTGGTCCCATCAGGGCTTCTAACCCATGCAGTGAATACATGTTCCTGGATAACACAGCATGTAACCTGGCCAGTGTTAATCTTCGCCAGTTCTTTGATGAAAGCAATAACACATTTAATGTAGCCGGTTTTGAACATACCTGCCGTTTGTGGACAGTGGTGTTGGAGATATCTGTTTTAATGGCGCAGTTCCCATCAAAAGAAGTTGCACAGCTTTCTTATGATTACAGAACATTGGGATTGGGTTTTGCAAATCTTGGTTCTATGTTGATGGTAAGCGGTATTGCTTACGATAGCGAAGAAGCAAGAGGTATTGCAGGTGCCATCACCGCCATCATGACCGGTGTATCTTATAAAACATCTGCAGAGCTTGCCAGTTTCCTGGGTGCTTTTGATAAGTACGAAGAAAACAAAACGCACATGTTACGTGTAATGCGTAACCACCGTGCTGCTGCATACGATGCAAGTGATGCTTTCGAAGGCATTGAAATAAAACCACAGGGTATCAATGCAAAATATTGTCCTGATTATTTATTGAAAGCGGCTACCAAAGCCTGGGATGATGCGGTACAGATGGGAGAGAAGTACGGCTACCGCAATGCGCAAACAACGGTAATTGCACCAACCGGTACCATCGGTTTGGTAATGGATTGTGATACCACCGGTGTTGAACCTGATTTTGCTTTGGTGAAATTTAAAAAATTAAGTGGTGGTGGTTATTTCAAGATCATCAACCAGAGCGTGCCACAGGCATTGCGTAATTTAAAATACAGCGAAGCAGAGATTGAAGAGATCGTTGCATATGCAAAAGGCCATGCTTCTTTAGATAAAGCTCCTTTCATCAATACAAAAACATTGATGGAAAAAGGATTTTTACAGGAAGACATTGACAAGCTGAACAATGTAATGGGCGCCGCTTTCGAAATTGGTTTTGTTTTCAACGTTTATACTTTGGGAGAAACCTGTTTGGAAAGACTCGGATTTAAACCAGAGCAATACCAGGATTTTGGATGGAGCCTGTTGGAGGCTTTAGGTTTCAGCGATGAAGAAATTGATGCAGCCAATACATATATATGTGGTACCATGACGGTGGAAGGTGCTCCTTATTTAAAAGACGAACATTTGTCTGTTTTTGATTGTGCCAACAAATGCGGACAGATAGGCGAACGCTACATTCATGCACACGGACATATCCGCATGATGGGTGCAGCACAACCTTTCCTTAGCGGTGCTATATCTAAAACCATCAATCTGCCAAACGAAGCCACACAGGCCGAGATTGCAGATTCATACAGGTTAAGCTGGGAGCTGGGTTTAAAAGCCTGCGCTTTGTATCGTGATGGTTCTAAATTATCACAGCCTTTAAGCAACAAAAGCGATAAGAAAAAGAAACTGGACGAACCCGTTTCGGAAGAAACAGCAACTGCATTGGCTGCTGAACTGTCTACCATGGTTGATATGGGTAAACTAACCATCGACGACCTGCTGGATGAAATGAACAAGCGTGTACAAAACAGTGCCGATACCACTTTAAAACGCCAGCTGGCCATGATCGTTGAAAGACGTGCATTACCAGCCAAGCGCCGTGGCTTTACACAAAAAGCAAAAATAAACGGACAGGCGCTGTTCCTGCGTACCGGTGAATACAACGATGGTACTTTAGGAGAGATCTTCATTGATATGGCGAAAGAAGGTGCTACCATGCGTAGTATGCTCAACTGTTTTGCCATCGCCATTTCTATCGGCCTGCAATACGGCGTGCCGCTGGAAGAGTATGTTGAGAAATTTGTTTTCACACGCTTTGAACCAAGCGGTATGGTTGACCATCCGAACATCAAGAGCGCAACTTCTATCATCGATTTCATCTTCCGCTCACTGGCATATGAATATTTAGGCAGAAACGATTTAGTTCATGTTTTGGATGCACCGGAAGTACAGAACCTGGGCAATGAAGAATGGGATGTAAATACACCAACCATCGGCGACCGTAAACCCGAGTTGAGTGAAGTAAGAGTGATGGGAGCAGCAAAGCCTGCAGCAACTCCTGCAACTGCACAACACCGCACCGCACATAAAAAAGCAGAAGGCGGAATGGATGCCGTAAATGCAGCAGCTAAAAGTATGCAAAGTGATGCACCTGCCTGTAATACCTGCGGACACATTACAGTACGCAGCGGTACCTGTTACAAGTGTTTGAATTGCGGTAACAGCATGGGCTGCAGTTAAGTTGGTTTGAATAAGCACGAACATAAATTAGAACCATCGGTATAAAAACCGGTGGTTTTTTTGTCCGCAGGATACTGTGCATGGAACAAACTTTTGTAATGCTGATTGGGCAGAAGTGGCACAGTTTATCCTGAGGAACGAAGGACTCCATTCAACAGTATATCATTGGGGATCGTTACCGGATTTTTTATTATTGAAGCGATTGTTATAACCCCAACAGGGTTGTTGCTATTTCTTCTTCACAAAATCCCTCAAATAACTGCAACTGCTGAAAGCCTCTTTATAAAAAGCAGTGTTACCGTATTCTTTTACAAACTGCGGAAAATAGGTATTGGCTTTAAACTTCGCCCAGTATGCTTTTTGGTCTTCGTCGTATTTATCCCAGTTGGTTTTGTACTCGCTGTATTGCGGTTGGTGTACCTGCTTTTGGGCGCATTTGGCCATCATGAATAAGCAGCGGGCTTTAAAGTTTTTATCGGTGCCTGCATCCATTGCTTTTTCAAAATATTCCTTTGCTTTAAAAGCTCCGTAATATTCTTTTTGAAAGGCCGTGCCATTCTCAGGAATATAATAACCATCGCTGCCGCTGCGGTAATACTGTACCATTTCCCAGGTATGGCCGTAATAAGTGATGTTGTACATACCCAGCGCCATCTTATAAAAACTCTTTGCAGCCAAGGCTGGTTGCCTGGTCTGTTGCTCCAGCTTAAGCATTTCCTGTGCAAAAGCAAGTTTGGTGGTGCTGAATTTTTTCTCATCAGCTAATTGCTCTTCCACATCATATAACACATCAATGAAAGGATTTTTAGTGATTGCTTTTTTATCGCTCGATTTTTTAAACCACTCTATAGCTTTTGTGTAATCATATTCTCTTACATAAGAAGTGCCGGCAAAATCTACCACTTCTTTTTTGGTAACCGAGTTGTGCGCAAAAAGATAGCTTTCAAATTTGTTGGGCTGATTAGTGGTGAGCAGGGCGTAGAGTTTTTCAACGTCTTTACTCATCAGGTTGTTTCTTAAAAAATCAATACCATTCACCGATCCGTAATAATTCTGCTGTCCTTTCATCATGTGATCTGCAGCACCAATGCATAATGTTTCTTTTGCCAGGTCACCTTGCTCGTGGTAACGTTTTGCCAGTACCTCGCTCATCAGGTTACGGTAAATACTGCGCCACTGCTGCACCTGCCAGTAATTAAGTGTAACTGCTTTTTCAGCTTTCACCTTTTCGGCTATCCATTGCAGCGACGGCAATAACTGTTCTTCAAATGCAGCATCTATTTTATCTTTTTCATTAATGGTAACCAGCAGGTTTGTTAAAGCCCATTGGTCTTTTACTTTTTGGGTGAGCGGCATTTTTTCTGCGTCAGCTAAATATTTTTTAGCCGTTGTATAATCACGGGTCATATAGGCAGCATAGCCGGCGGCAGTTTCAAAAAGGCCGGCATTGCTTATAGACTTTGATTGGGCAGCATCATTTAAAAAAGAAGCCAGCGATGTCACTTCCTTTTCACTTTCCCTCATTACACTATCCTTACTTTCATCTTCCCAGGTAAAATAAAACGGTTTGCCACCGGGCACTTTAAGCATGGCAGGGGTAAGGTATTTTTCCTCCAGCTTGTTTATTTCTCTTACCACTAAAACTTCCAGTTCTTCACTTGCGGGGTTAAGCCTGAAGATCTCTTTCATATCCGGCAGGCTGTTATCACTGCTGCTCAATGCAAATAAAGCAAGCATTGCTGCTCTTTCCTTATCACCTTTACACATATCCAGGTAATCATTTTTATTGGCTTTCCTATCCACACTCCAGTTAAAACCCAGGTAATTTGAAATACGTTTTGCAGTACTGGCAGCAAACACTTTACTAAAAAGGTATGCTGCTTCTTTTTGCTGCCCCGTACGAAATAAAGCGCCTGCTTTTAAAGCAAGCGTTAGTGGTTGTAAAACGCTGTTACTGGTTGTTCTGGCAGCAAACTCATCGTACCAGTTAATAACATCAGTATATCTTTCACTGTAATGCGCCAGGCGTAAAAACTGGTAAGCATACTTCTGTTTAAAAATATCTTTTTTTGCAACCGCATATAATTGCTGACCATTTTTAATCAGCTTGGCCATTTTTAAACTGTCCCTTGCAGGGGCATTCCAGTCACCTTCGCCTCCGGTAACGTAAGGTTCCACTTGTTTTGCATACAAAATGTATCCCAGTGCTTCCAGGTCTTTGCTTTGTATAAAATAAGCCGTCATGCTGTTTTGCTTAACCGAGTCCGGTATTTTTAAAGGCTGATTTTTTTCAAGATTATAATAAAGATTGTTGAGGTCCTTCCAGGCAAATTTATTTACCAGTTTTTTTGCATCTGCTTTTTGTACAGAATGTCCGCAATATGTTATCCATTCATCTGCCAGAACATCTGTAACATCTGTTGGCTCAGCATCATCATAAAATGATTGATAACCTATGTAGTAAAATGGCCGGTAACCCTGAGCATCGGGCAGGTTCTGGTGAAAGAAAGAAGTGTAATAATCATACGGATCGGCATCGGGGCCGCAACCGATAATGTTTTGCGGAAAAGAAATGATGGCTGTGCTAATGCAGGCTGTTATAAATGCTTTCCAGTTCATGCGTAGAGTATTTGCTTAAAATTACAGAATCCAGATGGTAGAGGGATACCCTCAAGGGGGTATTTTTTAAATGCCTGCTTATTTCGCCGGCAGCTGCCAGCACTTCTTTGATATCGCTTTGTTCATCCCGCAGCATATCGCCTTTTTTCAGATCGTAGCCCTGTAGCAACGTATCTTTTAAAACCTGGTAACGGTTGCCGCTTTTACTGCAGAAGGAATTGCTGAAAGCTTCATCCGGCAAACCTTGTATCAAGCCGCTGTACATATTGTTGTGATACAAAACTTTCCAGTTAAACAAAGGAAAGGCAACATCCAGTGGCAATGGATACCTGGAGAGGTTACCGGTGTATTTTTTTAATTCATCGGTTTCTAAAATGGAATTTTTTGTAGCAGGATTTTTTAAGTTGCCCATGTTGTAACACATCAGCAGGCCACGGTCAACAGGCGGTACACCGGTTTTCGAAAGAAATTTTATCTGGTGAAGACGGATGGTGCAAGACAGTCTGGAGCCTTGAGTTTGGTGTCTGACGTTTTTGAGCAGCCGGAAGTATTTGTCTTTGGTAGCTTCCGTCCAGTCGCAGTCAATTTGTATTTCCGGAATTGAGTCAATGCCGGTTGACTCTTTAATTTCAAGAATGAGGCTGTTAATATTTTCAGCTAATTGTTTTACCTGCGATGAATCAATTTTCTGAATGCATTCATTGGTAATAAATACTGTTGGGATAATCGTAAAGCCTCCTTGCAGCTCATCCCTTGATGCTTGTATTTTAGCCACTGGCTTGGGTTTTCTCGCTGCTTCATCCCAATCCACATCAAAAAATTTAAGGTAGATGGTTTTTACTTTTAAGGAATCTAATTTTTGTTTTTCAAAATTGGTAAGTGTTAAAATGGATTTCCAATAGTAGAAGGAGGGCTCGATTTGACGGGGTTTGCTTTTTGTGGTGCAGGTTGAAAGTGTAAACAGCAAAGCCGGAATCAGGAGCCTTAATAAATTTGAGGAAAGAATATGATTGGGTTTCAGTAAAAACATCTTACCAAAAATAGGGTAATAAAAAGTTGAAGTGACCTGTAGAAATAAATATTTACTGCCCCAGCCATTCCTTAAAACCATTTACCCTTTCACGGCTTACAATGGTTTCGGCATCGGTGGCAGGCGAAATTTCCAGTTTCAATCTTCCGCCAAGCCAGGTATGCACTTTTTTTATGGCTTCAATATTAACCAGTAAATGCCGGTTGATACGGTAAAATTTATTAGGCTGCAGGAGTTCTTCCAGTTGCGAAAGGTTTATCTCTAATAGATGCTTGTTATTGCTGAAATCCACTGCGTAACAGAGTTTGCCATCGGCATAACAAAAAGCAGTGGCTTCGGTTTTTATATAAGTTAATTGCTGCCCACGCTTTACCAGCAGGCGCTCTTTAAATTTTGAGCTGCTCATTTCAATGAAAGCTTTCAGGATTTTTTCAGAAAAATCATGCTCATCTTTTACATACAGCTGCCTGTATTTTTCCACAGCTTTTATCAGTTCGGTTTCATCAATGGGTTTCAGCAAATAATCAATGCTGTTTACTTTAAAAGCCTTTAATGTGTATTGATCAAAAGCCGTTGTAAAAATTACCGGGGCTGTTATCTGTACCTGCAAAAAAATATCAAAGCTTAAACCATCAGCAAGCTGTATATCCATAAAAATAAGATCGGGCTGCGGCGATGATTGAAAATAATGCACAGCCGCCGCAACACTGTCAAGCTTTGCTACAACATCAATCTCATCGCCTGCAGCCTGCAGCAATTTGGCAAGCCGGTTGGCCGCAGGTGTTTCATCTTCTATAATTATTACCTTCATATTATTTTGCTATAATACCATCTGGGATTTTAAAAGCGGAATTGAAACCGTAAAACTTTCGCCGCTTTCATCTACGATCACTTCATCATCGCTCAACAGTTTGTAACGGTTGCGTATATTATCCAATCCTATCCCGGTTGATTCTATCTGCTGGTTTTTTGCCTGCAGGTTATTGCTTAATACCAGGTGCCCGTTTTCTGCAAATACTTTTATTTTAAGCGGCTTTGCCGATGAAACAATATTGTGCTTGATGGCGTTTTCCATCAGTAATTGCAGCGATAACGGCACAATCCTCTGCTGCAGTTTTTCTTCCGGCACATCAATTTCAATATCCAGGTTATCACCAAATCTTGTCTTTAATAAAAAACCATAGGCTTTCAATACATCCAGTTCATCTTTTAATGGAATTGTTTTTTCATCCTGCACTTCCAGGATATGGCGATATACTTTCGACATTTGCTGTACAAACTCAATGGCCTGGTCTGGTGTATCGGGAATAAGGGCGGTAAGCGTATTCAGGTTGTTGAACAGGAAATGTGGATTCACCTGTGTTTTCAATGCATTCAGCTGGGCATTCAGGCTTTCCCGTTTCAGGGTCTCTTTTTCTTCTACCGATTTTTTCAGCTCATTCATAAAATAAATACTTTCATAAATGGCAATGATCATGATGGTGCAGAAAATAGCTGCCGAATTGGATTTGATGAGTGTATCTGTTTTAAAATGTCCACCATTCATTCCTTTAAAAATAAGATCATCAATTATCCAGCCTAACAGATTTTCGCCAATAACTGTGAACAAAAACATGCTCACCGACTGGTGAATTAATCTTTTGCGCACGTCTTCAAACTGGGGATATTTTCCACGGCTCCAGATCATGATCAGCCTGTCGCCTGCCCACAAGGCAATTGTAATTACCAGGGTGGTAAGGTAATTATACAAACTAAAATAAGGTGGTCTGTCGAAGCGGCAGCCCATAAAAACAATGGGCACAATAAAACTTAAAACAGGAATGGTGAATAGCATTAACCACCCGTCATTGAATCCTATTTTACAATTGGTTTGCCTCATGTAGTAAAGATATAAAAACCCACAGGTTTATCTGTGGGTTTATGTTGTGGTTTAACTTAGCTGTTAATTATTTTTCGACACGGCTGTTGTAAGTATCTACAGCATCCTTTAACTGTGCAATATCATTTTGAGCTGCCTTCGCTTTTTCAATGGCCGGGGCATACGTTCCAAAACTATTGGCTACAACCGTGCTCAGGGTTTTCTTCGAAACCAGTTTCAGCTGTTGGTTCTTATTTTCATAAATAAAATAGTCGCCGGGTTTTCCTTCAGTACCACTCAGGAAAAACACTTCGTTTCCTATTTGAGTTGGTTTAGAAGATGCATTGCTTGCTTTTTGCAAAAAAGTAAGTTCACCATTGCAAACCACTTTAAAAAAGTCGCCTTTCATGCAATTATAATTTGTTTCACCAACTACGGCAGATGCAATATCACCGCCGTTGTATTTTTTTTCTTTTCCATCGGTAAGCATAACCACCGACGCATCTTTACGGATATTATCTTTAATAAAGCCGGTTACAACGGTATTGTCGGGCAAAACAACTTTTCCTGTGCTGAACCCTTTAGGAACTTCGGTTTGGGCTGTAGCCTGCAAAACAAAGAGGCTACAAATAAAAGCCGGTAATAGTTTTAATATTTTCATGACTGTAGTTTTTAGTTTGATAAATATGTTAAGGAGTCTGTTACGTAACCCAATGTTACCATGTATTTATTGTGGCTGCAATCAAAATGGAATGAGTTGCTGAAAAAGCGGAGTGAATTGTAGAAATCAGGTTTACAGAATTTTTGCCCGGTTGATAATCCGGCAAGACTATCCTTTATCTTTGTTTTATGACTTCACAATTTTTTACCTACGATAAGAACAAAGTTATACAGGCATTGCGCTATCATTTTATAACCCGGAGAGAAATAAAAGTGATGATGATACTGGTGAATGTATTTGCCATACTTTCGGCAGTTCTGTTCTTTTTTAAAAAGATTTCGCCTTTTGCATTTTTAATAAGCTCGCTGTTGTGGTTTACTTTAATGATCATATTCTGGTTTGTAATGCCCTATATGGTTTATAGAAAAGCAGAAACTTTCCGGGATCGTTTTAGAGCAATTTTAGCCGATGATATTTTTAGAATTGAAAATGAGAGAGGTGGCAGAAACTGGAACTGGAGCGAATTCAGCACCTGGATAGAGAGCCCGCATTTTTATCATCTCTATTTCAACAGCCGCTCATTTTTTATTGTACCCAAAGATGCTTTTGAAGGAGATGATGTGCATGAGGCGAGGAATATTTTCAGGGAGAAGATTGGGCAGAAGAAATGAGTTCTTGGTTTTTAGTTCTTAGTTGGGAAAAACTCCAGATCTTCAGAATAATTCTGAATTGTAAAGCGCTGAACTAAAAACTAAGAACTAAAAACTTACAGTTTTTTCTCCATCACATAATGCGGAATAGTTACCTCGGTAAATTTATCGCCCACAACTTTGTAACCCAGTTTTTCATAAAATCCCACGGCGGTTTCCCGGGCATGCATGATCAGTTTTTTATAACCTTTATCACGGGAAATAAGTTCAGCAAAATTCATCATACTGGCACCAATGCCCTTGCCCTGCTGGTTATTTTGAACGGCCATTTGCCTCAGGCGCAAACTATTTTTACCTTCTTTGGTAAGCATGCAGCAGGCCAGCATCTGGTCTTCATCAAATGCAGCAATTAAAATATCCTCTTTTTCTTTTGCCAGCTCCTCGGGTGTAAGACTTAACCCCAGTGGCTTGCGCAAAATCTCATTGCGGAGGTTTACCATTTGCTGGTACTCCTTAGTGCCGTGGTCTATTTGTTTTAAGGCCATAACGGGATATTATTTTTAATGAATTTTGAAGTTTTGGTAAAGGACGGGATAACAATATACAATTTTTTCGGGTATTGAATTAATGAAAAAAACTGCCATGACTTGGTTATGGATCGTTTATGTTATTAAAAAGGGTAGATAAAAAGGGTTTTTAACAGCCAGTAATTTTTATACCCCAAAATGGTTATTTATCAAACAATATCTATTTCTTTGCAATTAGTGCAAAATGTATATTTTTGCAACCAATACAAACTAAATTTAATTATCATGTCAGACATTGCAACAAGAGTAAAGAAAATAATTGTTGACAAATTAGGAGTAGATGAAGCGGAGGTTACGCCAGAAGCTTCTTTTACCAACGATTTAGGTGCCGATAGCTTGGACACCGTAGAACTTATTATGGAATTTGAAAAGGAATTCAACATTTCTATTCCGGATGAGCAGGCTGAGACCATTACTACTGTAGGTCAGGCCAATGCTTACTTAGAAGAGCATGCTAAGTAATTAACTTAACTATCACAGGCAAATTTTATGGAATTAAAGCGGGTTGTAGTTACCGGATTGGGAGCACTGACTCCATTAGGCAAAACTGTTGACGAATATTGGCAGGGTTTGACTGATGGCGTGAGTGGTTGTGATTTTATCAAACAATTCGATTGCAGCAAGTTTAAAACCAGGTTTGCCTGTGAGGTTAAAGATTTTGAACCCACCGATTACCTGGAACGGAAGGAAGCCCGAAAAATTGACCGCTTTACCCAGTTTGCTTTAATTGCAAGCGATGAAGCCATTAAAGATGCCGGCATCAGCAGAGAAAATGTTGATGTGGACAGGGTAGGTGTAATTTTTGCCAGCGGCATTGGAGGCATCACTACCTTTTACGAAGAAGTGAGCAACTTTGCCTTGGGTGATGGCACCCCACGTTACAATCCTTTCTTTATACCGAAAATGATATTGGATATTGCCGCAGGGCAGATATCTATGCGTCATGGTTTCAGAGGTCCCAACTATGCAGTTGTTAGTGCCTGCGCAAGCAGCACCAATGCTGTTATTGATGCTTTTGATACCATCAGGCTGGGTAAGGCTGATATTATTATTACCGGGGGAAGCGAAGCGGTGATCAGCTCGCCGGGTGTTGGTGGTTTCAATGCCATGAAAGCACTCAGCGAAAGAAATGACGACCCCAAAACAGCCAGCCGCCCATTTGATAAAGACCGTGATGGTTTTGTTATGGGAGAAGGTGCAGGTGTTCTGGTGTTGGAAAGCCTGGAGCATGCACTTGCCCGTGGCGCAAAAATTTATTGCGAAGTTGCCGGTGGCGGCGCTACTGCCGATGCACATCATATTACAGCTCCACATCCCGAAGGATTGGGCGCACAAAATGTAATGAATGTGGCATTGAAAGACGCAGGTTTAAAACCGGAAGATATCGACTACATCAATGTACATGGTACATCAACCCCGCTGGGCGATTTAGCCGAAACAAAAGCCATACTGAATGTTTTTGGTGATCATGCTTATGATTTAAACATCAGCTCTACTAAAAGTATGACGGGCCATTGCCTGGGTGCTGCCGGTGTTTTAGAAGCACTTGCCTGTATCATGGCTGTGGTAAAAGATATTATCCCTCCAACGATCAATCATTTTACCGATGATCCGGAACTGGATCCCAAACTTAATTTTACTTTTAATAAAGCACAGCACCGCACGGTTAATGCTGCCCTCAGCAATACGTTTGGCTTTGGCGGGCACAATGCTTCTGTTATTGTAAAAAAATATGTCGCTTAATATGATCCCTGCATTCGTTTAAGCTTTTCAGCACTATAGCCATAAAAAAATTATATCTTTCATACATGAAAAGATATTTTCTTGCTATCAGCTTGTTTACGACAGTAAATGCATTTTCACAAGACGTAAAAATTTCCAAAGGCATAAAGCAGGCAATGGACCGGATAGATACGAATATCATCCGTTCTCATATTGCATTTCTGGCCGATGATAAATTGAAAGGACGTTACCCAGGTACGGAAGGTTTTCAAACTGCGGTTGATTATGTAATTGATGAGTTTGAAAATATTGGATTAACACCTTCAGGGGATGATAATGGTTTTAAGCAAAAACTGGTTATCCGTAAATCATTACTGAATAATACTTCATCAGTCGCCATACTGAAAGATAAAAGTGGCAATACCGATTCACTTGTTTTTGCCAGGGATTTTATTCCCGTTCCACACCCCTTAATGGAAAGTGCAAATGCCGATGGGCAATTGGTTTTTGCGGGCTACGGTGTTGATATTGCCGGTGGTTATTCAGATTACAAGGATATTGATGTTAAAGGAAAGATCGTTGTATTGATCAATGGAGCGCCACCGGGGCTGATATCTACATTAACTGCACATTTTTCAAATGCAGGCAATAAAACAACAACTGCATTTACAAAAGGAGCCCATGGAGTAATAATTATTAATCCGTTATCAAGGGGAGGAACAAACCTGAACCCAGCCATACAATCTAATACAGCATTAAATCCTGGAAAAACAATTGCTTACGGCCGTGGGTTTGTTGGTAATTTGAAAACAGTTTTAAATGGTACAGCCCCGCTTTTAAGAAAAATATTTTTAAACTCAGGCAAAAATATGGAGCAGGTTTTAGCTGATCTTAAAAATGGCAAAGCTTCTTCGTTTGAACTGCCCTATAGTATAGCCGTCTCCTACCAAACTACACATACCGATTTTGTAAGTCACAATATCCTGGGGCTTATTCCCGGAAGCGATCCTGTTTTAAAAAACGAATATGTTGTTCATTCAGCGCATCTTGATCATTTGGGAATTGGAAGGGTTGTAAATGGCGATTCAATTTATAATGGTGCACATGATAATGCTTCGGGAGTTGCTTCATTGCTGGAGATCGCAAGGGTATATAGATCTTCGGGAGCGAAGCCAAAACGTTCTGTATTGATCGTAATGGTTACAGGCGAAGAAATGGGGCTGATAGGATCATCTTATTTTGCGGCTAACCCAACTGTGCCTAAATCTTCAATAGTGGCTGATGTAAATACAGATATGCCAACGGTGATTGCGCCACTGCTTTCAGTTGTTCCGCTCGGGGCAGAGCATTCCAGTATTATGAATAATGTGAACTTTGCTGCAGGTTACCTGGGACTGGAAGTAGAGAAAGACCCTGAACCAAATGAGAACAGGTTTGTACGCAGCGACCAATATAGTTTTGTAATGAATGGAATACCTGCACTACATATCAAATATGGCACAAGGTCGGATGTGCCGGGGTTTAACCTGACTGATTTTGTAAAGGAATGGAGAGCCAAATATTATCACCAGGCTGCCGATGGCATGGATGGCATTTTTAATTTTGCTGCTGCAAAAAAATATGTTCAATTAAATTTTCTGATCAGTTATTCAATAGCACAAACTTTAAAGAGGCCGGATTGGAATGAAGGCGACCTGTTCGGAAAGATCAAATAGGAAAAAAAATGAGCTGGAATAATTTTTCACCTGGCTGGTGGTTTCTTTTATTTTCACCTCAAATAAGATTAATTTCACGCAAACAATTTTTCCGTCTTGCAATTCATAAAGAATTTTTTTAAAAGCCAATCTCATAACAGGGAGTTTAAAAAGCAACTGAGCAATGTGCTTGGTTTTACCCCTGGCGAAATTACACTGTACAAAACGGCACTCAGTCACCGCAGCGTTAGGGAAGGTGCCGATGAAAATAATGAGCGCCTCGAGTTTTTGGGAGATGCGGTTTTAAGTTCAATAGTGGCACATTATCTTTTCAGGAAATATCCATACAAGGGCGAGGGTTTTTTAACCGAGATGAGAAGCAAGATGGTTAACCGTCAGAAGCTGAATGATATTGCGTTAAAAATGGGGCTTAAGAAAATTACCTTTTACAATAAGTACGATAATGCGCTGAAGATATCGCAGATATTTGGGAACACCCTGGAAGCATTGATAGGGGCGGTTTACCTGGATATAGGATATTCCGGCACACACAAGTGGGTGGAGAAATGCATCATTATGCCACACATGTTTATGGACGACCTGGAAGATGTGGAAATTAATATTAAGAACAGGTTATACGGCTGGGCTAATAAAAATGGTAAGGCACTTGAGTTTGAAACACTGGATGAGAAATTTGAGAACGGCCGCCGCTTGTTTACCATTGGCGCTACTGTTGATGGGGAATTGATTGCAGCAGCAAAAGGATACAATAAAAAAGATGCCAGCCAGATTGCGGCGCAGCTGGCAGTGGAAAAACTGGGGTTGTAGAGTTCATTGTTGATGGTTCTTAGTTAATAGTAACCATACAGTTTAAATATGGCATTTAGATTCGAAGAATTAAAAGTTTGGCATTTTGCCTTGCGTTTGTGTAATGAGATTGATATTTTGGTAAAAACATTTCCAAGAGAAGAGTTGTATAGTTTATGTTCACAAATGAAAAGGGCTGCTGATTCAGTAGTTCTGAATATTGCAGAAGGAAGTACAGGACAGTCAATACCGGAATTCAAGCGGTTTCTTGGAATTGGATTACGTTCTGCAGTTGAAGTAGTATCCTGCCTCTTTATTGCTCAAACAAGAAAATACATCAATGATAATGATTTTAAAAAATATTACGATGAGTATGAAGTGTTATGCAAAATGATTACGAAACTTAGAGGTTCAATGTAACCACCAAGAACTACCAACCATGAACTATTAACCATTAACTATGACCTTCGGAATACTTGGAAGCGGAAGCTGGGGAACTGCCATAGCAAAAATTTTAACCGATAACGGCAATACCATTTATTGGTGGAACAGGAGCGAAGCGCATATCAAACACATTCAGGAGCGGCATCACAATCCGCAGTATTTATCTGCAGCTCATCTGGATACTACAAAATTGAAATTAACTACAGACCCTGCCGAGGTTATAACTAACAGCGATTGCATTGTAATAGTGATACCTTCTGCTTATACAGATGATGCACTGCGTGGGCTTGACAGGAATATTTTTGCCGGAAAGAAAATCATATCTGCCATTAAAGGAATCCTGCCTGAAAGCAATTTGTTACTTAATGAATATTTGAAAAATGAATTTGCTGTTGAGTTGAAGAATTATTTTGCAGTGCTTGGTCCCTGCCATGCAGAGGAAGTAGCGGCTGAAAAATTATCTTATCTCACTTTTTCGGGCATTGACAAAGCAGTTACACATGAAATTGCAGCCTGCTTTAAAACCCGTTATTTGAACACGGTTGAGAATGACGATATCTTTGGTGTGCAATACGCAGCGGTTTTAAAAAATATTTATGCAGTTGGGGCTGGTATTGCCCATGGGCTTGATTACGGCGATAATTTCTTAAGCGTATTTATTGCCAACTGTGCCGATGAAATGGCAGGGTTTTTAAAAAAAGCCGGCATTAAAAACATTGAAGTGGGGCACACCGACATACGTATGCCGGCCAAAGAACACCGGGCTAATAATTATGCAGCTTCCGTTTACCTCGGCGATCTGCTGGTAACCTGTTACTCTCTTCACAGCCGTAACCGGGCTTTTGGTAACATGATTGGTAAAGGGTATTCTGTAAAAGCTGCCCAGCTGGAAATGAGTATGGTTGCGGAAGGGTACAATGCCAGCAAATGCATGCATATCATAAACCAAAAAATATTGGCAGATATGCCCATTGCAGATACCGTTTATAAAATTTTATGGGAGAATTTACCTGCTGCCGAAGGTTTTAACAGTATTGAGTTGAGTTTGGTATAAAAAGGTTGTAGCTTTATAACAGAAAATAAAACAATGCCATTCTCTTTTTCAAATATCAGTTCAACTATCCTCATATTCATGGTGGCTTGCTTAAGTATAGCAGAGCTTGTTAAGTATTTGAGGAAGCATTACAGCCATTCACAAAAATAGATCTGCTGCAATTCCGTCGGCAAACAATTTTCCTTCTCTTGTTAAAATAAGTTTACCCTTTACAGCTTTTAATTTACCGGTGCTTTCATATTTGCTGACTGCTGCTTTAATCTTGCTGCTTTTTTCTGCTCCGAAAATATTGCTAACATAATCCAGGTCCAATCCTTCGATTGTTCTTAATGAGGTCATAATGTATTCATTCAGTTGCTGCGTTTCGGTAAGTATTTCTTCTTCAAAAGGAATGCTGCCTTTTTGTAAAGATTGAATATACAAAGCGTTGTTGGCAACATTCCATCTTCTGCTCTTGCCATCAAATGCATGTGCGGCAGGGCCAAAGGCATAATAATATTCTCCGCTCCAGTAACTGCTGTTGTGTTTGCTTCTTAAACCCGGTTTTGCAAAATTGCTGATCTCGTAATGTTCATAACCGGCTTCCTGCATCCAATCCATCAGCAATAAAAATTGCCTTGCTTGCTTTTCAGCATCAACCGGTTCTTTTTTATGTAAGGCAATCATTTTATCCAGTGCTGTTCTGGGTTCAACTGTTAAAGCATAGCAGGAGATGTGAGGTATATCTTTTTCAATAACAAGTTCTACATTTCTTTTCCAATCATCATCTGTTAAAATGGGCGAGCCATAGATCAGGTCAACAGAAAAGTTTATAAAACCTGCTGCTTTAATCAGATCAATACAGGCAATTGATTCTGTTGCTGTATGTGCCCTGTTCATCCATTTTAATTCTTCTTCCAAAAAACTTTGTATGCCAACGCTCAGCCTGTTAATGCCCAGGTTTAACCAGGCTTTCAATTTAGTCTCCGTTATATCATCCGGATTTGCTTCCAATGTGATTTCAATATCATCAGCAAAAACAAAACGTTGCTGTAATGCTTCAAAAATTATTTTTAATTCATCAATGCTTAAAATACTGGGTGTGCCTCCACCAAAATAAAGTGTTGATATGATTTCTTTATCCAAATTCGCTGCAATCTCCGCATCTCCCTTCTCCTTCAGGAGATGGGATGGGGATAAGGCTATTTCGGTAACAATTGCTTCCACCATTTTTTCTTTCTGCGCCAGCGTAGTTGAAAAATGAAAATTGCAGTAATGGCAGGCCTGTTTGCAAAAAGGTATATGAATATAAATGCCCGGCAAAGATTTTAGGTTTTAGTCCCGTTAAGTATCGGGATATTATTTTAGATTTGATTATTAATGACGCCTGTTAAATTAATATGCTGTAAAATTCTGTTTCCTGTACTGTTTTGTATGGGCTTTTTACTCACCGCATCAAAAAGCACTGCACAAGGCAACAAAAATCTTCCTTATCAATTAAACATTCAGTTTGTAGACAAAGATAACTCCTTTAATGCGGAGCCTTTAAAATTGCAAAAAGCATTTGCAGGCAAAGTATTGTGCAATGCGTATATACAGGGATTAACTTCTTTGCTGAGTTCAAAAGGTTACCCAACTGCTTCTGTTGACAGTATTTTTGAAAATGAAAATGCCACAACCATTCATTTGTTTTTGGGTAAACAATACCAATGGATAAAACTGAAACCGGCTGGTATTGAAAAAGCTGCTATGGACGACAGCCGGTTCAGAGAAAAGGATTACGAAGGCAAACTGCTTAACATTCAGCAACTGCTGGCATTGCAGGATAAGCTCTTGATTTACTATGAAAAGAACGGTTACCCATTTGCAGAAGTATTTTTAGACAGCATCCGGCTTGATGATAATAAAATGGATGCTTTGCTGCGGGCAAAAAGGGGGCCTTTGTATCATGTTGACAGTATCCGGGTGTTGGGTAAGGCAAAAATCTCAAAGAAATTTTTGCGGCATTATTTAGGAATATCCAATGGCAGTTTGTACAATAAAGAAAAACTTGACCTGGTAAGCAAGCGTCTGCTGGAACTTCCTTATTTACAGGAAATACAACCAGCCGATGTTACCATGCTGGGCAGTGGCTCCATCCTTAATCTGTACCTGGCACCCAAAAGAAGCAGCCAGGCTAATTTTCTGATTGGATTTTTGCCCAGTGCCAGCCAGTCGGGCAAGTTGCAGCTTACAGCTGATGTAAATCTTGATTTGAAAAATGCATTAAGCAACGGCGAAACTATTTTACTGAAATGGCAGCAGCTGCAACCCAAGTCTCCACGTTTAAACCTGGGCTTTCAACAGCCCTATATTTTCAATTCTGATTTTGGGTTCGACTTTGCTTTTGATCTTTTTAAAAAAGACTCTACTTTTTTACAGATCAATGCGCTGCTTGGTTTGCAGTATCTCTTATCAGCACACCAGGCCGGCAAAATATTTGTACAATGGCAAAATAGTTTTTTACTGGGCACCGGTGTAGATACCAACCTGGTAAAAATTACCAAAAAGCTGCCTCCCAATATTGATGTTACCTCTGTAAATGTTGGACTGGAATACGAATGGAATAAAACCGATTACAAGCTTAATCCACGCAGTGGAAATGAAATAAAACTTACCGGGGCAGTGGGAATTAAAAACATTAAAAGGAATAATGAGATACTGAATTTAAAAGATCCGAATTTTAATTATGCCAGTTTATACGATTCGGTAAAAGCACGTTCTTACCAGTTCAGGGTTAAACTGAGTGCGGCACATTTTTTCCCGGTTGGTAAGCAGGCAACTGTAAAAACTGCTATCAACGGCGGGTTGTTCATCAGCCCGAGTACTTTCCGAAACGAACTTTTTCAGATTGGTGGTTACAAACTATTGCGGGGTTTTAACGAAGAAAGTATTTATGCAACGCAGTATGCTGTACTTACTGCAGAATACCGTTACCGGCTTAAACTGAACTCGTATATGTTTGGATTTGTTGATGGTGGTTGGGTTAAAAATAAATACCAAACTATAAACCTGAATAATAATTTTATTGGGGCCGGACTTGGCCTTGCTTTTGAAACCAGGTTTGGTTTACTGAACATCAGTTATGCCGCAGGAAAACGAAACGATGTAAAGTTAAATCTGCGTGAAGCATCCAAAATACATTTTGGATATGTCAATTACTTTTAAAACTCTCATCCCCAGCATCTATTTTTGCAGTAAAATTATTTAGTTAGTGAAGCCGATTTTTTTCTTTGGGTTGTTTCTATTCTTTTTCTCTGCCTCGCTATGTGCTCAAAATGCCGATACGGCTATTTATCCAAAGGATTCCTTAAAAACATTGCCCATTGCTGATTCTGCCGGTTTAGTAAAAAAGACTGATACGGTTAAGGCGCTAGTTGCAGACACAAATGCCGTTCTGCTTAAAAATAAATTGCTGAACAGTGAGGCAGAACCGGTTTCGCTGGCAGTGCAACTGAAAAGGGCTACATCGAGAGATACTTTTTTTTACCTGATTGCGGGCATGGTGCTACTGCTGGCATGTTTAAAATATTTTTACAGCCGTTATTTTACGAATCTTTTCCGGGTATTTTTTAATACTTCTCTCAGGCAAAGCCAGATTACCGATCAGCTTTTGCAGGCAAAACTGCCCTCTTTTCTTTTTAATATCTTTTTTGTGATCAGTGGGGGTATTTATGCCTATGTTCTTTTATCTCACTATCATTTAACCAATGGAGGCAACGAATGGATGTTTATTTTTTCTTCCATTGCATTGATGGGACTGATTTATTTTATAAAATACTGCACATTAAAATTCACCGGTTGGGTAACTGGCTTGAATGAGGCTGTAGATATTTATGTTTTTGTAATTTTTCTGATAAATAAGATCATTGGTATTTTCCTGGTCCCTTTCATCATTATCCTTTCATTTTCAGAAATGCAAATAGTTACAATTGCAGCCCTGGTTTCCTTGATGATCATTGGCGTTTTCCTTTTACTTCGCTTTTTCCGGTCATATGGACTTGTTCAAAATCATTTAAAAATCAGCAAATTCCATTTTTTTTTATACATAGCCGGCTTGGAAATATTACCCCTATTGTTGATTTACAAGGGTTTAATGGTTTATTTAACTAAAAACCCATAATTTTGCATACCACGCAGCAACGATTATGGTTAAAAATGGTTCAACACACACTGTGACCTCTGGGAAAACAGTAAAAAAAGTACTCATTACCCAACCAAAGCCGGATGGCGACAAGTCACCTTATTTTGATTTGGCCAAAAAATATAATCTGAGCCTTGATTTTCACCCCTTTATAGTAGTTGACGGCATACAGGCTAAAGAATTCCGTAAGCAAAAGATAGACATTGCCAGTTTTTCGGCCGTTGTTTTCACAAGCCGCAATGCTATTGACCATTTCTTCCGTATTTGTGATGAAATGAAAGTGAGTGTATCGCAGGAAACAAAATATTTTTGTATTACCGAAGCCGTGGCCTTGTATCTTCAGAAATTTATTTTATACCGGAAACGCAAGGTTTTTTACAGTGCAGATGGCACCAATAAATGCCTGTTTGATGTTATTAACAAACATAAGGATAATGAAAAATTCCTTTATCCCTGCTCCGAATCGTTTGATAGTGAAATAACCAACTGGCTGAAAATGCACAATTGTGAATACGCTACGCCGGTATTGTACAAGATCGTCAGCAATGATATTAAAGAAGTTATTGGAAGAAATTATGATCTGATATGCTTTTTCACACCAGGTGGCGTAAAAAGCCTGATGGAAAATTTCCCCAAGTTTAAGCAAAATGGTACTGCTATTGGCGTATTTGGTGTAAATACTTTTAAGGCGGCAGAAGAAGCAGGCCTTGTGTTAGAAATAAAAGCACCCCAGCCACAAGCACCCAGTATGGTAAGCGCCTTAGAAATTTATCTCTCTTCCTATAAAAAGAAATAATTTTTAGCTCCTGTTTATAGAAATCAGTTTACGTTACACCTGGTTTACTAGCTGTTAAGTACTTTTTAAGTTTTCTTTAACATTTAGCAAAATTTCAATTATCAGAAAATTTTTACCCGGAAATCTTATAATTATAAGGAAGGAAAAAACTGCCCCTGCCATCTGAAAACATTAATATAGGGGTTATTACAGGTGTTAAAAAGTACAGGCATCTGGTTTCGGGTTGGGGTTTTAATTTAGAGGATCAGGGCATTTACCATAACAGGATATAAATATTTATGCCAGACATGTTAAGTATTAAATCCAGTAAAAAGTTATAAATGGGATCAGAAATTTTGCGATTAATTTATACTGTTAAAATTTTATGAATCCCTGTAATTATTTACCATACAGCATTGTATCACTTTGGTTTTTGTTTTATTGTTTGTAAGGGGTAACGGATTTTAGAAGAATGTTTTAATTATTAACTCAACATCAGGGATAATTAGTTTTTGCTAATGCCAACAACCATTGTTTAATAAACCGGTTATTTTTTTTGCCGGTAAATAAAAACTATCGAAATTACATTTTCAATTATCCATGTTATTAAAATCATTCATTACTTACCTGAAATACTCCCTTAGCCAGTTGCAACTATTAATGAAATTTGGTATAAGTTTCAAACTTGTAAACACAATATTTGCTTTTTTCTGTCGTTTACAATTTTCAGGGCTATTTTTATTAAAAAATAATTATTGAATCAATCATAAAAATGATGATAAATCAAAATAATCATTACATTTGCCCAATACCCTCAAAGTTAAAAACAATGAAGTACAGGCTGTTTAATTTAGTAGCTTTTATAGCTCTCACATCGTTATCTACCAGTTGTAAAAAATCAGGTAGTAAATCAGGCAGTGGTGGATACGCCGTAGATAAGGGCCAGCTCATTGGGGTTGCTCCGGGTTCTAAATGGAGTTTACCCAAGCCTCCCGGAATGGTTTACATACCACCAGGAACTTTTCATATGGGTTCCAGTGACGAGGATTTGAGCTATGCGCTTACCGCCAGAAACAAGTCTGTTTCCATTAATGGTTTTTGGATGGATGCCACCGAAATTACCAATAACGAATACCGCCAGTTTACCAATTGGGTAAGAGACTCAATAGCTGCCAAGCTAATGGGGTATGTTAAACAAGGGACAGATGGTAATGAATATATTGACTGGAAAAAAGCCAACACCATCAAATGGGGTGACAAAGCTACTATGGAAAAAGTAGATGCAATTATAGTTACTCCGGATAACAGGATATTTGGTAAAAAAGAGCTGGATGCTAATAAAATTGTATATCAATCTGAAATTTTTGATTACAAAGCAGCAGCCCAGAATAAAGATGCTTCAATACCCCGTTCAAAATTTATTATCAAAAAGGCTATACCCGTTTATCCCGATTCTTTATGCTGGGTAAGGGATTTTGCTTACTCTTATAACGAGCCAATGGCTAAGAAATATTTCAGCCACCCTGCATTTGGAAATTATCCTGTTGTAGGTGTTAGCTGGAAACAGGCCACTGCTTTTTGCGAATGGAGAACACATTATCTGAATGCATTTCTTGAATCTAAGAAGAAAACAGCTGAATCTGATTTCAGGTTACCAACCGAAGCAGAATGGGAATATGCAGCAAGAGGCGGACGTTCTCAGGCTGATTATCCATGGGGAGGTTATTACCTGAGAAATAAAAAAGGATGCCTGTTGGCTAACTTTAAGCCAGGCCGTGGTAATTATCCTGAAGATGGCGGATTTTATACTGTAAGGGCTGATGCTTACTGGCCAAATGATTTTGGTTTGTATAATATGTCTGGGAATGTTGCAGAATGGACCTCATCTTTATATTATGAAGGAGCTTACAATTTTCAGCATGATATGAATCCCGATATCAGGTACGATGCCAAAGAAACTGACAAACCACGTGATAAACGTAAAGTTTTACGTGGTGGCAGCTGGAAAGATGTTGGTTATTTCTTAAGAACAGGATCACGCTCTTACGAATACCAGGATACAACTAAATCTTATATTGGTTTCCGTTGCGTAATTGATTTACCACCAGCTCAGAAAAAGGGCAAGAAAAAATAACACATTATTCCAAAATTTCTAATCTGATTTATTGAAAGTACCTGCTGTGAAAATATTCACGGGTACTTTTAATTTATACACTAAACTTTAAATAACCACCAATTAAAACTCTAAATTTTTAAACCATGGCTCACAACAAAAGAACCTTTTTAACTTTAATTGATGTTTTGGTAAGTGCCGGCGCTGCTGTAATTATCTTCGCCGCATGGGCAAAACTTACGCACCAGTCATATGCCGATATGATGCTAACCATTGGAATGTGGACGGAAACTGCAATCTTTCTTGTGTATGCTATAATTGAGTGGGTTAAACCAAAGCATCATGAAGAAGATGATGAGCCAGCTGATGTTGTTGGTAATCCTTCTTTGGATTCAATGGATAAAATGTTACAAAGTGCAGATATTACTCCTACCAACTTAAAAAAATTAGGCGAAGGTTTTCAGAAACTGCAAACTACTGTAGGTAATATGCATGAAATTGGTGATGTAGTTAAAAATACAGGTGATTTCAGCAACAAAACCAAAGAAGCAACGGTAGCTTTAGGAAGTATGTCTACAGCTTTTGCAAGCAGTGCTGCTACTATGAGCAGTTTCAGTAGTGCAGCCGACAGTGCTAAAGGATTTCACGAGCAGGTTCAGGTGTTGACCAAAAACCTGGGTTCTTTAAATACCATTTACGAATTGGAATTAAAGGAAAGTAACAATCATTTGAAATCTCTGAATACATTCTATGGTAAACTGGCCGAAGCCAGCCAGACTATGATGGGTACTGTTGAAGATGCAGGAAAAGCAAAAGATCAGATCAGTATTTTAGCCAACAACCTGGGTAAATTAAACTCGGTTTATGGTAACATGCTGAGTGCTATGCAGGGAACACGTTAATTAATAAAAAAATTAACCCCTGAGTTTTTTACTCAAACAACAGAGAAAACCAATTTTAACTTAACAATTGTAAATCTAAAATATTATGGCTTTACCTAGAGAGCCCCGGCAAAAGATGATCAACATTATGTATTTGGTGTTGACCGCTATCCTGGCGCTGAACGTATCAGCGGAAGTGATAGAAGCCTTTAAAACAGTGGATAAAAGTTTACAAGGTTCAAATGCGAATTTAACTACTGCCAATGCTGTATTATATAAATCATTGGATGATAAAATGAAAGATGATCAGTATAAAGCACAGGCTGCTATATGGCAACCAAAAGCGGTATTATCTAAACAACATTCAGATGAAGTAATAAAATACATTGAAGACCTGAAGTTACAATTAATGCAGGCCGCAGGTTTAAAAGAGGATGGCAGCTTTAAAGAAGATAATCTCGATGCATCAACAAGATTATTTGAAACAGGTGGAAAGGGAGATGAGTTAAAAGCCAAACTTGAAGATTATAAAAAGAAAATGCTGGCAATAGACTCTTCATTCCCTGCAAGATTTTCAACAAATTTTCCAGTAAATACTGATCCCGTTCCTAGTAAAGAAGGTGGAACAAAAAACTTTACTACAGGCTATTTTCACATGACACCCACGGTAGCTGCATTAACTATGTTAAGCAAGTTTCAGAATAACGTAAAAAATGCCGAGAACACTATTTCTAGCTATATACATAGTAAAATCGGAGCAGTTGAATTTGTATATGATCAGTTTGCCGCTGTAGTAGGTCAAAGTTCCAACTATGTTATGCCTGGCGAAAAAGTAACTATTACTGCAGGTGTTGGTGCTTACAGTACGGCAGCACAACCACAGATAACTATTGGTGGTGCACCAGTACCGGTTAATGCCGATGGTGTTGCTATCAAAGAATTTAACGCAGATGGTGGTGGCGAAAGAAGCATACCGGTAAATGTTACCTATACTAAACCTGACGGAACTAAGGAAACTAAAACTTTCCCAATCAAATATACTGTAGGAACCCCGGGAGGTGCTGCTGTGATGTTGGATAAGATGAATGTATTTTATATTGGTGTTGATAATCCAATTACTATTGGCTCTCCTACAGGTTGGGATAAAACCACCGTTTCAATAACTGGTGGTACTATCAGTGGAACTGGCTCAAAACGCGTAGTAAAGGTATCAGCCATAGGTGCTGCAAGTATTACTGTAACTGCCGATGGTAAGCCAAGCAAATTTGATTTCCGTATCAAACGTATTCCAGATCCGATCATTAAAGTTGGACCAAGCTCTGGTGGTAGAATGCAGGCAGTAGTATTCAGAAGCCAGCAGTTTGTACGTGCTGATCTGGAGAATTTTGATTTTGAAGCAAAATTCAGTGTAACTGGTGGTACAGTTTATTTTATGAATCCGGGTGACAGAAATGTTAAGCAGATATCATTAACCAGCGGAAGCCTTGCCGGTGCAGCTGAATACATGAGAACTTTAGCTCCGGGATCAACAGTTATTTTTGATAATATCCGTGTAGTAGGACCAGACGGACAACCAAGAACAATTCAAAATCCTCCGGGATTCTCATTATTCTAAGCGTTTAAATATAGAAACTATGAAAAAGAGGTATTTTAAGTATTTTTTGCTGGCAGTATGCTTAAGCATATTTGTTAATGCGGCAGAAGCACAAAAAAAGAAAACTACACGTTCTTCAACGAAACGTGCCAGTACCCGTAAAACAACGGCTTCTAAAACCAAGGCAAAAATTAAGCCCACTACACCTCAGGTTGATACTGTTGCTGTTGCAGCTGTAGCGCCTCCGCCACCTGCAGTTTTCAACGATAGTTTGCCTATTAAACAGGTAAAAAAATCGCTGCGCCCAGATGAAGCGGTGGAAACAACCATGCTTAAAGACAGGACACCATTACCTTACGAAAATTTAAGGGCAGATGATGCGATGTACCGCCATAAAATATGGAGAGAGATTGATACCCGTGAAAAGATAAACCTGCCATTTAAGTATGCGGCAGATGAAAACAATGGTAACCAGCGCTTCATTTCAATACTCTTTAAGGCAATTCAGGATAGTTTGGTAACTGTATTTGATGCTAATATTGACGACAGGTTCACTACTCCTATGACAAGGGGGGATGTGGTTCGTAGAATGTCTGGAGATGTGGTTATTGTTCCAAAATATGATTCGTTAGGTAATGTGTATGCTTATGATACAACCAGCAGGGATATTGTGTTGGATTCATTTTATAAGTTCAGAATAAAAGAAGAAGTTATTTTTGATAAAGAAAGTTCCCGTTTATTCTGGCGTATACTGGGCATAGCGCCTGTAATGAATGTTTATTCTGCACAAACCAATACTTTCATCGGAACACAGGAATTATTCTGGGTTTACTATCCTGATATGAGGCCAATCTTCTCCAAATATGATGTGTACAATGGTAAGAACTATGGTGCCCGAATGAGTTGGGAAGACCTTTTTGAAAGCAGGATGTTTTATGGGCGTATTATAAAGAGTACAATTGATAATCCTTATGACAAGTTTATTGATCAATATCCCGGTTTGTTAAACAAAGGGATACTGCAATTACTGGAAGGTGAGAATATCAAAGAAAAGATATTTAATTACGAACAGGATCTTTGGTCTTATTAAGATGCTAAAAACATAATTACTAAAAGCCCCCGATTTTAAATCGGGGGCTTTTAATTTAGGTATCAGGCTTATCAGGTATTAGTAAATTAACAGGTTTAAACAAGTACCCTCTTTAGGGTATAGGTAGTGAAGATTTGAATGTTTAACTTCGTTTCGGTTTTTCATAGGATATTGGATTTTAAACGGGGCTGAATTTCTATTCAGGCCCCTTTTTTATTTTTAAGAAGTGCTATTTTAACGATTTCAATAACAGTTCAGCCTTGGCAGTCCCTATAACAGCTGCAATATCCTCAACCGGTTTTGTTTTTATATTTTTTACCGATTTAAATTCTTTGAGTAATAAATTAGCGGTTGCCTTACCAATGCCTTTAACCTGCTCCAGTTCATTAACAAAAGTTCCTTTGCTGCGCAGGTTGCGGTGATAGGTGATGCCATAATTGTGTACTTCATCTCTTATGCTGCGTATTAGTTTCAGGCTTGCACTATCCCAGGGTAATTTTACTGATTCTGTATCACCCGGAAAAAAAATCTCTTCTTCATTTTTAGCTAACCCAACTACAGATGTAGTACCAGGTAATTTTAGAGCAGTTATACTTTGCATAGCTGCGCTTAGCTGTCCCTTGCCGCCATCAATAATAATTAATTGTGGCATTGGCTTTTTTTCATCCAGCAACCTTTTATACCGCCTGTAAACAACTTCAGTCATGGAAGCAAAGTCGTTTATACCAACTACTGTTTTTACTTTAAAACGCCTGTATTCAGCCTTACTGGGTTCGCCATTTTTAAAGCATACAACGGCAGATACCGGGTAGCTTCCCTGGAAATTTGAATTATCGAAACATTCAATATGCAGCGGAACGGCAGGTAACTGAAGATCTTTTTGCAATTGCTGTAATACTTTTATTTTTTCATCGGCAGTTTTATCCTGCAGGTTAAGCATTTTTCTTTTCCTGATCTCTTCCCTGAAATGATTTACATTTTTTTCGGAGAGATCGAGCAGCTTTTTCTTATCACCTCCTTTTGGTACTGTGATGATAATGTCCTGCTGCGGAAAATCAATGGCAAATGGTACAATGATCTCATTGGTAATACTGTTGAAACTCTCCCTGATTTGTGCAATGGCAAATATCAATACTTCTGCTGCCGTTTCTTCCAGCTGCTTTTCAAGCAAAATGGTTTTTGTTTGCACAATGGTGCCGGCATTAATGGCCAGGTAATTTACGTAAGCAATATCTCCATCTTCTAAAATAGAGAAAACATCTACCGTGCCCATACGGGTATTAACAACCGTAGAACGGGCCTGGTAATTTTTGAGATGCTCGATTTTATGCTTTAGGATAGCAGCTTTTTCAAACTCCAGCAAGTTAACATGCTCCTGCATTTCTTTTTTAAAATGCAGAATAACCGGCGATAAGTTCCCTTTTAGTATATTAACCAGCTGCTGCAACTCTTCATGGTAGTTTTCCAAAGTCTGCAACCCTTCGCAAGGGCCTTTACAATTTCCCAAATGATATTCAAGGCAAACTTTAAATTTCCCTTTTTTTATATTGTGTTCAGATAGATTCAGCTTGCAGGTACGTAACAGAATGGTTTGCTTAATAAAATCAAGCAACTCCCTTACTTTTTCAACGGATGTATATGGGCCTAGATAGCGGGAGCCATCATTAATTTTTCTTCTTGTAAAAAAAACACGGGGAAACCTTTCATTTTTAATAACAATATAAGGATAGGTCTTGCCATCTTTTAAACTAATATTAAAACGAGGCTGAAACTCCTTAATCAGGGTGTTTTCCAGCAGGAAGGCATCCTGTTCATTATTAACAATGGTAAATTCAATATGATGAATACGTTGAACAAGCTCATGTGTTTTGTAAGTTGTAAAGGTTTTTGAAAAATACGAGCTCACTCTTTTTCGCAAATGTTTTGCTTTACCAACATACAGCAGTTCGTTCGCCTCATCAAAATATTTATAAATACCCGGTTGTATGGGAATGGTAGCAGCAATAACTGAAAATTCTTTTTGTGTCATTGGTTTTTAAAAATCCAAAATAAATTTTTCTTCTTTTTCAATTTTTGATTCACCTTTATCGTCGGTAATAATACTCACTATTTTGCACCATTGATTGCTTACCCAGGTTAACTGCAATGTTCTGGTTGGGGCAACTTCCTTAACCATGTAAACCCGCTTTACTTTATTGGATTTGGGGTCTATATATATATCCCAACGACTCAGTTTAAAACTGTCTGGCAGTATGGATATTGGCTCGTATGTGAGTGTTATTGCATCTATAGACTGATCCATAAAACTTTTTTCGGTGAAAAGGCTGATCAAATTTGCCGAATCAATTTCCGGGGTTAAGAAATCCTGTAAAGCAGGCTCCAATTCTTCAATCTTTAACCAAGCCGAATCAGTCCGGTTGTTTACAGTTGTGTATTTTAAAGGGTTTATACCACTTTGTTTTATATTAAATATCTCACCTTTAAGATAAGAAGTTAATGGAAAAAACTTTTGCGGTGCTGCAGTATCCAGGTGCGGTTTAACCGGAATGTCTACCGTAGATTTACCCGAATCATTACAGGAATATAAAAAAAGAAAGCATGCAAGCAAGGAGATAATGATTTTCATTTTTCAAATTTAAAAGGAAAGGGTGGTATTGCAAAAACACAGGCTAATGAAGTTGGTAATATTTACTCAGCCATAAAACTAAAACGCAACAGTACAATAATGTATTGTTGCGTTAAAACTTCAATATTGTTAAATTAAAAACCTTTTGTTAAACCAAACTTGAGGCCAATGGCATAAGGTTTTTCAATTAATGCCAGATTCTTTTTGTAGGTTGAGTTAACCTGGTAACGGACCTGAGGGCCTACCTGAAAATTGTAAGTACCCAGCTTAAAATTCATGTAGGTTTCAAAGCCTAAATTCAAATTCCAGGAGTTGATTGTGGAAGGGTCTGAAACATAGCTTTTGAGATCGGTAGAGATGAGGTGTGCTTTACCGCCGAAATAATATGATGGTTGCACAGTAGCACCGGCAAACCACTCTACATTATCCTGACTTGAAAGTTTATACCCAAAACCAATGGGTACCGAAACCTGGTAGGTTCTGTTGTGTAATGTAACCGGCCTTGCAGCTGGTGTATTAAATGTATTGGAAGTAGTAGAGGTTCTTGCAGCAGAATAGGAATAGCCTGTTGAGGGATCATTCATTAAAATAGTGGTTGTTATCGGATGACTAGCCTGGTCAGCAGATATATTATAGTTTGTATAGTTAAACTGTACACCCGCTTTTATTTGCAATCTTTTAGCAACCGCATAATTCAACCCAAGTCCGGCTTCAAATCCAAAACCTGGTTTCTGGCTGATGGAGTTGTTAATATCTCCGTTTGCAAAAGGTGTTGCCGACCCTTTTACTTTGGTAGTTAATTTACGGTAATTAACAGCCGGGGTTATATAAAACTGGTAACCTAAACGGCCCTTCCATTTTTTGGCTGCAGGCTTATTTTGAAAAGCATAGTTTTCAATCCAGGCTTTTTCTTCAGCTTTAAGAGCATTGTTTTCGTTGATGTCCTTTGAATCAGGGGTTATTTTTGCTTCTGTTGTTTTTGTTAAACCGGTTTCTGCTTGTTTGTCTGAAGTATTCAGTATGGCAGTGGCATCATTTGCAGACGGCAGGTTCAAATCATCTGTGTTACCCTTGTAAGGGGTATTCTCTGTTTTGTTTTTATCTGATGGTTTAGAAGAACCGGTTTTGTTTTTTTTGTTGGAAACGGCAATATCGGCAAATATCTGGTTTGATTTTATATAAGTATTTACTGTTTGTACAACACCTTCCTGGTTATTATTTGTTTCAGGAGTTGCAGTGGAAAGTTTTATATCTGATGATGCAGTCAATGCATTTATTAAATAAGGGGGCCTGTTGCTTTTAACAATAGTATAGGTATAAAAGTCAGTTTCATTTGTAATCACATCTTCAAAAGCATTGTTGTATTGCGCCTCAGCTTGCTGCGCTGCTTTTGAATAAGATAGAACCCGGATTTTGTTATTGATCTTTTGTGAAGGAGGAGTAGTTTCTTCAATCGAAATTGTGCTGATGCTGCTGCTGTTGTTAATTTGCCTGGTGATGGAATTTTCTCCGGTATTTAAATAACCTATAAACATTAACGAACTGATAAAAAATAAACTTATTACAACAGATGGCCACCGGCGGCTTGGATGCAGATTATTGTAAATACTGTGCCAAACCCGCTTAGAAGGATACATGCTGAACTGATCCGCCTTTTCTTTCAGCAGTTGTTCAAATTCATCGGTATAAAATTCGTTTTCCATCTTTTAATAAACATAATAGTAATTGGTAATTCCTGTCTGATCTGCCTTGTACAAATCAGATTGGTTTAAACAGCTCCCAAAAAATTTGTTTTTTTCTTTGGTTTTTGAATTATTTTTTTTCTGATCAATATTTCTTCCAACATAGATTTTGCCCTTGTGTACTGACTTCTGCTTGTACTCTCCTCTATATCCAGCATACTTGCAATCTCCTTATGTGAATACCCTTCAATGGCATACAGGTTTAAAACTGTTTTGTATCCAAGTGGTAACGATCTGATACATTCAACGACCTGTTTTGCCTGCATGATGGATGGTATCATTTCTTCCCTGATATGAATGCTATGAGCATTGGTAATGTCAATACTATCTGAGAATTTTTTATTTTTCTTCAGGTTATTAATGCAGGTATGTACTACAATTCGTCTTATCCATCCTTCCAAGGCTCCCTCATTTCTGTATTGATGCATTTGCGAAAACACTTTAATAAAACCTTCCTGCAACATATCCTCTGCATCCTCTCTGTTTTTGGCAAACCGGTAACACACACCCAACATTCGTGGGCTAAAACGGTTGTATAATGCCTCCTGTGCAGTGGCATTATTCCGAAGGCATCCGCTAAGCATAAGCTCTTCCGTCATATGTGTGCTTGATTTCCTTATAAATATAGACAAATTACCGGTAAGTAATGCTGCATGTGGGCTAAAAAAGATCCCCCGAAATTTCGGGGGATCTTTTTAAATAATATGAATGTAAAATATTGATTTACAGTAGTTAATATAAAATCAGGTAATTGCTTTCAGTTATTACCAGTTTGCCCTTAACCCAATCAGGAAATTTCGGCCACCGGCAGAAAAGCCCGAAGCGAAAGCCCTGTAATTTCTGTCCAGGATATTATCTACTCCCAATTGCACCTGTAAATTTTTTATTACTTGTACACTTCCTTTCCAGTTAAGGGTTATCCACGAAGGCATTCCATCTACAGTTGCATATTGGGCATTGTCCTCTCCATCTGCATTATATTGGTCTAAACGTTTCCATCCATTGTACAGCAGGGAAACTTCGGTATTAATTATTTTGTGTTGATAAGTAATACTTGTCTTACCCATTAATGGTGGAAGATGATCCAATGGTTTGCTGGTTACATTCCTGTTTACCAAAGAATAGGTACCATTTGGTTGTTTTTCATAAACAGATGATGTTTTGGAAGCATCGGTTTTAAAACTGCCCTTGGTGTAAGAAAGCGTACTGCTAAAGCCCAGACCTTTATAAATATCTGCAGCAAGGTTAAAAGTAAAGCCGTACAAATTTGCTTTGTTTACATTCTGATTGGCCAGTACCTGGCTCTTTACACCATTGTAAATAATAGAATCCTGGCCATTTAATTTAAAGGGAGCTTTAAGTATCGCATTTCTGAAAAGTGTATAAAAGCCGGTTAGTTCAACGGTCACCCTGTCAGCGATGCGCTGAGCAATCGTGAGATCAAAATTATACGTATACTCTGGTTTAATTTCAGCATTGGGTACAACCACCTGTTTTGCTGCAGTGTTTGATTCAAAAACTTTTGCAAGGTCATCAATGTTAGGAGCTCTGAATCCGGATGATATGGATGTTTTTATAATGGTGCTTTTAACCGGAGTGTATACCAGGCCTATGTTTCCTGTAACCGCAAAGCTATGCTGCCTAACTGCTGTGTCGGGTAAATTAAAAAATGAATTGTCTGTTACACTGCTTTGCAGGTTGATAGATTGAAAACGGATACCATCATTCAACACCAGTTTTTTGTTTTTGAATTTGTACAGGTGTTGTGCAAAAAGCCCAAAATTATTCATCTTATTTTTTCCATCAGGATACCGGGTGGCAATTTTATTAACAGCGCCTGTTGTTAAATTTGTTCTGGTTGCTGTTGATTTTACATCATTGAATTGTGCATCAACACCAACTGTCAATTCACTGTTTCCAATATCTTTTCTGCCACTGATGGTAATGCCAAATACTTTTACTTTTTCTACCTGGCTGTCAAAGCGGTCATAGCGTCTGTATTCTCTCGTTTGCCTGCTTTCTTCAATATCCTGGAAATTGATATTGGCTTTTAACGCATCTGCAAAACCCAGTTTTGTTGCATTAAATTCATAGGCACCCAGTATCCTTTTTTGTGGTCCATAGTACCATTCAGCATAGCGAAGTGTTCTGCCTATTGAGCCTCCAAAATCTCTTGTATCCTGCAGCCGGTCGTAACGTGGCACATCTGTGGTATTTGATAATTGAAAATTCAGTGAATGAGAAATATGATCATTCTGTTTAAATAATAATTTCTGAATGATATCCCATTGTTTATATCCCGAAAATTTTTGTACCCTGTCATCGGAATTTGTAAGTACCGTATCCACACCATTTAAATTTCCAACATAAGTACTTCTTCTGCCAAAATTGGGATATTTAGACAGGTAGTTACTTCCCATTTTCATATCGCCAAAATCACTGTAGTTGTACGATTGAAACCAGGCAAATTTTTTACCACCCAAACTGGCATCGGCATGAATTGTTTTTTCATTATTTACGCTGCTGTACCTGGTAAAAGCCGAGCCGGTAGTGTGGAATTTTTTATCGCCGGACAGTATCGGAGATTTGGTAATCAGGTGAACAATACCACCCAGCGCATCGCTGCCGTAAATGGTAGACGAAGGGCCATACATTACTTCTACCCGGCTCAGCGAATTCTGATCGCTGGTAATTACGTTTTGTAAATGCCCGCTTCTGTAAATGGCATTATTCATTCTTACACCATCTATTATCAAAAGCACACGGCTGGCTTCAAAGCCCCGTAAAACCGGGCTACTGCCGCCCTGCTGGCTTTTTTGAACAAATATTTTTCCGGTATTGATCAGCAGGTCGCCGGTATTTTGGGCGTTTGCCTGAGCTATAGTTTTAGCACTGATGACGTCTATTTTTTGTGCAATATTTTTTTTCTTTTCTATAAAATTGCTGGCAGATATAATAACTTCTTCCAGGTTAATTTCTTTTGCAGCAGTGTCTTTTGTATTGGTTTTTTGCTGGGCAAAACCACTATATACAATACATAGTAAACCCCATAATATAAAAATCTTTTTCATGAAAATTGATTTAGTGAAATAAATAACAATCACTACACATTTAGCATAGTGATACTGCACTACTGAGCGTGCATTAATTGAATGATGAGATTTTTAACATGGCGGATGCAACGGCGAACTGCAGGGTGGCGTTGGTATTACTTCATCATACTGATGATATGGTTGCGAAATATATTTCCAGTTTAATCCGGCATTTATTTCATGCTGAATAACATAAGCCGGAAAAAATATAAACTTGATGGCAGGCTCGCTGAGTGGGCTTCCGGATTGATTTTTCTGCAGTGTAAGCTTTACAATCTGCTGCACCAGTTTATCTTCCTTGTTATCAAAAAAACCGGTTAACGATATGCTGTTGCCATTTTTTGAATAAGATTTTACATCAAATAATTTGCCTTTGAAGAATATCTCTTTTTCGGGGGTTACCCAGTAAATTTCTGCTGAAGAAACAGAAATGGTTTGCAGGATTTCTTTACTGAATTTTTTATCTCTTTGCGATTGTGCGATCTGTTGTTTTACCAATACCGAAACCGAAAAAAATAAAGGTGTTGCCTGTATCAGCAACAACACAACGGAAGTAGTTATTTTTTTTAAACGGGTCATGAAGTAGAAAACAAAGTTAGCGGTTATTTTTTTCTCACTAAGCTATCTGAAGGGTAATTTGCTTTAATGGTATCTCTGATAGTTGTAACCCAGTTTGCCAATGTAAGTTTTTGCTGTTCACTTAGTTTAGAATCCTTGTGTATCCATAAATATGATTCCAGCGGCATTTCATTTTCTTTTACTTCTTTATTGATCTCTTCCAGTTTTCTATATTGCCTGCCTATCCTGTATGATGCAAACTCTGAAAAATTTAATTCCTTTTTCCCTTCCTTTACATGATCTGCAAGCCACCAGGCTGCAGGTTGTATATTGGCATACCATTGATATACTGTGTTGTTGCTGTGGCAATCGTAGCAACTGGTTTTTAATATTGCCTGCACATCTGCCGGTACGGCGTATATTTTACTGATATCATTATTGCTGATGCCTTCGGATATATTTTTTGCAGGACGAATAAACTGTATAACAATAAAAGCCAGCAATAAAAGCTGAAAAGTTCTTTTTAAAATTTTCTTAAGCATAAAATTTGGTTTAAGTTTTAATCAATTAAAATATTGCCCGTCATTTCTTTGGGAACAGGTAAATTCATCAGCGTTAAAATGGTTGGTGAAATATCGCCCAGCTTGCCGGCTTTAATATTTCCTTGCCAGTTATTGTCAATTAAAAAAAGCGGTACCAGGTTTAAAGTATGCGCTGTGTTGGGCGTGCCATCTGCGTTAATGGCATAATCGGCATTGCCATGATCGGCGGTTAAAAAAACAGCATAATCATTTTGCAGGGAAGCGGTAACTACTCTTTCAACGCATTGGTCAACCGTTTCAACCGCTTTAATAATAGCACTCCAAACGCCTGTATGGCCCACCATATCTGCATTTGCAAAGTTCAGGCAAATAAAATCGGCGGCTTTATTATTGATCTCGGCAACAATGGCATTGGTTACTTCGGGTGCACTCATCTCTGGTTGCAGATCGTAGGTGGCAACTTTGGGCGACTGGATCATAATTCTTTTTTCACCTTCAAAAGGAACTTCTCTTCCGCCACTGAAAAAGAAACTTACATGCGGATATTTTTCTGTTTCTGCAATACGTATCTGGGTTTTGTGGTTCTGTTCCAGAATTTCGCCCAATGTATTTTTCAGATCATCATTTTCAAAAATGACATGCACATTTTTAAATTTATGATCGTACTGCGTCATGGTGGTATAATGCAGATCAAGTTTTTTCATACCAAATTCAGGCATATCGGTTTGTGTAAGCACTTCTGTAATTTCCCTGCACCTGTCTGTTCTGAAATTAAAACAGATCACTGCATCTCCTTCCTGAATTTTAACGTTTGGCAGCGTTTGGTTGATGATGGGTTTGATAAACTCATCGGTAACGCCGGCTTCATACGATCTTTCAACAGCAGCTAAAATATCAACAGTGTTTTCTCCAATACCATTAACCAATGCATCATAGGCAAGTTTTACTCTTTCCCAACGCTTATCCCGGTCCATGGCATAATAGCGCCCGGTAATGGTGGCAATTTTGCCTGCAGTTGTATCAAGGTGATTTTGCAGGTCTGTTAAAAAGCCCAATCCGCTTTTGGGGTCAGTGTCTCTTCCATCGGTAAATGCATGAATGAGTACATTGGTTAATCCCTCGGATTTGCAAAGACTTGTTATTGCTTTAACATGATTTAAATGAGAATGAACCCCGCCATCGCTTACCAAACCCACCAGGTGCAAAGGCTTTTCATTTTCCCTGGCATAACGAATGGCTTTGAGCAATGATTCATTTTTTGCAAATTCGCCGGTCTTAATGGCAACATTAATGCGTTGCAGTTCCTGGTAAACAATACGGCCGGCACCTAAATTTAAATGCCCCACTTCGCTGTTACCCATTTGCCCTTCGGGTAAGCCAACATCTTCACCGCAGGTAACCAATGTTGTATGGGGGTATTTTGAATACAATGAACTTACAAAAGGGGTTTTGGCATGCTGAATGGCATCACTTTTTTCAACTTTGCCCAATCCCCAGCCATCCATAATAATTAGTATAACTTTTTTATTTTCCATCTGCTAAAACTAAAATATTTGCAGCTAATTTTGACTGATTATTGTCATTTGGGTATAAATAGCGCCAAAACATGGTACATTTAGGAAGTCTTGGCACGTTTTTAGTGAAATTACAGATGTTAAAACTTGCACACCATGAAACGTTTTTTTACTTTATTAACCCTTGGCGCTCTGTTAAGTTCCTTTACTTTTTTTTCAAGTATTGAGGAAGTGATAACTGCTATGAAAGCAGGTAACTCAACAGATATTGCCCGTTTTTTTGATAATACGGTGGAGATCAATACGCCGGATAAATCGAACAGTTACAGCAAAAGCCAGGGAGAACTGGTATTGAGAGATTTTTTTACTACCAATGTTGTAAAAAGTTTTACAGTAAATCATAAGGGCGAAAATTCCAATTCACAATTTTGCATTGGTACATTGGTAACTAAAAACGGCACTTACCGGACAACAATTTATATGAAACTGAAAGGAGATAAACAGCTGTTGCAGACAATAACTTTTGAAAAGCAATAAAATCCACATAAAATTTAAAATGCAAACCCCGAAAATTTCCGGGGTTTTGTTTTTCTGTTCTTCCGTAGCTTTGTTGCTATGGATTATAACGAGCAACTGAACTTACTCATAAAAAATGCGCTTGCCGAAGATATTGGCGATGGCGATCATTCTACTATCTCATCTATTGATACAACTGCAGCAGGCAAAGCCGTTTTAAAGATTAAAGAAGAAGGAATACTGGCCGGCATGGAAGTGGCCGAAAAAATTTTCAGGTTCATGCAGCCGGATATTGTTTTCACCGCATTTAAAAAAGACGGCGATGCCATGCAATACGGCGAAACCGCTTTTGAAGTAATGGCCAGGGTGCATACCATTTTACAATGCGAAAGGCTGGTTTTAAATTGTATGCAACGTATGAGCGGCATTGCAACCTTAACGAAACAATACACACAAAAACTGCAACCTTTTAAAACCCGCTTGCTGGATACAAGAAAGACCACGCCTAACTTCAGGCTGTTAGAGAAAGAAGCTGTGAAGATCGGAGGCGGCGTTAATCACCGGTTTGGTTTATATGATATGATCATGCTGAAAGATAACCACATTGATTATTGTGGCGGTATTGAAAAAGCAATTGATAAAGCATACGCTTATGTTCAGCAGGTAAAACCGGGTTTAAAAATTGAAGTGGAAACAAGAAATATTGAAGATGTAAAAAAAGTAATGGAGGTTGGAAAAGTAAACCGCATCATGCTGGATAATTTTAAGCCTGAACAGATTGCTGAGGCATTAAAAATTATTGATGGTAAATATGAAACCGAAGCAAGTGGCGGCATCAACTTAAGTAATATTGAAGCCTATGCAGCAACCGGTGTTGATTATATCAGCAGCGGTGCCATTATTCACCAGGCAAGAAGTCTGGACCTGAGTTTGAAAGCTGTTATCATCTGAAATTAAAAACATGTCGAAGAAAAAAATACGCACAGCGTCCGGTGGACAAACATTAAGCGGGTTAGTTTATTCAACCGATCCTAACTTTAAACTGCCGGATGAAAATTTTGAAGAGCAGGAAACCGTTGCTCCATCTGAACAAAAATTAAAAATAAGATTGGATACCAAACACCGGGCCGGCAAAGCTGTTACGTTGGTTGAAGGTTTTAAAGGCACTATAGCCGATATGGAAGAGTTGGGTAAGAAGCTTAAATCTTTCTGCGGCACGGGTGGCTCGGTTAAAGACGGTGAAATAATTGTGCAGGGTGATAACCGGGAAAAGATTTTGCAATGGCTGCAGAAGAACGGATATAAATCTTCCAAAAAAATATAAAGATATTGCTGATTATTTTTGATCGACATCTGCAATACTCAGCGCCCCACTCGGGCATTTCTTCACCTGGTCAATAATCTGTTGAGTTTCCGCCTTGCTCATATCAATCCATGGTTTACGGTGTGGGTCAAAAACTTCTCCCAGGCCTTTAACACAAATGCCGGAATGGATACAGATATCGGGTTTCCAATTTATGGTTATTTCTCCATTACTGTAGTGAAGTGTTTGTATGGGCATATGATGTGATTTAACAGTGAAGCGTTGTGTAATTTACAATAAAAAGCATTTTTTATGCATACTTTTACAAAAACCTAAGGGATGATCTCAAAAATATCTGAGGGTATTACCATAAGTGTAGAAACATACTACCAGCCTGAATACAGTAACCCTGTTAACAGTGAGTTTATGTTTGCTTACCGGATAACCATTGAAAACAACAATGCATTTCCGGTACAGCTATTACGCAGGCATTGGTACATTTACGACAGCAATGGCAGCATGCGTGAGGTTGAGGGTGAGGGTGTTGTGGGTGTACAGCCTCAAATTAATCCCGGAGAATCTTATCAATACATCAGCGGTTGTAACCTTCGCTCAGAGATTGGAAAGATGAGCGGAACCTATCTTATGGAAAACATTAATAATAAAAAATCATTCGATGCAGTTATACCTGCATTTGACATGTGTGCCCCCTTTAAACTCAACTAATTTAACCTTTTTGAACGGTATTTTTGTTTACCTTTAGCATCCTTTAAGCAAGAGATCAATTTTTCATTTGAGCCTTAATAAAATTAAACATCTTCATTAATTTTGTTAGTGAACAATGTTTAAATAAAACCGTTAATAACCATTATGGCAAAAATTACATTTTCAAACAGTAACAACGATTTTTATCAAAGCTTGAAAGCTTCCGTAGAAGCCTATTTTACCGAAAATAAAATTAAGAAAACCGGCGACTGGCGCCTGTTTTCAAAAACAATTATTCTGGTTACGGTTGCACTTACTATGTATGGTTTATTAATGCTTGCGCCATTAGCCAATTGGCAGGCATTATTATGTTGTGTGGTATTAGGAGGGGCTTTAGCATCTATAGGTTTTAGTGTAATGCACGATGCTAACCACGGCAGTTATTCAACCCATCCAAAACTGAACGATTTTTTAGGATTGAGTTTAAATGCCATGGGTGCAAGTTCTTATTTCTGGAAACAAAAACACAACATCATTCACCATACTTACACTAATGTTGATGGCATTGATGATGATATTGCCAAAAGCCCCATCATTCGCCATTGCGAATCACAAAAATGGGTTCCGGCACACAAGGTTCAGTATTTATATCTGTTACCTGTTTATTCTTTATCTACCATTTTCTGGATATACATCATGGATTTTACAAAATATTTTTCACGAAAAATATTTACAACTGATGCCTGGAAGATGAGTACCAAAAACCATATTATTTTTTGGGCAACCAAAGCTATGTACGCTGCTTTTTATATTGTACTGCCCATTATGGTTTGGGGTTTTGGTCCCTGGCTGCTGGGCTATTTTGTTTTAAATGCAGTAATGGGGTTAATATTATCGCTTGTTTTTCAACTGGCGCATGTAGTTGAGAATACAGAGTTTGAGCATGTTGGCCTGGATGCAACGAAACACGTTGAAACTGCCTGGGCTGAATTTCAGATGAAGACCACAGCTAATTTTGCCATGGGTAATAAAGTAATTTCCTGGTTTGTTGGGGGATTGAATTACCAGATAGAGCATCATCTTTTTCCACGGATAAGCCATGTGCACTATCCTGCTGTAAGTAAAATTGTTATGGAAAAAGCGAAAGCGTTTAACCTGCCTTATAATAAATACGATACGATGTCAGCAGCTGTTGCTTCACACTTCAGGGTAATGAAACAATTAGGAAAAAAACCTGAGCAGGCGATGCACCAGGTGCAGGCTGCATAATAAATTACGGTTTATATTTTGCCTGCTGAAAGATCAGTTCAGCATCTGTTTCCATTAATTTTTGTAAACCATATTCCGGGTTCTTTCCCATGAATTTTTTTACGATCTGCCATCCGGCAAAGCTGCCGATATTGCCCGGCGACCCTTCTCCCAGTTCCTGTGTCTTAGGCCCTTCGCCAATATAATTTTTGATGAGGTTGTTATCAAGGGTTTGTAAAAAGTTATTTTGCACAAACAGATCCCACACAGCCGCTTCATGTTCGTACACGGCTTTTAACTGCTCTTTGGTGTAACCAATTAATTTATACTCTTCAGTTTTTGGCAGCAGTCTGCTGAGTGCATACAACCGCTTTCCTTTTTCAACCATTTGTTGTACAAGCGGCTTGTCATCTATTTTCTCGGGATAGAGATCGTTCATAATATTCTGCATACAATTAACCGGAATATAATCAGGCTCAAAACGGTTGCTGATGTATTCAGGATAGGTTTCCTGCACCAGCGCAGACCTGTATAAAGAAAAGCTTTTACCCAGGTGATGCTGCAGGCCAATGATGATGGCATCATCAGAAAGAATATCTCCATAGCCATCTAATGGGCCAATGTAAGTAATGATCTGTTTGCGGTCTTTATAGGCAGGAAAATAATGTTTTACAAACTGCAAAGCCTGCTTTATTTCTTTTTCATACTGGTCAAAATCCCTGAAAACTTTTTGAGCACTATCATATACCGGTTTGTAAGCGGTTATAAAACCTGTTACATAATCTGCAGCACTGTCGGCCGACCATTTAGGATCTGCATTTAAAACAGCAGATAAATAATTTTCTCCAAAAGAAGGATATTTGGCAAGTAGCTGATCAAAGTTTGTTGTAAAATTTGCAGTATCCAGTTTAAAGAGATCCTGCTCAAAACGCCTGGAGCTCAACTCAACCTTTATACCGGATACATCAGGTGTATTATCGCTGCTGTTGCAGGAAAATAAAAGTACGAATGCCAGGATAGAAAAAAAATACTTCATAATTTTTAATTTAGCCACGAATGACAAGAATTTTCACGAATATTAATTGATAGACTATACTGTAATATCACCTTAAAATATAGTCAAGGCAAGTTAGTTTGCTAATCTTTTTGTTTCTAATTTACTTCTGCCAAAATTTACATTTAGCCCAAGTCGGCAACCAGATAGTTTAAGGTAATTAATTGTTTGAGCAATATCTTCGTTTGATATGGTTTCTTTCGATTTTACTTCGAGAATAATTTTATCGTAAACAACAAAGTCGGCATTGATTTTTTTCTTAAAAGATGTTTTTTGTAATAAACCGGATATTCTTTTTCTCTTTCATACTGAATCATACGATCATCAAGTTCCCACTCAATTGCCTCTTTATATATTATTTCTAATAAACCGGGTCCTAATTCATTATGAACTTCCATACAAATGCCTGTAAGTTCATAAGCTTCGTCTTTATAAATTAAATCGGTCATGGGTAGTTTTTGCAAATATCTGTTTTTAACCTGTTTTTTTGTATTTATTCGTGTTAATTCGTGCCATTCGTGGCGTATTTTCGTATCATGAAAATTTTCCTTGCACAACAAAACTATCACATCGGCAATTTTGAAAGCAATACGCAAAAGATCATCAGCGCTATTCAAGCTGCAAAAGAGCAGGGCGGTGATCTGATCGTTTTCAGCGAGCTGAGTGTTTGTGGTTATGCCCCCCGTGATTTCCTGGAATTTGAAGATTTTATCAATAAAAGTTATGCAGCCATTGATACAATAAAACAATATGCCGATACCATTGGCGTATTGGTTGGCGCACCAGACCGTAACCCGGTAAGGGAAGGAAAGGATCTTTTTAACGCAGCATTTTTATTGTACGAAAAAGAGATAAAAGGCATTGCACATAAAACCTGCCTGCCTAATTATGATGTGTTTGATGAATACCGGTATTTTGAACCGGCATACAACTGGAGCATCATGGAGTTTAAAGGCAAAAGACTGGCTGTAACCATTTGTGAAGATATCTGGAATCTGGGCGATAACCCTTTGTACCGAAACTGCCCCATGGATGAATTGATGAAGCAGCAACCCGATGTGATGATCAATTTATCGGCATCGCCATTTGATTATACACATGATGAAGACCGGAAAGCAACCATTAAATCAAACGTAACAAAATACAGGCTCCCTTTATTTTATTGTAATGCTGTTGGCAGCCAGACCGAAATTGTTTTTGATGGAGCATCGCTGATCTTTGATGCAGCGGCCAATCTTTGCGGAGAGTTGCCACGTTTTGAAGAAGCCATGCAATCTTTTGTTTTAAATGATGACGGAACCATTGATGCGCCGGTTATTGAGCCTGCCAGCCGTATGCCCGATAAAGAACTGAACCCCGTTGCGCTGGAAGAAAACCTCAACATTGAAATGGTGCATGATGCCATTGTTTCAGGCATCAAAGATTATTTTACCAAGATGGGATTTACCAAAGCCATACTGGGCAGCAGCGGTGGTATTGATAGTGCAGTAACTTTGGCACTTGCCTGTATTGCATTGGGAAAAGATAATGTAAGAGCTGTATTAATGCCTTCGCAATTTTCAACAGGCCATTCTGTAAATGATGCTGAGCAGCTGAGTATGAACCTGGGCAATCCTTACGACATTATTCCGGTTGAAAATATTTACAATAGTTTTTTAAATGAGTTGAAACCCATTTTTAAAGGCCTGCCTTTTAGTATTGCCGAAGAAAATATACAAAGCCGCACCCGTGGGAATTTGTTAATGGCCATCGCCAATAAGTTTGGTTACATCTTGTTAAATACATCCAACAAGAGTGAGCTTGCAACCGGCTATGGTACGCTCTATGGCGATATGGCCGGTGGTATTGGCGTTTTGGGCGATTGTTACAAGTTACAGATCTATGCACTGGCAAAATATATAAATCGGGATAAGGAAATTATACCAATCAACATCATTACAAAGCCACCCAGTGCAGAACTGCGGCCCGGACAAAAAGATTCTGACAGTTTACCGGAGTATGAAATTCTTGATAAAATTTTATACCAATACATTGAAAGAAGACAGGGCCCCAATGAAATAAAAGTACAGGGCTTTGATGCTGCGTTGGTTGACCGTGTGTTGAAAATGGTAAACGTGAATGAATACAAACGCAACCAGTTTTGTCCCATCATAAGGGTGTCGCCAAAAGCATTTGGTGTGGGTAGGAGGATGCCGATAGTTGGAAAGTATTTAAGCTAAAAACACTAATTTTTACGAATACATAAATAAATTCGTGTAATCCGTTTCTGTAATTCGTGTAATAAAATGCTTCTTAGATTTTCTCCACCACCACTGCCGTACCATAAGATAAAACTTCAGTTACTCCGTTCATCACTTCATTGGCGTCATAACGCATGTTGATGATGGCATTGGCACCCCTTTCATTAGCATGCTGTATCATCAGCTGGTAAGCTTCTTCACGGGTCTTTTCGCAAAGCTCGGCGTAAATGGAAATTTTGCCGCCCAATAAAGTCTGAAATCCGCCGGCTATATTACCCAATATGCTTCTGCTGCGTACAGTAATACCCCTGATAATTCCCAGGTGCTTGGTAATGCGGTATCCCTCCAGTGTGTTGGATGTGGTTATGAGTTGTTGGTCTATCATGATTTTTTTATTAAAGTTAGATTGATTTTAACAAAGTTTTGCCCCCTTCATCAAAACGGCCAAATTTTTGTTATGCATAGTTCGTATTTTGCAGCCTGCCCGAAAATGGGTATTTAATAAAACATAATCATCTCCATAGTTCCCCCTCATCCTGAGCGTAGCCGAAGGGCAGGGGGCGGAGGGGGTAAAACTAAACCTATGGTTCAAACATCTGAAGACATCCGTTTGCTGAACGAAAAAATTACCAACGCATCCGGATTTGTTACCCGTATTAATGATGAATTAAGTAAAGTAATTGTTGGTCAGCAAACGATGATAGAACGTTTGTTGATTGGCCTGTTAAGCAATGGCCATGTGCTGCTGGAAGGTGTGCCGGGCCTGGCAAAAACGCTTGCCATCAAATCGCTGGCACAAGCGGTACATGCCGATTTCAGCCGTATACAATTTACACCCGACCTGTTGCCGGCCGATGTGGTTGGTACAATGATTTACAACCAGGCAAAAAATGAATTTGTGGTTCGCAGAGGCCCCATCTTCTCCAATTTTATTTTGGCAGATGAAATAAACAGGGCTCCGGCAAAAGTGCAGAGCGCCTTGCTGGAAGCTATGCAGGAAAGGCAGGTTACCATTGGTGATACAACCTACAAACTGCCCGAACCTTTTTTGGTACTGGCTACACAAAATCCAATTGAACAGGAAGGAACTTATCCTTTGCCAGAAGCACAGGTTGACCGGTTTATGCTGAAAGTGGTGGTTGATTACCCAAGTAAGAGCGAAGAGCAATTGATCATTCGCCAGAATACGTTGGGATTGAGTTTTCCGCCGATAAACCCGGTTGCATCTACCAACGAAATTTTAACTGCTAAAGAATTGGTGCGCCAGGTTTACCTGGATGAAAAAGTAGAGAACTATATTTTAGATATTGTTTTTGCAACACGTTACCCCGATAAATACAATCTGCCAAAACTAAAAGCATTGATCGGTTTTGGAGGATCGCCCAGGGCAAGCATCAATTTAGCGCTGGCAGCAAAAGCTTATGCTTTTTTAAATAACCGGGCTTTTGTAATTCCTGAAGATGTGCGGAGTATCAGCAAAGATGTGTTGAGGCACAGGATTGGATTGACTTACGAAGCTGAAGCAGAGAATGTAAATGTTGAACAAATCATTAATGAAATATTGAGAGGCGTTAACGTACCATGATCTTAACCACAGAAGAAATATTACGCAAAGTTCGTGAACTCGAGATCAAGAGCAAGAAGATCACCACGCATTTATTTACGGGTGAGTACCATTCTGCTTTTAAAGGAAAGGGTATGAGCTTTAGGGAAGTGCGGGAATATTATGCAGGCGATGATGTACGTTTTATAGATTGGAATGTGAGTGCCAGGTTTAGTCATCCTTTTACTAAAGTTTTTGAAGAAGAGCGGGAATTGACGGTAATGTTGTTGATTGATACCAGCGCCAGTAATTTATTTGGAACGGTTGCCCGGCAAAAGAAAGACCTGATAGTAGAAATGGGTGCTGTACTTACTTTCAGCGCCATTAACAACAATGATAAGGTTGGTGTAATTTTCTTCAGCGATAAGATAGAGAAATATATTGCTCCTAAAAAAGGCAGGCAACATGCTTTATACATTGTGCGTGAACTGTTGACTGTTGAAGCAAAAAAGCAGGGCACCAACCTGGATGATGCTATTAAATTTTTCAGTCGCTCGGTAAAGCAGCGCAGCATTGCTTTTATATTAAGCGATTTTTTGGCAACCGGTTATGATGATGGACTGAAAGTAATTGGCAATAAACATGATGTGATTGGCATACGGGTGTATGATAAGATGGATATGCAACTGCCCGATGCAGGCCTGCTGCAGTTGCAGGATGCAGAAACAAATAAGACCACCTGGATAGACAGCAGCGATGAAATGGTACGTTATAATTACCAGCAGCATTTTATGCAGCAGAGCGAACTGAGTAAAAATTATTTCAGAAAAGCAGGAGCAGAGTTACTGCATGTGCGTACCGATGATGACTATGTAAAAATTCTACAGCAGTTTTTTATTAACAGAATGTGATTGAAAAAATAATGGTGAAAGAAAAAATAAGCAGGATATGGATTACCGTAGGATTAACAGCCTGTTTTTCTTTAATCATGCAATTTACTTTTTGCCAAACGCTGCAAACCATTACCGACAGAAAAGATATTTTGATCGGTGAGCAGATAAAACTCACCCTTAAAGCACCAATGGATGGCTTGACCAAATGGATCGTTCTCCCGGATTCAATTCCTCATTTTGAAATTGTAGAAGCTGCCAAACCCGATACTGTAAATTTCAAAGACAAATCCAAAGCCATTCAGCAAACCATCACCATCACCAGTTTCGATTCGGGCAGTTGGACTTTTCCGGCTTTGCCCGTTGAGTTTGCCGGACTACCGGGTGACGCTCCCCGAATAGTAAACACCGATCCATTTTATGTAAATGTTTCTTATGCACCGGCCGACAGCACCAATCAACTGCGTGATATAAAACCAATCATAATAGTTTCGGTCTTCGATTTTTTCTGGCTTTATATTGCCGGTGGCGTTTTGCTTTTGCTGTTAATTACTTTTCTGCTGTACCGGTATTTTAATAAGAAAAAGAAAGATGCACCTGCAATACCGGTTTCAAAACTGTCGCCTTTTGATGAAGCGATGGCAGCGTTGAAAAACCTGGGCCAGTTTAACCTGCAGGATGCTGCCGAAATAAAATTGTACCACATAAAACTGGCAGCCATTTTTAAAAATTACCTGGGCCGAAAACAGGGAAAAAACCTGTTCAACAAAACAACCGGCGATCTTTTGATAAGTATGAAGGAAGTTAATTTGCCGCCCGACAATATCTCGGAACTGGCAACAGCCCTGCGCTGTACCGATGCGGTGAAATTTGCCAAGTATCTTCCTTTATCAGATCAAAGTGAAGACTCCAAACAAAAAATAGCAGAGATCATTAAATTAACCGAACACAAAACCCATAACCCATAACACAAAACCATCTTGCTTTTCGACTATTTTAAAAATATAACTTTTGGCCAACCCTGGTTTTTGCTTTTACTGATTGTAATACCGGTATTGATATGGTGGTATGCTGCCAAAAACAGCAAGCGGCAGGGCACCATCATTGTTTCAGATGTGTCGGCAAAGGGTTTATCAACCTGGAAGACAGGTTTGCGGCATTTGCTTTTTATATGCAGGTTGCTGGCCATTGTTTTTATCATTGCTGCGCTGGCAAGGCCGCAAACCATGTATGAAGAGCAGAATGCCGAAGGCGAAGGTGTGGATATTGTTTTGTGTATTGATGTAAGTGGCAGCATGACGGCACAGGACCTTACACCCAACCGCCTGGAAGCTGCAAAAAATGTAGCCATTGATTTTGTAAACAAAAGATTGACCGACCGCATTGCCATTGTAATTTTTTCAGGCGAAAGTTTTACGCAATGCCCGTTAACTACCGACCACACCGTTTTAATTTCGGCCATTGAAAATATACGCAATGGTTTGCTGGAAGATGGTACTGCCATTGGCTCGGGCCTGGGCACCAGCGTTGACCGCCTGCGAACCAGCAAATCAAAAAGCAAAGTGGTTATTTTATTGACCGATGGAGAAAATAACGGTGGACTGATTGATCCCCAAACAGCCAAGGAGATTGCCAAGGCTTTCCAGATAAAAGTATATACCATTGGCGTAGGTACCGATGGCTACGCTCCGCAACCGGTTAATACTCCCATGGGCGTAGTAATGCAGCAGGGCAAGGTTTCTATTGATGAAAAACTGCTTAAAGAAATTGCAACTGAAACCGGTGGTAAATATTTTCGTGCAAAAGACAATGATGGTCTTACCGGTATTTATGATGAAATAAACGGCCTGGAAAAATCGAAGGTAGAAATATCAACCAGAACCCGCTACACAGAAAAATTCTTTCCCTTTGTTATTGCTGCGCTGGCATTACTGTTTTTGGAGATGTTGATGAAGTTTACAGTGTTCAGGAAATTTCCTTAAACATATTCCAGTTAGTGAAGTAATTGCAGTACTGGCCTATTTCAACGCACCAAGAAGTGCAGCAACCTGTTTTCTATGCCTTTCAAGATGAAAAGCAAGGAATTCGAGTCGTTGATGAAAATCCATAGCTCCCGAAATTGGATGAGGGTGTGCTTGCAGCCGTAATTCATCATCTTGTAAATCCTGTCCGAATGTATTAAGTAAATCCTGTAATCCATTCAGCGAAGTAACCCAGAAAATTAATGGCCCTCCCATACGTGGTGCAGCAACTGTCGGTACTATTTCTTTAGGTTGCCAGGTAAGATTGATAAGCTGTTCAATAGGCATATTCTGGTGAACGGAATCATAGGTACGTGCTGTTTTACCCTCCCTGATGGCATGGATGGTTTTCCACATGCCAAGGATACCACCCTGTTCCGCCCAAAAAAGATGTTCGGTATTTTCTGTAATATTCCATTCCTCAGGGCTGGGTTTCCATTGTGCCTGTAACTCTGTAATATTTATTAACTGATCAAGAAACAGTTTTCGTTCTGCAGCAATATGCTTAATAAGTTGTTTAACAGTATGCATTTGAAATTTATTTTAGACTTAAAGTTAAATATTAAGTATATATTTTTTTGTCCAGTTAAAAATCAGGCTAATTCGTGTAATTCGTTTTAATTCATGAAATTTGCCCCCAATGAACGCAACCGTATATAAAAGCACCGGCAACTGGTACCAGGTAAAAGATGATAAGGGCAATGGCTTTAATGCACGCCTGCTGGGTAAGTTTAAAATGGACGGGCTTACCAGCACCAATCCCATTGCCGTAGGCGATTCGGTTAATATAGAAATGGAGAATGAACTGGAAGGCTCGGTTACCATTACAGAAATAGGCAAACGCAAAAATTATATTACCCGTACATCACCGGCCAATAAACACCAGCACCATATCATCGCATCTAATTTAGATCAGTCGCTGTTGTTTGCTACACTTAAAGATCCCAAAACATCGCAGGGTTTTATCGACAGGTTTTTAATTACATCCGAAGCTTATCATATTCCCTCCATCATTGTTTTTAATAAGAGCGATCTGTACCGGCAAAAAGAAACAGACAAATTTGCCGAAGTAAAAAGTATTTATGAAGCCATTGGCTACCAGGTTTTAAGTATGAGTATTGAAAAAGGCGATGGGGTAGAAGCAGTAAAGAATTTACTGAAAGATAAAGTGACTTTACTCAGTGGACATTCAGGCGTTGGCAAATCTACTTTTATAAATGCTGTTTTTCCGGAGCTGAAATTAAAAACGCAGGGTGTAAGTGACTGGAGCGGTAAGGGATTGCATACCACCACGTTTGCCGAAATGTTTGATCTGCCAACAGGAGGAAAAATTATTGACACACCTGGTATAAGAGAACTGGGGCTGGTTGATATTTCGAAAGAAGAACTCTCACACTATTTCCCCGAAATGCGGGCATTAATAAACGATTGCAAATTCAATAACTGTATGCATTTAAACGAACCGGGCTGTGCAGTTAAATTGGCTGTTGAGGAAGGGGGTATACATATGGACAGGTATATCAGCTATTGCAATATACTGGAGACTATTAATGAGAAAAACTATTAGCTGATTGTAGATTGACGATTTTAGATTTTTTGCAAATGCAAAAGTCTGTGGCCGCTTTTATTACCTTATCAGCACATTAGCATAATTACCTCAATAAATGCGATGCTCCAGAAAATGCGCCACTTCCATAACCACATTGTTGTTTTTAGCAAGATTTTTTTTCTGCTGCGGGTAAATACTTACGCCGTTAAACATATTGTAATGCAGGGTTAAAAACTGGCCACGATACTGAAAATCCCAATCCAGGGTTTCTGCATCATCTATCTGGTTAATGAAATTTACTTTCAGGTCTTTTGAAAGTGTGTTGGCAATTGCGTAGAATTTTGATATGCCGCAGTTGTCATCAATTACGGCTTCGGAGCAACCGTTGTTGGTTTTAAGTTCGTAGCACATGGTACTGGTTTTTTGGTTGAATATTGGAAATAATTATTTTAAAATCAGCTTTGTACAAAATACTTATCTGCCACCTCTCCACTTTGCTTTCTTCGATGCCTTCATTGCTTTTTCATCACTAAGCAATTTTTCGGCACCCACATTTCTGCCATCGGTAGGGCAGCCCACTTTTTCTTTTCTACTGAAAATTTTGCTGATGAAACATCCGCTTAATAAAAAAGAAGCCATAACAACTGCAAGTAGTATTTTTTTCATGTATTAAAGATAATATTTTATTTCAATCTCCGGCATCTCTCTCTTTAGGGGGTTTCGGGGTCTTTAAACCACCCGCTATACATCACATAATTATCTGCAATCCTGTTTATCTCGCCGCTGATCATTTCCTGGCTGATGTCTTTTACCTTTTTAGCCGGTACGCCGGCATAAATACTGCCTGGTTCAATCTGTGTGTTTTCCAATACCACAGCGCCCGCTGCTATAATGCTGTTGCTGCCAACTACCACATTATCCATAACAATGGCCCCCATGCCAATGAGCACGTTATCTTGTATAACGCATCCATGTACAATTGCATTGTGTCCAATGCTCACATTATTTCCAATAATAGTGCCGGCCTTCAGGTAAGTACAGTGTATAATGGCGCCATCCTGCACATTTACCTTGTTGCCCATGCGTATAATGTTCACATCGCCACGCAAAACGGCATTAAACCATATACTGCAGTTGTTGCCCATCACCACATCGCCAACAATGGTGGCGTTGGGGGCAATATAGCAGTCGTTTCCAAAGGTTGGCAATATTCCTTTAACTGGTAAGATAACTGGCATTTTCTTTATTTTATGAGCCCGGCTTTTGAATATATATTATGCTTCAATGGCAACGGCTGTTTATAAATTTTATTCTTTTAGTAAAAGCGTAAAAATTAATCACTCTTGTACAACAATTCTTTACTGAACATTAATTATGTTTTATTAAAACGGAATTCCAAACAAAACATACGACTGTAATTTTTTACTCTGGTCGCTATACATGGCACTTAACTCTATAGGCCCAATAGGTGTTTTATAAGCAAAAGTCAGTGCATAACCCGTTAATGCATCTTTGCTTGAAGTTGCATTTCTTTTGGTAGCAAAATCTTTTACCAGGCCATTAATACGACCGGTTATAAAAATGTTGTTGGCGGGGTTATACCTTAATCCAACCAGCAGGGCAGTTACGCTTGATGAATTGATGGTTGCTTCCTGCAAACCGGCAAACCGTATCTGGTTTCTGAAACTGCCGTTAAGTCCGCCAATAAAAAAATTATTTAAATAGTTGGGCTTGTTGGTAAAATTTACGCCTGCCTGAAACTCAGATAAAAAAGTAAACCGCTTGTTGATTGGAGTAAATAAAGAGGCATCCAGCACCAGCCGGGTATAATTATCAAAATTTAAAGTAGAAGGAAGTACCCGCAAACCGTTTTGAAATTGTGTAAGCGTAGGTATCTGGTTATAAACCTGTGCCAGCTCAACATTTATCTTTAACCCTTTTACAGGAAAGAATATCTGATTTATATCATTGTACTTTAAATACACATAGCTTTTGAAATTGGTAAATCTTCCTTTTACTTCATTAACCGATCGTATAGACGGACTGAACCGGATATATTCAAAAGCAGTTCCGATACCTCCTGCAATTTTATTGTTGCCGCTGTTTTGAAAATTGATGAATGTCTGCGAAAAATTCTGTTTGTATGCGCCTTCCACTTTAAAATTCTGAAACGTATTGATAGTTTGGTTATCGAGTTTGAAGCCTGCAATAAAAGCAATGTTTTTAATGCGGCCCAGGTATTGAAAATGCTCGGCTTCAATCTGCGTGCTTTCGCCTATTGAGGCTGAAACCATACTGCGGGAATTGGGGATGAGAAAATCGCGGCTCGTAAGATTTACATTTACATTAATACCCCTGAAACGGGTATAATACAGTCCGGCTTTTAAATACGTGCTGGGATTTTCATCGGCAGTAAAAATTATATTGGCAGTATCTTTTGATACCGGTTCCAATGCATAAGTAATGGTGCTGTAATAACGGGAACCAATGGCCCGCCGGATGCTCTTATTTATCTGCCCGGCTGTATAGCTTTTTTGATCATCAAAATTCATCAGGTGAAAGAAAAAAGTTGGCGAAGTTTTTCTCAATCCGTTTACTTTGTGGCTTTTGATGAATACTGTTTTGTTTGTAATGATATCTGTATTCTTTACTTTTGCTTCACCCAGTGCATTGATGCTGTCGGCCAGTTTTTTAAACAGGGGATAATACTGCCGCCCGGTTTTTACACCCACGTCAAAAATTTCGCTGCCACTTCCAAAGCTGCCGGTATTGTATTCTTCCATAGGCATATGAATGTAGATATTGGTCAGCGGCAATTCTTCTTTAAAATCTCCGGCTTCCCGGTAAAAAGCCATCTGCAATAAAACATCAACCGGGCTTTTTATCTTATCAATTTTAGACAGGCCGTTTGTTACATTGCTGCCAATTACAATATCGGCGCCCATTTCCTTTACATTTTTTACCGGAAAATTTCTTACCAGGCCGCCATCAACTAATTTTTTCCCATCTCTGGTTACTGCAGAAAAAACTGAGGGAATGGCCATGGTGGCCCGTAACGCGGTTATGATGTTTCCGGTATCCATTATAACCAGGTCGCCGGTTTCCAGGTCAGTGGCCATGCATTTAAACGGAATTTTAAGCTCGTTGAAGTTGCGGATATGGTACACATGAAAAAACAGTTCCGAGAATTTCATGTTCAGTTGCTGACCGGTAATTACACCGGTAGTTAAGCGGATTTTATTGTTGATAAAGGGAAGCTCAATGGCAAATCGGCTGTACTGGTCCTTTTCTTCCATCGAAAGTGTTTTCAATGGTACATTGTTGCTGAACAGTACATCAAAATCAATATCTTTTCTTAAAGCTTCAATGTCATTTCCGCTGTAACCCGAAGCGTATAATGCGCCAACAATGGCTCCCATGCTGGTTCCGGTTATATAATCTATTTTAAGTCCGGCGCTGTCAATAGCCTTTAAAATACCAATATGTGCCAACCCCTTTGCTCCGCCGCCGCTCAGTGTAAGGCCTATTTTTGGCCGCACAGTATTGGTTTGGGCAGATACATGACCCGCTAAACAAAAACAAAAAAGAAGGGCAACAAAAAATTTCATTAACTGGCTGATTAAAATATGCAGTTGGGCATTAATTGTACAAATTACGTATAATTTGTTCTTTTATTTTTTGAGATAAGTTAATTATTTGTTTTTTGATAGCTTTATTTTGCAGGTATAAAAATGATCATGACCAACCGGCAGCTTTTTTTAAATCATGTAGGGCAAACTTCCGAAGCACCACTTGCCCTGGAAATTATAAAGGCCGAAGGCTGTAAGCTTTCTGATGCCAATGGAAAGGAATATATAGACCTTATTGGCGGCATCAGTGTCTGTAATGTTGGGCACCGGCATCCGGCGGTGATTGAAGCAATAAAAAAACAGCTGGACGATTACCTGCACATTATGGTGTATGGCGAGTTGGTGCAAAGCCCGCAGGTGCAATACGCAACTTTGCTTACGCAACATTTACCTGCTTCTCTCAATTCAGTTTTCTTTACGGCCTCGGGCAGCGAAGCAACAGAAGGTGCCATGAAGCTGGCTAAAAGATTTCAGAACAGAACACAGATCATCTCTTTTAAAAACTCTTATCATGGCAGCACGCAAGGTGCGTTAAGTGTGATGGGCAGCGAATACTGGCAGCAGGCTTTCCGCCCATTGCTGCCCGATATTTTGCAAATGAATTACAATTCTTTTGAAGACCTGGAAAATATTACCACACGAACAGCCTGTGTAATTGCCGAAACCATACAAGCTGAAGCAGGTGTGCTGGTTCCGCAAAACGGCTGGCTTAAGGCGCTGCGAAAAAAATGTGATGAAACCGGAACCCTGCTGGTGCTGGATGAAATCCAATGTGGCTTTGGCCGCAACGGAACCCTTTGGGCTTTTGAACAATTTGATGTGGTGCCCGATATTTTATTGCTAGGTAAAGCATTGGGAGGCGGTATGCCGCTGGGCGCTTTTGTGGCCGGTAAAAAGATAATGGATTCTTTTACACATGATCCGGTGCTGGGGCATATCAATACTTTTGGCGGCCACCCGGTTTGTTGTGCTGCTGGGCTTGCAGCTTTTAAAGTGTTACTGGATGAAAAACTGGTTCAATCAGTAAAGAATAAGGAAGAGCTTTTTATTTCTCTGTTGCATCATTCCAAAATTAAAGCAGTAAGAAGCTGTGGCTTAATGATGGCTGTTGAGTTTGATGATTTTGACATGAATAAAAAGATAATTGATGCGTTGATTGTGGCCGGCGTATTTACAGATTGGTTCTTATTTGCTGCAAACTGCCTGCGTATTGTGCCGCCATTAACAATTAGTGAAGAAGAAATTATGTTGTCATGTGCAAAAATTATTGCAGTACTGGATACGCTTTGAAAATATAAAAGCTGTCAGGGTGAGCTTGTCGAAACCGGTGTATAATAATAAACCCGCCTTCGGCAAGTTTCCCGAAATGATCGGGACAGGCACGCTCACACGCTAATTAATAACTCCTGATGAAAAAATTCACTAAAAGAATTCTGTACTTTATTGTTGCATTGGCCTTGCTTTACCTCTTGCTGCTCATTCCCGATTCGAAAGAAAAAAATGTTACAGTCGAAACCGGTAAAAAACCTTTTGCCTGGAACCGGGATGCACAATGGCAGCAGATGGAGGAATTGTTTAAGCAGGCCAGGCAAATGGATACTGCAAAGCTGGATTCATTAATTAATACCTACGGGGTGATTGCCGAAAGTGAACTCATTTTGCTGCAAAATAAAAACATCCAGGCACAGGATTCCATCTGGACAAGAACTGAAAATAATTTTTTCATTCTGGCATCGCTGGTTGCGGTGAAGCAAAATCACATTCCCTGGTTAACAGCTTATTATACCCGGCTTCGCAACTTTATCAAACTGCAATCGCAGCAATGGGATATGAATGAAACGGCCTCACGAAACATGGCGTATACTTTGATGTATGGTTTGCGGGCTGCTATAGAAGAAGTTTTGCTGCAGACAGATAATTTAAAATTCCCTGCAGCTATGTTGGTGAAAAATGAAAAGTCATCAACACCCGCTGCATCTATTTTTGGCATTGAAGTGCATAGTGGCGATCTGCTGGTTTCCCGGGGTGGAGCCGAGGTTTCAGCTTTAATATCAAGAGGCAATGATTACCCCGGAAATTTTTCACACATCGCTTTAATTTATATAGATGATAAAACGAAGGAACCTTTTTTAATTGAAGCACATATTGAAAAAGGTGTTGCCATCGCATCTGTAGCACAATATGAAAATGATAAGAAGCTGCGGTTTATGGTCATGCGGCCCAGGACCGATCTGCCTGTGATGATAGCCGATTCCATGTTGCCACAAAAAGCAGCAAGGCATATGTTTGAAGAAGCCGGCAAACGGCATTTCCCTTACGATTTTAAAATGAATTTTAACGATACCACCGAAATGTTTTGCTCCGAAGTGGCTTCTTATGCATACCGAAAAATGGGTTTGCAGGTTTGGAAATATCCATCTACCATTTCATCTGCAGGTGTTGTAAACTGGCTGCACGATTTTGGGGTAGAAAATTTTGTTACACAAATGCCATCCGACCTGGAGTACGATCCTCAACTATCTGTTGTTGCCGAATGGAGGGATCCGGGAACCCTGTTTAAAGATCATATTGATAATGCCGCCATGGATGCATTGTTGGAAAAGGCAAATAAAGGAGAAGAGATTGGTTATAATATCTGGAAATTGCCCATAGCCAGAGTCTTAAAGGGATATTGCATGATCAAAAACCGCTTTGGTAAAATTGGATTGATACCTGAGGGAATGAGTGCCACCCAGGCATTAAAGAACGAAACCTTTGTGGCCATGCATGCAGCAGTGAAAAGCAAAACTTTGCAAATGGCAGATGAATTTATGAAAAGCAACGGCTACCGCCCCCCTTACTGGCAGCTGGTAAAATTTGCAGGAGCAGCTGCAAAGGACTGAAGCCTGGTTTATTATTTTTTCTCAGTTATCAAATAAGTTTCAACCTGTTTAAGGCTGCCGATATTACTGGTCCTTTCATAAAAGATCCTGCTGATCCATCCGCTTGAAATAGAATATATATATTGATTTACATCACTTATCTCCAATTCGTTAATTTGCTTTTTCATTTCCGCTTCATCTTTAAGGGGTGTAGTAGATAATTTTTTCAGGATATCTGAAATAACAGGCCCGGCTTTACCCTTGTCAATTGTTTGATTTAAACTGATCTTGCTAAAATCGCCTTGTACATTAATTTCATCCAGCTTCATGACCAGGTTGGCCGGGATGGGCGAACCCCCGGTAACATTTGGTAATTCTATTTCGACGAGAGTTCCTGTTTTATTATACTCCATACCAAAGGGGGCATGAAAAAACTGTATTTCTTTTATCAATAACGCTTCTGTATTTTCTTTTGATTGAAAGATAGCTTTGATCTGATTCAACGCTGCTATAAAATCACTTGTCTGCGATTTATTTGCAAGCGCCTTTTCGTAATTAGAAATAGAAAAATCTCTTACTTCTTCCCAGTTTATAAGCTCGGTAAACATACCAACATCATCTGTTTTGTAGACAATTTTTATGTTTTCCATAATTGCACATATACTATTTAGTAAATGTTCAGGAGCTCCGGCCGTTTTAAAATTTTTATAAACCCATTCAATTGTAAATCCCGATTCAGTAGAATCAATGACTTTTAAATGAGCTTCAAAAGTTGCCTCTGTTGAGGTTTTCAGGGTTGATTTTTCAAACTTTTCTTTGCTGTGTTTAATCTGGTAAACCCTGGTTGCTTTGTTTTTCCAAAAAGCAATACAGGTAGCAGAACTATCTGTAAATCTGTTTTGTGAAAACGAATTTGAAAATAGGGATAAGCAAAAAAATAATAGTATAGTTTTCATTTTTTTAAAGCGTATTTAAGAATGATTATTCAGGATGATAAACCCGCTCTGCATTTTTATAAACGGTTGCTTTATCCAGGGTCATAGTTTTGGTTTGTTGTTTTAAATACATGTTTACCTGGTCGTCAAAATGTTTATTGCCGGGCTTTGCGCTGGCACCATACATATTGATGCTTTCAATTTTCGGCAATCCTTCTTTTTGAAACCTTACAAACATGATCAACCCATCGCCGCCAACAGATTTTAGTTTGCCATTAATTAAAGGTTCTGTCCATTGTGGTGATAGCTGATCAGGAAGTCCACCCAGCGGCAACTCTTTGTCGGCTCTTACCAGTTTTTGAATATCACCAAGCTTTAGATCGGTTGTAGCAAAATTGGTTTGCATGTAATTGCTCACATGGGTAAATGTCTCAACAGCTTCCTGGTTGGTTATTAACCTGGGCGATTGGCCCTGCAATTGTTTTTTCAGGTGTTCGTAGGTTAATACAAAAATAGCTGCGCCTTTGCTGTCGACATCGCCACGGTGGTCCCAGTTTTTAAAAGTTGTAATTAAAGATGCCAGCGCAGGATATTCTGTTTCGTTCAATAAGAACATCGAATCCAGTTTGTAGGGATACTGCAAAACAGCCGGCAACTGCTTATCAAATTTTATCTGTTTAAATTTTTCATAACTCAGTTTTTCATTTTGAGGGAACAATTCAAGGAAACGTACACTGCGGTTGAGGTGGTATTCTTCCCAGCCATCAGTTTTAGCAAAAGCAGCTGGTTTTAAATTATCGGCAGCAGCCGTTGCTAAAAATGAGGAATGATTGGTATTGAATAAAAATCCGCTTTTAGGGTTAATGTATTGGGGTAATTCTTTTGCAGTTCTAAATGATGTCCACAAGGTTTTAGAAGTATTGCCGGGCAATGTTCTTTTCCAGTTGTAACCGTTTGTACCATCTCTTACCGGCATTAAGGCATTGTTTATGTAAAAAATGGTATCGTACCTGTCGGCATACATAATATTGAACATGCTTAGTTCCTGCCTGTTTAATGCAGCATAAAACTCAGTAAAATTTTTTGCCTTGTTCATCTGGTACCATTGGTCCAGCACACCAATCTTCATGTTGGCACCAAGCCGCATGGAAAAGAATCCCTGTTCATTTTTCATGGTAGCGCCATACTTACTCCAGTAAACTTTTCTTTTTACATTTATGGGAATGCCTTTTATTTTCAGCTTGATCGTTTTTACTTCCAGGTCAAGCCATTGTCCGTCAAATTTATATTGCAGTGGATTATCCGGGTTCATCTCTAATTGAAATTCATCCATACGGTCGCAGTAATTCACCGTGTGTGCCCAGCCCAGGTTTTCGTTGGCGCCATGTAAAATGCAGGGGCCGCCGGCTAATAAACCACCGGTAATATTCAGGCCTTCCTCACTGCATAAATGTGCTTCGTAAAACGACTGCGGACCTGTGTTTGGTTGATGTGCATTGATCAACAAAAAAGCTTCGCCGGTTGTTGTTTTAGAAGGACTGATAGCTGCGGAGTTGCTGCCTTTTTTATTTAATTCAGGTGCTTCCCATTCGCTGTTGTTAAAGATCCGCATCAGGGCCTGGTCGGCTCCGTTAAAAATAGTTAAAGCAAATACAGATGAAGAAACATATTCTTTTGCCGTAACAGGGAATATTTTTTTATGAATGATTTCTTCCGGATGTTTTTTAGCATAGTCATTCAGCCCCTGTAAATAACCATCAATCAGTTTTAAAAAAGCGGGGGTAAGTGTATTCCATTTTTCTTCGGTTATTTCCCTGCAGCGAAACAAAGCAAATGCATAATCTCCGGCAGCTCCTTTTTTACCCATTACACCAGCCATTAAGTTTTTAGCCGGTAAAATAACTTCCTGCATGCTTTTAAAATCATCTTCGGCCTCGGCCCAGGCAAGGCCATAAGCAACTTCAGCATCTGTTTTGGCAAAAATATGCGGCACGCCAAAAGAATCCCTTACAATATCAATGGCTGCGGGGTTGATCGTTGTTTGGGAAAAGCTGGAATGAAATAGGAGTATACAGAATGAAAGAAATGAAATTCTAGGCATTTGAGTTGGTGGTGTTTTAATAGAGACTGTTTGTTGTTTGCTGAATAAAGATATGCAGTAAAAGTGTGCGACGCCACCACAGCCCAAGAAAGATTCAACTGCCGGGACCAAAAAATAATTTGCACAAATCAAAATCAATATCGTACTTTGTATTTCAAAGTGCTTTTTATATGGACAAACAGCAACAACCTTTGGATGACCTGCAACACATCAAAAAGATGATGGAACGCAGCAGCCGCTTTATAAGCCTGAGTGGATTAAGTGGTATTGCAGCCGGCATTTGTGCCCTGGCAGGCGCCTGGTTTGCCAGCCAGAAAATTAACTGCTGGGTAAAAGGCGATTGCCAGCTCAGCCTGCTGATCACATCAAATGGATTCGAGTTGATCAATGATCTTTTCTGGATTGCAACCATAACTTTTATAGCGGCATTTGTATCGGCTTTTATTTTTACTTATTTAAGAAGCAAGAAAAGCGGAACGCCTATGTGGGGCACAACAACCGTTCGCTTGTTTTGGAACATGGTAATACCAATTACAGTTGGCGGTATCTTTTTAATAAGAATGATGCAGCTGGGAGAGTACCAGCTGGTAGCACCGGGCTGTTTGATTTTTTATGGCCTGGCATTGGTAAATGCCAGTAAATATACTTTGGGCGAAGTGAGGTATTTGGGGTATGGACAGATGTTACTGGGCATTTTTAACCTTTGGTGGATTGGATACGGATTGCAGTTTTGGGCAATGGGTTTTGGGGTATTGCATATTGTTTACGGGGTGATGATGTGGTGGAAATACGAACGGAAATAAAACTTTTTTGCCGAATGAAAAATCCGATAGAAAATCTGAATAAAATTTTTGACAGCCGTATTCGCCTGGGCATTATGAGTGCCCTGATGGTGAACGATGCCGTGAGTTTTAATGAATTGAAAGAGCTGCTGGATATAACTGATGGCAACCTGGCCAGCCATTTAAAAACACTGGAAGAGAGCGGTTTTGTGAAGTTTCAGAAAGGGTTTATTGGCCGCAAAACAAACACAACTTATTCAATAACAAAAAATGGAGAAAAGGAATTTAAGCTGCACCTGGAGGCACTAACGAAAATGATCGGATCGGTGAAATAAATTTTTTTTGCACTTACACTTTGAAATACAAAGTACTTTCAAATTATGAACAAATATTTAAAAACCACTTTGATTTTTGCCGGCATCTGGTTTACCGCATCTGTTTTAAATGGGGTGCTGAGTGGTATTTCAATTCTTGTGTTAGATAGCGGGGACATGTATAATGGTGCCGGGGCGTTGGGCTTATCAGTTATTTTTTCTTTTGTATTCAGTGTGCCAATGGTTGGGCTTGTTTGGTTCATTACTTTAATGGGCCAGGCGGCTGATAAGAAAGGAAGTGACCTGCTTCAGTTTGTACTTCACACAGCGCTGTTTTGTTCTGCAGCCGGCGCTTTGATTTTTATTTATACGATCGGAACAGAATTTAAAAATGCCAGGGTTGTAGTGGGGCTTTGTATAATCGTTTCGGCACTGGCCTCTGTTTTACTTTTCAGAAAGCAAATTAAAACCAATGAATAAATTCTATTCCATACTGGCAGGCCTGCGTTCCAGAACACTGGTCTTTCTTACACACAATATGGCGTTGCCTATGCTGCGGTTTGTAAGAAGGCCGCAGGTATTTCCTTACACTGCAAAACAGCTGAGAGAATTTCCTTCAGGAACATTGGGTTTTGACCTGATTCATTTTTTAGAGAACAGAAATTTAAAACTACTCCCACACTATGCCAAGCATGATATTAAGCATATTCTTTTGCAGTATGATACTACCGATGAGGGAGAAGTTTGTCTGCAGTGTTTTATGCTGGGCAACGGGCATATCTCTTTTCCGGTTGCAGCAACGGTTGTTTATGGTTTTGTAACGATGCCCGAGTACTGGAAAAAATTCAGAATGGCATACCGCCGGGGCAAGCAAAGCATACCCATTAAAAACTGGTTATGGTTTTCCATTTTACAGGAACAAACAGAATCACTCATTCATAAAATCAATAACGATGCAAAAAATTAACTACATGCTTTCGGGCTATTGCTACTGTATTGAACTATTTGTAATTCAACTTTTAAAAAAATAAAGACATGAAAACCCCAGCACTTAAAATGGTACTGCTATTCGCCGGTACTATCTTGTTCAACATTATTTTCTGGCAGGAAAAAATTGCACTGAATGTCCTGCTTTTTGATGCATTTATTTTACTGTCCGTTTTTTATCTGTACCCTGCAGCTTTTACCAAACCCGCTATGAAGTGGCTGTTACTGGCACATGTTGTAACCCTCGTTACCCTGATTGTACACAATACTATTCTTAGTAAACTGGCATTCAGTGCCACGCTTTTATTAGTGGTTGTGTTTATACAATTCCTGCATCGCTCTGTTTGGTATGCTGCAGCTTCTGCTGTGGGCAATTACCTGCTCTTTGTGTTTTCTTTTTTGGAAGATATAAGACAAATTAAAAAAGGTGAGATCAAATCGCTGGGAATAAGAAAAGCGTTTCGCTTTTTAATTATTCCGCTAATGATTGTTGGAGTGTTTTTTCTGATCTATTCATTTTCAAATACTGTTTTTAAGGATGTGGTTAACAGCATTGGTATTGCTTTACAGCATTTCTTTGCTCGCTTTTTTGATTGGTTTAACTGGCAACGGGTTGGCTTTTTAATGCTTGGCTTATTTGTTACAGGAGGATTGCTGTTGAAAATGAAAAGCAATTATTTTTCGGAAAAAGAATTTTCCAAACACAATGACCTGTGTCGAAGAAAGCACAATTTAAAAAAATGGAAAGAGGCTGCAATGTTCGACCTGCTCACATTGTTTATGGGCCGTTTTGCAAATGGGGTTATGGCTTTACGAAATGAAAACACGGTTGGCATCATAAGCCTGGTCATGCTGAATATACTCCTGCTCTTTATTAATGCCATTGATGTTGCCTATGTATGGTTTGGGTTCAGTTATACGCCTGATGTTAACCTTACACAATATGTGCATGAAGGAACCGGTATGCTTATATTTTCCATTGTGCTGGCCATGTTTGTACTGCTGTTCTTCTTCAGGGGTAATTTAAATTTTTATAAAAAGAACAAATGGCTTCGCTATGGCGCTTATGGCTGGATTGCCCAAAATGCGATACTGGTTGTTTCTGTTTTACTGAGGGATTATTATTATATAGCGCACATGGGGCTGGCTTATAAACGTATTGGCGTGCTGGTGTTTTTATTAATGGTATTGATGGGGCTGATCACTGTATTTATAAAAATTCATCAGCGTAAAACAGCTTATTATTTATGGAGGGTGAATGGCTGGTTTGCTGTTGTATTGTTGGTGGCAGCATCCTGTGTACATTGGGATGAAACCATTGCCAGCTATAACCTGGCGCATAAAAATACGATTCCACTTGATGTGAAATTTTTATTAAGTCTTTCGGATAAAACACTTCCCTTGCTGGAGAGTAACCAGGATGTACTGAATGCTAAAGTGGGGCTTGTACAGGGAGAAGGAGAATATCTGTATCGTTCAGGACTAACTCCAAAAGAGCTTTTTGAAATACGCAAAAAAAATTTTTTTGAAAAACAGAAAACTTATTCCTGGTTATCGTGGAATGCCGCAGATACTTATGTAAAAACTAAACTGGCAGAGCCGGTCATTACTTCATTCTTAAGCAAATAATATGAAACTGATAAAATCCTTTGGATATGCGTGGGCAGGTATAAAATCCTGCTTTCAATCGGAACCGAATTTAAAAATTCATTCCGCTCTTACAATTGTCGCTTTAATTTTTTCAATTGTGTTTAACATATCAGCCATTGAATGGGTTGCTGTTTGCTTTTGCATTGCTTTTGTAATAACCATGGAAATGTTAAATACAGCCATTGAAAAACTTTGCGATGTAGTTCATAAAGAAATGCATCCCGGTATTAAAAAAGTAAAAGACATGGCTGCAGGTGCTGTTTTGGTTGCAGCATTCTTTAGTATGATAACCGGGGCCGTAATTTTTCTCCCTAAAATAATCAGTCTCATCAAATCAATTTTATAAAATGAAAACTACCTTCTCATTTCAAAAAATATTACTGGCATTTTATGCCTTTATAGGTATGTTAATAGCAGTCCGTATTTTTTATACCGGCAGCACACTTTACCTCTTCCTGGTATGGAATATTTTCCTGGCCTGGGTTCCATGTATGATCAGCAGTTTGTTCAAAAAGATGAATGATAGAAGTAAATGGAAATCAGTATTCGTATTTTGCTGCTGGCTGGCTTTCTTTCCCAACGCCTTGTACATTGTTACCGACCTGATACATATTCAACAGGAAAGCCTGGTTCCTAAATGGTTTGATGCGTTGCTTTTGTTTTCATCAGCAGTTCTTGGCTTACTGCTTGCTTTTATTTCGCTGTACCGGGTTGAAGCATTTTTAAAAAAAATGGTGGGCAGCAAACTGCTGGCTCCGTTAATTTTACTCATCTTGTTTCTTGGTTCATTTGGTGTTTACCTGGGCAGGTTTTTAAGATGGAACAGCTGGGATATAATCAGTAATCCTTTTCAGTTACTGATTTCAATAGGCCACCGCATTGTTTCTCCGTTCGATCATGTACAAACCTGGGGCATTACATTAGTCTTTACTGCATTCTTTTACCTGCTCTACATTACCATAAAAAAATTGCCCGGCTATGTAAGCCAGGCAAATATTTAATTAAAAGTGTTTGTTTAAAAATCGAGACCCAATGAAAAATACATTACCGGTTTTCCTTTAAAGAAAACATTCATAGGCCATGCTACATCATACTTTAAAAAATAGCCCAGCAAGGTACTGCGGGCACCAAAACCATAACCTCCGGCAAACGGGCCAATACCTCCTGCTTTAATTTTTACCTGCAATGGTACCTGGCCGTAAACAGCTATCGGGCGTTTTATTCCTGAGTAAGCACCATTCCAGGCAGTACCTAAATCAATGAACTGAACGATCTGAAAATTATTCAGGAAAGAATTATTGATGGTACGGTTAAAGAAAGTTGATACAACGGGCAACCTGAATTCGCTGTTTATAACAACCGCATTGTTTCCGTTTGCAACATTTTGTATGAAACCACGCATGTTTACGGTAAGACTTTCAAATGCATAATTTTGGTCGGCAGCGGGTTGGTTATTGGTATTGAAATACCTGTCTTGCCCATTGTTTTTGGTATTATTTCCAAACATCAGCCAGCCATCAACACCACCTAAATAATAAATAAGTTTTTGATTACCCCAGCTAAAATCACCGGCGGCACGGCCTGCCCAGATAAAGTTTCGGTAAATAGGGTAATAATATCTTGCATCAAACCCCAGGTTAAAAGTACTGGGACCATCGGCAAACTGTACTTTATTTACCTGCCTGTTGTAATCAAAATAAATTTTGTAACGCAGGCCATTCCAGATATTCATGGCAGGGTTCATAGAATTATCATAAATATATTCCAGCCTGGTGGTGGAGTATAAAGTTTTTTGATCTTCGGCACCAACTGTAGGCGGAAAATTTTTATTTGCCGATAAAACCTGCTTATCAGATCTTATGCCTGTTGTAAGCCTGATGCTTTTACTTCTGTCAAACGGGTAGCTCAGATTAACCTGGTAAAGATTGGTAAATATTTTTCCGGGATAGGGTTGCTGTTGTCCGGAAGAATCAAAAATTCCATAGGCTACCGAAACAACATTGCGGTAATAAGTGGCTCCCCAGTCAAGCCTGCGCTTATAATTCTGGTAGCTCATCAGCCACTCATTGTCTTTTAAGTTGGTAGATATTTTAAAACCACCGGTAATCTTTACATCTTCCATCAATTCTGAGGTACCCAGGCGTATAAGGCCACTGAGCGGGGTTCCGGAATTTAGCTGGATAGGGCCTGCACCACCTCCATAGGGTTGGTAGCGGTTAACAAGAACGCCAGTGGTGAAGCCGGCAGAACCATATTCAACAGAAAACTTTGGTGGCTTATACCTGAATTTTTTTATTGTTTTTAAAACATCGTATTTGGGTTTTAAAACGTCAATTTCATTGCCTGCAGTACTGCTGTCTTTTTTCTCATTGGCAAATTCTGTTTGAAAAATATCTTCATCTTTTTTTGCTGCGGAAATAGCTTTTTTTACAGCAGCGGTGTCTTTATATTCGCCCATTACTTTCTTCATGTATTCGGTTGGCTGGGCAGTTACATTTCTGCGGCGTAAAGTCATTTCATCGATCTTCAATTTGTACAACACTTTATCATCGCTTTGTCGGGTAACTTCACTTACCTGGTTGTTGTCTCCTGCAATGCGTGTTTCTGCAAGGGTACTTTGATAATTGGTTAACGGGAAAGTATAGGCCGAATCTTCTGTAATGGAAACCACAGCCACAGAGTCAACATCAGTTTTTCTGTATGCCTTTAAAGTGCTGTCAACTTCTTTTACTGAGGGGTTGCGTAAGATCTGGTCTGCAATTAAAACCAGCGTATCAAGCCCCGCTTTTTTTGTTGTAAAGAAACCGGCATAACGGTTGCCAACACCATTCTCATCGCTCACAAAAGTAAAATGGCTTTCGTTGTACTGCATAGGAGAGCGGGCATTACCATACTTTAATTTAGACAGCTGGGTAATTTGGTTAAGCTCGGGCTTATCGCCAAAATCGGTAATTAAAAAGATATTGTATTTGCTATCGCTGGGTAAAACTGCATCACTGCTTTTTGCTGCAGGCGATGGGCGGTTGCTGCTGAAGATGATACCGGTTTTATTAGGAAATGCTACAAAGGAAGCATCCAGGTCATCATACACATCATTGGTTATCTGTTTTGCTTTTTCTTTTTGAATATCGTAAGTAAAAATATCAGTGTGGCCGTTCTTTACTGCAGTTAATAAAAGGGTATTGCTATTCAGCATGTACTTCATATCCTGCACCTGGTCAAATTCTTTGGTTAAATCTATTTTGATCTGTTTTTGACGGTTAATAATATCGTAAACAAACAGTTTTAATTTTCCTTCAGTGGTATATAAAACAGCTATCCGGGTTCCTTTGGGATCCCATGCCATCATCGGGTAATTGGGATTCATTTCGTTTTTATAACTGCGGATGCCATATTTCAGCAAGGTCTTGTTTTCATACTCATCATTATAAATGACCCGTACTATTCCTTTTTTAAATTGAGTAACCACATAAGAATTGTTGCGCTTGGTTGGGTTTACATTAAACCTGAAATAATCCAGGCGGTTATTGATGGTAAAACCATCTACATAACTTCCTTTGGGATACGGTTTTCTTTTGGCTATGTCTTTGTAATACTTATCGTCCTGGTATTCCATAAATTCCGCCAGCACTTCTTTAAATTTCTTTTTGCAAACCTGCAAACAGGCTTTATTAAGATTTTTATAAACTGTGGCCAGGTAAAGCAGGTAGGTTACATTTTCTTTTTTGTATTTCTCTTCTATATAATACCAGAAAGCATGGCCGGCAAGCTCTGGTTTGGCAAAGGAAAACTTCGAAAATTTACTGTAATCACCGCTCAGCATTTCGCTTTTCATTTCGTCATCAAGTTCAGTGCTCCAGTTTTGCGCCAGGTAGCTGATGTATCCACCGGTAAGCCATTTGGGCAAATCAAGCAGTGCCTGGTTGCCGGCTACTTCGCCAATATCATCGCCAAACAAACGGTTTTCGGTAATTATCTGGGCAATGCCATGCCTAACCTGCAGGCGCAGTTTTTCGTGATCAGCTTCAAAATAAACAACCATTTTATTGTTTACCAGTTTGGTGCCTGCGCTGGTGTTTTGCCAATCAATACCCAAACCAATATTACTTTGCTGCATTTCGGCAAAATCATTGTACAAAACAATATTGGCCCGTCGCTGCAGGCTGTATTCGGCAGCAGATTCCATTTGAGGCAATTCTTTTTCTGCACTCTGGGCTATAAATTTGGCAAGTTCCTCTCCATTTTGGTGGTAGTAGATATTGAAGTTTTTGGTTTGATAGTAACTCCACTTGTAATTTTTTGTATTGAACCCTGTTCTTACCAAATTCCACAGCATTTACCTGCGCAACAGCAAAATAGGAAGTGGCTAAAAGGAAAAAGGAAATTAGAGATATTCTGCTGAACTTTGCCATATATTAAAATTAATATTGAGTATTAAAATTACTTGATTCGGATTAATCATTAAAAAACAATTTAAAAGCCATAATGTTAAAACTTAAATCCTTTGTTTTCAGTCCCATACAGGAAAATACGTATTTGCTCTATAATGAGTTTAATGATTGCTTAATAATAGACCCTGGATGCTACTTTTCTGAAGAAAAGGATGAATTAAAGGGCTTTATTACACAGAGCAATTTATTGCCCCGTATGCTGCTTAATACCCACTGCCACCTGGATCATGTTTTTGGTAACAAGTTCGTTGCCGAAACCTGGGCACTTACCCTTCAACTACATGAAAAAGAGAAAAAACTGCTGGATTATGCACCCACTTCGGGCCTGATGTATAATATGCCTTTTGATAATTATGCAGGGGATTATATTTATTTAAAAGAAGGAGATGTGGTTAAACTTGGAGAAGATGAACTTACAGTGATTGAGGCCCCGGGCCATTCGCCGGGCCATATTTGCTTTTATTGTGCCAAACAAAATTTCATCATCAGCGGCGATGTACTCTTTAACCGCAGCATTGGCCGTACCGATCTGCCTGGAGGCAATCATGAAACCTTATTAAAAAACATAAGAGAAAAATTATTTGTGTTGCCCGATGAAACGGTTGTATACAGCGGCCATGGGCCGGAAACTACCATTGGTGAAGAGAAAAAGTATAATCCGTTTTTAAATTGAGTCGTAGACTCAAGATTAATTTGTCCTGGTCTCTGACGAGGACAAATTGTTTAAATGGATTGGCATAATTCTACCAATACACCGCTCGTTCCTTTTGGGTGAAGAAAACAAACCAGTTTATTATCTGCCCCGGGCTTGGGCTCTTCATTCAGCAAAACGAAACCTTCGTCCTGCAGGCGTTTCATTTCGGTCCTGATATCGGCAACATCAAACGCAATATGGTGCAGGCCTTCGCCTTTACGTTCAATAAATTTTGCAATAACGCCATTGGGGTCGGTACTTTCCAGCAGTTCGATCTTGGTTTCACCTTGCTGAAAAAAAGCGGTGTTTACTTTTTCTGTTTCTACCAGTTCTGTTTTGTAGCAATTAGTATTCAATAATTTTTCATACAGTAAAACAGCATCCTGCATGTTTTTAACCGCAATGCCGATATGCTCAACTTTTAACATAGCTAACCTGTTTTATGTAAAAATAGTTTTTACAGGTTACTTAAATACAAGTTTTTGTTTAAAACGATAAGGAGCCGAAAAATTATTAATGCCTTCAATGATGATTTCAACATCTTTTTTAGAATCAGCTAATGGAACATTTACATAAATGCGTTGACCGCTTTCAGCATTCCATTCCGGCATCCAGAATAAATATCCGGGACTATCTGATGATAAAGCGTAATCCTTTTTTTCTAAAGTATAACCTGCAACAGTTGTTTTGGGCAGGCCTTTTGTTTTTTCTTCCGAAGGGTTAAAATCACGTTTGGTGTAAATAAAAAGATCACCACCATCACAAGCCCGAATATCTGTTAATACCTGGCCTCCAATTATCTTGGGCTTAAAACTCATGCTGTAATATTTTACCTGGGCAACGTCCTTAATCTGGAGATTGTTTAAAAAACTTAAACTTCCGCCGCCTGTCAGTTCCATATCATTTAAGTAAACGCCTACGGTGCAACCAAATGTACCATATACCTCCGGGTTCCCTTGCGCACCAATTACAACACGAATGCCGGCTATGCTGCTTTGCAGGTAATTCCATAAGGACCTGTTGTCAATCGCTTCAGGATTTTTAATAAAATCAATTTCATTTCTTAATGCATACGATCTTTTAAACTGCCCCGAAACATATTTATCGGCATACATTTCCGAATTTGTTTTATCCCTGGCTGTTGTTATGGTAACCTGGTTGAGTGTCTTTTCATCAGGATTTAAAATGCTAATGCTGCTATCTGTGCTTTCAGTCCCACACATCAAATTCAAATCAGGCAGGGTTTTGTTTGAATTTTCTTTTGAAGGAACTGCATGTAAATCCAGGAAAACATCATTTTTCTCTTCTGATTTATCCGCCAGCTGGTAATAAACAGTTACGGTATCAAAAAAAATGAGGTTATCAATCTGTAATCTTCCTTCACGGTCTGTTTTTGTAACCAGGTATTGTTTTTTTAAATTTTTATGCAGCAGAATAACATTTACATTCTTATTTTTCAACGGTTTTTTTTCGCTGTTCTGTAAAATACCAGTTAAAGAAAGATACCGGTTTGTTTCCTTATTCACTGCATTAAAGCCATTAGGCTCATCTGTAGTTGCAATCAATTGATCATTTACAGATAGCTGGTCTGATACTTCTAAAAAATCCAGGTCATTTTTTATTACAGAAGCTGAATCGGGGTTTTTTATTTGTATATAGCCTTTGCCACTGATCATATCAGGTAAAGCCACTTTCGCCTCTCTATTATTAACTGTATCAATAACAGTAATGAAATTATTTCCGGCAGGTGGACCGGAATTATAAATGACCCTTTGGGCATGGATCTTATTCGATTTGTCGATAAGCCGGAAAGTGATAAACCCTTGTGGAAGCGTTTCTCTTTTAAGTTCTTCTTTTACTGCGCTTAAACCATTTTGAAAGCTGATGGCTGCATCATAAACTACTGTATCGCTACATACTGCTTCTATGCGGTAATCGGGTAGCTGATCACTTATGCCGGAATACGATATAAGGTTATAAATAATGCTGCTTTGAGTTATTGTAGTATTGAGTGTAATACCCGAGGCTGCTGCTATTGGAACAACCTTAAGGCCCTCATTACTGTTTTTATCTTTTACTTCAATATAGTACCTCACTTTGTCCTCGGGGTTTAATAATACTTTGGCATATCCCAGGTTATTTGTTTCAAAAACAGCATAAATATTGCCTTTGCCATTGGTGATCTTCCCTTTGGTTATCACGGGATTTAAGTTTTCATCTGTGCATTGTATTAAAATATTATTGGGCGATTCTGCTACAAATGTTCCACCTTCAAAAAAATGTGACACATTGATCTTATTGGATGCTTTCTTTTGTTGCGCTCCATTGTTATTTTTTATAAATACTTTTTTTACCGAACTGCATTCCATACTATCAGTATTGTTCACATAGCAATACAATAAATAAAATTCCGCCTTTCCGGTTTCAGGAAGTTCAATATGGCCGCTTGATACATTGAAACTGAAAGGCAGCATTTGCTTTGTCAGCCTGTTTCCATTACAATCCATCAGTTCAACAAAAAGCGTGTTATTGATCTTTGCAGAAGGGTTTAACAGGAAGACCTGGAACTGAATTATTTCAGCGGCATTATATTTTTCTTTATCGGTGGTAATATGAAGTTTTGTATTTCCTGCAAAAGCAGATGATTCACATAGGAGCATGCAAAAAAACATGCATAGGGTTATACAATGGTTGGTAATTTTTTTCATTTTGGCGTTTTTAGGTAAAAATCCTGTTGTTTTGGCGCAGTTCGTTGGTCATTACCCCAACGAATTTGTGGTAATGATGTTAAAATTCGGATTATTACATACGCTTTGACAAGAAATTTTACGAAATCGGTAAATTCAGCTAAAAGCCAATATTGCAGGCTGTAAAATAGAACCTTTTGCAGTAAATTTGCGTTATAAGAACAGAAACTAAACACATTGATTTTATGTTGAAATTGCCGATTTATTTAGATAATAATGCTACTACACCCATGGATCCCAGGGTTTTGGAAGCCATGACCCCCTTTTTTTTAGAGCATTATGGAAATGCCGCAAGCCGCAACCATCCGTTTGGCTGGGAGGCTGAAGAGGCTGTTGATTATGCACGTGAGCAGGTGGCCAAATTGATTGGGGCCGATCCAAAAGAAATCATTTTCACTTCAGGCGCTACCGAAGGCGATAACCTGGGTATTAAGGGTATTTATGAGATGTATGCCAGCAAAGGCAATCATATCATCACAGCTACAACCGAACATAAAGCAGTTTTAGATACCTGCAAGCATATAGAAAAATCGGGCGGAGAAGTAACTTACCTGCAGGTGCAGCCTGATGGGTTGATCGATTTGAAAGAACTGGAAGCAGCCATCAAACCAACCACTATTTTAATTGCCATCATGTATGCCAATAACGAAATTGGTGTAGTGATGCCAATAAAAGAAATAAGTGCCATTGCTCGTAAACACGGTGTTTTATTGTTTACTGATGGTACTCAGGCCGTAGGTAAAATACCGGTTGATGTGAATAAAGACGGTATTGATCTGATGGCTTTTACTGCACATAAAATGTACGGTCCTAAAGGTGTTGGTGCCTTATATGTACGTCGTAAAAACCCAAGGGTAAAAGTTACGGCACAAATGGATGGCGGTGGCCACGAACGTGGTATGCGTAGCGGAACATTGAATGTACCGGGTATTGTAGGCTTTGGTAAGGCATGCGAAATTTGTATGCTGGATATGGAAGAAGATACCAAACGCATCAGTAAGATGAGGGATCACCTGGAAACAGAATTACTAAAACTGGAAGAAGCTTATGTAAACGGCAGCCGTGAGCACCGTTTGCCACATGTTGCCAATATTTCTTTTAAACATGTAGAGGGCGAAGGTTTGCTGATGGGCTTTAATAAAAATATTGCACTGAGCAGCGGATCGGCCTGTACATCTGCCTCATTAGAACCAAGCTATGTGTTAAAAGCATTGGGGCTTGGAGACGATCTGGCACATTCTTCGCTTCGTTTTGGATTGGGAAGATTTACAACCGATGAGCAGATTGAATACACCATCAAAGCAATCAGCGAAACAGTTTTGAAGTTAAGGGAAATGAGCCCGCTTTGGGAAATGTATAAAGAAGGAATTGATTTGAGTACGATTGAGTGGGCAGCGCATTAAAATTTCGGATTGTAGATTTGCGATTGCAGATTTACAGTCAGCATAGATAAATCTAAAATCTACAATCAAAAATCTAAAATAATTATCATGGCATATTCAGAAAAAGTAATTGACCACTACCAGAACCCAAAGAATGTGGGTACGCTGGATAAAAGTGCAAAAAATGTAGGAACCGGCCTGGTTGGCGCACCCGAGTGTGGCGACGTAATGCGGCTGCAAATTCAGGTTGATGATGCAGGTATGATAACCGATGCTAAATTTAAAACTTTTGGATGCGGCTCTGCTATTGCTTCTTCTTCTTTGGCTACTGAGTGGCTGAAAGGAAAAAGTGTTGACGAGGCGTTGAAGATCGACAATATGGACATCGTGGAAGAATTAAACCTTCCTCCTGTAAAAATACATTGCAGTGTGTTGGCGGAAGATGCGATCAAATCGGCCATTAACGATTACCGTGTTAAAAACGGTTTGGAAGAAATTAAGTTTGAAGAGAGTGTAGTACATTAATTTGAGCTGTTAGCTGCAAGCTATTAGCCACTAGCCTGAGTGCTAAGCTAAAAGCTAAAGGCTAAAGTCTAAAAGCTAAAACAATGGTAGCAACAGAAAACAGCATTTTTATAAGCGATAAGGCAAAAGCCAAAGTTATTAAACTGATGGAGGAAGCCGGTGTGGCCGGTGACGATTCTCATTTTTTAAGAGTGGGTGTAGTTGGCGGTGGATGCAGCGGCTTAAGCTATAAAATGGATTTTGATAACGAAGTAAAACCAATGGACCAGGTTTTTGAAGATAAAGGAATAAAGATCGTTTGCGACCTGAAGAGCTTTTTATACCTGGTTAATACGGAGTTAGAATTCAGTGACGGGTTGAATGGCAAAGGGTTTTATTTCAACAATCCCAATGCCAGCCGCAGTTGTGGCTGTGGCGAAAGTTTTGCAGTTTAAAACAACAGTGTAAAAATATGTAAATGCCTCCTGGTTTTCAGGAGGCATTTTTTATAAATTAATTTTCAGGAGGTGCAGGTGGCATTGGCGGCGCAGTAGGTGCTTTGGGTGCTGCCGGCGGTGGTGGTGGTGGTGGTGGTGGTGGTGGCAATTTGCCATACTTTTTTTCATAGTAAGATTGATCGGCATTCCACTTTGCCATTGAAATTTTTTCAGTCACCCCATTCTTTTTTGCATACACTGTATTGGTTCCGTTATTGTAATGAACCGAAATATCGTATCCCTGGTCGTTTACAATAACCGGGGGTGTAAATTCTACTTCACCAGGTTTTTCTGGTGCAGGCGGCGGCGGCGGAGGTGGTGGAGGAGGAGGTGGTGGTGGTGGTGCCATTAAATCTGTAGGCGGCGGTGGTGGTGGTGGCGGAGCACTTTTACCTGCCTTGTTTTTTTGGGCCATTATGGAAGTTGAAAGACAACATACCAATAGCAGCAGCAGTAATTTTTTCATGATTATATTTTTGTGTTAGATTCAAACTCATAAAAATTCCATAAAAAAATAAAAAACCCCGCCTTTGCAGGCAGGGGATGCACTTGGTATTGGTAAACAACAAATTTTGCCCTAAGGCATATTGAAGTAAGGAAATAGACGATTTTGAGTATTGACGATGAAAACAGGCAAATCCCTGTTTACAATGATATGACAATGCCATACAACAAAAAGCTGCATGGCCTCATTTTAAGCACAGGGCAAATGGTTTATATTAGCCTGTTATATAGTAAATTGCAGCAATTCTAAAAATTCATGTGGAGCATTTGTAAAAAAGAACTCAACCAGTTTTTCAGCAGCCTTACCGGCTACATTGCCATAATACTGTTTTTATTAATAAACGGGGTATTCCTGTTTGTTTTAAACGACAGCAGCATTTTTGAATTTGGTTATGCATCACTGGATAAATTTTTTGAACTGGCACCCTGGGTTTTAATGTTCCTGGTTCCGGCCATAACCATGCGCTCACTTTCCGAAGAGTTTAGAGCCGGCACATTTGAGATACTGAAAACAAAACCGCTTTCTTCCTGGCAAATTGTTTGGGGTAAATATTTTTCTATCCTCATCGTATTATTGCTGGCCATTCTGCCAACAATAATTTATATCATTACCATTAAAGCTTTAAGTGCACAGGGTGGTATTGATGGTGGCGGAATACTGGGAAGTTATATCGGCCTGTTTTTTCTGGTGGCTGTGTTTGCCGCCATTGGCCTGTGTTGCAGCGGTTTTACCAGTAATGCAGTTGTGGCTTTTTTGATCAGCGCTTTCAGCTGCCTTATTTTATATTTTGGATTTAATGCACTGAGTAAACTGCCTTTTTTTGAAAATGGTGCAGATTATTATATCGAAATGCTGGGTATTGATTTTCATTACCGCAGCATCAGCCGGGGAGTACTTGATACCAGGGACCTGGTTTATTTTATCAGTATCATTTTTATTTTCTTATTAACCACGGTAAAAAACCTGCATAAAAAGTAAATGGGCCTACTTAATAAAATATGGAAGCATAAAGGTTGGTTTGTAATTACCATCGCTGCGCTGGTTGCTATCAACTGGCTGGCCTCCATGTATCATACCCGTTTAGATTTTACCAACGAAAAAAGATTCACCCTTTCATCACCCACAAAAAAAGTATTGCAAAAGCTGGATGATGTGGTACAGGTTGATGTTTTTTTAAAAGGAGACTTCCCCAGCGGCTTTAAAAAATTGGCAAATAGCACAGCCGAAATTTTACAGGAATTTAAAGAGGTTGCGGGAAATAAATTAGGATACAATTTTATTAGCCCCGATGAAGAGATGCCAGAAGCGTCTGTAAAATGGGGAGATACACTTTCTGCAATAGGTTTATATCCGTTTAATTTGAAATCTCAACTGAAGGAAGGTGAAAAACAACAGTTGGTTTATCCTGTTGCTTTAATAAGATACAAGGATAGAGTGCTTCCTGTCAGGTTATATAATGGGATACCAAATATTGGCCAAAAAGAAATTAATAGTGCAGAAGCTTTATTGGAATATGAATTAGCAAATGGAATATATAAAATAACCAATGAGGAAAAACCTATGCTTGCATATTCTATTGGTAATGGCGAACCCCCTGTTGGCAGCTACATTACTTATGATTTAGTTGAAAATTTGCTGCGTCCTGATTATAACCTTTTTACATTTAATTTAAATACACAGGCTGTTATACCGGATACTTTCAAAATGTTGATGATTGTAAAACCAACTAAACCATTCAGCGATCAGGAAAAGCTTAAGATAGATCAGTTTATAATGCGTGGGGGAAAGTTATTGTTGTTTATGGATAAGCTCAATGCAGAAATGGATAGCCTTCGAATAAAAAATGAAGTTATTGCATACGATAGAGGCCTTGAATTAAATGATCTGTTATTTAAGTATGGGGCAAGAGTTAATTCAGATTTGGTAATGGATCTGCAAAGTGACAAATTGCCTTTTGATGTAAATGGTAATGGACAATTTGATTTTTTAACCTGGAACTATTTCCCTGTTTTTGCATCTGCATCTAATCATCCAGTAAATAAAAACATTGGCTTTGTTTCAGGCAAATTCGTAAACTCAATTGATACAGTGGAAGCAGAAGGAATTAAAAAACCGTTTTGTTGAGTTCATCCCCAAATTCCAGAATAATTGCAACGCCTGCTTTAATAAGTGGCTCTGAAAACGTTAATGCCCCCAGGGATGAAAAATTTAATAAAGCAAATATTCCGGTAGCAGTTTTGCTGGAAGGAAAATTTCAATCACTTTTTTCAAACCGGCTGTCGCAGGCAATGAATGATAGCCTGAAAAAATACGGATCAATATTTATTCCGCAAAACCTGTATGATAACAAAATCATTATTGTAGCAGATGGAGATATCCCCTTAAATTCTGTACAAAAAAATGAGCCATTACCCATGGGTATGAACCCATTCACTTTTGGATCGCAACGGGAATTTGCATTTGCCAATAAAGATTTTTTACAAAACTGCCTTGATTATCTCATCAACAGTTCCAACCTCTCCGAGGCAAAAGCAAAAGATTATACCCTGCGCCTGCTGGATAAGAAAAAAGTAGAAGCAGAAATGAACTTCTGGAAACTAATTAATATACTGGTACCTGTGGCAATAATAGTCTTATTCGCACTACTCTATCAATTTATAAGACGAAGAAAATACACCCTTGCATAACATGAACAAAACACAATTGATATACCTGGTTTTTGGAATTATAATTTTAGTGTCACTTATTGTGGACCTGGGGTTGATGAGTAAAAAAAATCAGAAGGTTTCCATAAAACAGGCTTTGTACCAAACTTTTTTTGGGTGGGCCTTGCGCTTGCATTTTGTGTTTTTTTATGGATAGAGCAGGGGCAAAAACCTGCGCTTGAATACCTGAGCGCCTACCTGATGGAGTGGAGCCTGAGCATAGATAATATTTTTGTATTCATACTTATTTTTTCAGCTTTTAGTGTAAAGGAAAAAAACTACGGCCGGGTATTGCTGATAGGGATATTGATGGCGATCGTGTTCAGGATTGTATTTATTACGGTAGGTGTGGTGCTGGTAGAAAAATTTCATTGGTTATTATACGTGTTTGGTGTTTTCCTGGTGTATACCGGTTACAAAATGTTTGTATCGGTAGAGGAAGAGAAAGACTTTGATCCGCAAAAAAGCAAAGTCTATGTTTTTTTAAAAAAATTTTTACCCCTTGCACCACATGATGGCGATGGTAAGTTTTCAGTAATTGAAAACGGTAAGAAAAAATATACCACTTTATTTGTAGTAGTAATTATGCTGGCTGCTATTGACCTGGTGTTTGCATTGGATTCCATACCTGCCGTAATGGGTATTGTTGATACCAAGACACATAGCTATCAACCCACGGCAAGGCTGGTAATTTATACTTCAAATATTTTTGCTGTACTGGGACTGCGTTCTTTATTTTTTCTGTTGCGTAATGCCGTAAATAAATTTGATTACCTGCCACAGGGTATTGCCATCGTCTTAATATTTATAGGCGTAAAAATGCTGGCGGAATTCTGGATAAACCAGTGGGTAGATAAAACCACCCAGGTATTTATTTCGCTGGCCTTTATATTGGTTTGCCTGGCCACCTCAGTAATATATTCTATTTTCATTGATAGGGCAAATGAAAGCGAAAAACAGAAGCAATTGGATGATGACCAGGCACATTAGCCGGTACAATACGGTAATAGTAAATAAAAGGGTTGCCCGATAATAAATCATTGATGTACACCATTGCAGACATAAGAAAAATAACTGACGGTAAATTTTTATCAGGCAACAATTCTGCTGCCGTAATAGAACACCTGCTGATTGACAGCCGCAAATTATTATTTCCTGCTTCTACCTTATTTTTTTCATTGCCTGGTCCACGCAGGCAGGGCAGTGCTTTTGTACAAGACCTGTATAGTAAAGGTGTACGAAATTTTATTGTAGATGATTCTTTTGCTTTCTTACCGCAGGACTTTGAAGCTGCGAATATTATAGCTGTAAAAGACGTATTCCAGGCATTGCAGCAATTAACGGCACAGCACCGCAGTCAATTTCATTTTCCGGTAATGGGTATAACCGGAAGCAATGGCAAAACCATTGTAAAAGAATGGTTGTACCAGTTGCTGCAGCACGATTTTAATATTGTACGCAGCCCTAAAAGCTACAATTCTCAAATTGGCGTACCCTTAAGTGTTTGGCAGATGAATGCACAGCACACGCTTGGTATTTTTGAGGCCGGTATTTCTATGCCCGGCGAAATGGAAAAGCTTGAAAAAGTTATAATGCCGGGCATTGGCATATTTACCAATATTGGTGAGGCACACAGCGAAGGGTTTGAAAATATTGCTGATAAAATAAATGAAAAAGTAAAACTCTTTACAAACAGCGGTACCGTTATTTATTGTAAAGATGAAGTGCCGGTTGATGAAGCTATGCTGCTACTTCAGCAAAAAAATAATACTGTTTTATTTACCTGGGGCGAAGATGCAGCTGCAACGCTTTGCATCAGCAGTATACAGATACAGCCATTTAATACTGTTATTAAAGGCGTATTTAAAGAAAAAAAATTAAGCATCTCTATACCGTTTACAAATGACGCTGCAGTAAAAAATGCTATAACCTGTTGGTGTGTATTGTTGCTTTTGAATATTGATAATGAATTGATACAGGAACGCATGTTGCAGTTAAAGCCGGTAGAAATGCGGCTTGAATTAAAGCAAGGAATCAACAACTGCTCGGTAATTAACGACAGTTACAGTGCCGATATTACTTCTTTATCCATTGCCCTGGATTTTTTGCAACAGCAACAACAGCATCCCAAACGCACGGTCATCATCAGCGATATTCTGCAAACTGGTAAAACAAATGCAGCGTTGTACCAGCAAGTGGCAGACATCCTGCAACAGAAAAAAATCAACCGCCTTATTGGTGTAGGAACAGAAATTATAAAGTACAGTGATGCATTTAGCGGCATACCGGAAACAGCATTTTTTAATTCAACTGCTGAGTTTTTGCAGAAATTTCCGGCCATGCATTTTTATAATGAAAGTATTTTGTTAAAAGGTGCCAGGCTTTTTGAGTTTGAACAGATAAGCCATTTACTGGAAGAAAAAGTGCATCAAACCGTTCTGGAAATTAACCTGAATGCCATTACTCATAATTTAAACACGTATCAGCAGCTGCTGAGCCCCGGCGTTAAATTAATGGCCATGGTAAAGGCTTTTAGTTATGGCAGCGGCGGATTTGAAATTGCCAACCTGCTTCAGTTTCACAAAGTAGATTACCTGGCTGTTGCCTATGCAGATGAAGGAGTTGAACTACGCAAAGCCGGTATTACTTTACCCATCATGGTAATGAATGCAGAAGAAGTTACTTACGATGTATTGGTACAGCATAACCTGGAGCCGGAGCTTTTTTCGTTTGGCATCTTATCAACTTTTGAAGATTATTTAATGCGCAACGGCATACAAAATTTTCCGGTACATATAAAATTAGACACCGGCATGCGCCGCCTTGGTTTTGAACAAAAAGATATTTCAGCATTATGCAACAGGTTACAAACAACTTCCGCTTTTAAAATACAATCGGTTTTTTCTCACCTGGCAGCAAGTGATTCGGCCTTGCACGATGCATTTACAAATGCACAGGCCAAAGCATTCCTGGAAGGCTGTGAGCAGATTCAAAAAATTACAGGTTACAAATTCCTCAGGCATCTTGCCAATACATCTGCCATACACCGGCATAAAAATATGCAGTATGATATGATACGGCTGGGAATAGGTTTGTACGGTGTAGATGCCGGACCCGCTATTCAGCAGCAATTGAAAAATGTAACCACTTTAAAAACTACCATCTCTCAAATAAAAAATATAAAAGCCGGCGAAAGTATTGGCTACAACCGAAAAGGAGTAGCCGCTAAAGATTCGGTAATTGCCACCGTAAGAATTGGTTATGCCGATGGCTACCCACGTTTGTTAAGTAATGGCGTTGGAACAATGCTTGTGAATGGTAAGCTGGCTCCTGTTATCGGTAATGTTTGCATGGATATGACCATGCTGGACATAACCCGTATTGATGCACAGGAAGGCGATGAAGTAATTGTATTTGGTGCAGCATTGCCGGTAAGCGAACTGGCAGCTTCGGCCCAAAGTATTCCCTATGAGATTTTAACAGGTATTTCCCAAAGGGTTAAACGGGTTTATTTTGAGGAATGATGTTTAGTCGTGAGTCGTCAGTACTGAGTCGTGAGTCGGCAATCAGCAATCAAAAACTAGTGTCTGTAAAACTAAAGAACCCCAAAACACATAACCATAACTCGAAACCCCAAACTCTCTTATCTTTGCCACTTATTATGAAAGCAAGAACCGTAACATTCATCATCTTATTGATAATAATTGCCGACCAGGCATTAAAGCTCTGGATTAAAACGCATTATCAGCTTAACGATCATCATAACGTAATTGGCAGTGGTTTTCAACTTTATTTTGTTGAAAATCCCGGCATGGCCTACGGTTGGAAATTTGGCGGTAATTGGGGAAAAATGGCACTTACCATTTTCAGAATGGGTGCCGTGGTATTTGGCACCTGGTATTTACGAAAGATCATCAGGGAAAAACAACATACCGGATTTATTTTTTGTGCTTCGCTGGTTTATGCAGGCGCATTGGGCAACCTGATAGATTCTTCTTTTTACGGGCTGATATTTGATAAAGGGATGACAGTTGATCCGGCTATAAAAGAATATATTGGATATAGCGGTATTGCTCAATTCTCGTCAAAAGGATATGCATCTTTTTTACACGGTAATGTAGTAGATATGTTATACTTCCCGGTAATAAAGGGCCATTACCCAAGCTGGGTGCCTGTTTTTGGCGGCGATAACTTTGAATTTTTCCGGCCCATATTCAATATTGCCGATGCATCTATAACTACCGGTGTGTTGAGTATCCTGGTTTTTCAAAAGCGGTTCTTTAAGCAGCGAAACCAGCAGGAAACCCATCCTACGGTAGAAACCAATGCATTGGTTAATGATGAGTCGCAGGTTTCGTAAAATGTATATCTTTAAAGCACAAAATTTTACAGGTTCATGAAATTAAATAATGTCATATCAGCTTTTTTTGCGCTCACCATTTTTTTATCTGCCTGTAAAAAAAATGACGACCCGGCTGGTGAATCCACGGGTAAATTGCTAAGTGCCATAACAGGAGATTGTACCCCCGTTGTTGTTAATGGCATATTTAAGGTTGACAGTGTTTTAACTGCTGATAATTATGTGGATGTGCAGGTGGATGTTACGGTTGGTGGAAGTTTCACTATAAAATCTGATTCAATTAATGGCTATTCATTTAAAAAGACCGGTACATTAAGCGTAGGTATAAATACAATTCGTTTGTATGCCAGTGGCAAACCCACTGCCACAGGTACAAATACATTTACTATTACTTACGGAGGTACAGCCTGTAATTTTACAATTACGGTTTTTGGTGCCGGTGGCGGATTTGGTACAGCCCTGTATACATTGGGAGGTTCGCCGGGTAATTGTTCGGTATCAGCTATTACCGGTAACTATATAGTGGGGCAGGCAATGACCGCAACCAATAAAGCTGAGATGACCGTGAATGTTAATGGCCCCGGAACTTACAATATTGCAGGCACAGCAATGAATGGCGTAACTTTTAACGCCAGTGGTATATTTACCAACCCCGGTATACAGAATATCTTCTTATCTGCCTCAGGAACTCCAACGGCCGCCGGCGCTTTTAATTACCCGGTTACCAATGGAGCTACAAACTGTAATTTTTCAATTACCTATAACACGGTTATTGTAAACGCAGGTTTTGCATTAAGTGGTTCTCCGGGCAATTGTACCGCAGCTGCAATAAATGGAACTTATACTGCAGGAACAGCTTTAACGGCTTCTAATACTGCTGTCATTTATGTAAATGTAACTTCTCCCGGTATTTATAATATAACAACACCAACAGTTAACGGAATTAGCTTTGCTGCATCCGGCACTTTTAATATTAACGGTCCTCAACAGGTAACCTTACTTGGCGTTGGCACACCAACAGCTGCAGGAGGGCCTTTTAATTACCAGGTTTCAGGCGGAGGTGGAAACAATTGCGGCTTTTTCGTAACGGTTTTGTAGTCAAAAAATACCCCCTTTTTTACATCCCGATCTTAAATTAAGAACAGGATAAAGCAGCAAAAATCCATTTTTCTTACTCTTAAAAAGACATTAACACAGTAAAAGATAATACTTTAGAAAAAAATTCAGAACTTTATCAATACTACCTATCGGTTGATAAGACAAAAAAAAATCAATGAATAAATTACGTCCTCTATTATTTGCAGTCATATTAATAGCTGTTTTTTCCTGCGAAAAAGAATTCAGTACAGAAAATACCGGAAGCGACAGTGAATTTATTGTTGGTATAGATTGCCGTATCAGTAAGATTGTTTATACCGATACCGCCGGTACAGCTGCCGGTGGTACAGGTACAGGCCTGGGTTCTATAGCTGCAGATATCAATAACCTGGATATTGTGACCAAACTTACTCAGTTTGACAGCCTTTCCAATACCATCGAATTCATTCTTGACCCTCCAGTTTACAGAAATGACAGTGTTTACATAAATGCTGATGAGTATTTTATTGTAGATGCCAATAAAAAGGTGATAAAAATGCATGGACTGATTGATCCCACAGATCCTTTTTCTTTACCGTTTGATGTGTATTATGCTTACAATGCAACAGGTTACCTGGTTTCTAAAATTTATTTTTTAACCAGCAGCCCAACTACTCCTTTTTACAGGGTAGATTATACTTATGCCGGCGGCGGTAACCTTACACGTATGACTGCTGTTAACCTGCCGAGCGGTGATCTGAACATGGATGCGGATCTTAATTATTACCCTCTGACCGTTCCTAAGCGCTTTATCTATATTTTTCCCGACGAAATTAAATACCCCCAGTTTACCCAGTTTTTTAATTTTGGGTCCAGAAATTTTAATGCTGTTAAGGACATGAAAGTACGGAACTATGATCCGGGTAATGTAGTAAGAGATTCTCTTGTTTCTACCTTTAGCAACTACCGCATGAGCAACGATACCTATATATTAAATGTGCAAATGGGCGGAGATGATCAGCCAAGTATTCCGGCTTTGGCTGGTAAACTGAGTTTTAGTTATCATTGCAAATAAAAATATTCAACATAAATAAAAAGAGGTTGTCAGAAATGGCAACCTCTTTTTATTTATGTGTCTGGCCACTGTGAAATCTTATTTAGCAGGCCTTATTTTTCAACCTGCTGCTGAGTGGCCTCACACTTTAGATCTTTCCAACCATATTGGCCGGTATTACCCATTCGTCAAATTCCTTTGCAGTTACATAACCCAGCTTAACTGCCATCTCTTTTAACGTGGTTCCTTCTTTATGTGCTTTTTGTGCAATTTCTGCCGATTTGTAGTAACCAATTTTTGTATTTAATGAAGTCACCAGCATCAGTGAATTATCCAGATGCTTTTTGATGTTGGCTTTTATCGGCTCTAAACCAATGGCGCATTTATCATTAAAAGAAACGCAGCCATCGCCAATCAACCTGGCACTGTGTAAAAAATTATAGATCATAACCGGCTTAAACACATTCAGTTCAAAATGGCCGTTGCTGCCGCCAATGCCAATGGTAACATCGTTACCCATCACCTGTGCGGCAATCATGGTTAATGCTTCGCATTGAGTTGGATTAACTTTGCCCGGCATGATGGATGAACCTGGTTCATTATCCGGAATGAAAATTTCACCAATGCCACTGCGTGGGCCCGATGACAGCATGCGGATATCATTGGCGATCTTCATTAAACTAACAGCAACAGTTTTTAATGCGCCATGTGCTTCTACAATGGCATCGTGTGCAGCCAGCGCTTCAAATTTATTTTCGGCAGTTTTAAAAGGCAGCTTGGTTAGTTTGGCAATATGCTTAGCCACGTTCACATCATATTTGGGAGGCGTGTTTATTCCGGTGCCAACAGCTGTGCCGCCCAATGCCAGTTCGCTTAAATGTGCCAGTGTGTTTTTAATGGCTCTTAATCCATGATCAAGCTGAGAAACATATCCGCTGAATTCCTGGCCAACCGTTAATGGCGTAGCATCCATAAAATGCGTACGGCCAATCTTTACCACTTTCATAAAAGCCTTTGCTTTTTTATCTAGTGTGTTACGCAGTTTGGTAATGCCGGGTATGGTTGTTTCCATTAAAATTTTATACGCGGCAATATGCATGGCAGTAGGGAAAGTGTCATTACTGCTCTGGCTTTTATTAACATCATCATTGGGGTGTAAATATTTTTCTTTATCGCTTAAGTTGCCGCCATTCAACACATGGCCACGGTAAGCAACCACTTCATTTACATTCATGTTGCTTTGGGTACCGCTGCCGGTTTGCCAAACTACCAGCGGAAAATAAGCATCCAGTTTTCCATCCAGAATTTCTTTACAAACTTTTCCGATCAGGTCGGCTTTTTTCTTTGTTAAAACGCCGGCCTCATTATTGGTAATGGCAGCTGCCTGTTTTAAATAAGCAAATGCCCTGATGATCTCTTTGGGCATTCTGTTGATGTCCTGCGCAATTTTAAAGTTATCAATACTGCGTTGGGTTTGTGCACCGTAATACGCATCGGCAGGTACTTTTACCTCGCCCATGGTGTCTTTTTCTATTCTGTATTCCATATAAATATTGATTAAAAATTTGAGAGTGATTGCAAAGATAATTGATAAAAGGGAGGTAAAAATACTAAGTATGGCGTATCAAAAAAGATATTAACATAAGGATATTTACTATTTTTTGATTATAATAATAAACATACATTTACCCTCATTCATCTTTTAACTAAATACTTCCATTATGAAAAAAGGTTTACTTCTAACACTCGTGTTGGCAATGATTACCACTTTGGGGTTTTCGCAATCAGATAAATTCTGGTCTGCAAACAACGAAAACAAGGCGGGTATTACAACAGATAAAGCTGTTGCCCGGTTGTCTTTTCCGAAACTGTTTAAATTATTTAATCTGAACACTGCTTCCCTGAGACAGCAGTTATTTTCTGTTGTTGGAAAAAATGCTGCCCGTCATTCCACCGTTATTTCCTTGCCAAATGCAGATGGTGGTTTTGAAGAGTTTGAAGTATTTGAAGCATCAAATTTTGAACCAGATCTGCAGGCCCGCTTTCCGGAGATCAGGGCATTTTCAGGAAAAGGGATTACTGATCAATTCGCTACTTTAAAATTAAGTATCTCTCCACAAGGGATTCAATCTATGGTCTTCAGAACTGATAAAGAAAACGAGTTTATAGAGCCGTATTCAAATGACCATACTGTTTATGCCGTTTTCAAATCGCAAAGAGAAAAAGGAAAACTGGCATGGACATGCAGCACGGATGATAAAAACACAATGAGTGGTTTAAATTTAAAAGGCGATAATACCAGCAGTGCAACGGGCAGTTCAACCGGCACATTAAAAACCATGCGCCTGGCTCAATCATGCAACGGAGAGTATTCCAATTACTTTGGTGCAACAAGCGCAGCCCAGGTAGGGTTGGTTTTAGCAGCTTTTAATAATACACTAACCCGTTGTAATGGTGTGTATGAAAAAGACCTTGCGTTGCATTTAAATCTTATTGCGAACACAACAGCAGTTATTTATTATAGCCCGTCAACCGATCCGTATTCAACAACATTAAGCCAGTGGAACGCACAATTGCAATCTACTTTAACTGCAAATATCGGAGAAGCCAATTATGATATTGGCCATATGTTTGGCGCATCGGGCGGTGGCGGAAACGCAGGTTGTATTGGTTGCGTTTGTGTAAATGGTTCAAAAGGAAGCGGTATCACTTCACCTGCAGATGGAATCCCGCAGGGAGATAATTTTGATATTGATTATGTGGTGCATGAAGTTGGGCATCAGTTAGGGGGAAACCACACTTTCTCTATGTCTAGCGAAGGTACCGGTGTAAATAAAGAGGTAGGTTCCGGTATCACCATCATGGGTTATGCAGGTATTACTGCACAGGATGTTGCACCGCATTCAATTGATATTTATCACCAGGCAACCATCGCACAGATACAGGCAAACCTGGCTACAAAAACATGTCCGGTATCTACCAACATAACAGCCAATAATGTGGCACCTGTAATTGCAGCACTCAGCAATTATACTATTCCCATCAGTACACCTTTTGCATTAACAGGCTCAGCCAGTGATGCAAACGGCGATGCAATTACTTATTGCTGGGAACAAAATGATAATTCAACCACAACGGGTGCAAGCAGTGTTGCCTCCCCAACAAAAGCCACGGGCCCTAACTGGTTATCATTTCCAGCTACTGCATCCGGCACCAGATTATTTCCAAAATTATCTACCATACTTTCCGGCTTAAATGTAACACCACCTTTGCCTGGCGGCGATGCAGGTGCAAACATTGAAGCACTGAGTTCAGTTTCAAGAACATTAAACTTCAGGTTAACAGTAAGAGACAATCACGCATTCAGTTCAACCGCACCGGTTGCTGTTGGCCAAACTGCTTTTGCAGATGCAATTGTAACTGTAAGTAATACATCTGGCCCCTTTGCAGTTACTTCACCAAACACTGCTGTAACATGGGCTGGCGGTTCGGCACAAACAATTACCTGGAGCGTAAATAATACGACTGCTGCACCGGTTAGCTGTGCCAACGTAAAAATTTCTTTAAGTACAGATGGCGGACAAACTTTCCCAACTGTATTAGCTGCGAGTACTGCAAATGATGGAACAGAGTCATTGGTGATTCCCGCAGGAGCATCAACAACAGCAAGAATAAAAGTAGAAGCGGTTGGCAATATTTTCTTTGATATTTCCAATGTAAACTTTACCATTGGTGCACCTGCACTTTGCGGAAATGCTACAGCCTTAACAGCTTCAGCAATTACACAAACCGGTGCTACCATTAGCTGGACTGCTGTTAGTGGAGCAACCAGTTATGATGTAGATTATAAAACTAATGCAGCATCAACATGGACAAATGCGGCCACAGCCACAACTGCCACATCAGTAAATTTATCTGCATTAACTGCCGGTACATTATACGATTGGAGGGTTAGGGCTACCTGCCCCGCTGGAACAGGAAGCTATGTGCAGGCTCAGTTCACAACGACTGCACCGCCTGTTACCTGCCCGGGTATTTATGATGTAAGTACCAACGGATCAACATCAGGCGCTGCATTGATACCTTTCAATACTGATATTAAAGGTTTGCTTAGCCCATCAGGTGATAATGATTATTACCGCTTTGTAATTACAACCGGAGGAACAATTACAATGACATTAACCACATTGCCTGCTAATTATCAATTAAGATTGCTTAACAGTGCCGGAAGTACTTTGCAAACATCAAATAACAGCGGTACTACCAATGAAACAATTACCAGGACAGTAACAGCCGGCACTTATTATGCAAGGGTATATCCACAGGGTAGCGCAAACAATGCAACGAACTGTTATACTTTAAAAGTTCAGTTAGGTACTGCCAGTCGCAATACCGGTTTTGAAAAGGTAGAAATGTTCTCTTCTGATAAACTTTCCATTTCGCCCAATCCTGTTTCATATACAACAAACATGCTGTTTAAAGCTGAATCAGCAGGGATGGCTGATGTAATTATTACCAATCAGCAGGGTAGTGTTGTTTTAAGAAGATCAATGGCTGTAACAGCCGGAGAGAATATTAAAATGCTTGATGTAAGCAGATTGCCATCAGGTTTTTATTATGTTAAACTACAAAATGGCAGCAGTGTTCAAATGGCCAGGATTGTTATTTCGAAATAGTACAATATTTGAATTTTAAAATTTAAGCCCTCCGATTTATCGGGGGGCTTTTGTTTTAAGTAAATGCTGTTTACCACTGTTTTTAATCATACATCAGTCGTATATTTAATTTTAAAAAGGGTACAATGCGTCTATTTATATTATTGCTTGCATCTCTAATTCCACTCAAACCTTTTGCACAAAATTATCAGCCCGACTGGCAATCGCTTGATCAGCGTCCTGTGCCAACCTGGTTTACCGATGCCAAGTTCGGCATCTTTATACACTGGGGTGTGTATGCAGTGCCCGGCTGGAGTTCAAAAGGGAATTATGCGGAGTGGTACCAGCAGGGTTTGCAAACAACTGATACGGCAAGACAAAAATTTCATAAAGCAAAATTTGGTGACCGTACTTATTACGACCTGGCCAATGATTTTAAAGCAGAATTATTTAACCCCGATGATTGGGCAAAGCTTATTGAACAATCGGGTGCAAAATATATTGTGCTTACTTCCAAGCATCATGATGGTTTTACTTTATGGCCCAGCAAAGAAGCCAATAAAACCTGGGGCTTTAAATGGAATGCTGTTGATGTAGGGCCTAAGCGTGATTTGCTGGGCGATCTTTTTAAAGCGGTTCGTAAAACTTCTGTTCGGGCAGGAATGTATTATTCGCTTTACGAGTGGTTTAATCCATTGTGGAAATCAGATAAAGATAAATTCGTAAAAGAGCATACCTGGCCGCAAATGAAGGATCTGATCAATAATTACCAGCCGGATGTTTTCTGGACAGATGGCGATTGGGATGTTACTGCAGAAACCTGGAAGAGCCAGGAATTTTTAGCATGGCTGTATAATGAAAGTCCGGTAAAAGATAAAATTGTGGTGAATGACCGCTGGGGTTCCGGCATTCGGTTTAAACATGCAGGTATTTACACGCCCGAGTATCAACCCGATCTTGATTTTGAAGATCACTACTGGGAAGAGAGCAGGGGCATGGGGTATAGCTATGGTTACAACCGGGAAGAAGATGCCTGGGATTATAATTCCACGCAATCGCTGGTATTGCAGTTAATTGATAAAGTAAGTCGTGGCGGAAATTTTTTATTAGACATTGGCCCTGATGAACACGGGAAAATTCCTCCCATCATGCAGGAAAGATTATTGCAGATGGGCGAATGGTTAAAGATAAACGGAGAAGCAATTTATAATACAACCAGGTGGAAAGAAAGCAGCCAGTGGGGTGAAGGCAACAGGGAATATAAAGACAGGAGCGGCGATATGCTTTTAAAAATAACTGTTGATCCCGATCCCGGCTATGCAGTAAAAGAAGTTTTTTATACCTACAATGCAACAACGAATTCTTTGTATGCCATTTTACCAAAATACCCCGATAATAAAGAAGTAAAGCTTCGCAATGTAATATTGCCTGCCGGAACAACAGTAAGTTTGCTATCAACCCATGAAAAACTTGATTGGAAAACAGTAACTGACAATACGGTAATAAAATTGCCGGAATACAATCCCAATAAAATAAAAGCACCCTATGCGCATGTTGTAAAAATTGAGGGCTATGGAAATTATATGTTTAAGCCCAAAATAAATGTGAAATATGAAAACGGTTCATTGGTGCCAACTGTAAGCATATCTGCAAATAGCCTTGCAAATATTTTTTATACAACGGATGGATCGCAACCAACCGGCAAATCAAATCTTTACCATCAGCCTTTTAAACTTGACAAGACTGCAATTATCAAAGCAGCGGCTTTTAAGATCAGTCTTCCAGGTGCATACATGCCGGCCATTGAAAGTGCAACAGTTAGCGAGCAGGTTGTAAAATATGAATGGAAGAGTGCAGTAAAAGCAGAAAATATAAAGCCGGGTATCAGTTATAAATATTATCAGCCTGAACAAAATATCAACATGGTTTCTTCTTTTAAAAGCAATGTAGTTAATGCAGGTGTTGCCAATATTATTTCTGTTGCAAGGAAACAGCGTGCCGACAAATTCGCTTTTGACTTCAGCGGCTATATTAAAATAGATAAGGACGCTGTATATGATTTCTTTACTGCATCGGATGATGGCAGTAAATTATTCATTGATGATGATGAAATAGTAAACAATGATGGCGACCATGGTACAGAAGAAAAAGGCGGCAAAGCAGCTTTAAGAAAAGGCTATCATAAAATAAAAGTATTGTATTTTGATAGCGGCGGTGGAAATGAATTAAAGGTTTTTATACAACCACAGGGTGGCATAAAACAGGAGCTTGCTGCCGGCATATTGTTTCATTGATAAATAAAATTGAATGAAGGGGATAAAAAAAATACTGTTCCATTTATTGCTGCTGTTTTTTATTTGCAGCAGCGGAAAAATAGCTGCCCAGCAGCAGGCCTACTTTCCTGACCCTGATACAGCCATCCAGCACCGGCTGGAAGAATGGAAAGACCTGAAATTTGGCATATTGATGCATTGGGGAACTTACAGCCAGTGGGGCATTGTAGAAAGCTGGAGTATTTGTCCCGAAGACCTGAGCTGGGCCACAGGTGCCCGAAAAAAAGGAGTGGCTGATAATTATACTGATTATGTAAAGGCTTACGAAAATCTTAAAACCACTTTTAATCCTGTAAAATTTGATCCTGAAAAATGGGCTGCAGCAGCAAAAGATGCAGGAATGAAATATGTTGTATTCACAACAAAGCATCATGATGGGTTTTGTATGTTTGATAGCAAATACACCGATTACAAGATCACTGATAAAAACTGCCCTTTTTCAACCAACCCAAAAGCAAATGTTACCAAAGAAATTTTTTCTGCATTCAGAAAAGAAAATTTCTGGGTAGGCGCATATTTCTCCAAGCCTGATTGGCATTCGGATACTTACTGGTGGAAGCAGTTTCCGGTAAGCGACCGTAATGCAAACTATGCTATTCAAAAATATCCGGAACAATGGAAAAATTTTACCGACTATACACACAACCAGGTGAATGAACTGGTTAGCGATTATGGAAAGATTGATATTCTCTGGCTGGATGGTGGATGGGTGCGTAAAAAAACAGAAGAAGAAGTAAAGAATGAATTGTTTGAAACCTATGAAGGCAGCCGCTGGACCCGTAACCCGCAAAGCCAGGATATTGACATGCCACGTTTGGTAAAAGAAATAAGAGCAAAACAACCAAAATTATTGGTGGTTGACAGGGCTGTGCCGGGTGAGCAACAAAACTATCTTACACCCGAGCAACATATACCCGATACTGGTTTATCTTATCCCTGGGAAACCTGTATGACGATGGCTACCAGCTGGAGTTATGTTCCCAATGATGTTTATAAACCAACCAATGAGATCATTGAAAAATTAGTTGATATTGTAAGTAAAGGCGGTAACTATTTGCTGAACATTGGCCCGGGGCCGGATGGCGAACTGGATGCTGTTGCTTACCAACGGCTGAAAGAGATAGGTAGCTGGATGAAAATAAATGGAGAAGCGATCTATAGCAGCAGAATGTTTACTGTTTTTGCTGAAGGAGATAAGATCAGGTTTACACAATTAAAAGATGGGAAGACCCGGTATGTTCTTCTTTTTGATTTCCCGGAAGAAAAAATAACGTTATCAAAAATTCCATTTTCTAAAACTGATAAAGTACAGTTATTGGGAAACAATAAAAGCCTTACATGGAAACAAACTGCAACAGGTGTTGAGATAACAATTCCTGCAGCATTAAAATCAGCAACTGATCATGTGTGGGTTTTAAAGGTTACATCTAATTAATTGAAATGAATATCATTTTGAAAAAGAATTTTATTTTTTGTTTGCTGTTGTTTTATGTAGCCTGCTTATCTGCTCAGTCTCCTGCCTATCTCAATGCATCAATACCCGTGGAAACACGTGTTCAGGATTTGCTTGGCAAGATGACTTTAGAAGAAAAGGCATCCCAGATAAATAATACTTCACCTGCTATTACACGTTTACAGATTCCGGCTTATAACTGGTGGAACGAAGCACTGCACGGAGTAGCACGTGCCGGCCTGGCTACCTCTTTTCCGCAACCCATTGGTCTGGCAGCAACATTTAATGATAAAGCCATTTATAAAATGGGCGTAATCATCAGTGATGAAGCCAGGGCAAAATATAACCAGTTTCAGCGTGAAGGAAAACATGGTTTGTATGAAGGGATTACTTTTTATTCGCCTAATATCAATATTTTTCGAGACCCCCGCTGGGGCCGTGGCCATGAAACTTTTGGTGAAGATCCATATCTGACCGGTACTATGGGCGTTGCCTTTGTAAAAGCCATGCAGGGCGATGATCCGAATTATTTTAAAACTATATGCACGGCAAAACATTTTGCGGTACATAGCGGCCCAGAACCTACCCGCCATGAGTTTGATGTAAAGCCGCTTAAAAAAGATCTGTGGGAAACCTATTTACCTGCTTTTAAAATGCTGGCGCAGCAGGGAAAGGTCTATTCATTCATGTGTGCCTATAACAGACTGTATGGCGAACCATGCTGCAGCGATCCTTTTTTGTTGACTGATATTTTGCGAAAGCAATGGGGCTTTAAAGGATTTGTTGCAACAGATTGCGGCGCTGTGTGGGATATGTTCATGTATCATCACACAGCAAAAGATTCTGTTGAAGGTATGGCAAAAGCCATCAGGGCGGGGGTTGATAATCATTGTATGGGTTATGTGGGTGCTGTTATTCCGGCAATAAAACAGGGGCTTTTAAAAGAATCGGAACTGGATACGGCCGTAGCAAGATTATTAAGAGCAAGATTTAAGCTGGGTATGTTTGATGATGCTTCATTGAATCCTTATGCTTCAATACCATACAGTGTAGTTAATAATGAAGTGCATAAAAAATATGCACTGGAACTGGCAGAACAATCCATTGTTCTACTGAAAAATAAAAATGATATACTTCCTTTAGCAAAAGAAATGTTTTATGGATTCCAGGGAAAAACAATTGCTGTTATCGGCCCTAATGCAAATGATGCTGAAATTTCTTTGGGAAACTATAACGGTGAGCCTGAGCATGTAAATACTATGCTACAAGGAATTAAAGATGTATTGGGTAGTAATGTACTGGTTCAATATGCCAAAGGTTGTTATATTATTGATACAATAAACTATAACCGGGAAAAAGATTTTAAACCGGCAATAGCAGCTGCTAAAGATGCGGATGTGATCATTTTTGTTGGTGGTATTTCGCCCAGGCTGGAAGGCGAAGCATTGCAGGTAAAGATTGATGGTTTTGATGGCGGTGATAAAACAAATCTTGATCTTCCGGCTGTGCAAACAGCTTTATTAAAGGAATTGAAAAAAACAGGCAAACCAATTGTACTGGTTTTAATGAATGGCAGTGCGCTTTCCATTAACTGGGAAAATGAAAATATTGACGGCATTATTGAAGCATGGTATGGCGGAGAAGCTGCAGGACAGGCTGTTGCTAATATATTGTTTGGAAATTATAATCCTTCGGGAAGATTGCCATTAACTTTTTATAAATCTATTAATGATATACCGGCTTTTGATGATTATGCTATGAAAGGAAAAACCTATCGTTATTGTGAAAAACCGGTTTTGTACCCTTTTGGTTTTGGGTTGAGTTATACAAAATTTAATTACAGTAATTTAAAATTGTCATCAACCGTGCTGAAAGAGAAAATTGAAATAACGGCGACTGTAAAAAACACCGGTAATATGGATGGCGATGAAGTGGTGCAGTTATATATTCACCAGCAAGGGCAACAGGCTATTAAAGAATTGAAGGGTTATCAACGGGTACATTTAAAAAAAGGAGAAACAAAGCAAGTGATTTTTATATTGAAGCCAGCTGATCTTTTACATTACAGCGAAGCAAAAGATAGTTTAACAGTTCTGCCGGGAAAAGTGGAAGTGCAGGTTGGAGCTTCTTCACAAGATATCAGAATACAGTCTTCTTTCTTAATAAAAAATAATTAATGAAAATTTTAAAGCGGATATTAATTTTTGGTTTGACTTTTTTTCCTTTGTATTTGCAGGCACAGACAGTAGGTCCAAAGCCAACAAAAGCACAGCTTAGCTGGCATGATATGGAGTTTTATCTGTTCATGCATTTTGGTCCCAATACATTTACCGACCTTGAATGGGGAAAGGGAAATGAAAAGGAGGAGGTCTTCAATCCAACAGATTTGGATTGTGAGCAATGGTGCCGCATTGCAAAAGCTTCCGGTGCAAAAGGAATAATTATTACTGCCAAGCATCATGACGGATTTTGTTTATGGCCCAGTAAATTCAGTAAGCACACAGTTAGAGAAAGTAAATGGAAGGATGGAAAAGGAGATGTGTTGAAGGAATTATCAGCAGCCTGTAAAAAGTACGGACTAAAATTCGGAGTTTATATTTCCCCCTGGGATCGTAATCATCCCGATTACGGAACAGAAAAATACAATGATGTGTTTGTAAATATGATGAAGGAATTATTTACAAACTACGGCCCTATTTGGGAGCTTTGGTGGGATGGCGCCAATGCAGAAGGGCCAAATGGAAAGCGGCAGGTGTATGACTGGAAAAGATTTGAAAAAACGATTCATGAACTTTCTCCCAATACCGTTGTCTTTAGTGATATTGGTCCAGATATCCGCTGGGTAGGAAATGAAGAGGGCTATGCGGGAAAGACAAACTGGAACACATTAGACACAGCTGGATTTACAAGAGGCGCCGGTGGCCCACCTCAGGATACATTAAACACAGGTAATGCTAATGGCAAGAACTGGATACCGGCCGAATGTGATGTAAGCATCAGGCCGGGCTGGTTTTACCACAAGGCAGAAGACAGCAAAGTAAAAACTCCGGAGCAGTTATTCGATCTCTATTTAAAAAGTGTTGGGCGTGGTGCTAATTTATTATTGAATGTGCCACCGGATGGAAGAGGGTTGATCACTGAATATGATTCGGTTGCATTGATTGGGTTTAATAAGCTACGCTCAAAAAACCTGGCAATTAACTTGTTTAAAAATGCAGCTACCTATCATCTTTTTCATGGCATTTTAAAAAAAGCACCTGCATTAAGCGATGGTAATTATAAAACAGTTGAGCCGGTTTCAGAAGCTGTTCAGGAGTCGGTAGGCGTTGAGCTGAAATTAAAGAAAAACACAAAAGTGAATTGTATTGTGCTGAATGAAGATATTGCAAAAGGGCAGCATTGCAGTAAATTTAAGTTGCTGCTGTTTAACAGCAAGGATGAATTGATCCAAGAGATATATGGAACTACCATTGGTAGAAAACGAATTCTTACATTTCCGGCAGTTTCTGTAAATACAATAGAATTAACCATTGAAGAACAAAAAGGATTAACCGGAATAAATGAAATAGAAGCTTATTTAATTGATGAAAGATTGCTTGAAAAATAATTTTCGTTGCAGATAGCAATCAACAGGCAATAAATTAAAATCCTTCAAGCCCCGGGGCTTGAAGGATTTTAAACATCAATAGGATCTTACTTATAAGGAAGATTAGTAAAGGTGCCGCCAGTGATGGTAACAGCACCTGCAGTAACACCGGTAAATGTTCCCGATATTTTTCTGTTAGTCATATCATAAGTGCCGATAGATAAAGAACCCGCAGTGCCCAAATAAGCTGCAGCACTGTTTAAAAAGGTAAAAGCATTGGCAGGTATTGCATAAGTGGTTGCTGTTTGTGCATTTAAGTTAATCTCAAAATATTCCTGAGATACACCGGTACCTTTTACTGCAAAAATGTTGGTAGCACCGGCATTAAAATTATTGTACCAGGCAGAGTCGGCAACAAATGCCACACCGTTAATAGTACAGGTAAAAGAACGGGGTGTTGAGCTGTTGTTTGCAGTGTTGTCATCTTTTTTACAAGAAGCAAATGCGCAAACCAGCAGGGCAAGGACAGTAATTTTTTTCATGATAATTTTTTGGTTAAAAATAATTCACGAAAGTCATCTATTTAATGTGCCCTCATATACCCACCAAAGGGTATTTTTATTTTCCTTGAAAATTAGCTTTTCTTTTTTCCAGGAAGGCTGTAGTGCCCTCCTTCATATCTTCTGTAACAAAGCAATCGCCAAAAGCTTCTACTTCTTTGTCGTAACCGCTTTTGCCATTGGTGTAAGCACTGTCGCTTACTACAGCTACATTTACACACTCAATAATTTTACCAATGGCTATGGGTGCTTTACTCATGATGACATTCAAAATATCTATTGTTCTTTCCAGTAAACTTTCTGCAGTTGTAACATGATTAACCAGGCCCAGTTGCAATGCTTCATTGGCATCAATTAAATGAGCAGTCATTTGCAACTCCATGCTTTTTCCTTTGCCAACCAATTGCGTTAATCTTTGTGTTCCACCATAACCGGGTATCAATCCAAGGTTAACCTCGGGCTGGCCAAACTTTGCATTTTCGCTGCAAAGCCTGAAGTGGCAGGCCATGGTAAGTTCGCAGCCGCCACCCAATGCAAAACCATTTACAGCAGCAACAATTGGTTTCTTACAGTTTTCAATTTTAAAGAAAACATCCTGGCCTCTTTTTGCCAAAGCCATTGCTTCATCTTTATTCAATCCGCCAAACTCGGTAATATCTGCACCGGCAACAAAAGCTTTGGGGCCGGCGCCGGTTATAATTACTGTTTTAATATCAGCATTGCTATATACTTCATCAATGGCCGCATCCAGATCGGTAAATACCTGTTTGTTCAGTGCATTTAATTTGTCGGGTCGGTTGATGGTGATGGTAAAGATGCCATTTTCCAATGTAGTTAAAAGCGTTTGATACATAAAATTCTTTTTTAAAAATTCCTGTTTTGTTTAACCCAATCTTTTATATAATCTGCAATTTCGGATGTGGTGGCGCCGGGTGCAAAGAGTTTTCCAACACCCATTTTGTTCAGTTCAACCATATCTTCTTCGGGTATAATGCCACCGCCGGTTAGCAATACATCATTCATTTCTTTTGCCTTCATTAAAGCAATGATCTTTGGAAAAACAGTATTGTGTGCACCACTTAAAATGCTTACACCTATGGCATCCACATCTTCCTGCAATGCAGCGTTTACAACCATTTCGGGAGTTTGGCGCAAGCCTGTATATATCACTTCCATGCCGGCATCACGCAGTGCCGTGGCAATTACTTTGGCACCACGGTCGTGGCCATCCAATCCTACTTTGGCAACTAAAACTCTTACCGGTCTGTTTTTCTCCATAACGAATTGTATAAAACTTTTGTAAAAGTAACTCTATTCAATAAATATCACCAATAGTTTGCTATTTTGTGTTATACATGCTTAACACTAATTGTATGAATAATCCTGCTGCCGAAATTTCATCTTATTTAAAACATGGCGACTATTCAGTTGCTGTACGAAGAACCCTTGATCTTTGCCTGGATTCGGGCAATGATGTATTGATTGAAAAAGCCATTGGCTGGAGCCGGCAATACCATGCAATTGAACTTGGAGAAGCCGGAAAAGCATTGCCTGCCGTTTTTAGTGAAGAGGCTGAAAAAATTTTGCAGGAAGCATCTGCAACAGGTGCCGGAAGTGTAGAGCAACATAAGCATCTTATCAGTGCCGAAAACATTTCTAAAAAATACAACAACGGCAGCTTTAGCCTGAAGCCTATCAACCTGTCTGTTGACACTGGTGATGTTTTGGGTGTTGTGGGTGAAAACGGAAACGGAAAAACGACTTTATTGCGTTGCCTGGCCGGACAGCTGGGTTTAAACAATGGAGTAATAAGATATCATTTGCTGGAGAATCCCGATGCCTATGCCATAAAGAATCACATTGCTTTTATTCCGCAACGTATTCCCAAATGGTATGGTATGCTGAAGGATAACCTGCATTTCAGCGCTGCCATTGCAGGGATTAACGGCGATAAGAATAACTTGATGGTAGACTTTATGCTGGAACGGCTTAACCTAAGCAGCTATGCACATCTTACCTGGGACCAGATTAGCAGCGGCTATCGTACCCGGTTTGAAATAGCCCGGATACTTTTACAAAAACCACGGTTATTAATTTTAGACGAGCCATTGGCTAACCTGGATATTAATGCACAGCAAACCATTTTAACCGATCTGATCTTTATGGCTAAGGGTATACATAATCCTATGGGTATTATTTTAAGCTCTCAACAATTACATGAAGTAGAGAAAGTAGCTGACTCCGTAATTTTTATTAAGCAGGGAAACTGCATTTACAAAAGCAGTGATGCCGAAGGAAAAATTACCAGCAATGCGGTTGAGTTTGAAACGAAGGCAGAGCGGGAAAGTATTATTCGTTTATTTGGAGAAGGGAATATTGAACTGCAGTTTAACGGCGGATTTTATACCATTATTTCTGCAACATTATCATCCCAGGAAATTATCGGTAAGCTGATTGATGCAAAAATTCCGGTAACCTATTTCAGGGATATTACTTACAGTACCAAACGATTTTTTTAAACCAGCAACAACACATACATGAGTAAAAGGCCATTAGTTCCGTCGTTTTTACAAAAGCTAGATGATAAGCTGCTACGCAACAAACCCGGTGCCTGGGCTACCAGGGTACACCTGGTTATTTATTTTGTTGCCGCATTTGCATTACTGCTGTTTGTGTTTTGCTATGCTGTTTTTTTTGATGCAAAACAATACAGCCGCATAGAAAGCTGGAATGTATTTGTAGGTTTGATTGCTTTTATTGGCTTTGTTTTCTGGCTCATCTTTTTGCTGCGCTTTAATGTTTTTAAGCGTTATGGTAACTGGTCGGCCATGGATGGTTTGCGGGATTTTGCTTTGTATTTTATCAGTATTGGTGCCATGGTAGCTGTTTGTTTTGTGCCATCGGCAGTTGAAACCATGCGGGCAAATCAACAGTTTGGCAATGAAGAAATTGTAAAAGACATCAACGAGTTAAATATAAATGCCTGCAGGCTTGAGTATAATATACTGCCGCTGGAATGGACAGTTGATACCTGCAAGCTTGTAGATAAAGCCCGTTTTCCACAAGCGGTTGATGTAGTAGTTCCAACTCCGGATACTGTAATTGATAGTGTGAGAGCTGAGGAAGAATATAATAGAATAAGGTACACCTATCTTGATACTGCAGAGCTGAGAAGTAAGCTTGAAATTGCCGATAGTGTTTTAAAATTAAATGATTCCCTATACGTATTTTATCAATGCCCTAATTACCGGTTTATCAGTTCTTATAATGCCGATGATTATTCAGCAGTAAAAATGTTCAGTTCCGCAGATATTTATAACAGCACGGTTAAAAATTATAAAAAACCCGACCGGTCTGCTTTGATGAAACGTATGGTGGAGTTACAAGCAAAATACGCATCCAACAGTCCATATTATTATGGTGAGTATAACACTATTGATGAAAATGATAATTATGAAACCCGTATCAATAAAACATATGATTTTACCAGAATAGGCAATGGTATTGATAATGCAGTTAGAAAAAAACAAGCCTGGATTGAAGACTGGCCCATGTATCTGCGTATATTTTACTACACAACATTGCTGCTTACCATGTTGGTATTTATTTTCAGGCATAGTACAGTAAAAACATTTTTCTTATCAGTTTTGGCTGCTCTATTACTAGCCATTCTTACAGGGTTGCTGATGGTGGTTAGCCAGGGAGATGAAATATCTGCACTTTCTTTTATGATCGTTTATTATGTTGTATTTGCCGTACTGGGATTATCCATTTTTAAGACCGGTGTACGCAAAGCAGTGCAGGGAATTGGATTAAACCTGTTTTTATTTGCCACTCCTTTTGTGCCTTTAATATTTGTAGCACTTAACGAAGCTATGCAGTATAACCGGTATTCAGAGCCGCTGAGGGTTTACGAAGAGAGAGACCCGGCACAGACTGCACTTTATTTTTTAATAGCAGAAATTGCAGGTTCTGTAATCCTTGTAATATTAATACAACCCTTGTTTAAAAAGCTATATCGCAAATGGTATTCGGCTCCGGAAGAATAAACCAATTACAGGCACTGCGTATTAAAAAACTTAATCGTAGCCTTGTTATAATCACTGTACATCTGGTGGTCAGAAACCGACAGGTCAATCTGCTCCACCACAAAAAGTTTTTGTAAGGGAGTTAAACTGTTGAGCTCAGGAAAAGCTGTTGGATCGGCCTGGTATGTTGTTACCAGCGAATCTGAAAATCCGGTAAAATAATTTTTATTGTTGAGATAGCCTTTTGTTTTAAGTTCATAAAAAACAGCGGCAGATTTTGACAGTGAAATATCGCCTCTGCGGGCAAAACGTTCGGGGTATAAAGGCGAGCGTTCTTTAATAAGGTATTTACTGCAAACACCACGGCTGCTGATTGTTTGTGAATTAGATAAAGCGGCAGCATTTCCGGCAGATCCTACATTCTCATTATTATCGAACCGGGCCATGCAAAACTGAAGTGGTGTAAGTGTGGTTAAAGAAACAGCACCAGCCTGGGCACAATAGCTTACGCCGGCTTTGTGTTTGTAATAAGCCGAAAGATAGGCAGCATAATTGCCACCATTACTCATGCCGGTAGAGTAACGGAACTTACTGCGATTGGTAACCCCACGGTTGTAAAAAGTATCTGTAATTATTTTGATATTGGCATAATCAATATTGGTAACAGAATCTGCAGGCGCTACCAGCCACCGTAATTTACCATCCGCATTGGCATCAACACCGGTTGTAGCTTCTTCGGCTTCTGTAACGATCACGCCAAAATTATCATTGATCAGTTCTTTGTACAACTGTTTAAATTCGTAATTGCTCACTGTATTCAGTGCACTGCCACCGGTGCCATGTAACAGGTAAACAAACCCTTTGTGCCCTGCGGGGAAATAAGAATACACGGGTTTCATCCGGTCTCTTCCTCTTATCTGCTCAAAATTTAATGAAACAGGTGTAATGGTTTTTACACTGCCGGTAAATGAAACGTTCCTGTTGGGCATGATAAACCAGGTATGCCATTCTTCCAATGCATTTAAAAGTGAGGTCTCACTACTGCTCCATTTATCAAATACCTGGTTATCGGCAATGGCAGTGCTGAAGATATCCACTGTATCGCCAACTTTATATTTTCCGGCACCATAACCATTGTATACAGTTACGGTAAAACTGTCAACAACCGGCAGTATGGGTACTATAGGTTCTGTTGAAGATTTATTGCAGGACAGGAAACCAAGTACAATTAGCGCAGAGAGCAGTTGTTTCATAAAAACTTTTGTGGTTAGACCTTCAAGATAAGATTAAGTTTAATGCGAAGAAAAATAAACCCGGGCTTTTTCAATCCTGTTCACTGTTTCAGCATTACCAATGGCTTCAGCTATAACAAAAACACCGGGCCCCATTTTGGTACCAACAAGCATCACCCTCAATATCATCTGCAATTCGCCAACCTTAATGTTTTTTTCTGTTGCCAGATTTTTAAATTCAGTTTCTATTGAGCTGATATTCCAATCAGCAGTGCTGTTATATTTTGTAACTAATTCTGCAAAAAAATCATTCTTATCATTCTCCCATTTGGGTTTAACAGATGCTTCATCATATGAAGCAGGAGTTATATAAAAGAAAACAGCCTGGTCAAAAAAATCGGTTAATAAGGGACAGCGTTCTTTTACCAGTTCCAGCACTTTAGTAAAATAAATGTCATCCTTTATTTCAATTCCTTTCGATTCAAAAATCTCTTTAACCCTTGCCTCGTAATTTGTAACGGGCAGCTTTTTTATCCATTCATGATTGAACCATTTTGCTTTTTCAAAATCGAACTTGGCACCCGCAGCGTGCACACGGTCCATACTGAAATTTTCTATCAACTCTTCCATGCTGTAAAGTTCCTGTTCGGTACCATCATTCCAGCCCAATACAGCCAACAGGTTAATGAAAGCCTCCGGTAAAAATCCTCTTTCTTTAAAGCCTTCGGTGAGTTCACTGGTCTTTGGGTCTGTCCAGTTCATAGCAAATACCGGGAAACCATATTTTGCACCATCACGTTTGCTAAGCTTGCCGCTGGGGCCCATTATCAGGGGCAGGTGCGCCCATTGAGGCATATTATCCAGCCCAAAAAGATATTTCCACAGCAATACATGCACTGGTGCACTACTTAGCCATTCTTCTCCGCGGAAAGCGTGGGTTATTTTCATTAAATAATCATCCACCACCACCGCCAGGTGGTAGGTAGGCATACCATCTGCTTTCAGCAGAACTTTGTCATCTACCAGCGATGAATCAAAACTCACTTCATGGTGTATCATATCGGTAAATGAAATTGTTTCGCCTGCAGGCATTTTTATACGCACTACGTGGCGGGCATTTTCGGCCAGCAATTTTTTTACTTCATCTTCCGGTAATGTCAGCGAATTTTTCATCTGCATACGCACATTGCCATCATATTGCGGAGAAGGATTTTCGGCAGTTTTAAAATCATTCCTCATTTTTTCCAGATCCTCGGGTGTATCAAACGCATAATAGGCAAAGCCATTGCTGATCAATTGCTCGGCATATTTCCGGTACAGTTCTTTTCTTTCACTTTGGCGGTATGGAGCATATGGGCCTCCGTGTAAAGGGCTTTCATCAGGCTCCATGCCACACCATTTCAGGCAGTTGAAAATGTAATCTTCGGCACCTGCCACAAACCTGGTCTGGTCGGTATCTTCAATACGTACAATAAAGTCGCCACCTTGTTTTTTGGCAAACAGGTAATTATATAAAACGGTACGTACACCACCTAAATGTAATCCACCCGTAGGACTGGGCGCAAAACGAACTCTTACTTTACTCATGCTGCAAAGATAAGCCAGCCGGATGTTTAAAATAGTGGTATAAAAAACCGTCCCTACATGTACAGGGACGGTTGTATTGAATATTAAATTAAAATCAACGTAGGACGATTACTCTTGGTGTTCTGCCATCAATTGAGAGCGTAGCTAAATTATCGCAGGTAGCTGCGACTCCAAAATCAATAACTGCGTAATGGTTTGGTCCCTGAACTTTCAATTTACCCCCACTGATATTTGCACAGTCGGTTCTTTTTATCAAGGCATCCAGTACGGTAATATCTCTTGATATATTTGCTGAGTTAGTAACTGTATGATTACCGGTTATCGAAAATACATCATCAATTCTTGTTGGTGTAGCGACTCCAGCAGTTTGTACTACGGTTCTTAAGCCAGAATGGGTCCAGTATCTGCCGCCCGGGGCTGTAATCTTTCCGTTTTCAGCTCTGTGAGTCCAGCTTCTGCCAGGTGCTATACTTGTATTTGTCCAGGTGTGAGTACCTTCAATTTTAAAACCATTTATAAAATAATTTGTAAAGGTCATGACAGCTACGCTGCCACTCTTTCTAACAGAATCAGAAAGTGTAATATTGATCTTTCCGCTGCGAACATTTCCATTAATATCAGTGCAGGAAGTTCCAAAATCAATTACAATGGTTTTAGGAAAACCTGACAATGGCGTGATAGTTACTGTAGCACATGGGATAAAATCATTGATTACAACAGGTCCGCCTGGAGCAAAACCACCGGCAATACCCTGTTCATCAGCAACCTGCATAAACATGTCATTGGCGTCTTCAGTCAGGTTATCTGCAACAGCCTGATCGGCGCTTAACTGAAAGGTGTTTTCAAATTCTTCAGAAACGGTTTCGTCGTTTTTCTTACATGAATTGAAGCCAATGGCCAATGAGAGCATGGCAAAAGCAAACAGAAATTGTTTAATTTTCATAAATTTTGATTTTTAATGGTTGATTTTTTGAGATTTATTTAGGTAAGACTTTATCTATACAAAATGGTTTAATCAGGTTTTAAAATTAATTTGCCATATGTTTTACTTAGCGAAAACGCCAAAATGGGTGCGTAAATTGTTTACCGGTAGTATTTGGGAGATGCCAGAAACCAAAAAAGCAATTTACCTGACTTTTGATGATGGCCCCCACCCGGCAATTACTCAATTTGTGCTGGAAGAATTGGACAAATACGATGCCAAAGCTACTTTTTTTTGCATAGGTAAGAACGTAGTAGAGCATCCGGGTGTTTTTAAAAAGATATTAGAGTTGGGCCATGCCGTTGGAAATCACACACATAACCACTTAAATGGCTGGAAAACAGGAAATGTAAAATATCTGCAAAATATTCAGGAAGCCAGAAATTATATCGATTCTGATTTGTTCAGGCCTCCATATGGTAGAATTACAAGCAAACAACATAAGCTTTTAATGCAGCAGGACGAGCCATTAAAAGTGGTCATGTGGAGTGTTTTAAGCGGCGATTTTGATGTAAGTATTACACCCGGAAAATGCTTGGGCAATGTATTGAAAAATTCGAAAAGTGGCTCTGTTATTGTATTTCATGATAGTGAGAAAGCTTTTGAAAGATTGCAGTATGCTTTGCCTGCAGTATTAAAGTATTTTTCTGAACAGGGATACCGGTTTGAAAAAATTGATACAAAATCGTAGCCTTTTAAATACGGGAGTTAGCTAAAAAAAATTGGGCCGGGGTAGAAACCCTGGCCCGTTTTTAATCCGTACCCTATGAAAACTGGGATAAATGTACATTGTTGTTATTAAATTAGCAACAATTTTTTTAACAGTTTTTTAAAGGGTTATAATATGAGGTACTCCATTAATATAAATGATTGCCTGGTTATCGCAATTTCCATTGCCGTAATCCAGTAATGCAGTCCTGCCATCTCTATTCAGTCTTACTTTTCCCTGAACGATCCACGGGCAGGCAAATTTCTTAATTAAAGATTCAGTTATCAGGGATGACCAGGCATGGCCTCCTGAATTAGAACCGGTGGCACCACCGTCAATTTTATAAATATCATCCAGCGGGAAATGTGGAGTACCGTTACCAGCTACCTGCAATACATCTTTTACACTGTTCCATTTTCTCCAGCGGCTGGTGTTGGTATTGGTTATTTTGCCATCTATTACTTTAACCTTCCAACCCTGCATGTTGGATGAACTGGTGTTTTCTGTAATGTGGGTGCCTTCAACCTTAAAGCTGTCAACATAATAACCTATAAAAGTAGTTGACACTTTTGCAGTAGGTACAACCATTGGGTTGGTGTAAATAGATACAATTTTTCCTTTTCTGTACTTTCCGTCACGACCAAGGCAACCAGTGCCAAAATCAATGGTTACAGTTTTAGGAAAAACATGCGGAATGTTTGGAACAACTGTAATTGTAAAACAACGGGCTGGATTTGTTGTGGTGCTTCCCAACTCCGACAAACCCGAAACATTGGCACTGACACCCAGGTCTTCGCCAACTTCGTTTCTGTTCATGCTGGCGGTAATGTTAAAAACATCGTCAAACTGTGCTTCTGTTGCAGCTTCTTCAGTTGTAGCTTCCTGTGTGGCTGCTAATTCAACAGGGTCTGTTTCTGTTGTGGTAAGCGGTGTAATGCTTTCCTCTTTTTTACAACTTGAAATTGTGATGGCTCCTATAAGGCTGAATGCCAGAAGCCATTTTGTGGTGATTAAAGTCTTTTTCATAAAAATAATTTTTTAAAATTAAAGGTGAATAAAACGAACAGGTGTATGACTGTTGACAAAATGCATAGTTTAAAGAATCGTTAAATTATTTTTCGGCATTTTTGCAAAGCAAAATGAACATATGATTGTAGATACACACTGCCATTTATACCTTAATGAGTTTAAAGAGGATATAGCTGAAGTAATTAAGAGAGCAGAAGCTGAAGGCGTACATAAATTTTATTTACCCGCCATTGACAGCTCTGAAATTGAAAATATGCTGTTGCTGGAAACTAAGTTTCCTGGAAAATGTATGGCCATGATGGGCTTGCACCCATGCTATGTAAAAGAAAATTACCTGGAGGAACTGGCTGTTGTTAAAACGTGGCTCGCAAAAAGAAAATTTGCTGCTGTTGGAGAAATTGGCCTTGATTTTTATTGGGATAAAACCTTTGTAAACCAGCAGTACGAAGCATTCAGGCTTCAGATTGAATTGTCATTACAATATAATTTACCCATTGTTATTCATACACGGGATGCTATGCAGGAATGTATTGATGTGGTTAAAGAATATAAATTAAAAGGTATTAAAGGAATCTTTCACTGTTTTGGCGGAACAATAGAAAATGCAAATGAAATTATTGATGCCGGATTTTATCTGGGAATAGGTGGGGTGCTTACGTACAAAAAATCGGGACTTGCCGAAGTGCTTGATAAAATTGATTTAAAGCATATTGTTCTGGAAACCGATTCACCGTATTTAACGCCGGTACCATTTAGAGGAAAACGAAATGAAAGCAGCTATTTAAAATATGTTGTAGAAAAACTGGCCGAGGTTAAAAAAGTATCAGTTGAAGAAGTAGCAGCTATAACAACTGCAAATGCTGAAAAAATATTCGGGTTATAGTTATTGAAACTGTATTTTTGCCACCCGGTAAAAAATGGAGACTTGTCCGAGTGGCTGAAGGAGCACGCTTGGAAAGCGTGTGTAGGGGTAACTCTACCGAGGGTTCGAATCCCTCAGTCTCCGCTTAACCCTCCATTGCTCTTGCAACGGAGGGTTTCTTTTTTAAAAACTGTTTTGCTTATTCTAGTACTTTTTCCATCTGTGTACTTCTGGATCCTTTTATTAAAATAGCAGAATGGTTGTAATGTTGATTTGTGAACCATTCTTTTGCCAACATAGAATTTTCGAAATATAAATAGGAGTGGGTTACTTTATTAAAGTCACCCCCTACCAAAACCACATCTTTCCATGTGTATATGGCAATCAGGTCAACCAGTGCCTGGTGCTCTTTCAGGCTGTCTGTGCCGAGTTCCATCATACCGCCAAGTATTAAAACCTTGTCTTTGCCGTCCATATTTACAAAATTCTCAATAGCCGCTTTCATACTGCTTGGATTTGCATTATAGGCATCCAGAATAATTTTATTGCCATCTTTTTCTATTAACTGCGACCGGCTGTTTGATGGAATATAGTTTTCCAAAGCGAGCTTTATTTTTTCATCGGGCACATTAAAATATTTGCCAATGGCTACTGCCAGTAAAATGTTAGGCAGGTTATATTCTCCTACCAGTTTTGTTTTTATGGAATCTAATTTGGCTCCGGCGGTTATTGAAACTTCCAGTAAGCCGGTGCTGTTTTTTACAAAGCCGGTAATGCCGGCACCCTTAGTTCCATAGGTAATTACCTGCTGTATTCCTTTACTCATTTTTTGCAAATAATCATAGTCCCACATTACAAAGGCAGAACCCTTGTGAAGCCTTAAATAATCAAACAATTCACCTTTGCCTTTACGTATGCCTTCTTCACTGCCAAAGCCCTCTAAATGTGCCTTGCCGCAGTTTGTAATAACGCCATGTGTGGGCATCGTGTATTCACAATATGCTTCTATTTCTTTTTGATGATTTGCTCCCATTTCAATAATGGCAATTTCGGCATCAGCTTTTACTTTTAATATGGTTATAGGAATGCCGATATGGTTGTTAAGATTGCCTTCGGTAGTATATGTTTTATACGCAGCTGATAAAACTGCATGAACTAATTCTTTGGATGTGGTTTTACCATTACTGCCGGTGATAGCAATAAACGGTACTTGTTTGCCTGCTGCAGATAATATAAACTGCCTGCGGTGATGGTGTGCCAGATCCTGTAAGGTCTTTAAAACATCAGTAACCTGTATTATTCTTTTATCAAAAGATCCAGGAACTTCATCTACAACTGCATACGCAGCACCCATCGCCAATGCTTCTTGAGCAAATAAATTACCATTAAAATTGGGCCCTTTAAGGGCAAAAAAGAGATCATCTTTCTTTACTTTCCGGGTATCTGTTTGAATGGAAGGGAACTGCTGGTATAATTTATATAGTGCTGATATTTGCATGCATCAAAATTAAAGGAGAAGCTTTAAATAAAGGCATAAAAAAAAGCCTCACCGAAGGGAGACTTTTTTTATGAATGTTGTTATAAAAATTTATTTCTTTTTCTTACGTGAGTTTTGCTTACGCTTACCAAAAATATTTCCTTCCTTAAATCCGGCACCTTCAGGCGGGCCAAGGTAAGTTTGAGCACAACGGAAACCAACAGTACTTGCTGCCTGGGTTTCCTGCATAAATCTACGGGTACCGGGTGATAACCAATAAGGCCTGTCATTCCAGCTTCCGCCTTTAATAACCCTTGAAGAATCATTTATTAAAGAAGTAATACCATAACCGTAAAATACGCCGCTTGATGAATCACCATCCAGATAGTTGATCACATCATTTTTCTGATAGTTAGAACGGTTCTTAACTTCCTCATCAGAAATATCAACTTTTTTCAGACGTCCCATACTGTCTCTCTCATATTCGCCACCTGAGTTTTTGTAATATTTTTGGAATTTATTACCACGGAAATAGTTAAAATCTTCTGCATCTGTTGATGTCATTGGCCTGTACACATCACCAACCCACTCACTAACATTTCCACTCATATTGTACAATCCAAATGCATTGGGATAAAAAGCTTTGATGGGACCGGGGATAGCGGCACGGTCATTCAGACCACCTGCAATACCCATGTTATCACCACCACCTCTTTTAAAGTTGGCTAAAAATTTACCTTGCCAGCTTCCACGGCGGTTGTCACGTAAACCATTTGGATTATTGCTCCAGGAATAAATTTGCTGGTTTGAGAATAACTCCTCACCACTTTTTTTCTCTTTAGCCCGTGGGTTTGGATTTTGAGCCAACATACCATAAGCAGCATATTCCCACTCAGCTTCAGTTGGCAGGCGGTAACCCATGTTCAGGATACCGTCATCCATGCGTACAGTTGAACGGGGTTTGCCATTAACATCTTTTAAAGCAGATTTTTTCGGCTTATTTCTGCCCTGGATCATGTCAGGTGCCATTAAATAAGTCTCTGTGTTGAAAGAACCATCCGATCCGGCACCTTTCATTTCTCTTTTGATGGCATCTTTTTTAAGATATCCTTTGCTTTGAAGGTTCAATTCATTTACACGATCTGTTCTCCAGATACAAAAATCGTGTGCCTGGCGCCAGTTTACACCAACAACCGGGTAGTAATTATAAGAAGGAAAACGGAAATAATATTCTACATAAGGCTCATTGTATGCCAATTCCTCACGCCATACCAATGTATCGGGGAGCGCTTTGTTAAGTATATTGGTATCGCCTGAGAATGTATTTTCAAGCCAGTATAAATATTCACGATAGTGAACATTGGCTACTTCTGTTTCATCAATAAAAAATGAAGGTACTGTAATACGGCGGGGTACATTATTCCAGTCGCCCATTACATCTTCATCCTTGGCACCCATTACAAATGAGCCACCCTGAACAAAAACCAAACCTGGCCCTGCTTTTGGATACTTTACTTTTGCAACATGAAAATTACCCATGTTTTTATCATCGTAGTTCCAGCCGGTTGCTGATGATTTGCTTTGTTTTTTGCCAAAAAGGCCACCTTTTTTACAGGCACTTAAAGAGATTGCTGCTATTACAAGGATCATAGCGCTCTTACCAGAAAGTAATTTAGTCATATTCATTCGTTTGTCGTATTGTTTAACGAAGGGTTTTCTTAATTATTGTATATGAGGTTGTACAGGCTGCGAATATAAAGACTTTGAGTGAATTTGAAATATTTCTAACTCTTTTTTTAAAGTTAAATGTTAACAGGCTAATGCTTAAAACCCTCAGGATAAATTTTAAAAATAAAAATTATGGCTGAAAGCCAGCGTCTTTGTTGCTGTAAAGCATATTTAAATGAGTAAAAATTTATCAGAATCCGGACTTGTAAATGCATGCAGGTTCAACAGATGATCACTGTTGGAAGTATAAATCTAAAAGCTATGCGGCAACAAAACGGGAATACTACTTTAATATTTTATGGCACTTTGTTAACAAAATAAAATTCAGGAATAATATTGCCCTGAAGCAGATTGAAAAGTGATGTAACTCTGTACAACAAAGAGTTTCGCTATATTTAAACATGCATTTTTTGTTTATGCTTTATGTTTTTTTGTTTCAATAATTTTGAATCCCGGGCACCGTTTAAAAAAAATATTTTTATTTTTTTGGTTAATATAAACAAGTGTTATAAACTTGCACACAATAAGGAGTAAACGATATGGAATTATTCGTTTTTTTTATTCCTTTAAAATATAAAATTGAATAAAGGTTTTTTATCTTGCGATTGGTTACAATAATTTCGTATTTTTGATCATTACTCAAAATAGATAAAAACCCACATAGCAGCAATAATCCGCTTTTCATTCCGTTTTGTTACTGCATATTTGGAAAAATTGAAAATTTTTTGAGTTAAAATCCAAATAATTACATAAAATATTACGAAATAGTAGTATTGTTGTGTAGAAAAAAGCCTTTATCTTTGAAATTCGTCTGTTTTTTAGTTTTTTTTAACAAGATTTTATAATTTAGTTGTTCATTTAAATAAAACTATTATTTTTACAACACAATACAACCATTAAACTTAACGCTTATAGAGGTAAGTCTACCTAACCAAGACAAATCAAAACGCATGAAAAAAGTAACTTTGAAACTAACTGCCTTAGTTATGTTACTGGGAGGAACAATAACTGTATCTTATGCCCAGAACAAAATAAACGTTGTAACAACTGCTGTTCCGTTTTTACGTATTTCACCTGACACCCGCAGCAGCGGTATGGGAGATGTAGGTATTGCAACTGCACCTGATGCTAACGCGGCTTTTGCTAACATAGCCAGAACTCCATTTGCCACAAGTAAAATAGGTATTGCTGTTAACTATACACCATGGTTGAGAGATTTAGCAGTTAATGATGTTTTCTTAGCGTCATTGGCAGGATACTATAAAATAACAGATGGTCAGGCCATTTCTCTTGGAGTAAGGTATTTTAAATTAGGAAGTATTCAGTTTACTGATGCTCAGGGTGTAGAATTACAGAAATACAATCCTAATGAGTTTGCAGTTGATCTGGGCTATTCAAGGAAATTAGGTAAGAAAAACTCTTTGGGTCTTGCTATCAGGTATATCAATTCAGATTTAGCAAGGGGTACATTTAGCAATGTAAACTATAAAGCAGGTTCTTCAATTGCCGGTGATTTACATTTTTATCATCATGGAGCAAAAGAAAACGGCCAGGGTTTGAACTGGGGTTTAACTTTGAGCAACTTAGGTTCAAAAATGTCTTATTCAAGCGATGCTACTCAAAAAGATTTTATACCTGCTAATCTTGGTTTAGGTTTGGCATATACAAAAGTATTTGATGAGTCTAACAAAATTACATTCGCACTTGATTTAAACAAATTGCTTGTACCAACAGCTAAATTAGATTCATTGTCAAACACTGGTCAGAGAATACCAACTGATGCATCTTTGGCTAAATATCGTGATCAGGGTGTTGCCAGCAGCTGGATTAAATCTTTTGGCGAAGGCGGAGGAATTAACAACGAAATTCAGGAAGTTAACATTGCTATAGGTGCTGAATACTGGTATAACAACCAATTTGGTTTCAGAGCAGGTTATTTCTACGAAAACCCAAACAAGGGTAACAGAAAATATTTTACAGTTGGAGCAGGTATTAAATATAGCGTTGCTGGTTTAAACTTCTCTTATATCTTCCCTACAGGAAGCGGAACAAGCCGTATTCCTTTATCTAATACTTATCGTTTTGGTTTAGTGTTTGAGATGGGTGGTAAAAAATAATTGTAGTACTCTACATAAAAAAGCGTTCCGGTTTACCGGAACGCTTTTTTGTATTTAGAATCAATCAAAATACGGATATTTACATAATAAATTAAACAATGGCATATAGAATTGGTTCGGGTGTTGATTATCATCAATTAGTGACAGGAAGAGATTTGTGGATTGGAGGAGTGAAAATACCACACACTAAAGGCGCTTTGGGCCATAGTGATGCTGATGTTTTATTACACGCAATTTGCGATGCCATGCTGGGTGCATTGGCACTTGGTGATATTGGATTTCATTTTCCTGATACAGATAATTCCTATAAAAATATTGATAGTAAAATTTTACTAAGCCGATCTACAGAATTGATAGAAGCAAGAGGTTATAAGGTAATCAATATTGACAGTACGTTGTGCCTGGAAAACCCTAAGATAAAATCGTATGTACCTCAAATGCAGCAAACGATTGCAGCAATTGTGCATGTTACTTCAAATGATGTTTCAATTAAAGCCACAACAACTGAAAAAATGGGTTTTATTGGTCGTGAAGAGGGTTTAAAAGCTTATGCAACAGTATTACTCAGCTTAAAATAAAATCAGACATTTTTTGAAAAGATATTTTTTCATATTCTCCTTTTTAATAAGTACGTTTTACTGTTTTGCACAAAAGCAGGCAAATATCTGGTATTTTGGTAACCGTGCCGGACTTGATTTTAACCAGATTCCACCTCAACCCTTAAATAATAGTAATTTAAATTCAGTTGAAGGAACCTCAAGTATTGCAGATAATAATGGGAAATTGCTTTTTTATACCAATGGTCTTGCAATAATGAACAGGAAGCATTTGTTAATGAAAAATGGCGGGGCTCTTGCAGGACACCCCAGTAGTACCAATAATACTGTAATTGTTCCTTTGCCTGGAAATGACAGTATCTATTATGTATTTACAACAGGTGCTGCAAACGAGGCTAATCAGCAATTTCAATATAATATAGTTAACATGAAAGGGGATGGCGGACTTGGGGAAGTTGAGCCAGGTGGGATGAATGCAATAATTGAAGATAAGATATTTGAAAAACTGGCTGCAATCAAGCACTGTAATAATAAAGACACATGGATAGTTGTTCATAAATGGAACAGCGATGAATATCATTCCTATCTGCTTACAGCGGCCGGTTTAAGCTTTTCTCCCGTAGTTAGTAATACAGGCCTTATTATCGGGGGATATGAACTTAATGAATTAGGTACATTAAAATTTTCGGCTAAGGGCTCAAAATTTGTTGCTGTTCATCCTTTGGAAAATGATGGTGTTGAATTAATGGACTTTGATAATACAACAGGGATCTTTTCAAATCCAATAGTCTTTCATCCCAATGTAACACCACTCTCATTGGGAGTATATGGCGCAGAGTTTTCTCCTGATGGACGATTGCTTTATGTAACTTCAAATGATTATGAAGCTCAAAAAGCAACCTTATATCAATTTGATATAACCTCTCATAATGTAGCTGCTATCGAAGCTTCTAAGCAGATCATTCATCAGAACACCGATTTTTTGGCAGGCAATTTACAAATAGGCCCCGATTTGAAGATGTATATGGCTATGTTTAACGATACTTCAGTTTCAGTAATTGAAAACCCCAATACGTATGGAACAGGTTGTAATTTTGTATATAATAAAATTTATTTAGGAACGCAAAGTAATACCCCTGTGCAATACGGCTTACCCACTTTCGTGCAAAGCTATTTTGATACTTCTTCAAATCCATATGATTTTACCCGTTTACCCGGAAATTGTCTGGACAGGAATATAACATTCAAGATCAACAGGCTAAGCGGAATAGATTCTGTTAAGTGGAATTTTGGTGATTCACAGCAATCTCAGGCATTGCAGCCCACGCACATATACGCTACTCCGGGTTTTTATGATGTAAAACTAATTGTTTATAAAATAGATTGCTCTGGTTTAAATGATACCATTGTCCGTAAAATATGGATTGCTGATTCAGATAAATTCTTAGGCGCTGATACATCCAGCTGCAGCGCATTTAACATGGAAATAGGTGTGGAGGAAATTTTTGGCGTAAACTATTTATGGAACACAGGTTTAACCAGTAATAAAATTACCACTTCCGGTTTTGGAGATTATTGGCTGGAAATGGAACAAAATGGGTGTAAGATCAGAGATAGCATAAAAGTTAGCCAAATGCCTAAACCTACAGTTAGCCTGGGGCGGGATACAAATGTGTGTAAATCTAAACCTGTTATTTTAAAAACAGTAAGTGCAAATTACGACAGCTATTTATGGAGCACCGGGGAAACAACTTCTTCAATTCAGGTTAATCAAATCGGCACTTACCATGTAACTATATCAAAAAATTTCTGCGAAGCCTCCGATACGATCCAGGTCTTAGTAGGAGATTGTGATGTTTATATCCCTTCAGCCTTTACTCCTAACAACGATAATTTAAATGAAACCTTTGGTGTGGTTGATAATACTGCACTCCAGTATTTTTCTTTACAGATTTACAATAAATGGGGCCAATTGATCTTCAACAGCAATGATGTTACCAAAAAATGGGATGGTACCTTCAAAGGAAAAAATATGCCCAACGGAACATACGTTTGGATGTTAAATTATACAAACATCCGCGGAAGAAAATTCTATGAACAGGGCACCGTTATGCTGATCCGTTAAATTATTTCATTAACAACTACAGTTGCAGATTTTACTTTTACATCGCTAACTTTGCCGGTATGCACACAGTAAAGGTTTATATAGTAAACAGGTCTTCAAATCCATTGCCGGCATATGCAACTGCCGGCTCTGCTGGAATGGATCTAAGAGCTAATCTTTTAGAACCATTAACATTACAACCCTTTGAACGAACGCTTATACCTACCGGCCTGTTTATAGAACTGCCAAACGGATATGAAGCCCAGATACGTCCCAGAAGCGGCATGGCACTTAAACAAGGTATAACCTGTTTAAATTCTCCCGGTACAGTTGATTCCGATTACAGGGGAGAACTAAAAATAATTTTAATTAATTTAAGTAATACTGAGCAGGTAATAAACCATGGAGACAGAATTGCCCAAATGATCATTGCTAAAACCGAAAGGGCCGAATTAATGCCGGTGCAGCAATTGAACGATTCGCAGCGGGGAGATGGAGGTTTTGGCCATACAGGCATTGAATAAATTATCAACACAAAAACCAATGAAATACTTAAGTACGCTCTTTGTTTTATTTATACTGATATGCTTAAGCTACAGTTGTAAAACTGTAAAACAAATCAATAAAGCTATTGCTCCTAAAGATACTTCGGCCGTTGTTATCATTGACCAGTCTAAAGCAGATTCGATTTTGATGATAAAGAACACCATAGACAACCTTAACCGTAATTATATAGACTTTAAAACTTTTAATGCAAAAATAAAAGTAGATTACGAAGACAATAAAGGAAAACAACCCGATGTAACAGCCATTGTTAGAATTATAAAAGACAGCGCTATCTGGATATCATTGACAGCTTCATTTTTGAATGTAGAAATATACAGGGTATTGATAACAAAGGACAGCGTGATATTGCTGAATAAACGGGATAAGGAAGTTCAATACCGTTCTCTTGATTATTTACAGGAAGTTACCCAGATACCATTTGATTATAAAACACTGCAGGATCTGCTGATTGGAAACCCGGTTTTTATTGACAGCAATATTGTTTATTATAAAAAAACAGATGATCAAATCCTGTTTTCAATGGTAGGCCTGTATTTTAAAAATCTGCTCACACTCTCATCGGGCAATTATTTTTTAACCCACAGCAAATTAGATGATGTAGACATTGCCAGGAGCCGAACCGCTGATTTAACTTATGCTGATTACGAGAATAAATCAGGCTTTAATTTCTCTACCTACAGGGAAATAACCGTATCAGAAAAAAACAGGCTCGACATCAGGATGAATTATAAGCAGTATGAGTTTAACAAAGAATTGTCAGTTTCTTTCAACGTACCCAAAAATTATATTCCGAAGTAAGCGTTATTTTTAATGGTGTATTACTTTGTCTGAAAGTAAGTGATTAATTCATTTTTTTTTCGAGTAAATAAAATTATAAACATGATCAGATCCATTTTTAGCGTAGCCCTTTTCTTATTTTTCAGTTTAACTGTGCAGGCACAGGATACCCGTGAAGAATTGGAAAAACAGCGGGCTGCATTAAAAAAGGAAATGGAGCAAACCCAGAAATTGCTGAACAGCAATAAGGCTAAAACCAAGGAAAGCCTCGTGAAATGGAAGCTGATTAACGATAAGCTGAACCTGCAGAACAGGCTTATAGAAAATATCAGTAAAGACATCAATTTACTGGATAATACCATCAGCACCAACCAGCGGGAAATTAACCGCTACAATAAACTGCTAGACACTTTAAAAGAAGAGTATGCCAAGAGTATGGTATATGCTTATAAGAACAGGAACAATTACGATTTTTTAAGTTTTATTTTTTCTGCTGCCAGTTTTAATGATGCCATTAAGCGTGTTGCCTATTTAAAATACTACAGAGATTATCGTGAAAAGCAAGGAGAAAATATATTACGCACACAGGAATTGCGCAGGCAAAAACTAAATGAACTGGGCAGTATCAAGGAAAAAAAGAGTGAAGTTTTACAGATAAAAGACAAGGAAGCTGCTGCATTGGAAACACAAAAGCAGGAGAAAGATAAAATTGTAAATGACCTTAAAAAAGAAGGGAAAGAATTAAATAACCAGCTCACAGCATATAAAAAGCAAAACGCAAAAGTAGAAAAAGCCATTGCTGCAGCTATTAAAAAAGCAAGAGATGATGCAAGTAAAGCGGCAATGAAAAAAGCAAAAGAAGATGCAGCAGCAAACCTGGCTGCTTCAAAAAATAATACTGCTCCAAAAACAAATCCCGAAAAAACAACACCGGCAATAAAAAAGATTGAGCCTGAAAAATCGCCCGATATTCTGCTGAACGCAGGCAATATTGCATTGAACGAAAGTTTTAAAAAGAACAGGGGGTTGTTGCCATGGCCTGTTGACAAAGGCATACCTATTTTGCATTATGGGCGAAACCGATTGCCCAGTGGCAGAGATATTGATGTTACCGGTGTAACCATTTCAACAGATATAGGAAGTAATGTAAAGTCTGTTTTTGATGGTGTGGTCTCCAGCATTGTATTTATAGAAGATATGCAGGTGATAATCATCCAGCATGGCGAGTATTTCAGTACCTATAGTAATTTAGGAAGTGTTTCTGTAAAAACCGGGCAAAACGTAAAAACCGGCCAGGTTATCGGAAAGGCTGCAGCCAACCTGGATGGTAACGGTTCAATTGATATGTATATTAATGATGCAAAGGGTAATGATATCGACCCGGAAAAGTGGCTAAAAAGATAATCAGATCACTCTTTGATAAAGTGCTTCATAAAGTGGTACAATATTTTCAATATCGAATTTTTTTGCCTGGATCAATGCATTGGTTTTAAATTGTTGCAGTGTTTCTTCATCTTTTAAAATGTACAATGCATTTTTACTCATATCTTCCACATCACCTACATCGCTCATAAAGCCGCAAAAGCCGTTTATATTTATTTCGGGTAAACCTCCTGCATTGGTAGATATTACAGGCACTTTGGCTGCCATCGCTTCCAAAGCAGCCAATCCAAAGCTTTCATATTCACTGGTTAATAAAAATAAATCGGCAATAGGTAAAATATCCTCCATCTGTTCCTGCTTGCCTAAAAATTTAATATTGTCGTGCGATTCGCATTCCCTGGCCTTTGCTTCAATATGCGATCTTTCGGGTCCATCGCCCAGTAACAATAAGGTAGCCGGCATTTTTTCCTGAATCAGTAAAAAAGTGGCAACCACATCTTCAACCCGCTTTACTTTTCTGAAATTGGAAGCATGTACAATAATTTTTTCGCCTTTGGGCGAAATGAGTTTCCTGAAAGCATCAACCGGACGTTTATGAAAACGTTGTACATCAACAAAATTATGGATCACTTCAATTTCCTTGTCTATTTTAAAATTCTTAAAAGTCTCTTCTTTCAGGTTCTCGGAAACTGCAGTTAGTATGTCACTTTCATTCATCGAAAAAGTTACAACCGGGCTGTAAGTTTTGTCTTTACCAACCAGCGTAATATCTGTACCGTGTAATGTAGTTATAACCGGAATTTTAATTCCTTGTTTGGCAAGTATTTGTTTTGCCATATAAGCGGCTGCTGCATGGGGAATGGCATAATGAACATGCAATAGTTCAACATTATTATTCAGGATAACATCTACCATAGTACTGGCCAACGCAGTTTCATAAGGAGGGTAATCAAAAAGCGGGTAAGTTGGAACCCTTACTTCATGATAAAATATATTGGTATGAAAACCGCTCAGCCGAACGGGCTGCTGGTAGGTTATAAAATGTATATTATGCCCCTTATCTGCCAGTGCTTTACCCAGTTCTGTTGCCAACACTCCGCTACCACCAAAAGTAGGGTAACATACAATACCTATATTCATAAGAAGCCGTTTTAATGAAATTCTGTAAGGTGCAATTTACCGAAATATTATTCACATTAGTTTCCATTCATGTATTGGGTTTTTATCAGTAAGTTTGTTCAAAACCCGGTAAATGATTAAAAGAACAATATCTGCAATCCTGTTTTCAGCCTTTGCTTTTTTTTCAGGCTTTGCACAATCTGATGATTCGTTGATGATAAAGAAGATAGCAGATGAAATTTTATTGAATGGAAAGGCTTCAGAAAACTTATATACTTTATGTAAATCTGTAGGCACGCGGCTGAGCGGAAGTGCCGGTATGTATAAAGCCGAGGCATGGGGATTAAAAGTATTGCTGGAGGCTGGTGCAGAAAAAGCATATTTACAGCAATGTATGGTACCACATTGGGTAAGAGGAAAAAAAGAATATGCCGGTTACCAGACAAAAAAGCGAAGTTCGGATCCGGAATTTGATGTACTTGCAATTGGGAATTCGGTTGGTACAGGAGAAAAGGGGGTTTTAGCACAGGTGATAGAAGTTAAAAATTTTGCTGAACTGAATCAGCGGAAAGAGGAGGTAAAAGGTAAAATTGTTTTTTACAATTATCCTTTTAATAAAACCCTGCTCAGAGGTGCTTATGGGGATGCTGTAAGATACCGCAGCAATGGTGCTTCTATGGCAGCTAAATATGGAGCTTTGGCTGTTATTGTCCGTTCTGTAACGGCTGCCTATGATGATAATCCACATACCGGCGCATTAAGGTACAATGATTCATTTCCTAAAATTCCGGCTCTGGCCATTAGTACCAAAGGTGCAGAAAAACTGAGTGGCTTCATTAAAGGAATATATAAAGAAGAAAATCTTTTTATCAGATCTAATTGCGAAATGCTGCCGGATACTATTGGACACAATGTGATTGGAGAAATTAAAGGCACCGAATTTCCGGATGAAATAATCACCATTGGCGGGCATCTTGACAGCTGGGACCAGGGAGAAGGAGCCAGTGATGATGGAACCGGGCTTGTACAAAGCATTGAGATTTTAAGAACATTCAAAGCGATTGGATATAAACCCAAACGAACCATCAGAATTGTTTTATTTGCCAATGAGGAAAACGGCCTGCGTGGCGGCACCAAATATGCCGAAGAAGCAAAACTGAAAAATGAAAAGCACATAATGGCGATGGAAAGTGATGGAGGTGCGGAATATCCCAGGGGCTTTGGTTGTGGAATGACCAAAGAACAGTTTGCAAAAGTTCAGGGATGGACAAAATTCTTTGAGCCATTTGATGCAAACAGATTTACCTTTAGTGAAGGTGGAGGAGGTGGTGCAGATATAGGTCCATTGCAAACAACTTTTAAGACTGCACAATTTGGTTTAAGTACAACCGGGCAAAGATATTTTGATGTGCACCATTCGGCTATAGATGTTTTTGAAAAAGTAAATACACAGGAATTGAATTTGTGTGCAGTTGTAATGGCCAGTATGGTTTACCTGGTTGATAAATACGGGTTATAATTTTTAAAAATATTTTTATGGAAGATGTAAAATCTGACCAAAGTGATAAAAGGCATTGCCAAAAAGAAAAGAGGATTCAGGAGTTTTTTAAGATGGTTTGTCTTGTAACGGTTTTGGTACGTGCGGTTGCTTTTACTGGTATTATTATAATGTAAATGGAGAAGGACGGTGTTAACCGGGGAAAAATTTGGTAAGAAAGGATACCTGTTTAAAACATATGAAGGAAAAGATCCATTGGAAATAAAGAAATGATGGCAAACCCTCAGACTTCTATTACCGCAGATAAATTTATATATTCGGTAGCCAGTAAATCTCTTTACGACTCATTGACAAAGTATGAGGGTCAAAAGATGACGCTACAATATCTCAATAGAGAGATAATACTGACATTGCGTGGTGAAAGGATTAGATAAATAAAAGGCTATGCTAAGCCAGGGTTGTGATAACCCTATCCGCATGCAATAAAAATATGACCGGTTTTTTATGAAAGTCGGTTTTTTCTTTTTTCCAATCTGCTACGGTCCTGGTCTTTATAAACTCACTGGCACCGGTTAGTTCTGCAGCAATACAAAGCCTGGTTGATGGTTTACAGGTTTTTAATAAAGTTTCAATCAACTGGTTATTCCGGTACGGCGTTTCAATAAATATCTGCGTACTGTTTTTCTTTTGCGATGAATTTTCTAAAGCTGTAATGGCTTTATTCCTTTCCAGATTATCAATGGGTAAGTAGCCAACAAATTCAAACTGTTGCCCGTTCATCCCGCTTGCCATTAATGCCAGCAGTATTGAACTGGGGCCCACCAGTGGTTTTATAGTTGCATTCATTTCCTGCGCAGCAGCAATTAAAATTTGTCCGGGGTCGGCAATGCCCGGGCATCCGGCTTCGCTGATGATACCAATATTTTTACCTTCTTTTATTTTTTGTCTGAATGCACTCAGTACTTCATTTTCTGCTTTATGAATGGTGAACCATTCATAATCATCGATCACAATTTCTTTACAGATGCTTTTTAAAAAACGCCTGGCTGTTCTTTCATTTTCAGCAAAAATTACCTGGCAGTTTTTTACAGCATCAATAATGTAAGGTGGAATAGTTTCTGTTGCCGATTCTTCCAATACACAGGGAATAAGATATATGAGTGATTGCATAATTATAAATTGATCTTACCAGAAACATTTATCAGGCCTTCGGTTTTTGCATTGTATAAACTGATGGTAGCCGCAATTACTGCATAACTGGGTGCAAGCAGCCAACCCAGGATAGGAATAAAATGCATCAGGTAAAAAACCATACCATTACCAATGGCCAGGCCTTTGTGCCGCCCGATAAAGCCAATACTTTGTGCTGTTGATAATTTATTCCGTTCGCAACTGTAATCCAGCATGGAAAAGCCCAGGTAATAACACTCAACCAGTAATGCAAGCAAAGGTGTTACCCAGCCAATAATTGGAATAAAAGATAAGATCAGAATGGAAACAGTATAAACTGTTTGCCAAAGCATGTTACGTAAAGCCAGTTTAATGCCACGGATCATGTCCTTCATCAATTGTTTAAAGCTGAAGGGATATTCTTTTCCTTCAATTATGGATTCGGTCTTTTCACTCAGGTAAGCAAATAACGGAGAGCCAATGATGAGAAATAAATATTTAAAAAGCGAAAAATAAAATAACAGCAATATCAGGTTTAGGATAATCTGGGCAAAGATCAGTAAAAAACTCAGCCAGCTGTTTTTGATCCATTCTTCTATGCCCGACTTTTGCAACATAAATTCTATTGCACTGCTGCTCGAAATATAAAACAGATAAATGCCCACACAAAACAGCACAGCATAGATAAGCCCGGGTATCAATATCCATTTCCAAAGCCGGTGCTTAATAATAAAGCGGTGTGTATGGTAATAGGCCTGTAAGGATATAACGATTTCTTTCAGCATAGATATTTCAGTTGGCTAATATTGCTATATTGTATTTTAGCTTTAAAGTTAATAATATAATGAAGAAACTGCCTATTCAATTTTATGAAAGGAAAGATGTGTTGCTTATTGCAAAAGAATTGATCGGAAAAATTATTGTAACAAATTTTGAAGGCACAATTACTTCTGGACGTATTATTGAAACTGAAGCCTATGTTGGACTAACAGACAGGGCTTCGCATTCTTTTGGTGGTAAACGTACAACTCGTAATGAACATATGTATTCCGTTGCAGGAACTGTTTATGTATATATCTGCTACGGCATGCATCATTTATTTAATGTAGTTACCAATGAAACAAATCTTCCTGATGCGGTTTTGATAAGAGCTGTAGAACCCATAACAGGCATTGATACCATGCTTAAAAGAACCGGCAAACCGAAATTGGATAATACTTTAACAAAAGGGCCGGGTAATGCAGCAAAGGCATTGGGCATTTCTAAAAGGCATTCTGGAAAAAAACTGGATAATGATGAAATTTATATAGCAGACGATGGATTTAAAATTGCAGAAACAACAATAGGGATTAGCAGGCGCATAGGCGTTGAAGGTTCCGGGGATGCAGCCTTGCTTCCATATCGGTTTTATGTAAAAGAAAATGTTTTTGTAAGCGGTTCTCCCAATAAATAAACCGTACACATAAAAAAGCCCCCCGAAATTTCGGGGGGCTTTTATTATAAACAGATTGCTGTTTTTACTGAATCACTACTCTGCACATGGTCAAACGGTTACCGTTCAGGTCACCGATCTCAACCCAGTAGAGTCCTTTTCCAAATGCTCTCATATCAACATCCATCCTGTCGTATGGTCTTCCGATCGTGTAGAACTGTGTGAATACACGGTCGCCTTTTGCATCATAAACCGTTAAGAATCTTGGCAACACGTTGTTTGCAACACTGTAATACCTAACCTGGAACTTACCACTGGTTGGGTTTGGATAGATAAAGCATTTGCCGCTAGCAGAATCTTTGATGGTGATGGTGTTGGATATATTGGTACATCCGTTAACATCAGTCACCCTCAATTGATAATCACCCTGGCCATCTACATCAAGCCTTAAACTACCGGTTCCTATTCCGCTAACCACACCCAATGCAGGGTTGCTTAACACCACACCGTTGCGCAACCAGCTATAGCCATTGGCTCCGGCAGGATTTGGTGTAACGGTTGAAGACAGGGTAGTTTGTAAACCTGGTAACAGGCTGGTATAAGGTGCAGCACTGATCACGATAACCGGTAATGGGTTAACGGTAAGTGTTGCAACTCTTGATGTTTGTGCAGCACATGGTGCAGCACCGGTTACAATAGCACGGTATTGATATCCGTTCATGCTTACAGGAGGTGCTGTAACTGTTAAAGTTGCAGTAGTAGCTCCGCTGTAAACACCGCCATTGGCTACGTTGGTCCAGCTAACACCATTGTTGGTGCTTACCTGCCACTGATAGCTGTGAGGACCGCTTCCGGTTGCAACTGCTGTAGTAAAGGTGGCTACCTTATCTGTACAGATGGTCTGGTTAACCGGAATATTGGCATTCAGTACCGTTGGCTGATTAACTGTTACAACCACTGTTCTGGCAGGTGATGTACAAGGAGCAACAGGTACATTGAATCTGATAGTGTAACCACCAGCAAGTGTTCCGTTGTCGCCTGCAAAATCATCAACAGCAAACAGTTTCCAGGTACCGTTCATATCACCGGTAAAGGAAGCTAAAGTTGGCGTTGGTTGTGTAACTGCGCCAGGTCCTGGAGCAGGGAAGTTATCTGGCTCAACACCTAAAGTACCCACCAGGTTTGTTGGCCTGTAAGTACCAGTAGGGTTAGCACCTGTTCCCATTGCAGGAGATCCGTCCTGGAATGTATAAGTGGCATTGGTTGTAACACTTGATCCACCTACGTCTGACATCAATATCACATTTGTTGTACCATTTGGATGTTGTAAAAGAATATCAACATCATCTGACCAGGTATGGCTAAGACCATTAAGAATTACTGACTGAACAGTAACGCCTGTTGTTGGTAAGCCTGATACTACCAGGTTTGATGGATAAGGAGTAGTTGCACCATTTACAATTGTAATTGATGCAGGGTTGGTAAATGACGGAGGTACCGGCAGGAATGCTGGTAAACTCTGAACAGTTACCTGGTAATTGTTAGCACCAATAGTAGTAGGTGCTGCCCATACTGAATCTACTGCTGTACCTGCTACATATGGTATAGTACCTGCTGCATTGGAGAATAATCCTGTTGCAGGGCTCCATACTGCTGGTGTTGCTGGTACACCCAGTGTGTAATCTATTTCAATACACCAGTTATTCAATACACCGGCATCAGGTGCTCCGGCATCATAGATACCTACGCTCCAAACACCGTTTGCAGATCCTGTGTTATAAAGATCAGCATATTGTTGTGTTGTTGGCACATAACCTACAGGACCACCTGGGAATGTAAAGCCAAACGCAACGAAGGTTGCACCGGCTGCATCATCAGCAAAAGTTCCTGTATAAGGTGCAGTACCTCCCAACGTAGTTGTACTGGTAGAGCTGATTACCGTATTGGTAAAGTTAGCTCCGGCCTGGTTGGTTCTGTTTAACATCGCATCCAGGTTAACAATACTTCCATTTGGTGCTTTTAAAGCCATTACCAGATCACTTACCCATGCATGGGTAATATTAAACCTGGCTCTAACAGCTGTAATGGTAGCACCTGCTGGTATACCGGAAACAGTTATGTTAGAAGTTGTTGCAGGATAGGTAGTTGGTACCGGCGGAATGCCTGGGCCATCCGGTATGGTAACATTTACAGTACCTGAACAGAAAGTTCCGGTAGCTGAAGAAGATGAAGATGACTTCAGCTTAACAGCTGGATCTCCCAGACACATGGTAACAGGGTTAGGTGTTACAGTTGGTGCAGGAGGAGTATAATTAACCAATACCGAAGCTGTACTTACACAACCTGTAACGATATCGGTAGCAGTAACCGTGTAAGTGGTTAATGCAGTAGGCGCAGCATATACAACAGGTGTATTAGTACCTGTGTAAGGGATGGTAGCCTGTGCATCATTATACAAACCGGTTACAGGAGACCATACATAAGAAAGTGTAGAGGTTGTTGTTCCTGGAGTAGTATAATCAACTGTAATTGTCCAGTTGGTTAAAGTTCCCTGATCTAAATTACCACCATCATACATTGCCAAAGTCCATGTTCCGTTAGGAACAGGAGTAAACATCGGAGTCCAGGTTGATACAGTTGGAGTAGAACCCGTTGGACCGGTAGGTCCGAATGGAGGTACAACTGCTATATTGGCATCGGCCTTAAAGGTTCCGGTATACGTACCGGTTCCACTGCTAAGTGCATTAACACCTGTAGAACTTACCGTAGTGTTTACAAAACCAGTGGTTACACCTGCTCCGCCTGTTGCAGACAGATAGTAATCAAGGTTCAGTATACTGCCATTTGGAGATTTTAATACAACAACCATATCTCCGTTCCAGGTATGAGGCATTGTCCATGTAGCTCTTGCTCCTGTAATGGTAGCATTAGCCGGAATACCTGCAACAGTAAGGTTAGAACTTACACCTGCCGGATTATTATCAGGAATAGCGATACTGATCGCTCCTGAACTAACTGTTACAGAGCCTGGTACCGGAGGAGGAGCAGAAGCAGTACTTAACTGTGTACCACTAATACCTGCAACACCACCGCAAACTGGGCCTGCGGGACTAATTGAAACAACCGGTAAAGGATTAACCGTTAAGGTTGCACAGTTAGATACATTGGTTGGTGGATTCCACGGAGCACAAACACCGGTTACAATACAACGGTATCCTCTGCCACTAAACAAACCATTTACAGCAGTAATGGTAAGTGTTGGTGAGTTTACACCCACATAAGGAGCAGCATTAGGCAAGTTGGTCCAGGTAGTACCCGGGCAACCTGTAAGGCTTTCCTGCCACTGATAGGTAAGACCGGTTCCGGTTGCACCTACTGTGAATACAGCATTAGTACCAGCACATCTTACATTGTTTGCCGGCTGTGTAGTTACAACAGGACGCTTGTTAACTGTAATGGTAACCTGTGCTGTTCTTGTACAGCCACCAGGTGTAGTTGCAGTTACTGTGTATGTTGTTGTATTCATTGGAGAAGCTGCAACAGGGTTTGAAGTTGTAGAACTTAAACCTAAAGCAGGGCTCCATAAGAAAGTATATCCAGGAACAAGTGGACCACCACCTGTAACTGAAGTTCCTGTTAAAGTAAATAAAAGATTCCTGTCTGTACCCGGAACACAGGTAACGGCACCATTACCCCAGGTAGGACAAACTGCAAAACCACCATTCGGGTTCTGCCATGCCCATGGACTGCCGGTAGCTGTTGCTCCTGCTGCTCCCCATGCCCACTGACCGCCTGCTGCAAATGACATATTAGACTGGATAGATACCCAGTATGTACCTGCAGGTAACACGGTATTGGGAACGGTGATAACAGGGCTTGCGCCGCCGGTATAAGCAAGGTTGGTATAGCTGGCAACTAAAGAGCCCGGAATACCACCTGCATTATTGTAAAACGATACATTGAACGAAGTGCTTGGGCCGGCTCCGTTAAAATACAGGCCATTGGCCGAAACCTGTGAAATTGTCCAGGTTGAACCAGCAGGAACTACGAAATCTTCCGCAGCCTGGTTATTGAACGCTACGTTGGCAGGTTCAAATGCCTGTGAATTAGGAGACGCACCTGCAGTACCTGTTTGTGTGTACAATGTACCTAAAGGAGATGCAGTACCTGTAACAACTGTTAATAAAGTAGGATCGCCTTCACAAAGGGTTGTGCCGGGATCTGCTATAATTACAATTGCAGGATTAGGATTAACTGTAATGGTGAATGTACGTGGAGTACCATTACATCCCGGAGCTGGTATTGTTGGAGTTACCAAAGTAATTCCCCAACCTCCTGCTATAGTTCCAGCATCACCAGCAGCCATATCAGTAACATACAAACTCCAGGTTCCATTATAGTTTGAAGTTGTATTGAATGTATTGGCAAAAGTTGCTGAGCCATTTGGCGCAGGATAACTATAAGGTGCTGCCGGAGCTGGTGCCGGCCATATTGCACCTGCTGCACCTGCTGTTGGCGCATAAGTACCGGAAGGTATTGCTGCAGTGCCTGTAGGCATTGCTGGCGAACCATCTCTGAGGGTAACAGTTGCTGATGCATCAAATCCACCAGATCCTCCAACTCTTGCCATTGGCACAAATTTCTGACCACCAGGGCCAACTAATAAAACACCAATATCATCAGACCATGTATGTTGAATATTGGTTAATGTAACCGACTGTACACTAACACCAGTGGTTGGAAGACCAGACACTGAAATATTAGATGGATAAGGATTGGCTGCACTACCAGCGGAACTGCCAGTACCTGTTCCAGGTATTGCAATGCTTGCTGTATTAGTGAAAGAAACAGGGCCACCAGGAATGCTTCCACCTACAGGTACCAATGGTGTAACTGTTATAGTTGCAACCAATGGTGTATTACCTGGGTTTTGAGCAATAAATGATGGTATATTACCTGTACCTGCAGCAGCCAAACCAATTGCAGGTGTATTATTTGTCCAGTTGAAAACTACGTTAGGTGTAGGACTTGTAAAGTTTACAGCCGTTGTAGGTGAACCGGCACAAAGTGTTTGAGGGGCAATTACATTTACAGTTGCAGTTGGATTAACTGTGATAGTAAATGCACTTGTTGGGCCATTACAAACAGTGGTTACGTTGTAGTTTAAAACTACCTGTCCGTTACCTGTTTGAATGTTGGTAGTAATAGCACCGGCAGTAACACCGCCAGTGAATGAAGTACCACCTGCACCGCCGCCACCGGCACCTTTATCGTTACCAGCGCAAAGTACAGTTCCTGCAGAACCGCCACCGCCACCGGCACCGCCAAGGAAGCCACCGCCTCCGCCGCCACCGCCTGGTACGCTTGCAAAGTTAAAGCAGCAGCAAGATTGACCTGCGCCACCATTACCGCCTGCTGGGCCAGCACTTGCTAAACCAGGCGCACCTAAGAAACCAGCACAGCCGATTCCTTGAAGACCAGGTACAACGCCTATGGCTCCAAAGCCGCCGCCAGCAACACCAACTCCTGTTGGAGAATCGCCACCGTTTGCTCCGTTTCCATCTCCGTTACCACCGGCACCACCGGCACCAGGAGCACCAATACTGCCTTCGCAACCGCCACGGCCACCGCCGCCACCGCCAGCTGCTACAATAACACGGTCAGCAGATGAAGCTCCAGGGAACCTTACATCTGATGCGCCGCCGCCACCACCGGCATTGACTGAACCGCCAGTTCCGCCGCCGTTAAATCCTGCTGTAGGTGCACCACCTGCGCCGCCTACAAATATGGTTAACACCTGGCCTGGCGTTACTGCCAAAGTACCAGTTGCTCTTGATCCTCTTCCACCAGCACCACCGGCAGGTCCACCGCCATTGGCTGCGCCAATAGCACCGGCTCCACCTTCAGCACCTAATGTGGTGATGTTGATTGAACTTACACCTGCAGGCACTGTAAAGGTTTGTGCACCGCCTGTGAAATTGAAAGTTGTTGTTGTTGGTGTTACAATAGTTAATATCGGTGTTACAGTTACAGTAGCTGTAACAGGTAAAGCCGTTGCATTGGTTGCAATAAAGCTTGGGATATTACCAGTACCATTAGCTGCAAGGCCAATAGACGGTGTATTGTTAACCCAACTGAAAGTAGTACCCGGAGTACCACTTGTAAAGTTTACTGCTGTTGTTGCAGCGTTGTTACAAACTATTTGGTTTGGAACAGGATCTACACTGGTACAACCCGGAGGTGCATTGTAAGTAACTGTATTATCAGTACTGGTTGATGCAAGGTTAGCTTGTGCAGAAGCATTTTGACAAACACCGGCAGGTACTGTTGCAATAACAGTTCCGCTTCCGGTCATGCCCGTAACAGCAACATTGTAAGTTGTTCCGCTTCCGGTAACTGTACCTGTTGTTGCACCAGCTGTACCACTTAAGGTAACATCACCGGTTGCAAAACCAGTAACATTCTGATCAAACACAACGGTAAAATTAATCGTTGATGCTGATGTAGGATCAACTTGTGCTGCAGCCTGGTTAATAGTTACAGTTGGAGCCGCAACTACTAAGTTATAAGTAACCGTATTATCGGTACTTGTAGAGGCATTGTTTGTTTGAGCCGAAGCATTTTGACAAACACCTGCAGCAATTGTTGCAATAACAGTTCCGCTTGTACCCATACCGGTAACAGCTACATTATAGGTAGTTGGACCACCTGTAACTGTTGCGGTTGTAGCACCAGCAGTTCCTGCTAAAGTAACGTCACCAGTTGCAAAGCCTGTAACCGGCTGATCAAATACCACCGTAAAATTGATCGGTGATGTTGATGTAGGATCAACCTGGGCCGCAGCCTGGTTGATTGTTACAACAGGAGCAGTTGCAGCACCGGTAATATTAAAGTTAGTGTTAGAAATATCAAAGAAGATATTACCAACGGCTTCCACTTTAATACGTGCAGTTGTGCTTGGTGTATTTGGAATGGTAACTGATTCAGTTCCATCATTTGCAGTACTTGCAACTAAAACTGTAGGGAATGTGGTTCCTCCGTCTGTAGATAAAGATATCTTAACGTTGGCACAGCTAACAGGAGCTGCAGTTGTGTTATTTACATCCCATGTAATAGTTTGAGTTGAACCGCCTGCCCAGGAAACATTCGTATTAGGTTGTGTAACCTGGAACGGACCTGCAGCTGCAGATACAGTAACCGTCACATCAGTAAAAGCTGTTTGAGCAACTTTTCTGGAAGCCGCAGGATCTGCAACATAAGATGCATTATCTCTTACTGTTAACCTGAAGTTTAAGGTTCTGCCAACAGAACTTAATGCTTCTATATCAGCAATTGCATCACCACCTGGTAAAACAGGTGTAACATTTAAACCCGCCAAAATAGTAGACAGACGAGGAAAAAGCCTTGTCGGAGATGTTGTGGCAGGGAATGTTAACCAGTTTGGCCCTGAAGGCTTGGTTGGGTAGGCACGGCTGTTGTTACCGGTTTGGCCGGAACCATCCTGATCCTGTTCCCAGCAATAAGTAAGTACATCACCAGGGTTAGCATCCGTTGCTGAACCGGTAAGGGCAAATGGTGTACTGATAGGAATAGTAACATTTGCAACTGGTGCAACAACAGGAGTAGCATTATTAGCTGTAATATTTGTTGTTACAGGGCAGGTTTTGGTAGCTAAATTTACCTGAATCTGCTGGATAGATGTTTCATGGAAAATGTCAATAGAATGAGGAGCCACATCCTGGCTGGTAATTCCGGCATAACCCATAATGGTAATACCAGAACCAACTTCCTTATTTTGTCCTAAACCTTCATTTGACATAGAGAAAGTATGATTTCCACCTAACTGATGTCCCACTTCATGGGCTACATAGTCAATGTCGAAATTATCTCCTTCTGGAATATTATCCGCTGGAGAAGTAATACCTCTACCTTTAATACCAGCTGAACAAACACAACCAATGCAACCTGCATTTCCACCACCGCCTGAAGCGCCAAACATGTGACCAATGTCATAGTTTGCATCGCCCACTACAGCAGTTAATAGAGTCTGCAACTGGTTGTTCCAGTTTCCTAATGTTGTGTATGGATCTGTTGCCGGATCAAAAAAGATGATCTGATCTTCAAATGAGTTTGCAATAAGATTCAAATGTAGCGCCAGGTCTTTTTCATAACAACCATTAGTACGTGTAAGTGTTGCATTAAAAGCGGCATAAACCAATGCTATTTGTGCAATACTGGTTGCACCAAAATAGTTTGAATACTCAGCGTTGCAAGATTGTGCCAAACGCATAGTCTTTAATTCGCCGGCAGAACTGCCGGTTAAACCAGAAGTGGCAACTTTAGCATTTAAGCTGTTTACCATTTTTTCTTCCGGAGTTGAGCAGGTCCATTGTAATTGGCCTTTAGCTCTTTGAGATTTAAATACGGCATAAACCGAAAGGTCTTTAGAGAAAGGCTCAATGAATTCATTTGCCTGTCCTGCTCTGAAAACCATTGTTTGTATTCCCTGTGGGGAAATACTCAATTTCAGGGTAGCCGCCCTGTCGGTAATTCCTCTGCCTGAATAGGCCCTGATCTCAGGATACCTGGCCTGCAGAGCCGGTTCAAAATTCGAGGCTTCATTCACTTCGAATTCTTCGAAGCCGCCATTAGCATTCGGTAATGAGATTACCGTTTGCCTTTTGGCCGAACTGCCTACAATCGAGAACAACTCTTTACGCAAAGATTCAGTGTTCAGATTGAACAACTTGAACTCTTTTGGAAAAGACTGTCTTGCTACGCCTTTGGCTGTAATGATACTACTTCGGGATTCACTGTTTGCAGACCAGAATTTGTCTGTTTGCGAAAATCCAAAAGTAACAATCAATGCAAAGAAAAGCGTTAGTAGTAAAGCTTTTTTCATAATTGTTAATTTTTGTTAAATGAAGCATAAAAGTATTGAAAACATTCAGTATTGCCAAAGTTTTAATAGGCATTAACTTTCATATCTGAAGCAGATAATAAATTATAATATGAGATGGGGTTGAAACGGGAAAACAGAAATAATTGTCATAGGCAATAAATGAACAGGCCCGGTTTTAACCGGGCCTGTTCATTTATGTGGAATAAGTTATGATTCTTAAAACTTTGGACAGGGTATTCCCTGGTAATCTGCCGGTCTTTTGATGAAAATAATAGAGAATTCAGACCCGCCACGTGATTGAGTTGCCGCTTTTAAATTGGATATATTGAAGTCGTAACTTACACCAACCCTCAGGCCACCAAACTCAAGACCTAAGTAAGGAACAATTGCATCATTTAATCTTATCCAGCTTCCTATGTAAAGTGCGCTTGGTTTTTCAGCATCCTGACTAAGGTTTGCTGCAATAGCAGCTCCCAGTGTAGTTTCGCTGGCTTTGTTCTGCATTTGATGAATTGCCGAAACATGAAGGGTAATTAAATCTGATACCGGAAATGAACCTCCGGCATGTGCCGAAATACGGCCGCTTAAATACCAGTTCTTATCCTGAAAACCAACTTTTGGACGGTTGATATGGTACATACTTGCACCCAGGTAAAAATTGTTTTCTCCATTGGTAGAACCAGAGTACAATAAGCCGGCATTGATATCAAAGTAACTTTTGTTATTTATACTGATAACTTCTGCTGTTGGGCCTGTAAATCCATTTTGGGTTAGCATGTCTGAAAAGGTAAGTTTACCATTATCAAGGCTAAGGCTGCTATAGGTGGCCTGGAAACCAGCACCAATGGTACTATAGCCATTTTCATCTAAAGCTTTGTGGTAAGACATAGATACTGACCCATAGTTAAGTTTAAGTATTTTATTTGCACTTGCATCGGTCAATCCGGAAATACCAACTCCAAAAACATCTTTTTCGGGCACTTTGCTTTTTAAAATCGGAAAATCCAGGGACGCACTGGTAGTAACATAAGCTTTTGGAATGGAAGGCCATTGATCACGATGATTAGCTGCCAAACGCCAGGTACCACTAAACTTGCCGGTAAATGCCGGGTTAAGCGTTAAAGGCGATGCAAAAAATTGCGAAAAGTGCGGATCCTGGGCTTTTACCAACTGGCTTGCAAACAGGGCACAAATACAAACTAATAATTTTCTCATTTTATAAATGTTCAAAGCGATATAGATAAGGAAACAATAAAGATAAGGATTTGCACCAAAAAGCTGCGTAGAATAATTTCTTGTTTGGTTTTTTTTGCTGCGTGGTAGCCTTCTAAAACAGGTTTCTGCAATAAATTGATGTGCTTTTGGTAAAAGCTGCCCAACACAAAACCCCGAAACCCATAACACAAAACTATTTTATCCCTGCATTTTAGCACCAAAAGCCAGGTCGCCTGCATCGCCAAGCCCTGGTACAATATAGCCTTTGGCAGTTATTTCATCATCAATATCGCCGCACCAGATAGTAGCTTTTGGAAAAGACCTTTTCACATATTCAATACCTACCGTGCAGGCAATGGCACAGACGATGTGCAGTTCTTTTATATTTCCTTCCTCCTTTAAAAATCCAATTGACTTTACCAATGAAGAACCGGTAGCAATCATGGGGTCGCTTATGATAACAATCCTGTCTTCTATCTCCGGACAGCTCATGTATTCCATGTGAATATCAAAACTGCCATCGGGGTTGTGCTTGCGGTATGCACTGATAAAAGCATTATCACCCTTATCAAAATAATTAAGTAAACCTGTGTGCATGCCCAGCCCGGCACGTAAAATAGTAGCCAGCACCGGTTGCTCAGCCAAAACTTTACTGTTGCTGATGCCTAATGGTGTAGTGATCTCCTTTTCAACCCAGGGCATTTTTTTGCTTATTTCGTAGCCAATCACTTCGGCAATACGCTCCAGGTTGAGCCTGAATCGCAAACGGTCCTGCTGCACATCTACGTTTCTTAATTCGCTTACCCAATTGCTTACCAAAGAATGTTCTTCACTGAGATTAATGACCATGATACGAGTTTGATGTTTTGTGTTTTTAGTTTTGTGTTTTGATGCCTGCCAGCCTTGGGTCCTGCACTTGTTTTTGTTACATCGGCATCGATTTTTTGGACAATGCTCATCTTCATTGGCGTCGCACTCTTGTACTAACATATCGTATAAAAAGCAACTTAGCGATGATAATTGTATTTTCTATGCGATATCAGTGCAACAAAACTAATTTAACATTCTGTTTCACAAAAATGTATTTTTATTGTATTCAAATTAGTAACAAATGAAAAAGATAATACCGGTTATATTAATGTTGAGTTTTGTTTTTGCAGCCTGCGGTGGCGATGAAAAAGCAGCAGATAAAAAAGACAAAGACAAATACGAACAAACCAAGGAAACCCTTGAGGAAACTGAAAAGAAAAACCCCAAACGCTTTTTAAGCGTGGATGGTTATAAAAGAAGAAACCTGATTCGTGAAACTGTGGTGAAAGGGACTATAACGAATAAAGCCACAGTTGCCAGCTATAAAGATATTGACGTTGAAATTTCTTTTTACAGTGAAACAGGCGCATTGCTTCTTAAAGATCATGAAGTGGTTTATAAAGCAATTGCTCCTAACAGCAGCGAGGACTTTAAGTACAAAACCTATGCACCTAAAGGTTCTGATAGTGTTTCAATGAAAATTGTAAACGTAAAAACTGAATAATTTTTTATTTTACAAATGTAAATTCATCCCCGTCAAACAGACCGAGGTCGCTGAGTTTTAAATGTGGTATTACCAGCAATGCCATAAAAGATAAGGTCATAAAAGGTGCTGTTAATGTTGATCCCATTGCTGACTTAACCATTTTATCAATAGCAGTATAAGCGGCAGCTACCTTGTATCCATCATCATTGCTCATTAAACCGGCAACGGGTAAACCTAAAACCATTTCTTTCTGATTGCTTACAGCACTTACGCCACCACTTTCTTTAATTACCAGGTTTACTGCTTTGCAAATACTTTCATCATCAACACCCACAGCAACAATATTGTGGCTGTCATGTGCTACTGATGAAGCAATAGCCCCATTCCTTATTCCGAAATTTTTAATAAAAGCTTTTGCAACCGGCGCATTTTTGTATCGGTTAACAACCACTATTTTTAAAAAATCATTTGCAACATCGCTTTCATAAACTTCGTTTTTGACAATTGGTTTACAGATAATTTTATTGGTAATCAATTGTCCGTCCAGCGCTTCAATGGCATAAACTGTTTGTCCCAAATCAGAAACTGCAAATTCAAAATCAGCAATATTTTTTTCGGTACAATCAAAATTGTTCAGCAATTCAGATTGCACTGTTTCAATTTTCGACTCTCCTTTTTCTGCAACCGGTTGCCCATCTATATAAGTTTGCATCACTTTAAAATTTATCAGATCTTTTACCACAATAAAATCTGCAGCATCTCCTTCTTTTAACAAACCAATATTCATTTTGTAATGTTCAACAGGATTTATACAGGCTGCCTGTAAAACCTTAAATACATCAATGCCTTTGGCAACGGCCCTTTGGCAGAGTTGGTTGATATGCCCGGCAGCTAAACTGTCCGGGTGTTTATCATCGCTGCAAAACATCATCATGTCATAATGCTCATGCATCAGGTCTATTAAAGCTTCAAAATTTTTAGCGGCACTTCCTTCCCGAATTAAAATCTTCATACCATATTTTAATTTGTCCAGTGCTTCCTCAGCAGTAAAACATTCATGATCGGTACTGATGCCTGCTTCAATATATTTTTTTGCATCATCACCTCTTAAACCGGGCGCATGACCATCAACCGGCTTACCCTGTTTTTTTGCAGCAGCAATTTTTTTATACACTTCTTCATCACCAAATAATACGCCCGGAAAATTCATCATCTCACTTAAATAAAAGATGTCATCATTTTGCAGTAATGCATCCACATCGCCTGAAAGCAGAGTAGCGCCGGCAGTTTCAAAAACAGTTGCAGGCACGCAGCTGGGTGCGCCAAAATGAAATTTGAATGGTACTGTTTTTCCATTGGCTATCATAAATTCAACACCAGCCATTCCGCACACGTTGGCAATTTCGTGCGGGTCGCTGATGGTGCCAACCGTTCCATGCACCACAGCCAGTTTTGCAAATTCGGATGGCACCAGCATTGAGCTTTCTATATGAACATGGCTGTCGATAAAACCGGGAAGAATAAAGTTTTGGGTTTGATGTTTGGAGTCAGGGTTGGTAAGCGTTTTATAGATGCGATCTTTCCGTCTGCAACTTCAACTTCACCATAAAAAATATTTTTTGCTTTTATATCTACAATATTGCCCTGTATTTTGAAACTGTTCATTTTATATTTATCTGCTTAAGTGTAAAAGTTTTTTATGTTTAAGATACAAGATAAACGAAAACGATTAAAGGATATCTTTGGCAAATATTTTTAATCAAAAAACGGATACATGAAAAATCTGATCTTATTGGGTATGTTGATTTTTGGATTGGTACTGGTTCAGTTTGCCCAGGGGCAAACAGTGGACGATATTATCAATAAACATGTAGAAGCAATGGGCGGCAGGCAAAAAATAATTACATTATCCAGCGCAATAATGACCAGTACCTTTACTGCAATGAGCACAACATCACCTATAAATATTACTATAACCAAAAAGCATATGATTGGTTCACGTATTGATATAGATGCCGGTGGTGTTATTAATTACCAGTTAATTACTCCCCAAAACGGATGGATATTTACTCCCGTTGAAGGAGATAAAGAACCAAGGCCACTGGCAGAAGATCAGGTTAAATCATTACAGGTACAATTAGATCTCCATGGCCCTTTTATTAATCACCGGGAAAAGGGAATTAAAATTGAGATGGCTGGTAAAGACTCTGTTGACGGTGTTTTGTGTTATAAACTAAAAGTTACATCACCCAATACCAATGTAACAGTTTACTTTATTAACAGCCAGTCTGGCCTGGTAGTTAAAACAAGCACTAAAATGTTTCAGTTTGGTAAGCTGGAAGATGTGGAAACCATGTACAGCGATTATAAGCAAAACGCAGATGGTTATTGGTTTGCTTACACCAATGTGGGGCCACGTGGCACAACCCATCATGAAAAAATTGTAACCAACGTTGCAGTTGATCTGAATATTTTTAAAGTAAAATAAAGTAATACTTATATTGAAAAGTGTTCCGGATATTCCGGAACACTTTTTTATTTGTACCTTCCTTCATTAACTTTTTTATTATGAAAAAACTATTGCTGCTTTTCACCGTATTTGCTGTGTCAGAAAATGTAACTGCTCAAAAAAAGATAAACGACGACAGTGTTTTATTCAGTAAGGTAAAATACCGCTCCATTGGTCCTTACCGTGGCGGAAGAAGCGGTGCTGCTGTGGGCGACCTTAACCAAAAAAATACATTTTATTTTGGTGCTACCGGTGGTGGCGTTTGGAAAACAATTGATGGCGGCAGCAACTGGAAAAATATTACTGATAAATATTTTGGCGGGAGTATTGGCTGTGTTGCTGTGGCACCTAGCGATCCAACTGTTTTGTATGTGGGCGAAGGCGAAAATTCTTTGCGTGGAAATGTGAGTGAAGGCTTTGGTATCTGGCGTACTGATGATGGTGGCCGCAGCTGGCGCAACCTGGGTTTAAAAGATACCCGGCATATTATCCGCATCGTTATTCATCCAAAAAATCCGGATGTGGTTTGGGTTGCAGCCATGGGCCATTTATTTGGTCCCAATGAAGAGCGTGGTATTTTTAAAACTACCGACGGCGGAAAAAACTGGAAGAAAGTTTTGTATGTAAATAACCAAACCGGTTGCAGCGATCTTGTAATGGAACCCGGCAACCCCGGCGTGTTGTATGCAGGTACCTGGCGCATGTTACGTACACCTTACAGCATGGAAAGTGGCGGAGAAGGCAGCGGGCTTTGGAAGAGTATTGATGGCGGCGAAACCTGGAAAAATATTTCAACAGCCAAAGGTTTGCCAAAAGGACTTTGGGGCATTGTGGGCGTTGCTGTAAGCCAGAGTAATTCTGATAAAGTGTATGCCATCATGGAAAATAAAGATGGCGGATTATTTGTAAGCACAGATGCCGGAGAAACCTGGACACTGCAAAGCAGCGACAACAGTATTCGCCAGCGTGCCTGGTATTACACAAAAGTTTTTGTTGACCCCAAAAATGAAAACAATGTGTATGTACTGAACGTTAATTTTTTAAAAAGTACAGATGGAGGAAAAACTTTTAAATCAATAAGAACACCGCATGGCGATCATCATGATCTGTGGATTGACCCTGCAGACGGAAACCGCATGATCATTGCCGATGATGGCGGTGCACAAATAAGTTTTGATGGCGGCGAAAACTGGAGTACGTATGAAAATCAGCCTACAGCGCAGTTTTACAGGGTTAGTACCGATAATCATTTTCCCTACCGGATCCTGGGGGCTCAACAGGATAATTCTACAATAAGAATATTATCACGCAGCGACGGCGGACAAATTACACAAAACGACTGGCAGGAAACTGCCGGAAATGAAAGTGGTTATGTGGTTGCCGATCCGCTAAATCCGGATATTATTTATGGCGGCAATTACAGCGGCTACTTATCCCGGTTGGATCATAAAACCGGGGAGAACCGTGCCGTAAGTGTTTGGCCCGATGACCCGCTGGGCGGCGGTGCCGATGTGGCTAAATATCGTTTTCAATGGAACTTCCCCATTTTCTTTTCACCACACAATCCTAAAAAATTATATGCCGGCGGTAACCATTTATTTGTTACCGAAAATGAAGGTGCATCCTGGACAGCACTGGGTGGAGACCTGACCACCAACGATAAAAAACGCCAGGCATCAAGTGGTGGCCCCATCACAAAAGACAATACGGGCGTAGAAGTGTATTGCACTGTTTTTACGGCAACAGAATCTGCATTGGAAAAAGATCTGTTGTGGACAGGCAGTGATGATGGCCTGATACATGTAAGTAAAGACGGAGGAAAAAACTGGGAGAATGTAACCCCTGCAGCCGCAGGCCAGTGGATGATGTGGAACTGTGTAGAAACCGATCCGTTTAAAAAAGGCAAAGCCTATTTTGTGGGTACAAAATACAAGAGCGATGATTTTGCTCCTTATCTTTTTAAAACAGAAGATTACGGCAAAACCTGGACAAAAATAACCAACGGAATTAATGCCATGCATTTTACACGTGCTTTACGGGCAGATAAAAGAAGGTCGGGTTTATTGTATTGCGGCACAGAATATGGCATGTATATCAGTTATGATGATGGTGCCAACTGGAAACCCTTTCAGTTGAATTTACCAATGGTTCCCATTACTGATTTAACCATTAAAGAAAATGATCTGATCGTGGCTACACAAGGTAGAGCATTTTGGGTGCTGGATGATTTAACACCGGTACAGCAAAAAGACATTAGCATACTGGACAAAAAGTTATTTGCCTTTAGCGTAAATGATGTTTATCGCTATGATGGTTTCCAGATTTCCAGTCCAAAAAATGCAGGAATGAATCCGCCAAATGGTTCTGTTATTAATTATTATGTAAAAAATATTTCCGATTCGGCTAAAGCGAGTATTGATATCCTGGATAAAAATAAAAAACTCATAAAATCTTTTTCTACCAAAGCAAAAGAGAAGGAAAATAAGATTGATGTAAGTGCAGGTATGAATCAATTTGTATGGAACATGCTATACCCACCTGCCGAAAAAGTAGATGGACAAATAATATGGCATGGAACCGTGCCTGGCCCCAAAGCTGCACCAGGACAGTATTTTTATAAAATTAAAGCTGAAAAAGATTCTGTTGAAGGAAGCTTCCATATTAAAGCAAATCCTGTATTTAATTTATCGCAGCAGGATTATGAAGAGCAGTTTAATTTTCTGATTGCTGTAAGGGATAAGTTTAATGATATACAGAAAGCCGGAAAAAATATCCGTGACATCCGCAGGCAGATCAACGAATTTATGGATAAGCAGGGTAAAGATGTTCCTAAAGAAATTAAACAACAGGCCGATACCATCAACAAACAAATGACAGCTATTGAGGAAGCGTTGCATCAAACCAAAGCAAAAAGCGGGCAGGATGTATTGAATTATCCAATCCGTTTGGATGATAAAATATCAGGCTTATACGATTTTGCGGTAAGCGGCAACAGTGCGCCGGCAAAGCAGGTTAAAGAAGCCTTTGCAGAATTAGGCGGACAGGCTGATGTACAATTGAATAAACTTAAAAAAATCATGGATGAGGACCTCATTAAATTCAATGCCATGATCAGGGAAAAAGCATTGCCGGTTATTGGAGTGAAGAAAGATTGAATACAGAAATAAGTTAATCATCCCGCAAAGCCGCAAAGGTCACAAAGTATTTTTTCTTTGTGTACTTTGTTTCTTTGTGGGATATTTTTTTAATAAACCGGATACTTATCTTTGCCGCATGAACCTAAAAGCTTTCTCCTCTTCTTTTATAACCAAGTTTAGTTTTTTAAAACGTGCATTGGGTAATAAATCATTTCGCCTGCTGGATATTGGCGCCGGTAACCATTCTGCCACAAAAGCCAAAACTGTTTTTCCAAATTGCGAATACCACGGTGTAGATATGGAAAGAGATTACAACAACAGCGAAGCAGATCTTAAGCTGATGGATGCTTTTTATGAAATGGATCTTACCAAACTGAATTTTACCACTATACCTGATAATTATTTTGATGCTATACAGATTGCACATGTGATCGAGCATTTGTATAATGGTGATGAAGTGATAAAAGGATTGTTACCCAAACTAAAAAGCGGTGGCTATATTTACCTGGAATATCCCGGAGAAAAAAGTACCCGCCTGCCCAGTATGCAGGGTTCATTGAATTTTAAAGATGACCCTACGCATGTGAGAGTTTATTCAGTAAAAGAATTAACGGCTTTGCTTGAAGCAAATGGATGTAAAGTTTTAAAAGGAGGTCTGCGCCGAAATGGCTGGTTTATTATGGCCACGCCTTTCAGAATTATTAAAACCTGGGTAAGCGGTAAAAAATTGCAAGGAAATATCTTTTGGGACCTGTTGGGGTTTGCTGAGTTTGTGTGGGCGAGGAAAAATTAAAAATTTAAAATTAAAAATGAAGAACCTGCACTAATAAATTCCTAATTCTTAATTTTTAATTCTCAATTAATCCAGGAGGTCCGGCCTTCTCTCTTCCGTTCTTTTAACAGCTTGCTCATGACGCCATTCATCAATCAGTTTGTGATTACCACTCATTAAAATTTCGGGTACTTTCCATCCCCGGAATTCTTCGGGCCTTGTATAAACCGGGGGCGCTAATAAATTATCCTGGAAAGAATCTGTGAGGGCAGATGTTTCATCATTCAATACACCGGGAATCAACCTGCCAATGGCATCAACCAAAACTGCTGCAGCCAGTTCGCCGCCGCTTAAAACATAATCGCCGATAGAAATTTCTTTGGTTACAAAATGATCTCTGAAACGTTGATCAACTCCTTTGTAGTGGCCGCATATCAGCAGTAAATTATTTTTTAAAGAAAAGCCGTTGGCCAATTGTTGATTAAATGTTTCGCCATCGGGCGTTAAAAAAATAATTTCGTCGTAGGTAGTTTCTTTCTGCAAATTTTCAACAGCATTAACCAGTGGCTCAATCATCATTACCATGCCGGCACCACCGCCAAATGCATAATCATCAACCTGTGCTCTTGCATAAGTAGTATGGTCTCTTAAATTAATTACGTTCACTTCAAGCAAGCCTTTATCTCTTGCTCTTTTCATGATGGAATGTGAAAAAGGGCTGTCTAATAAATTGGGAACAACGGAGATGATATCTATTTTCATGAATGCTTATCTTCAAATACAAAAGTGATGGGTTGACGCCGGTAAGCATTTACTTTACGGCCATGCTGGTATGCCGGTATCCAATTGGGTGATTTTTTAATAACTTTTATGGCTGCGTCTGCACAATAAGGATCCACCTGGTCGTAGTTCTCAGCGCTGATTTCTGCTAAAGTTCCATCACGGATAACGATGAATTTTACTATCACTGTTTGTTTAAATGTCTTTTTGCCCCGGGGAAACTTTACCAGGTCAACAATCCTTTCGGGGTGCAGATTCTTCATTAAATATTGTCTCCAGCCTTCATCACCTCCCGGAAAACTTGCTTCTACTTCTACTTTAGAAAAAATAAAGCTTACTTCCTTGATTGAATCTGACGACAAGTTTGGTGGTGGCACATCCTGAGCCATTGTGCTACCAGGCCTTAACAAGACGATGAATAATAAAACAAGAATAGGTTTCATGATGAATCTTTTATCAAATATCCATAAAGCTATCCAGATCCCTCTTATCTTTTTTCGAAGGCCGGCCTTGTTTGCTCATTCTTTTACCGGTATGAAAAACAGCCGCCTGGAATTGGATACGGTCCAGTTCTTCGGGAGGTGTTATATCGGTATAAAATTTTATGGCATCAATGTATTGTACCCGTTTAAATAACAAGCCGGTTACTTTTATCACCCAACGTTTGTTTTCAGTTTTTACTTCATACTCATCACCCACCTGCACAGAGCGGCTTGCTTTTGTATTTTCCCGGTTAAATTTTACTTTGCCATTGTCGCAGGCATCGCCTGCCTGGCTGCGGGTTTTAAACAACCTGATAGCCCATAAATATTTATCCAGCCTCAGTTTTTCTTTTTCCATTAAAGCAAAAATAAATGCTTTTACAGCAAAGCTGATTAAAGGTTGCTGTAATTATGTATTTTTAATTTTCTAAACCTATCAAACATGCCAGTTTTTAAAATTAAAATTTTCGTAGTTTTTATATGCATTGCACAATTGGCTGCAGCGCAAAACCGGGGAAAAATTAACTGGAATGCGGATGGCAATTCCTACACAAAAATAAAAGACGGAAATATTGTTCAGGTAGATCCGGTTACCGAAGAAGAAATAGTGGTGGTTGATAAAACAAAACTTATTGATCCGGAAACAAATAAAACTTTAGTACTGCAATCGTACGAATTCAACAACAATTATACAAGGGTGCTTATTTTTACCAATACCGTTAAAGTGTGGCGCTACAATACCATGGGCGATTATTGGCTGTATGATATCATTGCCAATAAGTTAACCAAGATGGGTAAAAAGCTTTTACCACAGTCATTAATGTTTGCCAAATTTTCGCCCGATGGAAAAGCAGTGGCTTATGTTAGTGAGCACAATATTTATAGAGAAGATATCAGCAACGGAGAAATTACAAAACTTACCAAAGACGGCACCCGTAAACTGATCAACGGCACTTTTGATTGGGTGTACGAAGAAGAATTTAACTGCAGGGATGGATTCAGGTGGAGCCCCGATGGAACCATGATCGCTTTCTGGCAGGTTGATGCTACCAAAATAAAGGATTACTACATGTTGAATACAACTGATTCCAATTATTCGCAGGTAATACCGGTAGAATATCCAAAAGTTGGAGAAGCACCATCGGCTGTAAAAATTGGCGTGGTTAACATCAATACAAAAAATATAAAATGGATGGATATTGCCGGTGATCCGCAACAGCATTATTTACCGAGGATGGAATGGGCGGCTAAGTACGAGCTGGTTGTACAACAGCTTAACAGAAAGCAGCAGGAAAGTAAATTGATATACTGCAATGTTACCGATGGTAAAGCCAGGGTTTTCTGGACAGAGAACAACCAGGCCTGGGTAGATTTGAATACTTCAGATCCGAAGGGATGGAACTGGATAAATGACGGAAAAGAATTTATTTGGGTTAGTGAAAAAGACGGGTGGAGGCATATTTATAAAATAAGCCGGGATGGAACTGTTGAGATTGATTTAACTACCGGTACTTATGATATTGAAGAAATAAAATGCATTGATGAAGCAAACAACCTTATCTACTTTACTGCATCTCCTTATAATTCCACACAGTTGTACTTGTACAAAGTAAATATTCAGAAACCAACGCTGCTTAAAAAAATCCTGAACAGCATTAGCACAACAAAAGCAACAGTTGATGCTGTAGATGCCAATGGCAGAACGGGTATACATGGTTACCAGATTTCGCCAAACGGAAAATTTGCTTTTCATACCTATTCAAGCCATAATACACCCAGGGTGCAGGAATGGCTGAAACTGCCGGCCAATAAACCGCTTAACGAAGCAAAAAGTATTGAAGCTACAGCTAAGATTGATCCAACAGTTGATGTAGAGTTTGTAAATATTCAGGTTGATGATGCAATAACGCTGAATGGATGGATAAACAAGCCCAAAAATTTTGACTCCACAAAAAAATACCCGGTTGTATTTTATGTGTATGGCGAGCCGGCTTCTTCAACCGTTAAAGACAGTTACGGGGCACAAAATAATTTTTTATACAAAGGCGATATGCGTGCGGATGGTTACCTACAGGTAACTATTGATAACAGGGGCTCGCCGGTGTTAAAGGGTGCAGAATGGAGAAAATCCATTTACCGTAAAATAGGCGATATTAATATTGTTGATATGGCCAGGGGGTTTGAAAAATTATTGAGTATGAAACCTTATATGGATAAGGAACGTACTGCTGTTTGGGGATGGAGTGGTGGTGGTTCATCAACGCTTCACCTGTTGTTCAGGTATCCCAATCTGTTTCAAACAGGTATTGCCATTGCGGCGGTATCAAACCAGTTGTTTTACGATAATATTTACCAGGAACGCTACATGGGCCTGCCACAGGAAAACAGGGAAGATTTTATTAACGGATCACCGGTTACTTACGCAAAAAATTTAAAAGGTAATTTGTTATACATACACGGTACCGGCGATGATAATGTTCATTTCAGCAATGCCGAATTATTGGTGAACGAACTGGTAAAATACAACAAGCAGTTTCAGTATATGGCTTATCCCAACCGGTCACATAGTATATCTGAAGGGGAAGGCACATTTCAACATTTATCAACCTTATACACCAACTATTTAAAGCAGCATTGCCCGCCGGGGGCTAAATGAGCAGCATAAAAAAATAAAAGAAAATGCGTTTCGTTTGCGAAACGCATTTTCTTTTTAATAAAGATTGTGAAACGGTTAGCCAATAACAAAATATTTAAAATATTAGTTATTGAATTTGCGATAATATATGCAACTTTGACGCATCAACTAATTTAACATGAGAAAACTTTCGCTATTACTCAGCTTTATGCTGATTGGCTTGCTTTTGCAGGCACAAAAAAATTATACTGTAAAGGTTACAGATTCAAAAACAAGAAACCCCATTACCAATGCATCGGTAAACATCAAATCAACCAGCAAGGGAGCTGTTACCAATACCAGTGGTTCTGCAGTTGTTCAGGCTTTGCCGGGCGATGTGCTGGAAATAACCAGTATTGGTTATGCCAGCCAAAATGTTACTTTATCTGCACAAACTTCAGTTTCTGTTGTGCTTGAATCTACATCAATAGAATACATTGATGTAGTAGTAGTAGGCAGCCGTGGCGCCCCGCGTGCAAAAACCGAAACAGCTGTACCGGTTGATGTGATCCGCATTAACCAGGTGGGTTTACCAACTGCAAAAATGGATCTTACATCTGCCTTAAATATGGCAGCGCCTTCTTTTAATTACAATAAACAAACCGGTGCCGATGGTGCAGATCATGTTGACCTTGGAACATTGCGTGGCCTCGGGCCGGATCAAACACTGGTTTTAATAAACGGCAAACGCCGCCACCAAACAGCTTTTGTAGCTTTGTTTGGCACCAGAGGCCGTGGTAATTCAGGTGCTGATCTGAATGCATTTCCACAATCGGCTGTTGACCGTATAGAAATTTTACGTGATGGTGCATCTGCACAATATGGATCGGATGCGATGGCAGGTGTGATGAATATAGTGCTTAAGAGAGATATCAATAAATGGTCAATCAATACGGGTTGGGCTGGTTATTATGATACGAAATTTAATACTGCTGGTTTCAACGAAGGCAATCAATATGTGTCCGGTAAAAAAATTGACGGAGGCACATTTTCTTTTTCGGCAAACGGTGGTGTGGCGCTTGGTAAAAACGGCGGCTTTATAAATGTTTCGATGGATTTATTAACCCATGGAAAAACATACAGGCAGTCTGATACCACCAACTGGCAAACCGATAAAAATGCATTGCCTTATATAAATCCATACCGCCGTGCATTTGGCGATGGTTCGATAGATACTTATGGCGCCATGTACAACATGGAAATACCAACCAGCGCAAAGGGCAAAACTATTTTTTATTCTTTTGGCGGATATAATTACAAAGCATCAGATGCTTATGCTTACAGCAGAAACTGGAGTGCAAGGCCACAACGTTTTCCGGTTGATGCAAATGGCGATATTTTGTATGACCCGAATATTATGCGTACCACCAGCGATGGAGAAATTTATTATAATCCACATATTCAAACCAAAATAAAAGATTTTTCAATTGCAGCAGGTGTTAAAGGAACCTGTCATAACTGGAACTGGGACATCAGCAATACTGTTGGGAAAAACGACTTTCATTATTATGGAGACAAAACTTTTAATGCTTCGGTGTTCATGACTCCCGGTACGCCGAGACAAACTCATTTTGATGATGGAGGTTTTAACTTCTTGCAAAACACACTAAATCTTGATCTGAGCAGATCGTTCAGTTCAATTGCACAGGGCCTCAATCTTGGCCTGGGTGCTGAGTACCGATATGAACATTATGGTATTTATGCAGGAGAAGAAACTTCTTACAAAAGTTATTTTACCGGCGATCTGTTTTATCCAAATGTCAATGAATCCAGGGCGCCTGCTGCAGGTGCTCAGGGCTTTCCGGGATTCACTCCGTCTGATGCAATCAAAGCACACCGCTCTAACATCAGTATATATGCTGATGGAGAATTAAATATAACCAAAGCATGGCTGGCTGATGCCGCAATCCGTTTTGAAAATTATTCAGATTTTGGTTCTGTATTAACCTTCAAGTTTGCAACCCGTTATAAGGTTGCTTCTAATTTTAATATCAGGGGTTCGGTAAGTACCGGTTTCAGGGCACCGAGTTTGCAACAGATCAATTTCAGTAATACGTTAACTTCTTTCAGTGGTGGTAATCTGGTAAACGCACTCTTTGCACGTAATGGCAGTGCTATCACAAAAGCTGCCGGTATTCCTGATCTTAAGGAAGAAACATCTGTTAACGGAAGTCTTGGCTTTGCCTGGAAACCCATGCCGGGTTTATCTTTTACCATGGATGGGTATATTGTAAAAGTAAAAGACAGGATTGTGTTATCGGGTTTGTTCAGTGCGTCTGACCCTACATTACCGCCTTCATTTACCTCTCAGATACCTGCTGATGTGGCAACAGTGCAGTTTTTTGCCAATGCTGTTAACACAACAAATTACGGAATAGATATTGTTGCAGATTATTCAAAAAAATGGGGCAATAACAATATTAAAGTTTTATTGGCTGGTAACTTTCAAAAAATGAAAGTTGATAAAATCAATGTGCCCTCTGCTTTGAACGGTACTGTATTAAATCAAAAAACATTTTTCAGCGACAGGGAAGAAGCTTTCCTACTGGCATCGGCACCCAATACTAAATTTAATGTAAGCCTGCAGTACAGTTTAAAAAAGTTTGGCGTGGGAGCAAACCTTAGTTATTTTGGCAAGATAAAATTAATGGGCTTTGGAGATGCAACGGCTGATAATCCAAATCAAACTGGTATTAACCCACAGGTACCAACCGATGCAGATCCAAATGTGTACGTGTCTGAGCATTTTAATTTTAAGGGTAAACTGGTTACTGATCTTTTTGCTTCTTACAACATCACTAAAAAGATTGCGGTATTTATCGGGGTTGATAATATATTTAATATACATCCCGACCTGGGCGTAAATCCACAGGCAAAAGGCTGGTTTGGCGATAATGAATCTGGCGGACCATGGGATAGTGTGCAAATGGGTTTCAACGGAAGAAAATTATTTACCAAGCTGTCTTTTAATTTTTAAATAAGTTGTAAAGAAAAAAATCATTACAGGGTTGACAATTTTTTAAAAGTTGTCAACCCTTTTTAAATTCAGCAAGATTATGAAAAAGAAATGCTTCCTGTTAATTTTTGCATTCGTTGTTTTATTAGGAACGAATATTTCATCTGCACAAAACAAAACTGTTGTTTTTCAATCTGATTTCGGATTGAAGGATGGAGCCGTATCTGCGATGAAAGGCGTTGCCATCGGTGTCTCACCCGATCTTAAATTATTTGATCTTACGCATGAAATTCCGGCTTACAATATCTGGGAAGCCGCTTATCGCCTGGAGCAAACTGTTATTTATTGGCCTGCAGGTACGGTATTTGTATCTGTTGTTGATCCTGGTGTTGGTACAGAGAGAAAATCGGTTGTACTAAAAACAAAAACCGGCCATTATATTGTTACGCCTGATAATGGTACACTTACCTTGATTGCTGAATCATTGGGTATTGAAGCAATCAGGGAGATAGATGAAGTTATAAACCGAAGAAAAGATTCTGAAAAGTCTTATACTTTTCATGGACGTGATGTATATGCTTATACCGCTGCAAGACTGGCTGCCGGTAAAATAAGCTTTACACAGGTGGGAAAGTTATTGCCCGGCGAGGTAGTAAAAATTCCATTTCAACAAGCAATACTGGATGACAAAAAAATAAAGGGCACAATCGCAATACTGGATGTGCAGTATGGTAACATCTGGACAAATATTACTGCAGAACTTTTTAATCAATTACAGGTGAAGATCGGCGATAAACTGCATGTAGTAATTTATCAGAACAAAATTAAAAAATATGAGGCTGATATGCCTTACAGCGAAACTTTTGGTGCGGTTATAAAAGGTAAACCGCTTGCTTATCTTAATAGCTTATTGCAGCTTTCATTTGCTTTGAATATGGGTAATTTTTCTGCAGTGCATAAAGTGTACAGCGGTAACGAATGGACGGTGGACATTACCAAAGTAGCTAAGTGAAAATAAAAAGGGATGTTAAAATAATGGCTGGTTATAGTTGCGGAACAGATTCTTTGACAATAAATAACTTTAATTTTAGTTTAAACCTATATCTTGATGAAAGGTTTACAAAACCTAAAGCTATTTATCACCAAAAAAATAATATGAAGACTAATACAAGCTTACAAAAAAGATCTGCATTTTTTTCATTCAGCAGTCTTGCGGGTTCCCTTACTTTAGTTTTAATTTTTATTGTTGCATTCAGTTCCTGTATTAAAGATCCGGCTGGTGGTGGTGGCACAGGCGGTGGAGGTGGTACTGGTGGAGGAGGTGGAACAGGTCCGCTTGCCGAAAGGATCATTCTGGACACTGCATACGGATCTGCCCCACAACAAAAAATGGATATTTATTTACCTGCCGGCCGCACAACAGGCACCAAGGTAATTGTGCTAATACATGGCGGCGGATGGGAAGCCGGCGATAAATCTGAAATGAATTATTATAAAAATCTCCTCAGGGCAAAATGGCCCGAAGCTGCCATTGCCAATATCAATTACCGGCTGGCCAGCAATCCAAATAATATTCATCACACACAGATCATGGCTGATATTACTGCGGCGGTGAACATAATGATCAATAATAAAAGCAGTTTTGTTGTGTCTGATACCCTGACCATGGTAGGTGCCAGTGCAGGCGCTCATCTTGCTATGCTATATACGTATGCACATAATACAAATGGTTATGTAAGAGCCGTTGCTGATTTTTATGGCCCTGCCAAATTAAGCGACTGGAGCTGGTATAATACTTATAATATTTTTATGGGTAGGGCCATCAGCGATTTATTAATTCAGTTTAATGGTGCTCCCTGGGATGTTCCATTATATGATTCCAACAGTCCGTACTCAGTAGCAACAGCACAAACAAAACCAACCATCATATTTCATGGAACGGCTGATGTGATCGTACCTTTGTATCAAAGTCAGCAATTAAGGGCAAGATTAAATACATTGGGTGTGCCTAATGAGTACTATGAATATTTTTTAGACGGGCACGGTTTTAATACCACCAACACCGAAGACGCAATGAATAAAACGGTGGCATTTTTAAAAGCACATTTAAGATAAACATGCGAAAATTTGTATTGATAACCGGGTTGTTGCTGAGCGGCTACATAGTTCATGCACAGACTTACTATGCCGTTATGGTATTAGATGCAAAAGATGGAAGCCCGATCACCGGCGCTACAATAAAAATTAAATCAACTGGTGTAATACTCGTTACCAGCCAAAGTGGAAATGCGGTTGTTCAGGCCTCGCCAACTGATTCACTGCACATACAAAGTAAAGGTTATAAAGACAGGGAGATAAGCCTCGTCAATCAGTCTCAGGCTATAAGCATTGTAATGGTATCTGCACCAAAAATTGTTGCCTCAAAACCTAAGAAAAAAAAGCATTAAAGTTTATGAGGCAATCATATTGAATAAAAAAAGCAAAAGAATTAAACTTTCCCGGGGTATACTTCCAATGCCTTCTCCAAACAATCCATGGCTGCATTGATAGCATTTACATTTATTACATATGCCAGCCGCACTTCCTGTTTGCCAAGGCCCGGCGTGCTGTAAAAACCGGTTGCCGGCGCAAGCATTACAGTTTCGTTGTTGTAATTAAAAGATTCCAGCAGCCATTGACAAAATTTATCTGAATCATCAATGGGTAATTTTGCCATGGCATAAAATGCACCACCGGGGTTAGGACAAAAAACACCTGGGATCGCATTCAATCTGTTTACGATTGTATCACGGCGTAATTTATATTCGGCCCTGGTGCCATTAAAATAATCAGCAGGTAAATCAACGGCAGCTTCGCCCAGAATTTGTGCAAAGGAGGGCGGACTTAATCTTGCCTGTGCAAGTTTCATGGTAGCATCCAGCAATGCTTTGTTTTTGGTAACAAAGGCACCAATGCGGCCACCACAGGCGCTGTACCGCTTGCTGATGGTGTCCATCAAAACAACATGATCATCAACACCTGTTAAATGCATGGCACTGGTATGGGTGCCTTCGTAACAAAATTCACGGTATGCTTCATCAGCAAATAAATACAGGTTGTACTTGGTAATAAGTTGTTTTAAAATTTCCATTTCGGCAGCACTGTACAAATAACCGGTTGGATTATTGGGATTGCAGATTACAATTGCTTTTGTTTTTGGCGTGATGGATTTTTCAAAATCTTCAATGGGCGGTAAAGCAAAACCTGTATCTATTGATGAGGTTATTGGTTTTACAATAACACCGGCTTCCACCGCAAAACCATTGTAGTTTGCATAAAAAGGCTCGGGAATAATTACTTCATCACCCGGATCCATACAGGCCATAAAACCAAAAATAATGGCTTCGCTGCCGCCGGTTGTAATGATAATTTGCTCAGCAGTAACATTAATTCCTACTGTTTTATAGTACTGTACTAATTTCTTTCGGTAGCTTTCGTTACCGGCGCTATGGCTGTATTCCAAAACTTTAAAATCAGAATGACGCACAGCATCCAGGCATTGCGGCGGCGTTTCAATATCGGGCTGACCAATATTTAAATGATATACTTTAGTACCTCTTTTTTTAGCAGCTTCTGCATAAGGAACCAATTTACGAATGGGAGATGCAGGCATTTGCATCCCGCGGTTACTGATTGTTAGCATGGTGCAAATATAAAGCAGAGTTGGGAGTTTTGATGCGAAGGATAGAACACTGATTACACGGATAAAACTGATCAAAACAGATCTAATCAGCGCAAATCCGTTCAATCTGTGTCATCTGTGTTCTATTTAAACTAAGTTTGCAGATGCAAATTTTTGAAACCACCAGCCGCATCATTATTACCTGCAGCAACCGTTTGTCTCCCTGGCTTCAACAGGAAGTGGCTACCCTTGGTTTTAAACCCGAACGGGTTTTTAAAACAGGTGTAGAGCTGAAGGGAACTTTGCAGGATTGTATCAAACTGAACCTGAATTTGCGTTGCGCCAGCCAGGTATTGTTTTCTTTGCAGGAATTTAAGGCTGATAATGCCGATGACCTTTACAAAACGCTGCTCGATTTTCCCTGGGAAGATGTGTTGGCTGTAGATGGATATTTTTCCATCAGCAGCAATGTGAGCAATGATACGATCAACAATTCTTTATTTGCCAATGTAAAAGTGAAGGATGCCATTGTTGACCGTTTTAGAAATAAAACCGGCGAACGCCCCAACTCGGGCCCGGAGCTTGATAAAACCGTCATTCATTTATATTGGAAAGAATCGCTGGCCGAAATTTTTATAGATACCTCCGGTGAAACCTTATCCAAACACGGGTATAGAAAAATACCGGGCAAGGCACCTATGCTGGAATCATTGGCTGCAGCGACTTTGCTGGCAACCAGGTGGGATCGGAAATCTGTATTTGTAAACCCCATGTGTGGTTCGGGCACCGTGGCTATTGAAGCAGCATTGCTGGCTACCAACCGCAAACCGGGACTGCTGCGTTTTAATTATGCCTTTATGCACCTGGCCGGATATACAGAAGACATGTACAATATAGAATTTAAAAAACTGGAACAACAGGTTATTGATGTGCCGGGATTGAAAATTATTGCCACAGATATCAGTGAAGATGCCGTGAATATTTCAAAAGTGAATGCCGGCATTGCCGGTGTGGAAGAGTTTATTGAATTTGCTGTTTGCGATTTTGAACAAACAAATATCCCCGAAGGAGAAAACGGTGTTATTTATTTTAACCCGGAGTATGGCGACCGCCTGGGTGTAGAAGCTGAACTGGAAGTTACCTACGGCCGCATGGGCGATTTTTTAAAGAAGAAATGCAAGGGTTACTTTGGATATATTTTTACCGGTAATTTAGAGCTCGCAAAAAAAATCGGACTAAAACCAAACAGAAGGATTGAATTTTATACCAGTAAGATTGATTGTCGGTTGTTGGAGTATGAGTTGTATAGTGGAAGCCGAGAGAAACGTGAGGCGTGAAAACGTGAGTGGTGAGTAGTGAAACGTGAGTAGAGCCTTCATCGAGAAACAGAATGTAGCTATTTCAAGGGCTATTACTCACGACTGACGGCTCACCACTCACTATTCTTTATTCCTGATATACACCAGTTTTATCCCTGCCTTATCCGTTTCCCTTTTATCAATTTCAAATTGCGGTGATGATTTTATTAACGGGGTTAATTTTTGAAAACCATAATTCCTCGGATCAAAATTGGGTTGCTTTTTTAAGATCAGGTTTCCCACATCTCCCAAAAATGCCCAACCATTTTCATCTGCCAGATCATTGATTGTATGTGCTATTAATTTAAGTGTTTCTTTATTCAGCTTATCAACGGTAGGCTTTGGAGCAACCGGTTTGCTGGATTTTGTTTTAGCCGGGTTTACTTCTTCGGTTTCTGCGCCAAATACCGGGATGATCTCCATGTAAATGAATTTATCGCAGGCAACGATAAAAGGATTGGGTGTTTTCTTTTGCCCGATGCCAAATACTTTCATACCGGCTTCACGTAACCTGGTTGCAAGCCTTGTAAAATCACTGTCGCTGCTGATGATACAGAAACCATCAACCTTGCCTGAATATAAAATATCCATGGCATCAATAATTAAAGCACTGTCGCTGCTGTTTTTGCCGCTGGTATAACTGTATTGCTGAATGGGCGTGATGGCATTTTCCAGCAACACATTTTTCCAGCCGCTTACGGTTGGTTTTGTCCAGTCGCCGTAAATTCTTTTAAAAGTAGGGGTGCCGTATTTGGTGATCTCTTCCATTACACCTTTTACATTGCTGTAAGGCACATTGTCGGCATCTATTAAAACCGCCAGGCGGATGTCTTTTTGTATTTCCATAAAATAAATGTTGTGAGTACAAGGTAAATCTTTTTAGACTTATCTATCCGTTGATATACAATTCTTCCACCTTCTTCCTCGCCCACGGCGTTTTACGTAAAAATTTAAGGCTGCTGTTTATACTTGGATTGCTTTTAAAACAATTGATGGGAATGAGTTTGCCCAGTTCTTCCCAGCCATACATTTCCACCAAATGCGTTACGATCATCTGGAGGGTTTTACCATGTAAAGGATCATTAGATGGAGACTGGTTCATCAGTTTTAGTTTCTTCGGTTAATGTTTCTTTCTTTTTTCCGGTTGCCACTAACCCGATCATCATTACCAGTGCCGACAATAAAACAACCTGCAGAATAAGCGATTTGTTTACAAGCGGAATCTGTTGAGCCGGAACAATGGAAAGAAAAAGCAGGATGTTTATCAACCCTCTTGGTGCAATAAACAACATGGGAAACATGGGTATTTTAGTTATTTTAAATTGTATGGCCCGAATGATTAAAGCAACAGCAACAATGCCTGCAGCCCATAAAAAATTATCGGAGTTGATGATCTCTGCTGTTTCTATCAGGTAACCAAATAATAAAAAGAAAACGGTGCGTATCAGGAATGTACCTTCGGTTATCAGCTCTTTAAATTTGTGTACTTCTACATTTAGTTCATCAGGTTTTAGTTTGTTGATCCACCTGAATCGTTTTAGTTCATCCAGGTTACCCAGGAACAAACCAAAAATAAGAATAAAAATAAGCGCCGGTAAATGATATAGTTTTGCAATGGCATAAATCAGCAGTATCAGTAAAACGATGGGTACAAATTTAATGTGGTGATCAATCTTGCTCAGCAAAAATGCCAGTAAAATGGTGGCAAAAAATGAAACGCCTATCATTATCAACAACTGCAATCCTGATTCTAAAGCTGTATGAGATTTATTGAGTTCGGTTAAGGCAATAAAATTAAAAAAGATAACACCAAAAATATCGGAGAGGCTGCTTTCGTAAGTAATAAATTCCCTGTTAGCTGCACTTAAATATTTTACGCTGGGTATGGCAATGGCGCTGCTGATGACACAAAACGGAACAGCATTGGTGAGGGCATCTCTTAAAGAAAGGCCGGTTTGAAAATACTGAAAAGCAAATGCCAGCAAAAAACTCATGGCCAATATGGGGAGCAATGCAGCAATGAATGATTTTTTGATTACCGAAATTTTGGATTTGTTCAATTCCAGTTCCAGCGAACCTTCCAGCACAATGAGTATTAATCCAATCGTTCCAAAGATGGGCAATAGCCGGGAGAGGTCTGGAATATTAATATCCAATGCTACAGACAGTTGCCTTACTCCCCAACCCAACAGTAATAAAAGTATTACAGATGGTATTTTTGTTTTGGAAGAAGTAAGATCAAAAATATAGGCGATCAGTAATAAAGTACAAATGGTAATGATGATGGCAGAGGTCATACCTAAAGATAATTAAAAACGCCCTGCATACTGCAAGGCGTTTAATTTCATAACTGTAAATTATGCTTATAATCCCATTTTCTTTTTCAGATTTTCATCAATGGCATCTAAAAATTCTTCGGTGTATAAATAATGCTCACCATGATTTACTTTATTGCCATGAATACAAACCGCCAGATCTTTTGTCATTTTACCACTTTCAACGGTTTCAATACAAACCGCTTCCAATGCGTTACAAAAATCGATCAGTGGCTGGTTGCTGTCTAATTTACCACGGAAGGCAAGGCCTCTTGTCCAGGCAAAAATAGAAGCGATCGGGTTGGTAGATGTTGGTCTGCCGGCCTGGTGCTCCCTGTAGTGGCGGGTTACGGTACCATGTGCAGCTTCGGCTTCCATAGTGCTTCCGTCAGGAGTAACCAAAACCGAAGTCATTAAACCCAGTGAACCAAATCCCTGTGCAACCGTATCGCTCTGTACATCACCATCGTAATTTTTACAGGCCCACACAAAATTGCCATTCCATTTTAAGGCACTGGCAACCATGTCATCAATCAGGCGGTGCTCGTAAGTAATGCCGGCGGCTGTGTAGGCGGCTTTAAATTCGTTCTGGTAAACTTCTTCAAAAATATCTTTAAAGCGTCCGTCGTATTTTTTAAGGATGGTATTTTTTGTAGAAAGATATAAAGGCCATTTTTTGCTGAGCGCCATATTAAAACAACTTCTTGCAAAACCATAAATACTTTCATCGGTATTGTACATGCACATGGCCACGCCATCGCCTTTGTAGTTGTACACTTCAAAGGTTTGTGCATCGCCGCCGCCTTCGGGTGTAAAGGTCATGGTTAATTTTCCTTTGCCTTTTATTACCGTATCAGTAGCACGGTACTGGTCGCCAAATGCATGACGGCCAACAATGATGGGTGCTGTCCAGTTGGTAACCAAACGTGGTACATTCTGCATGACGATGGGCTCACGAAAAACAGTACCATCTAAAATGTTACGGATGGTTCCGTTCGGGCTCTTCCACATTTGTTTTAGTTTGAACTCCTCAACTCTTTGCTCATCGGGTGTAATAGTGGCACATTTAATGCCTACGCCGCATGCTTTGATGGCATTGGCTGCATCAATGGTAACCTGGTCGTTGGTTTCATCACGGTATTCCATGCCCAGGTCATAATATTGAATAGGAACTTCCAGGTAAGGAAGTATCAGTTTGTCTTTAATGAATTTCCAGATGATACGGGTCATTTCATCGCCGTCCAGTTCCACTACGGGGTTGTCAACTTTAATTTTTGCCATGATTTATAAATTGTTTTTGCAAATGTACATTAATAGGGAAAGTCAAAACTCAAAACTCAAAAGTTTGAATTCACAACTCATAATTTCCTACAGGCTGCTGCTTTTCTTTAATTGTGCATCACCTGTTACTGAACCCATATCGGAAATGATCTCTTCGCCGAACTCAGTTGTTTTTAAAAGTGTGGCGCCGCTCATCAGGTTATAAAAATCTATCGTTACCCTTTTACGCATGATGGCAGCCTGAAGTGCAGATGTGATCAGATCCGCCGCTTCTTTCCAGCCAATATACTCCAGCAGCATACAGCCGCTTAAAATAACCGAAGAAGGGTTCATACTGTTGGTGCCGGCAAATTTTGGTGCTGTTCCATGTGTTGCTTCAAACACGGCATAGCCGGTATTGTAATTGATGTTGGCACCGGGCGCAATACCAATTCCGCCTACTTCTGCAGCCAGTGCATCCGAAATATAATCGCCGTTCAGATTGAGCGTGGCTACCACCGAATAATCTTTTGGTGCAATCAATATCTGTTGTAAAAAATTATCGGCAATAATATCTTTCACCAGCAGTTTGCCATCGTGCAGGGCTTTGCGCTGTACTTCGTTGGCATGTGCTTCGCCGTGTTCTTTTTTCAGTTCGTCCCATTCAGCCCAGGTAAAAGTCTGATCGCCAAATTCCTGGCGGGCCACTTCGTAGCCCCAGGTTTTAAAACCACCTTCGGTAAATTTCATGATGTTGCCCTTGTGTACCAATGACACCGAAGGAAGATCATGTTCAAGCGCATGTTTAATGGCTGCTCTTACCAGGCGTTTGCTGCCTTCAGATGAAACCGGTTTTACACCATAGCTGCTGTCGCCCGGGAAACGGATATTTTTCACACCCATTTCTTCTATCAAAAATTTTTCAAACTTCTGTGCTTCTGCAGATCCGGCTTTCCACTCAATGCCGGCATAAATATCTTCGGTGTTTTCCCTGAAGATGATCATGTCTACATTTTCGGGATGCGTTACCGGTGAAGGAACCCCTTTGAACCATTTTACCGGCCTTACGCAGGCATACAGGTCCAGGTCTTGCCGCATGGCTACATTCAGCGAACGGATGCCACCGCCAATAGGAGTGGTTAGTGGCCCTTTGATGGATACCAGATAATCTTTTGCAGTCTGCAAAGTTTCGGCAGGCAGCCATTCGCCGGTTTGTTTAAAAGCTTTTTCACCGGCCAGCATTTCCTTCCACTCGATTTTGCGGTTGCCGCCATAGGCTTTGTCCACAGCGGTATCAAATACTTTTTGTGCTACATGCCATATTTCAGGTCCAATGCCGTCGCCTTCAATAAAAGGGATGATCGGGTTGTTGGGAACATTTAGTTTTCCAGCTGCACCCATGGTTATTTTTTCTGCCATAATATTTTTTTTGGAGCCCGGCCGCTTTGCTGCTATTAAGCTGCATGGGCGTCGCACTCTTGTACTATAAATCTTTACTGAACTTTTTTGAATGGCAAATTTAAGAAAACGGGGTCGTAGTTTAAAAGGAATTAAAAAGCTTTCTGTTTTTGACAGAAAGCTTTTTTTAAATTTGATTTTGTATTTAGAAAGTTCTTTTGATCCTGAAACTGCAGGTTATAGCATATGGTGTATTTGTTGGTGGTTGCAGAAAATTGCCTGAAAAGTTTCCGGCCATATATTGACCGATCGTTCCATATTCGGTAATCGATACATTGACAGGAGGATTGGTTATCACCATGTTACTTCCTCCTGAGGAAAAAGTGTGTAACACTTGTGTACTGCCCTGTCCTATTCCTGCGTTTATAATTTGTAAGTGTCCCGCGAAAATGGTCTTGGCAGGGTCAACGTAAAAATACACAGCGTAGCTTGTATTGTCGCCCAAAAGTGATAAATAATGGTAGGTTTGCGTAATGCCGTTCTTTGTTAAATTGACAAATTCGGGTACCGAGGTACATACCTGTATTGGGGGAATAGTATTGCTTCCTGGAACAATATTTATATTTAAAGTTCCGCTTGTCATATTTGTTGCCAGATCTTCCGCAATCAACGTAACTGGTGTAGCTGCATTACTGCAAAGTGAAAGCATTCCCGAATAGGTGCCGGCATTATTAAGGTTCATCCGGGTATAATTGCTTCCACTAAACACCATAACATATCCATTGGTTACGGGCGCATTTGAGCAATTAACCGCTGTGCCGCTAATAAAGGCCATATTATTATTTGTAAAGGGGATAGTTATTATCCCTAAGGATACATTCACTGTAACTGTGGTGATGTTACGTGAATACAACAGGGTTGAGCAGCCGGCATTCCTAAACACTTCAAATAATAATTGAGAATTTGCCGGAACCGGCCCGCTTACATAACCTGATGAATTGGTATATCCATAGCGGAAATTAGCAGGGTTACCCACAACTGAAACTTTTACCCGGGCATTTTGCAGGGGTTGATTATTACGATCCGTAATCAACGTAGCACTCAATTCTACAAAATTGCAAGGCACATCAACATTCCAGAAAGAAAAATGGCTAACCTCACCCACATAATTACTGCCGGTTTTTGTTGCAGCGCCTTCTTCCTTCCATAAACCTTTGGCTTCATCAAAATACCAAAGCGGTATACTTGCAGGTGCTGATGATAAAAGCGAAGATGGAATGGGTAAACTTAAAGTTGCTTTTTTGCCTGTTGCTATCTGTAATAACTCTCCACCGCTGCCGGTTAACTCAATCGCTGCCATACCGTATGTGGTAAGCAATTGTGCATTTCCATTGGTATTTATTCCACGTAAATCGCCGGGCATTGTGTTGGGTAAATCAGTTGCTGTGGGGTTAAGCCAGTAAGCTGCAACATTTACGGTACCCGTATATGCCGCATTGGTACCTGCGTTTACAACCCCATTGGCAGGTAAAGTAATGCTTAAACCATTTGCCAATGTTACCGCACCACCGGATGTTGCACTAACGGTTCCGGCATTGGCCTTGCGTATTAATTTAATTCTGAAAAAAGCAGACTTTCCTTCTTCTGCCATATAGGTTTTAATCCTTTTGAAATAGCCTGTTTTGCTTGCTGTAACTACGGCTGCTTCTTTCACAACATCAACATTTGTTGCTTCAAAATAACCATACTTGTCAGTAGTTATAGTTGCAGTACCAATCTGCACAGTTGCAATATTTACAGGCAAATCATTTTCATCAGTTACAAACCCGCTGACTGATGATTTTACTTTGGTAGTCAGATCAGGTGGATTGCCATTATCAATTACCGGAATATCAGTATTTTTTTTACAGCCGGTAAAAAGAGCAGCAGTAAATAAAACTGAAAATAATAAGGCAATAAATTTTATAGAGGAGTAGATTTTTATCATGCAGTAAGTTTAAGGCAGATGTTCTTACAAGGTAAGCATGTTTAATTTAATTGCAACTTAATTCAATCCTATTTTTAGATTGAAAAATTGAAAAAATGAGCTTTGGTTAAAGGAATAAAAAAGCTTTCTGTTTTTGACAGAAAGCTTTTTAAAATAAAGAACTTAATTAATTATTTCGTCGCAGCCTGAAATTACAGCTAACATTGTACAGCGTATTTGCAGGTGCAGCGCCTGTAAATATACCTGTGAAATTACCGGCCGTAAACTGCCCAACAGCTCCGTATTCAGTAATATTTACCAATATAGGTGTAGTAATATGAATGGAATCTAGGATTTGGCTTGCAAAGAAATTTTGAAGCGTTTGACTGCTTCCAACTCCTACTCCTGCATTAGTCATTTGGAAACTTACATTACTTGAAGGTGGAGTTGGTTTGTAGCCTGTTAATGATATCCATGTCTGGAGGTTATTAAAATAACTGAACGTATCGGCTGGTGATGTAAAACTGTAAGGCGTACTGTTAATGGTATAGGTTATAAACTGTTGCGATGTAACACCGCAGGCTTGTATGTTGGCAACCGTATTAACTCCTGCATTTATTACATAAGTTACGTTAGCGCTTTGCTGCTGGGTAGCAGCATCTTCGCCAATCAATAAAACGGTTTGGGGGAAAGAACAGAAAATTTTATTAAAGCTGTATGCCCCTATATTATTCAAAGGATATCTTGTAAATACATATCCCTCCTGTATAATAATGTAACCATTGGTTACCGGCATACTGGCGCAATTGGTCACGGTTCCGCTTATTGTTGCAAGGATATTGGCAGTAGGAACCGTAATGACTCCCAAAGAGATATTTACATTAGTAGTAGTAAATGTTTGTGTATAAACAGGAGTTGTGCAACCGTAATTTGCAAATACTTCCATAAGCAGGTTTGCATTGGCTGGTACAGCACCGCCAACATAACCTGAAGAATCGGTGAAACCCCAGCCGCTATTGCTGGTTCCAACTACCGTAATTTTTACCATTGTATACGGCAATGGATTTCCCGCTGAATTTTTTAACGTACAGTTAAACTGCACATAATTGGCAGGCACATCGCAATTCCAAAACGAAAAATGGCTTACATCACCCACATAGGTATTGCCGGTTTTTGTTGCACTGCCTTCCTGCTTCCATAAACCATTGACTTCATCAAAATACCATAAAGGAATGGTGGCTGGTGCCGAAGCCGAAAGAGAAGATGGTATGGGTAAAGTAAGTGTTGCTTTTTGTCCGTTTGCTATTTGTAATAATTCTCCCGATGCGCCGGTTAGTTCTACCGCTGCCATACCAAATGTTTGCAGCAGTTTTAAAGTGCCTTCTGTATTAATACCACGCAGGTCGCCGGGCATTATTTGGTTCAGATCTGCAGCTGTTGGGTTTATCCAGTAAGCTGCAACATTTACAGTGCCTGTATATATTGCATTGGTTGCTGCATTTACAATACTACCCGAAGGTAACTTAATGCTTAAGCCGTTTGCTAATGTAACAGTACCGCCAGATGCAGCATTCACATTGCCAACAGTTGTTTTTGGTATTAATTTTATTCTGAAGAAAGCAGCTTTGCCTTCCTTAGCCATATAGGTTTTAATGCCTTTAAAATAACCTGGCTTAATTACTGTTACAACTGCGGCTTCTTTTACCACCTGTACATTCTTTGCTTCAAAATAGCCGTATTTATCTGTAGTGATGCTGCTTGAACCGAATTGTACACTTGCGCCCATTACTGCTGCATCATTTTCATCGGTTACAAAACCCGATACGGATGAATTGATTTTTGTTGAAAGATCGGGTGGCGTTACAACAACTGTTCCGTAAAAATTTATCGCAGGTTCATTCCAGTCCAGTACCTGCCAAACCAGGCCGCTGTATTTTTTTGCTTTACATTCTTCTATCAGTGTATCAAACAATAATTTACCCATTCCTTTGCCCCGCATTTTTTCTGATACTAAAAAATCTTCCAGGTACAGGCGCTGGCCTTTCCAGGTGCTGTAGCGGATATAGCATAAAGCAAAACCTTCCACATGGCCTTCATGCTCAGCCACCCAGGCAAACCATACCGGCTTCTCCCAAAACCGCTCTCAACAAAATGATCAATGCTTACCGTAACTGCATCTGGTTCCTTTTCATATACTGCCAGTTCCTGAATAAGTTCCATCATTCTTATACAATCTTCTTTAACAGCTTTTCTTATTAAAATTGACATGCGTTAAAATTTTATCACCGAAAATACTACAGTAAGTTGAAGTGTTATGGCAATGGCCAGGCAAAATATCCAACCCCAAAACCATTTTTTAGGCAGGGCCAGTTTTTGCACGTTTAAAAAATACAGAACGATCATTACCAAAACGGCAACAATTAATGACGCAATAAAAAAAAGCGGGTCATTAAGTTTGGTAAATGAAGCAGCAATGGTATACGGCAATAAAATTACAGAACCAACCAGGCAGGTGGCACCCATATTTTTCAGGAAGTCCCATTTTTTATCAGCAAGAAAAAAATAAGCGGCAACAATTTGCAAGCCCCATTTAGCCCCGGCTATACCGGTGGATAATAATTTTTGCGGAAAATCAGTGTACAAAGGGCACACATCCACAAACCACCAGGTTATGGCAGTTGATAAAAAAAAGTACAATATTGCCAGGTAAATATTTCTTGAATTTGCCATTTTATTGCAATGCCTGTTCTAAATCCATAATGATATCCTGCACATTTTCAATACCCACACTCATGCGTATTAAACCATCGGTAATGCCATATTGCTCTCTTTTTTCTTTGGGAACGCTATAATGCGTCATGCTTGCAGGATGTGAGAGTAAGGTATCGCAGGTGCCCAGCGAAACAGCCCGGATACACATCTGCAGTTTATCAATAAAATTTTTAGCTGCTTCCAAACCGTCTTTCATTTCAAAACTAAGCATGGCCCCGGCGTGCCGCATTTGTTTGGATGCTGTATTAAAATCGGGATGAGACGGAAGTCCGAGGTAATTTACTTTGCTCACTGCCGGATGCTGCTCTAAAAATCCGGCAACTTCCATGGCATTGTGGCAATGGCGCTCCATACGTACTTCCAGTGTTTTCATTCCCTGCGTTAATAAAAAAGCATCAAAGGCATTGCTGTTGCTGCCCAGCAGGCGGTGTACCTTGGTCATATGGCTGCTCATGTGCTGCACATCTTTACCCAGTAAGATTCCGCCAATGGCAGTGCCATGGCCATTTAAAAATTTAGTGGTGCTGTGCATTACATAATCTACCCCGTATTGAAATGGCTGTTGCAGATAAGGTGTGGCAAAAGTATTATCAACAGCTACTATTAAATTTTTTGATTTGGCAAGCCTGGTTAATTCCTCCATATCCACGCACTGTATGGTAGGATTGGCGGGGGTTTCGAGGTACAGCATTTTTATTTTATCATCAGCATTGATGGCATTGGCAGCTGCATCTACATCTCTCAGGTCGATGATGATTGTTTCAATGCCAAGCGGCGTTAAAACTTTTTCAAGCAGTTCCTGCGTACCGCCATACAAAGAGTAATGCGTTAAAATTTTATCACCGGCTTTTAAAGTACCGATCATTAAAGTGCTGATGGCAGCCATGCCGCTGGCATGTAAAATGGCTTTCAGTTTAAGAGCATTTCCATGTTCATCTGCAATGCCAAAACTTTCAAGCGCAGCAATTTTTTCTTCAGCTTCTGTAATGGTGGGGTTTCCCCAGCGGCCGTAGATATATCCTTTTTCTTCTCCGCTGAATCTTCTCATGCCTTGCGCTGCCTCATCAAATACATACGTGCTGCTGGCGTAAATGGGAGTCAGGTGGGCATAATTTGGGTCCTGCTCGTGGCCACCATGAATGGCCACCGAACTGAAACCACTGTATGGAAATTTTTTATCGGACATATTTTTAATTGATAATTGTGTAATGATTAATTGATAATTTTACCAGAGCCGACAGGTAAAAATCAAAAGTACAGAAAACAATGAAGGAATTATTACAACAGTATGCCGCTTACAATATCTGGGCAACCAAACTTTTAACCGACCGCATCAATAAGTTGAGCAATGAAGAGATAAACCGGGAAATCATCAGCAGTTTTCCCTCTTTATACAAAACCTTACAGCATATGTGGCTGGCCGAAGAGGTATGGTGGAAACGCCTGAAGCTGACAGAAAACATTGTTTTGGAAAGTGCTCAGTTTACCGGCTCATTTAGTGAAATGACTGATATCCTTGCCAAACAAAGTCAGCAATTTAAAGAATGGATTGATGCAGCTACAGAACACCAGCTTGAACATGTGTTTGCTTTTATGCGTAATAAAGAACAGATAAAGATGCCGGTTTATCAAATGCTGCATCATGTATTTAATCATGCCAGCTATCACCGTGGGCAATTGGTAACCATGCTCAATCAATTGGGGGCAGATAAAATACCGGGAACAGATTTTTCTGCTTTCAGCAGGGGAAAATGAGGAAACGTTTAAAAGGTTTAAGGGTTTAAAAGTTTAATGGTTGTAACCTTTAAACGTAAAACCATTAAACTTTCAACGTTTAATTATGATCTATCATCGTCATCTTTACACCATAACCAATGCGGTAGCCGCTGCGGCCGGGTGTAGGTGGCTGGTATTCCACATGTGAAAAATTACGGTAAACAAGGCCAATGCCTTTGGCATATTTTTCGGCACCAAAATTTATTTCGCTGTAAGAATTAACATCATTTGGGTTACCGATGATCTCATCACGCTGATTAACAAGTAAAGTACTGTCAAGATTAAATGTGCCAACGGTTTCAGGCATATTCACATTCTCGTATGTATATTCCCAGTTATCGAGATATTTTACATTTGAATTTAAAGAGTATGTATCAATGTAAGAATTTCCTTTCCAGATAAAGCCATCTCTTATGGGACCTTTAAGTTTTACAAAACGCATATTATTTTCAATAAACTCCATGGCAAAATCGGTTGGTACCGCCATAAAAGTATTATCGGGTACCCATGCATTGGCCGCTGTTTTGCGTATGTAACGGGTTACTCTGTAAGCGGGCCTTCCCAGGTTATCGGTTAATTGCCCATCAATCTGGTGCTTTACCTGGTAATTGATCACGGTATCTTTTGTTCCAAAATTTATAAAAACAGTAGAGTCGAGGCTGTAAGTAACATATTTACCCACTTCCAAAGGGTAGTAATCATTTATGGCAGGCAGGTCAAGCACTTCTGCATCTTTGTTACAGGCACTGAAAATTGCTGATGAAACGATGATCAAAAGAAGGGATACCTTTCTCATAAGTTATTATATGTTACAAATATAGATACAATTAAATAGAAAAAGGTTGCTCCGTCCGTTGAATAATTCCACCGCCAATTACATCATCTCCTTCGTAAAAAACCGCACTCTGGCCCGGGGCTACTCCTTTAACATCTGTATAAAAACGAACATTTATACCATTTTCGTATGTGTACAGGCTACTTAATGCACCTTTATCTTTATACCTGATCTTGGTGGTGGCTTCCATACCTTCTGTTATGCCGTCATATTTTAACCAGTTAATGCCTTTCACTTTCATTTCGGTGCGGTTCAGATCTGCTTCTTCACCCAATACAACGGTATTGGTCTCGGGTACAATTTCGGTAACAAAAGCAGGCCTGCCCAGAGCAATATCAAGCCCTTTGCGTTGGCCAACGGTGTAAAAAGGATAACCCTTATGTTGCCCCAGAATTTTGCCGGTCTTGTCAATAAAATTTCCACCATTCACTCTTTCTTCCAGTCCTGCTACCTTGCGTTTTAAAAAGCCCCGGTAATCGTTATCGGGCACAAAACAAATTTCGTAACTCTCGTTTTTCTTAGCCAGTTCGGGATAACCAAAATCATGTGCCATCTGGCGGATATCTTTTTTGTGATAAGTGCCCAATGGTAAAATGGTACGGCTCAGCAGGTCCTGCTGCAATCCCCACAGGGCATAGCTTTGGTCCTTGGTATCATCAATTCCTTTGCGTATAAAATAGCGGCCGTTTGTATGCTGGTGTACCTGTGCATAATGGCCGGTTGAAATAAAATCGCAGTTGAGTGCATCTGCTCTTTTCATCAATGCCCGCCATTTAATATGGGTGTTGCACATAACGCATGGGTTGGGGGTGCGGCCGGCAATATATTCCTCAATAAAATTTTCAATTACAAAATCGCCAAACTCTTCCCGTATGTCTAAAATAAAATGCGGAAAGCCATGCTGCACAGCTGCCTGGCGGGCATCATTAAAGCTATCCAGGTTGCAGCAGCCGGTTTCTTTTTTGCCGGTGGTGCCAACGCTGGCGGCATAGTCCCATGTTTTCATGGTAATGCCCACCACTTCATAACCTTCTTTGTGAAGCATTAAAGCAGCTACGGTACTGTCGATACCGCCGCTCATGGCCATTAAAACTTTTCCTTTTTTGCTCATATTTTTTTCTCCGGGGCAAAGATACAAAGAACGGTTTTGGGTTGGTGGTTTGGGGTTTATGGTTTTGGGAAATTCTATTGTTCTGATATTATGCTGCCGTGCAGCAAATATGAATATTTATCTGTCATTCATTATATGAAATATACTCTCTTTGTTTTAACTATGCTTTTGTGCTTGTCAGCATGTAAAAAGAACACTGAGGAAATTGTTGTTAATGATGGTTTAATTGGCAGATGGCAACTCGTGAAATCGGGAATCGGGATAGGAGGTGGGGGCTCTTACCAAGATGCAGATCCTGCAAAACCAGAAATAATTGAATTTAAAAAGGATAGCAGTTTTACTGCCAATGTAAATGCAGTTTATCTAAAAGACTACAATGCTTACTCATTGATTAATGCCGATGAAATTAAATTCCTTCCTGCTTTAATTTTATATCAAAACTTTACTTACAAGGTATTTAATGGTACTTATTTAAAGATTTACATGCCTTGTATTGAAAGTTGTATTTTAGAGTACAAATCAGTTAAATAGAATTTTTTCTTCTGAATTCCTTCCTCTTAATAACTTTTCACTTTCAACCTTCAACTTTTCACTTATTTTGCATTCATGCAGCAATATCTCGATTTAGTTAAACATATTATGGAAACCGGTGCCGACAAAAGCGACCGCACCGGCACCGGCACCCGCAGCGTTTTTGGATACCAGATGCGCTTTAACCTGGCAGATGGTTTTCCGCTGGTGACCACCAAAAAATGCCATCTTAAAAGTATTATTTACGAACTGCTTTGGTTTTTGCAGGGCGATACAAACATTGGTTATTTAAAAGAACACAACGTAAAGATCTGGGACGAATGGGCTGATGAAAACGGTGATCTGGGTCCGGTGTATGGCAAGCAATGGCGCAGCTGGTCCGCAGGATCCGGTGGACAAGGTGCAGATGGAGTAGAAGTAGACCAGGTAAAAGAATTGATACATACTTTAAAAACAAACCCCGACAGCAGGCGTATGATCATCAGCGCCTGGAATGTGGCTGATCTGCCTAAGATGAAACTGATGCCTTGTCACTGCCTGTTTCAATTTTATGTTGCAAACGGAAAATTGAGTTGCCAGCTTTATCAAAGAAGTGCCGATGTGTTTTTGGGCGTGCCTTTCAACATTGCTTCTTATGCTTTATTAACCATGATGATTGCACAGGTTTGTAACCTGGAGCCCGGCGAATTTGTACATTCCTTTGGTGATGTGCATTTGTACAATAATCATTTTGAGCAGGCCAACCTGCAGCTAAGCAGAACACCTTTTCCTTTGCCGCAGATGAAGATCAATGCTGAAGTAAAAGATATTTTTGATTTTAAGTTTGAAGATTTTGAACTGGTCAATTACGAATCGCATCCTGCCATAAAAGCACCCGTGGCTGTTTAAATTTTATAAAATGACAATAAGCCTGTTAGTTGCTGCCGCAGAAAATAATGCCATTGGTAAAAACAATCAGTTACTCTGGCATTTACCCAACGACATGAAGTTTTTTAAAAATACTACCTGGGGGATGGCGGTCATTATGGGTCGTAAAACTTATGAGTCGGTTGATAAACCATTGCCCGGCCGTTATAATATTGTTATTACCCGCCAGGCCGATTGGAAAGCCGAAGGAACAATTACTGCAACAGATTTAAACGATGCTTTACAAAAAGCAAAAGAAACAAACTGCAATGAAGTATTTGTAATTGGTGGCGGAGAAATTTATAAACAATCCTTAGAAATTGCCGATAAAATTTACATGACCCGTGTGCACGCAACATTGGATGGCGACACTTTTTTTCCGGAAATAGATGAAACAAAATGGCAGCTTATCCGCAACCAGGATTTTGAGATAAATGAGAAACATAAGTATGCTTATTCATTTCAAACCTGGCAGAAGAAATGACAGATAGTCTATACTATTATTGGATTGATCTCTCAAATATTTACCTGACTGTTTATCCCTTTGCAGCAATTGCCTGTATTTTGCTTTATTGGATATTTAAAAGCAAATGGAAGCAGGAAATGATAAACTGGCTTTATGTATTTAATACAGTTGTGCCGTTGATCATGTTAATAACGCTTATTTCTTTTCTTATTGAATTATTCAACGTCTGGTATGGTCAAAACCCATATGAATGGTACACATTTAAAGAAAACAAAGCAAATTTCTTCACCCCGTATGGCTGGAGTTATTGGCTTCTATGGAGTATTAATATTTTATTGCCTCAATTGCTGTGGTTTAAAAAATTGAGAAAAAGTATTATTGCTACTGTTGTGTTCATATTTTTTTCAAGCTTCGCTATCTGGTTTGAACGATTGGTTATTTATATTACTTCCACTTACCGGGATTATCTTCCTTCTTCCTGGTCAACTTATCCTGAACATATGAATTTATTTTTCACCTTTTTTGTAAAACCTGTGTGTTTTATAATTATTTCGGCCATAGTGTACTTAGTTTTCTATAAGAGAAATAAACTTCCCCATACTTCTGTATTTTTGAAGTAATCATGTTTACAAAATTTCAATTAGCAAAGAAATATCTCCATTACTACCTCACCGCTTCCAACGGAAAAGGCCACGGCATTCATTCTCCCTTTGTATTTGATTTTGTAAAAAATGTGTTGAACGATAACACATCTTATCCGGCTTATCAACCAATAGAGCAAAAAAGAAAAGCATTGCTTAACAATTCAGCCGTTATTGATGTAGAAGATTTTGGCGCCGGCTCTTCAGTCATCAAAACCAATAAAAGAATTGTATCGGCTATCGCCGCATCATCGCTTAAGCCAAAAAAGTATGCTCAGCTATTGTATAGAATGATACAATATTACAAACCCGACACAGTTGTTGAACTGGGCACTTCTTTTGGCATTACAACTGCCTATCTTGCTTCGGCAAATACAGCATCAAAAGTATTTACCTGCGAAGGATCAGGAGCTATTGCTTCTATAGCCAAACAAAATTTTGAAACCCTGCAATTGAATAATGTGCAATTAACCGAAGGGGATTTTGCTAAAACATTATCACCGCTTTTATCAGATCTTAAAGAAATAAATTTTGCTTTTGTAGATGGCAACCACCGCAAAGCACCAACCTTAGAATATTGTAACCGGTTACTCAGTTATTCAAACACTGCAACCATATTAGTATTTGATGATATACACTGGAGCAGCGAAATGGAAGAAGCGTGGGAGGCCATAAAACAGCACCCGGCAGTAACTTTAACCATCGACCTGTTCTTTATCAGTATTGTTTTTTTGAATCCTGATATTAATCATAAACAGCACTTTACGATACGGTTTTAATTTTTCTTACATTTGCTTCAATTAATTGCTTATGATAATTGGCGTTTTAAAAGAACCATCTCCCGAAACAAGAGTCTCCCTGCTGCCTGAACATGTTGCCATTCTAAAAAAATGGAACGTAGATGTTTTGGTAGAATCAAATGCCGGCGTTACCGCTTTTGCAAATGATGGAAAATATACCGAAGCAGGTGCAAACATAAAATCACGAAGCGAAGTGTTACAAAGCAGCGATTTTATCGTGAGCATAAATGCACTTCCTCAATCTGAAATCACTGACCTGAAATCTAAAGTTATCCTCGGTGTTTATCAGCCATTATTTAATGCGGGGTTGATGAAAGAACTTGCCGCAAAAGGTTTAACCGTTTTCAGCATGGATATGCTGCCACGCACTACCCGTGCACAAAGCATGGATATTTTAAGCAGCCAGGCAAATATTGCCGGCTACAAAGCGGTGTTGCTGGCAGCCAATTTATTTCCCAAATATTTCCCCATGTTCATGACAGCAGCAGGCAGTATTCCTCCGGCAAAAATGCTGATACTGGGTGCAGGCGTTGCAGGCTTACAGGCCATTGCAACCAGTAAAAGGCTTGGGGCTGTGGTAGAAGTTTTTGATACACGCCCGGCTGTAAAAGAAGAAGTAATGAGCCTGGGTGCAAAATTTGTGGAAGTAGAAGGTGCCGCTGATGCCAGCAAAGCCGGTGGTTATGCAGTTGAACAAAGCGAAGATTTTATGCAGCGCCAGAAAGCAAAGATTGCAGAAAGCGTTGCCAAGGCAGATATAATCATTACCACCGCACAAATACCCGGTAAAAAAGCGCCCATATTAATTACAACCGAAATGATGACGGCCATGAAGAATGGTTCTGTTATCATTGACCTGGCAGCTGCAACCGGCGGCAATACCGAACTTACAAAGAATGATGAAACCGTAGTTCACCAGGGAGTAAGCATTGTTGGCAATTCGGCCCTGGCATCAAGTATGCCTAGTGATGCCAGTAAATTATACGGTAAAAATATTTTGAACTTTTTACAGCTGATGATCGATAAGGAAGGCAAATTCAATTTGAATTTTGAAGATGACCTGGTAAAAGGAACCTGTGTTGTACATGGAGGAGAAGTAACGAATGAAAGAATTAAATCTTTGCTCTGATTAAATAACAAATGCAATGCTATTTCGTAAACTGACTGCGTTAACGATCAGGGAACAGAATCTGAGTTTACAGTAGCGCAAAAGTCTAATCAGGGCTCCCTCCGACAAAAGGGATGTAATCTTTTGTCGGGCTTCTCCTGAGCGAAGTCGAAGGGGTTGGTACTATTTTGGAGAAGCAAAAAAGTAAATACAGAAATCAGAGAAGCAATTAAATAATAAAGGGGCGTTTAAATTATAACAATGGAAAATATTCTAAACTTTATTTCATCCAATCAACAGATCATCTATATCGTCATCCTGATGATATTTGTTGGTATTGAAGTGATAGGCCGTGTGCCCAGTGTATTGCATACGCCACTCATGAGTGGCGCCAACGCCATACATGGCGTGGTGGTAATTGGTGCCATCATCATTATGGGCAAGGCGGAAGCTGATAATTACCTGGCATTAATACTTGGTTTTTTAGCGGTGATATTAGGTACAATAAACGTGGTTGGCGGTTTTGTAGTAACAGACAGAATGCTGGAAATGTTTAAGAAGAAAAAGTGATGACACAAATTGGGTGAATTACACGAAAAAAGAAAAATTAATCTTTGCGCCTCCGCACCGCTGCGGACTTTGCGTGAAAAATAAAAAATAAAGCATGCAATCTCATTTACTTACCCTCTGCTATCTGATAGGAAGTATCACATTTATCATCGGACTTAAAATGCTGAGCAACCCTGCCAGTGCCCGTAAAGGAAACCTGGTAGCAGCATTCGGAATGGCTATTGCCATCTTAGGCACCATCTTTTTATATACATCCGAAACCGGTGAACATCTCGGAAATTATCCCTGGATATTTGGTGGCTTATTGGTTGGTGGAGTAGTGGGTACCCTGGCAGCAAAAAAAGTTAAGATGACGGCTATGCCGGAGATGGTAAGTCTCTTTAATGGTATGGGCGGTGCCTGTGCGGCATTAATTTCTGTAGTTGAGTTTAATCATCTCTCTAAAGAAATTGCCGAAGGAGTTGTTAGTGCAGGCGATGTACAACCCACTGTTTTAATAATTGTTTTAGGATTGATCATTGGTTCCGTTTCATTCGCAGGCAGTATGATCGCCTGGGGCAAATTAAATGGTAAGGTAAAAGACCTCAGCTTTACCGGCCAGAATATTTTAAATTTATTGGTACTGGCCATCACCCTTGCTGCAGGCGCTTACCTGGTGTACGACCCCACACAACACATGTTGGTGTACGTAATCTTAGGTCTGGCATTGGTATATGGTGTGTTCTTCGTTATGCCCATCGGCGGTGCCGATATGCCCGTTGTAATTTCTTTACTCAATTCATTCACCGGTGTGGCTGCGGCCTGCGGTGGATTTTTATACGATAATAAAGTAATGCTCACAGGCGGTATACTGGTTGGTGCAGCAGGAACCTTGCTTACCATCCTCATGTGTAAAGCCATGAACCGTTCACTACAAAACGTATTGATCGGCTCCTTCGGTGGCCATAAATCTGCAGCCGGTGCCAGTGGTAAAGACCAGGGTGCTTACAAAGAAATCAGTCTGGCCGATGCAGCCATGGTAATGAGTTATGCAAACAAAGTGATGGTGGTGCCTGGTTATGGTTTGGCTGTAGCGCAGGCCCAGCACGTTTGTCATGAGCTGGAAAAAATACTGGAAGAAAAAGGGGTGGAAGTTAAATACGCCATACACCCTGTGGCCGGCCGTATGCCCGGGCACATGAACGTACTGCTGGCCGAAGCCGATGTGCCCTACGAAAAACTGCTGGAGATGGAACAGGCCAACGACGAATTCAAAACCTGCGATGTGGTGCTCATTCTGGGTGCCAACGACGTGGTAAACCCGGCTGCAAAAAATGATCCTGCCTCACCTATATACGGCATGCCTATACTGGAAGTTGAATTTGCCAAAACCGTAATTGTAAACAAGCGCAGCATGAAACCCGGTTACGCCGGTATTGAGAACGATCTCTTCTTTCAACCCAAAACAAGTATGCTGTTTGGCGATGCAAAAAAAGTATTGCAGGACCTGTGTGCGGAAGTGAAATCGGTTTAGGGTTTGTGGTTTGTTGTTTTTTGTTCCCGGCATTTAGTCTTTAATCAGCTTCATTGGCGTCGCACGCTTGTACTTTAAATGATTATTGGAATTTATCTAAGCGGAATGTAATGCAATAGTTTAGTGATAAACCACCCACGAAAAAGAATAGTTAAAAAGAATGAGGAAGAGTTTTGGCCGGAGAATGTAATGGCAGAAAAGTTTATATTCGTTACGACAAAGTCTATTCCGCTTTTTTAGCACAATAAAATGATGCTTCTATCATGTTTCATATTCTTTATTTATTCTCAACCTTGTTACCAGCCCCGGCAAAAGTCAACTGCACCTGTGTCCCTCTCTACGATAGCCTCGGAAATGTAATAAGAGGTAATTATGATTTAATTTTAAAAGGCAGGGTTGAGAAAATTGACACTGTTTTTTATGTAGATGAAGGATTGGTAAAAGCAAATTATTCAACGAGAGATAGTGGAGTTTATTTTAGAGCCCTAATGGTTACATTGAACGTAAATAATTATTTCAAATGCGACAAAGCGGATGGAAAGATCAGCATAATTACCGGTATAGGAGGCGGGGATTGTGGTTACAATTTTAAAGAAGACAAAAGTTATATAGTGTACGCCCAAAAGCAACCCTATATTTTAATTGATTCATTCAATGATGAAAATAAAACCTCCTTTAAATCGCACGATGAGATTTTATTTGAAACTAACGTATGTACCGGAACTACCGACCAGGTGACAAAAGAAGAAGCGCTTTTGAAAAGACAGTTCAATAAAAAATAGAACAATTCCTAAAAGCTGTAAAATGAAAACTCATTTATCTTATTTAATAATTCCCCTGGTAATCATTTGCTTGTTTTATAGCTGTGCCAAAACAACCGAAACTGAAGTGAAAAAACCTGCTCTTTTTATTACTTTAAAAGATGATTCTGCCAAAGCTGTTTCCGGGGCAACGGTAAGGCTGTATAAAACCAATATAGATTCCGGCCTTGTTAAAATATCCGATTCAAACGGAGTGGTTATATTTAACGACCTGGATGTTGCCAGCTACACCTGGTTAGCCGAAAAAGGATGCAGTACAAATCGGGTAAGCCAGACAACACTTAACCGCAACCTTATTCCTGATGTTGTTCTGTATGGCTATTCGGTAATGACCCAGACAGGTGCAATAAAGATCATTAATAATTCTACAGAAGATTATAAAGTAAAAGACTCGCTGATTACCATCACACTAAAAAAAGACAGCACTTATTTCGCATTCCGAAGGGTGTATGCTTATTTAATTCACAGCGAAAAACTGAGTACTCCCGGCGCAGGCAAAGACACATTGATTAATATCCATTGTGGTGATACCACTATTCTTCGATTGCCCTACTGATTAATGATCGTAACTAATTTAATCAAACCTGCTTAAACCTGTTATCTGAAAATCCCTGTTATTTTTCCTATATTTATTTCTCAAGTAACAGCAGCCATGAAAACTTTTTTCTCCATAATTCTTTTAGGCATTATAGCTTTTAGCTGCCAGAAAGAACTCGGCTTTGAAAATGTTGCAGCAACCTTGCCAACCCTTACAACAACGCCCCTGACATCCATAACATCAACTACGGCAACAAGCGGCGGAAATATTACGGATGATGGCGGCGCAATAATAACAGCCCGTGGTGTATGCTGGAGTACATCAGCCAATCCAACCGTTGCTTTATCAACCAAAACAAGCAATGGCACCGGAAGCGGAATTTTCGCAAGTATCATTACTGGCCTTACAGCAACCACAACTTACTATGTCAGGGCCTATGCAACAAACAGCGAAGGCACAGCCTATGGTAACGAAATAAGTTTTACAACCACCAACACGTCAACAGCATTACCAACAGTAACAACACGCTACTTATCATCAATAACCAGGACAACTGCAGAAGGCGGTGGTGAAGTTGTTGCAGATGGTGGCGCAACGGTAACGGCCCGTGGCGCCTGCTGGAGTACAACTGCAAACCCAACCATTGCTTTAACAACCAAAACAACCGATGGCACAGGTACCGGTACTTTTACAAGTAATCTCACCGGTTTAACTGCGGGAACAACTTACCATGTACGTGCCTATGCAACAAACAGTGTGGGTACTTCTTATGGTGGTGATTCAGTTTTTACTACAGCTCCTCCTCCAACCATACCAACAGTCACAACCACACCTATATCTGCTATAACCAGTACTTTCGCTAACAGCGGTGGCACCGTAAGCAGCGATGGTGGTGCAGCCGTAACCGTTCGTGGTATTTGCTGGAGTACAACAGCAAACCCAACCATTGCTTTATCAACCAAAACAACAGATGGGGCCGGTATTGGAACATTCATCACTTCCATAACAGATCTTACTGCATCAACCACCTATCATGTACGTGCTTATGCAACCAATAGCGTGGGTACTGCATATGGTAATGATATAAATTTTCTTACGCCCCTTCCAACGCCGGATATATATGTGGGTGGATACGAAGCCGGGACAATGGTAGAATTTGTTGCAAAAACCTGGAAAAACGGAGTGCCAACTACATTAAGCGATGGCACCAGCGACGCAACGGTAAATGCTGTTTTTGCAACGGGTACCGACTTTTATGCAGCCGGCTCAATCCAAAACCATACCAGTGGAAGCCCTGAACCAAAGCTTTGGAAAAACGGGGTTGTTACTGCATTACCAGGTTTATGTGGTGGTGCCGCTTCATCAGTATTTGTTGCCGGTACAGATGTTCATATATCCGGCTTCACTGCTACTTCCAATCCCGGATGTGCAGCTATTTCCCCGAAGGCCGTAACCTGGAAAAATAATGTACTTACTGAATTGACTGATGGCACAAGCCCTGCGCAGACATCCTCAGTATTTGTTTCGGGCACAGATACATATATTGCCGGCATTGAACTTTTACCGGGTAACGGAACCATGATTGCCAAGGTATGGAAAAACGGTGTTGCTACTGCATTAACGGATGGCTCAATTAATGCGTATGCACATGCTGTGTTCGTTTCCGGTACAGATGTTTATGTAGCAGGAGAGGAGAATGTTATTGGTGGTGTTGCATATGCAGCCAAGATCTGGAAAAATGGCGTAGGTACTTCCTTAAATAACGGTATACATGATACCTTTCTTAATTCTATTTATGTTTCGGGCACAGATGTATATGCAGTGGGGTATGAAGAAACTGATATTCCTCTAAAATCTGTTGCCAAGATCTGGAAAAACGGGGTTCCAACTGCGCTAACTAATGGGGCAAACGACGCAAGAGCTTACTCAGTTTTTGTGTTTGGAACAGATGTATACGTTGCAGGTTACGAAAACAATGGTACAAAAGATATTGCCAAAATATGGAAAAACGGAGTTGCTTCTTCTTTAACCAATGGTACTCAAAATGCAGCGGCTTATTCAGTTTTTGTAAAATAATTTTCACAAAAGAGCTTTCAAAAGGTTTGTATCACCATGAACCTTTTTTTCATCACTTCACCGCTCCCTGCCTTTCAATAATAAAATGCATAATACTCTCCAGTTCAACCCCTGCCATCTGCATCGCTTCAATAATTTCATCTCTATTCACATTGGCAGCAAAAGCTTTTTCCTTAAAACGTTTTTTTATGCCTTTCAGTTCCATGCCGGTATATCCTTCAGGCCGCATTAAACTATAGGCATGGGTAAGTCCACTCAGTTCATCAAAAGCATACAGCATTTTATCCATCCTGGTTTCGGGCATCACACCAAAATGATTAGGCCCATGGCTGGCAATCGCCCTGATAATTTCCGGATCAATATTGCGGGCTTCCAGTTCTTCAATAATTTTTTTGCAATGTAGCTCCGGCCACTGGTCCCAGTCGGCATCATGTAAAAGGCCGGCCATTTCCCAGCGCCATTGGTCTGCTTCATTCAATCCTTCTTTCTCGGCGGCCCAGCATTTCATTAAATGCGCCACCTGCTTCATGTGCAGTTGAAGTCTTTCGTTTTTTACCCAATCAGTAAATAACCGGTAAGCTTCATCACGGCTTAATACATTGCCTGCATGGGCAGGGTTTCCAAAAGAAGAACGGTTTAATAATAATGACATAGAGAGTTGATTGAATAAGTACAGGCGAAAATAAAAATTATCAGCTAACTTCAACCAGTTTTAAAAATAATTACTTGAGCAGTCTTCCGGCAGCATTAATACAATCCTTACAAAATTTAAAAGGCTTTGATGAAGAAGCTTTTAAAGCAGTGCATCAATCGGGCGGGCAGATAACTTCTGTAAGGTTGAACCCTGGAAAATTAAAAATTGAAAATTCCCAACAGGGTCCTGCGGAAAAATTAAAAATTGAAGGAGCAGTTCCCTGGTCTTCAAACGGCTATTATTTACAGGAACGCCCTTCCTTCACACTCGATCCGCTCTTTCATGCCGGTGCCTATTATGTACAGGAAGCCAGTTCCATGTTTTTAGAAGAGGCATTAAAACAAACTGTTGATCTTACTAAACCTGTAAAAATATTAGATCTCTGTGCTGCTCCCGGTGGAAAATCTACTTTAATACAATCTTTAATTTCAGCAGATAGTTTACTGGTAAGTAATGAAGTGATCAAGACCAGGGTAAATATCCTGGCAGAAAATATTACCAAGTGGGGAGCAGCCAATGTGATTGTTACCAATAACGACCCAAAGGATTTTCAGCGCCTCCAAAACTATTTTGATGTGATTGTGGTAGATGCACCCTGCAGCGGTAGTGGCTTGTTTCGTAAAGATCCTAATGCCATTAATGAGTGGAGCGAAAATAATGTATCCCTTTGTGCCCATCGCCAGCAAAGAATCATAGCAGATATTATACTTTCTCTTAAAGACGGAGGCGTTTTAATTTACTCAACCTGTTCTTATTCAAAAGCAGAAGATGAAGAGATTGCAGATTGGCTTACCGGGGAGTTGAAAGTTGAAAGTGTACAGTTGAAAGTTGAAGAAAGCTGGGGTATTGTTGAAACGATTTCAGATAAAAGCGGTTCATTTGGTTATCGTTTTTATCCTGATAAAGTTAAGGGCGAAGGTTTTTTTATGGCAGCTTTTAAAAAGCCTGAAAGTTTGGTAGCAATTACAGAAGGCAAAAGTCATCCTTCGGCTACGCTCAGAAAAAAAGTAAAAAATAAACAGGTATTTACTGTAAATGAGATTGAAGCTGTAAAACCTTTTTTGGTTAATGCAGACAGTTATTTCTTTATAAAACAACATGAAGCGGTAATTGCTATGCCCCTGTATCTTGAAAATGACCTCACCATTATTCAATCTGCTTTATACATAAAAAAAGCCGGTGTACGGTTGGGCACAATCATCCGCAACGAACTGATTCCTGCCCACGACCTGGCTGTAAGTAATATTATTGATCCTTCTATCCCAAAACTGGATGTGGATACCGAAACAGCTTTACAATACCTGCGTAAAGTTGATATCACTATTGAATCTGTTATTAAAGGCTGGGTATTAATTACGCATCAGGACTTACCTATTGGCTGGATAAAAATACTGGCAAACCGTGCCAATAATTATTACCCCGCAGCGTGGCGCATTCTTAACAAATGAAAGGCTCATTCAACCGTTAAAATTCCGTTTCTTTGCACAGAAAATTATCCAATTATGAAAAAATTATTCTTCCTGTTTTTAATAATGCCCTTTTTTGCAGCAGCGCAGAATAAACTGCTGGTTGAAGGCGTATCTCCTGGTCTCTACCTTACACACAAAGTTGCACCCAAGGAAAATTATTACAGCATTGGAAGGATCTATAATGTAAGTCCCAAAGACATTGCCCCGTTTAATAAACTGCAACTGGAAAAAGGATTAAGCCTGGACCAGACCATTAAAATACCCTTAAACAGTTCCAATTTTTTCCAAAGCGGCAATGCAGCAGGCGATGAAACATTTGTGCCGGTTTATTATAAAATAAAAGATAAAGAAGGATTGTACAGGGTTGCTAAAAATCACAATGACCTGCCCCTGCAAACACTGAAGCAATGGAATAATATTACCGGTGATGCAGTTAAGAACGGTGTGCAACTGGTGGTGGGTTATTTAAAAGTGAAAAAAGAACAGTCGGGCCTGGCAAAAAATGGTATAGGCAGTTCTATAAGTGCAACAGCAATTACGGTAAAAGAGAAAACAATTGATCCTGTACCAGAAACCCTTGAGGTTCCTGTGAATATAAATGGGGCAGAAAAAAGAAAGCCAAAAGAAACTGTAAAAGAGAAAACAACCAAAGAGCCAGAAGCAAAAACGGTGGTTGTAGCTGAAAAACCAATTACGAAGCCTGAAAAAATAACCCCGCCTGCTGAATCTAAAAAAACAACACGTGAAAAAAATACTGATGATGCAAACTTTAGAGCTTTGTACGAATCACAGGTAAAAAATGCAGCGGTTACAGAAACAACCGGAGATGCAGGAGTTTTTAAAAGTACAAGTGGCTGGAGCGATAAAAAATATTATTGCCTGTACAACAGCGCTTCACCGGGAACCATCATTAAAATAACCAACCCAGCCAACGGAAATGTAGTTTATGCAAAAGTGCTGGATGCAATACCAGATATTAAAAAGAATGAAGGGTTGTTATTGGTTATAAGTAATGCTGCTTCAGATGCATTGGGTGCGGCAGAAGGAATTCTCAACTGCTCAATAAAATATTCAAAATAAAATACAGCAGGTTGCTAAAAGTGGTAACCTCTTAAAAAAGCGGCCGTATCCATTTTCTTTTTTCCTTCTAATTGCAGTTCCAGAACAGCAATATATCCATCAGTACATGCAAACTGTAAATAGGTTTTATTGTCTGTTTTAAAACTACCTGGTTGTTCAGCTGGTTGCTCAGGTATTTTTTCAGCTTTATAAATCTTTAATTTCTTCCCTTGCAAAAAAGTGAAAGCTGCCGGGTAAGGAGCAAGTCCACGGATGAGATTATACACTTCCTCAACCGGTTTGTTCCAGTCAATGGTGCAGGTTTCGGTAAAAATTTTGGGAGCATGCTTAAGGAGTCGGGAGTCGGGAGTCGTGAGTCGTGAGTCGTGAATGGTGAGTGGTGGGCCGGCGACAGCAGTCTCCTTGCTCACGTCTGACGACTCACTACTCAAGTCAGAACTTTGAGGTATTTCATGTAAAGTTCCTGCTGCTAATCCCTTAACTGTTTTTACCAAAAGCTGAGCGCCAATCTCTTTCATCTTATCATGTACATCGCCGGCATTATCGGTTTCATGTATTGCAAAACTTTCCTGCAATAAAATATCGCCGGTATCAATTTCATGTTTCAGTTTAAACGTAGTAACACCGGTTTCTTTTTCGCCATTGATAACAGCCCAGTTAATGGGCGCTGCGCCACGGTATTGCGGCAGCAGGCTTCCATGCAGGTTTACCGATCCCATGGACGGCATATTCCAAACGACTTCTGGTAACATTCTAAATGCAACAACAATTTGCAGATCGGCATTCAACGATTTTAGTTCTTGTAAAAATTCGGGGTTCTTTAATTTTTCTGGTTGCAGCACATGCAGGTTATTTGCTACCGCATATTTTTTTATTGCACTCTGTTGAATTTCCATTCCCCGGCCGGCAGGTTTATCAGGTGCAGTTATTACACCCACAATATTACAACCGGCTTTTACCAATGCATCCAGCGATGCAACAGCAAATTCGGGTGTGCCCATGAAAACTATTCTCAGCTTTTTAAAATCTTCCATCTGCAAAATAAAATGTAAGCCCCTTTAATAATAAGGGGTTTTTACAAATGCGAAGTTAATAAAGTATCTGCTAGTTCAATTATTGGGATTGGGTGTGGTAAACGTACTGACCATACCATCAGGCGAAAGCTTTCTTATGCAATTATTCCATTTATCTGCAATAAATAAATTTCCCCGGCTGTCGTAAGCCAATCCCTTGGGAAAAGTAAACCAGGCAGTTAATGCTTTGCCGTCTTTAAGCCCTTCCTGTGCCCGGCCGCCTATATTTTGTCCGCAGGGATCAATGGTATTGTTGCCTGCCAGTGTAGTTACTTTACCATTAGCTATTTTGGTTATTCTGTGGCTCCTTTCATCGGCATAAATTATTTCTGCTTTTTTATTTACCATAATTGTTTCAGGTGCAAATAATTCGGCTATACTGGTATCGCCTGTTGTATAAACGGGGCACCATTCCCGTTTGTATGGTTTGCCGGCAACATGACTAAAAGTTCCTGTTGCAGTATTTATTTTTTCAACTGACCTGGCTGTTCCGCCGGTAGTGTAAACAATGTTGCCTGCTTCATCACAGGCCATTCCTGAAACACCATTAGGTACAATGAATTTTCCTTCACTGTTTTTTAGCGTGCTTACTGTTCCATCGGCAGAGATTTTACGTATAATTCTGAAAGTCCTGATGTATTTTAATTTTTTATCCTTCAAATAATAATTGTCGGTTACATAGTTGTTGCCAATTTCTGCAGCAATTTTATCATAGCTGTCTGTTACATAAATATTATCATGCTTATCTATAGCCATGTGGTCAATTTGGGTAAAAATTGCTGTGGAAACAGGGCCGTCAATGATCCTGTATTTACCTATTACCCCTGAATAAATTGTTGAAATAACTTTGTTATCGTTTGTTACAGTAATCTTATAAATGTTACTGCCATCACTGGCAAACAGGTTGTTTTTTGAATCAATAATAAGATTGTTGAAAGCTTTGTCAATGTTACCACCACCATCCAGTTTTCGCAGGTCTGTAACTTTTCCGTCAGGGCTTATTTTACCTATTCCATATTTCAACATTACAAATAAGTTATCCCTGCTGTCTGCAACAAGTTGTGTTGGGTCGTTTAATTTTACCTGCTCATTGCCGGGTTGTGCATATAAGCTTCCTGTAAGGAAAATTGCGAAAATGAGTAAGCATTTTTTCATGTTTTATTTTTTATTTTTCAACACTTCAATTTCTGCCTGCAACTCTTTCACAGCATTTATAAGCAGAAAAATATAAGCCTGGTTGTTTACGCTACGCAGATCACCAAATTCTTTTGTTACATTTTTATCAACCATATAGGGCGCAACTCTTTCCAGTTCCTGTGCCAGTATACCTATTTGTAGTTTATCTGTTTTAAAAGGAGATTGTTGATTATAATAAAAACTCACCGGATTTATTTGTGTAATAATATCCAGTCCCTTGGTAAAAGGCTGCACATCTTTTTTCAACCGGGTATCGCTCCAGCTGCTCACTGTTCCGCTTGCAGTATAGGTTACGCCGTTTCTTACTTCAAGCCCTTTTACGTTTCCATACAAAACTCCGGTTCCGTTGGTATAAAATTCCAATGATCCCGTAAATCCGCCCAGGTCATTACTGCGGATATAGCCAGGCCTCCATTGATTTGCCAACCCATAGTCACTTACAAATTCCATAGCTGCCGGACCAAAACCGCCACGGTTGCCAATAACAAGTGTAACCGGCGTTGCACTTGCGGGCCCAATAATTTCTGTTTGTTTTGTTGGGTTTGTACTACCAATACCTACATAGCCATTTGTTAAAACTGTAAGGGCATTGCTTCTTGCATTACTTGCTGTGCCATTTCCTATTTCAAATAAACGGTTGGTATTGGTAGAGTCATTGTATGTTCCAATTACTAGCGAGAATGCTGATTTTGCAATGCTGTTATCTCCCATACTGGTAGAAGCATATCCACTGGCGGTTGTACCATTTCCCATGCTGAAGGAAGCAACCCCGCTGGCAGTTGTATTTGATCCCATACTGATAGCGGCAGTACCACTGGCGGTTGTATAAAAACCCATCACCGTGGAATACGATCCACTTGCGATAGAACCTTCTCCCATGGCTACAGAATTACTTGCACTGGCGATAGTGTTATATCCCATACTTGTTGAAGAAAACCCACTGGCGGTTGTTCCGGTTCCCATGCTCATAGAAGCATTTCCACTGGCAATTGTTCCCATTCCGATACCGGTTGAGGCTAGCCCGGATGCTCTTGAATTGTTTCCAAAAGCTACAGAGTAGTTGCCAATATTTGCTGCATCCCAATTTGTGCCTGAAGTGTAACCTGCCCTGAAAGCAGCTTTATCGGCGTACCACATCAATCGCCGCCCGCCACCACTGATGGATACAGGGCCGGCAGTAACCGGTACATCGCCGCTTGCCGAAAAAACAACCGTGCTGTCAATTACATGTAATCTGGCCAATGGATTATTTGTGCCAATACCAATGTTACCTGTATTGGTATTGTAAATATTATTTCCTGAAGCGGCCCAATAGGCAGTTGCGGTAGGAGCATCAGCCCAACTGGCATTACCTACGGCATCGGATGTTAAAACCCTGCCGGTAGAAGCATTGTTGGTAATCTGCAAGGCTGCAAGTGTGGCTAAACCTGCAATATTTATTGAGCCAAAAATATTGGTATTACCGGCTGATAATGTCCCGAGTGTAGTAAATCCATTTGCGGCGCTAACATGCCCCAAAAAAGCACCGTCGCCATCAACTGTAAGTTTAAAAGCCGGATTAGTTACGCCTATGCCGACATAGCCATTTCTTAAAACTGTAATTGCGTTTGAACGAATTGTTGCAGTCTCCCCATTCCCTATTTGAAAAATTCTATCCGAAGGGTTTGCTGTAGATGATGGGGTATCTGAATTGTCGTTGTTAGCGCCCAATGCTACTCCTCCCACAGCTTTGGCAACTGTAGATTTGCCGGCTGCAAAAGAGTAGTCGCCTGCAGCATAACCATTAAATCCAAATGCAGTGGAAGCATCGCCATTTGCAATAGCAAGCATACCACCACTAAAAGAATTCGGGCCACCGGCTGAAGAACCTTGCCCAAAACTTGTCGAGTAATTTCCTGAAGCGGTTGTACCCGAACCAAATGCAGCGGCGTAGTTACCGGAGGCAGATGTTGTATGTCCGATGGAAGATGCATAATCACCATTTGCTACAGCATTGTATCCGGCAGCTAAAGCATAATTGCCATTTGCAACGCTGTTATTTCCAAATGCTATAGAACCCATACCATTGGCAACAGCACTGTTTCCAAATGCAGTTGAATTTACCCCATTTGCATTACTGTAATATCCAAAAGCGGTTGATCTAAAACCTGCAGTACTGCCCAATCCAAAGGCTGTTGCATTTAATCCAAATGCTATAGTACTTTCACCAAAGGCTGTAGAATTTTGGCCTATAGCCTTCACATCAACTCCGGCAGCAAATGAATATTGCCCAATGCTATCTTTATCCCAATTGGCACCGGAAACGTACCCAACCCTGAATGCGGCTTTATCGGCATACCACATCATACGCCTTCCCTCTCCGCTAATGGGTACATTGCCCAAAGGAAAAGTCTGATAACCAGGCGCAGAAAAGACAACACTACTATCTGCTACATGTAATTTTGCCAGAGGGTTGTTTATTCCAATACCCACATTGCCTGAATTGCTGTTATAAATATGATCACCGTTCCTTTTCCATAAATTATTTTTTGCATTGGTAAGCATTTGCCAGGCTGTTCCATCGTAGTGATAAAAACCGCTGTCTTTATTGGTTTGGTAAACGAGTAACCCTGTTGCCGGTGTTGCTATAGCAATCCTTTGTAAAGAATCCATACGAGGTATCAGCATTCCCTTTGTTGTACTCTTTACATCTAAAATAGCACTGCTATTGGCTGTGCTGCCATCCGTATTGATGGCAAAAGATTGTGCATGGGAAGAATGAGATAATATAATTACAAGGAATAAACTTAAAATTGTTTTCATGATTTTGTGTTTAAAAACAAGAGACCTGAAGGTGTGTAAATATGTTAAAAATAGAAATAGTTATTCATCCCTTTTAAAAAGGATATTTAAACAACAGAAAAAATCATGGTACAGAGACCTCTTCAATTATAAAGATTCTAATGCGATTTTTTATTAAATGACGGCCAAAAACTATTTTACATAAATGGAATTTCCATGACTTGAGGTAGCAATGCCGGATAAATTAGAAGTTGAGCCATTTTTCCATACCTTGATTTTGCTGTCACTTCCAATTATTCTATCAGAACCGGTTACAAACACATCTGTGCCGGAAACAAATACCGAACTTGCACTGCTTAAATAAGTACTGCCTGGTAAAACTGTTGCCGTTCCGTTTTTCCAAAGATTGGCCTGCCTGTTACCGCCGGCATTTACCTCGCTTCCGGCTACATACACATCGGTGCCTGAAGCAAAAACGGAATTTGCTTCTGCATAATTAGATCCATCTGTAAGCACTGATGCAACGCCGTTTTTCCATAGTTTAGCAACGCTCCTGCCGGTAACCGGGTGAGCTTCATAGCCTGCTACATACACATCTGTACCCAATACAAAAACAGATAATGCTTCTGCATTTCTGGATCCATCGGTAAGCGCTGTTGCAATGCCATTTTTCCATAATTTGGCCGACCACATTCCGGATGCATTAAATTGGGTGCCGGCAACATATACGTCTGTGCCGGAAACAAATAACGAACGGCCTGTATTATTTATAGTGCCATCAGAAATTGAAGTGGCGATACCGTTTTTCCAAACTTTGGCTACATACATTCCGCTACTATTACCTTCAAAACCCGTAGCATAAACATCCCCGCCTGCTACATATACTGAATACAAATAAGCGGGATTAGTACCATCTGTAAGTGAAGTTGCCACACCATTTTTCCAGATTTTTGCTACTTCATTGCTGCTATTCTGTTCCTGGCCGGCTACATACACATCTGTACCGGAAACAAAAACTGAATTAGCTGAAGCATTAAATGTTCCATCGGTTAAGGCAGTTGGTACACTATCCTTCCACACGGTTGCCACATCTCTGCCTATATATTGAACACCGGCAGTATAAACAATTTTAGGAACCACCGGCACCGGTGCCAGTGTCTCATCGTTACTTTTACTGCATTGCGTAAAAAGTAAGGAGGTAATTAATAATGCAGTAATAGTTAAAAATTTCTGTGTCATAATATAAATTTATTTAGTGAGTGAATTGATTTTATTTTCAATGAGCCGTACATGATTGTGTTTGTTTTAAAAGGGCAGCTAAAATTGCTTATAACGGCATCCTTTTTTTTAATCAGGATATTTTAACCGTTAGTACTGTTTAATAAATTGTTTTGTCCATACCTGCTTTTCTCCAACAGCCTTCATGAAATAATTTCCTGCAGGTATTTCCCGGATATCAATTTTCTGTTGATTTGTTAAGCCCGATAATGAAATGACTTTGATGATCTGCCCTGTTGTGCTGATGATATGCAGCGTTTTAATTTTGGAAGGGAAGTAAATATGGAGATAATCACTTGCCGGATTTGGGGTAATGTTAATCACTGGTTCTGAAACCGGTTTTACCATTTCAATTTTGGAGTAAGCTGTCTTACCATCTATATCCTGCATTTGCAGCCGGTAATAAACCAGCGAAGTATTTAGTGCAATGATATTAAAGTCGGGATAGCTGTAATTTTTATTCGCAGTTGAATTTCCTGTGGGAATAACAGTGCCAATTGTTGAGAATGTATTTCCATCCAGGCTTCTTTGAACATTATATTTTGCCAGGTTAAGTTCATCAGCAGTTTGCCAATGCAGCACTGCATTTTTGTTTTGCAGGTTTGCAGAAAACGAAATAAGTTTTACAGGTAATGTGCCGTTGGCAGCCAGCCTGGAGGAATATATATCGTAATCAATGGTGGTTCTCAGGTCCATCCAGGCAATAATGGCTCCGTCTGCAGCATCCGGTATCAGTTGTGGTACAGACTGGGAGTGCGTTTCATTGGCAACCGGAACGCCGTTAGAGATCCACAACTCAAGGCCGTTTAAAGTAATAGCCTGTGCATAAATATCTGCCTGCGAACTATTCCTCAGATCTGTCCATACAATCGTTGCTCCTCCCGATACCCTGGCAACCAGTTGCGGATCTGTTTGCGTACCGGTCGCATTGCAAACAGGTATACCGTTCGCAATCCATTGAACTGTGCCCGTATTATTTAAACGCTGGGCATAAATATCACGTTCTGTTCTGCGATCTTCCCAAATAATGATGGCACCACCTGCACCATCGGAAATCATTTGTTGTGCAGTTTGTAAAGCATTGGCATTGCAAACCGCAACACCATTATTAACCCATTGAACTAAACCGGATGCATTTACTCTTTGTGCATAAATATCCTGGCCCGATCCAAAGTTTCTTTGATCAAGCCAGCAAATGATAGCACCGCCTGCACCATCGGAAACTATTTTTGTACTGTACTGATTTGCCAAATTTGGTTCAGAGCAAATGAGCACTCCGTTAAAAGTCCAGTTTGTAAATCCATTGGAAGAAATGCGTTGTGCATAAATATCGGGTTGACTGAAACTTCTCCAGTCTTCCCAGCTAATGATAGCACCACCATTGCCGTCACTTATAAGTTGCGGCGTATTTTGAAGTGAAGAAGCATTGCAAACCGATGCTCCGCTTACTGGCCATAATACAGTGCCTGAAGCATCGATGCGCTGTGCCTTAATGTCTGCATTAGGTCCTCCGCCAGCACCGTCACTCCAAACAATTATAGCCCCGCCCGATCCATCTGTAATGATCTGGTGTGCATTTTGATTTCCCGGTTGGGTGGTAATGGCAACGCCATCTGTAGTCCATTGCACAACTCCTGATGAATTGATCCGCTGGGCATAAATGTCATAATTGCCTGCCCTGTTATCGTACCAGGCAATAATGGCTCCGCCTGCGGCATCCGAAACCAGTCTTGGAAAATATTGATCGGATACTGCATTGCAAATGGCAATTCCATCAACATTCCATTGCAATGTACCGGTTGCATCAATGCGCTGGGCATAAATATCCTGGGTACCGTTCCTGGTATCAACCCAGGTACAAATGGCTCCGCCGGCACCATCACTTGCTACCTGCACAATGGTTTGGTTGCCGGTATAATTGCATATGGCATTGTTTACAGCTGTGTTGGAATTCCATTGCGCAGCAGCAACCATATCAGCAAGGATCAGGATAAAGAAAATGATTGTTTTCATAATTAGTGTTTGAAACGTAAAACTAACTTCTTGCAAAACGGATAGCCATCCTTGAAAAACAGGATATTATTTCAAATAAAAAAAATCATGGAAAAAGGGGAGTTATTATGCTGTGGCTGTTTGTTTAATTTGTAAAACGCCGATAAAGGTTTATCTTAATTGTATGAGAAAATATCTTGTGATTTTTATTCTTTTATTTTCAGCAACTTTTGTTTTTGCACAACCTAAAAAGCTGGACGGCTTACTGAAAGATCTTAAACAGGCAACAGAAGATACCAATAAAGTGAGCCTGCTGCTGCAAATTGAGAGAAAGTATTTCAGCAAAGATCCCGACTCAGCATTGTATTATAACCGGCTTTGCGAAAAACTTATTTTAAAATTAAATGCACAGGAATATAAGCACGGGTGCTTTCATGATTTTGTAAAAATATATCACGCTAAGTCTGATTATAAAAATGCACTTGAATACTGTCTTAAATCAATACAGGTTGCAGAACAGAATAAAAACAAGTTCCAGGAAGCCACTTCCTACAGGGCCATCTTTAATATTTATCATAATTTAAAGATGAATGATTCGGCTGTAAAATATGCATTGCATTCTATCAGGTTAACAACAGCCATCGGGGATACATCTAACATAGCCACTAATTACGGAAATCTTTGCTGGCTGTACATGGACCTAAATCAATATGACAAAGCGATTGATTATGGCATACAGGGAGTTGCGGCCGGCGAGCATTATATGGATACAACCGGTTTGTTAATATCGATCAATAACCTGGCATTGGGTTACCTGCGAACATCTAAAAATGAAAAGGCTGTTGAATTATTTACGAGGCAGTATAAAATTGGGAATTTGGTTAACAGGGCCCGCTCTGTAAGGAATGCATTGGTGAACCTGGCAACCATTTATTATAACACAGCAAATGTGCCGGCACTCGAAAGCACTGCGGCAATGCTAAATGAATATAACAGCGCAGATGAGGATATTGATGAAAAAAATAAATGCTTACAATACATCGTTAATGGATACAATTTTATTCTTCAGAAAAAATTTAAGCCTGCCGAAGAGCAGCTCCTGGCGGGAATGAAAATTGCAGAAACGGATTCCATTACAGATCAATTGCTGACCATATACCAGACGTTGTCGAAGCTTAAATTTGCCCAGCAGGATTTTTTAGCAGGCAATTCCTATGAGAATAAATGGGATAAATTGAATGACGCAGATAATGAAACCCAGTTGGCTGAATATGCTGCCGAACTGGAAACAAAATATGAAACGGAAAAAAAATCTGACAAGATCAGGTTACAGGAAGCTCAGCTTAAGGGAAAATCGATATTGAATTATTTGTTGATCGGGGCAGGAGTTGGCCTGTTGATCATTTCATTGTTAAGTTACCGTAATTACCAGCAGAAAAATAAAATACAGCAGCAACGCATCAGCGACCTGGAAACACAGCAACAATTAACAGCTACAGAAAATGTATTAAAAGGAGAAGAACAGGAACGAACCCGCCTGGCAAAAGACCTTCATGACGGCCTCGGAGGTATGCTGTCGGGCATTAAATACGCATTAAACACTATGAAAGGAAATTTAATAATGACACCTGAAAACAGCCAGGCTTTTGAACGAAGCCTTGATATGCTGGACAGTTCCATACAGGAAATGCGCCGGGTTGCACACAATATGATGCCGGAAGCTTTGGTTAAATTTGGATTGAACACAGCGCTGAAAGATTTTTGTAATGATTTAAATCAATCAGGGGCATTGCAGGTTTCCTATCAATCTATCGGGCTCGAAAATGAAATGGTTGAACAAACAACGGCTATAACCATTTACCGTATTGTGCAGGAACTGATCAACAACACGATGAAGCATGCTGCTGCAAAAACGGCTATTATACAGGTTACAAAATCCGGTAGCCAGATGGCCATAACAGTTGAGGACGACGGAACAGGTTTTGATACGGCCATACTTAAACAATCAAGAGGGATTGGCTGGAGCAATATTCAGAACCGGGTTGAATTTTTAAAAGGTACTTTAGATGTACAATCCGAAAAGGAAAAAGGAACTTCTGTTCATATTGAACTGAATGTCTAAGAACTAAAAACAGGATATTCAGGCAACAGGAAAAATCATGGAAAGAGGTAGAGACTTTAGAAGTACTATTGGGTTAATTTCTAAAACGGTTCTAAAGATTCATTATTCTGTATGAGAAAAATATTTTACATACTTATATTACTTATTTCAACAGGAAATGCAAAAGCGCAGTTTGAAAATAAGGATAGTTTGATCAGGTTACTTTCCACTGCAAAAGAAGATACAGGTAAAGTGATGTTATTGCTCAGGATAGCAGATACTTATGAAGCCAATAACCAGGACTCTTCCATTTATTATTTAGAAGAATCAAAACAATTATCCGGCCAGCTGAAATTTAAAAAAGGTTTATATCACTACTATGCACAAAGTGCCATTGTCTCTTATACAAAGGGTAATTACGACCAGGCCCTGCTGCAAAGTAATGAGGCTTTGTTTGCGGCCAGGGAACTAAAGGATTCAAACCTTATTATCAATACACTTGCCAATACCGGGATCGTTTATCAATACCTGGGGCAGTTTGATAAACAGCTTGAATACTGTTTACAGGCATTAGCGCTTATAGAAAGAAAAGATCAAAAGAAAAAGCTGAGCAGCATGTATCAGAATATTGCCAACGCATATTATAATCTCAGTCAATTCCACAGATCGATCGGTTTTTTACTTTTATCCCTGGAGCTTCACCGGCAAACCGGCAGCAATGCATACCCCAACAGGATATATGCTACGCTGGGACAGAGCTATGCGATGCTGAAAAATACAGACAGTGCTTTGTGTTATTATACAATAGCAATTGATGAATCCATAAAGCTTAATGACAAATATGCAGTGGCAGCTGTTTATGGCTATATGGCCAATACCTATGCCGACCGGTATGAGTTTAAGAAAATGCTGGAGGTATCTGAAAGATCTTTGAAGCTGTCAGAAGAATTGCAAAGTAACCAGATGCTTGCCAGCTCATTATATAATATCGCTTATGCAAATTATTTTACTGGTAATAATATGGCTGCAAGGCAGCATATTGATAAAGCAATGGAAATAGCAGTTAAAGATTCACTGAAAGATGAATTGAAAAACATTTATACTGTGCTATCTTATATTACAGCAAGAGAGGGAGATTTTAAAATGTCACTTTGGGCAAAGCAGAAAAGCGATTCAATACAACAGGCAATGTTGAATGAGCAGGTAATACAAACAACTGCCGAGCTTGAAAAAAAATACGAATCAGCAAAAAAAGACAATCAAATAATACTTCAGCAATCGCAATTGGAAAAAAGAAAAGTGTTGAATTATATTCTTATTGGTTCGGCAGCAGTATTACTGATACTTTCTTTTCTTGCCTACCGGAATTATAATCAAAAGAAAAAATTGCAGCAGCAACGCATCAGCGAATTGGAAACCCTGCAGCAACTGACTGCTACCGGGGCTGTGCTTAAAGGTGAGGAGCAGGAACGAACCCGCCTGGCAAAAGACCTGCATGACGGATTGGGAGGTATGCTGTCGGGTATTAAATATTCATTAAACACTATGAAAGGAAATCTGATCATGACGCCTGAAAATAACCAGGCTTTTGAACGCAGCATAGATATGCTGGACAGTTCCATACAGGAAATGCGCCGGGTGGCACACAATATGATGCCCGAGGCATTGGTTAAATTTGGATTGGATACGGCGATGAATGATTTTTGTAATGATATAAGTAAATCCGGGGCATTGCAGATCTCCTATCAATCTATAGGACTGGAAAATGAAATGGTTGAACAAACAACGGCTATAACCATTTACCGTATTGTGCAGGAGCTGATAAACAATACCATGAAGCATGCTGCTGCAAAAACGGCCATCGTACAGGTAACAAAATCGGTAAATCAATTTGCTATAACTGTGGAAGATGATGGAACAGGCTTTGATACAGCTATTCTGAAACAGTCCGGAGGCATTGGCTGGAACAATATCAGGAACAGGGTTGAATTTTTAAAAGGTACTTTAGATGTGCGATCCGAAAAAGAAAAAGGAACTTCTGTTCATATTGAACTGAATGTTTAACATCAAAACCATGGCCATTAAATTATTTATTGTGGATGATCACTTTATGGTGATAGAAGGCATTCATTCCTTATTACAAAATGAAAATGACATTGAATGGATGGGACATGCCACCAATGCTGCATCCTGCCTGACTTTTTTGCACCAGCAAAAACCAGATGTGATATTAATGGATATCAACCTGCCCGATATAAGCGGTATTGATCTGTGCAGGGAAGTAAAAGAGCAATATCCCGGTGTGTTTGTAATTGGCCTCAGTACTTTTAATCAACTGAGTTTTATTGAGAAGATGATGGAGAACGGAGCATCGGGTTATTTATTGAAAAATGCAACCCGTGAAGAATTGGTTGAAGCTATTCATACGGTAGTTAAAGGAAAATCATTTTTAAGTTTTGATGCTGCAACTGCATTAAGAAAACCGGAAACTGAAACCAATGCTCCGGTAATTACCCGGCGTGAAAAAGAAGTGCTGGAGCTTATTGCAGATGGAATGACAAACAACGAAATTGCCCAAAAACTTTTTATAAGCTCTACTACGGTAGATACACATCGTAAAAATCTGTTAGCAAAATTTGAAGCAAAAAATACGGCATCCCTCATCAGGAAGGCAGCGCATTTGAAAATAATCTGAACCTTGCTTATTCAAAATCGGGGTACAATAAATATTTTTTTCTCCTGGCTTTAAAGTCAGCCAGGCCGGGCTGCCAGCTTTTCTTTATTTCAGCTTCGGTTTTACCATCTTTAATTTGTTGCATCAGTACATCATTACCGGCAAGCTTATTAATAAAATTATTTTTTAAAAAGAAAGTGTCCTTGCCCGGGAATAATTTATAAGCATCAATCAAATACTTCAGCTGAATTTTATTATCAACCTTTTTTAAAATTTCTTCTGTGTTGCCACTTAAATTCCAACCATAACATTGCTGAAAAAAACATTTGCTTTTTTTAGCGCCGGCATTGGGCCTGGGTGTAAAAGCAAATAAGTTATTGGGTAAAGATGGGTGCCCAAATATCTGGAACGGTTTGTCAGTGCCCCTGCCTTCACTTAAGACCGTGCCTTCAAATAAACAGGTAGAAGGGTAGAGATAGATACTCTGCATTTCTTTTAAATTGGGCGAAGGCATTACCGGCAATTCATATTTGGTATTATGGTCGTAATTTTTGCATTTAATAACCTGCACATGAAACGGCGTATCGGTTGTTGGATTGGTTGTTTTGTTGTAGGCATTAATAGCATTGGCTTCATTTGATAACCAGTTTTCATTGGCTAGCATCAAAGCATATTCACCAATCGTCATTCCATACACGATGGGTATAGCCTGCATGCCAACAAAGCTTTTAAAATTCATATCAAGTACCGGCCCATCTACATAAAAGCCATTGGGGTTGGGACGGTCAAGTATCAGCAGGGGCTTATGGTTTTCCAAAGCAGCCTCCAGGTAATATTGCAGCGATGATATAAAAGTATAAAACCGCACACCCACATCCTGTATATCAAAGATCAGCACATCCACATCTTTCAGATCTTCAGGCGTTGGCTTCTGGTGTTTTCCATACAGGCTTATTACCGGTATGCCTGTCTTCTTATCTTTTGCATCACCTACATGTTCGCCGGCATCTGCATCTCCCCTGAAACCATGCTCGGGCCCGAAAATTTTTACCACTTTAATGCCGCTGCTCAGTAAGGTGTCTACCAGGTGTGTATTTTTTACCATACTGGTTTGGTTGGCAAAAACTGCTACAGACTTACCTTCAAGCAAAGGCAGGTAAACCTGCATACGTTCCGCACCGGTAATAACGGAACCATTGTTTACGGGTTGGGCAACCACCCAGTAACAATTAAATAATACAGCCAGGCAACAGTATTTTAACTTTTTCATCCTGCTAATTTCACAAAAACTTTTCATTTGGCAGTAATTATGTATTAATTTGCCCCCGTTTTAACAGAACCTGCCTTTTTTCTTCGCCCCAGCAACAGAATAAAACCGGTAGCAACCCGCATTAAAATATTGCCGGTGAACAATTCATCTGCAGTTTAATACATAAAAATAAAATACATGAAACAGGTTAAAGAAGGTGATGTAGTAAAAGTACATTACACCGGGAAATTAGTTAATGGTGAGCAGTTTGATTCTTCGGTTGGCAGAGAGCCACTGGAGTTTACAGTAGGTGCCGGACAAATGATAAAAGGATTTGACGATGCCATGCCCGGCATGAACCTGGGCGAAAAGAAAACGATCAATATTGCCCCTGAAGATGCTTATGGTCCCAGGAGCGAAGAAGCAATTATTGAATTTCCAAAAGAGAATGTTCCTGCTGATATGGTGCTTGAACCAGGTATGCCCCTTACCTTAAGCAACCAGGCCGGCCAGCCCGTTCCGGTAATTGTGATAGAAGTGAAGGATGATGTGATCATACTGGATGCCAATCATTTTTTAGCCGGACAGGAACTGATTTTTGATATTGAACTGGTGGAGATAGCAGAGTAATGGATAATTTTTTAATGAATAATTAAGCAGTTTGCGAAAGCAGGCTGCTTTTTTTTTTGAGGGAATTATCCATTATCCATTAAAAAATTATCCATTAATTTTAAGCCATGATACAAATAAGCCCCGATAATATTGCCGACCGCTTTATGCGCTATGTAAAAATTGATACACAAAGCGATCCAACCAGTACAGCACATCCCACAACTGAAAAACAAAAAGACCTGAGTAAGCTTTTGCTGAAAGAATTATTCGGTATGGGAATTACCGATGCTTCAACCGATGAGTATGGATATGTGTATGCAACCATTCCATCCAACAGCGATAAAAAAAATATTCCTGCTATTTGTTTTTGTGCGCATGTTGATACAGCACCCGATTGCAGCGGTACCCATGTAAAACCTATCCTGCACCGTTATTATGATGGTGCTGATATTGTATTGCCGGATGATACGACCCAGGTTTTGCGGATGAGCGATTCGCCTTATTTAAAAAATCATATCAACAGCGGTGTAATAACCGCCAGCGGAAATACTTTATTGGGTGCAGATGATAAAAGCGGTGTGGCTGCTATTATGGAAGCTGCCTTATTTTTTATACAAAACCCAGCTGTTAAGCATGGCGATATAAAAATTTTATTTACACCCGATGAAGAAGTGGGCCAGGGTACAGCCAAAGTAGATATGCAAAAACTGGGCGCTCAGTTTGGCTATACATTGGATGGCGGCGAAGCCGGAAGCCTGGAAGATGAAACCTTTAGTGCCGATGGTGCAGTGATCACTATCAGCGGGGTTATAACACATCCCGGTTATGCAAAAGATAAACTGGTGAATGCTTTAAAAGTTGCCGGTGCAATTCTGGATGCTTTACCAAAAAACGAATGGAGCCCCGAGACGACAGAAAAGAAAGAAGGTTTTGTGCATCCAACATCGGTTAATGGCATTGCAGAAAAAGCAAGCATACAGTTTATTGTAAGAGATTTTACACTGGCTGGTTTGCAGCAACATCACCAACGGCTGAAAAAAATTGCTGAAGAGACGGTTGCAGAATTTCCGGGGGCCGTGATGGAGTATACCGTGCAGGAGCAATACCGCAATATGAAGGAAGTATTGGATACCTGCCCGCAGGTAGCGGCTTATGCCGAAGAAGCCATACAAAGAGCCGGCCTTACTATGAAGAAAGAAAGTATACGTGGCGGTACCGATGGCAGCCGTTTCAGTTATATTGGTATGCCATGTCCTAATATTTTTACCGGTATGCAAAACATACACAGTAAACTGGAATGGATTGGAATCAACGACATGGCCAAAGCTGCAGAAACGATTGTGCATGTGGCGATGATCTGGGAGGAACGGAGTTAAAATCCTGAGCGAAGCCGAAGGGTTAAAACTTATGCATGTATTTGGTATACCATTCAGAAAGCGCCTCCATTTTTGGCAGGTTATCTTTCAGCCATACATTATAGGTATCGCCTCTTGACTGGGTAATATAGTAACACAAAGCCTCGGTGTGATGATTGTTTGCCAGGGTATAAAAATAATCTACGTAAAAATTCCACCAAAAACCCTTCTTGTCTTTTTTTGCCTCTCCCAAAATGGTAAAAATGGTATTGGTATTTTCGGCAAATAACGTGATGGCCGGTTTGTTTTTGTTGGTTTCATTCATTTTTGCAGCTTCCAGCATATCCATCATAAGTGATACAGTACCAAATTCATCTGCTTCTTTTTCCGCAGGTACTGTTTTAGAACCTGCTTTTTGCTTGCCTGCATTTTTCCATTCGTCTTCCAGTGCCAGCAATGCCGAAGCCGACCTTTTGGTTTTTGGCTCCAGTAGTAAAAAATTATACAACGCCAGAACAGCTTGTGTTCTTTTGCCCTGCGAAATCATGGTCATGCCCAGCAAGAAATGACTGCTGGCATGCAACGGATTCAGCTTTAAAGCTTTCTGTAAAGCATCCTCAGCTTCTTTATAATTTTTTATATTAAAGGAAGTAAGCGCCAGGTTGTAGTATAATAAATGATTTGTTTTATATTTTTTTAAAGCCAGTCTGTAGGTATTGATGGCTTCCGGTTTTCTGCCCAGAAGATCAAGTGCAGAGCCTTTCAGAATGTATGCCTGGTCTACATAATCCAGGTTTCGGGCAATTACTTTATCAGCATACTTCAAAGTATTTGCATAGTTTTTTATTGCCAGGTAAGAAGAAGCCAGTTCATAATTGGCCTGTATTGAATTCTTATCACTCTGTAAAGCTTTTTTATAAAATTGAATTGCACCTTCATAATCACCTTTGTCGTGCATTTTTATTCCCTCTGTGATAAAATTATTCTCCTGGGCAAATACGCCGCAGCTGAGTGACAAGGTTATCAATAAAAATCCAATCATCTTTTTCATCACAAACAAATTTGCATTAATTTTTTACGGGCTGATGATCTTCCAGCAGTTTTCTGAGTTTCTTTTTAAGCTTGAAATTATTTTTTGGGTCATTGCAATAAGCCAGTACTATTTGGGAAGTGTACTGCTCTACTTTTATAGGATTAACTGCTTCTGCTTTATTTTCCAGTGTGTATTTAATCATGGCCGGAATATACAGGCTTAATAAATTCAGGTCAACACTTAGATCCTGTACAAATCCCTGTAAATAAAACTGGTAATCTTTTGTTCCGCTCATCCATTTATTTAAAAATACCAAAGCATTGGTTCTGTTTACATCTACCTCAACAAAGGGGGTGCCAAGCAAAAATTTTGCAGCAGACAATGCCATGGCTTCTGTCTCTTTATAATCTGATGGCTTTTCAAGTTTAATATCCTGGTACGGATAAACCATTTGTGCATTTGAAACATGACAAAAGCAAATCAGCAGAAATGAAAACAACAGTTTACGCATAATTATTTTTTTTGCAGATACTGATTACAAAATCAGCTCTGTAAGCGTATAAAGATAAAGAGAATTAAAATGATGCAGAAAATATGGAAGGATGAGGTTTTCTTATAAATTTTTGTTTGATAAATAAAGGGGCAGTTTTTTTATCGCCTCACTTGCTTTAATTTACCGCTTCAAACCATTTACATGAACCGCATTGACCGGGTTACCGCTATACTTATTCAACTGCAATCTAAAAGGGTGGTAAAGGCTCAGGAGATTGCAGACCGGTTTGGCATCAGTCTGCGTACGGTGTACCGTGATATTAAGGCCCTGGAAGAATCCGGCGTGCCGCTGGCAGGTGAAGCAGGCGTGGGTTACAGCATTATGGAAGGATACCGCCTGCCGCCCGTGATGTTTACCCGTGAAGAAGCAATTGCTTTTTTAACCGCAGAAAAAATGGTGGAAAAACTGACCGACCCTTCATCGGTAGAGCAATACCAATCTGCCATGTTCAAAATAAAATCGGTGTTGCGCTATGCAGAGAAAGACCTGCTGGATGATATGTCGGCCTACATTGAAGTGGTTGAAAACCCTTACCTGCCACAGGCGGCAAACAAACCCATACACCTGCAAACCATTCTTAAAAGTATTGCCGGCAAAGCCGTTTTGGATATAGGCTATTTTGCCAATCACACTCAGCAGTACAGCAACCGGGATGTGGAGCCGGTTGGCATTTTTTACCAGGGCAGTTACTGGTACATGATTGCATACTGCAGGCTGCGTAAAGACTATCGCAATTTTCGCACAGACCGTATCAGCTATATAAACCTAACCGGTAATCATTTTGATAAGCAGCATCCTGCCCTCAAATCTTTCCTTAATAAAATGAATACCGAAAAGGAAATGTTTACCATTGTGATACAGGTTGAAAAATCAACTTTAAAATATTTTGGCGAGCAGAAATTTTATCATGGTTTTGTATCGCAGCAGGAAACGGGTTATAAAATGGAGATGACTTTTGTAACCGCCTCTTTAATGGGCTTTGCCAAATTCTTTTTACTGTTTGGAGAGTATGCAGATATTATCAGTCCGCCCGGATTGAAAGAAATGGTGAAGAAGAACATCGAAAAAATCTCAAAAAAACTTTCATCCTGAGTTTTGTTTTCAAATGATAAAAAAATTTATCTATAAGCTTCGCTGCGAAAATGTTTGCCACGAATTACACGAATTTTCATGAATGGGATTGTATTATTCGTGCCTATTAGTGTAATTCGTGGCAAATAAAGTTTTTCCTGTTGACATAGGGCTGTCACTACCAGGCATTTACTTTGTGGTATAACCAAAAACAAAATACCATGACACAGATCTCATTATTTCAAAAAGAACTTGAAAGAGAAGCAGTAACCACCCGTAAGATGTTGGCCCTGGTACCTGCCGAAAAATTTGACTGGAAACCTCATCCCAAAAGCATGGTGATGATGAACCTGGCCACACATATTGCGGAACTGCCCGCCTGGGTAAGCATGGTACTTAACACCGATGAACTTGATTTTGCTGCCAATGAATACAAGCCTACCATTGTAAAAGACAATGCCGCACTGATGGATTTGTTTGAGAAAAGCCTGGAAGATGCCCGTGCCCAACTGTCAATCGGTAAAGAAGAAACATTGAGCAATGAATGGATACTGCGGATGGGTGAACAAATTCTCAGCAAAGGTTCTAAAGCTGATATGATACGGCATTCGCTTTCACAGATCATACATCACCGGGCGCAACTGGGTGTTTACCTGCGCCTGCTTGATATACCGATACCGGGTTCCTATGGTCCCAGCGCAGATGATACCGGTTTTTAAGTTTATTATAATTCCCGGGTATATCTGTAAAAAGCAAATTTGATATGCCCACCAGAAAAACCGTTATCCGGCAACTGGTTTCCTTTTTTTTGTGTCTGATATATAGAATGTAATGGCTGACATTTTTATTATTTAATGATCCGGCTTTTACAGTAGATATTTCATCACTTAAAATTATCAGAAATTGAAAAATTTAATTAATCTCCGGCTTTTTAAACAAACTTTAATGTTATGTGTATTAAGTGTAACAAATGTGCTGGCGTGGGCGCAGGACAGCACGATGACTGCAACCACAACCACAACATCAAGATCAGAAACTAACACCTGGTACGCCGAACCCTGGGTTTGGGTAGTTGGAGGAGCTGTGTTTATTTTGCTTATTGTTGCGTTGGTTAGGGGATCCGGTAATTCTGGCAACTCCAGCACTGCATCACGTACAGATAAAGTAACAGTCACAAAATCAACAGAAGTGGAATAGTTTACCAATAAAAAAGTTGCAACGTTAATTTTGCAACTTTTTTATTTATTAGGTAAGAAGATCAGGCATTGAAAGCACTTATCATTCCCAAAACCGATGCAAGCATCAACACACATTTCCAGCAATATGTTCTTTTCATTTTGTTTGAATTTAGGATGTAAAGTTAGATGATTGGGAGGGTAAGGGAGTGTTAATGTTTTAGTTTTAGACCCCAAAAAAGATTCAAAAGTACAAGCGTGCCCCGAATGCTTTCGGGGTAAACTGTGCCACAGAAGCCCCACAAAGATTTCCTGCCGGGTACATAAAAAATTATCTATCTTCAATACAAATTTTACAACTATGGATTATTTAAAAGAGTATTGGTGGGTCGTACTGCTGGTATTGGCCTTACTGGGTTGCTTTGTAACCATTAACCAGGGTTTTATTGGCGTGGTAACCATGTTCGGTAAATACCGCCGAATTATGCGGCCGGGACTGAATTTTAAGATTCCTTTCCTGGAGCAGATCTTTAAAAAAGTAAGTATTCAGAACCGTTCGGTGGAGCTGGAGTTTCAGGCAGTAACCATTGACCAGGCGAATGTTTATTTTAAATCGATGCTTTTGTATTCGGTACAGAATGAGCAGGAAGAAACGATTCAGAAAGTGGCGTTTAAATTCATCAGCGATAAAGACCTGATGCAGGCTTTGATACGTACGGTTGAAGGAAGTATCCGTGCATTTGTATCTACTAAAAGGCAGGCAGAGGTTTTAAATGTACGCCGCGATATTGTAGAAAATGTGAAAGAACAGGTGGACGTGGCGCTGGAAGGTTGGGGTTATCATTTGCAGGATCTGCAAATTAATGATATCACTTTTGATGAAGCCATTATTACCAGTATGAGTAAAGTGGTTGCATCAAACAACTTAAAAGCAGCCGCCGAAAATGAAGGCCAGGCTTTATTGATAACCAAAACAAAAGCTGCCGAAGCAGAAGGTAATGCCATTAAAATTGCAGCCGAAGCTGAAAGACTGGCGGCTCAGTTACGTGGACAGGGTGTGGCTTTGTTCCGGGAGGAAGTGGCTAAGGGTATGAGCCAGGCTGCAACAGAAATGAAGCAGGCTAACCTGGATACCAATGTTATTTTGTTCAGCATGTGGGTAGAAGCTATTAAGAATTTTGCAGAGTATGGAAAAGGCAATGTGATCTTCTTAGACGGCGGCAGCGATGGTATGGAAAAAACCATGAAGCAGATAATGGCCATGCAGCAACTGGAAAGCAAAAAATAATTTTAAAATTATATCTTATAAAGTGCCGCAATTGCGGCACTTTTGTTTTTAAAACCTTTTTTACATGCCATTTTTTAAACAGGAGAATCCATTTGTGGTGCCAACTACCGACGGTAAATTAATTGAAGAACATATTGGTGCTTCTACCGGCGAAACCGGTTTGAGCATAGCACATATGCTGGCGCCGGCGGGCTGGAATGAGCCTTTTCAAAACCCGGAGTTTGATGAATATACCCTGGTGAGCAAGGGCAAAAAATTATTTGAAGTAGATGGAGAAAAAATTACGGTTAGTGCCGGGCAAAGTATTTTAATAAAAAAAGGAAGCCGGGTACGATACAGCAATCCCTTCGAAGAAGCCTGTGAATACTGGAGTATTTGCCTGCCTGCATTTTCAATGGAGAATGTGCACCGGGAAGATTAACATTTCATTAGGCAGTAATTGAAAGATTGTTTCGTTTCATTGCAAATTGAAATATTTTTTGGCATAATTAATGAGCAGCTAACTTTACAAATAAAACCCGGAACACATGTTTAATATTCTATTGCAGATTGATAGTACAGGAATCGCAACTTCTTCAGCAGGTAAAGAATCTTTGTTTTCGTTATTGGTAAAGGGCGGCGTGTTGATGATCCCGCTGGCAATATTTCTGGCCATGGCGATATTCTTTTTTATTGAGCGCCTGATAGCCATACGCAAGGCCAGTAAGATCGATGATAATTTTATGAACATCATCCGTGATCATATCATTAATGGGAATGTAACAGCAGCCCGCAGCCTGGCAAAAAATACACCCAACCCGGTTGCAAAAATGATTGACAAAGGTTTGCAGCGTATTGGTAAACCCATTGATGCCATTGAAAAAAGTATGGATAATGTAGGCAAACTGGAGGTTTACCGGATGGAAAGAAATCTTCCGGTGCTTTCTGTTATTGCACGTATTGCACCATTGTTTGGTTTTGTGGGTACCATCATTGGATTGGTAATGTTGCTGAGGGATTTTGCTACGGCAACCAATCCTTCCATTACCGATATTGCCGATGCCATGTATGTAAAGATGATCACTTCTGCAACAGGTCTTATCATCGGTATCATTTCTTTTTTAGGATATAGTTATTTGAATACACAGATTGATAAAACGGTGCATAAAATGGAATCGGCCAGTGCTGACTTTATAGATATTTTGCAGGAGCCAACACGATAAGTACACTCATTAAACGAATTGCACTAATTACATGAATTAATGCAGAAATAAAAATCGTGTAATTAGTAAAAATCAGTGAAATAAAAACAAGATGAGTTTAAAAAAACGTTTACGGGATAATCACAACGAAGTGGATGCTGGTCCGCTGAATGATGTGCTGTTTATTTTACTGATGTTCTTTTTGCTGATCTCTACATTGGCTAATCCGAATGTGGTTAAGGTGAGCAACCCCAAAGGCAAAAGTGATACCAAGGTTAACCAGAACATTGTGGTTACTGTTACCAAAGAGCAGAAAGTATTTATTGGCACACAGCAGATTGATATCATGTACATCGATTCTTTACTTAAAAAAGAAGTGGAGAACAATAAAAAATATATTGATACACCAACGGTGGTTATGAACGTGGATACCAGTGCCTACTACGGTATGGCTTTTAAAATAATGGAAGCTGCCAAACGTGCTAAAGCCAAGCTGGCAGCAAATATCAAGCAGTAATAATAATCATCCGTTCTTTACCGTACATGTCTTTTTTTATCATCACCGTTTGATAATATTTGTGAAATAAAGCTGCCGTTTCTTTGGCAAGGTCTTCATGCGTTTCCAGGTAAATTTTTCCGTTGGGCAATAAATGGTCTCTGCCGAAAGCGGCAATCTTTTCGTAAAAGATCAGGGGCGATCTGTCGGGCACAAACAGCGCCAGGTGCGGTTCAAAATCGGTTACGTTTTTAGCCAGTTTTTCTTTTTCATTAATGGGTATATATGGCGGGTTGCTGATAATGATATCAAATATGCCAAGTGTTGGCCAGTTTGTTTCATCCAGAAAATCGAGTTCGGCAAAATGGATATGTGTATTGTGCATGGCTGCATTTTCCTTCGCCAGTGCCAGTGCATCTTTACTTACATCAATAGCAGTAAGTTTAGAAGCAGGTAAATTCTTTTTGATGGCAATGGATATACAGCCGCTGCCGGTTCCAATATCCAGTATGGCCGGGTCGGTGAGTTTTGATTTTCGGTCTATTATCAATTGCTCCACCAACTCCTCTGTTTCGGGCCGGGGAATCAGTACATGTTCATTCACTTTTATTTTCATGTGGTAAAACCAGGCTTCGCCCAAAACATATTGTATGGGCTTATGCAGTAAAAGTTCCTGAAGGGTATTTTGTATTAATTCATTGGCAGCCGGCGAAATTATCTTTTCCGGATTTTTTAAAATATCCGAACGCTTCAGCGAAGCCATCTTTTCAAATACCCAGTCGGTGATGGCCGTAGCTTCGCTCAGGCTGTATATTTTTTGCAGCTGCACTAAAAAATTGCGGTATAGTTCTTTCAGCATCATTAAAGCAAACATACAGATTCGTTTTTTTATTTAACGAAATGAATTCATACAGCTCAACAAGGACTGTTTTAATATCTCATCTAATAAAAGTTTGTCAGCCTGAGCTTGTAGAAGGCGGGTTTCTGCAAGCTGAGGATTCTTTGTTTAAAAGCCGCCTTCTACAAGCTCAGGCTGACAGTATAAATGATAGAAGAGGGTTTATTTATTGATGCGTATTTTTGTTACTTGTTACAACATGAACAATATATGCAGCGTTGCCTTCTACTGGCAGCCAAGGGTGCCGGAGCGGTAGCGCCCAATCCCATGGTGGGAGCAGTATTGGTGTATAATGGCAGGATCATCGGAGAGGGCTTTCATCAAAAATATGGAGAAGCACACGCCGAAGTGAATTGCATTAACCATGTTGCCGAAGCTGATAAAACATTCATTGAAAAGAGTACCCTTTATGTTTCGCTGGAACCCTGTGCCCATTTCGGCAAAACCCCGCCCTGTGCCGATCTGATCATCAACCAAAAAATCCCCTGTGTGGTTATTGGCTGCAGGGATAGTTTTTCGGCCGTTGACGGCAAAGGAATAGAACGCTTAAAAGCAGCAGGTGTGCAGGTTACCCTTGGTATTTTGGAAAATGAATGCCTGGAACTGAATAAACGTTTTTTTACTTTTTACGAAAAGCAAAGGCCCTACATTATATTAAAATGGGCGCAAAGTAGTGATGGAAAAATTAGTGCCGGTGACGAAAAAAGGGTTTTTATAAGTAACGAATTTACAAACCGGCTTGTTCACAAATGGAGAAGGGAAGAAGCTGCAATACTGGTTGGTACAAATACAGCATTGCTGGATGACCCGGCTTTAACTGCAAGGCTTTGGCCTGGCAATAACCCGGTAAGGTTGGTAATTGATATGGATCTAAAATTACCATCTTCACTACAATTGTTTGATGGAACTGTGAAAACAATTGTTTTCAATCAGCATAAGCAGGAAATAGGAGAGATGCTTTCCTTTTATAAGATTGATAAGGATCAAAAATTCATCCCGCAGTTTTTAAATGCATTGTACAAACTACAGCTGCAATCGGTAATTGTTGAAGGTGGCGCAAAACTGCTTCAATCTTTTATTGACGAAAATGCCTGGGATGAAGCAAGGGTGATTACCAATGAAGATTTAATACCAGGGGATGGGTTAAGTGCACCGGGCTTAAATAATAGTAACCTGTTTGAAGAGCAAAAAATAAAAAATGATAGTATTTCCTTTTACAGGAATGCGGCGATAAATAAAATGTATTGATGAAAGAACCCGATTTTTATACAACTATTGAAAAACCATCCAGTGCCGAGTTCAAAGACCGTGGCAGTAAATTTATAGCTTTTGCTTTCCCCATTGAGACTGCAGATGATTTTAAAAAGGAACTTCAGGTTTTAAAGAAAGAACACCCCAAAGCGGTGCATCATTGTTTTGCTTACCGCATTGGTACCGATGGGAATAATTTCCGCTCCTCTGATGATGGAGAACCTTCTGGCACTGCCGGTAAACCCATACTGGGGCAGATTGACAGCAAAGAACTGGTTAATGTGGCAATAATAGTAGTACGTTACTGGGGAGGTACTTTGCTGGGTGTACCGGGTTTAATAAATGCATACAAAGTATCTGCTGCCATGGCTTTGCAGGTTACGCCCATCGTGCAAAAGCAGGTGGAGTTGCTATACAGTATTGAATTTGATTATACACAGATGAATGATGTGATGATGATATTGAAGCAGTTTAACTGCAATGTACTTGCGCAGGAAATGCAGTTATTTTGCCTGATAAAAACCGGCATCCCCAAAAACCGGCTTGATGAAGTGTTGTACAGGCTGAATGACCTGCAAAATGTTTCGGTAAAAAAAACCGGATAATAAAAAGGGAATGTGTAATTTTCTAAAAAAGAACTTTATGGCAACCGAAAAAAAATATAAAAATTTCTGGAGTTTTTATCCTTATTATTTAACCGAGCACAGCGACTTAACAAACCGTACGCTGCATTTTATTGGTACTGCAGGTTTGCTTGGCATCCTGGTAGCGGCCATTATTTTACAAAAATGGTGGATGCTGGCGCTGATACCTGTTTGCGGTTATGGCTTTGCCTGGTTTGGTCATTTCTTTATCGAAAAAAACAAGCCGGCAACATTTACGTATCCTTTATACAGCCTGGGCAGCGACTTTGTAATGTTCTGGCATATCCTAACGGGGCAGATTGGCAAAAAACTGGAAGAAGCTAAAAAGACAATTGCTTAAAATGCATATAGAAACCATTCGTGAATACATTTTGCAAAAGCCTTCTGTTACAGAAGGCTTTCCGTTTGGAGAAGACACACTTGTGTTTAAAGTGAATGAAAAGATTTTTCTGCTTGCGGCATTAGATAGCTCGCCTTTACAATTCAACGTAAAGTGCGACCCGGATAAAGCGATTGAATTGCGTGATGATTATCCGGAATCTGTTTTACCAGGTTACCATATGAATAAAAAACACTGGAACACCATTATTGTTGATGGGCGGTTAACGGCAAAGCAATTAAAGGAAATGATTGATGATTCGTATGAACTGGTAAGCCCTAAAAAACGTAAAAAATAACATTGCCAGAGTTTTAAGCTCTGGCAACGTTCAGATCATTTATTTCTTTTCATATTTCCAAAGCCTGCTTTTACCTTCAGCCATCCATTCCAATGCGGTGGTCATTCTTTTATTCCTTGTGTCTTCTGTCTTGGCTTCAGTTATCCACATAACATATTCTTTTTTGTGTGATGGCGGAAAGTTTTCAAATACCTGTTTTGCTTTTTTGTTTTTTGCCAATGCTTTTACAAAATATTCAGGCACCGGTAGCTCCTTCTTATCTGCAGGTTTTGCTTTTGCAGGAAGCTTAACGCCCTTATCATTAAGCAGCATGGCTTCTTTTATCCAGGCGGTTATTTTTTTATCGGAGGGCATGTCTTTTAATGATTCGATTCTTCCGAGGTGCCCCATGGCATTTTCTGATTTTGCATTTTCAAGAAGTATGGAATCTTTCATTATCGAAGCCTTCCAGAAACCCATTACAGCATGTTGTTTAAAAGATGCCATGTGGCAGAGCATTTCGCCTTTATAATCAAAGAATGGCATACTCCATTTCATTTTTTCCTCCACATCCGGGCAGGCTTTGTGCACCAGCTCCCGGATGTGAAGTAAAATGGGCTTTGCAAAATCGGCCGATCTGGCAATGTATGCATCAATCTTTTTTTCTTTTGTTGCCATATTTAAATTGTAAAAAAACTAAAAACTCATTAAATACCATTTGCCATCTTTCTTTTCATGTTTTGGTACCATCTGGCCCAAAAGAATATTAACTTTGCGTCATCGCCTTCAATGGTTGCCTCGCCTACCACTTTTCCTTTTGAGAAATATTCTTTAAACATGGTTTTTAGTTTTTCATCTCCATCAGAAACTTCGCAAACTTTTTTGCTGTCGCCATCTGGCTCCAGGGAGGCATCGCATAATCCTTTTAATTTATTGTAATCGCCGCTTTTGGCAGCATCAAAGATCATGTTGGCAACACCAGCTGGTGTACCCTGGTCATCGCCCGAACCTGATTTGCCTTTACAGGCAGTAAAAACTGCAATGATAAATAATGAACAAATGATTGTCTTCATAAAAAAGTGTTTTTAGTTGAGTAAATTGAAAACCCCGGGTAAAATAGTAAAATAACTATTTGCTTGTATGTGAATTGAAAAAAAGATTTTTTTGATTTACCTGCTCTTTGAAATAATACAAAGAAGGCTTTCCTAAGGGAAGCCTTTCTTTAAGTATAGAGAATAATTACTTAAAACTTTCGCTCAGTACCAGATCCTTACTACCGGCTGTGTAAACATAAAATCCTTCACCGCTCTTTGCGCCCAATCTTCCAGCTAAAACCATATTCACCAGTAAAGGGCAGGGTGCATATTTAGGATTACCAAATCCATCCTGTAAAACTTTTAAAATACTCAGGCAAACATCCAGTCCAATAAAATCGGCCAGTTGCAATGGTCCCATTGGATGGGCCATACCCAGTTTCATTACGGTGTCAATTTCTTCCACACCGGCAACGCCTTCATATAAACTGTAAATGGCCTCATTGATCATGGGCATTAAAATACGGTTGGCAATAAATCCCGGATAATCATTTACAGCGCAGGGAATTTTGCCAAGCTGTTTGCTTAATTCAACAATGGTTTCGGTAACTTCTTTTTTGGTAGCATAACCATTTATTATTTCCACCAGTTTCATTACCGGTACCGGGTTCATAAAGTGCATACCAATTACCAGTCCTGGCCTTTTTGTTACAGCTGCAATTTTTGTGATGGAAATAGAAGAAGTATTTGTTGCCAGAATGCAGCCTGCCGGTGCGTAAGTATCCATTTGTTCAAAGATGGATAATTTCAGCTCTACATTCTCTGTAGCTGCTTCAATTACAAGCTGGGCATCTTTAACACCATCGTTTATGATGGATGAAATAGAAATATTTGCCAGCGTTGATTTTTTTTGTTCTTCGGTGATGGTTCCTTTGCTTAACTGGCGATCCAGATTTTTATTAATAGTATCGAGGGCTCTTTGCAGCTGCGATGGATTTACATCTACGAGTATCACTTTAAAACCTGATTGTGCAAATACATGAGCAATGCCGTTTCCCATGGTGCCTGCGCCAATGACGCTTACATTCTTTATCATAACAAATTTTATTGTTGGGCTTAAGCCCTGTTAGTATATGAATTGCCCGGCTTAAAGGCCGGGATAATTTATTTGAATGCATTCATACCCGTCACATCCATTCCTGTAATCAGCAAATGGATATCATGTGTGCCTTCGTACGTAATCACACTTTCCAAATTCATCATGTGGCGCATTACCGGGTATTCGCCTGTAATGCCCATGCCGCCCAGCATCTGGCGGGCATCACGGCAAATATTAGTGGCTACTTCACAAGCGTTGCGCTTGGCCATACTTACCTGTTGCGGTGTAACTTTTCCTTCGTTCATCAAAACACCCAGGCGCCAGTTTAATAATTGTGCCTTGGTAATTTCGGTAACCATTTCGGCCAGTTTTTTTTGCTGCAACTGAAAACCACCGATTGGTTTTCCAAACTGAATTCTTTCTTTGCTGTAATTTAACGCCGTATCATAACAATCCATGGCAGCACCAATGGCTCCCCAGGCAATGCCGTAACGGGCCTTGGTTAAGCAACCCAATGGGCCTTTCAATCCCTTAACATTGGGTAAAATATTTTCTTTAGGAACTTTTACATTATCAAAGACCAGCTCGCCGGTGGCGCTGGCACGCAGACTCCATTTGCCATGTGTGGTTGGCGTGCTGAAACCTTCCATGCCTCTCTCTACAATTACACCTCTTATTTCGCCGGCTTCATCTTTTGCCCAAACAACAGCCACCTGCGCAAAGGGCGCATTGCTGATCCACATTTTAGCACCATTTAAAATTACATGGTCGCCGCCATCTTTAATATTGGTAAGCATGCCTCCGGGGTCGCTGCCATGGTTTGGTTCTGTTAAACCAAAACAACCCAGCCATTCGCCACTGGCAAGTTTTGGTAAATATTTGTGGCGTTGTTCTTCATTACCATATTGATAAATAGGAAACATCACCAAACTGCCCTGCACACTGGCTGTTGAGCGTACGCCACTATCGCCACGTTCCAGTTCCTGCATCATTAATCCGTAGCTGATATAATCCAGTCCGCCGCCGCCATATTGCTCAGGCACGGTTGGCCCAAAGCAACCCAGGTCGCCGAGTTGCTTTATAATTTGCTGCGGAAATTCTGCACGCTGTGCATAATCTTCTATAATGGGCGAAATTTCTTTCTTTACATAATTGCGAACACTTTCACGAATCAGTTTGTGTTCGTCGGTCAGCAGTTCATCTACATTAAAATAATCGGGAGATTGAAAGTTATCGGTTTTAGCAGCCATCGTTGTTGTTTATTAGTTTATCGGTTAATTGGTTTTTGGGACAAGCATTTGCACTACTATTTTGCATCGTTGTGTCACTCACTTGTACCGCATACCTTTATTGAGCTTTAATTTCTGCCATTCAGGCAATAATCTATACCGCAAATATAAATACACTCATTCAGAAGATAATTTTTTGTTTTTTGCAGCTGTTTTCAGGCGCTTTAAAAAAAATAGTTTACTGGATGCAACATTGATGAAATGTCCCTGTCTCTAACTTAATAAACACTGAACTTTTGGAATTAGCTGTATTGCCACAACGGGATGAACTGATTGAACGCTGCCTGCGAGGTGATACACTTGGCTGCAAGGAATTATATGTGCGCTACTCAAAAGCCATGTACAATACCTGCCTGCGGATGTTGAATAATGTGGCCGAGGCAGAAGATGTATTACAGGAAAGTTTTATAGAAGCCTTTAAAAACCTGGAGCGGTTTGAACACCGTACCAGTTTTGGGGGCTGGCTTAAACAGATCTGTATTAACCGGTCCATCAACCAGCTTAAAAAAAGAAAAATTGATTGGGTGGATATGGAAAAAAACGCCGGTTACGATCTGGCTGATGAAACAGCAATTGATGAAACAGAAACAGCCATGCAGGTAGAGTCGGTAAAAAATGCCATCATAAAATTACCTGATGGATACCGCACCGTTTTAAACCTGTATTTGCTGGAAGGATACGATCATGAGGAAATTGCTGAGATATTGAATGTGGCAGAATCTACAACACGTACACAATACATGCGTGCAAAACAGAAATTATTACAGCTTTTAAAAGAAGGATCATGAATAATAAACTTAAAAATTTTATAAGCGATAACCGCAAAGCATTTGATGATGAAATGCCACCGGATAAAATTTGGGAAAATATTGAAGCATCTTTTACCGAAAAGAAAAAAAGGAAATTCGTACTTACACCACTTTATAAATGGAGTATGACTGCCGCAGCTATGTTGATACTTGCATCTGGTGCTTATTTCATCTTTATTAAAAAACCTGTTGATACACCGGTTGTTGCTAAAGCCGAACCGGATATTAATGCACTGGCGCCGGAATATGCCCCGCAAATGAACCAGTTTGTAAAAATGATAGATGACAGGCAGGAAGAATTGAAAGCACTTGCCAAAGAACAGCCCGAACTCTATCAACAGTTCACCACAGCCATTAACCAATTGGATAGTTCATACAATAACCTGAAAAACCAACTCAGCGCTACACCCAACCGGGAGATGCTGCTGGAAGCCATGATTCAAAACCTGCAGCTGCAGCTGAATGTATTGAATCAGCAATTAAACATTATTCATCAAATTAAAGATTCAAAAAAGTATAGCCATGAAAAAAATACTTAAAAAATGTAGCCTTGTTTTATCGGTATTATTACTTGCACAGGTAAACCTGTTTGCACAAAATGATAACGACAACGACAATAAAAATGAGAATAAGAAAAAGTATGAGTTTGTAAAAAATAAATCGGTAAACAAATCGTACAATGTTTCTTCAACTGATAAGCTGAATATTCAGAATTCTTTTGGATCGGTAAAAGTAACTACCTGGGACAGGAACGAAATAAAAGTAGATGTCGATATTGAAGTTTCGGCCAATTCCGAAACGCTAGCTCAAAAAATACTCGACAGGATTACTATAGCGGATGAAAAAACAGGTAAAGGGATTTCTTTTGAAACAAAAATGAAAGACATCAATAATTCGAAAGATGAAAAGAGCAGCATGTCTATCAATTACAGCATTTCTATGCCGTCGAATAATGCATTAACTGTTAAAAATGAATTTGGGGCTACCACCATTCCGGATTTCAGGGGAGAAGTTGACCTGACCAGCAAATTTGGTTCTTTAACCACAGGTAACTTATCAAGCATTAAAAGCATTCATGTGGAATTCGGAAAAGCGAATCTTACAAATATCACCAGTGCCCCGGTTACTATTAAATTTTCTAAAGCAGTTATTTCTAAATTATCGGGTGCTGTTAAAATGAACCTGGAGTTTTGCAGCAGCGTTAGACTGAACCTGGATGTGAACCTCAGCAGCCTGGATCTGAAAACATCTTATTCAACTGTTAACCTGAAACCGCTGGGCGATCTGTCTGCTTCTTATAATATTTTCACCAGTTTCGGCTCGTTTAAAAATACAAGCAATATAAAATTCAGCAGCGATGAGGAGGAGGGAGATAACAGGGGGCCGAAATTTGATTATGAGTATACGGGTAAATCGGGCAGTGGCAACATACCCGTTAAAGTAAAAAGCAGTTTCGGAAAGATCATTGTGGGCGAAGCATCTGAAGAAGACATGAAAAGTAAAGACAAGAATAAAACAAAGACAAAAACCAGAACATCCTAGTATAGTATAGCCGTGAATAATAAAAGGTCTGTGATTTAATCGCAGGCCTTTTGTATTTTTAACTTTAAATACAGGCTTAAAGTAATGATTAACTATTCCTATTTAGCATTGGGCGACAGCTACACCATTGGTGAACAGGTACCATTTGCCGAAAACTTTCCCAATCAAACTGTACAAATTTTACGAAGATCGGGGCTTGCTTTTTATGCAGCCGAGATCATTGCCAAAACAGGCTGGACAACAGACGAATTGAGTAACGCCATTGAAAATACAACCACGCTTGAAAATTATGACATCGTTTCGTTGCTTATTGGTGTAAACAATCAATACCGCGGTCGAAGTGCAACTGAGTTTAAAATTGAGTTTGAACACCTGTTGCAAAAAGCCATTCAGTTTTCGGGTAACAGGCCTTATCGTGTTGTTGTGCTAAGCATACCGGATTGGGGCGTTACACCTTTTGCCGAAGGCAGAGATAGAAAACAGGTTGCTGAAGAAATTGATGTATATAATGATATCTGCAAAAAATCGGCAGCAGCATTTAAAGCCAATTTTATTAATATTACCATATCACAAAGGGATGATGGTAATAAAACAGCATTTTTAGCCCCCGATGGTTTACATCCTTCGGGCAAAGAATACAAAAAATGGGCGGCCGAGCTTGCCGACGCAATTTTAAAAGCATTGTAGCAATGAGTATAATTGATTTTAAGGAAGTGCAGCGCTTTAAAACCTGGTGGGCCTGGCTTGCAGTTGCGGCGCTTAATGTCCTTTTTATTTATGCCATTGTGCAGCAAATATTTTTAGGTACGCCTTTTGGCCCCAAGCCTGCACCTGATTATGTGCTGATACTTGTTGAATTGTTTCTTTTACTTCTTTTTATTTTTTTGATCTCGATTAAATTAAAAACAAGGATTACTGATGCCGGAATTTATTACCGTTTCATTCCTTTTCATTTTAAAGAAACATTCATTGAATGGCACGAACTGAAAGATGCTTACCTAAGAATGTACGATTCTTTTAATGAGTATGGCGGCTGGGGAATTCGAATAGGTTCAATCAGAACTGGAAAAGCAATCAATACATCTGCATCATCAAACCAGGGATTACAACTTCAGTTTAACGACGGAAAGCTTTTGCTGATTGGTACCAGAAGGCCTGATGAGATACAATTGATTCTTGATGCAGTGATAGCATCCGGGAAAATAAACAGGGGAGTGTAGGGATCAATATTCAATCATTTTTCTTTCCACAGTCCCATCGCTGTAAAAATCAAACAGGGCATAAGCGGGTGCAAAATCCTGGAAAGCGCCGCCCCACCAGTTGCCGCTAATGGCGCCATTGCAATAATATTTTATGCCCAGGTAATTTACTTCATCCTGCAAATGTATATGGCCGCTGAGGCAGGTTTTGATATTGGTATACTGTTTAAATAGTGCTTTTATTTTTCTTGCATCGGTATGCAGCAAGGCCCGTGATAATTTCCAATCGCCATTTGGGAGCATGTCTTTAAAAAACATGGCACTGCAAAAAGATATAATCGGAATGTGGGAGACAATACAAATGAATTTATCGCTGTTATTTTTCAGTTCTGCTTCCAGCCAGGCAAACTGGTTATCATCCAGTAAAGCAATGTAACCGCCATTATTTTCCTGCACACTGTCTAAAACAATAAAATGCCAGTTGTTGTGGGTAAAACTGTAATAGGTTTTTGAGTAGCCCGTTTGCTGCAGCCACCATGCTTTTCCATAGAGTGCATCGCTTTTCACATCTTCTTTCAGCTGCCATCCCCATATATCGTGGTTGCCAATGCAATACTTTACAGGCAATATATTTTCTGCCTGCATTATTTTATTAAAGAGATCCCATTGTGTTCTTGTTTTTTCTTTATCGGCTGCAAGGGCGTCCATAACACTGTCGCCGCCATTAATAATAAAATCAGGTTGCTGTTTTAACTGATTGATATTTTGCAGCGCTTTCTGCATGCCAGCTTCGGCTATTTCAGAAGGTTTGATATGAATATCGGATATGAATGCTGTAGTAAAAGATTTTTTCTTTTTCGCCGTTTCAGCATGGGTAACAGTTGGCAAAGCAGCTGCCGCAGAAATTAACGAAATGTTTTGTAGGAATTTTCTGCGTTGCATAAAATACAATTTTATTATTTAACCCACCTTCGACAAGCTCAGGCTGACAGCTTTTTGTCATGTTGAGTTTGTCGAAACATAAACAAAAAGCGGCTGTAATTATTTAAGATAACCAGCCATTTCCGATTGGTACTGTTGCGCAATTTCTCTGGCTTCCCTTGCAAAATCTTCTTTTTCGCCTGCGTAAATAATTGCCCTGCTTGCATTTACTAAAAGCCCGCACTGAGCGGTAGCCGAAGTGTCTTTGATCATACCGTATTTACTCACTTCTTCCAAACTTCCTCCCTGGAAGCCAACACCCGGCACCAGTAAAAAATGATCAGGTATTATTTTTCGGATATCTTCCAGATCGCTGGCCTTGGTGGCACCAATAACAAACATCAGGTTGTTTATATTTCCCCAGCTGCTTACTTTTTTTAAAACGGTTTCGTATAAAAATTCAGTAGCATTATTATTTGTATCAGCAAATTTCAACTGCTCAAAATCTTTACTACCTGCATTACTGGTTAAACCCAGCACAATGGCCCATTTATTTTCAAATTCCAAAAATGGTTTTACACTGTCTTCGCCCATGTATGGCGCAACCGTTATGGCATCAAAATTCATGGTTTCAAAAAACGCTTTGGCATATTGCGAGGAAGTGTTGCCAATATCACCACGTTTGGCATCGGCAATGATGAACTGATCTTTGGGGATATAATTCACGGTTTTTTCCATTGCTTCCCAACCTTTTAAACCCATGGCTTCGTAAAAAGCAGTATTTATTTTATATGCTACACAAAGATCCTGTGTTGCATCAATGATCTGTTTGTTAAACTCAAAAACTGCATCGGGATGCGATTGCAAGTGTTTGGGAATTTTAGCTATGTCGGTATCAAGGCCAACACAGAGGTATGATTTTTTTAATTGTATCTGTTGTATCAGTTGCTTTCTTGTCATGTTGTAAAATTATAACCTGTTTTCCATTTCATGGGCAATAGCTGCAGAATTTGCATCTCCTCTTTTTTTCAACTGCTCAATAATATTTTTTTGAGATGCTTCATCCCTGTTCTGGCTCAACTTAAAAACATTTTCAAATGTTTCTACTTCAATAGTAAAACCCAGAATGGCTTTTACCATATGATCAATATATTCCTTTGGTAAATTGTCAAATGCACTTTCAGATGTTGTTCCTGCATATTTATCACTAACAGCCTTAACAGCATTGCGTGTGCCTTCTTCATCCATAAAAGTAATTTTTCCTTTTGCATGCACGGTCATATAATTCCATGTTGAGCCCATATGCGGATCGGTGTACCAGTTTGCGTTTACAAAACAATGTGGCCCTGTAAAAAGCACCAACACACTATTATTCTTTTCAAAAGCCAGATGATGGTCTGTTTTTTTCATCATATGCCCTTCCAGGAATATCTTACCATCCTTTATTTTTATTGCTAAAGGAATCTGTGTTGCTACAGGATAGTCTTCTCCCATACCGGTAATTAATGCAAAAGTATTTTCTTTCATGAAGTCAATAACTTTTTGCTGGTCCTGTTCTGTATAGTGAGAAAATTTGTACATAGCTATTTTTATTACAAGGATTTATACGAATTACACGAATTATATAATTTCGTGTAATCCGTTTTAATTAGTGTAGTTGATTTAAAATCATTTTTTCAATTGCTTCATCCTGCCATTTATTTTCAATATCAGGTAAAGCCATGATCTGTTGCATAATGGCTTCCTGCTTTTGTCCGCTTACCAATGCTTCACTATATCTTATATGCGGACTGAATGTTACCTGTGCATAAGCCGGTATCCATTTATCGGGATATTTTTTACTGAAAGCAGCTTCAATTTTTTTCTGTAATAAAAATTTAGGATCGGCCACTTTGTCTCTCATCTCCACAAAATTATTCAGCGCCAGATCACAAATGGCATCCCCGTCCGGTTTTCTCAGGCTTTGATATTCGTTAAGAATGGCTGACCAGTTGTCATCATGTTTATCAATCAAACTATTTAACACACGGCAGTCTTCAAAACCACAGTTCATGCCCTGGCCAAAGAAAGGAACCATGGCATGCGCAGCATCGCCGATCAAGGCAAATTTATCTTCCCGTATCCAGGGAAAACATTTTACGGTAACCAATGAAGATGTTGGGTTATTAAAAAAGTCTTCTGTTAATGTTGGCATCAACGGCACTGCATCGGTAAAGGTGTTTTCAAAAAATGTTGTTACTTTTTCTTTTGTATCCAGGCTTGCAAAAGAGGTTTCGCCTTCAAAAGGGAAAAATAAGGTACAGGTGAAGCTGCCATCAATATTAGGCAGGGCAATCATCATATAATTACCACGTGGCCAGATATGCAGTGCATTTTTCTCCAGCATAAAACTGCCATTTTCTCCGGCAGGTATATTTAATTCTTTATAGCCAAAGTCAATAAAGTATTGACTATACTGAAAGCGGTCATGTTGCAACTGGTGGGTTAGCCTGGCGGCAGAATAAGCTCCATCGCTGCCAAAGACCAGGTTTGCTTTTACTTTTTCTGATTGTGGTGAATCGGTCTTTTCAAAATCAATTTTATTTTCTTTCCAGTCGATGCTGTTGCATTTTTCGTTGAACTTTATCTGTACGCCGTTTTCTTCCGCCAGGTCCATCAACCTGCAATTCAATTCGCCTCTTGAAACTGAATTGATGAATTGCCCTTCTTTTCCATAAGGTTGATAAGCTGTACTGCCATCTGCATTATGCATAAATCGGCCATGCATGGGGATGCATATTTTCCTGATCTCATCCATCAGTCCAACTTCTTCCAAAGCCTTAATGCCACGGTCGCTCAGCGCAAGGTTGATGGAACGGCCGGCAACCATATCCTGCTTACGCATATCGCCACGGCGCTCATAAATTTTTACTTTATAACCCCTTTTGGATAAATAAATTGAAAGCAGGGAGCCCACCAGGCCGGCACCAATAATAACCGTGTTTTTCTTTTCCATTATTTATGATTTAAGATAAGCTTTACAATTTCTCCAAATTTCCACACATCTTCAAAACTGTTGTACATAGGCACGGGCGCCACTCTTATTACGTTCGGTTCACGCCAATCGGCGAGCACACCATTTTGTTTAAGTGCATCAAAAACATCTTTTCCTTTTTGTAACATCAGCATAGAAACCTGGCAACCCTTACTTTCTTTTGGTGTAATGATCTCGATCTTTTTTTCAGAAGAAGCAGCATTCAGATCTTCAATAATAAAAAATAAATAATCGCTTAGCTGTTGCCCTTTGGCAATTAAATTTTCAATTCCGGCTTCTTCAAAAATATCCAGCGAAGCTTTGTGTGCAGCCATGCTCAATACCGGCGCATTGCTCAGTTGCCAGCCTTCGGCGGTGGCAATGGGTTTAAAACCTTTCTCCATTTGAAAGCGGGTTGCTTTTTCGTAACCCCACCAACCTGCTAATCTTGGCAATGCTGTATTATCCGTATGTTTTTTATTGATGAATGCGCCTGCCACACCACCCGGACCGCTGTTTAAATATTTATAACTGCACCAGCAGGCAAAATCAACATCCCAGTTGTGCAGATGCAATTCAATATTGCCTGCAGCGTGTGCCAGATCGAAACCGCAGTAAGCGCCGGCTTGATGTGCGGCTTTGGTAATTGTTTTCATATCGAAAACCTGGCCACTGTAATAATTTACGCCGCCAAAAATTACCAACGCAGTTTGGCTGCCATGTTGTTTTATGGTTGCAATAATATCTTCTGTTCTGATCGCATGCTCGCCATCTCTTGGTGCCACTTCAATAATTACTTCATCAGGATTTAACCCATGGAATTTTGCCTGAGTTTCCAATGCATATTGATCGGAAGGAAATGCTTTTGCTTCGCAGATGATCTTAAACCTTTCTTTGGTGGGCTGATAAAAACTCGCCATCAGCAAATGCAGGTTCACCGTAAGTTGGTTCATTACAACAATTTCTTCAGGTAATGCACCCACAATTTTGGTAAGCAGTTGCGGAAACATTTCATGATAACTGAACCAGGGTTGCCTGGCATGAAAATGTCCTTCCACACCAAAGCTGGCCCAGTCTTCCAGTTCGTTCAGCACATAATCCTGCGTGGTTTTGGGCTGCAGGCCAAGGGAGTTGCCTGTAAAATAAATGCATTCATTTCCGTTGATGATGGGGATGTAAAATTTATCCCTGAAATGTTTTAGTGAATCTTTCTCATCTAATTGCCTGGCAAAATCTAAACTATTCTCAAATGTCATTCTTAATATTTTTAATCAATGGTAGCAATTACTTTTAGCTCAATCGCAATGGGTGTTGGTAAACTTTTTACTTCAACTGTTGTACGACAAGCCTGCACACTGGTAAAGTGTTCGCCATATATTTTATTATAAACCGGGAAATCTTTTTTCATATTGGTTAAGAATACGGTTACATCCACAATCTTATCCCAGCTGCTGCTACTGGCTTCCAGCACGGCTTTTACATTGGCAAAACCTGCAGGGTTTCGGCTTCAATATCATACTTAATTATATTTCCTTCCGCATCAAGTTCCAGTCCGGGAATTGTATTGTCTTTTGCATTCCTGCTGCCAATGCCGGAAAGGAATAATAAATTTCCCACACGCCTTGCATGAGGGTAAGCACCTAAAGGTTTAGCGGCTGAATCCGTATTTATTATCTCACTCATAATATTTTTTAGCGATTTTAACGCAGAGAAAAGGAGGAAAAGAGTTTTCGCTGATGTATTCTGCTTCGCTTAGAATTTTTCTCTGCGTATCCTCTGCTTCTTATTTACTCTGAGTTGAAATTTAAAATTGAATACAAACATTTTTCGCTTCTGTAAAAAATCGCAACGCTTCCCAACCACCTTCTCTACCCACTCCACTGTTTTTTACGCCACCAAAAGGCGTACGCAGATCTCTTACCAGCCAGCAGTTTATCCAAATGATGCCAGCTTCTACTTTTGATGCAACACGGTTTGCTTTGCCAATATCCTGTGTCCAGATGGTAGCAGACAGGCCGTAACCAGTTGCATTGGCCAATGCTATAGCTTCTTCCTCGGTTTCGAAAGGTTGGATAGTAACCACCGGGCCAAAAATTTCTTCCTGGTTGGTTCTGCAATTTTGATCAAGCCCTTCGATGATTGTGGGTTCAATAAAAAATCCATTTTCACATCGGCCTTCTAATTTTACTGCATTGCCGCCGCATAAAATGGTGCCGCCTTCTTCTTTGGCAATCGCAATGCAGTTCATTATTTTTTCAAAATGCACTTTGCTTACAATGGCGCCCTGTTTGCTTGTTGAATCCAGCGGATCGCCAACGGTTAATTTTTTTATAATTGGAATAAAATGGTTTTTAAATGCTTCATAAGCGCTTCTTTCAAGCAATATCCTGCTGCCACATAAACATATTTGTCCCTGGTTACCAAAAGAGGAGCGGATGGTTTCGGTGAGCATTTTTTCCCAGTTACAATCATTAAAAATGATATTGGGATTTTTTCCGCCTAATTCCAAGGATAATTTTTTAAACATGGGAGCGGCCACAGAAGCGATATGTTCACCGGCCCTGGTACTGCCGGTAAATGAAATGGCTTTAATAGCGGGGTGTTTTACAATGGCTTCGCCGCAATGCTGGCCCACACCGTGCAGGATATTTAAAACACCATCGGGTAAGCCGGCTTCCTTGCAGATCTTACCCAAAAGAAAAGCTGTAACCGGTGTAACTTCTGATGGTTTTGCAATTACGCAATTGCCAGCGGCCAATGCCGGTGCAATTTTCCAGGTAAATAAATATAAAGGAAGGTTCCAGGGCGAAATGCATCCAACAATACCAACAGGCTGGCGCAAAGTATAATTCACCGCCTTGTCTTCCATCTGGTGACTTTCATTTGCAAAATGCATGATGCCTGTTGCAAAAAAACGAAAGTTGGCAGATGCTCTTGGGATATCAACCTGTTTACTTAACCATAAAGGTTTCCCATTATCATTGGTTTCGGCAAGGGCAAGTTCTTCCAGGTTTTCATCAATGAGTTCGGCAATTTTATTGAGGATGATGAATCTTTTTTCAACCGGTAAAACGCTCCAGGCAGGAAGAGCTTTTTTTGCGGCCATAACTGCTGCATCAACATCTTTGCTGTTGCTGTCGGGTATTTGTCCGTACACAGCACCGGTGGCAGGGTTAATATTGTCAATAAAATTGCCGCTAAGCGGACCAATAAAATTTCCACCGATAAAATTTTCCAGGTGATATGGAATAGCAAGGTTCATGGCTTAAAGGTAATTCAATTTAAAATTCAACAGGGTAATTCTCATTCCCGAAAAATTGCTGTAATTTAACCATTCTAAAATTACAATTATGTCAATAGCAGCTCCTTTTAATTTAAAAAAATGGATCGATGATAACCGGGACAAACTGAAGCCTCCGGTGGGTAATCAATGCATTTATAAAGATGCCGAAAATTTCATTGTGATGGTGGTGGGCGGCCCCAACAGCCGCAAGGATTATCATTTTAATGAAACGGAGGAATTGTATTACCAGGTGGAAGGAGATATTGTTTTAAAAATTATTGACGGTGGTGTGCCCAGAGATATTCCTATCAACGAAGGAGATATATTTTTGCTGCCACCCAAAACACCACATTCGCCGCAACGTGGGCCTAATACGGTTGGCCTGGTGATAGAAAAAATAAGAGAAACCGAAGAAGATGGATTTTTATGGTACTGCGAAAACTGTGGCAATAAATTGTATGAAGAGTATAAAGTGATCACTGATATCGTAACGCAACTGCCGCCGGTGATGGAAGGGTTTTATGCAGATGAGCATAAGAGGACCTGCAGTAAGTGTGGGTCGGTTATGGCGCCACCAGTTAAGAAAGGGTAGGAGTTTTCACGCAAAGGCGCATAAGTAAATAAGGCGCAATTGAACTTTCGAATTTCAGGAATATTTTTAATAAACAATAAACTGCGCCTTTGCTGCTTTGCAACTTGGCGTGAAATATATGAAGATTGACATTCACACACACATCATGCCCGACAAAATGCCCAACTGGGTACAAAAATTTGGCTATGGTGAATTTATACATTTAGAACACCGCAATTGCAAAGCCTGCATGATGAAGGGTGATAATCTTTTTCGTGAGGTTGAGGACAATTGTTTTGATGCTGCTGTTCGATTAAAAGAAATGAATGAAACTGATGTAACTATCCAGGTGCTTTCCACCATCCCGGTTTTATTTAACTATTGGGCAAAAGCAACAGATGGTTATGAAACCTCCCGTTTTTTTAACGACCATATTGCTGATACGGTTGCAAAAGATCCCACACGTTTTATTGGTATTGGTACAGTTCCGCTGCAGGATATTGATTTGGCAATAAAAGAAATGGAGCGTTGTGTAACGGAATTAAAAATGCCGGGACTGGAAATTGGCAGCAACATAAATGGACTTAATTTAAGTGATGAAGTATTCTTCCCATTTTACGAAGCGGCTGAAAAGCTTGGCTGCGCCTTGTTTGTACACCCCTGGGAGATGATGGGAGAGCAGCAGATACAAAAATACTGGCTGCCCTGGCTGGTTGGTATGCCTGCGGAAACAAGCCGTGCTATTTGTTCGATGATATTTGGCGGCGTGTTTGAAAAATTTCCAAAACTACGGGTTGCTTTTGCGCATGGCGGTGGTAGTTTTCCTTTAACCATTGGAAGGATTGAACATGGTTTTAATGTGCGGCCAGATTTAGTGGCAATTGATAACCCAGTTAACCCGAGAGATTATATCGGTAAATTCTGGATTGACAGTTTGGTGCATGATGATAAAGCGATGCGCTATATTATGGATGTGATGGGAGAAGATAAAATCTGCTTAGGGAGTGATTATCCCTTTCCGCTGGGAGAACATCACCCCGGGAAATTGATTGCTGAAATGAATTTTGATAAAAGTCTTACAGAAAAACTATTATTTAAGAATGCAAATGAATGGTTGAATTTATAAACTACTCATTAAACAAATTGGGGAAATCCGTTATTATTCCATCAACCCCCATCTTTTTAAATTCATCTATTTTCTTTTTGTCATTTACCGTCCAGGGAATGATCTTCATGTTCAGATCGTGACAGTCTTTGATCAGGCCTGGGATAACCAATGTAGACTCGGGACTGTAAATATCCGGTGTAAAACCAATGTCTTTTATCTGTTTACGGAAACTGCTTTTATTATCAGCTTCTACCAACATGGCTGTTTTTATTTTCGGGTAATTTTTATGCAGGTATTGTAAAGTTCTGAAATCAAATGACTGGATGATCACATAATCTTCCATTTCATTTTCTTTGATCACTTTCATCAATAGTTCTACAAACTCTGCAGGTGCAGGATGAAATTTATTATCGGTTTCAGGCAAACATTTGGTTTCAATATTATAAAAAGGAAAAGGGCGCTTGGCTGTCATCATATATTCCTTAACCGCTTTAAATACATCTGATAAAAGCGGTTTAGCGGCTTTCATTTTTTGCTGCTCAGGAAAACGGGGGTGTGGTTTCATGCCTACATCGTACTTAATGATATCAGCATAATTCATCTGGTACATATTAAAAGACTTCTCCTCTTTTTCATCAATAAAACCACCATCTGGTTTGGTAGTAATTTCATGATTTAAAAATGCTTCATGAGAGAGAAATAGTTTTTTGTCTTTACTGATGCTGATATCCATTTCAAGCGTAGTAACACCCAGGCCAATGGCATTAAGCATGGCTGGGATCGTATTCTCGGGCATTAATCCACGGCAGCCACGGTGGCCCTGTTTGTCGAAGTCGCCAAGAGGCTTTGCTTCTGAGCTTGTATTTTGACCTTCATTATTCACAGTATTGTTCTTTTGAGTGGAGGAGCAGGAGATAAAAATAAAACTGAGGAGGAATAGTTTTATAAAATTAGCTGCGGATGTTGAAACTATTTGTTTTGTCATTATTTAAAGTTAATAGCTTTTAATGCGAAATGCAATTCCTCTGTATAAAACAAAAGGCATGAAATAATCATGCCTAATTTAAAATAGTAATGAGATGATGTTAGTCTTCGTTTTTTTCTTCAGTAGTGTTACCATCGTTTGCATCCTCAATGATCTCCCCGTTTTCTGTAACAGCCAGCATTGTTTCGGTGTCTTCTTCTATTGCAGCTTCATTGGCAATTATTTCTTCTTCAACTGTCATTTCCTCTTCGCCAGCATGCCCAGCTTCCATATTTTCTTCAGCCTCCTTTACATTGGTAGACTGTACCAGTTCTTCCATCAGTACTTCAGATATTTTAGGCAGGTCTTCGGCACTGTTGATGCCGAAATAATCCATAAAAGATTTTGAGGTAGCATAGATGAGTGGTTTGCCAACAGCATCTTCATTTCTTCCTGAAATAATTACGAGGTCTTTCTCCAGTAATTTCTGTACGGCATAATCACAGTTCACACCACGGATGGATTCTATCTCACTCTTGGTAATAGGTTGCTTATAAGCAATAATGGCAAGTGTTTCCAACGCAGCTGTAGAAAGGCGTTTTAAAAATTTATCACCATTAAGCTGGGCAACGGTTTTGTGGTATTCTTTTTTGGTAAGAAACTGCCATCCACCGCCGATCGCTTTCAATTCAAAAGCATAAAATTCGGCACTGTATTTTTCACCGATGCCTTCAATAGCTGCATCCACCTGCTCTCGTGTGGCCCGGTCTTCAATAAAAGCCAATGCGCTGTTCACCAGTTCAACAATTTCTTCATTGCTCAAAGGTTTATCGCTGGCAAAAATTAAAGCTTCTATATGTGGAATGATTTCTGAAAGTTCCATGTTGAATGTTTGTGGTTTGCGGTTTGTTGTTGGTGGTTAAACCACAAACTAAAAACTAAAACTAACCTTGAAGAGCCGCAGCACCACTCACAATCTCTGTTAACTCGGTTGTAATGGCAGCCTGCCTTGCACGGTTGTAGCTGATCTTTAATGATTTTAATAATTCGTTAGCGTTATCGCTGGCTTTGTCCATCGCGGTCATACGGGCACCATGCTCACTGGCATTGGCATCCAGCGTAGCTTTAAACAATTGCGTGTTTAAAATTTTCGGCATCAGCTCGGCAATCAAAACATTTTTGTCGGGCTCAAATATAAAATCAGCATTTTTCTGGCCTTCTGTTTTGGCAACTTTTGATACCGGTAAAAACTGTTCGGCAACAAAACGCTGGGTTGCTGCATTCTTAAATTCGCTGTATATCAGTTCTACTGCATCAACTTCTTTATTGGCAAAAGCATCCATGGCATGTTTTGCAGCAGTTTGTACCTTATCAAAACTTAAACCGGTAAAAATATCCCAGTATTGATTAATGACTTTAGCACCACCTTTGGTAAAATTCTCATACCCTTTTTTACCAATCGGTAAGATCTGTACTTTTCCTTTTGCAGCCTGGGCTGAATATTTTTCTGCAATCACCTGCTTGGCCAGTTTGATGAGGTTACTGTTGTAACCACCACACAAACCACGGTCGCTGGTTACCACAATGATCATCACATTTTCAATTGGGCGCTCAGCAGCCAGTGCCATATTTACATCACCATCGCTGTTACTTACAATATTGCTCAGCATTTCCTGCAGCTTTTGTGCATAAGGGCGCATCTGTGTAATGGCATCCTGGGCACGGCGCAGTTTGGCCGCACTCACCATTTTCATGGCTTTGGTAATCTGCTGTGTACTTTGTACGCTCTTGATCCGGTTACGAACCTCTTTTAATGCACCACTCATAGTAATATCCTGGTTAAATTAACAGTAACTGCCACATAGTGGCTTTTAGGGTGGCAAAGGTAACAAAAAAGGGCTTCAAAAAAAGCCCTTATTTTTATATTTATTCAGGTTTTATACCTAAAATTTAGGTGGAGGCCCCATTCTTCTGATATCCATCCCCGGCCCTTGAATGTTTTGTCCGGCAAATCTTTGCAAACGATAGGTAAATGTAGCCATAAAATAGCTGGTAAGGCGGTTTGTACGGGTATCAATAATTGACGGGCCACTTACATTACGGCTGATATTGGTGTTTTGGTTAAACAGATCAAAAGCTGCCAGCCTGATAATTCCATTCTTCTTTTTAAATAATTGTTTTTCCAAAGAAGCATTCATGATAGCCAGGTTACCGTTTACGCCGCTGGCCAGACCTGCATTGATGGTATAATCAAAATCATATTTTAAAACCAGGGTTTTGGTAATATTCAGGTTCATATTACTGCTGAATGTCCAGGCATTGCTTGATGTATTTTGAAAGCCGGTTAAAGCTTTGCCATCGGCACTTTTAAATGTATTATCATTTAAGCTGTAGCTGATGCCGGTTCCAAGCTCCAGTATTTCTTTATAGTTGTACTCAAAATTAAAGCCCTGGGTAATTATCCAGTTATTGCCGTTTATTTTACGGCGGTTAAGATTTTGTTCCAGCGAATTACCGATGATACGAACACTGTCAGTTAAACTGATATTATGATTGAAGTTTAAACTGCCATTGAGTGTTAAAACATACTTCCTGTTTTTGTATGGCTTTGAGTAAGCATAAAACCCTAAAACATTATAGTAGCCATTTACGTTTTCGGGGATGGAAATAACCGAACCGAGGCTATCACGCCGGGCGGTTTTATTTACAATCTGGTTACGGATGGTGCTTACAGTTAAGTTGGTAAATATCACTTTGCCCGATATAAAATTAAAGTTGTTGTAACTCAGGTTCAGGTTGTGGTTAATGGATGGTTTAAGGTTTGGGTTACCAACGGTAGTACTCTGCGGATTGGTAAAATCCTGTACCGGCTGCAGCTGGCTAAAGCTGGGCTGACTGGCGTTTCCGTTGTAACTGGCATTTAATGTTTTTGTACGGCTGAAATTATATACCAGCCTGGCAATAGGGAATACGTTAGCTCTTTTAATTGTTTTATAAGCACTGTCCCTGGTTATTGATTTGCCCTGCAGGTTTACCGGCTGCACACTAATACCTACCGTGTAATTGTATTTCTTTTTGGTTGTACGCAGCGATACCCCGATACGGTTATTGTAAAAATTATTTTCATAATCGTTACTTAAAAAATTATTTAATGTTTTTACCTGTGTGGCAGAATCCACATTAAAAGTTTTGCGGTCGTTTCTTCCATAATTTAAATTATGTGAGTAACTGAAATCGAGGCTGCGGTATTTATTTATCGGTTCGGAGTAAGTGAACCGTACACCATAATTGTAATTGTTGTTCTCCTGGTCGGTAAACTGAAAGGTATTTCTGCTGAACGTGAAGGGCTGGTATTGGGTACTTAAATTGGTTACATCCTGCTCAGAATTATTTTGACTGGTACCTAACGTGATGCTGGTTGAAAAATTACGGCCACGCTTTCTGAATTTATGGTTGTATAAAATGGTGGCTGCCAGGTTTGGTGCTTCGGAGCCGTTTAAGTTTTTATTCGATCCGTCCAGTGTTTTGGTACCATCGGGTCTTTTATAATCAAAAATAGTTTGGCTGTTTGCATCGCTGCCGCTGTAATTAACACTGGGACTCACTTTCAGGTAATTAAAAGAATCTATCTGGTATTCTAAATTAAAAGTAAACCGGTGGCTGTTTCCCTTGGTTAATGAATTCAGATCCTGATTGTTATTGATCAGTGTGGTATTATTGGTTTCGTAACTGTTTTGAATCTGATCGGTGTTTTTATGATTGTATGAATAACTGCCGTACACACTTATTCTTTTACTCCACTGATCGCGGTAATTAAAACCAAAAGAATTGGTGGTAGAAATACCGGCATTGCTGCCGCCTGTAAAAGCAGGTGAACTGCCGCCACCACCGCTCTGCATCATCGTAGTTGCAGCGCCCATACCACCCATATCGCTCATGGCACTCATGCCAGAGCGCATCATGCTGGTAGCACCACGGTTACCGCCACCGCCAAAATTAAAGAGCGATGTATTGGTATTGTTGCTGTTGCCTAAAACAGATATCTGTGTATTGTTGTTAAAGTAATTACCGTTGAATGAGCCCTGGTAGCGGTCATCCGTACCGTAGCCACCGGTTACCCTTCCAAAAAAGCCTTTGTTCTTATCTTTTTTTATCTGGATGTTCATCACCTTATCCGGGTCGCCATCTTTAATGCCGCTAACGGTTGCCTGGTCACCATAATCATCAATGATCTGAATCTTATCTACAATATTGGCAGGTAATTCTTTGGTGGCCGTTTTTACATCGCCGCCAAAAAAATCTTTACCGTTTACTTTTACACGGGTTACCGCTTTGCCCTGTGCCGTAACATTGCCATCTTTATCAACCTGTATGCCCGGCATTTTTTTGATCAGATCTTCTACCACGGCGCCTTCTTTTACTTTAAAAGAAGATGCATTGTATTCAATGGTATCTTCTTTTACCACAATGGCAGGAGCTTCAACAATTACTTCACTCAATAATTTTGCATCCTGCGCTAAAACAAAACTGCCCACATCTATTGTTTTTTCTGCCTTGCTTACCGGCACATATTTAGCCTTGGGCCAATAACCCATATGGCGTATAACTACAGAGAAAGGGGAAGTAGGTACCACATCAAACCTGAACTGGCCCTTATCATCCGTAAATGCATAACTGGTATCTGTTGGGTTAGATTTTACCACCAATGCAACTACTGCATTGTCAATGGGCTTTTTGCTGGCAGAGTCTATAAGAATGCCTTTTACCTGTGCATTTGCTGCCAATCCTAAAAAGGTAACAATAAGAGAGAGTATAATTTTCCTCATAAAACAGTATTATATACGAATTTATTCGTGTAAAAGTAATGCTACTTATTAATACTTAACGATTTAATTTGATGAATGGTTGAAGGTTTTGGGATTATTTAACAAATGGCTATTGTTTCACCAAAACATTTGATGTGATGATCCTATCTGTAATTGTTTGTGTAATTTTTGAAATAGAAGTTTTACTGGTTGAATCTAAAATCAACAGGTGCCAACTCTTTTTCGTATCCTGGAAATCGAATGGAAGTGTTCGGGACATCCATTTTACCGTATCTTTTATAATTCCATCTTCTGTTACCCTGATATCTACTGTTAAACTGTTACAAACCTTATGTTGGTTTAAAGACATGTAGGTTTTCTGATCATCAAAGTTCAGGGTAGCCCCCGTTCTTTTTATATTTTCTAAATAAGGAATCAATACCCTTCTCATTTCTTCATTTTGTAATTCTAATGATTCCTCCTTATTAATGGTTTTTATTTTTCTGGAACCAAACGAAGCTCTCAGATTTAGTAATAACTCTTTATCAAATTTGCTGGAAGTACTTAGGTTAATTGCTGTTGGTAAATAGTTATCCTGAACCAATGAAAACCCTGATATGAAAATCAAGAAAAACAGAATAAAATACCTGAACAGTAATTTAGATTTCACTGGTTTCTTTTTTCATTCTAAGTTAATCTAAATTGTAATATGAAATAAAACTCAGAAGAAAATTCATTAAAAATTATAAGTAAGCGATACCGCACCCGGTCCGGCATTCAGGGTTAGTTTATCGCCCATGCCTTTTAATTGTTTGCCATGCTTCTTGTGTATGGCATACATCACAGCATCATACAGCAATAAAAAACCGCCCTGCACCATGATGGAATTGCCATAACCTTTAAATTTTTCAGGATTCTTCTGGTTGTCGCTGGTTTTATTCATTAACAGGCCCGAACCCACATAAATCACATCCAGCCCTGCATTAATGAGGTAGGTCTTTTCAATTTTACGCTGATGTTTCTGCACAGATTCCATCGTCGGATTATCAATCTTCTCCCTGCCGGCACCCCAATAACCTAAGCCTGCAATGGCCAGGTTAATACCACCCCACATCACATTCATCTGGTGAAAAGCACGCATCTCTTTATTACGGGTATTGGTGGCAATACCACTGCCAACAATATTTGCCACCGACCAGCCGGCAAGGCCAATCATGGCATTTTTGCTGTAGCGGACACGCTCTTTTTCAAACTTAGTTAAGTCCAGCTTTTGAGAGAATGATTGCATTGAACCTGTAACCAGGCATACCAACAGTATTATTTTTTGCATATGTATGTTTTTACAAAATACGTAACAATAAACTGTTGAGTTTGTTTAGGGTTGCAATTTTATTTTTACCGGCTTAAGCCGGTAAGTTAACAGTAATGTACCGCCTTCCGATGTAGTTTGAGATAAAGGTATTTTCCGGTAAATGGTAGTTTCAAAACTTACATTGTTATTCTTTTGCCGCTTTAAATCGGACGATGGTATAGTTGAGCTGGTATTTGGCCCTGATTGATTGATAGTGAAAACTGCTATCCGTATCAATACTGTTTATTTCAATATCATCAGCAATATTTAAACCATTGATATTGTACGAAACAACCAGGTCTTTATTACGATCGGCAGTTGTTGGCAGGTTTACCAAAGTGAAAGGTGCAAACTCAAAACTGTTTTCAAAATGTTTGCCGTTTATATCGGTAAACTGAATGCTGTGCATGCCCAAAAAAGCACTGTAATTTTTATTAACTGTGTAAAAAGCCCCGCCATATTTACTGCTGTCTACTTTTAATATTTCTCCATCCAGTTTTACCTGGCTGGGATTATTTAAAACCAGGGTTGTACCGGCGGCACCGGCAAAGCGGTATTGAAAATTAAGAGCAACCTGCTCATCTCCTTCGGCATAAGAAATATGGTAATCCATATAGATCTTATCCTGGTTTACATCCTTGCTTTCGCCTATTTCGCTGCTGTTGCAGGCAAAAAGGCTGGTAATAATAAGCAGCATGGCTGCCAAAACTGGTTTACGATAATGCATGTTACAATGGGTTTGTTGTTCATACGCTAAGATGTAAAAAGGTTCGTTAATAATATCACAAACAGTTAAAAACCGGCGCTGGTAGTTTGTCAGTCTGAGCCTGTCGAAGACGGGTTATCATAGCATAGCCGCGGTTTCGACATGCTCAACCTGACAGCCTTTTTATTCTTACAAACCGGCTGTCAACTACTCCAACCGAAACACCAAACATTTACTACCTTTGTCGCCCGCCTCAAAAAAACGGGGTTAGGCGCTGTCATTATGGCTCAAAAAAGTTTTCTGCACCATATTTGACAATAAAAGACTCCTGATTAATCAGAAATTAAAGAATACCCAACAACACTGAATTTTATGATAGGAATGATTTCGAAACTTTTTGGCGGCAATAAAAGCGAAAAAGACGTAAAAAAAATACGACCGGTGGTTGACCAGATCAACCAGTTTTTTAACCAGTATCAATCGCTGAGCAATGATGAACTGCGTAATAAAACCAACGAGTTTAAACAACGCATTGCCGAAGGACTCAATTCTGTAAATACAGAAATTAACAATAAACAAAAAGCTGCTGAGGATTTGCCTGTAGTTAACATCAATGAAAAAGATGTTTTATACAAGGAGATTGATGAGCTGAAAAAAGAGAAAGATAAACAACTGGAAGTAGTACTGCAGGAAATTTTGCCCGAAGCTTTTGCTGTGGTAAAAGAAACAAGCAGGCGTTTTAAAGAAAATGAAACCCTGGAAGTAACAGCCACCGAATTAGACAGGATGCTGGCTGTTAAAAAAGACAGTCTTACCATTGAAGGCGATAAAGCAATTTATAAAAACAGCTGGACAGCAGGCGGCAGCAAAGTAACCTGGAACATGGTTCACTATGATGTGCAGCTGATTGGAGGTATGGTTTTGCACAGCGGCAAAATTGCCGAGATGGCTACCGGTGAAGGTAAAACCCTGGTGAGTACATTGCCTGCCTATTTAAATGCATTGAGCGGAGAAGGCGTTCACATTGTAACCGTGAATGATTACCTGGCACGCAGAGATGGTGAGTGGAACGGTCCCATCTTTGAATTTTTAGGACTGCGTGTTGATTGTATAGATAAGCACGAACCCAACAGCGATGCCCGCCGCAATGCCTACAATGCCGATATTATTTATGGTACCAACAACGAATTTGGTTTTGATTACCTGCGTGATAATATGGTGCATACACCCAATGAAATGGTACAGCGCAAACATCATTTTGCCATGGTGGATGAGGTGGATAGCGTTTTGATCGATGATGCCCGTACACCTTTAATTATAAGTGGACCGGTTGGTCACAGCGATAACACACAACAGTTCTTCGACCTGAAACCAAGGATTGAAAAACTGGTAGAGGCACAAAGAAAAGCGGTTAACCAGTTTTTAATTGAAGCCAAGAAAAAAATAGCCGAAGGCAATGATGATCCTAAAGATGGCGGACTGGCTTTAATGCGTGCCCACCGTGGTTTGCCAAAGAACAGTGCCTTAATTAAATTTTTAAGTGAGCCCGGTAACCGTGTAAAATTGCAGAAAAGCGAAAACTATTATTTAGCCGATCAGCAAAAAGAAATGCCCAAGGTTGATGCGGAACTTTTCTTCAACATTGATGAAAAAAACAACCAGGTTGATCTGACCGACCAGGGTATTCAGTTAATTACAAGAAGCGGGGAAGACCCTGAATTTTTTATCATACCGGATATTGCTACCAAACTGGCAGAGATTGAAAAAAGCACTTTAAGTTCCGAAGAAAAACTTCAGAATAAAGAAGCGCTTTTAAATGACTATTCTTTAAAGGCAGACCGTATTCATACTGTACAGCAATTATTAAAAGCCTATACTTTATTTGAGAAGGATGTAGAGTATGTGATTATGGATGATGCCATTAAAATTGTGGATGAACAAACCGGTCGTATACTGGATGGCCGCCGTTATTCTGATGGTTTGCACCAGGCGATTGAAGCAAAGGAAAATGTAAAGATCGAAGCATCTACACAAACTTATGCTACGGTTACATTGCAAAACTACTTCCGTATGTATCACAAACTTTGTGGTATGACCGGTACTGCCGAAACTGAAGCTGGCGAATTCTGGAGCATTTACAAACTGGATGTGGTGACCATACCTACCAATGTAAATGTGATACGTAAAGATGAACAGGATTTTGTTTTTAAAACCAAGCGTGAAAAATATAAAGCGGTAATTGACGAAGTAGAAAAATTACGCAGCCTCGGAAGGCCAAGCCTGATTGGTACTACGGACGTAAAAATAAGTGAATTGCTGGCCAGGATGCTGGCGCAAAAAAATATTCCGCACAATGTATTGAATGCAAAACAGCATAGTAAGGAAGCACAGGTTGTTGCCGAAGCCGGTTTGGCTGGTGCAGTAACCATTGCAACCAATATGGCTGGTCGTGGTACCGATATTAAACTTGGCCCCGGCGTTAAAGAAGCCGGTGGTTTGGCCATCATTGGTACCGAGCGCCATGAGAGCCGCCGTGTAGACAGGCAGTTGCGTGGACGTGCCGGTCGTCAGGGTGATCCGGGAAGCTCCAGCTTTTTTGTATCGCTGGAAGATGACCTGATGCGTATGTTTGGCAGTGAGCGTATTGCCGGCCTGATGGACAGGATGGGTTATAAAGAAGGTGAAGTGATACAGCATAGCATGATCACCAAATCAATTGAAAGAGCACAAAAGAAAGTAGAGGAAAATAACTTTGGTATTCGTAAAAGATTACTGGAATATGATGATGTAATGAACAAACAACGTAACGTGGTTTACAAAAAACGTAACCATGCTTTGTTTGGCGAAAGGCTGGCACTTGACCTGGATAATTCATTTTATTCAGTAGCAAACGGATTGGTTAATTCTTTTAAAGAAGGAAATGATCATGATGGATTTAAACTGGCAGCTATTGTAAATTTCGGTATCGATAGTTCTATTACAGCCGAAGAACTGGATAAAGGAGATGTCAATTCATTAAGCGAACGTTTGTATGAAGAAGCAGTAACACAGTACCGCAAAAAAACCGATACGATGGTGCAGCAAACATTGCCCATCATTAAAAACATCCGTAAAGAGCAGGGCAACCATATTGAAAATGTGGCGGTACCATTTACAGATGGCAAAAAACAAATTCAGGCATTGGCTAATTTGGATAAATATTTAGCAACAGAAGGAAGGGAACTGAATGATGCATTGGAACGTAACATCACCCTTGCTTTGATTGATGATGCCTGGAAAGAACATTTACGTGCTATGGATGATTTGCGCCACAGTGTACAAACTGCGGGTTACGAACAGAAAGATCCGTTGGTTATTTATAAGATTGAAGCATTTGGTGCATTTAAGCAGATGGACGACCAGGTGAATAAAGATATCGTAAGCTTTTTGTGCCATGCACAAATACCGATGGAGCAAACCAATGCCGGGCAGATACGTGAAGGTCGTGAACGCAAAACAGACATGAGCAAGATGCGCCAGCGCAAGGAAGAGTTTGCAAATGCAGGTGATGGTCCGCAGCAGTTAAGTGCCGAGAATGATTATATAGATCCTTCAGAACAAATTAAGCAGGAACCGATACGTGTGGAGAAAGCGCCGGGAAGAAATGATCTATGTCCTTGTGGTAGCGGGAAGAAGTATAAGCATTGCCATGGTAAGGAAGTTTAAAAATATTCTTTAGTAAGATTGAAAACCGCTTCTGTAAAAAGAGGCGGTTTTTTCTTTGCACAGGCCTTACTACTCAGGATGCCCCGTCTTTTCTCCGACAAACGGGAACAAGAAGCCCGCTGTTTATGTATAGCACACGACTTGTAATTTAAAACTATAAAAAAGCTATTTTGCATCTATGATTTCAACACTGCTGATAATTGTTTTTGTTTTAGGCTATGCGGCCATTGCTTTTGAGCATCCGTTAAAACTTAATAAAGCGGCTTCGGCTTTGATTACCGGGGTGATCTGCTGGACGATTTATATACTGCAAAGTGAATCTGCCGAAACAGTAGGAGATGAGTTGCTGCATCATCTTGGCGAAATAGCTTCCATACTTTTCTTTTTATTGGGAGCGATGACGATCGTTGAATTGATAGATTCTCACAATGGCTTCGACATCATTACAGATAAAATTAAAACTACCAGCAAGTCAAAGCTTTTACTCATCGTTATTTCCATTACTTTTTTCCTTTCTGCTTTGCTGGATAATTTAACCACGGCTATTGTAATGACATCGCTATGTTCCAAATTATTAAGTGAAAAAGAAGACAGGCTTTGGTTTGTGGGATTGATCGTAATTGCTGCCAATGCAGGCGGTGCCTGGAGCCCATTGGGAGATGTTACTACAACGATGCTTTGGATCGGCGGACAGATAACAGCCCTGAATATAATGAAGGAACTGATACTGCCCAGCCTGGCTGCCTGTATTATACCTGCGCTGATCGTTGCTTACCGTTTCAAAGGGCAGCAAATTGTGGCGATGCAGCAATCGGTTTCTACCCCAAAGGAAAGACGTGACGGGCAGATCATTTTATTTTCAGGAATCGGGTTCCTGGTTTTTGTGCCCATATTTAAAACGGTAACTCATTTGCCACCTTTCATGGGCATGTTGCTGGCGCTGGGTTTAATGTGGGTAATAACCACTGTCATTCATAAAAGTAAAGACCATGAAATTGCAGAAAGATTTACGGTAGGCCGTGCATTGCAAAAAATAGATTCACCAAGCATCCTGTTTTTCCTGGGGATATTACTGGCTGTTTCATCGCTGCAATCCTTTGGTTTATTAAAAGACCTGGCAACATTGCTCAGCAACACTTTTAAAAATGATTTTTTAATTGGTATAGCGCTTGGTTTACTTTCTGCCATTGTTGATAATGTGCCATTGGTGGCTGCATCGCAGGGGATGTACGATCTCTCAACCTATCCAACAGATCATCATTTCTGGGAATTTTTGGCTTTAACAACCGGTACCGGTGGTAGTGCAGTTATTATTGGTACAGCAGCCGGTGTTGCAGTAATGGGTATAGAGCAGATTGATTTTATGTGGTATTTGAAAAAGATTGGCTGGCTGGCATTGATGGGGTTTGCTGCGGGGATTGGGGTGTTTTTGTTGCAGGTTTGGTTGGTGGGTTGATGAAAATAATTTTTTAATCTGCACGGATTTTTATTTTATCTTTCAACCTTAAAAAAAGTTAGTTATGAAAAATTTATTTATTTCCGCACTATTTTTAACGGGGCTTGCAGTTGGCCAATGTGCAACTGCTCAAACAGTTGATGATATTGCCAAACTAAACATGGATGCCATGGGGGGCGCCGAAAAGATTGCTTCCTTAAAAACATTAAAGATGGAAGGCACACTGAACACGCAGGGCGTGGATGTATCGATAACCTCTACCACAGCACACCTCAAAGGCATACGTGTTGATATTGAAGTGATGGGTACATCCAATTACCAGGTTGCCAATACAACAGAGGGTTGGGTATACATGCCTGTGATGGGCATGAGCACTGCACAAAAAATGGATGACGATCAGTTTAAAGCAGCCCAAAATCAGATGGACCTGCAGGGATTTTTTTTGAATTACAAAGAGAAGGGTACCATAATTGAACTGGCTGGCAAAGATGCCGATGCGTATAAATTAAATATTACTTACAAGAACGGTATAAAAAAGACAGTTTTTATTGATGTAAAAACAAACAGAATTATAAAGTCACTCGGTAAGACAAAGATTAACGGAGAAGACACCGAAACGGAAACAACGATGAGTGATTACAAACAGAATGCAGACGGTTATTGGTTTCCATACAGTGTTAGCACTATACAAGGTACTACCATATACGATAAGATATCTACTAATGTAACGGTTGATGAAGGGGTTTTTAAGAATTGATAATGTAAAGTACAGGTGGGCTTATTCATATAGCCCACCTGGCTTTATAAGAACAACACTATACTAATAGCGAAGGGATTTATTATCAATACCCCGCCTTCGCTCCGCCAATATTCTCAATCGGGTGCCAGGTGGTTTTTATTTCCTGCAGGTCCATAATAAAATAAGGAGATTGGCCGGCTGCAGTTGCCCATTTTACTTTATCGTACAGCACAACTCTCTTTACATTCAAAGCAGATTTTTCTTTGATCATTTTTTGTGTGGCAGTATCTGCTTCACAAAAAACAGTTGCATTCACATCCATGTGGTCGGCAAAGAAAGTGACAAGCTCTGCTACTTTCCCGGTAAGGATATTTACAACACCGCCCGGTAAGTCGGAGCTGTTAAGCACTTCGGCAAATGTTACAGCACAAAGTGGTTTAGTTGCCGATGCTAAAACGATGCAGGTATTTCCTCCGGCAATGATGGGTGCAATTACAGAAACCAATCCCAACAATGAATCGCCCTGCGGCGCAATAGCAGCCACAACACCGGTTGGTTCCGGCACCGAAAAATTAAAATGCGACGAAGCAACCGGGTTTACAGAACTGAATAACTGCTGAAACTTATCGCACCAGCCGCTGTAGTAGATTAAGCGGTCAATACAAAGATTCACTTCGTTTTCAGCCTGGGTTCTTGTTGCATCCTGTTTTATTAATTCATCAATGAACTGTGTTTTTCTGCCTTCCAGCATTTCGGCAATGCGATACAAAATTTGTCCACGGTTAAAAGCAGCCCTGCCGCTCCAGCCGCCAAAAGCATTTCTTGCTGCAACAACGGCATCTCTAAAATCTTTTCTCGATCCAAGGCAAACATTGGCAAGATTTTCTTTTTTGCTGTTTGTGGCTACGTAGTATCTGCCTGATTCAGTACGGGGAAATTGTCCGCCAATATATATTTTGTAAGTTTTTAAAACTTCCAGTCTTTTTTCTGTTGTTGCCATTTTCTGTTGTTTAAATAATATTAACGTATGCATTCAATCCATGCAATCCTCCTTCTCTGCCGTATCCACTTTCTTTATAACCTCCAAACGGAGATGTTGGATCAAACTTATTAAATGTATTTGCCCAGATAACACCGGCTCTTAATTTGGATGTAAGATTAAATATCTTGGAACCTTTGTCAGTCCAAACGCCTGCCGAAAGGCCATACGGTGTATTGTTTGCTTTTTCAATCACTTCATCATCGGTTCTGAAACTCTGTATGGCCAGCACTGGCCCAAAAATTTCTTCCTGGGCAATGCGGTTGCTCTGGGCAACATTAGTGAAGATGGTTGGCCTGCAGTAAAAACCTTTTTTAGGTATGGTACATGAGCTCTGGTACATTTCTGCACCTTCCTGCTGACCGATCTTGATATATTTATTTATGATGTCTAATTGTGCTTTTGAATTGATAGCGCCGATATCGGTATTCTTATCCATCGGATCGCCAAGTATCATAGTTTCTAACCTGTCTTTTAATTTACGAACCACTGTTGCAAAAACAGATTCCTGTACATACAGGCGTGAGCCGGCACAACACACATGTCCCTGGTTAAAAAAGATGCCGTTGATAACACCTTCCACCGCCTGGTCAAGCGGTGCATCATCAAAAATAATATTGGCGGCTTTGCCACCTAATTCCAATGTTGCTTTTTTATTGGTACCCGCAATAGCACGCTGTATAATTTTTCCAACTTCTGTTGAACCAGTGAAAGCGATCTTATTAATATCAGCATGATTAACGATGGCAGCACCGGTTGCACCAGCACCGGTAATAATATTTACAACGCCGGGCGGAAGATCAGCTTCCTGAATGATCTCTGCCAATTTTAATGCAGTGAGCGAAGTATTCTCAGCGGGTTTTAAAACAACCGTATTACCGCAAGCCAATGCCGGGGCTATTTTCCAGGCGGCCATCAGCAAAGGAAAATTCCAGGGAATGATCTGCCCTGCAACACCTAAAGGTTCTGTTCTGCGGTTTGGAAAAGCATACTCCAGCTTATCGGCCCAGCCTGCATAATAAAAGAAATGATTGGCCGCTGTTGGTACATCAAAATCACGGCTCTCACGAATGGGTTTGCCGCCATCCAATGTTTCGATGATGGCAAACTCTCTTGCTCGTTCCTGTATCATACGGGCAATGCGGTAAATGTATTTTGCTCTTTCGGCAGGAGGCATTTTTTTCCAGGTCTTATCGTAGGCAGTTCTTGCAGCAACAACGGCTTTGTTTACATCTGCCGTGTTGGCCTCAGCGATCATGGAAAGTTTTTCCTCGGTGGCAGGATTGATGGTAGCAAAATATTTTTTACTCTGCGGCTTTTCAAATTTGCCATTGATGAACAGATCGTATTGTTGATCTATTTTGGCAGCACTTTTACTTTCCGGTGCAGGTGCCAGATTTCTTGCACTGTCGAATTTGAGTTTGATGGTATTATTCTTTTTAGTTGCCATTTTTATTTTTTATTCACGCAAAGCCGCTAAGTTTTTAAGGCGCAAAGATTGCGGCTTTGCTTCTTTGCGCCTTTGCGTGGAAATTAATCTATTGAAAAATAATTCGCACTCTGATAAACACCTGTCTTCTGTTTCATCAACTGCATCAATATATCATTGGCGAGGCTGCTTGCACCAAACCTGAACCATTCGTTATTCATCCAGCCTTCGCCAAGTGTTTCATTCAGCATTACCAAATAATGCAAAGCCAGTTTCGATTTTGAAATGCCTCCTGCAGGTTTCATCGCAATTTTTTTTCCGGTCTTGTAATAAAAATCACGGATGGCTTCCAGCATCACTAAGGTAACCGGCATGGTTGCCGCCGGAGAAATTTTTCCGGTGGATGTTTTTATAAAATCGGCACCGGCATACATGGCAATATCACTTGCCTTGCGTACTTTATCATAAGTAACCAGTTCACCGGTTTCTAAAATAACTTTCAATCTGGCTTCGCCGCAGGCTTCTTTAATGGCAGCAATTTCATCAAACACAAAATTGTATTCGCCTTCTAAAAATTTACCCCTCGATATCACCATGTCCACTTCATCGGCACCATTCTGCACCGCATACTTTGTATCTCTTATCTTAATATCACGTGGCGCCTGGCCGCTGGGGAATGCAGTTGCAACTGATGCTACTTTTATACCTGAATTTCCCAAAGCTGCTTTGGCTGTTTTTACCATAGAGGGATAAACACAAATAGCTGCAACGGTTGGCAGTCCAGGATATGCATCATGCAGGTGCTGTGCTTTATAACAAAGCTGTTTTACTTTTCCTTCGGTATCTTTTCCTTCCAGTGTGGTGAGGTCAATCATGTTCAGCGCCAACATTAAACCATGTAACTTGGTTTCGTTTTTTATACTACGCTTGGTAAACCTGGATGCTCTTTCTTCAATACCCACCTGGTCGATATGTGGTGATAAAGAAAAATCCGGTATTGTTTTAGTTGCGATCATTTTTGAGTCGTTTAAATCGTTTAAGACGTTTAAAGGTTTAAGTCGTTAAAGCCTCCAAAGATTTTACTATTAATTTTTCTACAGCTGCATTGCTGTCTTTCGAAAACTCTTTTACTACACGATTTGCAATAATGACATTAATGCTCAGGCATTCGTGTCCCATCAGTTTACCCAAACCATATATGGCCGATGTTTCCATTTCAAAGTTAGTGATTCGGTGATTATTAAAGCGGAAATGCGTAAGCTTATCAACCAGTCCCGGACTGCTTAATCCCAAACGCAGCACTCTTCCCTGGGGACCAAAAAACCCCGGACAGGTTACCGTAATGCCTTTGTGAAATCCTTCGCCGAATTTTTGCAATAACATGTCGCTGCCGCTGAATGCATAAGGATTGGTGATAGCGGTATCTAAACCGGTTTGTGTAATGAATGCATCAGCCATTGTTTTATCAGCCTCCCTTTTTTCATAACTGTAAAAATTGAGCAGGTTATCCAAACCCAAACCATGTGTTGATGCAACAAAACTATCAACCGGAATATCGGCCTGTAAAGAACCCGATGTGCCAAAGCGGATGATGTTTAGTTTGGAGAGTTTGTCTTTTATCAGTCTCGTTTCAAAATCAATATTAGCAAGCGCATCCAGTTCGTTAAAAACAATATCAATATTATCGGGGCCAATGCCGGTAGAAATTACAGATAAATGTTTATTGCCGATATAACCGGTGTGCGTGATAAATTCCCGATGCTGCAGTTGATGTTCGGTTTTATCAAAATGAGCACTTACTTTTTTAACCCTTTCCGGATCACCAACCACAATGATGGTATCAGCCAGTTCTTCGGGCCTTACATCTAAATGATAAATGGCACCGCGGCTGTTGATGATGAGCTCAGATTCTGCGATTCGTTGCATAGGTTAATCGTTAATAGACAAAGATAAGATAATTGAACAGGGTATATATCGGTTATTAAGCTTGTGAAAGACGCAAAAAAGCAGGATCAATTTTCATCAATCCTGCTTTTTAAATTTATTTGAGCGCTTTTATTTTATCCCATACTTCGTCTCATACTTTTCTGCCAGTTGCTTTTGTTTATTGTTCAGATCAATTTGCCTGCCCTGTATAAAAGCCTGCGTAATAATATTGGTACGCATATCCAGAATATCGCCTTCGCTTACCACTATGTTTGCATCTTTACCGGTTTCGATGCTGCCGGTTTTATCGGCAATGCCTAAAATATTTGCTGCATTTAAAGTAACGGCACTTAAGGCTTCTTCTTTACTTAAGCCATAACTGGCAGCAGTGCCTGCATTAAACGGCAGGTTGCGGTAGCGGCTGTTGCCATCATCATCATTAATGGTAAACAATACACCAGCTTTTTGCAACAGGTAAGGTGTTTTAAATGGCTGGTCAATATCATCATCTATCATGGTTGGCAAATCATGCAACTGGTTTAAGATAACAGCAATATTATTTTGTTTTAAAATATCGGCAATCTGCCAGCTGTCAACCGCACCTACAAGCACCACATCAAAACCAAACTCTTTTGTAAAATCAACTGCCAGCAACATCTCTTTTACAATATTGCAATGAATAAAGAGTTTTTGTTTTTTATCAAACAAACCTTTCACCGCTTCAAATTTCAGGTTGGTGTTTTCATGTTTGCTTTCGGCCAGGTAGGCTTTTGCTTCACGAAAAAATACTTTCACTTTTTCAATTTGCTCCAGCCCGGTTTTTACGGGGTCAGCAGGAGCCTGTTGTCCGCCAAAACCTCCTCTGCCGCCACGCCTGTTTAATAAAGAAGGCATACGAAAATGAATGGCCACGTCTGTTTTGTAGGCTGCATCTTCCCAATTCCATGCATCCAGCTGCACTACACTGGAAGAACCGGAAATAACTCCGCCATCCGGAATTACATTGGCCAGTAAAATGCCATTGGTGCGTAATGTATTGGTCACTTTTGAGTCGGTATTGTAAGCAACCAGCGAACGGATGCTCGGATTCATTTCGCCAATTTCAGCACCATCAACAGTTGCCCGGTTGCTGGGTACTTCTATCAAACCCAATTGCGAAGCAGTCAGGATCAGGCCGGGATAAATATGTTTGCCTTTGCAATCAATAAGTTTTGCACCGGCAGTAGAAGCTGTGGCACCTACTTCCGTAATTTTTCCATTTTTAAAAACAACCGTGCCGTTATTAATTACCTGGCCATTGCCCACATGAATGGTTGCATTGGTTAATGCAATGGTTTCTTTTTGCGGCAATGCAGGCAGTATGGTTTCCTGTGCAGAAATATTGAAAGCAATAAAAATGCAGAGGGTATATAAAAATATTTTTTTCATTTGAATGTTTTTTTCAGATTAATTATTGTTTTCTACATCATCAGCATCAATGGCCAGCAAACCATGACTGTGATAATGATCGCTGCAGGTATTAATGATCTCGAACCTGGGCCTTGCACCACGGCCGCCTGCTGCACCGGGCGCACCGGGTGTTGCAGTTCTTTTTGCAATCGTTAATTTTTGTATCAATCTTGCTTTTTCGTTTTTATTCTGAATACGCATGGCTGCATCTTTGTCCCTGTCGAAATAAATAATACCATCCACCATTGTTTTTTCTGCCCTGGCATAAATAGACAATGGGTTATCGCTCCACACAACCAGGTCGGCATCTTTACCAACTTTTATACTGCCCACTTTACTATCAACATGCAGCATTTTTGCCGGGTTGATGGTAACCATTTTCCAGGCTTCTTCTTCACTCATACCGCCGTACTTTACACTCTTGGCAGCTTCCTGGTTCAGTCGGCGGGCCATTTCTGCATCATCCGAATTGATGGCTACATTCAAACCAACTTTGTGCATGATATACGCATTGTACGGAATGGCATCCACCACTTCCATTTTGTAATTCCACCAGTCGCTGAAAGTAGATGCGTTTGCACCATGTGCTTTCATTTTATCAGCAACTTTGTATCCTTCTAAAATATGAGTGAAAGTGTTGAAAGTAAATCCGAATTTATCGCCCACTTTCATGGCAGCATTAATTTCGCTTTGAACATAAGAGTGGCAGGTAATAAATCTTTTCTTATTCATGATCTCAACCAATGCATCCAGTTCTAAATCTCTGCGAACGGTGATTGGTACAGCGCCTTTCTTCTTATTATTTTCTTCAGCAGCTTTCCACGCAGTCTGGTAATCAGCTGCTCTTTGAAAGGCATCCATCAGTACCTGGTCTACTCCCATCCTGCTATCAGGAAAACGGGTATTGCCCGATGTGGCCGAACTTCTTTTTACATTTTCGCCCAGGGCGAATTTTATAAATCCATCAGCGCCGGCAAATTTCAGGTCCTGGTCATTGGCACCCCAGCGCAGTTTTATTAATTGTGTTTGTCCGCCAATGGTATTGGCCGAGCCGTGCAAAATATGAGAGCTGGTAACCCCGCCACTCAGCTGGCGGTAAATATTCTTATCATCAGGATTCAGGTTATCAGCAATCCTCACTTCTGAAGTAACACTCTGCCCGCCTTCATTAATAGATGCTGCAGCAATGTGCGAGTGTTCATCAATAATGCCGGCGGTTACGTGTTTGCCGGTACCATCAATAATTTTTGCTGTTGCATCTGTAAGATTTTTCCCTATCGCTGCAATCTTTCCGTCTTTCACCAATACATCGGTGTTTTCAAGTTTGCCATCTTTTTCACTGGTCCAAACCGTTGCATTTTTAATTAAGAAGTTTTCAGCTTTCGGCATTTCTTCCCAGCCATTACTTAAAAAAGGATAAGTTACTTTTCCTAAAACCAATGGTTGTTTGCTTCTTGCACTGTCGGATTTTGGTTCCATTTTTTTATCAAAAGTGGCGGTCCAGGTAAATACATTTCCCTGTGCATCGCTGCCACGGCCATTCCAAACATTGCCAGCAGCAGCACCGCTTAATATGGTTTCTTTTGCATTAGGTCCACGTCCTTCGGTATAACTTAGTTTTACCAGTTTGCCATCAAAGCTGTATTTACCGGTAAGGGTATCTTTACTTATGAAACTGGCCACACCAGCATCTTTCAGCTCAAGAGAAAAAGCTCTTGGCCCTGCAATGGTGTTGGTCATTAAATTGTAAACGCCTTTTACATCGTACCAGTTTTCATCTTTTACGGCATTTTTTATTCCCTGCGTCCAGTTTTGGAGCAACACCGTTTTTTCAGCGAAAACAGGTCCGCTTGTAATTAAAAAATTTGCAATCTTTCCTGCATCCAGGCTGCCAATTTTATCATACATACCCAGCAAGCTTGCGGGTGCTTTGGTAAGGGCATCTAAAGCTTTTTGTTCGGTTAAACCGTATTCAATGGCTTTGCGCAGGTTGGCCATAAACTCGGTTGGGTTGGCAAGATCAGCTGTGGTTAAACAAAAATTAATTCCTGCTTTTTCAAAAACAGCAGGATTGGACGGAGCCAGTTCCCAATGTTTCATATCATCCAGGCCAACAAAGCGCAGGTCATTCGGATCGTCAACGTCCATCGCAGCAGGGTAGTTCAAAGACAAAATAAAAGAAGCTTTTGAGTCGGTAATTTCTTTTATGCGCTGGTATTCGTTTCCGCCTCCTTTAATGATGTATTGAACACCAAACTCATCACCGATTTTATCTGCACGCAGATCATTCCATTTATCGTTAGCCTCAAAAATCTGGGGAAGCGATTGGTTGTCGTTCCAGTTTTTTAAAGAAAGGTTTACACCTTCGGTAACAGGGTTAGTTTTATACCATTGTGCATCTAAATATGTCTGGCGTAATAATGCAATCATACCCATCATAGAACCGGGGTAACTTTGGCTGGAACTGCCCTTGCTAAAGGAATAATGTGCAGATGCTTTATCTTTTAATATCACAAAATTATCGGGCTGTGCGGCCAATGTTACAAAAGCGCCGCTTCCACGGGCTATCCCATCTTTTTGATGTGTAAGTACTGAGCCAAAGCCAATATCACGCAATGCTTTTGCTTTGGCTTCATCGGCAGTAAAAATTTTATAAGCTTCTGTTTCTGGTTTTAAAGCCTGGTTCCAGCCATAAGCACCTTTGGTGCCGGATGTGAGTTGCTGTGTACGGAAAAATGCAGCTGCACTGGTAAAATTTTGTTGCGGTGCATTGGAAACATTAATTCCGTAATCACTATATATATCTATAAAAGCAGGGTAAATGAATTTGCCGCTGCAATCAATAATCACGGCATCTTTTGGAATGGCAATATTGTTTCCAACCGCCATAATTTTACCCTGGCGAACAAGCAGCGTGGCATTTTGTACCGTGGTTTGGGCATCTTTTACAATGCTGGCATTGGTAAATGCATAATGCCCGTCTTTGGGATTGGCTACATCATTTGCCGGAAAAGTTGCCTGGGCATTTACTAAAACTGAGGTTCCTGTCAGGAATAGCCCCATTAACAGCAATTTAATTTTTTGCATGCAGTTTGATTTTGGTTTTGAATTGGCGATAAATATAACAAATGATTACATCTAAATAATACAGGTTAACGAATTAAGTTATACATAATCTGTAATTTTACGGCAATTAACAGCGGGGTTGAGTTTTTCAGAATAATAAAGCCTTTAGTCTTGCTTAAAATTGCTGGAATGGTTTTTGTAAATTTGCAGGTATGAAAAAAATACTTTTTTTATTGATAATGCTTTCGGCTGGCAAAATGCTTTTTGCACAAACGGCACCGCCAGATACAACCGTAGCCGGAAAAGTTACTGTTAATAAAGATTCACGCCTGGATTTGTTGGCAAAGGCACAGGTAGATATTGCCATTAACAATACCAAAATGGCCGCCCGCTTTACCAAAGGTTACCGCTTGTTTGTTTTAAAAACCGATGACAGGGACTATGCCATGAAAGTGAGGGCCTATCTTTTACAGAATTTCCCCGAAGAAAAAGTAATTATGAGTTACCAGGCGCCCTTTATTAAAATGAAGTTTGGCGATTTTGTAGATAAGGAAGAGGCAGAAAAAATGAAAAAACAGATCACAAAAGATGGAGTGGTTAAAGGGGGTATTTATGTTGTACCTGATACCATTGAAGTAAAGCCTGACAAAGACGCAAAAGAAGAAATTAAATAAATTACCTGATTACATAAAGAGTTTCTGTTTAGAAACTCTTTTTTATTTTAACAGTTTACCATTATTTTTAAGCATGATAAAAGATCAAATACAGCAGCTGGCAAAAAAATATGCCCCTGAATTTATAGAGATACGCCACCAGATACATGCCAACCCCGAGCTGAGTTACCAGGAATTTGAAACCTCCGCATTTGTTCAAAAAAAATTAACCGAATTAGGAATTCCCTTCGAAGTGAAAGCCACAACCGGTGTGGTTGGGTTGATTAAAGGCAAAAACCCCGATACAAAAATTACAGCCCTGCGTGCCGATATGGATGCACTGCCCATACTGGAAGAAAATGATGTGCCTTACAAATCAAAAAATCCGGGTGTTATGCATGCCTGCGGGCATGATGTACACACCACCTGTTTGTTGGGAGCAGCCAGAATTTTAAATGAATTGAAGGATGAGTGGGAAGGAACCGTAAAGCTGATCTTTCAACCAGGCGAAGAAAAAAACCCCGGTGGCGCCAGTATTTTAATTAAAGAAGGTGTGCTGGAAAATCCAAAGCCTTCCTCCATTTTTGCATTGCATGTGCATCCGGGTGTAGAGGTTGGCAGGTTGAGTTTCAGAGGAGGTATGATCATGGCCAGCGCCGATGAAATTTATATAACTATTAAAGGAAAAGGCGGTCATGCCGCTGCTCCTCAAATTACTGCCGATACCATTTTAATTGCTTCGCATTTAATCGTAAGCCTGCAGCAAATTGTAAGCAGGAATAACAGTCCGTTCAATCCTTCGGTTTTGTCCATCACTTCTTTCCAGGGCGGTAATACAACCAATGTAATACCCAGCGAAGTAAAACTGATGGGCACTTTCCGGGCTATGAATGAAGAGTGGCGTTTTAAAGCACATGAACTGATAAAAAAACAAACCATTGAACTGGTAGCTGCCATGGGCGCAGAAGCCGACATAACCATTGATGTGGGTTATCCTTTTGTACTGAACGATGAAGCACTGAATGCATTTGCCAGGGAAAAAGGCGAAGACTATATAGGAGCAGAAAATGTAGAAACAACCGAGCTGCGTATGGGTGCCGAAGATTTTGCTTATTACAGTCACCAGATACCCGGATGTTTTTTCAGGATTGGTGCCGGCAATAAAGCAAAAGGAATTACAAGCGGGGTGCATACACCTACTTTTAATATTGATGAAAGTATGATTGAGATGGGAATAGGGTTTATGGCGTTTTTGGGAAGCGGAGGATAGAACATGGATGACACGGATTTGTAAAGATCAACACGGATTTTCTCCTGCATGTAGAATATATTGGTACAGTACAAGTCCCGAATAAATTCGGGATGCCGATTTAACATCGGCAAGTGCATGACGCCAATGAAGTCGAACTTTTTACTGGTGTGGGGCTCATAAAAATAAAAACATCATTATGAAAATAGCATTCCACGGAGCGGCACGAACCGTTACAGGATCTAAACACCTGCTTACTTTAAAGAACGGTAAAAAATATTTATTAGATTGCGGTATGTTCCAGGGCCTTGGCAAAGAAACCGATGCCATGAACCGCAGCTTTGGATTTGATGCAACCGGCGTAACGCACCTTATTTTATCTCATGCACATATTGACCATTGTGGTTTGATACCTAAACTGGTCAGCGATGGTTTTAATGGTAAAATATTTTGCACGCCTGCAACGAAAGAACTGGCTTCGGTAATGCTGGAAGACTCGGCAGGCATACAGGAAAACGAAGTGAAATACGAAAACAAAAGAAGGGCGCAGCAGGGATTGCCTTACCTGAAACCGCTGTACACAACAGCAGAAGCCCTGGAAGCACAGGATCATTTTGTGGCTGTGCCGTACGATGATTGGTTTACCATTGATGAAAATATTGAAGTGCAATACACCGATGCAGGCCATATAATCGGCAGCGCAGCCGTGCATTTAAAAATTAAAGAAAACGGAAAAGTTACTCGCCTTAGTTTCAGCGGAGATGTAGGCCGGTACCGGGATGTGATCTTAAAATCGCCTGCAACATTTTCACAGGCCGATTATATTTTAATTGAATCAACCTATGGCAACAGCCTGCATGATAATGCAACTACCACGCCCGACCAGGTTTTGCATTGGATAGAAAAAGCCTGCCTGCAGAAAAAAGGAAAACTGATCATTCCTGCATTCAGCGTGGGACGCACTCAGGAAATTTTATTTGCACTCAACCAGCTGGAACTGGAAAGAAGATTACCCGACCTGGACTATTTTGTTGACAGTCCGCTGAGTGTAAAAGCAACCGAAATTGTAAAACATTACCCGCAGTATTTTAATAAAAGCATTCAGAAAATTCTGGAATCGGATAATGATCCTTTTGGTTTTAAAGGATTGAAATTTATTAAGACGGTTGATGAATCAAAAATGCTGAATTTCCGCAACGGGCCTTTCGTCATCATTTCTGCCAGCGGCATGGCCGATGCCGGAAGAGTAAAGCATCATATCAGCAACAATATTGAGAACAGCCGCAATACCATTTTATTGACCGGTTATTGTGAGCCACGTTCGTTGGGCGGTAAATTAATGGCCGGTGCAAAAGAAGTAAATATATACGGCGTGCAGCATGAAGTTAATGCCGAGATAGGCTCTATCCGCAGCATGAGTGCTCATGGCGATTATGATGACCTGTGCCAGTTTTTAGCCTGCCAGAACCCGGCAGCGGTAAAAAGAATGTTTATTGTTCATGGCGAGTATCCGGTGCAGCAGGAATTTCAGCAACGCCTGATGCGTAAAGGTTTTGGAGATGTGGAAGTGCCCGAAATGCATTACGAAACAACATTGGAATAACAATTAATTTGCTTCGGCTATCTGCAGGTCTGATGAAAACCACTCATAAGCAATAACCAAGAATCATTTTGCAGTTTAAAAAACAATTGAAAAGTTGAACTTTAAAATCTTTGCGGATTAAAGGCGCTGATATCTACTGATGTTGTTTGCTGTTTTATAATTTCAGTTACCAATTTTCCGGTTCCTGTTCCTTCCGAAATGCCCAGCATGGCATGGCCTCCGGCGATTGTAACATTGGTAAAGTTTGAAACTTTGCCAATGTAGGGCAGTCCATCCGGTGTAACCGGTCTTAAACCATTCCATATTTTATCTGCCGCCGGAAAATCAATTTTTAAACCCGGATAAAAATCCGTTGCAGAATCATAAATGCCCTGCATGCGGTTTATTAAAACCTTATTGTTGATACCGCTTAATTCCATGGTGCCGCCAATGCGGAGTTGATGTCCCCAGGGCGTTATAGCGCATCTGCCATCAACAAGTATTGCCGGGTATTTAATATTTTTTTCTACATGGGGATAGGTATGGCTGTATCCTTTGCCAGGTTGTAATAGTAATTTGATGCCCATCATCTTTGCCACAACCGGTAACCAGCTCCCGGTTGCTACAACAACCTGCTCACAATCAAATTTGCCTTTGTCGGTAATGACGGCAGTAATGGAATCGTTTGATTTTTCAAAACCGGTAACAGTTGTGTTAAGCTGAAACTGCACGCCTTTTTTTTCTAAATTATTTTTCAGTGCAACCATCATCTTACCGGGATTGAAATGGCAATCATCTTTAAATAAAACTGCACCGGCAACATTCAGTTCAACATCCGGTTCTAATTTTTGCACATCATCCTTTTTCAAACGCTCAACCTTCAATCCAAATTTTTCTGCATCATCTGCCAGGTGAAATTCATGATCGAGCGTTTTTTGTTGTTTGCACATCATCAGGCAGCCTTTCTCTTCCATGTCGAATGTATCGCCGATTTCAGTTCGCATATCATTTATTAACACACGGCTTAATTGCAGGAGATTATTCAAATGCGGCGCATTTTTTTTAACAGTAACTGCATTACTGCTTTTCCAGAAATGCCATCCCCATTGCATCAGATCCCAGTTGAGCCTGGGTTTTATATAAAACGGGCTGCTGCTGCTGAGCATATGTTTAAATCCTTCTGCAATTATGCCCGGGCTTGCAAGCGGTATAAAATGGCTGGGCGAAATGTACCCCATGTTGCCGAAAGAACAGCCGTCGGTAATATCGCCTCTTTCGATTACAGTTACTTCATATCCTTCCTGTTGTAAATAATAGGCACTGCATAAACCTATAACGCCACCTCCGATAATTGTTATTTTCATTTTAGTCAATTAAATTTACCTTACTTCATTTCTCAGCGGATAAAAAATCTGCTTTAATCGGTACAAATCTGTGTCATCCGTGTTCCTGTCTATATTACCTGAAACCCATATGCATACGGATCATCCTCATCATCAATCGTAATTGTATTCTGCCCGTAAATCCTGGCCCATCCTTCTATGCTTGGCCTGATGGCAGGTTTTCCTGCAACCGTTAATTCTTCTTCAATTCTGCCTATGAATTTACTGCCAATAATACTTTCATGAATAAATTCATCGCCCGGTTTCATTAATCCTTTAGCATACCACTGCGCCATACGGGCCGATGTGCCGGTTCCGCAGGGACTGCGGTCAATGGCTTTATCGCCGTAAAAAACTGCATTGCGTGCTGTGGATTTTTTGTCTAAAACGGCGCCGGTCCATAAAATATGACTGCAGCCTTTTATTGTTTCATTCTCCGGATGAACAAAAGAATATTTATCGTTGATGTTTTTTCTCAACACTCTTGCCCGGCTTATTAATTTATCAGCCGTATAATGTTCTATACCTTTAAAGTTTTTCTGCACATCCACAATGGCATAAAAATTTCCGCCATAAGAAACGTCAACAACCAGTTCGCCTAATTCCGGGCAACTAACTGTTAATTCGGTTCTAGCTAAATAAGAAGGCACATTAGTGAGTCTAACGGATTTTACTTTTCCATCAATTTCAGTGTAAGAAATTAAAACCAACCCTGCCGGCGCTTCCATCCGCACTATACCCGGTGTTTTAGGTTTTATCAATCCTTCCTCAATGGCAATGGTAATAGTGCCAATGGTTCCATGGCCGCACATGGGCAGGCAACCACTGGTTTCTATAAATAAAACTGCTACATCGTTTTGTGGATCGTGTGGTGGATATAAAATACTGCCACTCATCATATCGTGGCCACGGGGCTCAAACATAAGGCCCTTGCGTATCCAGTCGTATTCCTGTAAAAAATGCTGGCGCTTTTCACTCATGTTGCTGCCAACCAGTTCGGGGCCGCCTTCCTTTACCAGGCGAACTGGATTGCCGCAGGTATGAGCATCAATACAAACAAATGTTTTCTTCAAAGCAGTTTTTTCGATTTTGCTCTGCAACTTAATTAAAACTTCGCTTGTTTTGTTGAAGTGGACAGAAAGATTTTACTTTCCGGTTATTCTATTAAAAAGGCCACCATCAATTAGGTGACAGTGGCCTGGTTTCTGCTCTCCGGTTGCCCGGATTATTTTTTCTTGATTTTGGTAGATTGTTTTAAAACCCTTGGTTCTGCTGCTTTACCATAGATCGGGCAATAATAATCCAGCACATCTAAAGCTTCGTTGTAGCTTAGCCAATATTCAATTACAGTACCGGTAAACACAAATCTTCCCTGAAAATTATACATATCCCTTGTTCCCCTGCTACTGAAATTCCCATAAACGAGGTCGCCCTCATAAGGCATGTTGACTGAGTTGGTATGGATAACCGTGTATCCATTATAGGTTTCAACAACCCAATAATTGCAGGAAGGGTCGCTGTAAACTACTTCCCCTTCTTCCTGGTTCAGCCAATAACTTTCATTGTTTGTAACAATTACATCGGTTTTTCTGCAACTGCTTAATAAAATAACTGAAAGTAAAATAGTAGCTGAAAGTGTAAATAATTTTTTCATAATGGTCCTATTTTAAATTTGAAAAATGCTTTGTTATTTAAATAACAAAACTGTGCCAGAACATCTGTAAGTTGATTTCGGTTTTGTTAAAATGAATGGGGTTGCCAAAATGCAATTTCCGAAGGTTTAATCCGAAGTATGTTCTTCTGTTTTTTTTAACATTGATTGGGTGCTTTGCGAAGCCAGAAGTGTCACCTTTCATAGCGGGCTTTCTACTGTCAGGCAGCAATAAGAAAGGTGACACCTCTAATTATGAGCATGCGACAATTTTAAATGCACGCCCAAACTTTGGCAATGTTGTACAGCATTTGTACATTTATAGCATGGAACAGTACGGTAAAATCTTGCTCATAGCCATGCCGGCATTTTTGCTGCTGGTACTTTTTGAAAAATGGTATGGCTGGCGCAAGGGAAAAGATACAGTGCGTAATATGGATATGATCAGCAGCCTGAGCAGCGGCGTAACCAATGTTACCAAAGACGTGATCGGCCTGTATCTTGTTGTTCTCTCGTATCCGTTTATGCTGAAATGGCTTGCATTAACAAGCATCAGCAATACCATCGTTGTTTACATCATTGCTTTTTTTGCACTGGATTTTGCCGGTTACTGGGTACATCGCCTGCAGCATGTAACTAATTTTTTCTGGAATGGTCATATTGTGCATCATAGCAGCGAAGAATATAATCTGGCCTGCGCATTAAGGCAGAGTATTTCATCAATCGTAAAAATATTTGCCATATTCCTGTTGCCTGCTGCATTGCTGGGTGTTCCTTACCAGGTTATTGCGGTGGTTGCACCACTGCATTTGTTTGCACAGTTCTGGTACCACACCCAACATATTGGTAAGATGGGATTTTTGGAAAAGATCATTGTAACGCCTTCTCATCACCGGGTGCATCATGCTTTCAACAAAGAATATATAGATAAGAATTACGGGCAGATATTTATTTTCTGGGACAAATGGTTTGGTACTTTCCAGGAAGAGATGGCGGATGTGCCGCCGGTGTACGGTATCACCAGGCCGGTACAAACCTGGAACCCGATCAGGATCAATTTTCAACACGTTTGGTTACTGATGAAGGATGCCTGGAGAACGAATAACTGGAAAGATAAGTTTACGCTTTGGTTCAAACCAACCGGTTATCGCCCGGCTGATGTAGTTGAAAAATTCCCCGTTTATAAAATAGAAGATGTATATCATTTTGAAAAATACGATACGCAAACTTCAACAGCATTAAATGTGTGGAGTTGGATACAGTTGTTGCTGATCCTGTTTTTTGTAAGTTATATGTTTGGCAATATTGCATTGATCAACAGTCTCGATGCAAATTATATCTTCTGGTATGGCGGCTTTCTTTTTTTAAGTGTGTATGCACTTACCGACCTGATGGACAGGAATACTTCTGCCATTGTATGGGAATTGATCAGGGTAAGTATTGGCCTCACCATTCTTTTTAACCAAAACGATTGGTTTGGAGCAGGAACATATTTGCCCGCTGCAAAATATATCATTGGTACTTATTTTGTTACCTCCGTTTTAATGACCGGATGGTTTGTAGCGAAACATGCCAGGGAAGATGTGAAGATGGCTGCAGTGGTATAAATATTGTAAAACTGAGTTACTCTGCCAGCAATTTTGTAATTGTTTCTTTTTCCAATGCCCAGTTGTACCCCTCCAGTTTTGATTGTATTACTTCTCCTTTTTTATTGAGCAAATAGGTAGTTGGGTAAACATGAATACCCAGGCTGGAAAGGCTTTTAGCAGAATAGGCAAACATGATTTTGCCCATAGTGAACCTGCTTTGAAGCATGTTGATGCGATTTGTGTCTTCATCCGATATACATAAAATTTTAAAATCTGATGAATTAACTGATGCCAGCAATTCATCAAAGACATACATCTCCTGTATACATGGCCCACACCAGGTTTGAAAAAATGAAACGATAACAACATTTCCTTTAAAATTGTTAATCGTGGTTTTTGTATTGCTGCCTGACAATTGCAATTCACTGGTTTGAAATTTCATTGCAGGCACAATGGTTTTACGCATATACCACATAATACCCCAGCCTGCTGCAAGTATGATGACAGCATAAAAAATTATTGAGTTTAATTTATTTTTCATTTCAGGGGTGATCTTTCTAATTGTTTTTGATTTTCTGACCGGTTAAATCTGTTTAAAAAATAACGCAAGGCAATTTTGGCAAATGTATTTTTTACTTTCACGTAGTTGAATATCTGTTTTGGAAAGGCACCCAGGTTTGCCTTGGCTTCTTTTGCGGTTCTGCCAAGTTCCAGTTTTTCATATTTGCCCTCAATCATTTTTTGTACGCTTAAAAATAAAATATTGAAATAGGTTTTGTGCGTATCGTTATAAGAATAGTCCAGTCCTATGTAATGGGTTTCCATTTCATTGGTATAAAAAATATAGGTGTAAAAGCCGATCATAACATCATTTAAATAAAGTGCATGCAGTTCAAAGCGATGTTCAAGATCCCGCTTTAATTCGTATAAATAGGCAGCATTAACGGTGCCAAGCCTTACCTGTTGTTTGTTTACAACATGCCAATAGAGTTGGTCTATTGCTGAAGCATTATCTAAAATTTCTGCAGCACTCAATTCTTTTGTTACTACACTTTCAAAAGCCTGCATAATTTTTTTTGCCCGCTTTACATATTTTTTTGTGAGGTCGTTTAAGTAATCTTCAAAAGTATTCCAATGCGGCCGCCTGGTAATTTCCATGGTAACATCACCATTAAAAAAATGATATTTTGAAGCAGCATATTTTTCTTCCACAAAAACCTCTTTGCAATCTTTAATAATAATTCCACAGGGTTTTAGTTTTCTGTTCTGTTGCAAAAAAAGTTCTATGGCATCAAATATAAATGCATTGTGCTGCTCGTTCTTAAAATAAAATCCCTGGAAATTGATCCTGAATAAATTTCCACAAATAAGCAGGTACAATTTTTTTGGTAAAATAAATTTTATGGCCCTGCATTGAAGGCCGGAGGGGTTGTCGAAATTTAAATTGGAATGGGCAAATTTAAATAACTGTAAATAAACTAATCCTATCAGTTTGTCTTTATGAAATACCTGTACATAATTATTTTCAATATCAGGTACCTGTGCATTTTCAAGCGGCAGTAAATGCCTTGTTTTTAAGTGATGCCCTTCGGGTAAAAAGTCATCCCATAAATTTGTATGCTCCGCAATGGGTGTCAGGTGATTAATTGAAATAGTCAAACTTGAAATTGTTTTTACAGTACAGCAGCTCTTGTTAATTCATTGTTCACTGTTCTCCATATGTTCAACGGATTTTCATCCTTCAGTTCATCCGGTAATAAATTATTGCTCCAGTTTTGAAAAGCAATGGGCCTGGCAAAACGTTTTATGCCATCAGCGCCAACAGATCCAAATCTTGCATCGGTACTGGCCGGGAAGGGTCCGCCATGTTGCATACTCAAACAAACTTCAACGCCGGTAGGCACACTGTTTAAAATGAAACGGCCGCAGATGTTTTTTACTGCTTCTACCAATGTGTCATTGTTTATAATGTCATTCTCAGTAGCCATTAAAGTTGATGTTAACTGGCCTTCCAGGTTTTTTGCCACTTCAATCATTTCAGCCATATCCTTACAACGGATGATGATAGCGTAGGGGCCAAATACTTCCTGGTGTAAAACAGGGTTGTTTAATAAAGCCTGGCCGGTTGCGGTGGCGATGGTTGGTAACCCTGCAAAACCGCCGTCAGGGTTTGTAACCGATGACGGGGTTTCAGCCGCTGCTGAAGTTTCAGATTCGGCAACCAAATGCACATCATCCTGCAACAATGCATTGTCTTTATTTTTTTTATAAGCTGCTGCAATTCCCTCATGCAGCATAACAGCCGGGGCTGTTTTTTGAATGGCTTTACCAAGGTCATGTACAAATGTTTGCAGTGCTTCGCTTTCAACTCCAATAATTATTCCGGGGTTGGTACAAAACTGGCCAACGCCCAAAGTGATGGAGCCTGCATACATGGTTGCTATTTCATTTGCTGAGGCAGTTAATTTTTCGGGCATCAAAAAAACAGGGTTAACACTTCCCATCTCTGCAAAAACCGGAATGGGTTCTTTGCGTTGATTACCCCAATCGAACAATTGTTTACCGCCGGTGTATGAGCCGGTAAACCCAACTGCTTTTGTATGTGGATGCATTACCAATGCTTTGCCCACTTCAAAACCTGCACCATGTACATGTGCAAAAATTCCTTTGGGCATATCGCATTTTTCTGCGGCTGATATAATTGCATTGGCAACTATTTCAGAAGTTTGGGCATGTGCCGGATGCGCTTTTACAATTACCGGGCAACCGGCAGCAAAGGCACTTGCTGTATCGCCACCGGCAGTAGAGTAAGCAAAAGGAAAATTGCTTGCACCAAAAACAACTACAGGGCCCAGTGGTACCAGCATTTTTCTGATGTCTGGTTTGGGTGGAACTTTATCAGGGATGGCTGTATCAATGCTTGCAGCAAGCCAGTCAGCTTTTTCGCAGGCATCGGCATAACTGTTTAATTGAAAAATGGTTCTTGCTCTTTCGCCACGCAATCTTGCTTCGGGTAAATTGGTTTCACTCATCGCAGTATGTATCAATGCATCGCCGCAATTTTCCAGTTCAACAGCAATGGCTTTCATAAATGCAGCCCGCTGCTTTAAAGAAAATTTTCTGTACAGGTGAAATGCATCCCATGCTTCCTGCATCACTGCATCAATTTCTTCAGCGCTAAAATCTTTATAAGTCATAAGTATAAAGTAAAAACCTGCCTGCCGGCAGGCAGGTTAAAAATTCAAAACGGGCCTGTTTGCAATTCCATCATTGATTATTTTCAAAATATCTTCTCTTTCTTTTCCAACCAAAGTAAGTCTTGGTGCCCTCACTGTTTCTGAACCAATGCCAACCTGTGCTTCGGCCAGTTTAATATACTGCACCAGTTTAGGATGAATATCCAGTTCGAGTAATGGCATAAACCAGCGGTATATTTTTGTTGCTTCTTCAATTTTACCGGCTTTAACCAAATTAAATATGGTAACTGTTTCTTTTGGAAAAGCACAAACCAATCCTGCTACCCAGCCATCGGCACCCAGGCAAAGTTCTTCCATGGCAATGGTATCAACACCACATAAGATTTTAAAACGGTCGCCAAAACGGTTTCGCATCCTGGTTACATTGCTGACATCTCTGGTGCTTTCCTTTACGGCTGTAATGTTTTTACATGCCTGCAGCTCATCAAACATATCCAGCGTTACTTCAGTTTTATAATCAACGGGGTTGTTATAGATCATGATGGGAAGATCTGTAGTATCGGCAACAGTCTTAAAATAAGTAACCGTTTCCCGGTGGTCGGTTTTATAACGCATCGCCGGTAGCATCATAATGCCACGGGCACCCCATTCCTTTGCATATGCTGCCTGTTGCAAGGCTTCTTTTGTACTTCCTTCAGCGATGTTCAGTATAACCGGCACTTTGCCTGCGCATTTTTCAACGGCAAATTTTATCAATTGTTCCTTTTCTGTGGTGGTTAAAACACTGGCTTCGCCCAAGGTGCCGCCCAGCACTATACCGTTAACGCCGGCATCCAGTTGGGCATTTAAATTTTTTTCAAACAAAGGAAGATCCAAACTGTCATCCGCAGTAAATTTTGTAGTAAGGGCGGGGAAAACGCCGGTCCAGTTAAAAGACATAAAAATTATTTTTATGCAAACTACAAAAGCTATGGCTACCAGCCAAAGGTTAGTTATGTGGGGTGAATTTAAAATGTCGCAAGTGGTGTCACCTTTTATAACGTACTTTTTATCGTCAGGCAGCAATAAAAAAAGTGACACCTCTATAGTATAGTATGCAACAATTTTAAAAGTACCCTTATGTGCCTGTATAAATAAAAAGCCAATTGTAGCAATGGGTTAATTAAATTTGAAAATCACTTTAATGTTACCAGGCTAAAATCTTATCAAATTAAAATGCGTTTTACGCTTCCATACCGGCTGGCTGAATGTAAAATAAAAATGCCTGTTGGCGTATTGCTTTTCAGTTTCATTATTTTAGTTCAAATAAACATATTTGGCCAGGATCCCCCATTCATAAATTACAATGAACAAAACGGATTATCAACCAGTGTTATTTACGGGCTCTTCCAGGATTCGGAAGATAATATCTGGTTTTGTACCAATTCAGGCGCCGTAAAATTTAATGGAAATAAACTGACCCCTTATAAGAAAAAAGACGGCCTTTCAGGAAATGAAGTATTTAAAATATTTGAAGATTCGCAGCACCGGCTTTGGTTTATGACTGCAAGCGGGCTCTTATCTTATTACAAGGATAAAAAAATTTATAACGAAAAAGATCATCCTGTTTTTTCACAGTTAAAGATCCGTTATTTTATTTCAGACATACGGGAAGATCAGTTCCATAATATCTGGATCATTCCCGATAAAGGAAATGTTTATGCAATTTCAGGAAATTTAAAATCCTTCAGGGAAGTGCCGCTGCAAACTACCAATGGCATTTTTTTTAGTTTTAAAGGGGGTGATTATCTTTCTGCAACGCAGGGTATTTATGCTATCGGTGCAGAAATAAATAAGTTAGATTTCTCGAATTTTTCTTCAGCACCACAAAATGCCCGGCATTGTTTTTCTGATAATTTTGTTTACACAGGCCGCAATCAAAAAGTAGAGATGTATGATATGCAAAACAAGCGTGCATCTTTTTTTGAAACACCCGATTTGCCGGCAAACCTGAATTCGATTTCAGTAATTGATTCATTCATTTATATCTGCTCAGGCAAAGGACTGAGCCTGTATAATAAACGGGATCATAAAAAAGCAGGGCAATTTTTCAGCACGGTAAACGTATCACATGTGCTTAAAGATAAGGAAGGCTCTTTGTGGATATCTACATTGAATGAAGGGGTAATGTATATTCCCAATATGCGTGTAAATTTTTTAAAGTCTCCCGGTTATTTTAACGGAAACAAAGTGCTGAAATTAAACGGGCTGGGCAATCATGTAATCATCGGGCAATCTAATTCCAAAGCAGATTATTATTACCGCGGAGTTTTAAAACATATTATTACACCTGAAGAAACAAGAGGAGAAGGCCGTACTTATACCATTAAAGCAAACCAGGCAGATTCGTCCTTTACCATATCCAACCAGTCGGGGTTAACGCAATTTCCTTTGAAGGGTAAAATAAGTTATATGGAAAATGTGGCCATGCTGGCTTATGCCGATTTTAATGACGATTCGGTGTATGTTAGTACCCCTTCAGTATTGGGTAAGTTTCCAAAGAAAATAACGCCAAACTATTTTTCAAAAGGGTTAAATCCTTTTGTTTTTGATTCAATAAGAGCAGATGTATTGTATTTTGATAAAACCGATTCTGTTTTATATGCCGGTAACAAAACGGGGCTTCATCTTTATAAAGACAGAAAAAAAATACAGCACAGGTACGCCTCTTTTAATGGCTTAAGTTTTACTGATATTGATAAAGACGGGCAGGGTATTTTTATTGCAACCACACTGGGCGACGGCGTTTTCTTTTTTAATAAGGATACTGTTTTAAACCTGAATGAAAAGTCGGGCCTTACAGATAATATGTGCACCAGTTTGTTTATGCAAAATGACAGCACGGTTTGGGTAAGCACTTTAAATGGCTTAAACCGTATTTTATATAATTACAGCGATGGAGAGCTTACCGGTATAAAAATCAGGAATTTTTACCGCAATGATGGTTTGCCTTCAAACTACATCAACGATATTTATATTTACGGAGATAGCGTATGGTTGGCTACCAATATTGGCCTGGCGGTTTTTAATGAAAAAGATCTGCCCAGTTATTCCTATTCGCCCAAAATGGTGATAGAAGCTTTTAAAGCAAACGATGTATACAGACCGGTTTTTTCATCGGCCCGTATTAATCTTGACCGCAACAGCAATAACATTGTTATTGAATTTAATTGCCGCACTTTTAAAAATGCAGTTTCTGTTTTGTATAAATATAAACTGGCGGGACTTAACAGCAATTGGATAGTAACAAGAAATAACCAGGTTGATTTTACCGGCCTGCCTCCTGGTAAATATGAATTTGCTGTGTATGCATACAGCTTAAATGAAAACTGGAAATCGAATATTGAGCGCATCTATTTTACCATAAAGCCTGCCTATTGGGAAACAACCTGGTTCAGGATTTTACTGGCAACAATAATACTGCTTGGAATTGCATTGCTGGTATTTTACCAGTTCAGAAAAGTGAAAAACAAATTCACGCTGCAAAAGAAAATCATTAATTACGAGAAAGAAATGCTGGAACTGGAGCAGCAGGCATTACGCCTGCAGATGAACCCGCATTTTATTTTCAATGCCTTAAACTCAATACAGTACACTATTCTCAGTGGTAAACAAAATGATGCTTACAACAGTCTTGAGTTATTTTCTTCGCTGATAAGAGGTATACTTGAAAATTCGAAATACAAATTTATTGCGCTGGAAGATGAAATTGAGATACTTAAAATTTACATACAGATAGAAGCCAAACGCTTTAGTTCGGATTTCAATTACGAAGTAAGAATAGATCCGGAGATTGACCTGAGCAGTATTAAAATACCCCCCATGCTCATACAACCATTTGTTGAAAACAGTATCTGGCATGGGCTTATGCCAAAAACAGAAGGCGATAAGAAATTGATATTATCTTTTACCGGTACCGATGATGCGATCATCTGCAAAGTAGAAGACAATGGCATTGGGCGTAATAAAGCGGCCGCCATGAAAAGTAAAAAGCATGGAACTTCATTGGGCACAGCACTAACTTTTAACCGTGTTGCCAATATAAATATGCTTGAAAATAAAATCAGGTATGCAATTGAAATTTACGATAAAGCAAAGGATGGAGGAACGATTGTTACCATCACCATTCAGCGTTAAAAGAAAAATATTTTGCAGGAATATGCTTTGTTTGGTTCAGAAAATTAACTTTGTTACTTCAGCAGTAATTGTAAAATCATGAAAGCTATAATCATAGATGATGAATTGAGTGGCCGGGAAGTATTAAAAAAACTGGTGCAGTTAAATTGCCCCGAAGTTACTGTTGTAAACACTTTAAACGCTATTGAAACCGGCTTACAATCTATTAATGAAGACAAACCCGATCTTGTTTTTCTTGATATTCAAATGCCCAATGCGTCGGGGTTTGACCTGCTGAACCAGATTGATAAAATTGACTTTGAAATTATTTTTGTTACCGCACACGACAGCTTTGCCATACGTGCTTTTAAATACGCAGCTGTTGATTATTTATTAAAACCAATAAAAGTTACCGAGCTTATTGATGCGGTGAAAAGGGCAGACGAAAGAATAAAAAACAATCAAACCCAGGATAATGTAAAATTTATGCTGGAGAAAGTAAGTCCGGTAAAGAAGGTATTTCTTAACAATAAAATACTCTTGCCTACACTGGGTGGATATAATATTATTGAAGTGTCTGACATAACTTATTGCAAAAGCGAATCCAACTACACCAGGTTTCATTTTGCCGACGGAAAAAACCTGGTTGTAAGCAAAACGTTAAAAGAATTTGAATCTATTTTGCTTGAAAATAATTTTTTCAGAATACACCGGTCATACATCATCAACCTGAACTGCATTGCAAAATACAATAAAGGCAAGGGTGGCGAAGTGGTAATGAAAGACGGCGCTATACTGGAAGTTTCCAGGGAAAAAAAGGAAGAGTTTCTCAAATTATTCTCCATATCAGATAGTTGATCAATATTTGGCACCTCCTTTGGCACAATAATTTTTGTGTTCCAATTTTAAATTCTATCTGCTTTAAAAGGCTCCAAAGTACCCCCTTCAGGGGGCGGAGAGGGTCACTTCACTCACCCAAACCATCACTTGGCTAATTGCAGCATTTGCAGGTTAAATCAATGTATACATTTGTTTAGGGTAGAACTTTTAGCCTTTATTCAGTATGTTTTTAATGTCCGCTCAAAGCCTGAACTTTTTTTGAAAACTTTTAAACCAAGCAAATGAAAAAATTATTTACCCTTACACTTATTTCTGCCTTTATGTTGTTTTCGCAGCTTTCAAAAGCACAGCAAATACAAAAAGGCAATCCCGGTATGTGGCCTGCTTTTATAAAATACGATAAGGCAGCTCCGGCTTTCAGCAAATCCAATATAGCTATTGTTGATGCTGATGGAAAACCGGCAGCAATTACAAATGGCATTATTAAAAACATTACCAAAGATGCTGATGGTACAGAACATTACCGCTGCCAGCAAACCCTGAATGGTATTGCAGTAGAAAATGCCATCATGGTGGTGCATGTTGCCAACGGAAAAATAAAAAGCCAGAATGGAAAATGGATAAAGAATTTTCCGGCCAGTTTAAAGGCCGCTGCTTCTATGACCGAAGCAATTGCATTAAGTAAAGCCTTACAGGAAGTTGGTGCAAAAAAATACAAATGGCAAATACCCGGGGAAGAAGCTTTTTTAAAAAGAGAACAAAAAAAATCTGCCGCAAGTTTTTTTCCAAAAGCCAGGCTGGTTTACTATAGCGGCGAAAGCGATGTGATGCCGGCAGCAATGCGCCTTGCTTACAAATTTGATATTTATGCGCAGGAGCCTGTTAGCCGCCAATTGGTTTTTGTAGATGCTGTTAACGGAAAAATTTTAGGTAAGCGTGAAGTGATTCATGAAACCAATGCACCAGGTACAGCACAAACAGGTTACAGCGGAACACAAAATATTACAACAGATTACACTGGTGCCGCTTACCGGTTAAGAGAAACCGGAAGAGGGAATGGCATCAACACCTACAACATGCAAACCGGCACAAACTATTTTGCTGCAGTTGATTTTACAGATGCCGATAATAACTGGAACAATGTAAATGTTGCACAGGATGAATATGCAACGGATGCACATTGGGGAACAGAAAAAACTTACGATTATTTCTTTACAACTTTTAACCGCAATAGTATCGATAATCTGGGAATGGAACTTAACAGCTATGTGCATTACAGCACGGGCTTTTTCAATGCTTATTGGGATGGAGACAGGATGACTTACGGAGATGGCGATGGTGCCCATGGCAATAAGCCATTAACTACACTTGATATTTGCGGGCACGAAATAACACATGGTATCACCGAGTTTACTTCTGCCTTGGTATACTCATACGAAAGCGGAGCCATGAATGAAGGCTTCAGTGATATTTTTGGTACAGCCATTGAAGCCTATGCAAGGCCAACTAATAACGACTGGCTAATCGGTGGCGATTTTTTTACAATCCGCAGCATGAGTAATCCAAATACCTATAACCAGCCTGATACATACCAGGGTACTTTTTGGTACAGCGGAGCCGGCGATAACGGCGGTGTACATTACAACAGCGGCGTATTAAATCACTGGTTTTATTTATTAACTGTTGGCGGCAGTGGCGTTAACGATCACAGCGTTTCTTTTAATGTTACCGGCATTGGTATGGCAAAAGCGGCAGCAATTGCATACAGGTTAAATACGGTTTACCTGGTTCCCACTTCACAATACTACGACGCCAGGGTATTTGGTATTCAGGCAGCCGAAGATTTATATGGTGTTGGCAGTCCCGAAGCAATACAAACAGCCAATGCATGGACCGCTGTTGGTTTATATGCACCAACCTGTAATGCAACAGCTGGTTTAACAACAGCATCAGTACTTGATATAAGCGCTACATTAAAATGGACAGCAGAACCTGGTGCCCTGTATTACAATGTTCAATACAAAGAAACTGCTTCTTCTTTCTGGTCTTCTGTAATAACAGTTACAACAGATAGTTTAAACATCGGCGGATTAACACATTCTACATCTTACGATTTCAGGGTAAGATCAAGCTGCAATCCCTTATACACGAATGCACAGTTTACAACAGCAGGTCCCATTTGCAATGCACCCGGCGGAATGACTTTTATAACTACAGCAAGCACAGCTTTGTTAGACTGGAACCCTGCATTGTATGCACTCAGTTATGATGTTGAGTATAAATTGCCCGCAGATAATGTTTGGACCCTGGCTGGTAACACAACAGCAACAGGTTTTACAATAACCGGCCTTACAAGTCCAACCACATATGATTGCAGAATAAAAACAAATTGCAACTTTGGCGGCAGTGGTTATTATCAGTTTCAGTTTACCACCACACTTACGCCTTGTGATGCACCAATAAACCTTGCTTTCTCTTACAACAATAACGTGTCAACCTTTACCTGGGATTCGGTACCCGGTGTCATTGATTATATTTTTGAACTGGATTGGGCAGGTGGCAATTTTGGATTGTTTGATGATATTACCACAACACACTCGTATTCATTTGCCAATCTGATGCAGGGGGGTAATTTCCAGTTTCGAGTAAGAGCAAACTGTGGTACCAGTTACAGTTTGCCCAGTGCTACTTACGTATTTACTGTGCCATGCTCAGCACCGGGTAGTTTATCCGCAACAAATATTACAACAACAGGTGCTACTTTAAACTGGGTGCCTGCTGCGGTAAATAATGCCAACACAACTTTTTCAATAGCCTACCGGTTGGCTAATACCAATAATGCATGGACAAGCATTGGAAATACCAATGCCAGTACCATTAATGTTTCAGGTTTATTTTCCGGCACACAATACCAATGGCGTGTAAAAAAACTTTGCACTAATATAAACAGTGTTGAAGTGTTTGATGTGTTTACAACACTTGCTGCTCCATGTAATGCGCCAACAGCTTTAACCAGCTCGGGCATCACAGCATCGCAGGCTACTGTAAGCTGGGCCGCCGTTAGCGGTGCAGTAAATTACAGTGTGCAGTACAAACCTGCAGGCAGCAGCACCTGGTCGTCATCTATCAATACCGGTACAGCAAGTCTTGCAATTACAGGTCTTAGTGCCTCCACCTTGTACGACTGGCAGGTGATGACAAACTGTAATGCAAATGCAAGCAGTTTTGTGAGCGCTCAGTTTACAACGCTTACACCTCCTTGTAATACACCAACAGCATTAAGCACTACCGCTATTGCAGCTACACAGGCAACTGTAAACTGGGCTGCTGTAAGTGGTGCAGTAAGTTATAGTGTGCAATACAAAGCAGCAAGCAGCAGCACCTGGTCAACGGCTGTTAATACAACTTCAACAAGCCGCACAATTACCGGTTTAACTGCTTCAACATTATACGATTGGAGAGTAATGACGAACTGCAGCCTCAATGCAGGCAGTTATGCAACAGCTCAATTCACAACATCTACAGGTTCATGCGCAGTACCAACCGGCTTAACAGCAAACTATATTACCAATACAAATGCATTAATAGAATGGAATGCAGTTGGTGGTGCAAGTTCATACAGGTTGCAATACAAAACAGCAGCTGCAACCAGCTGGACAACAGTTTCAAACATTAACGCAAACCTATACACGGTAAGCAACCTGGCTATGAATACTGTTTACCAGGTTAAGATAAGTACCAAATGCGGCTCTACATTCACTGCTTATTCTCCGGTTATTTCATTCACCACATTAAACTGTGTAACCAGTGCAAATAATACAGCACAGTGGATCGATCTGTTTAAAGTTGGTACCATCAACCGTGTTTCGGGTGCCGATGCAGGCGGTTATATAAATACAGGATTAAGTACTAACCTGGTAATTGGTTCTACTGCCAATGCAGGGCAGATAAGTGCCGGGTTTGCTGGTGCTGCAGCCAGTAATAATTACAATGTGTATATTGATTTTAACCGAAACGGAGGCTATGAAGTTGGCGAAAGGGTATTTGGAGCTGCTTTAATAAATACTGCCGGCATATTTAATTTCGCTTTCAATATTCCGGCAACAGCCACACCCGGTTTTACCGGTATGCGGGTGGTTATGCGTAAGAACACTGATGGGGCTCCGGCACCATGCTTACAGGGTTTTGTTGGCGAAGCCGAGGATTACCAGGTAAATCTTACTACCACTGCTTTCCAGGGTTTTGGAGTAAATCCAATAACTGTATCTGAAGTGAAAGCCCCAACCGAAGATGTAGCGATCAACTCCGGTATTACTGTTGGTCCTAACCCATCAACCGGTATATACAATTTGTCTTTTAACGGCGGGTTCAGTCCCGTACATTATGATATATTCAGTACAAATGGACATGCTGTTAAAAGTGCCAAGGTGGTTTCAGCAAAAATTTTACAACTTGATATTACATTAATGCCTGCAGGTATTTACCTCTTACGCCTGACAGACAGAAGTGGTAAAACTGAAATGCTGAAACTAATAAAAGAATAATGAAACTGATGGTGGCTTACCTGTAAAAGGTAAGCCATACTCAGCCTTAAAAATGGGATTCCAAAACTAGCATACGAACAATTGAACCTGAACAATGGCTTGCCTGAAAGAGGTAAGCCATTTTCAGATTTTAAAAAACTCTCAGTAAAAGCAGTTAAATCAAAACCTGAATCATATGAAAAAATGTATCATCACTTTTTGTTGTTTTTTTATTTTGATAAATGCAACAGCACAAGACCCCGGTTACACGGGCCCGGCTAAAGTTTATGTAAAATCTTTCTGGAACCAGATTGAAAAATTAAAAGCAGGTACCGGAACTCCATCTACCATAAGTAATGCAGAAAGGGCCATCAAGTCGGTTAAAGAAACGGATAAGGCTTACAATACCACAGAAATGGAAGCTGCCGTAAAACCCTGGAAAGAAAAAGCCGAAAAAGAACAAGGGGATAAAAAAAATGCTGATGCAAAAGGCGACGAAGAAAAGCTCTATTATAAAAAGTTATGGGCAAAAATGGTATCTGTTTATTCCACAGGTCGTGATATTGAACCAGGTGTAACCGGCAAAACTTATTATGACAGGGTGAGTGAATTGAACTTTGCAGAATACCAGGAAAGAAAGAAAACTGCAGGCGAAATTGACCCAAAAAGTTACATTGGCTTAATAGAAGCAATGCTTGCTGACTATGATAATTACCTGGTACGTGCCGACCGGCTGAAGTGGAATGTGGTTAAGCCAATGACTGACAGCAGAAATGTCTCTGATCCACAAAAGAAAATAAGCTTATTGGAAAATGTAAAATATGAATGTGAGGCCATACTGATACTCTCTCCCAACAATGCACCTTTTAAACAAAAGCTGGATGAAGTAAATAAACTGTTAGGTAGTGCCGCCGGCGAAGCAGCCAAATTTTTCACCAGCGATTTTCATAAACAACATTTAAATACCATTGTGTGGAGCACCAAGCCGTTGGTAGTTGGTAAAGAATCTGAAATGACTGCTTCCATTAAAACCGATTTTAAAACCGGCGACTATATTTATGGTACTGCCTATCTCGGCATCAATGCCAAAGATGCTATGAATGGAAATAGCGATTTACGGGTGAGGATAAGAGTGGATGGCGCCACTGCTATCTGGGGAGGCGATCTGTCTTATATTGAACTGCCGGTTGCAGTGCAGGGTAAATCGTACATTCAGTTTGCATTACTGCCAGATGCACAATGGCTTAAAGATAATTATGCGCCCTATCTTGCTGAAGAAAACTGGACCCTCTCTTATTTAATGGATGAACTGGCAAGAAGTGGCGATATCAGTCATGAAATTACCTGTGAGTTAATTTTTCCTACCAGCAAAATTAAAGATGTAAAAAGTAAATTTTCGTTAGACCTTGGCAGCGGCTCTGCAGCAATAAAAGCACTGGCAACAAAACTGCACAACGAGCTTATGGCAAGCCGCCAGTTGCCTAAGGCCGGCATGAGTAACCCTGCATTGGAAAATCAAATGTTGGCTACTATGCAGAAACTCCCCGGATGGAACGAAAAATTCAACAAAGCCATCATAACTTCATCTGCCTGGACAATAAAAAAGAATGAGCTTACCGGTGTCATTTTATATCGTTATATTAGTGTTGTGGGTACCTGTAAAAATGCCGATGGCACCTGCTTTACCCAGGAATTCACCTTCCGGCAGGATTATACCGGCGGCGGTAATTACGAAGGCACAGCAAAATATAACAGCTATGGCGGCAAGCGTGAAATAGGCTGCGATAAAGTAAAATAATTTTAAACCAAACCAAAACACAGTTAATATGAAAAGAACATCTTTGTTTATTGTAATTGCAGCAGCACTATTTATGGGGTCATGCAAATCAGGCGGGTCCGATGCAGAAATTGCCACAGATATGTGTGGCTGTTTTAACATGCTTAAAGATTCAATGCCTAAAGAAGCCATGGTGGTTTTTGAAAAAGCTGCTGCTGCAGAAAAGCCTCAGGAAACTTTTGGGGCCGAAATACAAAAGCTTGATCCGGAAACTGCACAAAAAGTAACTGCGGCCCTGATGGGAACTGCTAAAGAAGGCTCGCCCATCAACAACTGCCTGAAAGAGCTGGATAAAAAATATAAAACGGCTGCAAGCAGCGACCAGGAAGCTGCCAAAAGAATGGTAGCTGCTTTAAAAGATAAAAAAGGCTGCGATATTATGCTGGCACTGATGCGGATGAATTTGAAAAAATAGTTTAATGAGGAACTAAAAAATATTTATTAAACAATATCATGGATAAAAAAGCTATCTGGCCCAGGGAGGGAAAACTAAAAAAAGGGTTAATCATTCTTGCGATCGTAATTGTTGGAGCATTATTGATAACGTTACTGGAAGAAAAAATGGGCGTCAAATTCACGAAACGTATACCTTATGTTATTGCTTTTGCCTGCGTGGGTATTTGGTTTTATAATCCTGCAAAAAAAAGCAATGAATAAATTATTTGCCATCTTATCTTTTATTATAATTGCGCAGGTGTTTACACTGCTTTATTCAACCGCTGGAGTGTAATCTTTATCAATAAATGGCAGGCAGGTTTGATATGATTGGCGACAATGAATATTTTACCCTGTTTGCCATTTATTTATTATTGCATTGCAGAAGCTGCTGTTGCTTTTATTGCTAAAATTTATCTGGTTGCAATACGCTGAAAAAGTCAGGCCTCATACTTTCAAAGTGTATTTTGGTGTTTTATTGCTAAGGGGAATAGATAGGCAATCACTATAAACCATTTAGTAAAAAAGCCATTCAGATTTTGAATGGCTCTTTTACTTTTAGCATCAATTTCAGGTAGCTGATAACATACAGATTATTAATTAGTGAACCACACATCGTTTTTAACAACAGATGCTGCATCAAACCCGCCTGTAACACAAATTTTATTGTTGAATAGTATTGCCTGATGGCCACCTCTTGTACCAAAAGCAGCGGCTGTTTGTTTTGTCCAGTCTTTACCATTAGCGCTGCTCCATATTTCATCGGTAGTAACAAAACCAATTATTCCGCCAATTACATACAAAGTATTATTGTGTACTATTGCCTGGTGTGAGTATAATGGTACAAATTTTGAGCCTGTAGTGGTTTCTTCTACCCAGTTTTTTCCATCGGCACTTGACCATACATCATTTTTAAATCCTGTAGCTGTGTATCCGCCAATAACATACAATTTGCTGTTGAATATAACAACCTGGTGGCCGGCTCTTGGGCTAAACTGAGTACCCACAACTGTTTCCTGTGCCCATGTTATGCCATCGGCGCTTGACCAGATATCGTTTTTTGTTCCTCCAATACCATCACCGCCTATCAGCCACATTTTATTATTAAACACTATTACTTCATGCAATGACCGGATACCAAAAGCCGCATTGGCAGTTACCTGTGTCCAGGTGGTGCCATCTGTACTGTTCCAGATATCATTTAAAGCGGAACCATTATCCAAGCCACCAATAACCCAAAGTTTATTATTAAAAACTACAACCTGGTGGCCCGACCTTGTGCTAAACACAGGCCCAACAGTTGATGTTTGCGACCAGGAACTGCCATCTGTGCCTGACCAGATTTCGTTTGAATAAACCGTATTTGTTTTTCTTCCACCAATAACCCAAAGCTTACTGTTAAAAACTACAGATTGGTGTTCAAACAAGGGGGCAAACTGGCTGCCTGTGACAGTTGTTTTTGTAAAACTTACTACAGTGCTTGGTGCAGGTGTTACGGCATCATCTTTTTTGCAAGATGTTACAAAAAGCATTGCTGATAAAACAGCGAATAAATTAATTTTCATTTTTTTTATTTTTTAAGGGTTAAAATTTATTTTACATTTTCACAAAGCATTTCTTCGCCGCCAAGTCCGTTATAAATTACTTCTGTATTGCTAAATGAGTTGCCAATAAAGGCCTGGTAAATAAAAATATTGTTAGAAAGTAAATAGCATTTACCATCTGTTCCTTTGTAAGCTATTTTTCCTGTGCGGTTGCGGCCGGTAACAATACCAGTAAGACTGTTTCTTTCTATTGTCCAGCCATCCTGTGTCAGTACCGCTTTTAAAGCAGTGCCTTTATAAACAGAACCATATTTGCTGTTGAATCCGTTTATTAATATTTTTTCAAGAGAAGCGTCTTTTACTGTTGCAGGCGGAAGTTTAGTGTTTTTTATTTTTTCAACTTTATTCACTTGTGTTTTTGCATAAATATTATCAATGTTTCCGTATTTATTTACTGCTGCAGTAATTTTTTGATAAGCTTTGTCAAATTCCGGTTCTTCGGGAAATACTTTTACTGCTGCATCCCAATGCGCCTGTTCTCCCTGCAGTTCATAATAAGCAATTTCCCAATTGCCCCCTTTTTCGCCTGTAGATTGAGATAAAATATTTTGCACTCTTTCTAAAAAAGTATCAAAATTCCGGGTATGTGATAGTTTCATCTTATCAATAAACCGTTTTAATTCTTCTTTCTCTTTCTCATCAGATTTATAAGCAGCAAATGCGTCTTTCATATCCAAAAATTCCTGTGTTTTTGCTTTATAGGTATCAATTGTAGCCTGTGCAGTTTCTGCAAAACGAACAGAGAAAACAGCAAAATCAAAAAGCTCATTTAAAAGTTGTTTTATTTTTATACGATTTCTCGTCGCATTCTGTCCGGCACCTAATTCACTTTGCCTTGTATTTTTTGCTGCCTCAAGTTGTTCTTTTATTTTTTTTAATTCTACTTCCATTGAAGCCGTGTTGTAAGAAGCATCTTTACTTTTGATACTTGTAATGGCCCGGTCCATTTGGTCAACTTTTGTTTGGGCAGCAACAAATTTTTGAGTTTCAATGCTTTTTTTTGCTTCCTCGGCCTGTTTGTAAAAGCCGGTTACATAGGTTTTTGCGGGGCCGGTATAATTGGCATCCTGTGCAAATAATGTAGTTGAGATACAAAAGCTAACTACAATTAATAAAATTGATTTCATAATATAATTTTTGTAAACCAAAACTACTTAACTAACTTTTTTACAAAAACCTCATTTGATATATGATGGCAGTTGTTTTACAACTGCAGAAAATAAAATAAGTGATCAATAAAATCACTTATAAAACCAGGGCAATCGTTTATATAACGATACATATAACCAGGCAAATGAAGAGGCAGAATAAAAAATTGGTAATTAGCTTAGCCAAACATTTAACACTATTGAAAATGACCATTTGTACAGTTAATAAAAAAAGATTTGAATTAAAAAATTCAGCTGAAATACATATTGGTTGTATTGAGTATGAAAACAGTTGTTTTAGTAAAGGGGTAGTGGTGTTAACAGATAAGTTTAGGTTACAATTAATAGCTACAGGCGTTTGGGTTACTGTTTTTGATGATGCGGTACCAGAAAAAATGATGACTAAAATTAAAGTAGAAGCCGGTGGTATAATGTCTGTCCGAAAATTTTATAAGGGTAAGAAATATACGTTTAAAAAATCAGCAAATTGGAAATTAAGGTTCTCATTGTTTAATGCAGATGGAGATGAATTACTGACTATAGTGCCAACAGTTAATTGGAAAAAAGAATCGCATGACTTTGTATTGCAATTAAACGAAGAATTTGAAAATGAATGTGATGCATTTCTTATCTTACAAGCATTACATTGTGCTAATTGTAGCCTGAGTATGATGTCTGGTGGAAAAGTACCAGCTTTAGTAAGCATTTAACCTTAACTATATATGCAAAAAATTCTATCGCTTCTTTTATTACTATTTTGCGGCAATAATATTTTACAAGCACAAAATAATTGCAATTGCAACCAGATTACACAGCAGCAAGTTGATGAGTTGCGCAGCAATTACGATTCGGCTTCTATATATCAAATCATAAGTAAGCTATACCAGAGTAATGATAAAAATTGTCTGGTAATTGCGTATAATATTGAAATTAATTATTTGCTTCCAAAGAAAAAATTTGATATAGCATTAGAAATAATTCAAAAGCAGGAAAAATTAATCAATTCACTTTCCTGCAAAAAGGAACTAATAACGTATAGCTATTTAAATTACTCAAATTATTATAAACTTAGCCAGGACTATGAAGGACTTTCCAAGTACGCTTTTAAAGCATTAGAAACTGCGGAAGCTAATAATGATAAAAAGAAAGAGTTTAAAGCTATAACTTTCATCGTATTTCTTAACACAAGACAAAATCAACATGAAAAAAACTGGGACTATGTAAAAAGAGCAGAAAAAATAATTTTAAACTTAGATGAAGATTATTCTTTTGCAGTCAATTACAGCTGGCTGGCATTTGAATACGAGCAAAAATATTCTACTACAGGAAGAAGAACATTGATGGATAGTGCGGTGATGTACGCAAAAAAAGCCCAAAGTGCGGCATTTAAACGAAATGATTATGTTGAAATCATAAGATGTTTCAGGGTTTTTGAATCATATGCCGCCAGTAAGGAAGATTACAGAAAAGCAATACTCTACAGTGACTCAGCAATTTATTTTAGTAAAAAAGTAAAGACTCCCAATAACCCATCTGCCTTATACCTGAGCAAGGCGCTTGATTACCAGGATTTGAAAGAGTTTAATGAAGCTCAGAAATGGGTTGATACAAGTATTTATTATGCCGAAAAGTTTGAAGGAAGAACACCTGCTACTTTAGTACTTTACGCACAAGCTGCCAAACTCTTTGAAGCCGCTGGAAATTTACCCAGAACAATCTCAACATTAAAACTTTACACTAAATTAAAAGACAGCGTTTTTCAGCAGCAAAGGCTCGAAAAAATAAATGAACTGGAGCAAAAGTATCAAAAATCAAAAAATGAAAAGACGATCAAAGAACTGGCCCAGCAAAAAAGTATTTATTTGTTACTTGCGCTTGCCGGTTTGCTGGGTGTGGCAGCCATTGCTTTTTTTCTGCGCCAGCAATCTTTAAAACATAAAAAAAATATTCTGGAAACAGAACAGCGCCTCAACAGGGCCAGAATGAACCCGCATTTCTTTTTTAATGCATTAACAACGCTGCAAAAATTTGCACTGCGGGATAATGACGGGCAGGCGATGGCCAGCAATCTTTCTAAATTCAGCAATATTATGCGTGAAACGCTGGAGAGTACTTACAAAGAATATGTAACTATTGAGCAGGAAATAGATTTTTTAAACGAATACCTTGAAGTACAGAAGATCCGTTTTCCACAAACATTCAGCTATGAAGTGGTGGCTGATAAAGAGCTGGAGATAGATGAACTTCAGATTCCGGCCATGATTATTCAGCCTTTTGTAGAAAACAGTATTGAGCATGGATTTGTGGGTGTTGATTATGCCGGGAAAATAGCTGTACATTTTGCAAAGGATAATAAAGAACTGCTTATACAGATAACAGATAATGGAAAAGGATTAAACACAACTGCCAAAGAAAATAACGAACACATCAGCCGTGCCAGCCAGATAATAAAAGACAGAATATATTTGCTGAACATTAAATTAAAAACAAAGGCCGGATTTAGTATTGACAATGCACAGTTTACTGAGAATAATTCTACAGGTAATGGTGTAATTGTAAAAATCCATTTGCCTTTATTGTATAAAAACCAAACCAATACCTGATTATTATGAAGATATTACTGGTAGATAACGAAAAGGAAATAAGGCTTGTATTGAAAGAACTGGTAATAACCTGTGGCAGTGGCCAGCATATAATTGAAGAAGCAGATGGAGTGGTAAGCGGATTGGAGAAAATTAATTCTTTTAAGCCTGATATTGTTTTGCTTGATGTAGAGATGAATGACGGAACCGGTTTTGATTTGCTGAGACAGATTCCGGAAGTTACTTTTCAATTAATATTTACTACTGCACATAACGAATATGCCGTTCAGGCTTTTAAATTTAGTGCTATTGATTATTTATTAAAACCCATTGACCCTATTGAATTAAACAACAGCCTGCAACGGGCAAAAGAAAATATTAACAGCCAAACCATGCAAAAGCAACTGGCTGTTTTAATGCAACAGGTTGCAGGAAAAAACGAATCCGGCCGGCAAATTGTAATAAAGGATATTGATAAAACCTACTTCTTAAAGATGAATGATATTTTGTACTGCGAAGCTGAAGGCTCTTACACAAAATTTTATATTGTTAACAGCGAACCCATTTTGGTATCACGTAATCTCCGTTATTATGAAGAACTGTTAGAGCCTGCCAGTTTCTTCCGCACACACCATTCCTGTCTGGTTAATCCTAATAAAATAAAAGTGTATGACCGGAAAACTGATAGCGGCACGTTAATACTGGAAGGTGGTTATACTGTTCCCGTATCGCAACGAAAAAAGGATTTTGTACTGGCGTTGCTGGAGGGAAGGGGCTGGTAAATTTTATTCACAGTTTCGTTAGATATCAGCCAATCAATTTATTTTTTTTTAACCTCCTCAATAACATCCCCATACTTTTCGGTAAGTATTATCAATACAGGCTTATTGGTTTTCTTTGATTGCTTCAGCAACAGTAAAGCGGTCTTACAGTTTTTATTTGTACGCATCAGTTTATAAAACCGGGCCGATTGAAAAAAAGTAACTTCATAATAATCCCTGTTAACCGGCGGCGCAACAATATTTGCCACCGTTAGTATTTGTGGTGGTATGGTATCGGGTAAAATAATCTGTGGTTTTGCATTAGCCATACTCAACATTGAAATCATCATAAATATAAACAATAAAGCAGGGCTGTATTTTTTACAACCCTGCTTTAATTGAATACAGTATAATATTTTTTTAAGCATATTTAATTACAGGTAATCGAATTTTTATAACCAATCAGTGTTTGCTCAGTGTTTACATAATTAGGGTCGGTTCCAAAACTGGCACTGCTGCCCATTGGCCAGTAAGCCGATCCTGGCTGTATGCTATATGAAGTTACGTTTGCATTGGGATTACAGCTTGTATTTTTTTGTGCCTGCAACCAGGTAGAAAGTTTTACCGGGGTTGTAAACATTCCCGGATCAATCACATAACAAATCTGGTATGTAAATGATCCCCGTTTTACATGTAACCTTAATAAAGGTACCACATGGTACCACCATTCTACACAGCAGCCGCCCCACATATTTGCTTTTACAGCCAGTTTGTTTGGGTAGCCTTCTGCAAAGCTAAAAACCTTTTCTACACAGTAACCATATTTCTTACTGATCATCTGGCGCATTTTATGTGCCCTTGCATAGCATCCATCCCGTACATATTGAAAAGGTATGCAGTTGGTAATGGTATATGGCGGCGGATTATTACATCCCTGGCTGGCACAGTAATTAAATATATTTACCAGGGTAGCATAGTCCGGTACCACATTGGTACATAATTTAAATACGGGAAACCTGATTTGATAATCAACCTGGTTAAAAACGGCGGTGTCAATTTTTGTAACATCAATCCTTACCGGTGCAACTCCTTTTATTTTCAACTCCGGGCTGTTAATGCCGGTTCCGGTATTGTAAGCTCTTATTTCCTTATCGGTAGCCCTGGTGATATTTGTTAGTGCCCCGGTTGTTGCATTCAGCGTAAATCGTACAGGTACATTGGCTTTAATCGCTTCAGTAAGCATGCCTATATTATCTGTGTATGCTTTGTTGCTTTTATCAATGCTGTAAATGGCTTCCCGTTCGTAAAACCGCAGTTCAGCTTTTTTGCCATCCCTGTCTTCAGTCATCATGGCAATGGTGAGTAATGTGTTTTCTGTTTGTGCAGGTTTTGCAGTAGCTGTTTTTGTTTGTTCCGCTGCCGGTTTTAACGGGGCATTTTTGTCTTTATTGTTGTTGTTACATGCAACAAATAACAGTATGGTGGGCATTGCAAATACAATTAGTGGTTTGCTAAAGCCTTTTAAAAATGTTTTCATTGTATAAAATTTGGGGTGAATAAAGAAGATTGAATACGGTATAAATCTACTGCTCTTCTTTCCTCTCTGCAATACCCTAAAAGTAGTATTGGAGCATTGGTTCTCTAATATAAGCCGAATTTCGGACCACTAACCTGTTCAACATAAATTCGATTTGCATCTGCAATAAATAAACTGTACTTTGTCAGCTGTCTCCCCAAATGAATTCCATTTAATACTGCCCCATTATTTATTAATTTCTAAACCAAACAAAAATGAAAAAAATCGTATTTATGATGGCAGGGCTGTTTTTATTGGCGTCCTGTAACAATTCTGGCGACAAATCGGCCGACAGCAAAGTAAAGTACAGCGACCTGGCCAATGACCTGCTTAAAGGAGATATTGAATCAATTGAGGATACTCCTTTCCAGGTTGACAGTACCGGAAAAATAGGTGCCATGGATTCCTGTTGTATTGATGTTACCCAGTATGATGCAAACGGCAATGCTGTTAAATTTACCTCTAAAGACAGTAAAGGAACTGTGAAGAGCGAATCTGTTTTTACAAGGCATGAAAATGGATTGTGGACAGGAGCTACCGACACAAAAGACGGCAAACCTTCCGGCTCTATGAAAGTTACTGTTGATGATAAGGGCCAGTATACAAAAGCCCAAACAACCGATTCTACTGGTAAACCGGATGTATATTATACCGATATTACTCAAAATGAATTTGGGCAGGTTCTCAGCTGGAAAGAATATGATAAAGACAGTGTTTTCAGGCAGGAAGGACAGGGTAAATATGAAAAAAGCCTGTTCATGGGATTTACTACCAAAGACAGTGTGGGTAAAGTAAAATCTACCAGCGCTGCCAGGTATAATGATAAAGGCGAGCAAATAGAATTCTCCAATACAACCAGTACCAAAGATACTACCACAACCAAGGTTACAAAATATACTTACGATACGCATGATGACAAGGGTAACTGGACCCAGCGTACCGAATGGGATGACAAAGGCAAGGCAACAAAAATTACAAAGCGGGTTTATACTTACAGGAAGGAAGAGGCAAAGAAATAGTTATATTACTCCACTCGTCCCTGTCTGTGACGGGGACGTTTTGAATAATTGTTTCTTACAATTTGATAAAAGTTGAAAAAAAGTAATATCGCTCAATGGCTGCCGGATAGAAGTGAAAAGCGTAACACAGTGAAGCTTGTAACGGATAGCCGGAACAAAAGTCAAATAGAATTCCTAAAGCTTACAGCCCCAAATAAAAAGAGCCTTTCATTGCTGAAAGGCTCTTCTGTAGTACCACGTACGGGATTCGAACCCGTGATTCCTCCGTGAAAGGGAGGCGTCTTAACCCCTTGACCAACGCGGCATTTCCTGTTAAAGGACGGCAAAGATAACGTTCGGCAGTTTTTCAACCAAATAATTTAAATCGTTTGTAAATATTCCCTCATTATATGTGTTACAAAATGTACTTTTGCAGCGCAAATTCGCAATTCATAATTTATAATTTATAATTCAAATGAGTACAGTAAAAGTTGCAATTAACGGGTTCGGTCGTATCGGCCGCCTGGTTTATCGTCAGATATACGATATGAAAGGTATTGATGTAGTTGCCATCAATGATTTAACCAGCCCGGCTGTGCTGGCACATTTATTAAAGTACGACAGTGCCCAGGGCCGTTTTGGCCAGGATGTAAAATCAACCGACAATGCCATTGTAGTTAATGGCGATGAAGTGAAAGTTTATGCACAAAAAGATCCGGCTCAAATTCCATGGGGCAGCCACGATGTGGATGTGGTGATTGAGTGTACCGGTTTCTTTACCGATAAGGCAAAAGCCGAAGCTCATTTAACAGCCGGCGCAAAAAGAGTGGTTATTTCTGCTCCTGCAACCGGCGATCTGAAAACCGTGGTATTTAATGTTAACCATGCTATTTTAGATGGCAGCGAAACGGTGATCAGTTGCGCAAGTTGCACTACCAACTGTTTGGCGCCAATGGCCAAAACACTCAATGATAGTTTTGGAATTGTAACCGGTATCATGAGTACCATACATGCTTATACAAACGATCAGAATACATTGGATGCGCCGCATCCAAAGGGTGATTTACGCAGGGCAAGAGCCGCAGCTGCCAACATTGTACCTAACAGCACCGGTGCTGCCAAAGCAATCGGACTGGTTTTACCTGAATTAAAAGGCAAATTAGATGGTGGCGCTCAAAGGGTGCCTGTAATTACAGGTTCTGTTACCGAACTGTATTCTATTTTAGAAAAAACAGTTACTGTAGAAGAAATTAATGCTGCTATGAAAGCCGCCAGCAATGAAAGCTTTGGATATAATGAAGACGAAATTGTAAGTACCGATGTTATTGGTATCAGTTTTGGTTCTTTGTTTGATGCAACCCAAACCAAGGTAATGACCATGGGCGATAAGCAAATGGTGAAAACTGTAAGCTGGTACGATAATGAAATGAGCTATGTAAGCCAGTTGGTGCGTACAGTGCATCATTTTGCAGGGTTGATAAAATAAGTTGTCGTTCCAATCGTCTACCTTCATAAGGAAAACGGGATCTTGAATAAAACTTTTTAACCGCAGAGAAAGTGAGTTAATGGAGATTTCGCAGAGATAGTCAGCGTAAACTCTGGTTCTCTTTTTCTCTGCGTTTTTATTTTAAATAATCAGTTGATCATGAGTAAATTTTCAGACTTCAATTTTGCCGGCCACAAAGCCCTTATCCGTGTTGATTTTAATGTTCCATTAGATGAGCAGTTTAACATCACCGATGATACCCGTATGACGGCTACCATCCCCACCATTAAAAAAGTTTTGGCAGATGGGGGCAGCGTAATATTAATGAGTCACCTGGGCCGCCCAAAAGATGGCCCTACAGATAAATACTCATTAAAGCACCTGATAAATCCGCTTTATAAATTACTGAATGTAGGGCATACGAACCCTGCTATTGGAGATGGGAGCACCCGGGTATTTTTTGCAGATGATTGTGTAGGTTCACAGGCTGGGCTTACAGCTTCTATGTTAAGGCCCGGTGAGGTTTTGTTGTTGGAAAATCTTCGTTTTCATAAAGAAGAAGAAAAAGGGGATGAAGCTTTTGCTGAAAAATTAAGCAAGCTGGGCGATGTGTATATCAACGATGCATTTGGTACTGCACACAGGGCACATGCTTCAACTGCTGTGATCGCAAAATTTTTTCCTGCAGAAAAAAGGATGTTTGGTTTGCTGATGAACGCCGAAGTATTAAGTGCAGAGAAAGTGTTGCATGAAGCTGAAAAACCTTTCTGCGCCATCATTGGCGGGGCCAAGGTTTCGGATAAAATTCTCATCATCGAAAATTTATTGGAAAGAGCAACAGATATTATCATTGGCGGTGGTATGGCGTACACTTTCTTAAAAGCCCGGGGCGGCAAAATTGGCTCTTCGCTTTGCGAAGACGACCGTTTACAAACCGCTTTGGATATTTTAGAAAAAGCCAAACAAAAAAATGTAAGCATTCATTTGCCCGAAGATTCTGTAATTGCTGATAAGTTTGCGGCCGATGCAAATACAGAAGTTCGCCCAAGCGATGCCATTCCGGATGGCTGGATGGGGTTGGATATTGGTCCTAAGGCAGTTGGTATTTTCAACGAAATAATTGGCAAATCAAAAACCATTTTATGGAACGGCCCCATGGGTGTTTTTGAAATGGAAAAATTTCAGGGAGGAACAAAAGCAGTGGCCTTGTCGGTAGCTGATGCTACCTCAAATGGAGCTTTCAGCTTAGTTGGCGGCGGCGACAGTGTGGCAGCAGTCAATAAGTTTCACCTGGCAGATAAAGTGAGTTATGTAAGCACCGGTGGCGGCGCCATGCTCGAATATTTTGAGGGAAAGGTTTTGCCGGGTATTGCTGCCATCAAGGATTAACAGTTTTTTTAGGTTACTTTTATTTAAAGAAGTAATTAATATAAAATATTCGCAGAAAATATTATTTTTAAACTCTTAACATTAAAACAAAAATTATGAAACGTACAGGATTATTAGTAGTACTCGGAATACTTGTTATTCTTGTTTTTTGGGGCTGCAGTGGATATAACGGCCTTGTAAAGCAGGATGAAAATGTAAAAAAGGCATGGAACAATGTGCAAACAGAGTATCAGAACAGATCTGACCTTGTTGGTAACCTGGTTAACACGGTAAAAGGTGCTGCCAATTTTGAGCAGGAAACTCTAACCAAACTGGTTGAGGCAAGATCAAAGGCTACATCGGTTAACTTTACTGCCGATCAGTTAACACCGGAAAACATTGCTAAATTCCAGGCGGCACAAAGCCAGATGAGCGGGGCATTAAGCCGTTTACTCGCTGTAGTTGAAAACTATCCTGATCTGAAAGCAACGCAAAACTTTACACAGTTACAGGGACACTGGAAGGATCGAAAACAACATTAAAAATTCAAGGAAGATTTTTAATGATGCCATCAATGTATATAATACCAGGGTAAGATCTTTCCCCATGAATATTTTGGGTGGTATGTTTGGTTTTAGCGCTAAAGAAGGATTTAAAGCAGATGCAGGAGCTGAAAAAGCACCGGAGGTTAAATTCTAATTATGATACCGGTAAAGAAACAACCGGTTTGTTCGGGCTGCGGGGTTTTTCCCCGGGAAAGGAAGGGGCGGGCGCAAGGGCGTTTCCGAATATACAGCACAAATTCCGAAGCCAGAAGCAAAGCTGCATCTGTAAATATCAGCAGCAACAATGTTTCTGCAGATGATTTTACGAAGCAGGCTGCTGCCCAGGATGAATTGGCATCTGCAACCAATAACTTAATTATCAGGATAGAAAAGTATCCAACCTTAAAGGGCACAGCAGCTTATTCAGGATTGCAAACGCAGCTGGAAGGCACGGAAAGAAGAATTAAAGTGGCCAGGAAAGATTTTAATGAAGCAATAAATAATTACAATAGTTCCATCATTTCCAACAAACTTAGCAGGTTTTTGGTTTTTCTGAGAAGAAAGGCTTCCAGTCTGATGCTGGAGCTGATAAATCAATAGAAATAAAATTTTAATGGGCCTATTTTCATTTTTTAAAAAGAGAGAATTTTTTTCTGCAAAAGACAAAGAGCAGATCGTGCAGGCTATTCGTTTGGCTGAAAAGGAAACCAGCGGCGAAATAAGGATTTACATAGAAAGTAAAAATGCGTTCATGGATGCCATTGACAGGGCTGCTGAAATTTTCTTTAAATTAAAAATGCAGGAAACAGAGCACCGCAATGCAGTGTTGCTTTACATTGCCATGGATCATCATGAATTGGCTTTATTTGCCGATGAAGGTATTTACCAAAAAGCAGGAAAGGAATATTGGGACAATGCTGTTAAGAGCATGCTGTCTCAATTTACAAAGGAAAATATCAGCAATGGTATTGAACAATGTATTGCACAGATAGGGCAGACTTTAAAAGAGAAATTTCCTTACATAGCAAATGAAGATAAAAATGAATTGCCTGATGAAATTGTTTTTGGCAGCTAAATCAAAAAAAGCAGTACCTGTTTTATAAACATGAAAAAATTCTTCTCCATAATTGCTTTACTGCTGTTAAGTGTATTGGCTTTCTCCCAGGAATCTTTTGATCTTGATAAATTACTGAAGGAGAAACCAACTAAACTTGTAATTGATTTTACCGGCACTTTAACACCTGACCAGGCACAGGCCCTGGAAAACAAACTGGTTGCATTTGACGATTCAACATCTACACAAATAGCTGCTGTTATCGTTCCAACATTAAATGGAAATGATATTGCTGATTTTAATATTGACCTTGGCCGGGCATGGGGTGTAGGCGGCAAAGCAATATAATAATGGCATTGTTCTATTTATTGCAAAAAACGACCGCAAACTAAATATTGCAACTGGTTATGGGCTTGAAGGCGCATTGCCGGATTTAACTGCCAAACAGATAATCGATGATATCATTCGCCCCAATTTTAAAGGTGAAGATTATTACCGCGGTATTGAAGAAGGTACAGATGCCATCATACAGGCAGTAAAGGGCGAGTACAAAGCTCCGGAAAATTATAATAAACGAAAAAAGGGTAGTGGTGGAATAGGCAGGATAATTTTTATTATTGTAATGATCGTTATCTTTTTGGCTGTTTCTGGTGGTAAGGGAGGTGGTGGCTCATTTATGAGCAGGCGTGGTTTTGCTGCCTGGACAATTGGCAGTATGCTAAACAGTGGCGGAAGTGGCGGAGGCTGGAGCGGTGGTGGAGGAAGTTCGGGTGGTGGCGGTTTTGGTGGTTTTGGCGGTGGTAGTTTTGGTGGGGGTGGTTCAAGCGGAAGCTGGTAATAAAAAAAATTAACATAAATAAAAAATGCCTCCAACCGGAGGCATTTTTTATTTGGTGGGATTTCTCTTATTTCATTCCATTACTGATATAATCTTCAATTTCTTTTCCTTTTGCTTTTCCTACTTTATTCAATCCGCCCAAAATCATCGGGTCAACAAAACTTCTGAATTGCTCAGGCACTGCATTACGGAATTTGATGATTGCATCAATTCCTTTTTTAACGTTAGCAATGTTTTTCACTTTCTCAAGATAGCCTGCATAAGTTGCCACAGCTCCTAATTTTTCCTGGCTTAAAGGCATATCATCAAAACGTTTTGTAATAAAGTCAAAATCAGCTTCGGTACCTTCCTTAATAATCGTTTCATTTACTATATCCCCCAGGGCTCCTTTGGCATCCTTGCTGTATTTTTTTGCAAGCTCGTAGGCCCTGGCTGGTTCTAAACCAATCAGTCCTTCCAAAGCCGCACCGGCAACAGAATAGCTGCTGTCGTCAATATTCTTTTCGTACAATGCTTTGTATTTGGCATTGCTGGTTTTGGCCAGGTAAGCAATAGCTGCAGCTTTTGTTCTTCTGTCTTTTTCGGTGTTGGCAATTTTTTCAATTTCCTCAATTACTTTGGCATCTTCTGCAATTTTAGAAGCTTCCAGTTTGGTGATTGTACTTCTTCTTAATGGCGCAAACTTATCGGTTAAGCCATTTGCCAGTTCAGGCATTCCCTTTTTGGCAAAAAAATCAAGCGCTTCTTTCCTGTCTAAATATTGGGTTGCGTATTTACTTTGGTGTACATAATTCTCGGCAGTCTTGTTATCAGTTTTAATCCAAAGCATAACTTTATCGGCATCCACATTTATCAGATCAGGTTTTTGAGAATAATTAAAGCTGAATGTATCTATTTTATTCTCAACCCACACATGGTATCTTTTTTTATTGGCACCGTTGTAAACATCAATAGCTAAAGGCAAACGAAAAACTTTATCGGTCTTTTGAGTTTGCTCAATGATCACCATTGCTTTGCCCGGTGTTTCATAATTGTAATCAATCTTTACAATTGGGTGGCCGCTGCCATAGTACCATTGGTTCCAGTACCAGTTCATATCCTTGCCGGTAACTTCCTCAAAAGCCAGGCGTAATAAACCCGCTTCACCCGCTTTAAATTTATTGGTGGTTAAATAATTGTTCAGAGATTTAAAGAAAGCATCATCACCTACATAATTACGTAGCATATGTAAAATGCGTCCGCCTTTGTTATAACTCACACCATCAAAAACATCTTCTTTATCTGCATAATGAAAACGTACCAGGTCTTTTGCAGGATTGCCCGGTCCCTGTAAGTATCCCTGCATATCA
>JADKAM010000002.1:310000-327585 GCA_016715365.1 Chitinophagaceae bacterium
AAAACAATAGTGATTCCCTGAGTAGTGGCGAGCGAAACGGGAATAGCCCAAACCATGGCGGCGTGCTGCCGTGGGGTTGTAGGGCCGCATTTAGAAACTGATATCAAACTGAACCTTCTGGAAAGTTGGGCCATAGCGGGTGATAGCCCCGTAAGTACAAATTATCAGGGACGAGCGGTACCCTGAGTAAGGCGGGACCGGAGAAATCCTGCCTGAATCTGCCGGCACCATCCGGTAAGGCTAAATACTCCTCAGACACCGATAGTGAACCAGTACCGTAAGGGAAAGGTGAAAAGTACCCCAAACAGGGGAGTGAAATAGTACCTGAAACCGTACGCCTACAAGCGGTCGGAGCAGCGCAAGCTGTGACGGCGTGCCTTTTGCATAATGAGCCTACGAGTTACTCCTCACTGGCGAGGTTAAGCTCTTTAGTAACGGAGCCGTAGCGAAAGCAAGTCCAAATAGGGCGATTAGTCAGTGGGGGTAGACGCGAAACTTTGTGATCTATCCATGGGCAGGTTGAAGGTGTGGTAACACACACTGGAGGACCGAACGCGTAAACGTTGAAAAGTTTTGGGATGACCTGTGGATAGGGGTGAAAGGCCAATCAAACTGAGAGATAGCTCGTTCTCCCCGAAATGTTTTTAGGAACAGCCTCGGATTATAGACGTTTAGTAGAGGTAGAGCTACTGATTGGGCTAGGGGGCTTCACCGCCTACCAAACCCTGACAAACTCCGAATGGTACTAAATATCTCCGGGAGTGAGGCTGCGGGCGATAAGGTCCGTGGCCGAGAGGGAAATAACCCAGATTAGCAACTAAGGTCCCAAATACATGGTTAAGTTGATCAAACGAGGTGGGATTTCTATAACAGCCAGGATGTTGGCTTGGAAGCAGCCACTCATTTAAAGAGTGCGTAACAGCTCACTGGTCGAGAGATCCTGCACGGAAAATAATCGGGCATCAAACCATGAACCGAAGTTCTAAGATTGCTACTACGTAGTATATCGGTAGGGGAGCATTGAAATCTGCTGCGAAGGTGACTGGCGATGCATGCTGGAGCGATTTCAAAAGAAAATGTAGGCATAAGTAACGATAATTAAAGTGAAAAACTTTAACGCCGAAAACCCAAGGTTTCCTGATCAATGTTAATCAGATCAGGGTTAGTCGGGTCCTTAGGCGAACCCGAAAGGGGTAGCTGATGGCAAGTCGTTTAATATTACGACACCTGCTTTAGATTCGATGGGGTGACGGGGTAGTGAAAAGTCCGCGATCTTACGGAATAGATCGTTAAAGGGTGTAGATATAGGTTGTGTAGGCAAATCCGCACGACTTGTCGAACCTGATAGTACAGCAAAGCTTCGGCAGCGCTGATAGTGACTGTAATCAGACCTCCGAGAAAAACCTCTAAGTTATGTTTAAAGCAGCCCGTACCGCAAACCGACACAGGTGGGTGGGATGAATATTCTAAGGCGCTCGGGTGAGCCGTGGAGAAGGAACTAGGCAAATTAACGCTGTAACTTCGGGATAAAGCGTACCGATTTCGGTCGGTCTCAGTAAAATGGTTCAACCAACTGTTTAGCAAAAACACAGGGCCCTGCAAAATCGAAAGATGACGTATAGAGCCTGATACCTGCCCGGTGCTGGAAGGTTAAGGAAGGATGTTCGGCGCAAGCCAAAGCTTCTGACTGAAGCCCCAGTAAACGGCGGCCGTAACTATAACGGTCCTAAGGTAGCGAAATTCCTTGTCGGGTAAGTTCCGACCTGCACGAATGGTCTAATGAGTTGAACACTGTCTCCTCCAAGAGCCCGGTGAAATTGTAGTATCGGTGAAGATGCCGGTTACCCGTCACGGGACGGAAAGACCCCATGAACCTTCACTACAACTTTGCATTGATTTTGAATTTTTGATGTGTAGGATAGTTGGGAGACTTTGAAGTGGTGTCGCTAGGCATCATGGAGTCGTCGTTGAAATACCAACCTTTAAACATTTAGAATCTAATCCCTAACGGGAAACAGTGCATGGTGGGTAGTTTGACTGGGGTGGTCGCCTCCTAAAGTGTAACGGAGGCTTGCAAAGGTTCCTTCAGTACGGTTGGTAATCGTACATAGAGCGTATTAGTATAAGGGAGCTTGACTGTGAGACATACATGTCGAGCAGGGACGAAAGTCGGCTAAAGTGATCCGGCGGTTCTGTATGGAAGGGCCGTCGCTCAAAGGATAAAAGGTACTCTGGGGATAACAGGCTGATCTCCCCAAGAGCTCATATCGACGGGGAGGTTTGGCACCTCGATGTCGGTTCGTCACATCCTGGGGCTGGAGAAGGTCCCAAGGGTTCGGCTGTTCGCCGATTAAAGTGGCACGTGAACTGGGTTCAGAACGTCGCAAGACAGTTCGGTCCCTATCTGTGATGGGCGCTAGTAAATTGAGAGGATATGACTTTAGTACGAGAGGACCGAGTCGTACGTTCCGCTGGTGTATCTGTTGTGCCGCCAGGTGCAATGCAGAGTAGCTACGAACGGACAGGATAAACGCTGAAAGCATCTAAGCGTGAAACCTACCTCAAGATGAGTTTACTTTTAAGGGTCGTCAGAGACTATGACGTTGATAGGCTATAGGTATAAAGGTGGTAACATCAAAGCCGAGTAGTACTAATTGCCCGTAAGCTTTATTTTTTTATTTTTCTTAGGAAGAATAATTATATTTTTTACTCTACTTTACTTCTTATTCCAATATGTCACCTTATTATTGTCACCTAACTTTTAGTTAGTCCCGACAAAACGCCTTATGGTGGTTTTGCCGAGGGTGTTCACCTCTTCCCATACCGAACAGAGAAGTTAAGCCCCTCATGGCCGATGGTACTGCACAACAATGCGGGAGAGTAGGTAGCTGCCATATTCTTTTAAAAAAGCCTTCCAGTTTATTCTGGAGGGCTTTTTTATTTTACCTAATAGCCAGAGTTACTATATTCTATAAAATATTAAAGCTACCTCTTGCCATACCAAACAGAGAAGGTAATCAGCCAGCTGGCGGACGAGTAGTACTGTACAACAATGCGGGAGCCCTTCGACAAGCTCAGGATAAAATCCGGTAGCTGCCATATTCTTTTAAAAAAGCCTTCCAGTTTATTCTGGAGGGCTTTTTATTTTACCTATTAGTCAGAGTTACTATATTCTATAAAATATTAAAGCTACCTCTTGCCATACCAAACAGAGAAGGTAATCAGCCAGCTGGCGGACGAGTAGTACTGTACAACAATGCGGGAGCTCTTTGACAAGCTCAGGTTAAAATCCGGTAGCTGCCATATTCTTTTAAAATCCTTCGATTTATCGAAGGTTTTTTTTTATGCCCCTTCTTGTAGATATCCCGATACGCTTCGCTATCAGGACTTGGTTGTTTCACTCTTTCGGCTACCCTATTTTTTGCGTTTAAGACTTTGCGAACAGTTAATGTATGCAGGACAGTTTCTTTCAATTTAAAAATTGCTGTATCTTATGCCATTAAAATATTGGTAATAACTTTTAATGCGTGCCAAATACCTTATAATATTATTATTTAGTTTGCCTGTTTGCAAAATCTCTTTTTCTCAAAAAAATATTAGCGGTACCTGGGAAGGAAAATTTTTAAGCTACGCCACCGATTTGGGGCAGCCAAAACTGGTTGTGGAAATATTTGATTTTAAAGACTCTTTATTTACAGGCCTGAGCCATCTTTATTATGAAGGCGATAAGTACGAACATTATAAAATATCTGGCCGTTATCTTAAACAGGATTCCTTGCTGGTATTTAGAGAAACAGTAACTATCTCGGTAGATCTTGGTATTTATGGAAATTGCCTGGGTACATACCTTATGAAATTGTCAGGGAAAGGAAATACAGATATGCTGGATGGTATATGGATGTCGAATAAAAAATACTGTACAGATGATGTAAAAGTATGGCTTAAAAAAGAGAAGGCTGAAATTAAGGTAGAAACCATTGCAGCTAAAAAGCCGCCTTTAGTTACAAAACCAGTAATTAGGACCAAACCAAACCCACAACTGCCCGTAGCAAAAAGGCAAACAACTACTGTAGTTACCAGCCCAACTGCACCTGTAGAAAAAAACATACCTGTAATAAAGACAGCGCCTGCAGTAATGCCGGCCATACTTAAACAAAGGGAAACTGATGTTCAGTCACTATTAGAAATAGCTTCTGCAGATAAAGATTCTATAAGAGTAGATGTATATGATAATGGAGAAATAGATGGCGACTCTGTTTCTGTATATGAAGAAGGAGTGCAGCGTATTTCTAAAAAGCTTATTACGGCAAAGCCAATTACATTTTATGTAAGCCTGAATAAAAATGTGAATCCGATTGTACACTTACGCCTTATTGCGGAAAACCTTGGTACAATACCACCTTGCACTGCGCTTATGATCGTTACCACAAAATCGAGGAGATACGAAGTCCGTCTGTCAAGTAACTTCAGAAAGAATGCAACAGTTGAATTGTTTTTAAAAGAGTAAGTTGCTTTTGCTAACTGTAAATATTAAATCTTAAAAAGAAAGTTTTTTTTAAGACTGTGTAATGATACATTTGCTGCCCTATAATTTTTTAAGATGGATATAAAATACACCCAACATATTGCTGCTGAATTGAACTTACAAGTAAGGCAGATAAACAGTATTTATCAATTACATACAGAAGGTTCTACCATTCCTTTTATTGCCCGTTACCGGAAAGAAGCAACAGGTAACCTGGATGAAGTGGTTATTGCGAATGTGATAGATCAGATAAAATATTTTAACGACCTGGAGAAGCGGAAGGAGACTGTTTTAAAAACAATTGAAGAAGCCGGTAAACTAACGCCTGAATTAAAAAAGCGTATTGAAGATTGTACCAGCGCTACGGTACTGGAAGATATTTACCTGCCCTTTAAACCAAAGCGTAAAACAAAGGCCAGCGTTGCTATAGAAAAAGGGTTGGAGCCGCTTGCTACAATTTTGTTTGGGCAGGGGCATGAAAACCCGGAAGCAGAAGCAGCGAAGTTTATTACAGAAAATGTAAAAGATATTGAAGAAGCATTGCAGGGGGCAAGGGATATTATGGCGGAGTGGATCGCAGAAAATGAGCAGGCAAGAAATATTGTGCGTAAATTATTTACTGAAGGAGCGGCACTTTCATCAAAGATATTGACGAGCAAAAAAGATGATGAAGATGCCCAAAAATACCGTGACTATTTTGAGTTTAAAGAGCCCTTGGCGCAAAGTCCATCGCACCGCATCCTGGCGATACGCCGTGGCGAAAAAGAGGGATTTCTTTTAATGGATATTAATGTTGATAAGGAAACAGCACAGGAGGCAGTTAAAAATATTTTTATAAAATCATCTGGACTAGCTGCCAGGCAGGTTGCTTTTGCCATTGATGATTCTTATGTTAGGCTGCTGCAGCCTTCAATTGAAACAGAGTTCAGGATGGCCAGTAAAATAAAAGCTGATGAAGAAGCCATCAGGGTGTTTGCAGAAAATCTTCGCCAGCTTTTACTGGCTTCGCCGCTAGGACATAAGCGTGTGATGGCGCTTGATCCGGGATTTAAGTCGGGCTGCAAAGTTGTTTGCCTGGATGAATACGGCGGGTTTTTAAAGTACAATACCATTTATCCCCATGCGCCGCAAAATGATTGGAACGGTGCCATCAGAACTATAAAAGATTTGGTTGCTGAATATAGTATTGAGGCGATTGGTTATGGTAATGGTACGGCGAGTAAGGAAACAGATCAATTGCTGCGGGCTATTGATTTTGGTAAGCCGGTATCTCTTTTTATGGTGAATGAAAACGGCGCTTCTATTTACTCGGCCAGCGAAGTGGCAAGGGAAGAATTTCCGGATGAAGATGTTACGGTACGTGGATCTATAAGCATCGGCAGAAGATTGCTTGATCCGTTGAGTGAGCTGGTGAAGATTGATGCGAAAAGTATTGGCGTGGGGCAGTATCAGCATGATGTAAATCAAAACCGGTTAAAAGAATCACTGGACAAAGTTGTAGAGAGCTGTGTGAATTTTGTAGGCGTAGATGTAAATGCAGCGAGTAAACATTTGCTGACTTATGTGAGTGGGCTAAGTGCTAATGTTGCAAAAAATATTGTTGAATACCGTGCAAAACATGGCAGTTTTAAAAGCCGCGACGAAATAAAAAAAGTACCGCTGCTAGGTGCAAAGGCTTTTGAACAGAGTGCAGGATTTTTAAGAATTCAGGATGCGGTAAATCCTTTGGATAATTCGGCGGTACATCCCGAGAGTTACCATCTGGTGGAATCCATGGCTGCCAAAGTAAACAGCACAGTTCCGGAATTAATTAAAAATGCAGAAATAAGAAAGCAATTAAAAGCAAAGGATTTTGTTACTGAAACCATCGGCGAATTTACGATTGCAGATATTTTAAAAGAACTTGAAAAGCCGGGCCGTGATCCACGTGCAGCTATTGAAGAGTTTAGATTTGCAGATGGCGTAAACAGCATGGCTGATCTGAAACCTGGCATGAAAATACCTGCCATCATTACTAACATCACCAACTTTGGTGCTTTTGCCGATGTGGGCGTAAAGCAGGATGGGATGATACATGTGTCGCAAATGGCGAACCGTTACATAAGTGATCCAAATGAAGTAGTGAAGCTTGGACAAAAAGTAATGGTTACGGTGGTGGAAGTTGATATTCCCCGTAAAAGAATTGCATTGAGTTTAAAGGAAAGTGGTGTGGCAAGACAGGAAGCAGTTAAGAAAGCATTTAAAAAGGAATTGCCGGTTGAAGAAAAGAAAATACCGAGTAATCCTTTCCAGGCAAAGCTTATGGAATTGAAGAAGAATTTTAAAGAGTGAGGTATCACATCTTCGATGTAAAAATTGGAAAACAGATGACGCCGATTTAGCAGAATGGCACAGATTTTTTTTCTGCTTTCCAGAAAATCTGGATTTCCCCCACGCTGATTGTTTTCCCTAATACTCCTAATTTTAGATAATGGCTGTAACAGATCTGCATATTAAAAATTTATTGGCTTGTATCAATTTAGAAGAGCGGGAACAGGTGCAACGATATAGCTTAGACCAGCAGCACAGTCTGAAAGCTTTAAAGGCAGAAGGTTTGGCACTGTACCCGATTACTGTTACCCGTAAAAATTTTGGCTACGCAGACTACCCAGAAATAAGTTTTAAACTTAGTTACCCGGTTGAAATAAATTTATTTAAAGATGGAGCTGCCATTGAATGTTTTTGTACCGGTGAGGAACCGGTTAAAGGTATGCTGCTGAATTTAGATGGAAGGAGCGGAGAATTTCGCTTGTTTGCACCGGATTTTCCCGATTGGATTGAAGATAAAAATGTGGGAATTAAGTTGGCTCCTGATCAGCGTACCACGTCTGTCATGAAAACAACGCTTAACAACCTGGAAGCAAATAAAGAACTGTATAGGTTGTTTGAGGAGATACATGGAACAGCACCCATTATAAAAAGAGAAGTTGATGAAGAAGAACAATCCATCGTCTTTACAAATAAAAATTTAAACCCAAGCCAGCAGGCGGCTGTAAAAGCAATGGTTGCCAATAATGAAATGCTGATCATTCACGGCCCGCCGGGAACCGGTAAAACCACCACATTGATTGAAGGTATTTTACAATTGACAGAACAGGGTGAAAAAATTATAGTAACAGCACCCAGCAACACAGCAGTTGATAATATTGCAAAAGGATTAATTGAAAAGGGAGTGGCGGTTTTACGGGTTGGTAACAGCAGCAAAACCGATTCGCTTGTATTTGCACATACACCCGAAGGCAAATTAGCAAACAGCCGTGAGCAAAAAGAGATCAAGCAGTTAAAAATACGGGCTGAGGAATTCAGGAAGATGGCTTTAAAGTACAAACGCAGTTTTGGCAGAGAAGAAAGAGAGCAGCGCAATTTATTATTTAAAGAAGTGAAAGATATTCGCCTGCAAATAAAAAAACTGCAGGCTTACAATGAAGAAAAATTATTTGAACAGGCCAATGTAATACTGGGCACGCCCATTGGTTTGTACGATGCAGACCTGCGGCATTTGAAATTCAATTGCCTGGTAATGGATGAAGCCGGCCAGTGTATTGAGCCGCTTGCCTGGTGTGTATTTCCGCTGGCGCAAAAATATATTTTGGCCGGTGATCATTTGCAATTGCCACCCACTGTATTAAGTAACGAGGCTGCACAACTTGGTTTCAATACTTCTATTTTAGAAACTGCTGCAAAAACAATGAACCCGATCTTCTTGCTAAATACACAATACCGCATGCGACAGCCTATTGCTGGTTTTAGCAGTCAATATTTTTATGGCGGAAAGCTGATGACAGATGAAAAACTACTAAGTACAGCGCAGCATCTTACTTTTATAGATACAGCAGGCAGTGGATTTAATGAAGAGCATGGGCAGGATGGAGCCAGTCTTAAAAATGACGGAGAACTTCGGATCGTTAATAAAATCATCGAAACAGAAAATATAATTACGGAGCAAACCGCATTTATTTCGCCTTATGCCGGGCAAGTTGCTGCAGCGAAGGATTTGTTACCAAGGCAAATGCGTATCAGTACCATTGATAGTTTCCAGGGACAAGAGCAGCATACCATTATTTTGTCTCTGGTAAGAAGCAATGACGATGGCATTATCGGTTTTCTAAAAGACTACCGCCGGATGAATGTGGCACTCACCAGGGCCAGGGAACAATTGTATGTAATAGGAGATAGCGCAACGCTTGGTAATGATGCTTTCTTTATTTCATTTTTAAAGTATGTTGAGGAATTCGGTAGTTACAGAACGGTTTGGGAATGGGAGTTGTAATTGGTCATGAATCAAAAGATTTAAGCTACCAACATGAACTAAATGAAATCATTTTTGTTTCTCATCGTAGTTTGCCTTTAAGTAGTTAATTTTAGAAAAATATACGCAAAATGTCAAAAACAAAAATTACAGTAAACAGTAACGGATCAATAAAAGTAGAAGGCGATTTTGAAATCGTTGATAAAAATGGCGGCGTTTATAATCTACAGGGCAGAGAAATAATTTCTATCTGCCGTTGCGGCTTATCGCAAAACAAACCATTTTGCGATGGAAGCCATAAAGGCCATTTTGAACACGAAGCTGTTGCGTTTGATCTTCCTCCCAAAAAAGTGAATTAAAATTTAAAATAAAGGTAAAATTACGATGTTAGGGAACGAACTTCCCTCTTCGTTTCAGTATTGTTTCTTGTTATTAAAAAAATATTGCCAAAAGGTTGCAATTTTATTTTATTTTTTAGTTATTTGCCAAACATTTCTCGATATCCGTTACTAAAACTGTTATCCAATTCTCAAAACCAATTCCCCCATAAAAACAGGTTTAATTAGGTTAATTAAATGTGTGACACCATTTTCGTCGGGCTTGCTTGTTTAATCGTAATTAAATTTCATTGTTGCTGATACAGAAGTATAAGAAATCCCTGTTTTACAGGATTTCAGCTCTTCAGCAACAGCAGTATATTTAGCTTTTAAACCAATCATACCAATACTATTTGACTATAAAAATTATGTTTATGAGAAATATGCCCTTGTCAACTTTTAAAAAAATTACCGGACAGTTAATTGTAATGTTATGCCTGTTCTCAGCTGTTTCCAAAGCGCAAATTACCGTTAATGGCACTGGCAGCTATGCTACTATAACTGCGGCAATAGCTGCGGCATCGGCGGGTGATGTAATTCAGGTGCCTGCAGGAATTTACAACGAAAATCCGGACATAAACAAATCGCTTAAGCTGCGTGGTGCTCAATGGGGTAATTGCGCATTGTCCAGAACTGGTGCTGAGACGGTTATCAGTTGCCCGAATGGCATCGGCGTTAATGCCAGCAATGTAACTATTGATGGCTTTACTATACAAGATCAGGACGGTGCAAATGCGGCCCTTGCACCCGGCTTTGGCTTTGCAGTGTATATGGTACCGCCAAATACCGGTACTCAATTGCTCAATAATATTATCAGGAATAATACATTAGGTACCGGGCTTTCCAACGCAGGTTCTTTTCCGGCGCAGGTAAATATTAATTGCAACTGGTATGATGCAAATAATACACCGGGCCCTATTTTCAGAGAAGCTATTTATGCTGATAGTGATATTTCGGGAGGATCAGTTTCTAACGTATTTATTAATGATAATAAGTTTACCAATCATACAGGAGGGGTAGGTATTGATTTTGAAATGACAACTGCCGGTACAAGAGCAGAAAGCATTACCATGACAAACAACTTGTTTGACGGGAATTTAAGGGCTGTAACATTTTACAATGTCGTGTCATCGCTTTTTTCAAACAATGAAATAAAGAATTCAACATTTGCGACTTCGGCAGACTTAAGGATATTCGGCGGAGTAAATGGCTTGTCTGTTTTCAATAATAAATTTGATGGAAGTAATGGTGTAGTTCATGCTATACGGATGACTCCGGTTGTTGGCCCTAATACTAATGTGAGTATTTTTGAAAATAGTTTTACGGGGTACAGTCCAAGCAACACCGTTTTTCTTGATCCACAGTCTTATACAGGCGGACCAATACCTGCAACCTGCAACTGGTTTGGCACTGCTGATGCGGCAACTATTGCATCTATAATGGGTTCACCGGTTTCTTATATTCCATACCTGACTAATGGTACGGATGTCTTAACGGCAAATGGTTTTCAGCCGGTACCAGGATCATGTAACGGCACCAATCAGCCGCCATCCATCACTTGCCCGGAAAACGTTACACTTGATTGTAGTATTGGTATTCCGGAACCGAATACTGAGTCTGTGATAGTTTCAGGCACCTGTCCGGTTATATCAGTTACCTGGGAGGGAGATGAAGTTACAAGCCAGACCTGTGCAAGCACGTTTACAATTGTACGTACCTATAAAGCAACTGACGCCTGTGGTAATATGGCAACCTGCACACAAACAATTACGGTAGTTGATACTACACCACCAACATTAACCGTTCCAGCGAATATAACATTGCAATGCACCGATCCATTGCCATTGATGCCATTGAACATCAACAGCAGTCCTAATTTTATAGATGGTACTTATAATGTTGGTACAGCAGTTTTTGGCGCACCGTTAACGGCTACACCCTTAACAGCTGATGCCGTTTTGGTGAATGATGGCACAGGTGGCGCCGGCAATCCTTACGATGCCTGCGAATCAATAATGAATGATGTTACAGGTAAGATTGCTGTTATAGAAAGAAGTGGCTGCACACCTCCAGCGGAGTTATTTTGTTACCAAAGCCAATAAGGCACAACTTGCCGGAGCAGTGGGCGTGATATTTATTTTCAACCAGCCGGGCAACCAGGTAGCCACAATGGGATTACCTGCAGGCCCCAACCCAACAATCACCATACCGCTGATGCTGGTATCGAAATGATTATGGCAATACACTTAAGTCCGAGCTATTGGCCGGTCCTGTAAATGTATCCTTATCTGCACCAACTGTAATAGCTGAAGATGCCTGTTCATTTGCGAGCATAACACATCAGCAAACCTTTACACCGGGTAGCTGCCCATCAAGCTATACACTTGTTAATACCTGGACAGCCACTGACCAGTGTGGTAATGCAACAACCAAATCGCAAACAATTACGGTAGTTGATACTACACCACCAACATTAACCGTACCAGCGAATATAACACTGCAATGCACCGATCCATTGCCATTGATGCCTTTGAATATTAACAGTAGCCCGAACTTTATAGATGGTACTTATAATGTTGGTACAGCAGTTTTTGGCGCACCGTTAACGGCTACACCCTTAACAGCTGATGCCGTTTTGGTGAATGATGGCACAGGTGGCGCCGGCAATCCTTACGATGCCTGCGAATCAATAATGAATGATCTTACAGGTAAGATTGCTGTTATAGAAAGAAGTGGCTGTACACCTCCAGCGAGTTATTTTGTTACCAAAGCCAATAAGGCACAACTTGCCGGAGCTGTGGGTGTGATTTTTATTTTCAACCAGCCCGGCAACCAGGTAGCCACAATGGGATTACCTGCGGGCCCCAACCCAACAATCACCATACCGCTGATGCTGGTATCGAATGATTATGGCAATACACTTAAGTCCGAGCTATTGGCCGGTCCTGTAAATGTATCCTTATCTGCACCAACTGTAATAGCTGAAGATGCCTGTTCATTTGCGAGCATAACACATCAGCAAACCTTTACACCGGGTAGCTGCCCATCAAGCTATACACTTGTTAATACCTGGACAGCCACTGACCAGTGCGGTAATGCAACAACCAAATCACAAACAATTACGGTAGTTGATACTACACCACCAACATTAACCGTACCAGCGAATATAACACTGCAATGCACCGATCCATTGCCATTGATGCCTTTGAATATTAACAGCAGTCCTAATTTTATAGATGGTACTTATAATGTTGGTACAGCAGTTTTGGCGCACCGTTAACGGCTACACCGTTAACAGCTGATGCCGTTTTGGTGAATGATGGCACAGGTGGCGCCGGCAATCCTTACGATGCCTGCGAATCAATAATGAATGATCTTACAGGTAAGATTGCTGTTATAGAAAGAAGTGGCTGCACACCTCCAGCGAGTTATTTTGTTACCAAAGCCAATAAGGCACAACTTGCCGGAGCAGTGGGCGTGATATTTATTTTCAACCAGCCGGGCAACCAGGTAGCCACAATGGGATTACCTGCGGGCCCCAACCCAACAATCACCATACCGCTGATGTTGGTATCGAATGATTATGGCAATACACTTAAGTCCGAGCTATTGGCCGGTCCTGTAAATGTATCCTTATCTGCACCAACTGTAATAGCTGAAGATGCCTGTTCATTTGCGAGCATAACACATCAGCAAACCTTTACACCGGGTAGCTGCCCATCAAGCTATACACTTGTAAATACCTGACAGCCACTGACCAGTGGGTAATGCAACAACCAAATCACAAACAATTACGGTAGTTGATACTACACCACCAACATTAACCGTACCAGCGAATATAACATTGCAATGCACCGATCCATTGCCATTGATGCCATTGAACATCAACAGCAGTCCGAACTTTGTAGATGGTACTTATAATGTTGGTACAGCAGTTTTTGGCGCACCGTTAACGGCTACACCCTTAACAGCTGATGCAGTTTTGGTGAATGATGGCACAGGTGGCGCCGGCAATCCTTACGATGCCTGCGAATCAATAATGAATGATCTTACAGGTAAGATTGCTGTTATAGAAAGAAGTGGCTGTACACCTCCAGCGAGTTATTTTGTTACCAAAGCCAATAAGGCACAACTTGCCGGAGCAGTGGGCGTGATTTTATTTTCAACCAGCCCGGCAACCAGGTAGCAACAATGGGATTGCCGCGGGCCCTAACCCAAACAATCACCATACCGTTAATGCTGGTATCGAATGATTATGGCAATACACTTAAGTCCGAGCTATTGGCCGGTCCTGTAAATGTATCCTTATCTGCACCAACTGTAATAGCTGAAGATGCCTGTTCATTTGCGAGCATAACACATCAGCAAACCTTTACACCGGGTAGCTGCCCATCAAGCTATACACTTGTTAATACCTGGACAGCCACTGACCAGTGCGGTAATGCAACAACCAAATCACAAACAATTACGGTATCGGATACTACAGCGCCAACATTGACAGTTCCAGCGAATATAACACTGCAATGCACCGATCCGATTGCCATTTGAACCACTACAATAAACAACAGTGTTAACAATCAACCGTGCACATACAATGTAGGTACAGCAATTTTGAGCGCCGGTTACATCAACATCATTAACAGCCAATGCTGAAATGGTACTAGATAATGCCGGTAATCCATACGATGCATGTGAAACAATAACTAATAACCTTACTGGTAAAATTGCGGTTATAGAAAGAAGTGGTTGTAATCCACCTTCCGGTTATTTTGTAAACAAAGCATATAAGGCGCAACAGGCTGGTGCCGTGGGGGTGATTTTTATCAATAATATTGCTGGTGATTATGTATTTACTATGGGACTACCTGCGGGCCCTAACCCAACCATTACTATTCCTCTAATGTTGGTATCAAATGTTTATGGTAATACATTGAAGGCAGCTATACTTGCAGGATCTGTAAATGTATCTCTATCTGCACCAACAGTAATAGCAAATGATGTATGTTCTTTTTACTTCTATCACCAACACTACTACCACTACTCCTGGTAGCTGTCCATCTAATTATACAATTGTAAAAACCTGGACGGCAACAGATCAATGCGGTAATTCAACGTCAGCATCACAAACCATAACCGTGGCAGATAATACTGCACCTGTTGTAACCTGCAAAGCAAATCCAAACCAAGTTAACTAATAATGGATATTGTACTTATACTGCTGTTGGTACAGAATTTAATGTTTCAAGTGTAACGGATAATTGTCCGGCTGCTGTTGGCTTATCTTATACTTTAAGTGGTGCAACATCAGGTTCCGGAATTAACACACTTAGTGGTACCGCATTTAATACAGGCATTACAACAGTAACCCGAAGGCTACTGATGGATGTGGCAACTTTGCAACCTGCTCATTTAATATTACCATAAATGATGACCAGAACAGCACGGGTTATATCATATAGGCAAAATCGTACGCCAAATTTGGAGAAGAGAATGATATCAATGGTGATGTAGGTGTTACAGATGCCAATGGTAGCGCAGAATTTAAGAAGAATACAGATCTGAATCCTTTCTTTGTTAAGGCCAGAAGAGTTTCTCTGCAATTGCCTGCACACATGTAGTAACCGGTTTTATACTCCTGCTACAGGCGGCCCTAATCCTCCATTTATGCTCTATAATGGTACGGTGGTGCTGGTTCTTTGAATGCCAATGCAAATGGAACCTATATGGTAATTATAAAAACCTTACGGTTAAAAAAGGAGTAACAGCAACTATTACCGGAAATGACTTTGGTAAGATTATAATTGAAGAAGGGGCTATCTGACATTTACTGCCGTAATCAATATACAGCAAATTTTAGTTGAGAAAAGGAAAAAGAACGTAAATACTACAAATGTTTACTTCTTTAATCCTGCTTCTGTGAAGATTTCTGAAAAAGTTACGGTTGACCAAGACTGCTGATTAATGTAAATGGACCCAAAGTAACTTTTGCACAGGAGATAATAAGAAAGATGAAGAGAACTTTACAGTATCGGTGACAATACCATGATTACATTGAATGTCATGATTCCAAATGGTAAACTAAAAGTAATTGGCGGGCCAAGGTATGGCACAATGACCGGATGGTTTATTACAGAAAAAATCGAAAGCACAGGAAAGAAAACCATCTGGAATAAATATGATTGTTCTGCTGAGCCACAATTTGCAAAGTCATCATCTGGAATTGTTGTGCCTGCAATAAATGAAAAGCCAATCGAACTGGAAACTCCCGGTTGTTGCTGGAAGTAGTTGCGTAAAAGTTTACCCCAACCCAACACCTCGGTGATTAAACATACAGGTGAGCAACTAAAGTAATGAACCCATTATGGTCAGGATCATGGATGTGAATGGAAAATTGATTCAGGCTTCAACAAAACTAACCAAGCAGGGTTTAATTACACTGACTAATAGATTACCCGGTGGAACTTATTTTGTGGAAGTAAACCAGGGAAAAAATCATAGTGTAACAAAATTGGTTAAATTAAATTAACCGGGGTCTACAAAACTAAAAGCCGCCTTATCATTAATGAGGCGGCTTTTCATATACAGTTCAAAATAAAAACTATTTTTAGAAGCAGGGGTAATTAAAAGAACCCAGGCTATAAATTACTGTTGTTCTCTGTGATTGTTTTCAATCTTTTTCAATCCTTCTGTCGGGTATAAACCAAACAGCTGCCACTATGACATAAAGGGGAAAATCCTATCCCCAGGGTTGATAAAACCACATCCAATGCCGGTAATGCAAAGTATAATTGAAGCAATGCCTTTCCGGTCGTTGCGGATTACTGTGCCAGTAAAGGAATCTTTCCATGAATACCTGTAAGGCGTTAGTGCCAGTATATAACAAGACACGCCTGCCATCATCAGGATAAATCCATATAAGATTACCGGCCATTTACTAAAATGATTTCGCCCATCCAGGCTGTTGCAAAAGGCACCAGTGATAACCAGAAAAGTAAATGAATATTTGAGCAAGCACTGAACCGCTTACTTGGGGCATGCATTAAATGGTGGTGATTGTTCCAAGTAAATTCCGATGTAAATAAAGCTGAGACACTAACTTATGAATATTGGTAATAAGGGTTTCAGGTCTTCTGGATTACCGCCATGCGGCACTTTAATTTCCAAAACCATGATGGTAATAATGATCGCCAGTACACCATCACTGAAAGCTTCCAATCTTCCTTTGCCCATAAGTTAGTTTATGGGTTGTAATTTATAATAAATTAGCGTAGTATAAAAGATCAATATAGATAAAAGACAAGAGTGATTCATTATATCTCCTCTACTGAAAGAAATAAATGAATCTCTCAAAGATTTCAATGGAGGTTCACAAAGCATTGTAGCTGGGCTAACAAAATTTAAAAATAGCGAAGCTGTTTAATCTTCTTTTCTATATGCTTCTTTTCCACTATCAGGTTGTTTGCCTCTTTTATAAATGATAAGGCCATTTAAAAATTAGCAGCAACTGATCACCGCCCACAAATCCCGGATGATCTTCGTTTCTGAACAGATCGCCCGGGCTCCTGAGTGAGAACGGCAAGGAGATGGCCTTTGGTAATATCAAAATCAACCAGTTTTAAAATCTCAATAATGTCATCATTGCGAAAAGCAAGTGCTACTCTGAGTTTTTAAGCATATCGTTATTACTAAGCATATTTTAAATTAATCAGTAAATAAAAATCCTTTCGGTAAAGAAAGGATTTTGAAATAAGGTTGTATCATTAAATATCAATAACCGCCTCTGTTGTAAACGCCGTCGCCACCGCCACGGTGTCCACCGCCGCCGTAACCACCACCACCGCCACGGTTTCCACCGCCGCCGTAGCCGCCACTTTTCTTGTAGCCACCGCCGCCACCGCCGCCGAAGCTGCGTTTTGGACGATCGCCCCGCAGCACGTGGCTGAGATTCGTTAACGATTAACTTCCAGACCCTGAACTTCAACTTCGTTTAATGCAGCGATTGCAGCTTTAGCGGCTTCATCGTCTTCCATTTCCAACCAAGCCAGGAAACCTTCGCTATGGCCGTTCATTTGTCTTTCAAAATTTTAGCACTTGTTACAGTACCATGCTCAGTGAAGAGATCATCAAATCGTCATCAGTCATTGACCAACCCGATTTCCTACGTAAATGTTCATTGTAAAAACTTTTAATTAAATAAAAAGAATAATGACTTAGTTGTTAACAATGCAACTGAATCGGACCCCAAAAAAGCTACTTCAGTCAATAGCGAAAAACTAAAACCATTAATTAACGTAGTAAAGATAGGGTTTTTTCCTTAGAAAATTATGGAAAATAACAGTTAAAATACTTAAAATCAGGTAATTGCTGTTTACATGATTAAAAAATCAAACAGTTA